>CAYLOE010000010.1:0-172716 GCA_964385225.1 uncultured Planctomycetaceae bacterium
GTTGCGGATTGCTCGCAGGCCGGGGTCGATTACACTGCCGACGATGAGTGGGACAACGTACGCCAAGTTGCGGATTGCTCGCAGGCCGGGGTCGATTACACTCTCAATCACCGGCGTCAATCGGCTCTTTCCGTTGCGGATTGCTCGCAGGCCGGGGTCGATTACACTTGCACCATCATCTCAGCCGGTTGCTGGTGTGTTGCGGATTGCTCGCAGGCCGGGGTCGATTACACTAGTCCCGGAATGCGGGGCATTTGTTTGGTTGTTGCGGATTGCTCGCAGGCCGGGGTCGATTACACTTCTGGCCGAATGCGGCATTGGCGGCACGGTGTTGCGGATTGCTCGCAGGCCGGGGTCGATTACACTATGGCATTTACGATCGACGGACATGAAGTGGTTGCGGATTGCTCGCAGGCCGGGGTCGATTACACTATTTGGGACATTTCCTGTAACATCGCACCGGTTGCGGATTGCTCGCAGGCCGGGGTCGATTACACTGAGAACCTGCCCCGGCGGCGGTGCTCAGATGTTGCGGATTGCTCGCAGGCCGGGGTCGATTACACTTCGGGTATGACGCGGAGTGGCAAGTTATACGTTGCGGATTGCTCGCAGGCCGGGGTCGATTACACTCGGCGAGATCGACATCTGCAGCACGCCGAAGTTGCGGATTGCTCGCAGGCCGGGGTCGATTACACTTAACCACTTATAACAATCTTGCTTGTGTTGTTGCGGATTGCTCGCAGGCCGGGGTCGATTACACTCGGAGAACGTTGCTGCGCCTTCCCACTTATGTTGCGGATTGCTCGCAGGCCGGGGTCGATTACACTCGACGGCGTCGAGGGGCTGCTGGCCCTGACGTTGCGGATTGCTCGCAGGCCGGGGTCGATTACACTATTGACCTTGGCGTAGCCCGCCGCGGTCATGTTGCGGATTGCTCGCAGGCCGGGGTCGATTACACTCATGTTGCGCGTACCCAATTCCAGAAACCGGTTGCGGATTGCTCGCAGGCCGGGGTCGATTACACTCTGACCACCAGGTCACCGTCACCCCCGAGAGTTGCGGATTGCTCGCAGGCCGGGGTCGATTACACTGATGGCCGCACAATCAGTGCTCTCAAACGTGTTGCGGATTGCTCGCAGGCCGGGGTCGATTACACTCGTTCCGTCGTCGGCCCCCACCAGGCGGGCGTTGCGGATTGCTCGCAGGCCGGGGTCGATTACACTCGCCTGATGGCAGCGTAGGCCCTAGAAGGGTTGCGGATTGCTCGCAGGCCGGGGTCGATTACACTCTCGTGGGTCTCGACGGACGCACAGCTTCCGTTGCGGATTGCTCGCAGGCCGGGGTCGATTACACTCCCTCGTTCCGGGTGACACGTTCGTGATTGGTTGCGGATTGCTCGCAGGCCGGGGTCGATTACACTCTGGCGGCCGCGCGGCGTCCACTCGACGTCGTTGCGGATTGCTCGCAGGCCGGGGTCGATTACACTTTCGCCGCCCTGGGCCTCGAGGCGATGCTGTTGCGGATTGCTCGCAGGCCGGGGTCGATTACACTCGAGCTCGGCATCCGCGTGCAGCGCGTCCTGTTGCGGATTGCTCGCAGGCCGGGGTCGATTACACTTCTGCGCCATCCGGCCACGCAGCGGTTTGGGTTGCGGATTGCTCGCAGGCCGGGGTCGATTACACTAGCTCCGGCGCAAACGGCTTTCCGCAGGCGACTTGCGGGTGATGCAGGTCAGAATAGTTCGAGCTGCTGGGGTGCCGGCTCGGGCGGTTTGCGCCGTTTTCCCCAGAAAACGCGCATCCGCTCGAACTGCTTGTCGGTAATGGTGAGGACGCGGACCTCTCCATCGTCCGGCAGAAACCCTTGAACTCGCTGAATGTGGACATCAGCGTTTTCCTCGCTGGCACAGTGCCGAATATACACGGAAAACTGCATCCTCGTAAACCCGTCGTTCAATAGCGCTTTGCGGAAGAGCGCATAGGCCCTCCGTGCCGCCTTCGTGTCCACCGGCAGATCAAACATCGTTACCACCCACATACATCGATACCCGCTGATGAACATGAGGTATTCACCGGCTGGATGCCGATGCCACACAGGGTACGTCAAGGCGTTTTGACGAACCTTCGTAACACTTGACCAATGATGCGGCGTACCGATGCAACGCGACCATCAACGGGCCGGTCTGTTCGCCCGTGCGAATTTCAAGGGTTAATAGTTCCAAGAGCCCGCGTTTCGTGTCGGGCGTCAGATCAGTTTCACCGTTTCTGACTTGTTGGGCGACGCGTGCATCGACCATCGGCCTGAGTGGTTCGACCAGGTCGTCGGCGAGACAGAAAGCGTTGGAGCGGTTGTGGTGATGGATGCCGATCGCGGGCAGAAGACCTGCGGCGACGATTGCTCGGGCAACTGCGGCGCGTAGCACGGCGTAGCCGTAATTCAGCAGATTATTGGGTGGAGGACCGTCGGGATCGCGTCGAAAGGAGGACGTCACCGACTGGAAGTCCGTGCCACACAGAGTGTTTCGCCAAGCGGTCCAGTAGGCGCGGGCGGCCTGGGCCTCGATGTTTTCCGGGTCTCCGGAGCGGATGCCGCGGGCAAGGGCCAGGAGTTTCGATCTGGTGTCGGAGCCATCGGGGAGGTTGTGTGCCTGGGCGCGAACCTTGGCGCGGACGATTTGTTGCCAGAGATTCTTGAGGGCGGGCCGCTTTACTGAAAGCTGCAACTGGATTCTCCAGACGACTTGCGAATGTTCTCCGATGGGCAGGAGGAGCCCTGCGGGCAGGTGGTCGCGGCCGCAGAGGACGACGGCGGCGTCGTGTTCCAGCAGTGCGGTCAGGGCGGCATGGGAGTAAGTGACGGCGGGGTGGTCGACGAGGAGTACGCCGACGTCCTCGCAGGGGGCCTGGCCGATCAGGGCGTCCTCGTCAGTGCTGCGAGCGCGGATGAGGAGTTGGCCGTTCTTGACGGCGACGTAGGCGGGTTGCTGGGAGATTTCGATGGTGCGTTTGATCACGGCCCGGCCCCGTTCGGCGCGTATTGATCGGGACGTGAACGGGGCGACTTGAGTTCTCAGTCATTGGCCCAGCGGATACGGCCTATCGGGTCAACCGTGACCTTTCGAGCATTGAGCGTGTTAGCGTTTGCGACATACTTGGTTTGATCAGCACTTCTACGTGCGTCCGTATGAAGCGAAAAATAGATCTGGCCCTGTGTAGATGCGGCGGTATTGAATACCAAGAGGCGTTGCTGTCCCTTCCAGTCAGCAAGAAACAACTCACCTCTGCTTAGAGAACAGAGGAACGTCGCATTTGCGGGTATCGTCGGATGCTCGGTCGGCGGCGTTCGCTGTATAACCGGCTCACGGCGCTTGAGGCGATTGATCGCTTCCAACATGGGCACGAATACCGCATCGCGTTTGCGCTTTCCGTTCTCGTGCCATTCAAAGAGGGTAAGGTGGTGTGTCGAACCGGGTTTGACATGGGTCTGGTCGGTGCGGCCCTGACGAAGGGGTTGAATGGTCTTCTCCCTACGAAGGACGCGAACACGCTTGATCGGAACTCCCGAAGGCATGAAGAGATTACTTAACGCGGCCTTCCAGTTTCTTGCGGAGTCCCTGTTTTCCCTGTTTTTCTTACCGCGACCTGCTTCCAAGCCATGATCTGCGAGTCTGCGCTCGACGAGTCGTCGAATGGCTGGGTCACGGATCGATGGAATCTCGTTTGGAGACAATGAATCGAGTGGCTTTCGAACGGCGAATACGTCTCTTTCGCTCGTTGCACCGTAGAAGGTATCTTCGTGCAATGCACCAGCGACTTTGCGTTCTGCACGACGTGAGACCTTGATATGACCGATCCGTTTAATCACGTCGTCGCGGAACGATTTCCAAGGGAGGAGGAGGGCTTCTCCGGTCTGCCGTGTTCCGCCTGACTTACGGATTCGGGATAGTTGCTGGAGCCGCGAGCGGTTCGTCATAGCGACGACAATGGCATCGATCGCGTGATGGCGATGGTCGGCGCGGTTCTTTTCACCGGGTCGCAATTTGCTTTGCTCCTGCCATGCGGGGCTGTCGGGCATGTCAGCTAGGATTTCATCGAGGCCCCACTGATGCCGAAGCTCAGCGGTCAGTTCACCTTTCAACCCCAGCACCGCATGTTCGTTGTCGAACAGGCACTTCAGGTACTCGATGGTGGCGCTGGCGATGTAGCCCGCGGCGGTGAGTTGCCGCGCGATGAAATCGTCCAGTTTCAATTCTTTTTGGATAATTCGGCGGTACTTTTTGTATGGGAACGCGCCCATGCGGACCAACGACAGGGCGTGTTGGCAGATTTCTGCGTATTTCGTCGGGTTCGTCTGGGCGAGCCATTCGTACGGGGTCTGATTTTGCTTCATCGCATTGCAGGCACGATGGCAGAGGGCCTTGTTTGTCTGCGAGTCGTCAAGACTGCGCGAATAGGGAAGGATGTGGTCGACCTCAATATCGCCGCCGAATAGCTGGGCCTGGCTGATCTTGTTGCCGCAGTAGATGCAGTCAAGGTTTTGCTGCTTCCAGAGCAGGTATTGAAGAATACTGTCACGATTGACGGCCACATTCGTGCCGTTGTCCTTCAACTTCCTGATTTCATCGGCCGCGAGCGATCGCTCCTCCTCGATCTCGCGGATACGCGATGTGTACTCACTGCGGGCCTTCGGACCCTGGCGGACCTGCCGAGTCAATTCCACGTGTACAGCGGCCGGCTTGCCGTACTCGCGGATGATCGCGTTGACTACTTTGCGCAGTTCGACGATGGCGCGCTTGACGACGGGGCTGGGAATGTCGCCGATTCGCGCATCGCGCGCGCGGGCAGGATCAGGCAAGCAGTCGAATACACGTCGGCGGAGTTGATCGCGTCGCAGATAAC
Organism: uncultured Planctomycetaceae bacterium; assembly: GCA_964385225.1. Classification (GTDB taxonomy): domain Bacteria; phylum Planctomycetota; class Phycisphaerae; order UBA1845; family UTPLA1; genus UTPLA1. The sequence goes on from CAYLOE010000010.1 coordinate 4,899, forward strand.
CCGCAGCGTGCATGGCGGAATCGGTTTCGTCATTTCCCATGAGACGCATGCCCGCCTCGAGATGGGGAAGCAATTTTTCCAGCGCCATGGCGGATAGGTGGATGTAACCCGCTGGCAATTCGACTCCGAGCAGCGCCTCGGCCTGCGGACCGGTCAGGCCATGATCGTTCACCAGCCGATTGCGCGTTTCGTCGTCGTCTGTTGAGAGGACGAGTAACTCGACAATGGCGTTTTTCTCTTCGTCGGGGAGTTCATGCCATTGGGGTCCGAATGCGCCCTTGGCGGCGAGCAGGGCATCCGTCACCATTCCCCAGAGCTTTTTTCTTTTTCCGGTCTCGAGGTTGAATTGTACGGTATCAAGAAAGCCAAGGGTCTTGCGGATTCTGTCGAAGTCCATTTCTTTTGACTTGGCCAGCTTATCCAACAGAATTTTGCGATGTTCCGGACACAGCGATTTCTCCTCATTCGTGTCCGGATCGACGTATCTGAGATTGTTCACCTCCTGAAGCAATCGAAACCGCTGTGCCCTGCGATCAGGCCTGGGACAACGCTTCTGTTTTGGTTCCAGTTCGCACTTTCCAACGACGGAACGCGGCCAATAAATCGGGCGCTGAAAGAAGATCAAACCTTCGATTCCGAATGCTTCAATGAAGGATTGGCCGCCAGTTCGCGGGCGAGGTTTGTATGGCTGTCGTTGTGGCCCCATGGAGCCGTATCGCAATTTATCAGTCAAGATGTCGGGGTGATGGCGAGACTGGTTTTTCCAGATTAGATCGAACTCATAGAGCAGCATTTCGCGTCGCGTGTGGCGGTGTCGTACGTGGTCATTTTCGACTCGCCGCCTGTGATTCAGACCGGACGCCTTACCGTAGAGATAATTGCCGAGCGTTCGGGAGCCGGTTCTTTCTATATCCGCCTGGAGCTCGCTTATTTCCGCGAGCATGCCTTTGACCTCGGAGTCCTTTCGTTCGCGCTTACGGTTGGAGAGGAAGCCGCGACGCTGGCTGAAGTGAAGAAAAACGCGTCCGAGTTGATGTAGGGACAGTCGCTCGTCCAAAGCGCGAGCGCGCAGCTCGTAGGGGTCGATTTCATCTAGCTTCTGTTGTTCCGAAGTGTCGGCGGGATAGAGGGCAGCCGACACAAGCGCCTCGCGCAAGCGTCGCTTGCGTCGGGCTCTCCGGGCGATCTGCCGTCTCATTCCACGAGCGATGCGCCTTGCTTCATTGCGGGGTTTTTCTTTCTTGGTATCGAAATTGTCGACGCCCTCCGGGAAAACGCGGACACCGCAATTGACAATCTTCTGTTGTTCTTCGTCCACGATGGCCCAACCGATCGAGTTTGGGCCTAAGTCTAAACCAAGTGTAAAACCCGACATGCCGGCCTCCAATTCGGCTTAGTTTGAACTTGACATGCAACGCGTAGTGTTGCAAGATATGTAACAGTGTAATCGACCCTGGCCTGCGTGTCTTTTCGTAACAAGAAGAAAGATTCGCAGGCCACGCCCCACGGGGCGACCGGCCGTCACCGCAAGGGGGCGGCCATTTTTTTGCGCGCCCTGTCGGGCGGGGATGGGTGTGGGGGATGCAGGGGTGGGGGACGAAGCAGAGCTTCGCGGTCCCCGGATTAGTACTGCGACGCTCTGTTTGTTCTTGCCCGAACGGGGCAATGGAATGTGGCCACGGGTGGAGCGAGAACGGCCCACCGGCGGTTGAAACCGCCGGCAACGTTCGTGCGCCCTGCCGGGCGGGGATGGGTGTGGGGCGCTGACCGGGGCTTGAAAGCCCTGGCAACATTCGTGCGCCCTGTCGGGCGGGGATGAAATCCTGGGGGAGTGCGAGCGAGAAGGGAATCTCGCGTGGGCGGCAGGACCCACGGCAGGCATGCCGTGGGCTTTTGTGCGGATGGGGAATCGTATCCGTGTTTTCCTTGCGGGCGAGACGCCCGCATTCCCCAGGATCGGCGATTTTCATTTTTCCGGGTGCGGCGCGGCCGCATGACGACTTTGGGGCGGGAATGCGTGTGTGCGGATCGAGTCCGAGGGTTTTGTTCCGCGCGGCTTTGCTTCGCGCGGCTTTGCTTCGCGTGGCTTTGCTTCGCGTGGCTTTGCTTCGCGTGGCTTCGCTTCGCGCGGCTTCGCCGCTGGTCGTTGCACGCGTGATTACCGTCCGGTGCTCCTTCGGAGTTAAACGCCCGCCGCCGCGAATTTCGGAAGGAGTTGTTTGATGCATTCGACCGAGTTGTGAATGAGCAAGTCTGCGTGCGCGGAGGCGTCAGAGCGGCGGTTTTCTGTGGGTCGCGCTTTGGGTTTGATCGGCGTAGGCCTGGACGATTTGTGTGACGAGTTTGTGGCGGACGATGTCGGCCTGTGTGAGGCGGACGACACCAATTCCGTGAAGCCCCTGCAGGCGATTGACTGCGTCGGCCAGTCCGCTGCGTGACCAGTGGCCGAGGTCGGACTGGCTGTCGTCGCCGGTGATGATCATCTTGCTGTGTTCGCCGAGACGGGTGAGGAACATGAGCATCTGCGGGGTCGTGGCGTTCTGTGCTTCGTCGAGGATGACGGCGGCGTTGTTGAGCGTTCGGCCGCGCATGAAAGCGAGGGGGATGACCTCGATGGCGTCGTTCATCATGAAGCGCTTGATCTGCTCGAACTCCATCATGTCGTGCATGGCGTCGAAGAGCGGGCGCAGGTAGGGGTTGATCTTTGCCTGCATGTCGCCGGGAAGGAAGCCGAGCTTCTCGCCGGCCTCGACGGCGGGGCGGGCCAGCACGATGCGCTTGAGCCGACCGACCTTGAGCAGCGACAGCGCCATGGCCACGGCGAGATAGGTTTTGCCTGTGCCGGCGGGGCCGAGGCAGAAGCAGAGGTCGTTTTCCGCGATGGCGCGGATGTATTCCTCCTGGCCCGGCGTCTTGGGACGGATGACGGCAGACTGGCGGAAGACGTGGATGATGCTGCTGTCGTGTTGAACCTGTCGAGCGACCAATTCGACGAGGGCGTCGGACAGATCGTTTTCGCCGAGGTTGGAGTTCGCGCGGAGTTTTTCCTGCAGGGCGTCGATGACGGATGCCGTCTTGCTGACTGCTTCGCCATCGCCGATGAGTTTGAGCGTGGAGTCTCGGGCGAGAATTTTTATGCCGAGCGCTTCGCGCAGTGCGCGGAGGTTGCGGTCCTGCGGACCGAAGAGCTGGATGCGTTGATCCAGCGGGAGGTCGAGTGTGATGACCAATTCCAAGTGGCGCGTCGCTCCTTTCGGAAGGGATCGTCGGACCGATCGTCTCCTCGCTTCATTTTAGGAGCAAGAGGTAGGCGATGGGAGCTGTTAACAGGATGGAATCGAGAATATCGAGGACGCCTCCGAAGGCCGGTATGGCGTTGGCGGAGTCTTTGGATTGGGCATCCCGCTTGATCAGGGATTCCAGCAGGTCGCCGGCCTGCCCGAGAACGGCCATGAGCAGTCCGAAAACGGCGGCTTTGACGGGCGAGGGCCACGAGACGGAGGCGGCATGGGCTGTGGCATCCGCGCCGGGCGACATCATCCAGGGGATGCCGACGGCGAAGCCGACGGAGGCGGCGATGCCGCCGAAGAGGCCCTCCCATGTTTTCTTCGGGCTTAGCCAGGGGATGAGCTTGTGTCGGCCGATGGCCAGGCCGGTGAAGTAGGCGCCGATGTCGCAGATTTTCACCGTGGCGACGTAGTAGAGTACGAGGGCCGCGCTGCCGGAAGGGTGTGTGCGCATTGCGACGATAAAATGACCCAGCAGGCCGAGGTACAGGATCGGCCAGATCGACACGGCCATTTCCGCGATGGCTCGATCGGTTTGTCGGCGCGCGGTTATGAGGAAGGCCACGCCAAAGAAACCTGCTACGAGCAGGGCGAGGGTGAGTCCGGCGGGCGACGATTGCAGGAGCGTGAATCCGTCGAGCAGATGGCTGCGTTCGAGAAAGGGCGACATGATGAGAAGAGCGCTTATGACGGCGGGCCACGCCACGAGCGGTCGATGACCGGCGGCGCGAAAGAGCGCGGTGAGTTCGCGTGCGGCGAGCAGGACGAGCGCCGCGACGACGATCGCGACGAGTACGCCATCCCAGCGTATTGCGTATTTCGCATCGGGCAGCCAGATGGGTAGTCGCTCGTCGACGTGGAGCAGTCCGAGCAGGACCGCGATCATCAGGCCGCCGAATAGGAGTCGCTGCCAGAGCATGGGGGGAAGGTTAGCCGGGGCCGCGGATCGTGGCCAGCATTCGCCGTGTTATCGTCGGGCGGCAGCTTCGGGTCGATCCAGGATGCGGGCGACGTCGAGCCGGACGGTTTTGTTTTCTGCGGCGGGCTTGTCGGCCGTCGAGAAGGCCACGTGCATGATGCGTTTGTTCGGCTCGAAGACGACGCTGTGGTATGTTTCCAGCGGCTGGCTCGGCCCGGGTTTGCAAGCCACGCTGCGAAGAATCTGCCACGCTTCGGGAAGATCAACCTGATCGCCGTTGTTTGCCAGTTCAGCCAGACGCTGATCGATCTTCGCGTAACGATCGCACGCGGTGGGGGTGGCGCGTTTGACGTAATGATTGGTGCAGGCGAGATAAGTTTGCGTCGTGCTCCTGGTCGATTCTTGCTTCCCGGATTTTTCAGGATTGCGTACGGTCAGGCCCATGCCTTTTTTCAGGTTACCGTCGTATTCGAAGACCGCGGCGGCGGTTTTGCCGGTTGAAGGGAACGAGATGGGAATGTTGTTGCCGACCATCGTGAGATGCGTTGCAAGCACCTTGCGGACGTCCTCCACGGCGGTGGCTGCGTGCGCCGACTCGACCGCCCTGCGCAGGGCCAGGCCGCGCGGCGTGAAAGCGAACGGAGCCGTCGGTTGACCGCCGGGGGCGTCGTGCATGCTGACGGTCACGCCGTCGGCGTTCATGCCGGTCAGGCAGCCGATGAATCCGGGCCAGGTGATGCTGATCCATCCGATCGCGCCGCGTGCTTCGGTATCTTCTGAGTCCTGCACGCTTGCGTCCTGCTCGCTGCTACCGTATGCGATGAGGAGATGCGTTCCCTGCAGAACACGAAGGCGGTGCCAATCGAGATTGCGTCCGCTGATGGTGTCGCCATCGGTTGTCAGTCCTCCCCAGGCGGCAAACGATGAGCAGCCGACGCGGCCGAGTTCGGGGATGCAGTTAATCGCCACGAGGTCGTCGTATTCGATGGGTCGGCCGAATGCGTCGAGCCGTGCCTTGTCGCCGAGGCGCGACTGGATGCCAGCCAACATGCCGCGAAGTTCGTCGGCGTAGGGTCTGGGAATATTCATCATTCTCAGTTGAACTCGCGCGCCTTTGTCGAATGCCTGCAAGGATTCGTCGCTACGAAAGACCTCCCGCAGATAGCCGTCGAAGAGCCGCAGGATCTCCTCGGCGAGCAGGTAGCCGTGGGCGAAGCCGCGTTCGTGCGGCGTGCCCCAGACGTGGAGAACGCGAACACCGTCCACCTCGCTTAATCGACCGGACAACTTTTTGGAGGTTTGCGCTCGAGCAGGCGCCAGGGCAGCACCGATCAGGAGAAGCAGCGAGAGCAGGGCTGCGTGACGGAGTACGAGGTGTGAGGGTAGTTTCATCAGGCACTTCGTCGGTTTTCGGGACGGTGACACCTGAATGATAGCGAATCGAGACCGTGCAGGATATCTTTGATCGTCGTGGGTCGGCTTACCGGGGGGAGGCGTATTGTGGGATCTTCGCCAAACGGCAAGCCGCGGTCGGGCCAGCTTACTATCTGAGTCGTGCTGGTTGATCGCCTGTGGAGGCGTGCTGTCGTTGCTGTTGCGGGATGAAATCGATTGCAGATTAGCGCGCTGCGGCTGTTTTACGGGCCGGCGCTGTGGCCGGTTTGCCCTTTGCTGCGGGCGGGGCCTTACCTACGACGGCGGCCTCGGCTTTTTTTCCCTTTGGGTCCTCGGCATCCTTGGCAGGGGTCTTCGCATCGGCGGGCCTGGCAGCATTCAGCAGGCCGTTGACTTCGAGGACTTTGCGGCGAATCTCCGTGCACAGGTCGGGATTATCCTTGAGGAAGACCTTGGCGTTTTCCTTGCCCTGGCCGAGTTGAACTTCGCCGTAGCGGAGCCACGAGCCCTGCTTCTCGATGAGCGTGTGCTTGACGGCGAGATCAATCAGGTCGCCTTCGCGGCTGATGCCGCTGTCGAACATGATGTCGAAGGTCGTCTCGCGGAAGGGCGGGGCGACCTTGTTCTTGACGACGCGTGCTTTGACCTGGCTGCCGATGACACGCTCGCCCTCCTTGATGGAGGCGATGCGTCGGACGTCGATCCGCAGGGAGCTGTAGAACTTGAGCGCGCGACCGCCGGGCGTCGTCTCGGGGCTACCGAACATGACGCCGATTTTTTCGCGAATCTGGTTGATGAAGATGACGATGGTGCGGCTTTTGGCGATGGCGGCGGTGAGTTTGCGCATGCCCTGACTCATCAGGCGGGCCTGCACGCCGACCGAGGCCTGTCCCATCTCGCCTTCCAGCTCGCTCCGGGGCGTCAGGGCGGCAACGGAGTCCACGACGATGACATCGACGGCGTTGGACCGAACGAGCATGTCGGTGATTTCCAAGGCCTGTTCGCCGCAATCGGGCTGGCTGACGAGCAGGGTTTCTGGGTTGACGCCGCAGCGTTTCATCCAGGCGGGGTCGAGGGCATGTTCAGCGTCAACGAAGGCCGCGACGCCGTCGCCCCGCTGTGCAGAGGCGACGATGTTCAGTGCGAGGGTGGTTTTGCCGCTGGATTCGGGCCCGAAGATTTCGATGATCCGGCCGCGCGGAACGCCGAAGCCGCCGAGGGCGAGGTCCAGCGAGAGGGCGCCGGTGCTGATGCCGTCCATCGAAGCAGAGATGGTGCCGTCCATCTGCATGATGGCGCCTTTGCCGTAGGTTTTTTCGATCTGCTGGAGTGCTCGATCAAGGGCCTGTTGCCGCTTGCCTTCGCCGGTGGTTGCTGACATGGGTAGCGTCTCCAAGGTAGAGAGCGGATCGCGGTGTCGCGATCGGAAGCGCCGACGGGCCTGTCCCCTCGGCCGAACGATGCGTATCATGCCATGTTATCGACGGCGTGGCAAGGGTTTTTTTAGGAAAATGTTAGGTAGTTTACCCTCGCGCTTAACTTGGTTTTAAGAAACGAGTTAGACGTGTTCATGGTCGCAGGGCGACGGATGGGATGCTTGTTACGACGGCCGGCGGATTGTAACCTGCCCTCCGCGGGTGAATCCATCCGTCTGGCGCCGGAGTCGATCATGTTCCGCAGGTTTCGATGAACCGGATTGCCGCTCATGAGCTTCGTCCCGTGGGTCGTCGCGGGCATCATCAATCGCGCCTCTGGCGGGAGTGGTGTTTCTTTCGTGCGGCTTTCAAACATCTTCGGATTCGCATCCTGCTGATGGCGGCGATCCTCCTCGGCGGCGGACTGGCGTTTCAATACTTCGAGCCGGAGAAGGAGCATTCGCTTCCCAAGGCGACGTACTACACCTGGTGTCTTGTCTTCGCCGAGCCGCCGGAAGAGTTTCCGGAATCCCGATTTCTGCAAGTGCTTTTTTTCCTTGTGCCGGTCCTGGGGCTGACGGTCATCATTGAGGGGATTGTCGATCTGGCGCTGATGATGGGTGATCGTCGTCGTTATGAAAGGAGCTGGTGTACCATGATGGCCGCGACCCTTTCCGGACACATCATTCTTGTGGGCTTCGGCAAGCTGGGCTTTCGTACGTATCGCGTGCTGCATCAGCTGGGCGAGCCCGTTGTGGTCATCGAGCGAAACGCGGAAGGGCAGTTTCTCGAAGAGGCGCGGCGCTGCGGCGTTCCCATTCTGATTGGTGACGCCCGTCGCGAGGCGATCCTCAGCGACGCCAACATCACGAAGGCCAAGAGCATCATTCTGGCGACGGACGACGATCTGGCGAATCTGGAGATCGCCCTGGATGCGCGGAAGCTCGTGCCGGAGATTCGCGTTGTTCTGCGGATGTTTGATCAGAACATGGCTGACAAGATTCGGGGAGGGTTCAACCTGCACACGGCCATGAGCCAGTCGGCGATCAGCGCGCCGGCCTTTGCGGTCTCGGCGATTGAGTCGTCGATCGTCGGCAGTTTCGTGCTCGACGATCAGTTGATTGTCATGCAGCGATGGGAAGTTCGTCCCGGCGGTCGGCTGGCCGGCAAGCGGATCGGCCAGGCCATGACGGAGCACGGCATCTGCGTTGTGGAACATCGGGCGAAGGGCAAGGCCCATGGCTGCCTGTTCCCTTCGCCGGATACGATGGTCTCGACCGGTGACGAGTTGCTCATTCAGGCGCCGTACCACGTGATCCTCGCGCTGCGTGCCGAATCAACCGCTGCCTAGCCGGGGCTCCTCACACGGCAGAACGCCCGTGAGCGCCGTCACGGTTGGGCGCGCGTGACGATAATGAGCGACTGACCCGGCGTGAGTCCTGCGGCGGAGGCGCCGAGCGCGACGAACTCGTTGGGCGGCAGGGTGAGCGTAGTTTCGATGTCGATCGAACCGCGTCGTTGAATCTTCCCCGTATCGGTTTGAACGATGTCTTTCATCCCGACTTGTGCGGTGATGCTGACACGCGACACTTTTTCGCCGTCGATTCGCTCGACTTGTCCTTGGATCTTCGACTCGAGGCCCTCATGCGCATCGCCCGTCACACGGTAGCGGCTGCCTTCGACGGCGGTGGTTTGATACCTTCCCATCAGCTTCAGATGGCCGAAGCGGGTCAGCTCGATGGCGACTTCTTCCAGGTCTTTCGGGATGATTCCCTTCTCGCCGGATGCGCTGGGGTCCGCCAGAAAGACCGCGAATTCGAGCTTTACCGATCCGGCCGGCGTGTCGAGTGATTTCAACAGCGACTCGATCGCCCGCGTGCTCTCCTCGGAATGACTCATGACCACGAGACTGGATCTCGCTTCGTCAGCCGAGACCTGGACCGTTCCGGTATCGAGGATCGGCCCGAGCTGGTTCAAGATATCTTTCACGGATCGATGATGGATCGGGAAAACACGGAGCGTCGGCTCGCTCGGCGGCATCGAGCGTTCGTCCAATTCCGCAATCAGCCGTGTGAGGGTCTGTGCCTCTTCGTTGCTGCACCAGCAGAGTACCATGTTGGCGTAGTCCACGGCGACCATCTGCACACCGCCGTACAGCTCACTGACAATTCGGACGATTTCGTAAGGATCCGCCTGCTTCAGGTGAAAGGAGCGAATGGATTCTGAGCCGTCATCTGCCGCCGGCGGCGGTGCTTCCCGACCAACGAGCCCGCGGCCGGACCTTGCAGCGGGTTCGCCGGCTTTCTGCTCGGTGAGCGCGGCGTTTTCGGTGAACAGGGTGAACTGGACGGCGGCGAGTATCAAAATTCGTGCGAACATTGTTTTCTCCATTCAGGGGTTCGGAGGATCCATTTACTGCTTCGTTTCGTTCGTCGGGCTGGTGCAGGAGCCGTAGAGCCAGACGATATGGACACGCGGGTTGGACGATTCCACATTGACTGCCACGCAGTCCGGCGCGTTTTCGATTCGCACCAGCCGCTCATCGACCGGGCGGACCATCAGATCGCCCAGCGGCACGGCGGGCCGATCGCTTCCGACGAGTCGAGGCGCTTCCGGCGCCGGAGTCACAGGCGGCATGAATTCAACGTGCGACAAACCGGCGTAATAGATACCGCCGGCGACGAATGCGAGGCATGCAGCGACCGCGGCGATCCGCCCGATTCGAAGGCGCTGCCTACCGACTGACGGACCGGCGTGGTCTGCCATTCGATTTGCGGCACGGCCGAGGGCTGCCAGGTCGTCCGCAAGGGACAGATGCCGCTCGAAATGGCTGCGGCAGGCCTCGCAGTATGCGAGATGGTCGCTGACTTCGCCGAGGGCTTCCTCGGTGAGGCGGCCGTCGAGCCAGTCATCAAGCCGGATTCGGATTTTCTCGCAACCCATCATGGCAATTCGCCGTTCGTTCTTCAAGATTCGTCCTGCATCCGTTCCGCGAGCTTACGCCTTGCCGCGTGGACGTGGGTCCGCACGGCGGCGACGGAGATTTCCATCACTTCGGCGATCGACTCGTATTCCATCTGCTCCATCGTTCGCATGGTCAGGGCCGTTCTCTGCTGCGGCGGCAATTTCTCGATTGCCGTTCGGAGGTGTTCCAGTCGCTCGATTCGCTGCGCGGCTTCGAGGGGCGACTCGTTTGCGGCACGATCGTCCCACGCATCGAGCGACTCGGGCCGTCGTTTGCGCCGTTGGTTCAGGCAAAGGTTCGCCGTGGTTCGCAGCAGCCACGGGAGGGCATGGTCATCTTTCATGCCGATGGCATTCGTTAGCGCGAGTTTCAATGCCTCCTGTGCGATCTCCTCCGCGTCGTCGCGGTTCCATACCAGCTTGACCGCAAGGCCCACCAGTCGGCGGCGCATCGCGTCGATGATCGCGGAGTCGTCGGCGCCGTTGCGGCGAGTGCCCGAAGCGGCATCGGTTATCGGTTGCATCGGGCCGTCGGGCATCGTTTCGGTCCGTGTATCATTGCGTCATCAGCGAAGGAACTGTCGCCGGACGCTTCGGCGTTTAGTTTTACTCGAAGTATTTTTCTCGGTCGCTGGATTCGCCGAGCGAATCGCCGGTCGCAGGGCAAGCACAAAGCGTGATAATAGCGGTAGTTACGGTGCTTGGTGAAGAAATATCGGGGGCGGCCATCGGCTTTGCGGCAGGGGTAGCCCATATCGTAAACTCCATTGGGCGGGCGCAGCGCCGACGGCCGACCGACTGGGGGATCGGAGGATGAACGTATGCGGCAGGATGACCACAGGGGGGCGCGTTGCGCGCCGCTCGCGATGGCTCGTCGCGCTGGCGGCGATGTGGATGATGGGGAGTTTTTATGCGTCACCGGCCCTGGGCGACGAGCCGGGAGAAGCGGCCGTCTCGATTTCGGCCGTCAACGTGCCGGAGCCGGCGACGCTGATTTATTTTGGTGTCGCGGCTGCGGCACTCTTTCGGCGTAAGCGTCGGAATCGCTGCCGCTGAAACAAGAAGAATCCGTGGCGGGTCGAAGGTAGTAGATTCCGCGAACCGGGTGCGCTTCGGCGGCCAGGTTGGGCGGGTAGGGTGCGTCCGGCGCGTCGGGGATCGGCGTCGGTTCTGTCTTTCGGAAGGCCCAGATTTCCATCGGGCGAACTCCCTCGTTGTAAAAGATGCGTAGCAATTTGTATTCTGGGCTGCTCTCGTCGTCCGGCCGAGGCAGTCGATGGAAGTCGCTGCCGCTGTAGATCGAATCCCACAAATACACCGTTCCCACCGGCATCGACGCGAGCAGAGCGGGGCCTTTGTGCGCGCGGGGATTTTCCACGAGTCCGAGGTAATGGGCGAACCACGGATTTGCGGCGAAGATCGGCTCGCGGTCCAATTCGGCGGTCTGCAACCAACTGACGATGACGCGGACGGCGCGCTGTTGTTCGCTTTCGCGCAGCGGACCGACCACGACGAACCACTGTGCGAGGCAGGTCAGGCCGATCACCGACGTACCGGCGCGGAGCGACCAGACGGATCGATCCTTCGGCATCATCCACAGACACAAGATGACCATCGCCGCTGCGGCGGCTCGAATCGACCACCACGTGGAGGCGTCGAAGTCGAAGCGCCCTGCGTGTCGCTGTTGCTCAAGGGCCGCCCAGCCGATCAGCCAGACCCCCACGAATATCCGCCATAATCGGGTGGATTGATTGGGTTTGGTCATCCGGGCGTACAGTTCATCCCATCCGGTGGCGGCGAGCATCGCAACGAGCGGGGCGATGGTGACGAGAAACCGCCCATAGCCGCCGCTGGCGAAGACGCCAAAGCCCTTGATCGCCATGTGCGTCAGCAGAAAAATACCGGCAAGCGCAGGAACCAGCGCGCGGCCCTGTCGCATCCAAGCCATCGCTCCGATAACGGCCAGCGCGGTGATGGCGGGCGACATGGCATTCAGTGCGTCGGGTACGTAGCTGAGCAGGCCGGCGGCGGGGTACTCCGATGAACCGTGCGGCCGCAGGAAGATCGCCAGGGGCCAGCGCTCAAAGACGAGGAAGTAGAGCACGTTGTGCAGCAGCGGCGCGGCCACGCAGGCGAGCAGGGCTGCAAACTTGCGTGACGATGAAATCTTCAACAAGAGGATCGCCGCATACCAGACCGGAAAGAAGACGATCGCCTCATGACGTGTCACGAGCACAAGCGACAAGAGGAGCGACGCCGCGACGGGCCTGTTGGACATGAAGAGCGCCACCGCCGAGACCAGATACAACGCTGCAAAGTTTTCGCAGAGTGTCGTTGCCGCCAGGAGCGCGGCCAGCGGCTGGAGATAACAGAACCCTACGACGAGATGCGGACGTGGGATCTTGAGACGCAGGGCGAGTCGAGCGGCAATCAGCGCGGAGAGCGCCGTTGCAACGGCCGACAGCGCGCGGGCTGCGTGCCACGCCACGTTGGCGTCTTCGAGCCAGGTGACGCTCGCCAACGGAAGCGTCAAGCCGGGCCGGCCCCAAGTGTGCAGCAGATACGAAGGAAAGCTCCACGCCCAACGCGCCATGAGAAAATGCGTCAGGTCGTCGTCATGGTAGACGCCATCGGAAATCGCACCGATCAGCAGCGTCAGAATCAGGAACGGCGCAAGGACTACCGGTATCAGCCGGGCCGATCGTGCCGCATCCATCGTCACGTGAGCGCCTGGCCCCATTTGAGCTTTTGAACGAGCGTTTCCCAGCTTTTTCGCCGGGGGTTTCGCACGAGATGGAACGTGTCCGAAGAGCGGCATACGGTCAGGCGCGATTCACTCGGAATCGGGCAGACAAACTGGCCGTCGAGCACGAGCGCCGATCCCTCACTTGACTTGCCGGGCGTGATGCCCACGGTGGTCATCGGACCGACGACGACCGGTCGATGGGTCATCGAGTGCGGCGCGAGCGGCGTCATGATGATGGCCTCGACGTCCGGCTGAACGATGGGGCCTCCGCAGGACATGTTGTGAGCGGTTGAGCCGGTCGGCGTCGCGAGGATCAGCCCGTCGCTGATGATCGTGGTGACCGGGTGGCTGTCGATTTCGACCGTCAAAGCGACTGTGCGAAAAGGTTCGGCTACGCGGATGACGCAGTCGTTCAGGGCGACGCCGTCGTAGACTTGGCCGTTGGGTTTGGTAAGGCGAACGTCGAGCATCATGCGTCGACTGACGAGTTCGTGATCGTTGAGGATCTGGTCCAGGTGTGCCTGGAGTTCATCGACGTTGAAGTCGGCGAGGTAGCCGAGCTTGCCGAGGTTGACGCCGACGATCGGTACCTGGCGGTGCTTCATGGCCTGTCCGACGGCGAGAATGGTGCCGTCGCCGCCCAGTGCGATGACGAGGTCGGGTTGAATTTCGGAGATCAGTTCGGGCCGGCAGTTGAGGTCCGAGCCGGCGAGGAGGCCCAGACCGTCGAGCCAGTCTGAGATCCGCTTGAAGGGTTCATGGACGTGCGGTTTTTGTGAATTGCCGATCAGGAAAATTCGTTTCGCGGTCTTCGGTTGGGTCATTCCTTGAGCCATCCCTTTGTCTGCAAGCAGTGATGGCTCATTATAAGGCGTGATCCGTCCTGGGTGTTCAAGGCGGTAGGCGCGGAGAATTCCGGGCCTGGCGCTTCCGCCGGAAAGGCATGTAATATGTTGTAATTACAAGCTTTATGTTCCGGCTTCACGCTGATACTTCTCGGTTTCGCTCCTCAGGAAGCTCTCGTCAGACACCTTGCAGACATCAATAATTCAACGCTGCCGAGGGGCAGGAGGTGTGTGTCATCCTCCGTCATCGGCGGCCGCACCGGGCGATCGTATCCGTGGGGCGGATGTGCGCCGTGTGCTTTTCCTCCGGCGATGGTTCGAGTGGTTTTGTGCGAGGCAGCCGGCCGGACCACTGTTTCGCATGGGTTGCAAGCGGAGTTTTCGTGTCATGCCGAAGTTTCAATATGAAGCGATGAACGCGGCGGGGCAGGAGGTCAAGGACGAAGTCGATGCCGCCTCGTCCGAAGAGGCGATCACAAAGATTCGCGGCCTCGGCTATTTCCCCACCAAGGTGCGTCAGAAGGGCGGCGCCAAGAAGCCGGCGGCGGCGGGCACGCAGAAGCGCCGCTCGGCCAATCTCGGCCGGGTGTCGGTCAAACAGCTTACGCAGTTTACCCGCCAGCTCTCGACGCTCATGGACGCCGGTCTGCCCATTCTTCGATCCATTCGCATTCTTGAGCAGCAGCAGAAGCCGGGCACCCTTCGCGTGGCGCTGCGCTACGTCGGTGAAGACGTGGAAGGCGGCGCGACGCTCTCCGAGGCCATGGCGCGTCACCCGAAGGTCTTTGACCGGCTCTTCACGAACATGATCGCGGCGGGCGAGGCGGGCGGTGTGCTCGACGTCATCCTCCAGCGCCTTGCGGACTTCATGGAGAAGGCCCAGAAGCTCAAGCGAAAAGTCATCGGTGCGATGATCTACCCGGCCTGCGTCATCGGCTTCGCCTTTATGATCGTGGCCGGCATCATGTATTTCGTCGTGCCGAAGTTCAAGACGATCTTCTCGGATTTTGACACCGAATTGCCGGCCCTTACGGTCCTGCTGCTGAATATGTCCGACTGGATGGTCGGCAAGTCCACCGATGCATCCGGCAAGGAGACGAGCATGCTGATCCCCGGCTGGGCGGTCATCCTCCTATCGCCTCTGGCCTTTCTCGCCATTTACAAGGTCACTCGTAAGTTCGAGGGCGGTCGTCTGTTTGTCGATATCGTGAAGCTCAAGGTACCGATTCTCGGCACCATTCTGGGTAAATCCGGCATCGCGCGATTCACGCGAACCCTGGGAACGCTCGTCGCGGCCGGTGTGCCGATTCTCGAAGCGCTGAACATCACCAAGGACACGGCGGGCAACGAAGTGTATGCCCGGGCCCTGGCGAAGGTTCACGATTCCATCCGCGAGGGCGAAAGCTTCGCCGTACCGCTCAAGGCGACGAAGGTCGTGGACAACCTCGTGGTCAACATGATCGACGTCGGCGAAGAGACCGGCGATCTGGACAAGATGCTCATCAAGGTCGCCGACAACTACGACGACGAAGTCGAAACGCTCGTGGCCGGCCTGGTCAGTCTGCTTGAGCCGGTGATGGTCATCGCGCTGGGCGGCATTGTCGGCTTCATCGTCATTGCCCTGTTCCTGCCGATGGTCAGTCTGGTGAACTCGCTTACGGGCGGCGGTGGAGCTGGTTAGGGGGGTACGAAGCAACCGTCGAGGCGGCCTTCCTGGATTGCGGTGAATGAAAATGAATCGCATGCGGACAACACAGCAGACGCAGAAGACGCGCGGCGGATGGAGCTTTATTGAGGTTCTCGTCACGATGGCCATCCTCGTCGTTTTGATGGGGATGTTGATTTACTCCAGCCGCATCGTGAACGACTCGCGCAAGCGAGCCACGGCGCTGCAACAGCTTCAGCTCGTGTCTAAAGCCGTCGATCGATATGCCGGCTTCTGGCCTGCCTGGAAGATCGGCCCGGTGACCATCGCAGACAAGGGCTGGCCGGACTTCGCGCCGGGGCGAGTGTTTGCTACCTGCGACAGCGGCTTCGGCCCTTTCGAGGCCAACCCGGGCGGGGGGTATAACGATTTTGTTTTGTATGTCGGCCCCCACTGGATCGAAGAAACGAACTTGCGGATGGAGGCAAACACGGCGCTGGCGTACCAGTTGCTCGCTTCTTCCGGCAAGGGGCCGTACATCACGGATCGTGAAGGCGCCGGCATGGAGGAAGCCGCGAAGCTGGTGATCGGGGCGACGCGTATTTTGTATCCGGGATTCTGCGGTGGCGGCGGAGCCCGACCGGCCGAGGTTATCGTCGATCCGTGGGGAACACCGCTGAGGTACTTCTGGGTGTATCGAGACGCCTCGCGCGATTCGTATCGCGGCTACCTGCCGGTTGACTTCGCACCGCTGTCGGCGGCCGATCCACCCACGCCAGTCAGCGTCTTTCACAGTGCCTTTAATCAGCCGGCCGCGCCGGCTGCGAAGCAGATTGCCGTGAGCTACGTCCTGGAGTCCGCCGGGCCGGACCGCAAGTTTGGAAACGTCTGGAAGATCAACCCGACGCAACAGGAAATCGCCGACGCCGAGGACAACCTGGTTATCTCACCGTAAGTGGATCGAGTACGAAGATGAAACAGAGGACGCGCCATTTCAAGACCATGCCCGGAAGCCGATGGATTGCAATCCATCTGCCTGGCGGGCGCCGCGCGTTCACGCTCATCGAGACGATTGTGACCGTGGGGATCATTTCCCTGCTTCTGGGCCTGAGCGCCTACACCTTCACGCGCGTTCGCGAGTCGAACACGCTCGCCCAGGCGCGGAATGCCGTGCTCACCTATGCAAAGATCGCCCGGAGCTACGCGATAGCCAACCATGTTGAGACCATGATGGTGGTAAATCCTTTCAACGGTCGCTTCGAAATCTGGTATCTCAATCCGCCTTCCGGCGGGGGTCCGTTTGATCCGCTTTCTTCGGGAACTTTGCCGCCGTTTACCGACGGCTATGCCTTCGCTCCGGTGCTGGATTCCGGCGCGCGCCTTCCGGTGGATGGCCGCGGCCAACCGCTGGCCACCGTGAACCCCATCGACTTCGACGACAACGATCGACGCCCGTACCTGATACACAATGATCCGAACCTCGACAACCTGACCTGGTCGGCCTTCTGCTTCGACAAGAGCGGGAAGCTGGTCATCCGCACGCGGCGCATCGCCACTCGCACCTACACGCAGCGCGACGGCACGTTGCGAGGCGTGAACGACCGCAATCGCCTGATTGACGAAACGCCGGACCTGTCCGTGTTTTTCCTCGGGCCGATGGTCATGGGCGGCGTGAACGGTGATACGCCCATTACCTCGACCGTGGGCTTTGTTATTTCCGAAGCGCCGAAGATGCGGCAGGCGCTTGGTCCCAATCCGCTGACCCATGAGCTGGTGAATGACTGGCTGATGCGGACGCGCCCCGGCGGACGCTACTCCGACTTCGCGAGCACCGTGGTATTGAACCGATTCTCCGGCGCCGAGCTGGTGGGGGCATATTGAGGTGTTGATTTCAACTCGCCATCCGCAATCGACTCTGCGTCATCGGCCATCCTCCGGCCGCCGCGCTTTCTCCCTGCTCGAAACCACGATTGCCGTCGGCATTCTCGGCGTGGGCCTGATCATGGTTGCCGCGGTCTTCCCCGTGGCGCTGACGCAGCATCGCAACAGCGCCGAACAGTCCCTCGTGATCGAAGTGGTCTCCAAGGCCAACGCCATGCTCGCCGCCAAGGTGAATCCCGCCGACCTGTGGGTCCATCCCGCGTACGTGCCCGGTCCGCTACCCGGCGGAACGCTCTCGCATCGAGATTCACCGTGGTACCTTTTGCCGACGGTGAACCTGGCCATGGGTAACGATTGCTGGGACGCGATGGTTCAGACTTCCGGCCCCAATTCGAACTTGTACGCCAACTGGATCAACGGCGCGCTCGCCGGCACCGGAAACAGCCCGACGCTTTTCGGCCTCGATATTCTCAGTGATCGGCTGGCGCCGTTCACGTATCTCAACACCGGCTCAAGCTGCCCGATGGGCGTGCTCGGCACGCTTCATGCTTCGGCCTCACCGTTTACGGAAGCCGAATTCATGGAGTCGCCGAGCCGACTGGTCTGGTACGGCTTCTACCGCCGGCGCGCCAGCGGTGCATTCGAATTCGCCGCCGCCATCTGCAAACAGCGCCGCAACCAGCGCTACGCCGAGCAGGACGTGACGACCGATCCGACGCCGTACACGATTGCATCTCGACCGGCCGCCCTGCGGGAGGATCGACGGCTGCCGGTTCCCTGGCGGGTCACGGTCGCTCGGCCCGCGGACTCCATCAGCGGCATTTGCGCTCCCAATCGCATCAGCAATCACGCGTCACCGGGCAGCTCGTTTTCGGGTTCGATCGGGCTGGCGAATCTCGCGCCGGTCGGCAGCAAGCTCATGATCTCGGGGGAGGGACGGCCCTACGGCGGTGTGCAGCTGTTGCCGATTCCTTCGGGCCGCATTCTGACGGTTTCCGACATCGTGGATTCTCATACCGTTGAGGTTGTCGGTGAGCTGTCCGGCGTCGCCTGCTTTGATTTCGGCGTCAGCATGGGCGTCACGTTCGACGTCTGGGTGTTCCCGCCGGCGCTTGAAGCCGGCTTCCTCGGCCGGGAATCGCCTGTGCTCGACTGGAAGGTGCCGCTATGATGGCACGCAGCGTCCCAACTCGCCGCTCCGCCTTCACGCTCATCGAGCTGACCGTCTCGATGGGTGTGCTTCTGCTGGCCATCATCACGGTCGCCACGATCTTCAATATCAGTTCCGACGCCGCCGGCCGCACCGCATCGCACGTTCAGCTGCTCGAGGCCTCCGCCGCGGTCCACGGCGAGCTTACTGAGAAGCTTTCAAGAATCGTCCCCGGCCTGCTGATCATCGAGAGCCCGCCGCCGACGCTCGCCCGAGCCGAAACGCCTGAAGGCCCGCAATACTTCCGACTGCGTCACGACCGACTGGTCTTCCTCTCGTCGCACGGTGGCGAAGGGGCTTTCGAATCTTTCACCGACCCGACGCGCGGTACGCCTGCTTTTCCGACGCGCGCCCCGGCAGCAAGCCCGGAGGCGCTGGTCTATTTCGGTCCGGGCATTCCGGTACAGGGCAACAACAACGTCAGCGGGTTGCAGTTTCCTTTCGACGACGAGGCGCTTGCCCTGCCGGCATCGGAATGGGTTTTCATGCATCGCGCCATCCTTCTGCTCACCGGATTTATCCCGGCCGAGCATCCCGATTGGAACACGCCCGGCGGACCTTTGTCGATGAGCGAGGTCTTTACATTGTTCGGCGGCGGCATGCTGGATGGCGGCACGCTCCGCGGAACCTACACGGGTTTCTTTGAAGGACGAATGGACGCCGTCATCTCCGACACGGCACCCGTCGGCTATGAAGCGACGGCGGCCACGCTGATTCAATACATCAACAGTCTGACGCTCTCCAACGCGACCTTCCAGACGCTTTTCTGGGGCAACGACGCGACCGCTCGCGCGAGCGCGCTTTGGGAACCCAGTCTCGCGCCGATCAGCACCAGTTACACGGACCCGCTTCACGCCGATTACTTCACCCGTTCCGGCTCGACGTTCATGCCGCGGCTGGCGGACTTTCGCATTGAGTGGACCGACGGCGGTCGGGTTGACCCGCTCGGCCCGGACGACGCGCCGAACACCGGCGACGAGGACTTTCGGACGCGATGGTTTGGTCTGGCCCCGGCGCCGTTGAGCGTGGACTCCTCCAACGTGCCGGACCTTTCGAGCCCGAACATGCTGCGCTATCAGGCGCGGCTTCGCGGCGTGGCGACCTCGCAGAATCCGAGCAATCCGAATCCAAACAATCCGGATAACGATGCGGATGCCACGGATGCGTTTTCCAGTCGGATCGAGTGGGCTGATGGTCGGGGTCCGTTGCCGCATGCATCGGCCCGGTATCGCGCCGTCTGGCGCGGTAACGATTACGAGCAGAACCGCCCCAAGGCCCTGCGGTTCACCTATCGGATTTACGATTCCAACGCCCGACTGCGCCAGCCGGTGTCGATCGACCTGAACGAAGACGGCATCGCCGATCCCGGCACGCCGCAGACCCCGGCTGCGAATCCCTACATCGTGAGCCGCCTCGGCAGGGAGTTTTCCGTCGTTGTGGCACTGCCATGATTCGGATTTTCCGCGATCCGAAAGGCCGATCGAAGTGCCTTTTGCCGGCCAAAATCAACCGTCGGACGCTTGGTGAGGCCCTACCATTGGGAGGGACATGGACCCCTGGAGCGATCATCCGATGACCCCGTCGGCGCATGACATTATGAGGCATCTGACCGGCCCGCGTCGCCGCGGCACGATCCTCGTCTTCGTGCTCGGTATCCTCACGTTGCTGGCCCTCGTTGGTCTTGTGCTGATTACCCGCACACACGGCGAGGCCCGGCGCGTTGCACTGGACTCGGATGCACAGTCTTCTCGTTCGACCATGAACGGCATCGTTCGCGGCGTTCAGGAGACACTGTGGCGCGATATCTGGGGACCGGCTCCCGATCCGATCCACCCGATGCCGCTCGACAGCAACAAGGACCGTCTATCGGCTGCTCCCGCGACTATTGAAAACAACGAACCCTTTGACGCTCCCGGTCCCGACGACCGCTGGCTGGCTTCGACGGTACCGTACATGCAGTACGACTTGAATCCAGCAAGTCCGACGTATGGTTTGCCTTTGCAGGTTGCCACTTACAAGGGGAATCCCCCGCCTCCACCCTATCCACAGTTCGAATCCGAAGTCCTCGCGTGGAAATACGTATCCTATCTCGGCGTCGATCTGCTTGCCCCCGAGGGTCAGATGAGTGGTTCGCAGCCGTTCGCATGGGCTGTCGACTCCCGAATCTACCCTCCGCCGGTGATTGCGCCGCCAGTTTTCTACGATCCTGTGTCACTCTCGGATGTCCCGATCCTTCAGACGCCGCCGCCCGGCGCATTTGCAACCGGCGCGCCGATGATTCGCGGCTCAACCACGAACGTCACCATTGCAGAAGCCCGCGAGCGATGGTTCGCCCCCGGCCATCAGGCGCAGCTTGCCGCGGTGTTTCCCGATCCCGACATCCAGGTCCCGCGCTTTCCATACTTCGACACCAATGCCGACGGCATTCTTGATCTGTACGACGCCGACGGCGACGGCGTGCCCGACTCTCCGCTCAGTTTCGTTATTCCGGTGGACTCGTCCGATCCGAGCGCGCCGAAGCAGCTCTACGCCGCCGTGCGCATCGTTGATCACGGCAGCATGTTGAACGTCAACGTTGCTTCCGGGATGGGGTATCCCTCCGGCAATGCCGTTTTCGACGAATCGCTGGCCGGCCTGCAGCGACGCGGTCAGCGGCCGACCGACCTGCTGCTCGATGAGGTCGTTCACCGCCGCGACAGTTTTCTGAATTCGGCCAATCGTACGGGCCGCACGGTTGCCTATCGCAACAACGGGCGGTTTGCCGACGCGTGGCCGATGGCGTACGACGACAACGTGGTCCGCAATCTGCTTTCCGGCGGGGCACAGCCCTCGACGGGCAGTCTGAATTTCGCGCTCTACGGCATGTCCGATGAGGCATCCCTGCGGCATCGCGGCCTGCTCGTGCCTTATGCGCGCCGTCGCGAGTACACCATGACCGGGTATACGACGATCGATCGTGCCCTGCCGAATTCACTCCAGTGGACACGGCAGGTCGATCCGGCGAATGACTACACCTACACCGGCGGCGATTCACGCTGGACGCGATTCAATGCGCAGTGGGGCGACCCGAATGGTTTTTATGAGGGCAACGACCCGGTGTTGACGCCGAACGTCAAGGGTTGGCGAACGCTGCTTCGCGAGGACGAGCCCTACGCCATCCGTCGCCACATGCTCACGACGGTCAGTCACCATGTTGAGCCGCCGCCGAGTCTGCATCACCTGCTTTTCATGAACTCGAATCCCGGGAGTTTCCCGTTTTCGAACGCAACGCAACAGTCCGGCGTAAGCGATCTGGAATTCGTCCAGCAAAAATTCCGCGAGCGCGGCATGGACTGGCCGATCCTCGGCGCGCCGCGCTTTGCGACCAATCCGACGCTATCCGGCGCGCTGGCCGCCGTGACCGCAATCCTGCCTGACTGGGCGCGTGTCGGACGCACCGACTTGAACATGGGCGACGAGAACAACCCCGCCGGCGCGAAGCAGGACTTCATCCGCTATGCCGCGGCGGCCATGTATGCCGCGCTGGAAGGCGTGACGAGCTACCAGGGCCTTCCGCTCGATGCGAACACGGTCGAGGGCCGTTTCAATCGCGAGTACTTCGCCTGGCAGTTCGCCGTCAATCTCGCGGACTATCGTGACCATGATGACGAGCCGACCATCGTGGAGTGGCCGCCGAATACCGGGCGGTTCATTTACGGCGTTGAGAAGCAGCCGTTCTTCACTGAGGCCTACGCGCATCTGACGGCGGGCGATCCTCGTTCTTCGCCCAGCCCGGTCAGCCGGCCCGGCGATCAGTGGTTTTTCGCCGTCGAGTTGTTTGTCCCACCGCACTGGGATATACCGCTTGATCGGCTGTTCATCCGATCGCACTCGCCGAATTCCGCGGCGAGTCTCATGCTCCCGCTTTCCAGTTTTCTGAGTGTCTTCGGGTCGCAGCCCCCTCCATTGAACGGCAACGGCGATCGCGGCCGATTCATCGTGCTGTGCGGTTCGACGCTGTACGCACCGGCGACTGTGAACACCAATAGTTTCTATCGCAATACTCAGTTCAGCATTCCCACCGACGGCAACGGCAGTGTCGAGCTAGTGTATTCGACGACCGGCCTGCTCGGTGACGCGACCGAACATGTCCTCGATGTCATCGGTCCGCGTCTCGCCGGAAAAGCCCCGGCAAATGATCTCATTGAGTTAATCGACAATTCGCCCGGCGATGCGTGGGCGCGAAACCCCGGGCCTCCGACGGTCAGCCCCGACGACAAGCTCGAGTTCTCCCTGCTGCGCAGCACGCGCGGCTGGCGTTTCACGACGGCCTGGCACATCTTTGCCATGGGTACGCCGTCAACCGGACCGGTTCCCGTCAGTCGTCCGCCCACCGGCGTGCGTCAGTCGCTTGGACAGCCGAATAACACGAGCGAAACCCTGGATCGGTTCCTTCCCGAATCGCCCTGGCCGGCTCGCCAACTGGCGAACCACGTGAATCCGGCCGTCATTGGCGCAGTGCCGGATACGTTCATGGCAACCGAACCCTATCGCGATTTTGATTCCGTCGCCGATCTGAGTCGGTTGCTCATCATCGGCGCGCTTCGTCGGCAAGCGTCGCTCGATCCGCCTTATCTGCTCGACCGGAATGGAAACCTCATGCTGCCCGGTCCGACCCCGGCGACCGAGGTGCTTGCGCAGCTTGTGGCTCGCATGAATGTCGCCGGCAGCCCCTTCGATCTTTCGTCCACACCTTCGGATCGCATCATGGCGGGGCGGATTGACTTCCGCAGCGCACAGGTCGCGCGAGGTCGTCACTGGTCGCATCGGCTGGCTTCGTTCTTCACGCCGCGGAGCATGATGTTTGACGGCATTGATAACGACGGCAACGGTCTGGCTGATCTGAACGATCCGGCCGAAGCGGCGAGGGTACTCTTCCGCAGACCGGGCGGCATCAATGTCAATACCGCGCCGGTCCGTGTTCTTCGCAGTGTGCCTTACATGACGTTGTTGCCCGATTCGCCGTCGTTCGTGGCGCGGGGTTTCGGCTCGGGAAGCCCGGCGGATGACTTTTTCAATCCCTCGTTCGCCGAGCGGTTCTGGGATTATGCCAGCTCCATCGTGGCGCGTCGCGAGCGCCGCGTTGTACCGATTCGATTGTGGAACGTCTCCGCTCAGCAGATGCAGACCGTCACCGCCGCGCGACGGTCCACGGACCTTGGTCGCCCTACGGCTACCGATTCCGGTCCGATTCAGGACGTTCTTCAACTGGCGAATCTGCGGCAGCTCACGGGCGCATCCGGCGATTCGGCGGATCCTCAGGCGAGTCTCTTCCGCATCGACCGATTTACCTTCCGGCCGAACAACCCGGGCCTCGATCTTTACAGCCATCAGGGTGTGGCGCCGGACCCGATCCTGGGCCCGCTTGACCTTTTCTCACCGGACTTCTGGTCGCGCCGACTGGACACCGACCAGGATGGAGACTTCGATGCCAATCAGGATGCCTGGATGTATGAAAACGTCCTGCGTCGCCCGGTCTCCGCGGGGGCCTTCGATCGCTCAACCGGGGGCATGCGGGCACGCGATATCTACCTGGCGCGATGGACGAATATGCTGACGGTACGGTCCGACGTATTTACGGCCTATATTGCGCTGATCGACGAGGACGGCAATTACGTCCAGCGGAGCCAGGTTACATTGGACCGCTCCGAATGTTTCCGGCGGCCACCCGTCGGGGGCGAGATCCGAAATACCATCCTGCCGCGTATTCTGACGCGTGAAGACGGCGGCTACAGCGAGGCCGGAAGGTAAGCTGGAGCAGGGTTTACGGGCAGGACGGAGCGATAACGGGGTGTCGTTTCATGGCCGGACACGTAGTTCGCGCCAAGAATAGAATAGAGGACGCACCGGGGGTCACCGGCTTTACCCTGCCCCCCGCATCGGCGTATCATGGCTGAACGGCGAAGGGGCCTCACGGCTACGCATACCACTGCCAAGGAGCTTTGCGATGCTCAATCGAGTTAAAAGAACGGCATTTACCCTGATCGAACTTCTCACCGTGATGGCCATCATCACGTTGCTGATCGGCATCCTGACGCCGGCGCTTGGCGCGGCACGCGACCGAGCCCGGGCGACGGCGGTGCGTGCGCAGCTCAACGCGATGGAAGTGGGCCTCGAAGCATTCAGCGGCGACGAGGATCGTTTTCCGGCCTCGAATGCATACCTTTATGCACGCGATGTCAATAACCCTGTCGCGGGTGGACCCGGTACAGGTACCCCCGTGGATTGGGAAGTCGTCGACGGCGCGAACATCCTCCAAGGCGCCCATCTGCTTGTTGATGCCCTCGTCGGTCGTGACTTTCTCGGCTATGACCCCAAGGCGCCCGGCGCCGGCGCTCCGACGACCTACAACCGCTGGGCTCCCGACAACGATCGCCGCAAGCCGTACATTCCCGCCGACGGCGTGGACGTGACGTCTTTCAATCAGAAGCCGGAGGATGGATTCGGTACGGTTCCGGACCCGAGCATCGGCGGAAACAGTCCGCAGCCGACGATCGATAATCTCCTGTGCCGCGTCTTCCGCGACAAGTTCGGCTGGCCGATCCTTTACTACCGAGCGAACCCCACGGCGAACCAGAATACGCCGATTATCTCCGCCAGCGACGCGACGCCGATGCCCACTGCGTTCTACGGCAATGGTGTGTATGACGGCGTGGACAACGAAGTTTTCACCAACTACGCAACAGCGCCGGCCAACGCGGTTCACCGAGTCAGCGATCCCAACAACTACAACCTCCTGACGACCCAGTACAACAATGAGAATCTGCCGCATAACTTCGCGGAGTTCATCCGCTCCTTCCGGGCGACGACGTATCAGACGGCCAACCCGAACCTGATCCAGTGGCCTCGCCCGGTGAAGGCCGACCGTTTCATCCTCTGGTCCGCCGGTAAGGACGGCATCTTCGGCAACCTCGACGACGTTGCGAACTTCCAGGTGCTCTCGACCGAGCGCTAAAGCGACCATTGGCGTACATCGAATTGCGAGCGTACGCCGCCCTGCGAAACCACAAAGCCCGTGGCAGGCCTGCCACGGGCTTTCGCATGGGCGATATTCTTTCTCTCCGTCTGGAGAAATACTTACAAACTCAACGGGCGGTAATAGTAATCCCGCTTTTGCGGTTTCCAGCCGGCGTCGGTGATGAGGCGGCGGATCTCCGGCTCGTTGAGTCGATAGGTCGTGCCTGCGGCGCTGACGACGTTTTCCTCCATCATCACGCTGCCCATGTCGTTGGCCCCGAAGAAGAGGGCGAGTTGTCCGATCTTCGGCCCCATGGTGACCCAGCTCGATTGGATGTGCGGGATGTTGTCGAGATACAACCGCGACAGGGCCAGCATGGTCAGATACTCATGCGCGTCGGCCAGGAGGAGGTGCTTGCCGTCGTTAAGGGGACGATTCTCAAATGCGGAATTCGGAATGCGGAATGCGGAATGTGCGCCGCCGAGGCCGACGGATTGCAATCCGTCGGCTTCGCTGTCGTTTTGTCGTTTCGGCGTTTCGACGCTGAGCTTACGCATCCGGCCCAGCGGTGTATTGTCCGGCTGGAACGTCCAGCAGATGTAGGCCCCGAAGCCGCCGCCGTTGCCGCGGGCGAGGGACTCGTCCTGCAATTCGCGCAGGAGCCGCAGGTGTTCAAACCGCTCGTCGAGCGTTTCGATGTGGCCGAACATCATCGTGCAGCTTGTCTGCATCCCCAGCTTGTGGGCCTCGCGCATGACATCCAGCCACTCGTGCGTGAGCGTCTTGCCGATGCCAATCTTCTGCCGTACGCGGTCCGACAGAATCTCCCCGCCGCCGCCGGGGATCGTGTCCAGCCCTGCTTCCATGAGCCGTGCAATGACCTCGCGGATCGACATGTCAAAAATCTGATGAAACGCAAAAATCTCCGGCGGGCTGAATGCGTGGATGTGAATCGTCGGGAAGTTTCGACGGATGAAGCGCATCAGATCGAGATACCAATCAAACGACAGACCCGCCTCGCCCTTCGCCGGCACGAGTCCGCCCTGCATGAGAAGCTGCGTGCCGCCGATGGCGACCAGTTCCTCGATCTTTCGGCCGATCTCGTCATACGAAAGCGTATAACCCGACGGCAGGTCGGTCCGCCCGGTGTTCATGCCCGGCGGGTCGGCCTTGAAGTTGCAGAAGATGCACCTGGCCGTACACCAGTTTGCGTAGTTGATGTTTCGATCGACGACGTAGGTGCGGTAGTCTTCGGGGTGCAGCCGCTCGGTGACTTCAAAGGCCCGGCGGCCGAGTTCGTGAATCGTCGCCCCGAGATAGAGCTCGCGCAGCTCCCCCGTATTCAGTCGCGCGGCGGCGGGTGTCATGGCAGCGGCGCTCATTCAAATAGCCCGTGGTTCTCCGCCATGTAGAAGAAACGATCCATCCCGGCGCGCATCGCCGGCGTCAGTTTGTATTTCATGATGTCGCACAGGTATCGCACGGCTACATCGGCCGGCCATCCGTGTGCCGCCGCGGTATCGATCGCGATTCGCCGCGCGTCCTTCACGCCGGCGTCGCGCGCCGCAGACAGCATCCTCGCCGTGCGGAGATGATTCCTGCCCTTGAGGCCGTACCACGCGGCAAAGACGAACGGCAGGTCCGTCAGGTGTTTCCATGCCGCGCCGAGATCGACTTCAAAGCCGAACCCTCGCGGGGCGTTGCGCACGACCTTGTCACCGATCAGCAGGAGGGAATCGACATCGGCATCGCGCCCTGCGTCCGCTGTTGCTTTCGGCCCAGACCACGGCAGCACTTCCAAGCGCTTGTTGTACAACTCCTGCCAGATCAGCCGCGCGAGTACGATCGACGTGTGTGAGTCGCCATCGACGTACAGCCGCTCCACCCGGTCCGGCGGGCGACGCGAATAGACACGGACGGTCATCGTCTCGCCGTCACTGGCGATGCAGGCATCGGAGACCATCTGCAGGCGGTCGCGATTTCGCCAGTAATCCACGACCGGCAGGAGCGCGATGTCGCACTCGCCGGCATTCAAGAGTTCCAGGAGCCGCGAGGGCACTTCCGGCCGTACCGTAACGGTCTCGCTGACGGGCAGAAACTCCCTCAGCGGTCGGGCATTCAGAAAGGAAACCACGCCGAAAGTCGTGAGCTTTGAGGGTGCGACGGGAGGAATCAGCGTTGATGGGGCGGTCATAAGGGTCGGTCTTCCACTGATCCGATGTGAGGCCCTCCAGGGCCGGGACATCGAAAGCGTGGGATTATACGAACGAATGCGTCCTTCGCCAAAGGCGGCTCGTCGGCCTGTGGAATTTTCACCGATATTGAAAACAGGGCGGAACAGGGTTTCCCCGGCTCGGTGCGACCGTTGAACCGCAGGATGGTATTAACATCCGGCGGGTGGGAAGGCGCCGGTGTGTAGCGCGCCCACCCGTCAGACAGAGCTAAATGGAGTAGCTGCCACATGGACACCGGCCAGATGGAAAATGAGATTCAGCTCGCCATTATTGGGATTGCCTTTCAATTCCTCGGCCTCTTTGTGAATATCGGCCTCTCGATTTTCCAGGGACTCCTCACGGAAGTTTATCGCTTCATCTTTGAGGGAATCGCCGGTGCGTTCCCGTCGTAAGGCCGCGTCGCAGAGCGACTTCGACGGCGACGATTGCATAAGCGGTCACGGTATGCCTTCTTCGCGTCCGTCGCGCCGATGTCCTTTCTCGTCGTATAAACTGAGGTCCACGTCCAGCAGCCATTTTGTGGTCGTGACGATCTGCCCCGCGTGAAAGGCGAAATGTTCCACGACGTGCAGGATGGCCGCCACGCCGGTGAGCCGATACGCCTGAATCTCGAAGGATTTCTGGAGCGCATCCGTGTCGGTGCATCGAATCACCTCGCACGCATCGGCGACCGTGGACTCCAACTCAGCGAAGGCCTGCTCCTTCGAGACGCTGTTTCGCGCGTCGAATTCTCCCTGACGATTTCGCTGAATCGGCCTTCCAGCGATTCCGCCGATGATCCATTGCCGAATGTTGCCCGTCAGGTGCAGCAGCAGATTGGCGACGCTGTTGCTGCGATCATTCGGCCGATACCAGGCCTGCTCCTCGGAAAGTAGTGCAACGCACCTGCGTACCTGCGCCAGATGGTCGCTCAGCTTGCGCGCGGAATACGCCACAAACTCGTTGGATACATGTTTCTCGCTCATGTCAGGTCATGATACGCACCGACGCGGCGCCCGGCTATGATGTCGCCGCGATGTTGATTCTTGTGGATGAGTCCATCCGGCATGGCCGGCAGCTCTTCGGCGAGCTGGGTGAGGTCCGAACCTTCGACGGCCGCACCGTCGTGCCGGAGTTTGTTCGCGATGCCGAGGCCCTGATGGTCCGCTCCGTCACTCGGGTGGATGCGGCGCTGCTGGCCGGTTCGCGCGTGCGATTCGTCGGCACGGCCACCAGCGGCACCGACCATATCGACGCCGCCTGGCTTGCGGCAAACGGCGTCCATCTTGCCACGGCCGAGGGCTGCAACAGCCGCGCCGTGGCCGAATATGTCCTCGCCGCGATTCTTCACATCTGCCGATTGCAGGGCAACGAGCCGAACGACCGCACGCTTGGCG
Source organism: uncultured Planctomycetaceae bacterium (assembly GCA_964385225.1). Classification (GTDB taxonomy): domain Bacteria; phylum Planctomycetota; class Phycisphaerae; order UBA1845; family UTPLA1; genus UTPLA1. The sequence goes on from CAYLOE010000010.1 coordinate 33,813, forward strand.
TCGTCGGCCTCGGGCGCATCGGCACGATCGTCGCGGATTGGGCTCGTCTGTTCGGAATGTCTGTCCTCGCGTGCGACCCGCCGAGGAAAGCGGCCGGCGCTGAAGGGCTGGTCGAATTCGCCGAACTTGCCGGCGCTGCTGATCTTGTCACGGTTCATGTTCCGTTGACGGACGACAATCCGCACGCCACGCGCGAGATGGTGAATGCCGCATGGCTGGCATCCCTGCGCCCCGGAACCACCTTCATCAACACTTCGCGCGGACAGATTGTGCGCGAGGCGGACCTGCTCGCGGCCATGGACGCCGGGCACCTCGGAGCCGCCGTCCTCGACGTCTGGCAGAACGAGCCGCGAATCGACGCACGTCTGGCCGAGCGCGCGGCCATCGCCACGCCGCATATCGCCGGTTACACGCACGAAGCTCGATGCCGCGCTGCCGTCATGATCCGCGACCAGCTTGCTGATTTTCTTGGAATGAGCGTCGCTGACGTCGCTCGACCGATGGATTCCGCTTCGATCGAGGAATTGACGCTGCCGGTTGCGGTGGATTCGCCCGTCGCGTCGTGGATCATCGAGGCCGCAGGCATCCTTCGCATCGACGCTGCGCTGCGAGGTTGGTCGGCACGATCGGCGCAGAATCCGGGTGGCTTTGACGAACTTCGTGCCCGATGCACCTCGCGAAGGGAATTCACCGCGTGCCGTGTCGATGCGTCGAAACTTGAAGAATCGTCGCGCGCGATCCTGGCCGACCTGGGATTCAAGCTGTAGCGATCCGTGAAATGTGATCATTCACTCGGATAGATCGAGGCCGCGCAGTGGATCGCCCCGAGCCGACGCTGCGTCTCGCCGCAGAAGATCTTTACGACTTCGACCTCGCCATCGAATGCCGCGCGGATGGCGTGGGCTGCTGCGTCGTCGAGTGCCGCAAAAATGCCGCCGTAGGCAGGCATGAGGTAGCGCCCGGGCACGTGGAATCCGTTGACGTAATTCACGCCGCGGCGTTCGTCCGACAGACTCGGAATCGCGATGACTCGCCACCCCTCATCGGCGAGCATCGCGTGCAATCCGGCGCGCTCGGTCTCGCGCCGCTTCAACGAGCTGATGTAGGCACGAATCATCGGGTCGCCGGGCATTTCGCCATCGCCCAAACTCCTGGCCGCCAAAATATCCAACGACAGGAGAAACCGTTCAAAGTTGGCGGCGGGGCCGTCGGTATCGCCGCTCGCGAAATGCGACGCGACGGTCAGTGGATACGCGCCGCCTTCGCTGAGCTTGAGCACCTGTGGGGCGAGCAACTCGACGGCTTTCGCTTCGTTCCTGCTGGACAGGGCTGCTTTCACGTCGGCCGCGAGCTGCGCTTCGAGGAGCCCGCCGCGTGCCAGGCAGTCCATGCCGATCGTAAGAATCGCCCTTGCCGCGGCGGCTTCGTCGTTGACCAGAAAGACCACGCCTTCTCGATGCCGGCGCGCGCAGAGTTCGACGTCGATATGAAACGAGACCGCCGGCAGCACGAGACATCGCTCGACGCCGCATTCGACGGCCAGCGCGTGGAGTACCTGCTCGCGCGTCAGGCCCAGAGCCGTGTTTCGCAGCACTTCCGCCTCGCCGACGAGAAGAGTGCGACGCCCGTCGTCGTCCACGACGAGAAGATTCCCGCCCTGAAACAGCAGCGGCGATTGGACGACCGGATGGCCGGCAGCGGACAGGGCCTCGATGGTCGCCGTTTCGCCGGGGTCGTAAATCGTTCGCTCCTCTCCGCGACTGGCATAGCGCGGCGCGAGCGTGGCGATTCGCTTTTCGCCATCGGGTAATCGGAGAATGGCCGGCTTGCCGTTGTCCTGTGCCCATTGTTCGGGCTTCATGGGTCCGCCGATGATCGTGATCAGCCCGTTGCGATTGCGCATCCACGCTTCCGCCGCTTTGATGACGTCACTTTGGGCCTCATGGCTCGTGGAAATGAAAAACGTCGTATCGGGCAGCGCGGCTGTGAGCTGACCGGCGATGTCGACGGCGCTGCCGTCGCCCGGCCCTCGCCAATGCGTCGCCTTTGAGAGCTGCAATCGGACCAGCTTCGGAGGGGTTCGTCCGTCTTCAGCGGAGACCTGGAGGCCTGGCGCGGCGGCCCTGGGCAGAAAGGGAACTTGCAGGAGTACCGACGCGAGCGAGTCCGCCGTTCGGCCTTTCGTGAGAAGTTTCGTGAGATACGCGATGACGGCATCGCCACCCGAAGCCCCCGGCGGCTCGAACCATTCGTAGAGATCCACCGGCAGGCCGACAGCTTGCAGCATCTGCATCGCGGGTGCGTTTGAACTCTCAAAGTGATGTACACCGATGATTTCGATCGTGCGGGCCGTCGTCGGCAGCAGCCCGTCGCACGCGAGGCGCGATGCGACATGGGCCGCGGCGGTGCGAAACTCCGGCATGCTCTTTGAATCCGGCAGTTGATGCGGCCAGAGATCGGCCAGCGGCGTGATCGAAGCACGATAGCCGCGAAGAACCGGGACATCCTGCGGGATTCGCAGCCGCGCTTCGAGATGCTCAGGATTCGGCTGGTATCGGAGGGAACTGGTCGCCCCTTGAGCACTTGCGTTGCTCGGAAAGAGAACTGCGCAGGCGAGACTGAACAGGAGTCCTGCTGCGCTTGGGCCGCGTCGTATGCGAAATCTCATGGTGCGGCCTTTCGTCTTCGACGCCTGATCACAAATGTGATGACGAGCAGTGACAGGATGGTGGCAGTGTAAAGGCCCCGTTTGGTGTTGGTGGGGGTTGGCCTGGTTCGCGGCCTGTCCGGCTGGGCGTGCTCGGCCGGTTTCGACGGCTCCGCCTGGGCCAGCACGGTGCGGAATCGCTCCTGATAATCCATGCGGATGATCCGGTCCGCCACGCGGCCGAGAAACACGTCTGGAGGACAGAACTCGCGCATCGTGACGCCCCCGACGGGCTGAGCGCGAAGTCGTTCGAGGACTCCAGCACGAGGGTCCGCGGAGCCGGCCTGTCGGGCCTGGGCGTGCGCGCGCGTAGCGCTGGGCAGGATGGCGAGTGCCAGCAGGGCGAAGAAGCGTAATGGTATTCTTGCGTTCCGCATGATCCTTCCTGAAATGGACCCGAACACCGCCACGGCGTCAAGTCGAGTTCGCGGGTCCGGGACCGCGCGTATCATCCGGCGAATATCGCGCTTGCGCAGGACGAGAGAATCTCAAGGGGGCTTCGCCGGGGGGCCGATTCTAAGGGTGTGGAGACGTTGCCGCTCGTGGAATTTCAGCGGACATGCAGAGGCGGAGGCGATATAATGATGACAGATTCGTTCGACGCTGCTATTTTGTATTTGACGGTTTGCGTGTCATCATGACGCGATCGCGGCGAATCCTGTCGGGGGCGTCGGCCTGCCTCGTGCTGGTCTGCACGATGCGTGCGTCCGGACAAATCGATAATCGTGTCAATCAGGGTAACGCCACCACCGCCGGCCGGCTGTTGGAGAACAATCCGCAGATCGGTTCGTCGGGTTATAATATCACCCGTCCAGGTCTTTATGATTCCGGCGCGCGGGCCAACGCCATCATTTCCGGAAATGTCTCCGGCCTCGCGGGTTTCAAGGGCGATTCGCCGGTCCTACAGAATAATCAATTTCGCGATTCGCTCCCCTCTGCCGGGCTTACGGGCTTTCAAGGCCGCAGCGTCGGATTGCGCGATGTACTCTCAGGCAACACCTACGAAACCGGTTTCTACTACGGCACGGCGGAAACCATCTCCGACGTCGGATTCATTCGCGCAGGACTCAATCAGACCGGCACGCCCGCGTTGCGGAGCACGTCCTTTCGACCGCCGTCGGTCTCCGTTCCGGATGCCAGGCCTTCTCCCTTACTGCAAAGTCTTGGTCAGCCCGAGGATCGCCGTGTGAACATCTCGCGGCCTGACCTGCGGCCTGGTGTGTCGCCGTACGATCCCGGCATCAAGACGACTCCCGCCGGTGTAGGACTGGGCAGCAAGGAAGCCGCCCGAATCCTGACGCCCTACCGGGACGCGATGGGATCGTCCATCTTTGGCACGCCGATTCCACCGCTTCGCCCCAGCGCATCGCGCCCGACGGGGTCCGTGCCGCTCCCATCGATTTCGCCGCTCTCGCCCGTATCGGCGGCGGATGAACTCGCTCGCGCCGCGAGCGGGGGCTCAACGGATCCGGGCCTGCAACGAATCGACACCGCCGTGCCGCAGCCGTCGCTGGATCCGCTGGTATCACCCATCGAAGGGGGCTTGTCCGATCAGGCCCTGACCGAATTCACCCCGATCGTTCAGTCGGTGATCGAAGGCGGCGCAGCCGGGCCGGGTCAGCCGCCGGTCACGCTGGGTGCTGATCGCTACGCGGACCTCTACAGTGCCGTCACGATGGCCCAGTCGATGGGCATTCAGCGGCTCGGATTCGACGCCGTTCCGGAGCCCGCAGCCCCTGCCGTAGCCGCCGGTTCTTCGGAAAGCGCCTTGAAGCCCTTTGAGTCGTCCCGTGGCGGCCTGCTGCGTCGTCCCAGCGATGGTTTCCTTGAGCTGGCTTCGGCGGCCAAGTGGGCATCGGATGTGCTCGAACACCCGCTGACGACTTTCACCGGTCACCATCAGAGCCGCCTCAACGATTACATGCGCTCCGGCGAGCAGGAGCTTCATGCCGGCCGCTATTACGACGCGGCACGCTACTTCGAACTTGCTTCGACGATCGATCCGCTCAATCCGCTGCCGCTGCTTGCTCGCGGACATGCATTGGCGGCAGCAGGAGACTATCGCTCTGCCGTACGGTTCCTCGTCATGGGTATTGAGCGGTTTCCACAGGTCGCCGCCTTTCGAATCGATCTGCCGGCGCTCATCGGGCGGATTGATGTGTTCGACGTTCGCCGTGCTGACCTCGAATCGAAGCTGGCGAAGATGGAGAGTCCTGAGCTGAGATTCCTGCTTGGATATCTGGAACTCTATTCCGGCCTACCGGAAGAGGGTATTCGGAATCTGCGACAGGCGGCTGAGGCCTCGGACCCGACGAGCATCATCGGAATGTTTGTGGATCTCGTCACCGGCCAGCGCGAGCTCCCGCCGCTTACTCCCTGACATTCAGCAACCTGGAATTGCCCTGCTGGTTACTGACTTCCTCACGAAGCATCCGCGATCGGTGCGCTTGACGTAACAGGTCGCACGGTAGGTATAGACCCGATAGAGTCCCCCCGTTAACATGTATCGCTTCAAGATAAGCGCAAAAAGAAAGCACCGAGCGCCTCAAGGGCAATCCCGGTGCTTTCCGGAGGGGAAAGAAGCCGTTTTCTGATGCGGCCCTTTTCGAGAAGAGCCCGCTGAATACCTCCGGTAATGATTCTTTCGTTCGGCTTGCCAAGGAATTATATACCGTTGGTTGCCGTCATCAACTTTATCGGTAAAATTCTCTAAACCCTACAATCGTTTAACTTAACCGGGGACTATAAAGCCCAAAATCGTTCAGTCAACGTTTTTTCGGCAGGAACTGAATAATTTTCGGGCCTTGCGTGTCTCTCTCCCTATATATACTTCAGTCCGCTACGGCGGGTTCAGGTCAGGACATTTTTCATTATTATTATCAGTTAATAGCAATAAGTATATATATTTACTCGCCTTACGGTGGTTGTTACCGGTGAGTATGGTGATTGCGCTTCGTCCATCGATCAAACAGCTCGCCTTGGGAGGTTGTGATTTTATACGGCGAGTGCAGGCCCAAGCGACTAAGACGCACAATATATTCCTTCACACAACCCTGCCGTCGAACCATTCCGTGAGATCTCAGTTCTCCGCGCTGCCGAAGTCGCAGATGGGCCCGATTGATTGGAACGAGTTCAGCCGATCCTCCGGCCAGGAGCCAGAGTCCTCGACAGAAAGGCACGAAGAGGTTATCTAGGATGCTTCGCGGCCGGTTGGGTGTGATCGGTCTCGCAAAGCCGCCGCCGTGGTCGGCCTGACCCCGTAGCTCAGCTGGATAGAGCGCAGCCCTGCGAAGGCTGAGGTCGGACGTTCGAATCGTCTCGGGGTCGTTTTCGTTTTCCATGCTTCATGCGGGGGGGGAGAGCGGCAAGGTTGCATCGCTTTCATTTCCATTGACGCGCCGCGCCTTACGTCGCAACCGACGTTAGAATCCGATCAAGCATGATCGCGACGATTTCGACATCATCCCTGGACTTCGTTGCAGAGAAGATCGAGGCCGGCGAGCGGTTGACCATTGAGGATGGCGTCCGTCTCTATGCGTCGAGTGACATCCACGAGATCGGTCGCCTGGCCAACATCGTGCGCGAGCGGCTGCACGGCGACGTCGCCTATTACAACGTCAATCGCCACATCAATTACACGAACTTCTGCGTGCTTCGGTGCAAGTTCTGCTCCTTCTATCGACCGTATGAGAAGGGGGCGCCGGACTCGCAGCGCAGCGGTATCGAGATCGGCCATGACGGAACGCTGAGCTTGCCGATGGCCGGCGATGTGCCGAAGGCCGACGCGTACGAATACTCCGTTGAGGAAATCGCCGAGCTGGCCCGTCAGGCCGCGGCCGCCGGCGCGACGGAAGTCCACATCGTCGGCGGGCTGCATCCGAAGCTGCCGTTTTCGTATTATCTTGACATGTGTCGTGCCATCCGCACGGCATCACCTTTGTTGCATATCAAGGCCTTCACCGCGATTGAGATCATTCATTTCACACGAATAACGCGGCCACGACTCGGTATTCGTGAGGTGTTGGAGCAACTTCGCGACGCGGGTCTCGGCAGTCTTCCCGGCGGCGGGGCGGAGATCTTCGACGACCGTGTCCACGACGAGGCCTATCGAAACAAAGTCGGCGAGCAGGGCTGGTTTGACGTGCATCGCACGGCCCACGAGATCGGCATGTTTACGAACGCCACCATGCTTTACGGCCACGTTGAGCGTCCCGAGGAGCGTATCACGCACCTGCTCAAGCTGCGCGCGCATCAGGATGAATCGCTCGCCGCGCGAAAGGCGTCGTTTAACTGCTTCATTCCGCTCTCCTTCATCCCCGAGGGCAGCGAATTGTCGGACATGCCGGGACCGACGGGTCTGATGGATCTCAAGACGCTGGCGATCAGTCGATTGATGCTGGACAACATTCCGCACATCAAGGCCTTCTGGATCATGCAATCGGCCAAGCTCGCACAGGTCGCCCTGAACTACGGCTGCGACGACATGGACGGCACGGTGGTCTGGTACGACATCACCAAACGCGAGGGCGGCGCGGGCAACACGCATCAGGAAATGACGGTCGAGCGGATGCGGTCGATGATCCGCGAGGCGGGTCGCATGCCCGTGGAGCGAGATACGCTCTATCGGCGGGTCATTCGCAACGGGACGGACTGGGGGGTGGAGTCGTCGGCTGGAACTGCTGCATTGCGCGATGCAGCGGCAAGCTAAAGCATCGCTGCACGTCAGTCATCGACCTCCACCTTCACGCGCGGCTTCTCATCGTTGTCCTTCGGGACCCGGACTCGAACCTTGGCGTAGGGCGCGTCGACCTTGATGTCATAGTCATCTTCTTCAACACACCGCTCCTGCTTCGTACATCCGATGATCAGCGCAACCGCCAGGCTCGGGGCAAGCAGCAATAATCTCCTGCGACTCATCGCGTTCTCCCTTCTGGTGGATATTCTATACATCGGATAGAACGGTACCCTCGCCGGGTGTTTCCGGCCTTTTTCCGTACTCGCCGGCTACCCCCGCCTACCTTCTCTCGCGGCCGCCAGTTATACTTCCATAGGGTAGTTCGCCCGAAACGGGTTGGGAGGGTCGATGGATCTTCATGAATTGCTGAGGTTTGCAGTCGAAAGCAAGGCCTCCGACCTTCATCTGCAGGCCGGATCGGTGCCCATGCTGCGAATTGAGGGTCAGACCCGCTTTATCGAAGCGCCCCCTCTGACCGAGGAGCAGACGCGTGACTTCGTTACCTCGATTCTCCCGCAGTCGATCCGTGCCGACGCCGATCGTGCGGTTATCCATGGCGTCGATTTTTCTTATCAGTCACCCAACTCCGCCCGCTTTCGTTGCTGTGCGTTCAGCCAGTTCGGTCGCTTCGGGATCGTGATGCGCGTCATCCATGCCAAGCTGCCGAGCTTTGACGAGCTGCAGCTACCGCCGGTCATTCAAGAAGTCGCCCTTTCGCAGCGCGGGCTGACCCTGCTCACGGGCACGACCGGCTGCGGCAAGACCACGACGCTTGCGGCGATCATCGACCTGATCAATCAGCGATATCGCAACAAGATTATTACCATCGAGGACCCGATCGAGTTCATCCATACGAACAAGAAGTCGATGATTTCGCAGCTCGAGGTGGGCACGGATACGCCCTCGTTCGACCAGGCGCTCAGGCAGGCGTTGCGTCAGGACCCGGACGTGATTCTCGTCGGCGAACTGCGCGATGTGGAGACCCTGCGCATGGCCCTCCGCGCCGCCGACACGGGGCATCAGGTGTTTTCCACGATTCACTGCCAGAACGCGGCCCAGGCCGTCGAGCGGATCGTCGCCATGTTTCCCCGAAACGAGCACGACATTCTGCTTTCGCAGCTTTCCGGTTCGATCGAGGCGATCATCTCGCAGCGGCTGGTGGTCACGACGAGCGGCAAGCGCCGGCCCGCGGTGGAAGTTCTACGCGGCACGCCGGTGGCGGAGAAGTTCATCCTGGAGAAGCGTCTCGGCGAGTTGCTGACGTACATCGAGACCGGCGAGTCCGGAATGCAGAGCTTCGATCAGCACCTGTTGCGGATGTACCACGAGAAGGCCCTGAGCGGTACCGAGGCCTTGCGCTGGGCGACGAACCCCGAAGCCCTTGCCATGGCCTTTCGCGGCATCCGCCGCATCGGCGGCACGCCTTCGAAGTGATTCAACTTTTCAGGAACTGCTTCATCGCGTCCAGCGTTCGAGGGCTTATGTGGTGTTCGATGCCTTCGGCGTCTACCTCCGCGTCGCCTCGGGGTACGCCCAGGGCGATGAGAAAGTCGAGCACGAGTTGGTGACGCTCGCGGGCACGTCGGGCGAGTTGCCTGCCTTTGTCTGTCAGGAAGATCGAGCGGTAGGGGGCGGACGTCACCAGCCCCTCATTCTGTAATCGGGAGATGCTCTTTGTGACGGTTACGTGCGTGACGCCGAGTTGTTTCGCGATATCGACGGCGCGAGCTTCGCCGCACTTCTGAATCAGATCGTCGATGAGCTCGACATAGTCCTCGGCCAGCTCCTGGGCATGGTCCATGCGCGTTCGCCGGTGGCCGTCGGCCGCGGTCTCCGTCAGCGGGGCACGTCGGGTTTGCTTTTTACTCGATCGCACGGGCATCTCGGGACTCCTGCGGTACCCCATCATGGCAGGGGGCGGCGGGTTTTACAAGTTGATTACAACTTGACGCTCCGGCTATCTAATCTTAGCATAGACTACACAATGTTGCCAAGGCCTTGACCTGTGCCGGATGGGCGTCTATAGTCCGCCGGCGTCGGGCCACGGAGTTTCGCCTATGTCACGTATTATCAGCTTCCTTCACGCCTCGGTGATCGTCCTTGCCGGTTTGTCCGGCTGCGACCGTGCAACTGCCGTCGATGCGAAGCCGTCACCGAAGGAGTATCCCTATCGCGTCACCTGCACGGTCGGCATGGTCACGGACATCGTGAAACGCATCGCGGGGGACAAGGCGACGGTCGAAGGGATCATCGGCGAGGGCGTCGATCCGCACTTGTATCTGGCCACGCGGTCGGACATCGCCGCCCTGCTCGCTGCCGATGTGGTTTTCTATAACGGCCTGATGCTCGAAGGAAAGATGGCCGACGCCCTCATCAAGGTCGCACGGAATCGGCCGGTTTATGCGGTTACGGAGTTGATCGACGAGTCGAATCTGCTGGAGCCGCCGGAGTTCGCCGGGCACTTCGATCCGCACCTGTGGATGGATGTGTCGCTCTGGAAGAAATGCGCCGAGATGGCTTCGCGGACGCTTGGCGAGTTCGACCCGCCGAACGCAACCTATTACCAGGCCAATTATCGTGCGCTCGCCGAGGAGCTGGACAAGCTGCACGCGTACGCGAAGCAGGCCATCGCCACCATTCCGAAGGATGGCCGTGTGCTGGTCACGGCGCACGACGCATTCAACTACTTCGGCCGGGCCTACGACATCGAGGTCATTGGCATTCAAGGCATCAGCACGGAATCCGAGGCCGGGATTGCCGATATCAACAGAATTGTGAGCACGCTGGTCGAACGGAAGGTCAAGGCCGTCTTTGTCGAGACCAGCGTGTCTGACAAGAACGTAAAGGCCCTTGTCGAAGGGGCGGCCTCACGCGGCCACAAGGTGATCATCGGCGGCTCGCTCTTTTCCGACGCCATGGGAAAGTCCGGCACCTATGAAGGCACTTACCTCGGTATGATCGACCACAACGTAACCACGATCGCCCGCTCTCTCGGCGGCTCGGCCCCGCCGCGCGGGATGCAGGGGAAGCTGACCGCTCAGGAAATGAAGTAAGCAGCGCCGACAAACTGCATGAATCCTCTATGCATACTCCGCTCGCCAGAACACAACTCATGACCGGCGACGATCATGACGCCGCCTGCCCGGTTTCGATTCATGATATGACCGTCGCGTATCACCGTCGGCCGGTTCTATGGGACATCGACTACGCCGCGCCGGAGGGGCGACTGATCGGTATCGTCGGTCCGAACGGGGCGGGCAAGAGCACACTCATCAAGTCGTGTCTGGGGCTGTTGCCGATGGCGTCGGGGAGTGTGCGCTTTTACGGCAAGCCGTATCGACAGCAGCGGCGGATTGTTGGTTACGTTCCGCAGCGTGAGAGCGTGGATTGGGACTTTCCCGCCAGCGCGCTCGACGTGGTGACGATGGGTCGTTACGGGCAACTGCCGTGGTGCGTGCCGCCTCGGCGCAAAGACAAGGAAATTGCACTCCGCGCGCTCGAGCAGGTCGGCATGGCGGACTACGCGCACCGGCAGATCAGCCGGCTCTCCGGCGGACAGCAGCAGCGCGTTTTTCTGGCGAGGGCGCTCGCGCAGGATGCGCAGATTTATTTCATGGATGAGCCCTTCGCCGGTGTGGACGCCTCGACGGAAGCGGCGATTGTCACGTTGCTTCGTGAATTGCAGGCCCGCGGACGCACCGTGCTCATTGTGCATCATGACATTCAGACGGTTCGCGATTATTTCGACGAGGTCGTCCTGCTGAACATGCGGATCATTGCGTCGGGTCGTGTGGATGAGGTCTTCACGCAGGCGAACCTGCAAAAAACGTACGGCGGCCGGCTGACGCTGCTCGACAAGGCGGCAGAGGCGATGGCCCAGGTCGGCACCAAGTAATGTCTCCGCGTCGGCGCCATCCTTTTCTCGTCTCACTTGCGACGATGTTCATCGCCGTCGCCGTCTCGCCTTCGACGATTCTTGCAAACGAAGCCCCATCGCGACCCCGGTCGATTACGGATACATCGTTGCATTGGCCTACGTGGCAAGAGCTGGCGCCAGTGCTCCTGCTCCGCGACTACAACACGCGCGTCGTCGTCATCGGTACGACGCTTCTGGGCCTTGCCGCTGGGGTGATCGGCACATTCGCGTATTTGCGCAAGCGCGCCTTGATGGGAGATGCCCTGAGTCATGCCACGCTTCCGGGTATCGCCGTTGTCTTTATCCTGCTGGGCTCCAAGAGTCTGCCACTGCTGCTTGTCGGTGCGACCGTCAGCGGGGTGCTCGGCGTGCTCTCAGTGATTGGTCTGCGCTCGGTCTCGCGCATAAAGGAAGACGCCGCCATCGGCATCGTGCTGAGCGTTTTCTTCGGCATCGGCATGGTTTTCTTCGGAATCATTCAACAGATGCGTACGGGTCAGGAGTCGGGGCTGGCGGGTTTCATCTACGGAAAGGCGGCTGCGATGGTCGCCCGCGATGCGTGGATTATTGGTGTCACAGCCGTTGCCGTACTCATCGGTTGCCTGCTGCTGTTCAAGGAGTTCCGCGTCGTCTGTTTCGATCAAGAGTTCGCCGGGGCGATGGGCTATCGTGTACATCTCGTGGATTTCATCATGATGGCGCTCGTTGTTCTCACGACGGTGGTGGGCCTGCAGGCCGTGGGTCTTATCCTTATCGTCGCCCTGCTCATCATTCCCGCCGCCGCGGCGCGTTTCTGGACGGACGAGCTGCGCATCATGACGTTGCTCGCCGCGTTCTTCGGCGCGCTGTCCGGCTACTTCGGCTCGACGCTCAGTGCGCTTTTGCCACGGCTGCCGACCGGGGCGGTGATCGTCCTTTGTGCCGGTGTGGTTTTCTCGGTCAGCATGTTGCTCGCGCCGAAGCGAGGTCTGCTCTCCGGTCTGTTGCGGCAATGGTCTTTGCGACGGCGCGTCGCCTATCAGCATGTTCTGCGTGCGTTAGCTGAGCATGAGGAGCAATTCGGCGAAGGTGTCGCGATGCCGGTCTCGCAACTGGCAGCGTCGAGAAACTGGACGTCGCTTCACAGGCAAAGGAGCGTGGCAACGGCGATGCGGCGGGGGGCGATCTCACAGCGGCCTGATCGTGCGGTCGGATTGACCGCTTCCGGCCGCACCGAGGCCCTGCGGATGCTTCGGAATCATCGACTGTGGGAAATGTACCTGATACGTCATGCCGACATCGCCCCGTCGCATGTGGATCGCGATGCCGATGATGTCGAGCACGTATTGTCCGAGGCGATCGTGCGAGAACTCGAGCGCGAGCTGACGGATCTTGCCGGCGTGCCGCCTTCGCCACATGAGGGAGGACTCGCGCCATGACCGGCTGGGAATGGTCAATCGACGGCTGGATCGTTCTGGCGGGTGTGCTCAGCGCCTGCTCCTGCGCGCTGTTGGGGAACTATCTCGTCCTGCGCAGGATGAGTCTCATGGGCGATGCCATTTCGCACGCTGTCCTGCCCGGACTGGCGATTGCCTTTCTCATATCGCACAGTCGCTCGTCGGTCCCGATGTTCGTCGGGGCGGTCATTGCCGGTCTGCTGACGGCCGTCCTGTCGCAGACGGTCAATCGCTACGGCAAGGTGGAGCATGGCGCGGCGATGGGCGTTGTATTCAGCGTACTGTTTGCCCTCGGGCTGATTCTCATCCGCCAGGCGGCGGATCACGTCGATCTCGATCCCGGCTGTGTGCTCTACGGCAACATTGCACAGATTCCGTTGGATGCCATCGGCGGAGCATTGCCTCCGGCGATTCTGAATCTCTCGATCGTGCTCATCCTTAACGCCGTCTTTATCGCGCTCTTCTACAAAGAGCTGAAGCTATCGACTTTCGACCCGCAGCTTGCCACCACGCTGGGTATCCACGCCGACGTGATGCATTATGCCCTGATGATTCTCGTGTCCATCACCACCGTGGCGAATTTCGAATCCGTCGGCTCCATCCTTGTCATAGCGATGCTCATTGTCCCTGCGGTGACGGCGCATCTGCTGACGGATCGGCTCGGTGCGATGATCGCCGTCAGTCTGTTAGTTGCCGTAATTTCGGCGATCGTTGGTCACGTCCTGGCTGCTTTTGGTCCCGGCTGGGTCGGCCTGCCGGGAGCGACTCACACGTCGGCAATGATGGCGGCCGTCGCAGGCCTGCTGCTTCTGATGGTTGTGCTTTTTGCGCCGCGCCATGGCGTTGTGAGTCGTTTCTATCATCAGCTTCGGCTGAGTGTAAACATCCTCCGGGAGGATATTCTTGCCCTCCTGCTTCGCTGGCAGGAGATGCGCCCCGCCGGTGGACGGCCGATCAGCCGAGTGGAGATACACACGGCGATGGGCAATACGCTGCTCGTGCGATGGGCGATGCGCTCGCTGGTTCGAAACGGACTCATCGAGAGACCGTTGTCGGCAGGTGATGCCGGCGTGGCAGGGATGCAGTTGAGCCATCTCGGGCTGGCGAAAGCGAACGGTTTGATCCGCTCTCACCGCCTGTGGGAAGCGTACATCGACAAGCACTTTAACCTGCCGACCGATCATCTTCACATGTCCGCCGAGCGCGTCGAGCATTACCTTACGCCCGAGATGCGTGAATACATCTCGGATGAACTGACTGCCCCGAAACTCGACCCCCACGGCCGCGAAATCCCTCCGGAACGTCTCGCTGATTGAACCCCGGCGATTGTCACATCTACTTCAAACGCACTTCGCGCTGCCGGCTTCCGGCCGTATGATCCGTGCAAGCACACCAGCATGGAGATGCGAACTTGACCCGCTCGAATCAACCGCTCGACGCCTTTCTTTCCGACCTCGCCTCTCGCGCGCCGACGCCCGGCGGAGGCAGCGCTTCGGCACTGGTCGGCGCCGTCGCCTCCGCGCTCTGCGCGATGGTGGGGCGGCTGAACGACAGGAAGGACGGCACGCATGGCGCGCTGCACGACACCATTGCCGCCGCGGACGAACTGCGCTCGCGGCTTACTTTGTTGATTGAAGAAGACATCGCGGCGTTTAACGAACTCGCGGCGTCCTGGAAACTTCCTGATGACAACCCGGCTGATCTGGCGAAGAAGCAGGCGGCCGTGGTTCGCGCCACGCGTTCACCGCTGGCGATCATGGAACAGTCCGCGGCGGTCATGCGTCTCGCGCTAGAGGGAATGGAACGCTCGAAGAAGAATTGCCTGTCCGACGCCGCCTGCGCCGGCATCTGTGCCCATGCCGCGCTGAAGGCCGCACGGCTCAACGTGATGATCAACCTTCCCGGCATCCGCGACGAGTCGCTCCGTACGGAGCTTCGACGCCGCGCCGATCGCATGGTTGAAGAAGCCCAACGAACAGCCGGATCGATCGAAGCGTTGATCGCTTCCAACTACGATTGACGCATCGTTGCAGAACTTGTCGTTACGGCGTCAGCGGGAGGGCGCCGATGTTGATCTGTCCCTGCGTGATCGGAGTTTCGTCCTGGTAGAACTCGATCGATCGCCCGAAGAGTGTGGGGAAGAGGGTATAGACGTCATCGTCCGCCCCGGCGCCGAGGCAGGGGCTGCCGGACGTAAGATAGAAATCGCCGAAGCCGGGATTTCTCATCAGGGGGGGCAGGTCAACGTTGCCTCCGCCGAAGAGCGGATAGGCCGCCTGAAGCGCCGAAGCCGATGCGTAACTGATCAAACTTCCCATCGAACTGACGATACCGATTCGAACCAGGCCGATGTCCTCCCAGTGCAGGTTGTGATCCATTTCCGAGAAGGCCACGGCGCCATGCGGGCGAAGCAGGATGTGCAAACCGTGTGTGCCCGTGTCGTTGAAGTAGCGTTCTGACAGTTCGGTAATGATGTTGTTGCGCACGACCGCCGCGGAAAGCGCGTGGTAAGGACTGTTTGACATTCCCAGCCACATGCCGTGTTCGCAGTTGTAGATCGTGTTTCCGATGATTCGGGACTGCGCTAGCTGGAGCTTCGCGATGCCGATGCCTCGCTGGTCCGGGTTTCCGCGAATGGCTCGGATGTCGTGGATGATGTTGCCGACGAGGTACGATCTCGACTGGAACCCCAAGCCCGGCGTGCCCGAAGTCGCGTGGAAGATGCCTCGTTCGGCGTCGTAGATTTCGTTGAAGATGATCCAGATGTTGTCGCAGGATTGCCAGGTATCGTTCGTATCGGTGCTCTGGATGAGTACGGCGTCGCCGTTGGATGAATCTGAGACCCGCACCGTGTGCACGGTGTTCTGGCTGAAGACGCTGTGACGCGCCAGCTTGTAGTCGATTCCGTTCTCCTTCAGATTGTGCGCGTAGTTTCGGCCGAAGTAGATGTAATGCGGCGGCACCTGGTTGGACAATCCACCGGTTCGCGAGAGGGCGAATGCGTCACCGCGGATATGGTGAAGGTGCGAGTCGAGCACCCAACCGTATCGCGTGTTGGCATGAAAAGTGATCGCACCGTAGTCCTCGATGCCGTTGAAGTCATCCCACTGCGAGAAGTTTCGCACTTCCACGTCATAGATGACGACATGCTCAATCAGGTCGGTGCTGGTATTGGCCAATTCGGACTGGCTGAGAACCCGGGCGCTGATCGCGGCGAGTCCGTTTGTGTTTCGCGTCGGCTGATCGCGGAACAGGCAGTGGCGAATCGCGATGTGATGGTAGGTTCGCAGGGCCGGATCGAGCGTTTCGTTGATCTTGATCCAGTTGGAGCCATTGACGTTGCCGGTCATCTCGCGGCAGTCGAAGTCGATGTTCTCGATGATCACGTAGTCGGTTTCCACCCAGATCGGGCGGCGAAAGATCGCCTTGTTCAAGGCGTTGCTTCCACGGATAAAGACCGGCTTCTGCGCTGTCGCATCGCTCGTGATGATACTCCAGAGCGTCGAATTGAAACCGTCGCCGTGCAGCTCCACGACGCTGCCCGCAGGAAGGTTGGAGGGAATCGTCTTTCGCGGCTGGGCCTCCGTGCCGAAGGGGTTGTTCGTGTTGTTTCCGCGATTGAAATCGACGTAGTGCGTGTACGGACCGTTGCCGGCATCGCGATAAAACTCGGGGCCATTGCCGAAGTCGAACGTCTGGCCGACGTACATCATGTGCGACTCCGTCAGGCCGAATTCGGGCGCCGGTATGCCGATGGGCAGCACATAATTGGGATCCACCTTGAGCACCATTCGGCGTCGAAGCGCGTATCCGCCGCCTGTTGCCGTGTACTCGAACGAATCCTCGCCGACAAAGTCCGTGTTGGGCACATACGCCACGTTGGGCGCTGTGCCGAGCAGCACGCCGTTGGTCGGCGGCTGCACGATTGCGAACGCGACGTTGTCATATTCGACACCGGGAATATACCCCGGCAGTCCGACGAACTTCTGGCGATTGGTCAGCACGTAGTGCTTCTGATCCGGCAGGGATACTTCGATCGGCGGAGGACCGGGCGGAGCGGGCGGATTCGTCGGGGGCGGGTCTTCGTTCGATTCGGCCGGACCCTGCGGCAAGGCGAAAGGATCGAGCAGCGGATTGTTCGTGTTGTTGTCCCCGCTGCTGCCTCCGATCGGGCCTGACTCACCCTGGCAGCCGCATGAGAGAATGCAAAGCATTGCAAGGCAAGCGAACAAGTACTTTAGATTACGGCCCGGCCTATTCATTTGACGCTTCTCGGCTCAAGGCGATAGGGGGTGAGGCGGCTCCGGCGAATGGCCTGCCTCGTATGGTCAGATAAACATCCAATACCTGTAGGGATTAGGCAAGTCGGATTGCGAATCTCTTTTAAGAGGTTATGGAAAAGAAGGTTAAGGAGGGTAAGATGGGGGCGTAGGGACGTGCAGGGCGACTCATTACTGCCGAAAGTCCGGGAGAACGGGGCTCGCGATGGCGTTGCGTATCAAGTGCCGATGCGGCAAACAGATGCAGATTGCATCGCGGCTGGCGGGAAAGCGGCTCGCGTGCTCGGCGTGCGGCTGGAAGTTTTCTATCCCACCGGAACGCTTCGAAGCAGCCACGAGCGTGGCAAAGATACCTCCGCCTGACCGTCCAGGCATTCCGGCTGCGCCGTCTATCTCCGCGGATTTCGGTAGCGATGAATTGGTGGCGACACCTGCGGCGCCATCACCCGCGCACGCACTCGACGAGGAGCCCGCCGATCTGGACCTCGACTCCGCCATTGCCGATCTTTCCGGCTTGCTGACCAGCGACATTGAGAATGCAGCCACGGATGAATTAGAGCTTGCGGACGAATTGCCGGATCGGCTCGAACGCGAGCCCCTCGCAACCTCGGCAGAATCGCCGACCTCCTCGTCCATGGCGTCCGGCAACGATGCCGCCGAAGTCTCCTACGCGCGAGACGGCTTCACGCGGCCACTTGCCGCGAGGGCATCTGTCAAGGACATCATTCAAGGCCCGACGCGCACGTTCTGGGCGGACGCCTTTCACAGCTTTGTTTATCCCTGCCATAACGGGAACAACGCCATTACGTTTGCCGTGGTATGCTTCGTCTCGCTTCTGCGTATTCCGCTCGGCTGGGTTGGCATCTACGGCCTGGCCGGTATCTTTATCATCTATGGCTGGCTTTGCGCACTGTATCTATCCGTCGTTCAAGAGACGGCCGTTGCGTCGGAAGACCTGCCCGGTATACGGATGGAACAGGGCTTCATCGAGGATATCCTCAAACCGATGCTCAAGTACATCGGCGCTTTCGCCACGGCTCTGGCTCCGGCGACCATCTATCTGATTCTGATGGCCGTAGGCCTGGTGCCCGACGCGCTGTCCTCCGGCTTCGCGCTTGTCTGTTGGATGGCATTGGGCTTCTTCCTGCTGCCGGTCTTCGTTTTGCTTTTCGCCTTCAATGCACTCGACATGATCTACCGCGTGGACCTGATTTTCACGACGGTCTATCGCACCTTTCGCGCCTATGTTGCGATCTGGTTCCTGCTCCTTCTGGTCGGCTTCACCTGGACGATTCCGCTGGCGATCGCCCTGCTTGCCGAACTCGACCTCGACCTCTCGCTTCCGACGCTGCCTTTCGCTGGTCCGGTCTTTGAAGCCGGGATGAATGTGCTTGACGTCTATCTGACCATCGTATCCATGCGCCTGATCGGCCTTTACTACCTGCACTTCAAGCGTCGCTTCACAATCGTCTTTGAGTAGCAGCCATCCATCCGACCCCGCAGCGCCAGCGACAGGATAAGCCGCGTTGACGGGGCATACCTCTTGCATTCGTTCCGAACTTGTATTTGTTACTTGAGCTGCGTGGCGCGCTCGGGCCAATCTGCTATACTCCCCCCGCTTCGGGATGGATGGAACCATCCCCGAAGGGGGCATTGTGTAAATGGACCTGCTTCGCATCCGTCGGCTGCCCTTCATGGCTCGGCGGAATTACCTGATCGAGATTCAGCACCTTTGCTTCTGGGGTCTGTTCGCGGGTCTCATTGAAGGTACCGTCTCCGCCGTCGTCGTCAGCAAGACATTCGGCGGAAGTAATTTCCTCATCACGGTCGTTCAGGCCACGCCCGCCTTTGCCAATCTCGTCAGTCTTTTGTGGGGGGCGCTTATCGTCGGCCGGGCCAAGATGCCCGTTTTCTATTCGCTCGCGGCGGCCTGTATCGCCGCGTCGCTCACTGTCGCCATGACGCCCGACTCGCCAACGGGCGGGTGGATCTTTGCCGCGCAGATATGCCTCGCCCGTGTATTCATGTCCGGCGTCGTTACCACGCGGGCCAGCTTGTGGAGAAGCAACTATCCCAAATCTCATCGTGGGCGCATTACCGCCGGTCTTCAGATCGTCCGTACATTTGTCAGTTTGCCCATCATCCTTGGATGCGGCGCGCTCTTCGACTATGACCATCTCGCCTACCAGTGGTTTTATCCGATGGTCGCTCTTCTCGGTGCATTGGGGCTGCTGGTTTTTCGTCGCCTGCACGTCCGCGGCGAGAAGAAAGCGCTCGCCGTCGGTCGAAACGGTAAGGATGACGGCAGCATCGCCGAGGCCGGACTGGTGGCGCCTTTCTCGCTGGTCGCGTTGGTCTCGCCCTGGCAAATCATCGGTCGCATGCGCGAAGCGCTGCGGCAGGACCGACGCTTCGCGCGTTACTGCACGGCACAGATGTGCCTGGGCAGCGCCAACCTAATGGTCATGCCGGTGAATACGATTGTTCTGACCAAAGTCTTGAACCTCTCCTACACCGCCAGCAACGGTCTTCTCGACGCCGTCCCCCGGTTCGTTACGCTGCTGATGCTCCCGATCTGGGCACGGCTTTTCGATCGCGTGGGCGTATTGCGCTTTCGCGTGGCCAATTCGGTGTGCTGGTCCGCATCGTTGATCCTTTGCGGCGTCGGCGCGATGTTCGCCATGATCTGGAGCGACGGCTTCGGCTGGGCGCTGCCGGTGGCCCTCGGCGCGTATTGGCTGGGTCGCACGGCCGACGGCATGGCCCAGAGCGGCGGCGCCATCGCATGGAACATCGGCCATCTCCACTTCGCTGAGGATGACAAGGCCGAGCTATACATGGGCATCCATGTTTCGCTCACCGGCTTTCGCGGGCTCATTGCCCCTTTCCTCGGGGCCTTCCTCTACGAATGGATCGACTACGGCGTTTTCGGTGTGGCATTGTCGATATCGCTGATCGGCCTCATCCTCTTTGCCCAGCTCGCCCGCGAAGAACGTGACAACTCCAGTCACTCTCGCGTAACATGAGATGAAGGAACTGCCCGACCCCGGAGCATGCGATGCAAACGATCTGGTTCTTGCTGCTTTCGCTTCACTCAATTGCTTTGCAGGACGCGACCCTGACCTTCATCGTCGATGCTCCGAAAGATACGCCTGTCGATGCGGCTATCCACATCAGCGGCAGTCATCCCGCGCTCGGCAACTGGTCCGGTGCGGGCCTCAAGCTCAATCGCTCCGATGAAGGCGACTGGCGAGGTACGGTGAAACTCCCTGTCGGTCGATCCTTTGAGTACAAGATCACGCGCGGCGACTGGTCGACCGTTGAGAAGAACGAGCATGGTATTGACATCGCCAACCGCCCCTTCACCGTGAAGGAGGATCAGACCGTCCGCATCCGTGTCGTTCGCTGGGCCGATGACGGCAAATCATCGAAAGCCGCGGCGCCGCCCCCGCCGCGTCGTTCGACGAAGACCGGTGACCTTCGCACGCATGCCGCATTCTCATCAAAGCTGCTCGGCAAAACGCGCGACATCGTCGTCTATGTGCCGCCGGAGTATGACAAGGACGTCGACCGTCGATACCCCGTTCTCTACATGCACGATGGCCAGAACCTTTTTGATGCAGCGAATTCATTTCTCAGAATCGAGTGGCAGGCCGACGAACACGCCGAGCGGCTCATCAAGGCCGGCCGCATCCCGCCGATCCTCATCGTCGGCATCGATAACACTCCGGACCGCTTGAACGAGTACACGCCGGATCGCGATGAATCCCGCAACATGGGTGGTCGCGGCGCGGACTATGCGCGCTTCCTCGTCGAGGAGGTCAAGCCCTTTATCGACAAGACCTATCGCACGAAGCCGGGGCGCGAACACACCGGCGTCGCCGGCGCTTCGCTCGGCGGATTGATATCGCTCTACATCTGCAAGGAGCACACCGACAAATTTTCGATGTGTGGTGTCATATCACCGGCTCTCCAGTGGAACGATCGCGGGCTGCTTCGGCAGATAGAGAAGGGTGACAACGCATGGATGAAACGGGTGCGCTTCTGGGTGGATATGGGCACCGCGGAGGGACGACAGCTCGATACCTTCAGCAAAGGCGTTGCCTGGACGCGTGAGCTGGTCGCCCTGTTCGACCGTGCCGGCCTCGTCCCTGGCCGGGACTATTACTATCAGGAAGTGTACGAAGGCGAGCACAATGAAGCCGCGTGGGCCGATCGGTTCGACAAGGTGCTGCTGTACTTCTTTGCCCTCTGACGGCTCGCGGCCATCGCCCGGAGCGGCTAAAATGGTTCATCGACCGCGAGGTATGTTCGCGTGTCTCCCAGGCCCGCGACTGTTTTGAAGCGTCCAGAAAATGTCAAGCACGGCCGACGCAACAGAGATCAACCGACGTAATCCCGGAGCCCGGTTTTGCTCATCATTCCGATTCGTACCGATACCCAGTCATCCCGACGTCCCGGCGTCAACTACGCCCTGATTCTCGCCAACGTCCTGCTGTACCTCGTGGTGGACGTATTCGGAGGCGGCTCCGGTGTGGCTCCGACCGGCCTTTCCATCTGGAAGCGCCAGTACATGCTCGATCCGCAGAATCTCTCCGTTTTACAGTTTTTTACGTACCAGTTTCTCCATGGCGATCTGATGCACCTTTTTGGAAATATGCTCTTCCTCTGGGTCTTCGGAAACGCCGTTAACGCCAAGATGGGAAACGCGACCTATCTGCTTTTCTATCTTGCCAGCGGCGTCTTTGCAGGCGTCGGGTTCGCCATCGGCGGCACGAGTCCCTGCCTTGGCGCTAGCGGCGCCATCGCCGGGATCACCACGGCGTTTCTCGTCCTCTTCCCGCGCACCCATGTCACCGTCGTTTATTGGTTTGTCTGGTTCATCGGCACGGCCCAGATTCAAGCCCTGCTGCTCATCGTGGTAAAGGTCATTCTCTACGACAACATCATTGCTCCCAGTCTGGCCGGCGGCAGTGAGTTCGTTTCCGTGGCCTACTCGGCCCACATCGCCGGCTACGTTTTCGGCTTCGCCTGGTGTTCGCTGATGCTGCTCGTTCGGGGTCTGCCGCGCGATCAATACGACATCGTCGCCATGGCCAAGCGGTATTATCAGCGCCAGCAGTATCGCGCCATGATGGCCGATCCGAACGTTCGCGCGCAGATGGCCCACGGCCGCGTTGCACGTCCCGTCTCCGCCGTCACCGGTGAAGTCCTCGAGGAAGCCGCTCCCGTGCCGGACAGCGAAGTCGTGCGCCTGCGGGCTGAGATCGCCGAACAACTGGAGACGGAGAACTACGAAGGCGCTGCTGCCCGTTATCAGGAACTTCTGGTGAAGGATTCGACTCAGTGGTTGCCGCGACGTCAGATGCTCGACGTGGCCAATCATCTGATGCGCTCCACTCAGTATCCTGAGGCCGCCGAGGCCTATGAGAAGTTTCTCAAGCACTATCCCGCGGATGGCGAGGCGCAGCAGGTGCAACTCGTCCTCGGCATTCTCTACGCGAAGTACCTCGGTGAATACGAGAAGGCCCAGCGCTGCCTGAATGACAGTCTGACGCGCCTGACGAACCCCGACCTCATCCGCCAGGCGAAGGACTGGCTTGAGTCCGCGACCGCCGCGCTCGGCCATCGCCGCGGTCCCAGCACCGCCTCCTGATGGTCGCATCTTTCGATCGGCGATTGTAGAATGGGGGCGAATCGCAGGACCGAGGGCCGCAGCATGACTGATCGCTATCGTCAGGTCGCCACCCACGCGCTTGCCGCCGGGCTGCTCATGTCCGTCTTCGGCTGGTTTTTCGCTTCGACGGGAATCAGCAAGAGCGAATTCTACAATACGATGGTCGACGTGTTCTATTGGATGCTCCGCATCGGCGGCGGATTGATGATGATCGTCGGCGTCTGCTGTATCGTGCAGCTGCGCGGCGCTCTGCTGGCCGATGCGATGGTTGCCGGTCTTTGCGGCCTTGTTATGCTGCTCTACTCGGCCAGCGGCTTGCTGTCCGGCGTCGGCATCCATCTCAACCATATCGTCGTACTCGTCCTCGGTCTCATGTTTCTCGGCTCCGCTCGCCAGTCGATGGTGCTGTTCGCCGCGGAAGGTGCCTCAATCGTGGCACGGCCGGGCGTCGATCGAGCCGCGGCGCCTCCCGTCGAATCGATCCACCCCGCGTCCGTCCACCCCCGAAGTCTGCCGACCGAACTCGAACCCCCGCCCCCCGATGGCTACCTCGCGGCGCTGTCGAAAGAAAAAGACGAACCCCCGACGGCGTCGTACGAATAGGCCGCCGAACTGCCGCTTCATAGGATTTCGCTTTTCGACTAAAATCAATCCGGCACAAGCACCCTCACCCTGGTCCATCAGCCATGCCGACTTCAGATCGTGCCCGACGAGTTGACGACGACCAGACCTTGTCGCGCTACAGCCGACAGGTGCTTTTCGACGCCATCGGCGAGGCCGGCCAGCGCATGCTCCTCGATTCCCATGTGACGCTGATCGGCTGCGGGGCGCTTGGCACGGTCATCGCCGATACGCTGGTTCGTGCCGGCGTCGGTTTCGTGCGAATCGTCGATCGCGACTATGTGGAGTTGAACAACCTCCAGCGGCAGGTGCTTTTCGATGAACGCGACGCCGCCGAAGGTTTGCCAAAGGCCGTCGCCGCCGCGCAAAAGCTTGCAGCCATCAACTCATCTGTTACCGTCGAGCCGGTCGTCGCCGACGCACACCCGGGCACCATCGAAACCTACACCGAAGGCGCGCAGCTCATCCTCGACGGTACCGACAACTTCGAGACGCGCTTTCTCATCAACGACGTCGCCGTCAAGCACAGGATGCCATGGGTGTATGGCGCGTGTGTCGCCGCCACCGGGATGGTCATGCCCATTCTTCCCGGCGTCACGCCCTGTCTGCGCTGTGTGTGGGACCAGCCCCCTCCTCCGGGAATGAGCCCTACCTGCGACACCGCCGGCGTCCTCGCGCCCGTCGTGCATCTGGTCGCCGCGCTGCAGTGCATCGAAGCGTTCAAGCTGCTCACGGGCCAGGCCGACAAGCTCAATCGAAATCTCGTGCAGATCGACGCATGGACCGGCCGTTTCGATCGCTTTGACATGCAGAATGCCTACGACTCCGGCGATTGCCCCTGTTGCAAAGGTGGCCGATACGAGTATCTTTCCGCAAAAGGCGGCAGCCGCACCGCCTCCTTATGCGGACGTGATGCCGTTCAGATCGGTGCAAGCGGCTCCGGCGTCGATTTACAGGCCGTTTCCGCGCGGATAACCGCCGTGGCCAAGTTCCCCCCTCAGATCAACCGATATCTCTTACGCTTCAAGGTGGATAACCATGAGATCACACTCTTCCGCGACGGCCGAGCCATCATCCAGGGTACGCATGACCCCGACGAGGCCCGTTCACTCTATGCAAAGTACATCGGCAACTGACCGGCCGCTTTCGGCTCGCCGCCCGATGAAGCCGCAACGTCAAATCTTCCTGATCGCGTCGATGTGCATGGCATCCGCCTGCGCCGTCGGCTGCTCGGAGTTTTCCCATTTCGGCCAGGTCAGCGATCGGGAAACCTCGTCTTCCGTCAACAACGTGCTCATCGAGCAGAAACGTTCCGGTGCGTGGAAGCGGATCGGCCACACGGACGGCAAGGGTGCGTGGAACATCTTCAAGCACGAGATTCACGGCGGCGGCCAGATTCGGCTGTCCAAGCCCGGCTATCGGCCGCTGGTGATGGAAGAAAGCGAATTCCTGAGTCAAAGCGTTATTCTGCTTGCGCCGACGCAGGATGCCGACTTCAGCAGATAGCTGCCCGGGCTCGTTAGCGGCCCGCGGTATCGGCGCTGGGGGTAGAGGAAATGAACGAACCTACCACGATCATCGGTCTCGTCTTCATCGCGGCCGGCGCGTTTATGTTTCTGCGGCTGGTCGCCGACGCCAGAAGCCGGGCCGCGTCCGAGTTGCGCGCAAGGCGTCAGGCCGAGAAGCAGCTGCGCGAAATGCAGCAGCGCGAGCTCGAACGAAGAGCCCCGGTTGTAACCAGTGATCCGGCCTGAGGATCCGTGCGGGCCTCGTTTTGCCATCGTCAGCGGCGATAATAAACACGTCGATTCGCGATGTAACCTACCGTTTCAGCAATGGTTAGGTCGTACCGTGATTGACAGACACGTGGTTATGTCCTAAAGTGTGTATAGCCAGTCACTTGGGACGACTATCGAGTGTGTCGGGCGGATGCCGTCCTGATTATGAGAGCAGTTATGTCGGATGTGCCGCAACGATTCGAGCAGGTCAGACGTTCTGCAGTGATGGCAGGTCTACTGGCCCTCACCGGCGTCATCGGTTTGATTATCGCCGCGTCGTACTTCGTCTTCGCCGACGCGCGCGACGGACCGTTTCTCGCTGTTCTTTCGGGAGTGGCCGGTGTATCGATCGCCCTCTTTCTTTCCTCGATTTATCTCTTTCTGCGCGGCGTGCTCGATGTACTTCTGAAGCTAGAGGGCACCAGTTTCCGCATCTACGACGCTTTGCGCGACATGCAATCGTCGATGCACGTCGCCAATCGCCACCTGGACACCATTGCCGAAAATGTGCAGCTCTCTGAGACGGTTCGCGCGCTGACGCACCGCGACCGCGAGCGCACCGCCCTGCGTCTGGCCATCAACGAGGAAATCGTCCGCGGCGACATGGAGGCGGCTTATGCCCTCGTCGAGCAACTCGAGGAACGCCACGGCTACAAGAACGAGGCCGCTCGGCTCCGTGCCGAAGTGGACATGAGCAGCGAACGACTCAATAACCACATGGTCCATGAAGCAGTCGCACAGGTGCGCTCGCTCCTTGAAGGCCAGAACTGGGACGCCGCTCGCCGGGCGATGGATCGATTGCTGACTCGCCATCCCGAAGTTACCGAAGTCCGCGAACTGCCGCGCCTCTTCGCTGTGCGCCGAGGTGAGCACAAGCGACGACTGCTCAAGGAGTGGGACGACGCCGTACGCCGCAACGAAGTGGATCGTGGCATCGCCATTCTCAAGGAACTCGACCAGTACCTGACGCGTAATGAAGCCGCGGCGCTGGAGGAGTCGGCCCGTGGCGTCTTTCGCAGCAAGCTCCATAACCTGGGACTGCAATTTTCCTTCGCCGTCACGGAGAGCAGTTGGCGGGAAGCCATCGACGTCGGCCGTCAGATCGTGGACGAATTCCCCAATTCCCGTATGGCACAGGAGGTGCGCGACCGCATGCACGTCCTTGAGAAGAAGGCCGAGGAAGCCGTCGGTCAGCCCGAGACGGTCGGCGCTTCGCAAGACTAAATGCATGGAAGTCCGATATATTGGGAGGAGTGCGTTCCGCCCTGCTTGAATGCGGGGTGCATGAAAGCCCGCTCCTGCTGGTAGGCATTAAGGGCAACTGGGTTGCCCGGAGGTCATGGATGATGTTTCTGGGAACCCTTTCTCGCGCGTTTTTTTCTTCATTCCGCACTCGCCTCCCCGTCGTCGAAGCTTCGCTCGTCGTCTGCCTGCTGCTCGTATCGACGAACTGCAACCACGACGGCTATCCGGCTGACAATACCTGGCACTTCCAGGGTAAAGCGCCTTCGAATCCGCCCGGGCCTTCCTCGTTCGCCTATCGCTATCCCGACATGGCGCCGGTCCTCGATGCCGCGGGCCTGCAGGACTTTGTGTCCAAGTACCGTCACCATGTCGTCCTGCTCGATTTCTGGGCGTCCTGGTCTCGGCAGAATCGTGAAGAAATGGAAATGCTCGTCCGCCTGCAAAGCGATCTCAAGGATCAGGGCTTCCAGGTCATCGCCTGTAATCTGGATTCGCCGGAGGATTGGGGCCGTACGACCGTGCCGATCCTGCACAGCGCCGGCGGAAACTTTCCCTGCGTGGTCTTCGACAAGCAGGCCCGTGCGGAACTCCGCGCCTGGCTGGAGCCCGAATGGAGTTATGACGTACCCGCGCGATTTGTGTTGAGCCGCTCCGGCCGGGTGGTTCTTCGGGCATTCGCTGATACGCCGATCAGCGCGCTTGAGCAACAGGTCCGCGACCTTGTCCGCGGCGGCAAGATGCGCGATGACAACCGACTGGCCGCCGGGGAGATGGCCCTGCGTCTCAAGCTGATCCATGTGCCGTCCGGGGCAGGCCAATCACTCGGCGAAATCACGGCACGAAGTGACGACCCTGCTCGACTTGCCGAGCAGGCCGCCAACCTCGTTGATCGCCGCCTCGATCGATCGGTTAATCCGCGTCTGGCGATCGTTCCGTTTTCATCGCTCTCCGGGCGCGCCAAGGCCGGGCCGCTGGGTGATGATCTCTCCCATCGCATATCGAATAACCTGCGCGACAAGGGCTTTTTCGATCAGGTTGCTCCCGCTCGCACCCAGGCGATGCTGGACGGCGCCGGTCAGACGGTGATGGCGATTGAGTACGATCCATCGGCCGTGCAGGGCCGTATCGCTGCCGATTATCTGCTGATCGGCTGGCTTCGAGGCGACGTCGGCGTGGCTGATGCGACGGCCTCTCTTGCCGCTGACACCCGTGAATGACCCTGACGCAGCATTCGGCGGCCCTGCGTGCGTGCGGCAGGATCGTTATCCGGCTGGTCGGTACCGGTCTTATGTCAGCGCGTTTCCGGTCCTCCACCTGGTGTGCTACTATCATTCAAACGAGTGCGGTCCTCTGCATGGCCTCGCTGAAAGGTGGTATTCAGATGGATATCTTCTTCATCATTATCCAACTCATCTTCGCAATCATTGATTTGATCTTCTTCTTCGTTTGAACCGCAATTGGGCTTGATTGTGTTTCTGGCAGACCGAGTGTTGAGGGCCGTCATCGGCCTGCTCGGTGCGTTACTGAGCCGTGCCCTGACCGACTACCTCCGCTTGCCGCGCGCCCGGCTTGTCGCCTACACCTCGGCCGTCGTTGGAGCGATCTTTTCCTATACTCTCATGCTCTTTCTTGGCCTGCTGTTTGCGCATCGATGGTGAGTCGGCGTTGTCGCGCAGGATTTCCCGGTACCACTCCAGATAGGCAGCCACCTGACGATCCAATTGATAGCACTCGGCGGCGCGGCGCGCGGCGGCTTCGCCGAGTTTATAGCGCAGGGCATCATCGGTAAGCAGCAGGGCGATACCGGATGCCATCGCTTCGGCATCTCCCGGCGGAATCTGTAATCCAGTTGCCGGTTCGCGCTCGCGAGACTCGCTGTCGATCGACACGATCTGCTCCGGGATACCGCCCACGGCCGTCGCCACGACCGGTCTGCCACAGGCCATCGCTTCAAGGATGGAAGTTGGAAACGTGTCGGCCTTCGATGCGTGAACATAGACATCCGCCGCTCGGTGGTAGTCCGCGACCCGGCGCGGGTCCGCTACGTGAGGGATCAATCGAATCACGGCCCGGCCTACTTGTTGCGTCGCACCCGTTTCGCCGAGGGCCAAAATCCGCAGAGGCCGCGACCGATCGCGCACGCCGGACATGCTGCCCAATCGCGCCGCGGCCTTTCGGAGCGTGGCGAAGTCCTTAAAACTGTTCGTCGTCACGCCGTATGCGGCAAAGAGCAGAATGTCTGCGTCCTGCGGTAGTCCCAACGATTTCCGTGCCGTCGCACGGTCGCCCGGATGAAAGACCGCCGAATCGACACCGTTGGGAATCACCCGTGCGTCGATGATCGCCGGCGCGAGGATTGATTGTTGTACCTTTTCCATCAGCCAGCGGCAGGGCGTGGCGACATGCAGTCGACAGTTGCGAAAAATCGCGGCCTTGCGTCGCCAGTTCTCCGCGGTCGCATCACGTCGAACGGACGGGTAGATCGAGAGGTCCGGGCACGCTCCGCATCCGGTCCGCCAACGCTCGCAGTCCATCGCGTGCGCGCAATGACCGGCGAGCAGCCACGCGTCGTGCAGCGTCAGCATGACCGGTACGCGGCGCGACAGTGCCGGCAAGGCGCGCAGATCGAAGTATTTTCCGTGCAGATTGTGGCAATGCAGGATGTCCGGCCGGCGCGGTCCCCGGTCGAGCAAGTCCCACGCTCCGGGAAAATTGAAATCCTCAACGCCGCGTAGGGTGTCCAGCAGACCCGCCAGCTCGGCCAATCGCTGATAAAGCCGGGCGAGTGATCGCGCGCCGGGCGTGGCGTTAAATCGCGGTTGTAACCGAGCATGTTGCCCCCACCAGAAGCGACGCCACGTACTCCCGCTGCGATCATGTGTGATCCGCGAGACACCCGGCTCGTCCGTCCGCTTGCGACCGACGGCCAGTCGAGAATGATGCCCACGATCTCGATACGCGCGGAAGAGTTCCCACGCGATACGTTCCGCGCCGCCCAGCACGTCAGCCGTGCTCACCTGAAGGATATCAAGCGGAGGCCGTGGCATATTGCGGTCTTTCGCGGTGTGCGGCGGCGTTCCATAGGCGATTCAGGTTTCGGGCGAATGATTCGCCGTCCCCGTCGCGTACGATGGCACGCGGAAGTTTGAAGGGGTTGCTGCGAGGTGTCACAATAGCGGCATCACACAGCGGCTTGCCGGTGTTGGCGCATGCCCGCAGATGGCCGGCGCTTCGGACGAGTTCGACGGTTTCCGATGTGAAATCTCTTGCGCAGCCGAAGGGGTAGGCAAAGCTCTTGACCGGTCGCCCGATGATTTCCGTCAGTCGATCCGACCCGCCTGCGATTTCGGCATACTGCCGGGCGAGCGGAAGCGCGGATAAAACCGGATGGGTGACGGTGTGCGAGCCGATCTCGATCAAGTCGCCTTTGGCGAGTTGTCGAATCTGTGCCGGTGTCATGCAGCGGTGAGTCGGCCGGAGCACGGGATTGGCACGACCCCAACGGTACAGCGCATCGAGCGTATGACGTCGGCGGTCATCCGGCATCGTTCGCAGCATTCGACAGAGCAGCAGATACAAGCCCTGACGCTTCGTGGGCGGCCGATCCGATTGAACGCTCCACGCAGGATCACTCGGTGTTTTGTTTGACCCGTCATCCAGCCGCCACGCGCGACGCGACCCGCCCGCTTGAAGCGAGATGGATTTCGGCAGCCGCGGCGTACGAAGAATGATGCGTTCCAGATCGTCCCACCAGAATTCGCGGTCGCTGTCACGTCGAGCCGTTACAAACATCGTCGCCGGAATGTCAAACTCGCCCAACAGCGGCGCGGCCTTCTCAAAGTTGTCCGCGTAACCGTCGTCAAACGTCATCACCACGGCGCGATCCGGCACGTTGCCATTTGCCAGGCCGGAGCACAATTCGCGAAGCGATATCGGTCGAAACTCGCGACGTAGGATTTCCAGATGTTCGCG
Source organism: uncultured Planctomycetaceae bacterium (assembly GCA_964385225.1). GTDB lineage: Bacteria > Planctomycetota > Phycisphaerae > UBA1845 > UTPLA1 > UTPLA1. The sequence goes on from CAYLOE010000010.1 coordinate 64,180, forward strand.
GAAGTGTCGCGGACGTACGGCAAGACGCTGCGGATCGCTCGGCAGGTGCTCGATGCGATGGTAGAGCAGGATCACTGCGCCCGTGCCGCTTCGCTTCGCCCGCGCCTGCCGCGACGGTTTATCCGATCGTTCGTTCCTCATGATCGTTGCCCTCGAACCGCGCGAACGGTCATCACGAGTTCATAATCCGGGTCGTGGTGATCCAGTTCGTCCGTGGTTAATTCTTCCACGCTGATTCCCTGAAGAAACGCTGTTGCGGCGAGTACGTTCCCGTGCGTTTCGATGGAGACGTTGACCGAGCCGAAGACATCAACGAACAGACGGCGTGCCGAAATGCTCGTGAACCGCCACCGATCGCCCCAGCGTTCCATGTCGTAGCGGCTGATCTGGCTGATGCCCGGAAGTGTGGCCAGCAGTACGCCGCCGGGCACGAGAGCCCGCGCGCCGTTGATGATGGCGGCCAGGATGTTGTCGATGCAATGGAGTGTCTGCGTCAACACGATGCAATCGAAGGCGTCCTTGGGAATGCCGGCGCCGGTTGTCAGGTCGCCGATGATCGTCGCATGACGGTTCCTGTCGTCGGCATGAAGCACGTCGGATTGTCGCACGCGTTGGCCGCCGAAACGGCGCGTGTACGTCGCATCGGCGATTTCCAGAACGCGCCCTTGAATGTCCGCGGAATGTTGTTCCAGGAAGCGCTCGATGTAGTAACGATCCACCGGCGTGCCGCGATCCAGCCCGAACACGCGACTGACCGGCGTCACTCGGCGAAGCTCGCCCCAGTCAACCGGCGCCGGCTTCTCTTGATTCGCGACCGTGGGATGCTTCACGTCTCGCTCCGCATAGACGAGGCAGAACCACGGCGCGTTGGATCGTATTCGGAAGGGTGGTTTCGTCGTCGGGTTCGTCTCGCGATCGAAGTCGTGCAGAATGTACCGAAAGCCGCATCGATCCAGCAGATTGAGGATATCACCGAGGCCTTGGCGTCCGTCGGGCCAGCCGTGATATTCGAGGAGGATCCGCCGAACCTGATTGATCCTGCCGGTCTGTTCCAGATCGTGCAGCACCGGGCCTTCCTGGCCTTCGATGTTGAGCTTCAGCAGATCGACTGGTCGCGTAAGGTGTTCAGACAATCGAACCGTGCGGATCGGCGAGTCGTCCGTAGCCGACTCGTTGCAGGAAGAAGTCATCCGCCCGCCGTCGGCGCCGTCACGAGTAAATGCAGCCGCGCCGACTCGGTCGGAAAGACCGGCCTCGATGATTCGCACGTCGGTAATGCCGTTGGCCGTAAGGTTTCGCCGCAGCAGATTGAGGGCCGTTTCGTCCGGTTCGAAACAGGTAACCTGCGCGAGGGGATACTGCTGCTTCCAGTACAACGTCGCCAGGCCGATGTGCGCTCCACCGTCGATGATCGTCGGCGACTCACTTTCCGCGGTGAAATGGTAGATTCGCTGAAGGAAGATGTCCTTGTAGGCCGTGTTAAGCGAAGGCGCGTCGAGGTAGTGGATCGTCAGATCGGAAAGCGTGATGGAGGTCGGCGTGTCGGCGGGCAGGTCGGGAGCTTGTGCGCGGATCGTTTCGAGGAAATCGGAGCGTGGCAGGGCGGGAGTCAGTGTGCCGGACATGTGACCATCCTCGTTGCGGAAGCGGTGAAGCTCCGTCGTTCCAGAATGCAGTCGACGATCTCATTGAAGATCGGCATCGACTCGGGGAATCCCTCAAAGCTATCCACGACGATCCTCGGCTGCTGCGGATGGCCGTGAATGCCGCGGAAAAACTCCGGCTGCTTGACGAGCCGGAAGATGACGAGATGCAACAGCTTCCTGAGGCCGACAGGGTCCACCGTCGGCGGCGGCTGTCGGCCGTCGAGAATATCAAAGTATTGCTCGCGCGTCTGGATGTCGGCGGTCAGCCCCTTGCCGGAGTAGTAGGGCGTTCCGCAGATGAGCGGGCGCAAGCCCATCAGCGTCAGCTCTGCGCCGAGCGTTGAGGTATAGCTGGCGCAGTGCGATGAGTTCGCGGCGATTTCGTAGGAGCTGAACTCGGATTCAGGGCCGACGATGCGTATGTTCGCAGGTAGCCGACTCTGGTAGTGTTTCTCGATCAGCTCCTTGATTGGCGTGCGCGTTTTGAAGCAAAGTTTCGCTTCGCCGGGATGGGCGCGGACAATCAGGTACGTTTCCGGCTGCCGGGTCGCCCAGTCGATCGTCGAGCGAATCCAGTCAAACATGCTGTCGAAAGCCCGATTCTTGCCCAGGGCGTTGGTGTCCCAGACGATGTTGCTGAAGAGTGACACGATTGCGGCATCGCGGGGGATATCCAGCTCGCGTCGGATTCGATCGAAATTCCGCTCCTCACGGTCGTAGTAGGTGTAGTATCGCACCTCCTGACGCCGCCATTTATCGAAGTAGCGTTCGACTCTCGCCGCATCATCGGGCGCGAGCGGTCTTCGTCGCGTCGCCTGCCAGCACGCCTCATCGACCGGGAAATCGATGGCGCGATCCTCATTTGCCAGCACCACGGAGGCATCGTGGTAACCGCCTTCTTCCCACGTGGTCACTGCAATCCCTCGCTGCCGGGCCAGCTCATACATGTACGAGTACATGATCGACTTGCCGTTCACGAGCACGACCATGTCCGGTCGCTCGTCATCGAGGATCGCCTGCGCGAGATCGACGCTCATCACCGCGTGGACGAGGTGACGTCGAAACATGTCGAAATCATCCGGCGAGCGTGGTTCGAAGTAACCGAGTGAATACTGTGTCAGATCACGATGGGCGATTTGGCCAATGGGAAGGCCGCCGTAGCACATCTCGCCGAGTTGTTCGTTCGGTACGCCGTGGACGATTCGCTCCGCGCGTTCGCGTGTCGGCGCCTCCTCAAGGTAGGTCGAGATGCCGCGCGAAGAAATCCCGAAGCAGTCGTGCATGAACTCGAATCGGCTCTTGAGCTTGTCCCGCGACGGCGCCGGCACTTCGTGATTCTCCCAGGCGCAGAGCGGCAGGAGACCGTCGTAATAGACCGTTGTCGCACGGTGTCCTTTCCGATCGACGGCGAGATGCAGGAACTGTTCAAACGCGCTGAGCTGCCACGGGTCCATGCTGTAGATCAATACGTGTCGGGGCTGAACGGCCTGCATGGGTGCGCGCTCGAAGATCCATGCTTCCTTTTCTCGCAGCTCACGGATGGGGCGCCAGTCGTTGAGTGACATATCATGAATGCCCGTGTTGAAGCATCGTTGTGCAGATGGCAGACCCGGAATTCGCCGCGACGAACTGGGACGCGATCATCTCGCAAATCTGAAAATCCCAGGGCGTGTCGATCTGCAGCGAGCGCTCCGGCGGCATGAGGTAAGGAAGCGTCCGCTCTCTGTTGAGATTGCGTGCCGCAAACAGGGAAACAACGCGATGAACGAAGACGGCCCCATTCAACGCGAAGGCCGGCGGCAGGTCCTGGCGGCGAGGGTAGGCCAGATCGCATGCAACGAACGGCCGCAGCGTGCCGTCCTCGTCGATGCGTCGAACGAGGTACGGATGGTCGTGCGTCTCGGTCACACTGACGACGGTGTCGGCCTGCTTGCGAATCGCCATATCGATCGCGGCATCGATGTCCTCGGCCGTTCGGAAGGGCGAGGTCGGCTGTAACAGTACGAGATAGTCCGGCTGATATCCGTCATGATCGCGCATCCATTCGACGGCGTGCAGAATGCAGTCGATATGCGGTGAATCGTCGCGCGCAAGTTCGACGGGCCGCATGAAGGGAACCTCCGCGCCGTAGTCGCGGCAGACCTCGGCGATCTTCGCGTCATCGGTCGAGACGATGAGCCGATCCAGGCGATTCGCGGCCCGCGCGGCTGCGATCGTCCATGCGATGAGCGGCTTTCCCGCGAGCGGTCGGATATTTTTTCCGGGTACGCCCTTGGATCCGCCGCGCGCCGTGATGAGTCCGAGCACTCTGGTCATCCGTCCTCGACCGTTTTTCCAGCGCACTTTCTGCCGGTTACGCGACGAACCGGTGGATCGAACTTCCGCGTCATTCGCGAAGCCATCCAAGTTGATTTATCGGGCGCAGGCGCGATGTGGCTGAGTTGAAAGCGGATCAAGGCGCTATCCGTCGGCTGCGGCTGCCAGGCGCGTGCTGAGAAAGCTGAGCAGGTCCCTGACAAGGGCCGAGTAGGTGTATCGATCGAGCACAACGCTACGCATGCGGTCGGCAATTTTTGCGCGAGCCGTGTCGTCAGCGAGGAATTGCTCCGCCCGGCGCTCGAATTCTTCATGGGTGTCGAACGCGATATGGTCATAGCCGTCGAAGACGGAGCCGGCGATTCCACGGTCGTCTTTGCAGGCCAGCGTCCGAACCAGTTCAAGCTCGGCCCCTGTCAATCGAAACGCGTCAGCCGACCGTCGAGCCCCCAGCAGCGGCGCAATGTCCTTGAGAAGGTCTGCCATCTCCGGCGCCCGGCTCATGGGATATTCCCTGTCGGGTTCGATCGAACGGCGCTCGACGGCCTCGATCAATCGTCGACAGGGTTCGTGAATGCGATCCAACGCGCAGCCGCGGATCAGGAAGAACCCGCCCGCCGCGAGACCGTCGAGCAGACGTGGATGGACCGCGCCGCTGCCGATGATCTGCAGGTTGACCCGGCTGGCCTGATAGATGGCGCGCAACGGCCTGCCGTTGACGGCGACGCCGCGGTGATACTTCGCGAACCTGGGATGGGCGTCCCAACCGTTGCCATAGATGTGCAGAACGCGGCCGGTGCGGTCACAATAATCCGCGACCCACTCGAGCGTAGACTGCCGGAAGAGCAATTCGACCAGCGGGTGGACATAATTTCGGCAGATGCGGTCGAGGATTTCCGAGGACGCGGCAGCCAGGCCGAGTTCGCGCTGAGCATCTGCAAGAAGCTCGCTTGCCGGTCGGGCCGGCGCGTGGATGGGGTCGTTACGAATCTCGCGGCTGAGTCGTTCGTAGAGATAATCGAGCACGCGTTTGAGTAGCTTGTTGTTTGCGTAGGTCTCGCAATGTTCGGCGTGAAAGGCCTCGGGTCGCTTCGATTGATTGCTGACGTAGGAAAAATCGCAACGGTAATTGGTGAGTTCAGATTCCGGCAGCGGGGTTGCGTCGTACTCGCGATCGTTCGTCGCCATGGTCCAGGTCATGCCCTGCGAACGGGGGTATTGATAGGACTCGGTCAGTTCGGCGCAGGCCGAGGCGATGTAGAAATCCAACTTTCCGATGGACTTCCCCGCGTCGGTGTGCATCAGGTTCGGCAGGCGATCCTGTATCCAGCAGACGAAGGGTACATTCGGCGGGATCAGATGAGGGTACTCGCGGCGATGATGGTCAATGAGAAAGAGAAGATCGGGCTTGAAGGCCTCAATGCGTGTTGCCGAGTCGGCGGTTGTTGACCTATCGTGGTCGCTGGGCTCCATCAGAATCTGGAAATCGTGACCCAGTTTCTCAAAGGCCGCTTTGAGGTCGCGCATGGAGTATTGGAGTACCGTCGTGAAGCGGCTCGTCATGCCGAGAATGCGCAGCGGGCGAGTTTTGTTCGTCACCTTCGACTTTGTGTCTGCCGCTCGCGAGAAAAGCTCCGCCCAGTCGTTCAATCCGATGGTGTCGTAGTGTGCCCTGAGCCGGGCAAGTGCCGCGTGCGCCTGCTCCGCGTGACATTTTGCGATGCGCTGCGAGACCTTGACGATCTCGCCCGTGAGATGGGCTTCCCCGTATGGCAACCGCAGGCAGTAATCCGGCGGAGATCGCTCGATATGTTCCCGCAGGAAAGTCTCATATTGCCCCATGCAGTCCCGCCCCGTGAATATGCTGACACGGTCATGGCACCATTCGTCGATGTCATCGAGCAGATACAGGCACAGACCGATGGCCGTCGGGTCCGGCTCGATGAGATAGATTCGCGGTGCAAACGTCATGAACATGCGCGACGTGGCGACGAAGGCCTTGCGGAAGAGTCCTCCCAGATGATCGCCGCTGATGACATAGGGCTGGCAGAAAGGGTCTTTTGGGTTATGCGGCAGGCGGACTTCCGAGACGATTCTGCGATGATCAAAGAGGCCGGGCAGCCATCGCCGCCAGGTTCCGCTCGCTGCGTGTGACACGTGGACATTGTTGTCCGATGCCCAGAACAGCTCGTGCGTATCCGGGATGCCACGAAAGGTCGCGTCGTGTTCGCGCAAATGCGGATGGCGATCATAGAGTCGAGGCGCGTTGCGGTCGAAACGCGCTCGGAGCTTGTCTGCCGGGATGCGTCCCGAAGGTAGGTCGCCCAATTGGCTCAGGAGCGGCCGGAGCTCGTTGATGCGAGCCAGCGGACTGTAGGTCGCGGTGAGTAGTTCGCGTGCGGGTTCGATCAGACCAAGGGCAACGTAAGACTTGACGGCCAGCAGGGCGGCATGAACTCGAGTGGAGTCGTCTTCGACGATCAGCGTCTGGTCGGTCGATTCGTCGCGCGTCAGAAGCTGCAGCGTCGCATGGAGCACGGCGTAGTAGTCGCCGCGACGAAAGAGGTCGTCGAGCGTCACTGGCTCGGTCCGGGCTGTGGTCAGGGTGGGGGCGAGACGCTGGAGCATGAGTTCTGTCCTTCCTGCCTGTAGACAGTTATCTATCGTCGCTCGTTTCAGGCGGCCGATACTATTTGTAAGTCTTGTGTATGTCATTGCGGGTAGGGGCCGATCATGACCGACCACGCCATATCTCCGCCGACGCTCAGCATCGTCATCGCCACGTACCACCGTTGCTCTCGACTTCAGCGGTGCATCGGCAAGATTCGCGAACACGTTACGCTTCCGCGAGAAGTCATCGTCGTTGGCGGGAGCAGTGGCGACGGCACCGAAGAATGGGCCGCCGCACAGGGCGATTTGCGCTTCCTTCATGAAACCCGCCGCGAAGGGGCGATGCGTGCCTATAACAAGGGCTTTCGTGCAGCCACCGGCCGCTACGTCATGTGGCTTAATGACGACTCGTATCCGCTGCCGGGTTCGGTGGAAGCGGCGGTGAAGATGATCGAGCGACCCGATCTGACGGATGTGGGGATGGTGGCGTTTTATCACAACGAGGACCGGCAGTGGAACAAGCTGGACACCCTCGATCGCGACGGTGAGTCGTTCAGCATCTACCATGTGCGCGGTCTGCCCTATGCGAATTTCGGCCTTCTGCGGCGCGAGCTGCTGGAACGGCTGGGCTACCTCGATGATCGCTATTATTTCTGTGCTTGGGACCCGGACCTGGCGCTGAAAGTCCAGCGAGAAGCGGGGCTGAAAGTCGTCGGCTGCCGCGAGGCGCTTGTTTATCACGAAGAACTTATCGACGAACGCAAGAGCGCCGACATGGCGGTGATCGACCGTGATAACGAAAAGCTCTTCGCCAAGTGGGCCCTGCCGGAGAAGTTTGCCTATCCTGACCCCGCGCCGGAATACGCACGGCTGCGTCGCGAGCGTGCCATCGTGTGAATCAGCTTGCACGCAGCCGCTTCCCTGTCCACACGTCGCCAGGCAACCGGTGTCGCAGCGGCCGTAACCACCCACCCCGTGAAGGCATCCAACCCTTCAACCCCGCTGGTCGGGCGATGCAATTGGAACTAAACTAACCCCATCACTTGAGCCGGCGACCCTGCACGGTTGCCCGCGAAGGATGCCCACATGAAGTCGTCCATCCGAACGCGCTCCGCCGATGTAACGCTGCTTGTATTCGCTGTCGGGCTCGCCCTGTCCGCGGTGCTGCTGACCGGCTGCGGAGACCAGTCCACGGCCCGCCCGCCAGAGGCATCGACTTCAACTCAGGTCGATGCCGCTCGGTCGGAATCTGTTCAGGGAGAAATCTCCGGGGCGTCCGCTCGGCTTGTCAATGATCCATCATCCACGAAAGGGGATTCCACGATGAAGACGGAAATAGCCATGTTCGGTGCCGGTTGCTTCTGGGGTGTGGAGGCCGCTTTTCGCAAGATCGACGGCGTGGTCGATACCGCCGTGGGTTACTCCGGCGGGAACAAACCGAACCCAACGTACAAGGAAGTCTGCACCGACCGTACTGGCCACGCCGAGGTCGTTCGTGTGGAATACGATCCATCGCGCGTGAGCTACGAGAAGCTGCTCGAACTCTTCTGGACCTCACACGACCCCACGCAGGTCAATCGGCAGGGTCCGGACGTGGGTACACAGTATCGCACGGTGATCTACTTCACGACGCCCGAGCAGGAAACGGAAGCGATGGCGTCAAAGGAGAAGGTGGAGAAGTCCGGCCGCTTCCGCAAGCCGATCGCCACGCAGATCGTCAAAGCAGGCGAATTCTGGCGGGCCGAGGAATACCACCAGCAATATCTTGAAAAGCGCGGCATGGACGCCTGCCACAAGTAAATCGCAAACCGGCAAGATTTTGCCAGGGCTGAGCCGGGCGAGGGGGCGGTTCGAACGCCGATCAATGGGTTCCCCAGGGTGACGGCTAACTTTGCTGCCGCTCTCGTGTCTGTCTGCTATCCTATGGGGTACGCGCCGTGCGGTGGCGCCGCGCCAACCTAGTTAAACTCGCTTGCAAGGCAGCAGACATGATGACCATGCGTACTTACTCAGCCCCGTCGAAGCTCCGACGGATACCCACGAGCATTCTACTAGGCGTCTTCGCGCTGGCGTCACTTGCCGTTCCAGCCACGGCGAAAGAAGTGCAGCAGGTCACGGTTTCCTATGTCCTCGCCCCTTCGCAATCGCTACCGGAGAACATCCGGGCGGTTGCGGTCATCGACTCGGGCTTCAGCAGCGACGAAGACCAGAAAGACGCCCGACAGAAGAAGTGGTCATCCATCGCGGCCGACCTGATCGAAGCCATGCTGCAAAGCGCCGACAATACGCGGCCGGACGCCCTCAAGATCGTGCAGCGCCGGGCGACCAAGTCCATCCTCGCCGAGCAGGACTTGCAGCTTGTCGGTATCGTCGAAGGGGATGCTCTGGAACGCGCCGGGCGCATCCTTGCCGTCGACGGGCTGATCATGAGCAAAATCAATATGAGCGTTGCGTATGAACGCAACCGAAAGACGCGGGTGGATTGGATGCGACTCATGGGCGGTGGTTCGAGCGTGCCGCCGCAACATCCCGGTGATCCTCGCTTTCGGCAGGGGCCGGGCGGCGCCCCAGTGAATCCATATCGTTCCCGCGCTCGACCGGCAGGCCAGCCGCTTCCATTCGACTTCCCGCAGCGGGATATCGAGGAAATCAGCCGTCATCTGACGGTTCAGTGCTCCTTCACGCTGGTCGATGCCGTGACCGGTCAGGCCGTCGTGCAGCATGCTTCGCCGGTCGTTCAGAAGACGGACAAGAAGCGGCCGGATTTCTTCTTCGGCACCAGCATGAACGAGGCCGACCTCGACCCGGTGGATTATTTCATTGGTGAACTCGTTGAGCGCGCAACGCAGGAATTTGTCTCACGCCTCGCGCCGGTTCGGGTGGCCTACACCTACGAGATCGTTGGCAGGAGCGAAGGCGAGGACGCGGTTCGTGCGTTGCGAGCGGATGATTATGAATCCGCACTGAGACTCTTTCGTGAAGCGCAAGTCAAGAAGCCGAAGCGACATGAAAACGTCTTCGCCCTGGGAATCGTCTGTGAATTGATGGGCGATTATCCGCAGGCCCTGTCGTATTATCGCCAGGCGTGTGCGATGAAGGTTGATGACGACGAATTGGCAGTCTACATGTCCGCGAAAGATCGCCTGACCGCGCACATCGACCGCATCGTGCAGCCGCCCGCAGGCGAACGTCCGCTCCGCACTGCAAAACCCGCGAAGGGCGATGATTCGAAGCCCTTGCGCGACGAAGATGATGATGATTGACCTCCGGTTCGCGCCTGTGTATGGCGGAGCGTGGTACGCTGAAGCCCTCGGCACGATCTTCCGGCCTCACTCAGACAGAACTTCGGTGCTCAGTCTTTCCGCCCCATGTGTTCCCTTCCGATGACGAATCATGTGACCCGCGATACAATCCTGCAATCGTTGGAACCTCGCCTCCGGCGCGATCTTCGGCCTGGGAGTCCTGCATGAGCACCGTTGATATTGAGCTGCAAGATGTTCGAAAGGTTTACTACAAGGATCGACTCGAGATACCTGTCCTCGATGGGCTGAATCTCAGGATCGCCGCCGGTGAGTTTGTCGTCCTCATGGGCCCCAGCGGTTCCGGTAAGTCCACGCTGCTCCATCTGATCGGCGGACTCGACTCGGCCACCGGCGGAACGGTTCGCGTCGGCGAAGCGCAACTCGAGCGCATGAGCGAGCGCGAGCGGACCGCATGGCGCAGCCGACATGTGGGTTTCATTTTCCAGATGTATCACCTGGTTCCGGTGCTCACCGCCGCGCAAAACGTCGAGCTGCCGCTGCTGCTCTTCAGCATGTCCGCATCGGAGCGGCGACAGCGCGTGAAGACGGCGCTGGAGATCGTCGGTCTCGCCGATCGCGAGGATCACCGACCGAATCAGCTCTCCGGAGGTCAGGAGCAACGCGTGGCGATTGCCCGGGCGATCGTGACCGATCCCGATGTGATTCTGGCTGACGAGCCGACCGGCGATCTGGACGCCACCACCTCCGAGGAGATTCTCGGCCTGCTGAATCTGCTTAACAGCGACTTCGGCAAGACGATCCTGATGGTCACACACGATCCGCGCGCGGCTTCGCACGGCCAGCGTACCGTCCATCTCGATAAGGGCGTGCTTGATCGCGAAGAGATCAACCCAGCAAGAGCGAAGGCCGCGCCGGTGTTGGCGTCCTGACGCACGCCTCGCCTCCCGGCACGAGCAAGCGCCGGACCCTGCTTCGACCCCAGCGGAAGAAGGAAAGCAGTCGGCTGTGACACTGACCTACATACTCATGCAGAACCTGCGGCGCAATCCGTTGCGCGTGACGCTCACGGCGATTGCCTTCGCTCTGCCGATGGCCGTGTTCGTCGCCGCGATTTCTTTTGTGGCCGCTTTGGCGCAGGTTTCCTCGAACATGGAGAAAGAGCTGCGGCTCGGCGTACACCATCGGACGACGCTGACCAATCCGCTGCCCGAGGGAATGCGCCGCAAGATCGAGGCCCTCGACCCTGATCGCCGGCGACTGGAGGCCGTCTGCGGGGCGCGCTGGTTCGGCGGCCGCGTGCCGGATACGCAGAACACCCTTACCAGCATCGCCACCGACACGGATACGTTTCCCATTGTTTATAGTGATGTAGGTCTGACCCCCGACGACGTGGAGGCCTGGCATCGTGATCGGCAGGCCTGTGTAGTGGGTCGAAGCCCGGTGGAAACCTACGGCTGGAAGGTCGGCGACCGCATCACGCTGGAGAGCACGGTTCCGCCGTATCTCAAGCTCGAGTTTCGCATCATCATGATTACGGACAACCGGGAGCGGGCCAACTTCTTCTGGTTTCGGCGTGACTACCTCGTCGAGTCGCTCAAGGAAGTGGGCGTGGATGACGCGAAGTGCAATATCTTCTGGATCAAGTGCAAGACTGCCGAGGGCCTGCGTGAGCTGCAGGTAGAGATCGACGCGCTTTTCGCCAACAGCCCGGACGAGACCCGATCGGAAGATGAGAACGCCTTTGTTGCCAACTTCACGCAGGCCATGGGCAACATTCCCGGATTGATGCAGGCCATGGCCATCGTCGTGGTGATCATCATCGCCCTCGTCGCGGGCAACGCCATGATGATGAGCTTTCGTGAGCGGGTGCGCGAGCTGGCCGTTTTCAAGGCCATCGGATTTCAGTCCGGCAGGGTGTTCTTCATCGTATTGGCTGAAAGCGTCATGCTCGCCCTGGCGGGGGCGATGCTGGGCGTCATCCCGGCGACGATTCTGCTGTGGCTGCTGCCCGTGCGGCTGACGACCCTCGGGCCGATGCTCGCGCTGGAGGTGTCACCGATCGGCGTTGTCGGCTCGGTACTCATTGCGCTTCTGGTCGGTCTGCTTGCCGGAACCTGGCCGGCGTTTCAGGCGATGCGTCTTCGAACGACCGACGCGCTGCGAAAGGTTGCATGATGTTTATTACAGTTTTCGGATAGTGGATTTCGGTTTGACGATGCCGTCGGATTGCAATCCGCCGGTTCCTGATGGTAAAGAACATGGCCCTGCCGCTAACCTATCACTGGCGAAACCTGTTCGTCCGCAAGACGACGACGGTGCTGACGGTTCTGGTCATCACGCTGGTCGTTTCCGTTTTCGCCTACATGCTCGGCTTCGCACAGTCGCTCGATCACGCGCTGTCCGTCGCCAGCGACGACCACAAACTGATTATCCTCAAGAGCGGGGCCACCGCCGAGAGCAACAGCGCCATCGCGGTGGATGACTTCAACAAGCTCAGCCAGGTCTCGGACGTCGCCCGCGATGAATCCACGGGACAGGTTCTCGTCAGTCCCGAGATGATGGTGCAGGTCTCCCTGCCGCGCGTGCGTGACGGCGGACGGACGAACGCCAATGTGGCCGTGCGCGGTGTCACAATGGATGCGTTCAGGATTCACGAGAATGTCCGCCCGCTCGGTCGCGTTTTTTCCACGGCGGAGCGGGAAGTCATCGTGGGACAGGCCGCGGCGCAGCAATTTGCCGGGCTGCAGATCGGCGACACGATTAATCTGGGTTATGGCGGCGACCGCGCGTACAAGGTAGTCGGTCATTTCTCGGCCGACGGCGGACCGATGGAAAGCGAAATCTGGGGCTACCTGCCGTCGTTGATGAATTCCTACAATCGCACCATGTATTCTTCGGCGAATCTGCGACTGGCGGCGGGCGCCAGTCCGAGCGAAATCGTCAAGCAGATCGAGGGCCCTGCGATCCAGCTCGCCGCGCAAACGGAGAAGGATTATTGGGAATCGCAGTCGCGACTGATGAACGTTTATCTCTTTCTGGCGTATCTGCTCGTGGCGATCATGTCCCTTGCTGCCGTGTTCGCCATCGCCAACACGATGTTCTCCGTCGTCGCCGGACGCGCGCGCGAGCTGGCCATGTTGCGTACCATCGGCTTCTCCGGCGGGCAGATCCTGCTCGGCCTGGTCATCGAGGCCGTTCTTCTCTCGCTTGTCGGCGGCCTGCTCGGCTGCCTGGCCTGTTGGGCGTGGTTGAAAGTCGTCGGCAATACGAAAGACATGTTTGGCGCGACGACGTTTACGACCATGGCATTCGAGATACAAATGACGCCGTCGCTGGTGGCCAAGGCCCTGGCCCTTGTCGTGATTGTGGGAGTTATTGGCGCGCTGGTGCCGGCGGTCCGTGCGGCGCGCGTGCAGGTGGTGACGGCGCTTCGTGAACCCTAAGAAAACGCCGCTGCTTCTGTCTATCATTCCCTGGAACACACTTTGTCGCTGCGACTGATTTATCTCTATCGAAACCTGACGCGGAATCCGCTGCGGACGGCGCTGACCTCGGCAGCCGTGGCGCTGCCGATCACCATCTATGTCCTTTCGATGGCCGTGGTGGATGGCTTTGAGCGTTTTCTGGATAACTCCGCCCGGCAACTTCGGCTCGCGGTCACACAGAAAACGTCCATCATCAACCCCTTGCCGGAGGGGCATCGGCGCAAGATCGAGGCGCTGGACCCGACAAAGACCCGGTTGCTTTCGGTCTGCGGCCTTCGCTACATCGGTGGTCAGCGAGAGAACGACCCCATGCCGCTTTCCACGCTCGCAGTGGATCACGATACCTTCGTCACCAGCTTTCCGGAGCATCGCCTGACGCAGGAGGAGATCGACGCATGGTTGCGGGACAAGCAGGCGATTCTGGTCGGCCGCGGCACGGCGAGGGATATGAACTGGAAAGTGGGCGATCGGATCAACATCTTCCCGTCGGTTCCGCCGTACACGCCGATGGAGTTTCACATCGTCTCCACCCTTGAAAAGGCCGAAGATTTCGTCACCAACTGGTGCCGCCGCGATTATCTTGAAGAGGAACTCAAGCGATTTGGAGCCCCGGAAGGGCAGGTGACCTTCTACTTTGTCAAATGCGCGACCAAGGCCGATCTGGATTATTACCGCGGAGAAATCGACAAGCTCTTCGCCGGTTCACTCGACGAGACGCGGACGCTCGACGAAAAGACGTTCATGAACGAGTTCGTCACCCAGCAGTTCAACCTGCCGCGAAACCTCACCATTCTTGCCTCCCTGACCGTCTTCGTAGCGGTCATGGCTGCGACCAATACGATGAGCATGAATTTTCGTGATCGGACCAACGAAGTGGCCACGCTTAAGTCGCTGGGCTTTGGATCGGGTTTCGCCTTCACGTTGATTCAATCAGAGAGTCTGCTGCTTTGCTCGCTGGGCGGTCTGGTCGGGGCGTCCATTCCGTTTGTGCTGTTCACCTACACGCCGGTGCGCAACATTACGATTCCACTCATTCAGACGCTGGAGATCGCGCCGTGGACCTGCATCAAGGCAGTGGGAATCGCGCTCGCCATCGGCGTGGTCGCGGCGCTGTGGCCCGGCTGGCTGGCCGTGCGAATGAAGGTCGTATCCGCCCTTCGGAGTCTGGAGTAAGGCCGCAGATCAGCACGTCGTGCGGGCAGTGTCTACCCTGCCGCGGAACGACGAAGGATCGCCTTTGAGATTTACCGATGGCATTGCCCCTTACCTACAACTTTCGCAATCTGCTGGTCAGACGGCTCAGCACGTCACTTACCTTTTTCGTCGTGGCGGTCGTTGTTGCCGTGCTCTGCGTCCTGCTTTCCTTTGCCGCCGGCATTCGTGAATCGCTTCGGGCCAGTGGTTGGCCGCAGAACGTTCTCGTTCTCAAGACCGGCGCTACTGCAGAGAGTACGAGCATCATCGACCCTGAGGAGGCCGGGCGAATCGTGCAGACTCCCGGCATCGCGCTCGATGCTTCCGATCGGCCGCTTCTGAGCCCGGAGCTTTGCGTGCAAACCTCGATTCCCCGGCGCGGCGCCGCTGAATCACCGGCGAATGTCGCCGTGCGCGGCGTTGACCCGGTCGCTTTCGACGTGCATCCGGAGATCCGGTTGGTCGAAGGTCGCATGTTTGAGCCCGGGGCGCAGGAAGTTATCGTGGGCCTTCAGGCACGCGATCGCTACCAGAACCTGCACGTCGGCGGCGAGGTGCTGATCGGCCGCACGGCCAACCGGCATTTCAAAGTCGTCGGCGTCTTCGAAGCGTCTCGCGGCGCGCTAGAGAGCGAAATCTGGGCCGGCCGTACCATGGTCTCCGACGCGTTTAACCGCTACTTCGTTTCAAGTGTCGTTATCCGGCTTGATTCTGCTGAGGCCGCGCGCGATGCGATCAAGTACATCAAGGGGCCGGCGGTTCGCATGAACGCCAAGACCGAGGTGGAATACTACGAAGACCTGTCGTCCAAAACGCGCCAGATCGTCTGGCTGACAACCATTCTGATATCCATCATGGGCGTCGGCGCGGTCTTTGCCGTGGCCAATACGATGTACGCATCGGTGGACAGTCGCCGACGGGAGATCGCGATGCTTCGAACCATCGGCTTTTCCCGCCGCTCCATCGTCGTTTCCTTCCTGATGGAGTCCCTGCTGATCACATTGACCGCCTGCCTCGTCGGCATTGGTGTCAGTCTACTGGTCGATGGGTCGCGCCAGGATTTCTTATCGGACACCACCTGGACCGTCCTCGCCTATGAATTGCGCGTTACGCCGGACATCATCGCCTCTGCACTCGGCCTTTCTCTGCTCGTCGGGATCATCGGGGGCCTGGCTCCGGCCGTGAAGGCGTCCCGTACCCAGATTATCGAAGCCCTCCGAAAGGCCTGATCCGTTTACCTCGCCAGGGCAGTTCGTTCATGTATTACGTTATCCATCGTAGGATGCGTGTCGTACTCGGCAGCCGTGCCGGAAGAAGGGTCATCGGCTAAGATTGAATGGCTATGGCAACACGACCTGACATTCACTCCCAGCTTCGCAGTCTGAGTATCCCCAAGGAGCAGCGCCCGACCAGCTCTCCAAAGAGCGGCGCAGCGGCATCGTATGCGCGGCCGCTGCGATGGCTTGTCGGCCTGATCGCGCTTGGCGTGGTCGGCTGGCTGGGATATCTCGGAGTTCAACGGATCGGTCCGCTCGGCGAGGCGTCGGCGCAGGCCTCGGAGATTCGCTTGGTGACCGTCAGCGTGCGCGATGAAACGCAGCCGATGCCGGTGCTGACCGCGACCGGTAAGATCGTTGCCGACCACAAGGTGCTCGTGAATACCAAGGTCTCGGGGCAAATTGTCGAGCTGCAATTCGAGCAGGGCGACCGCGTCACGGAAGGTCAGGTTCTGGCCCGCATTGAGGACGTGATATACGAAGCTCAGCGCGATCAGGCAGCGGCACAGCTCGAACAGGCCCGTGCCAATCTGCGTTACCAGGAGATCAACTTTGGCCGGATTCAGAAACTCCGCGAAGCGAACGCTGCCCCGGAGATCGAGTTCGCCGAGGCCCAACGGGATTTTGACGAATCGCAGGCCCGCGTGACGGCCGCTGAAGCCAACCTGCGCTGGGCACAGAAGGCCCTGACCGATTGCGCTGTGCTCGCGCCGATTGCCGGTGTCATTCTCGAACGAAACGTCGAGGTCGGTGACTTCGTGGCTGCCGAAGGCGGCCGCGGGGCCATTGCGAATGCCCAGCTCTGCACGATCGCCGACATGACCCGACTCCGCGTCGAGGTGGACATCAGCGAACTGGATATCGCCCGGATTCGTCAGGACCTTGTCTGCACGATCATTCCCGACGCCTACAAGGATCGTCGGTATCGAGGGCATGTCCTCTGGCTCGATCCCGGCGCGAATTATTCGAAGGCGACGGTGCAGGTGAAAGTGCGCATCGACGAGCCGGATGATTTCCTCCGGGTCGAGGGCTCGGCGCAAGTGGCCTTCCTTGCGGATGCCGGCAACGCGGACGGGTCAACAAGCGGGTCGAGTATCTGGATCCCTTCGAGCGCCTGTCAGCGTGACGCATCGGGCAACGGCGCTCGCGTTTTCGTTGCCGAGAGTGGACGGCTTCGGGCGACAGCCATTCAAACGGGTCGACAAGTCGGGAATCAGGTCGAGGTGATCGGCGGCCTTTCGCCGGGGCAGTCTATCGTCGTGGACGGACTTGATAAGCTGTCCGACGGCCAGCGTCTTCGCTCGTGATGCAAGTCGAGCAAATCAACTGCCGAGCAGATCGTTTACAAATTGAATCGTGTCGCCTTCGACGGCGCCGGTTTCGTAATCGGCACAGGTTTCTTCGTCGTCCGGCAGGGGGGTTCCGAGTTTCGCGCGCACAAAGCCGGCCACATCGCCGGCGTCAACCATGCCGTCCTGATTGATGTCTCCCAGCAGCAGGCAGCTTGGCACGGCGATCGTGTAGATGCCGCGCCCATGCGTGGCGGCGAGCAGCGTCTCGCTCTGGTGCATGAAGACAAGTTCATCCATGCTGACCGCGGACGGGCCGGTGTGCGTGGTGGTCCATGTGGAGCCGCCGTTCTCGCTGGCGAAGATGCCGACCTCGGTGCCGGCATAAAGCCAGTTGGCCTTTCGCGGATGCCGTGCAAAGCCACGTATCGGCGCGGAGGGCAGGCGGTCGGGGCCGACGTTACCGAGCGGAACCCAGGTGCCGCCTCCGTCGGGGCTGGCCCAGAGATTGTCATTCGCAAAGCCGCCGAGGGTGACATAGATCAGATCGTGATCGTCCGGGTCGACGACGATGCGGGTGACATAACGGTTTGGCAGAGGATTGGGCGCGCCGTTGTTGTCGATCGGCTCCCAGGTTGGTGAAGCGGCTGTGCCGTTTGTCGTGCGATGTACCTCGCCGTTGTTCTGGCCGATCCAGATCAGGTCCGGGTTACCAGGGGCCACGGCAATGGCGCTGATGTTGTCCGTTCCCGCTGGTCGGATCTGCTGCCAGACGATGAAGGCAGGCGCTGCCCGTGCGTTCGGGCATCTCCACAGGCGCAGGCCGCCGGCGAGCAGTCTTGCGGGATTGTTCGGGTCGAGAATGAATGGAGCGATGAAGTTCGCAGCGACGCCCGCATCGGCCAGTCCATTGGTGATGTAGCCCGCCGAAGTGCCGCCGTTGGATGAGCGAACGATTCGCAGGTTGATGTATTCACCGTAGCAGTAGTTCGGATTCTGCCAGTCGATGGCGCAGAAGCCGCCGTCTCCGCCGAACATGAGATGGCCCATATCCGAACCGGAAGCGATCCGGAGCGTGCCGTTATCCTGCGTGCCGCCGATGATCAGGCCGCTGTTGCCGTCGCCCGCCGCGCCGTAGTACTGCGTGGTGCGATAGTCCACGTCGAGATTCAGCCAGCCGCTGGAGGTGGAAGCTGTGTAGATGTTGTCCGTCTTCCACACGCCGCCGTCGGTGCAGACATAAACGCGCCGGTTTGTTACGCCGTCGAAGTTCGGATCGTGAACAATCGCGTGCATGTCCACATGCGGCTGGAGGGTCATGATGTAGCCGTCGGAGATCTGCGTGAGCGAGGCGCCGCCGTCGGTGCTCTTGTAGAAGTTGTATCCACCCGTAACGAGAAAGTTCGGATTGGTCGGATCGACCCAGAGCGGATTGGCATACCAGCTGACGCCGGATGACCCGCTGCCCGTCTGGAGTGTGTACGATTGCCCGCCGTCGGTCGACTTCCAGATGCGCCCGCCGCCGGTCGCGCAGGAGGCATAAACGACGTTCGGGCTGCTCGGCGCATAGGCCAGTTCGATACGCGAGCCGAAGCCGTTCTGTCGGCTCATATCGCCGGACGCCGTGGCCCACGTGAAACCGCCGTTCGTCGAATAGACCGCTCGATGATACCAGTCGCCAAGCCCCCAGTCATAATCGATGATGTGGCCAACGGCCTTGTTTCCATCGGTCGGATCAAACGCAATGTAAAACGAGCCCTGCGCATTGAGCCGCACCGACCAGTTTGCACCGCCGTTGGTGGACCGATGGATACCGCCGTACCGCCGAGCGGCCAGGATAATATTCGAATTGGCCGGTGACACGGCGATCCGGCAGACATTGTCCCAGGTCGAAGTCGCGGCGAGCAAAGACCAGCTCTGTCCGCCGTCGGTGGATTTGTAGATGCCCGTGCCGCCGATGGCATCGCCGTTGAAGAAGCCCTCGCCGGTGCCTGCGTACATAACGCTCGGATTACTTGGATCGATTGCCATGCAGCCGATGGCAAGATTGGGTAGGCCGTCATCCACCGGCGACCAGGTCGCTCCAGCGTTCTCGCTGACCCAGATCCCACCGCTCACGCTTCCGGCCAGGAGCCGGTTTGTATTTGTCGGATCGACAATCAGGGCGCGGCTTCGGCCGCCCACATTGCGCGGGCCGCGCTCAACCCATTCAGCCGGGTCGATGCCGGCGACGCGTTGACCGCCCCGCGGCGCGGCCTGTGCGAGCAGGACCACTCGCTGCTCCAGCGCGCGATGCAGGGCGCCTTGGGCGATTTCACCTCGTTCGTCCTGGCGGATCAGATTCCGCCAGCGAGCGGCCTCGTCGGGATTCGTCGCCCGTTCGAGATGCCTTCGCGTGTTCGGAGGGCGATTGGCGGCATCGATGGGCGAATGCTCGGACAATGCCGCGCGGCGCGAATCCGTCCCCGCGCAACCGATAACGGTCGTAAGGACGACGAAGTATGCCATGCGGAATCTCAAGGTGACTCCCCTGATTGGGTGGGCTCGCGATACGCCCCATTGTAGCCGCGAAGCTCTCTCGAATGCAAACGAGGCAGTGCCACGGAGCTTGCAGTCTGCGTTAGACGGCCGCCGCCTGCTGCACGGAGCGAAAGTATTCGACGGTCCGCGCGAAGCCCACGCGCCACGGCGTCGTCGGTGACCAGCCGAGAAGCTCCCGCGCGCGTGTCAGGTCGGGCTTGCGGCGCTCGGGATCGTTGATCGGGCGTTCCACGAAGTGGATGGGACTTGTCGAATTCGTCATTTCGATCACGGCTTCGGCGGCCTGTCGGACCGTGATTTCATCGTTGTTGCCGATGTTGATCGGCTCGTGATAGTCGCTGTCGGCCGTGCGAAGGATGGCCTCGACGAGATCATCGACATAGCAGAACGATCGCGTCTGTGAGCCGTCGCCATGAATGGTCAGCGGTTTTCCTTCAAGGGCCTGGTTGATGAAGTTCGGTAGAGCGCGGCCGTCGTTGGCCCGCATGCGCGGTCCGTAGGTGTTGAAGATGCGGACGAGTCGGGTATGCAGGCCGAAGCAGCGGTGGTAGGTCGAGACCATGGCCTCGGCGAATCGTTTGCCTTCGTCATATGGCGCTCTGGGACCGATCGTGCTGACGTTTCCGCGATAGTTCTCGTTCTGCGGATGCTCAATCGGGTCGCCATAACACTCGCTGGTCGATGCTTGAAGTAGCAGCGCATCATGCCGCTTCGCCAGGTCCAGCAGGTTCTTTACGCCCACGCTGCACGTCATCATGATCTCGACGGCCTTCTCATGGAAATCAATAGGAGAGGCGGGACATGCCAAATTGAAAATGCGATCGACTCGACCGGTCACGCGGAGCGGCTCGCAGATGTCCTGACGGATCATCGTAAAGCCCGGAAGCTTGGAAAGGTCCTGAGCGTTAACCTCGCTGCCGGTCACCAGATTGTCGACGCCGAGGATCTCATGGCCCGCGCCGATCAGGCGCTGACACAGGTGATAACCGATGAAGCCGGCGGCGCCGGTGACAAGGATTCGCATGATGACTTACGGTCTTTCTCTCGCCGTTCCCCGGAGGCGCGGGTTCCCATCGCTTCATGAACCGGTCATGGTGGCGAGGCGGTCGCGCACATCGCCGATGCCGTTGATACGCAGGCCGAAGTGCTCATTGAGCTTGACGGCCGCGCCCTGGCCGATGCAGTGCTTGCCGATCATCAGGTCCAGCTCTTGATCCACGGTGCGGCTGAATTCGAGGATCGTGCCTGGCACGATCTTGAGAATCTCGCTGAGCGGCATCCGTCGCTGCGCCAATTGTACGCTGACCGTGACGCGAAGGGACAGGAGTCGGCGTAATCGGGCGGGAATCCGGGGCTCGGCGGCGCTGACGCGCTTCGACGGCGTGGGCGAGGCGTCGGCCGTTTTGTCGGCAGGGGCCTCCGTACGCGATGAAGCGGCCGGCGGATTATCGCCGCTCTGTGCAAGGCGATCCACGTCGGCGGATAGCGTATCCACCGCCTTCTCGGCGTCCTGCAGAACCGTGTCGATCTTATCCTGAGAGATCAAGCGTCCGCCTCTTTCACGGTATCTTGCTGCCGATGCCGCCTGCGGCAGGCCGGGCGCGCACCGCGAATCTGTGGATTTTATCGACACAGCCCGATGGGGACTTGAAGTCGTCAAGCCCTCGGAAACCCGAATAATAAGGCGTCAGGGCAGTCGGCCGACGGCGATGCAGGCGTTGTGTCCGCCGAAGCCGAAGGAATTGCTGATGGCCACGTTAACCCGGGCATCCTGCGGGACGAGCGGCGTATAGTCGAGGTCGCAGTTTTCGCCTGCGTTCTCAAGATTGATGGTCGGAGAAATGATGCCGTTGCGAATGGCCATGACCGTGGCGACGAGTTCGACGCCGCCGCTGGCTCCGAGCAGGTGGCCGATCGAGCTCTTGGTGCTGCTGACTTTGAGCTTCCGCGCATGGTCGCCGAAGACCGACTTGATTGCCATCGTCTCCGCGACGTCGCCAAGCGGCGTACCTGTGCCGTGTGCGTTGATGTAGTCGATCTTGTCGGGCGCGACCCCCGCATCCGCCAGGGCGAAGCGCATGGCCGCGGCGCCGCCGCGTCCGCATTCGTCGGGCTGGGTAATGTGATTGGCGTCGGCGCTCATGCCGTAGCCGAGCACTTCGCAATAAATTCGAGCGCCGCGTTTCTTTGCGTGCTCATATTCCTCGAAGACCAGGATGCCGGAGCCCTCTCCCATGACGAAACCATCGCGGTCGCGGTCGAAGGGGCGCGAAGCGCGAGCGGGCTCGTCATTTCGCTCAGACAGGGCCTTCATGGAAGCAAAGGCCGAGAGGCCCAGCGGCGTGAGGGCGGCTTCGGCTCCACCGGTGATCATCACGTCGGCTTCACCACGGCGAATGGCCAGCAGGGCGTCGCCCATGGCGTTCGTCGCCGAGGCGCAGGCCGTTGCGACGGCCGTGTTCGGTCCTTTGGCGCCGAACATGATGGAGATATTTCCACTCGCTGCGTTGACCATCAATTTGGGGATGGTAAAGGCCGAGACTTTGGAAGGGCCCTTCTCGATGAGGCGCAAGTGCTGTTCTTCGAGTTCCGTCAGGCCGCCAATACCGGAGCCGGTGATGACGCCGAATCGGGTCGGGTCCTCTTTGCCGGCTTCCAGGCCGCTGTCCTTGAAGGCGAAACCGGCCGCGACGACCGCCATCTGCGTGAAGCGGTCCATTCGCTTGAGTTCCTTGCGGTCCAGATGCTCGGTCGGATCAAACTCACGGCACTCGCCGCCGAAGCGGACGTCGTATTGAGAGACGTCGAATCGCTGAATGGTCGCCACTCCGCTCTCGCCGGCGAGCAGGCGCTCCCAGAACGAGTCCACGGAATTGCCCAGGGGGCTCACAATGCCCATACCGGTGATTACGACGCGACGACGATCTGACATTTTCGACGGACCTCACTCGGCGCTCAAGCCCTGACGCGATGCATCCCACGCGGCCGCGCGCTATTCCTTCTTCTGCGTCTGGGCCTTCTGGATGTACTCCACGGCGTGACCGACCGTTTGGATCTTCTCGGCCTCTTCATCCGGGATGGAAAGCTCGAATTCGTCTTCGAACTCCATCACCAGTTCGACCGTGTCCAGTGAGTCCGCGTTCAGATCATTGACGAAGGACGTTTCCATGGTGATTTCGGATTTGTCCACGCCCATCTGTTCGCTGACGATCTTGACGACCTTTTCCTTGATCTCTTCCTGGGATACAGCCACCACTTGACACTCCTCATTACGTATCCGGCATAGCTATGCCGTCACTCGACTCTTACCTACGACCAACTCCACAATACGGAATTACATATGCAAACCGCCATCCACGACCAGCACCTGGCCGGTGATGTAACCCGACACCGGCGACGCCAGAAACGCAATCGCCGCGGCCACTTCTTCGGGCTCGCCGAACCGCTGGAGCGGAATCAACGGGCGGACCTGCTCTTTTACCTTCTCCGAGAGCACGTTCGTCATGTCGGTCTTGATGAAGCCCGGGGCCACGGCGTTGCAGGTGATGCCACGGCGGCTGAGCTCCTTGGCCACGGACTTGGTCAGGCCGATGACGCCGGCCTTGCTGGCTGCGTAGTTCGCCTGGCCGGCGTTGCCCATGAGACCGGAAATGCTGGTGATATTCACAATGCGGCCGAAGCGGGCCCGCACCATGTGCTTGGCCACGGCCCGCGTCATCTGAAAGACGCTGCGAAGATTTGTCGCCACGACATCGTCGAACTGCTCGTCGGTCATGTTCATGACCAGACCGTCCCGCGTGATGCCGGCGTTGTTGACGAGGATATCGACCCGGCCGAAGTCCGCGGCGATTTCGTCAACCCACTTCTCCACCTTCTCACCTTCACGGACATCGAGCGTGCGCGTCACGATCTTGCCCATGCATCGTTGATCGGCAGCCTCGGCCGACAGCGTGCTCAGACGCTCGGCATTACGGGCGCAGGCAATCACCGTGGCGCCCTCGCGCGCCAGCGCCAGACTCGTGGCCCGGCCGATGCCGCGTGAGCCGCCCGTAACAATTGCCACACGTTCCATCAGGTCTGCCATTCCAGCCGAAAACCTCCCGCCGTGTCGCCGTCTCGCGACAGGCCTTCAAGTTATGACGACGCGCTCCTATGCGGAGACACGTTCCAGAAAAGCGGACGACGAATAGTTTACCGCCGTCACACCGCGATTGATCTTTCGCATCAGGCCGGTCAGAACCCGGCCGGGACCAACTTCCGCGAAACGATCGAAGCCGTCCGAAACCAGACGCTCGATCGATGCCTGCCATCGAATCGGCCTGGCCACCTGCTCTCGCAGGGACGCCCGAACGCTTTCCGGGCCGTCATAATAGCCAGCAGACACGTTTGCGACTACAGGAATATCTCCCGGGCTGATTTTTGTGTTCTGCAGCGTCTTCCAAAGGCCCTCGACAGCCGGTCCCATAAGATCGGAGTGGAAGGCCCCCGCGACGTTCAAAGGCACGGCACGTGCGCCGTGCTTCTCGGCTAGCCCAACGGCGCGATCACATGCGGTTTTCGAGCCGGAAATCACGATTTGACCGGGACAGTTGAAATTAGCAGGGGAAAGCACCTCACCCTGTGCTGCATCGTCGCAGAGCTTGACCGTGGCGGCTTCGTCAACCCCCATGATCGAAACCATGCCTCCGGCCGAGGCCTCCGCAGCCGCCTGCATGAGCCGTCCCCGCTGAGCTACCAACCGAAGGGCATCCTCAAAGCCGATCCATCCCGCGGCATGAAGGGCGGTGTATTCGCCGAGACTCAGTCCCGCCATCGCCTGCGGGTTCAAGTCGGTAGCGATTCCCGCGGACTTCAGCGCGTGCCACACGGCGACGGATGTCACAAAGATGGCCGGCTGCGACCACTCGGTCGTGTCGAGCTTCTCGGCGGGGCCGTTGAAGCAGAGCGACGCAAGATCGACGCCCAGAATCTTACCGGCCTGCGCGAAGATTTCGCGCGCCGCCTCGGAGGCGTCGTACACGTCCTTGCACATGCCCACCTGCTGGGCGCCCTGGCCGGGAAAGATCACTGCGGTCTTGCTCACGATCGTTGCACGCTCCTCGTTTGACTCGGTCTTTTCTTGGTTGAATCGACAGGGTGACGATGATCAGATTCGTATCAGGGCAGAGCCCCACGTCAGTCCCGCGCCGAAGCCGACCAGGAGAACCAGGTCGCCCGGCTTGATCCGCCCCATTTCCCGGCACTCGTCGATGCAGATCGGGATCGACGCCGCGGATGTATTACCGTATCGCTGGATGTTTGTGAAGACCCGGTCCTGCGGAAGGCCGAGGCGCAATCGGGCCGACTCGATGATCCGCAGATTCGACTGATGCGGGATGACCAGCGTGATGTCTTCAGGCGTGACACCGGCTTCAGCCAGGGTGGAATCGATCAGCTCAAGGTTTCGCTTGACCGCCAGCTTGTAGACCTCGCGGCCCTGCATCTTTACGAAGTGCAGTCGTTCATCAACGGTCATTCGCGATGCCGGAAGCCGCGACCCGCCTGCCGGCACGGCCAGCATCGACAGGCCTGACCCTTCCGCCTGCATACGAAAGTGAAGCAGGGCGGAGCTCTCGGTGCCGTTCGAGGCGGTGAGAATGGTCGCGCCGGCACCGTCACCGAAGAGGATGCACGTGCTGCGGTCCTCGTAGTCGGTGATTTTCGACATCGTCTCGGCGCCGATGAGCAGAATATTGCGATAGGGGCCGTTTTGCAGAAGGAAGGAGGAAACGATGAAGCCGTATAAATAGCCGCTGCAGGCCGCCGCCAGATCGAATGCCGGTACCGGCGGACCGCCCAATGCCTGCTGAACGAAACACGCCGTCGAAGGAAACTGACACTCCGGCGTGATCGTCGAAACGATGATCATGTCGATGTCGTTGATGGTGAGCCGCGCGTTGGCCAGGGCCTTTCGCGCTGCCGCTGTTGCCAGCGTCGCCGTGGATTCGCCTTCGGCGACAATCCGGCGCTCGAGAATGCCCGTGCGCTCGCGGATCCATTCGTCGGAAGTGTCCAGCCGCTCAATAAACCATTGATTCGGCCGTACCGTTTCGGGTAGGGCGCGGCCTGAGCCGGCGATGCGGATTCGGAGGGGATCAGGCATCCACCGCCTCCTCTTCCGTCAATCGCTCGATGATGACTCGATTGAGGTTGCTCTGAACGTACTGGCCTGCGACGCGAACCGCGTTCTTAATGGCCCGTGCGTCGCTGCTGCCGTGACAGATGATGCAGACGCCATCCACTCCCAGGAGCGGCGCGCCGCCGTGTTCGCTGTAGTCGTGCTTTGCCCAGATCGTCTTGACGACCGGCTCAAAGCGCTTTGCGAGATCGGTGCTTTCCGCGGCGATCTCCCGAGCAATGGTCTTGAACAACCCCTCGGCCAGTCCCTCGGTCAGCTTCAGGACGACATTTCCCACGAAGCCGTCACAGATCGCCACGTCGCAGGCGCCGGAGAACAGGTCACGCCCCTCGACGTTACCGATGAAGTTCACCGACGGATCGCGCTTGAGCTTCTCGTGCGTCAGTTTGACCAGTGTGCTGCCTTTGACCTCCTCGCTGCCGATGGACAGCAGGGCCACGCGCGGGCTTTCAATCTTGAGAATGAACTCCGCATAGGCCGAGGCCATCTGCGCATATTGCAGGAGGTGGTGCGGCTTGGGTGCGACGTTGGCCCCGACATCGCAGACCGTCAGCGGACCATGAAAAGACGGCAGGACCACGGCGATGCCCGGCCGCTGGACGCTGCCGAGCGTTCGCATCTTGAGCTGGCAGGCCGCGGCGCAGGCGCCGGTGTTACCGGCGCTGATGACCGCATCGACCTGTCGCTCCGCGGCCAGCTTGGCCATAACGAGGATCGAGGAATTCTTTTTCTGTCGAAGCGCTTCGACCGGCGAGTCATCCATCTCGATGACTTCGGGGCAGTGATGAATCTTGATTCGAGGATCCGTGGCGGCATCGCCCGTCAGGTGGGCGCGAACCGCATCTTCCCGGCCGAGCAGCCAGAGTTCATCCTCTGAGGAGAGAAACTGGAGGCCCTCAATCGCGCCGCGCACAATCTGTGCGGGCGCGTGGTCGCCTCCCATGGCGTCGATCGCAATCCGCATGGTCGTGTTACGACTCCTCGGTCTCGATCTTCAGCGATACCTTGGACGTGTAATAGCCGCAGTTGGCGCAGGCCCGGTGCGGCAATCTCGCCTTCCCGCACTTGGGGCATGCGGTGATGTTCACCGGCCGCAGGGCATGATGCGACCTGCGCTTCCGCTTCATCGATTTGCTGGACCTTCTCGCCGGTACCATGTTTTCACCTGCTTTGCGGGGCTCGGGCATCCCGCTTCACATAGTCAATTTGTGATGACGTATCGCGGTGCTCCGCGCGGGGTCGCTTCCGACCACCGGTATCGTCAGGTCTGAATCGAGCCAAACCGGGCAATGTAGGGGTGTATCGGGCCGCTGTCAAGCGTCCAGCCACTCTACTGCTCCTTTAGGATAGCGCATTCGCACACGGCTCGAAGATGCAAACATCGATGGGCCCCCGGAAGCTGCCGCGTTGGCAGCAGACGCTCCAAAAATAGTAGGAGACAGACATGCCCAGCGACGGTGGCCGGTCGCTTGCTTGGCCGCTCTGCGAAGCATCCGATAACGACTTCCTGGCGGAGGACGGCCCCACGAGGTGATGCTCGCATGCTGAGCGTTCGGTCGTACCTTTGAAGAATCGGGCCTACCTGCCAATGTAGAGCCGCCTGGATTACCGGGCGTCTGGCTACCGATCTCGATTGGTTTATTGTTAGGGGAGTTCATCACTGCATGTTCACGATTACCCTCCAGTGAATCTCAAGAAACCCGCCGTCGCCTCCCTGCGAAATGCGCAATAGGATGGGTGGGGCCGGGCTTCGAATTCGTGGGGGCGATAATTCTAAGTAGCTTCAAAACATCATGTTATACGCAATCTGGTGCGATCTATAGATTCCCTGTAGGAGGTTCGTAATGTTCCGCTAAGAAACTAGAAATTGACCTTCGCAGGTCTTGACTCACCAGGACCGATCTGCTAAGCTAGGGCCTGAGTCGGAGTGGACTCAGGAGAGAAGGGTCAGAAGCATTGCATGCTCGAATAGAGCTTTTGCATCGGAGGAGATAAAATGCGAATCACATCATTTGTAACAGCACTCGTACTTTTGGCTGCGGTACCAGCGAACGCGGCATTCGTTAGCCTGGCAGGCAACAATACGCAGGCCACGGCGACCTCGCTCGTCAGCAACACGGCCGACTGGAATTCCGCCAGTTGTGCCTTTTCCGCTGACGTGGGCTTCGGTACGCTGGCGGCCGGCGGTGTGGATTGGTTCACGATGACCATTCCGAATGGCTGCATCGTGACTGCGATTACGACTCCGCTTGGCGGCCTGCCCGGCAACTTCGCTTCGCCGGACACGCTGATGGCGATCGTTGATCCGCTCGGCGTAGCCGCGCTGAATGACGATGGTGGAAGTGACGGCTCGTGGTCGGCTGGCCCGGTCGGACCGACCCGCGGTAGTGCGATCCGCTACCTGAACGACAGCGGCGGCGCCCTCCAGGTATGGATTGCCGTCAGCGGTTTCCCGGACTTCGGCTTGGACGGTTCACACGGCGAGGCCGGCAACTATCTGTTGACCGTCAGTCTCTTTCCCGAGCCGACCACGCTGGTTCTGCTGGCTGGTGGCGCGCTGTTCCTCATCCGCCGACGGCGGTAAGAAATCGAAGATCGATCGGGGCTAAGGCCCTTTGATCTCTTCTTACGTAGATTCGCGAAGTGCCGCGATTGCCTTGTGCAATCGCGGCACTTTTTGTTTTGTATCCCGCCATCGGTTACACTTCCCCGCCACGCAGGAGATGAGTGTCATTCAAGCCCACTGCGAATGATCGTATTTGACACTCAACGTGGGAGTAGATGCCGCATCTCCTCCTTGCCGCCTCGAACACAGGAAAGTGACCGACGAGCCATGCACGCGAAGACCTCAGAAAAGAGTGACGATGCCGGTAAAGACGGCTCTCCGATGTCCCGCGTTCGCAACATCGGTATCGTTGCACACATTGACGCGGGCAAGACCACGACGACCGAGCGCATTCTCTTCTATACCGGCCGAACCCATCGCATCGGCGAAGTTGACGACGGGACCACCACGACCGATTTCGACGAGCAGGAGCAGGACCGAGGCATCACCATCTTCAGCGCGGCGGTGACCTGCCCGTGGCGCGATCATCAGATCAACCTCATCGATACACCGGGCCACGTGGATTTCACTGCTGAAGTCGAGCGCAGTCTCCGCGTTCTGGATGGCGCGGTCATCGTTTTCGACGCAAAGGAAGGTGTTGAGGCGCAGTCGGAGACGGTCTGGCGACAGGCGCGTAAGTATCGCGTGCCGTGTCTATGCTTCGTGAACAAAATGGACAAGATCGGAGCGGATTTCGAGATGTCCGTCGGCTCGATCGCCAGGCGGCTCGAGGCGCACCCGGTGCCGGTGCAGATGCCGATTGGCGCGGAGTCGAAATTCAGCGGGGTGATCGACCTGGTGAAGATGAAGGCACTGCGATTTGCCGGCAATCAGGGCACAACCGTGAGCGAGGAAGAGATTCCCGCCGCGCTTCTCGACGCGGCGAAAGTCCTGCGGCACCAGCTTGAGGAAAAAGTTGCCGAAACGGACGACGCCCTGATGCAAAAGTATCTCGATGAAACGCCGCTGACGGAGCATGAACTCAAATCCGCGTTACGCCGTGCAACGGTCGCCGGGCGGATTCATCCCGTCTTTTGCGGGTCATCATTGAAAAACGTTGGCGTGCAGCCGTTGCTGGACGGCGTGATTGATTTTCTGCCTTCGCCACTGGATCGCCCGCCGGTCGAGGGCGTGCGTTCGTTGAAGGATGAAACGAAACAGGTACGCGGCCCGCGAGATACCGAACCGATGGCGGCGATGGTTTTTAAGATCGTCGCCGACAAGCCGCTGGACCTTTACTACGTGCGAGTTTATAGCGGCGTGCTCAAAAGCGGCATGCGCGTGCTTAATGCGAACACCGGCGAGAAGGAAAACATCAGCCGCATGTTTCGTATGTTTGCCAAGCGGCGCGAACAGATCGACGCGGCACCGGCGGGGGAGATCGTGGCCTGCGTGGGGATGCGCGACGCCTTGACGGGGCATACGCTGTGCGAGGCCCGCGAGCCGATCGTGCTGGAGCGGATCGAGTTTCCCACGCCGGTGATTAGTGTCTCCGTGGAACCAAAGAACACGAAGGACCGTGACCTGCTCGGTGAAACGCTGGCCAAGCTTGAACGTCAGGACCCGACCTTTCGGCATCACTTCGATCCAGAGACCGGGCAGACGATTATCAGCGGTATGGGCGAGCTGCATCTCGAAGTGCTTGCCTACAAGCTGGCGCACGATTTCGGCGTGCCGGTCAACGTGGGTCGCCCCCTCGTCGCTTATCGCGAGGCGATTACTCACGCGGCCGAGGCGGAAGGGCGATTCATCCGACAGACCGGCGGGCGTGGACAGTACGCGGTCGTGAAGCTGCGGGTGGAGCCGTTGCCGTTTGAGAAGGGCAAGGAGCAGTTTGATTTTGTGGATGCGACGCGCGGCGGGGTGATTCGCGCGGAATTCGCCGCCGCGGTGGAGCGTGGCGTTCGCGATGCGCTTCCCATGGGCGTATTGGCGGGCTACGAGATTCTCAATGTGCGCGCGACTCTGATCGACGGACAGGAACACGAGGTCGACAGCTCCGAGATGGCTTTTGAAAACGCCGGGCGCATCGCGTTCGAAGAAGCCGTGAAAGCGGCGGGGCCTGTCATGCTCGAACCGGTGATGAAGCTGCAAGTAACGATGCCCGAGGAACACTTCGGTGTCGTCAGCGGAGACCTAAGCGCGCGGCGAGGGATCATCGAAGATACGGAAAGCCGCGGGCCGTATCGCGTGATTCACGCACTGGCGCCGCTGGCGGAAATGTTTCAATACGCCACGAAGCTGCGGACGCTGACGCAGGGTCGGGCGAGCTACTCGATGGAGCCGAATTCTTACGAACCGATGCCGCAGGGCCTGCAAACGGAGCTGCTTCGACGGCATGGGTATGTGGATTAAGGCCTTTTGACAGGCCGCAAGGCCCTGTCAATTCCTTCAGGTTATCAGTTTTGTTGAGCAATTCAGGCGTAGTGTCGGTAACTCTTGTATTTGTAGTAGATTATGGCGAGTTCTATCTGGCGCGAGATTTCGGTTTACCCCGCTTGACAATGCTGGGAAGTCTGGTATTTTGTCCGGTCTTGCCTTGTCCAAAAGTGGCGAGGGCAATTGAAGAGAAAGAGCGGAACGAACCGTGGCATTGGATCGAATTCGAATACGCATGGAGGCCTACGATCACACGGCGCTGGACCTGTCAGCGCGCGAGATCGTGGAGCACGCGAAGCGAACCAATGCCCGAGTCCGTGGACCGATTCCTCTTCCGACGCGGATTGAACGCTACACGGTGCTTCGCAGTCCTCACATCGACAAGAAGTCCCGCGAGCAGTTCGAGATGCGTACCCACAAGCGTGTGATCGACATCTTCGATCCCACGGCGCGAACGGTGGAGGCGTTGAATCGGTTGGTGGTGCCGGCAGGCGTGTTTGTAAAAATCAAGGCGTGATGCAGGATCGGTGACCTGACGTTGGCACCGAAATCGGCATCCGGACCTCGTTGACCCCTAGCTGAAGAAAGTTTGTCGCGTGAGCCTTTATCGCGCGAACCTGTAAAGCGCAAAAAGGTAAGGGATATCGTATCGCCATGAATGCGGCCATACTCGGAAAAAAAGTCGGAATGACGCGCTTCTTCGCAGAGGACGGCAGCTCGATCCCGGTGACGGTGATCCAGGCCGGGCCTTGTCCCATTCTCCAGGTGAAGACGAAAGACGCCGACGGCTACGAAGCGGTGCAGCTCGGCTTTGAGAAGGCCCGCCCCAGCCGAAGCACGCGCCCACAGATCGGTCACGCGCGCAAGGCCAATGGCGTCCCGCAGAAGTTTGTCCGCGAGATTCGCCTCGCCCAGCCGACGGAAAAAGCCCTCGGCGACCTGGTGACGGTCGAAATCTTCGAGGAGATGGGCGTCAAGTTTGTGGACGTCGTCGGAACGTCGATCGGAAAGGGCACCCAGGGCGTTATGCGACGGCATAACTTCGGCGGTCAGCCCGCCACGCACGGCACCGAGCGCAAGCATCGCTCGCCGGGCGGCATCGGGTCTTCGGGTAATCGCGGCCTTGGACGCTGTATCAAGAAGGGCAAGCGCATGGCCGGCCGCATGGGCAATGAGCGCTGCACCGTTCGCAATCAGAAGCTCGTCTCCGTGGACAAAGATCGAAATCTGCTTCTGATTGCCGGCGTCGTGCCCGGCCCGCGAAATGGCTACCTGATCGTATCGAAGGCGAAGACGAAGGGATGACGTGGAATCGAGGTCGCGCGGCGGATGCTGCAGCGGCCTTTTTTGTTGGCGATGGATCATGATTGAGATACCCGTACTGAATACGAAGGGTGAGCAGGTCGGGAGCGAAATGCTCGACCCGGCGATTTTGGGCGGTCGCGTGCGACCCGAGCTGCTCAAGCAGGCGGTCGTTACGTATCGCGCCAACCAGCGTCTGGGTACGCATAAGACCAAGACCCGCGCTGAGGTACACGGCGCCTCGCGCAAGCTGTACCGCCAGAAGGGCACGGGTCGCGCTCGTGCCGGTAATCTGCGGACGCCAGTACGCGTCGGCGGGGGCCACGCCTTTGCGAAGGTCCCGCGCGATTACTCGAAGAAGCTGCCCAAGAACATGCGGCGGCTGGCTCGAAACTCGGCGATTCTGGCCAAGGCCGAAAGCGGCGAGGCCATCATCCTCAAGGGCCTGAAGATGGCCGGCCCCAAGACGAAAGAACTCGTCGGCATCCTGCGGGCGACCAAGAACGACAGCGGGGCGCTGCTGGCGGTTACGGAGATGGATTCGAACCTGTTTCTCTCCGGCCGGAACATTCCGAAATTCGGCATCAAGGCCGTGTGGGAATTGAATGCCTATGACGTGTTGCGTGCCCGGCGGCTGGTGTTTACGGCCGAGGCCTTCGAGGCCTTCACGAAGAACCCCGAGCATGCCGGTCGGCTGCTTGCGGCGAAGGACTAGGTGAGGCGATGGATATCTACCACATTATCCGCAGGCCGCTGGTGACGGAGAAAGGCACGCACCAGAGCAAGAGT
Source organism: uncultured Planctomycetaceae bacterium (assembly GCA_964385225.1). GTDB lineage: Bacteria > Planctomycetota > Phycisphaerae > UBA1845 > UTPLA1 > UTPLA1. The sequence continues at coordinate 97,054 of CAYLOE010000010.1, forward strand.
TCGCACGCGGCGACGCGAACGCGGGCCGGCCGAGGCGGCGCTTACAGCTTCGAGGTGCATCCTCAGGCGAACAAGATCGAGATCCGCGACGCCATCGAAAAGATCTACGGCGTCAAGGTGCAGGATGTCCGCACAAGCACGCGCAAAGGCAAGCGGCGTCGATACCGCTTCAAGTTCGGACTGACGCGACAATGGAAGAAGGCGGTGGTGGTCCTCGAACCTGAGTTCCACATTGACCTGTTCTAACGAGGAACCGATCGCCCATGAGGCGACGATTGCAGGATAGCCCGATATGGGAGTAAAGATTCACAAGAAGACGACGGCTGGGCGACGGCAGTCCAGCGTGAACGACTTCGCCGAACTGACGGACAAGAACCGTCGGCCGGTCAAGTCGTTGACGCGGCCGATGCCCAAGACCGGCGGCCGGAACAACCAGGGTTTCACGACCTCCCGGTTTCGCGGCGGCGGTCACAAGCGCCTCTATCGAATCATCGACTTCAAGCGAAACAAGGACGGCGTGATGGCCACGGTCGAGGCCATTGAATACGACCCGAATCGCAACTGCTTCATCGCTCTGCTGAAGTACGAAGATGGCGAACTGCGATACATTCTCGCTCCCAACGGTCTGAAGGCCGGTGAGCGCGTGATGAGCGGTCCGACGGCCGAGCCCCAGGTCGGTTGTTCGATGCAGCTCAAGGACATCCCGGTGGGGATGGACATACATAATATCGAGATGACCGCCGGTCAGGGCGGCAAGCTCGTCCGCACGGCCGGTGGCGCCGCGCGACTCGTGGCCCGCGAGGCCTTATGGGCGACGGTGGTGTTGCCCTCCGGCGAAATGCGACAGATCCGCACGGACTGCCGTGCGACGATCGGCCAGGTTGGTAACGTTGAGCACAAGAACATTATCCTCGGCAAAGCCGGCCGGAAACGCTATCTGGGCCGTCGTCCGCATGTTCGCGGAACGGCACAGAACCCCGTGGCCCACCCGCTCGGCGGCGGCGAGGGTCGCAGCGGCGGCGGTCGCCATCCGTGCAGCCCGACGGGCAAGCTGGCCAAAGGCGGTCGGACACGAAATCCGCGGAAGAACTCCAACCGCCGGATTCTTCGCCGACGCAAGAGCAGGCGTTATGGACAAGTATCGTTGCCGCGGCGGAAGTAATTCGCGTGTGGCGTAGTGGTTTGATCGATTCGACGATCGGGACGAGACAACGATGGGACGCAGCTTAAAGAAGGGACCGTACGTCGATCCGCGACTGTACGAGAAGGTCATGAAGGCGATCGACGTCGGCAGCCATGAGCCCATCAAGACATGGGCCCGGCGGTGCACGATTCCGCCGGAGTTCGTCGGTCGCACCTTCGACGTTCACAACGGCAAGATCTTCAAGAAGGTCTTTGTGACCGAGGACATGGTCGGCCACAAGCTCGGCGAGTTTTCGCCGACGCGAACCTGGCGAGGCCACAGCGGCGTTAAGAAGGCCGAACCGGACAAGAAGTAGTTAAGGCGAACTGGTACTGCAATGGCGAAGTGGACATCCAAACATCGATACGCCCGAATCAGCCCGCGCAAGGCGCGGCTGGTGACGCAACTGATTGCCGACCGGCACGTGGATGAAGCGCTGGAGCTGCTCAAGTTTACGCGGAAGCGTGCGAGCGTTCTCATCGACAAGGTGCTTCGCGCCGCGATGGCCGACGCTGACGAACAGGAGGCCAATGTTCGCACCCTGTTTGTTCACGAGGCCCGCGTCGATCCGGGGCCGATCATCAAGCGCTTTCAGCCGAAGGATCGCGGTCGGGCGCATCCGATCCACAAGCGAACGAGCCACATCGTTGTCACGGTGGGCGAAGGACCAAGGAAGTAAGCGGGTATGGGACAAAAGACGCATCCAACCGGGTTTCGCATCGGCATCACCGAGGACTGGCGTTCGCGCTGGTACGCGCCAAAGGCGGCCTACGCGGAGTTCCTGATCGAGGACTTCAAGATTCGCAAATTGATCGATCAGAAGCTGAATCGCACGGCGCCCTACGCCGGATGCGCCGCTGTGGAGATCGAGCGAACACGTAATGAGGTCAAGGTGGTTGTCGCCACGGCCCGCCCCGGCATGGTCATCGGCCCCAAGGGCGCCGAGGTGGATAAGCTCCGCGAAGCCCTCGAAGACCTGATCGACCGCAAAGTGAGCGTGAGCATCAAGGAGATCAAGAACCCTGATCTGAATGCTCAACTGATCGCTTTGGATATCGCCGAGCAGCTCAAGAAGCGCGGCAGCTTCCGCCGCCTGATGAAGATGCACTGCGATTCATCCATCGCCGCCGGCGCCAAGGGCATCAAGATCATCTGCAAGGGTCGGCTCGGCGGGGCGGAGATGTCCCGCATGGAGACCCAGAAGCTGGGGTCGATCCCGCTTCAGACCTTGCAGGCCTGGGTGGATTATGGCTACGCCCAGAGCTTCACGACGTATGGCGCCATTGGCGTTCGCGTCTGGTTGCATCGCGGCAGCTATCGGGACATGGCAAGCATCGAAGAAGCCGCCGCCAACGCCGAGCCGACGAGTCGGCGTCCGCGTGGGCCCAGGCAGCATGGTTAAAGCGGTAGCGGAGGAGTTGTTCAGATGGCGCTGATGCCGGCACGAGTGAAATTTCGCAAGCACCAGCGAGGTAAGATTCGCGGGAATGCGACGCGCGGCAACACGGTCGCCTACGGAGAATACGGCCTGCAGGTTCTGCAGCCGGGTTGGATCTCCGGTCGGCAGATCGAAGCGGGCCGCATGTGTGCGTCCCACTTTCTTCAGCGGCAGGGTCGCGTGTTCATCCGCATCTTTCCGCACAAGAGCGTGTCGAGCAAGCCGCTTGAAACGCGCATGGGTAAAGGCAAGGGCGAGCCGGATTACTGGGTCGCCGTCGTCAAGCCCGGAACGGTTTTGTTTGAGATCGGCGGTGTGCCGGAGGACGTGGCCCGCCAGGCATTGGCCCGCGTGGCTCACAAAATGCCTTACCGATGCCGCTTCGTGAAACGGCGTTCGGGTCTGTAAGCGAGTTTGGAGCCGAAGTCGGCCCTCGAGTGTGAGTAGAGATACGGCGATGAAGATAACCGAGATTCGAGAGTTGAAGACCGAAGAGCTGCACGCGGAACTGGACCGCCTGCGCCGCCACCTGTTCGATCTTCGCAGCCAGCGGGTCACCGAGAAACTGGAAGACCCCTCCCAGCTCAGCAAGACCCAGAAAGACATCGCTCGAATCTTCACCGTCATGAACGAACGCGGCGAGAAGTACATCGAGCAAAAGCAGTACCACATGGAGTCCGCGGGCACGGCTGCTCGCGCGGCCCGGTAAGGTCGGACAGGACGCATAGAAGATGACGCAAGAACAGACCGCTCAAGCCCTCGATAAGCGACGCGCCCGGCGCGCCCGCATCGCGGTGGTGGACACCGACAAGCGCGACAAGACGATCAAGGTTCGCATTGACCGTCTCGTCAAGCACGAGAAGTACGGCAAGTTCCAGCGACGTCGCAGCATTCTGCACGTCCACGATGAAAAGAACGAAGCCCGCGTCGGAGACGTCGTGGAGATCGTCGAGTGTCGACCGATCAGCAAGACGAAGTCATGGCGGCTGTCCCGGATCGTGCGTCGCGGCGTGCAGGGATAGTTTGAGGAATACAGGGAGCAGGCGTCATGATACAGGCGGAGAGCATCGTGGACATCACGGACAACACCGGCGCGAAGCGCGCCCTGGTGATCCGTGTCCTGGGCGGTTCGACGCCCCGGCAAGGTTTCAAACGACGAACGGCTTCGGTCGGCGACATCGTCGTCTGCTCCGTGAAGAAGGCCCTGCCCAACAGCGACTACATGCAGGGCAACAGTCGCAAGGAACGAAGTACGCGACGTAAGGTCAAGTGCGTCGTCGTGCGAACGAAGTCGCCGGTTCGCCGGCCCGACGGCAGCTACGTCCGCTTCGACAGCAACGCGGCCGTCATCATCGACGAAGAGCGAAACCCGAAGGGGACGCGTATCTTCGGCGCCGTGGCCCGTGAGTTGCGTGACAAGGGATTCATGAAAATCGTCTCGCTCGCGAGCGAAGTGGTCTGAGATAACCGCCCTGAGGCAGTCCGTCGGCGGCTCTGGAAAGTGAACATGGCAGCGAAGATTCGAAAAGGCGACCGGGTCGAAGTGATCGCGGGAGACCACCGCGGCGAGCAGGGCAAGGTTCTGCGTGTCGACCCTGACAAGCAGCGGGTGTTGGTCGAAGGGGTCAACCTGGTCTACCGCCACCTGCGCCCGAGCCGGACCAACCCGCAGGGCGGACGAATCCGAAAAGAGGCGCCAATCCATCTGTCGAATGTCCTGGCCGTCGATCCGAAGACCGGTCGCGGCAGCCGGGTACGCTTCGAATCGGATCGCGACAAAGGCGGCAAGTTGGTCAGTAAGCGTCGAGTGACGACCAAAGGCACGGTGCTCGAGGACGTCAAGACCACCAAGGCATCGTAAGTCGATGGAAGAGCGCGGCGGCGCGATAAGTCGCCGCGGGTGAGATATGGCCCGTTTGATGGAAAAATATAAGACGGAAGTGCTGCCCGCCCTGCAGAAGGAACTGGGCCGGTCGAATCGCCTCTCGATTCCGAAGATCGAGAAGGTCGTGATCTCGATGGGCATCGGTCGGGCGACCGCCGAGAAGAAGCGGCTCGACGCGGCGCTGAAGGAGTTGACCTTGATTGTCGGCCAGAAGCCGATTGTCTGTCGCGCTCGCAAGAGCGTGTCCAACTTCAAGCTGCGCGAGGGCCAGCAGATCGGACTGAAAGTGACGCTTCGCGGCGCGCGAATGTACGAGTTCCTTGATCGTTTGATCAGCGTCGCCGTACCGCGTATTCGCGACTTTCGCGGCCTGAATCCCAACAGTTTTGACGGCCGCGGCAACTATAACATGGGACTGACCGAGCAGACGGTCTTTCCCGAAGTGGACGCTGACAAGGTCGAGTTTCAGCAGGGCATGCACATCACCATGGTGACGTCGGCCCGTAATGACGGCGAGAGCCGCCGGATGCTGACGCTGATGGGTCTGCCGTTTCGGAAGGACGAGAAGGAATCCTGAGCCGGCCTCGCGCGAAGGCGCGTCGGCCCGCTACGAGAGTGACAGAGCAACATGGCGAGAAAGTGCTGGATTATCAAGGCGGCGGCAACGCCGAAGTTCAAAGTTCGGGGTTACACCCGATGCCAGGTCTGCGGCCGCAGCCGCGCCGTGTATAAGAAGTTTCGTTTGTGCCGGTTGTGTTTCCGGCAGATGGCCCTTGAGGGCAAGATTCCCGGCGTACGAAAGGCGAGCTGGTAGTGCGATCCGCCTGCCGCGACGCAACAGGGAAATCAGGCAAGTAAGCGTTAAGAGAGTAGAGGCCAAGAGAGAATGTGGACTGATCCGATCGCCGATCTGCTGACCCGCATCCGTAACGGGCTGCATAACCGCTCGAAACAGGTGACGGCGCCCTACAGCAATTTCAAGTTGGCCGTGTGCCAGGTCTTGAAGGAGGAGGGCTTCATCGCCGAAGTCGAGCGGATCGAAGGCAAGCCGTGCGACGTCTTGCGGGTTACGCTCAAGTACGGTCCTCGTGGCGAACAGGTGCTTCGCAGTCTGCGGCGTGAAAGTAAAGCCGGCTGCCGACGCTACGTTCCCGTGGAGAAGATTCCGCGGGTACTCAACGGTCTGGGTATCGCCATCGTGTCGACGAGCCACGGTGTCATGAGCGACCGCAAATGCAGGCAGCAGCGCGTCGGCGGCGAGTTGGTCTGTACCGCGTACTAGGAACTTTAATCGCGTGGCGCTGCCCTCGATGGTTCGCCTCGCTCAGTCAGAAGCTCGACAGGTAACGAAACGATGTCTCGCATTGGCAAGAAACCGATTTCCCTGCCCTCCGGCGTGAAGGTCGAGGTCAAGGGTCCCCAGGTGACCGTGACTGGCCCGAAGGGTTCGCTCTCGTGGTCGCACCCTGCCGGCGTTTCCGTCGCCGTTGAGCAGGGCAAGGAAGTCGTCGTGAAGCGCGCCGGTGATTCTCGCGAATTTCGAACGATGCACGGCACGACCCGCGCCTTGATCAACAACATGGTCGTCGGCGTTTCCGACGGCTACGAACGAAAGCTCGAAATCTACGGCACCGGTTACGGCTGTGCAGTTTCCGGCAAGACGCTCGACCTCACCGTGGGCTATTCCCACCAGGTCAAGCTGCTGATTCCCGCAGGCGTCAAGGTCAACATCGAGGTCCCGCAGACCAAGGGCGACGAAACGCCCGCCAAGCTGACCATCAGCGGAATCGACAAGCAGGTCATCGGGCAATTCGCCCGGTCGATCAAGGACGCTCGGCCTCCGGAGCCCTACAAGGGCAAGGGCGTACGTTATGCCGGCGAGCAGATTCGCCGCAAGGCAGGCAAGGCCTTCGCCGGTGCGGGCGGCGGTGGATGATTCATTCTTGTATTTATTCTTTGGCGGTTGACTGACAACAATGAACGCACGCGAACAGAAAAAAGTAAGGTTGGTCCGGCGGAAGTACCGGGTACGCAAGCGAGTCTTCGGCACGCCCGAACGTCCGCGCCTGACGGTCTTCCGAAGCCACAAGAACATCAACGCCCAATTGGTGGACGATACCACGGGCCGCACCGTGTGCGCCGCGGGGACGAGCACCAAGTCGCTGGTCGGCCAGATCAAGAACGGCGGCAACAGCGAAGCTGCGGCGATCGTCGGTCGGCATCTTGCCGAGCAGGCCCGCATGCACGGCATCCGCAAAGTGGCCTTCGACCGCAACGGTCGTATGTACCACGGTCGGATCAAGGCCCTGGCCGAGGCGGCGAGGCAGACCGGATTGGAGTTTTGACGTATCGACCGCGTAGTGTCGGTTGCGGCCCGTCGGCTCGCGAAGCACGATGGCATTCAGCAATGATGAGTGAGTGAACGAGATGGCTCGACAACAACATAGCAGGGAACCATCGGAAGGCCCGTCGTATGACGACAACGTCGTCAAGGTCTACCGTTGTTCCAAGGTAGTCAAAGGCGGCCGACGCTTTTCCTTCGGCGCGCTGGTCGTCGTGGGCGATCGTCGCGGCCGAGTGGGACTTGGCTACGGCAAGGCCAACGAAGTTCCCTCCGCCGTGGAGAAGGGACGCAAGCAGGCCATCCGAAGTCTGCGGTCGATGTCGGTCTACGGTTCGACCATCCCGCACGAAGTGCGTGGGAAGTTCGGATCGAGCATGGTCAAGCTGATTCCCGCGAGCGAAGGCACAGGCGTCATCGCCGGCAGCAGCGTACGCGCTGTTCTCGAGCTGGTCGGCCTGAAGGATTGTCTGACGAAGGTCTACGGCTCGACAAGCCCGAAGAATCTCGTCAAAGCGACGTTCGATGCCCTTGAGCAACTGCGCGACCGTGCAGTGGTTGAACGCCTGCGCGGCGTAAGTCTGGCGCGGGCAAGCTAGGAAGGACCGAGGACGCGATGAACATCACCACGATCACCACCCGGGCCGGCGCCAAGCCGAAGCGCAAGCGCGTCGGTCGCGGCCACGGCAGCGGCCACGGCAAGACGTCCAGTCGCGGCCACAAAGGCCAGGGCTCCCGCAGCGGCGGACCCAAGGCGCGAGGCCTCTTGTCTGAGGGCGGTGTCTTTCCGTTGTTTCGCCGCCTGCCGAAAGTCGGCTTCAACAACTACCACTTTCGCACGGAATACCAGGTCGTCAATCTGAACGATCTCGATGCGCGATACGAAGACGGCGGCCACGTCACCGCGGCATCCCTCGAGGAGGCCGGTCTGATTCGCGACCGTAAGGAACCCGTCAAGATTCTCGGCGACGGCGAGCTGAAGAAAAAGCTGACCGTCGAAGCCGAGCGTTTCAGCAAGACGGCCGCCGCAAAGATCGAAGCCGGCGGCGGCACCGTGAAGCGGTTAGGCCCGCAGCCCAAGAAGAAATTCATCAAGCGAGGCCCGATCACCGGCAAGCTGCCAAAGACTGACGATGCCGACGAAGGCGTCAAGGGCAAGAAGGCCGGCAAGGGCGACAAGGCCGCCAAGGGCGAGAAGCCGGCGAAGCCCGAAAAGAAATCGAAGAAACAGGAAGAGTCCGCGGGCGGCGCCGAGTCGCCGGCTCAGTCGGAATGACTACAGTTGGAGACACGTCGCGCGGCGAAGGTCGTCGCCCGATGTGCAGCAAGTTTTAACCGGATCGTAAGGACGCGATGCTCAAGGCCTTTCTAAACATCTTCAAGGTCCCCGACCTGCGGAACAAGATTCTGTTCACGCTGGGCATGCTGGCCATTTACCGGATCGGCTTCTATGTGCCGCTGCCGGGTGTGGATCAACAGGCGCTGACGGCCCACTTCGACGCCATGAGCGGAGACGCGGCCGGCGGCGGCATCCAGCAGCTTACGGAAGCGTTCGCCATGTTCACCGGCGGAAACCTCCAGCAAAGCACGATCTTCGGCCTCGGCATCATGCCCTACATTTCCGCGTCGATTATTTTTCAGCTTCTCGGCACCGTGATCCCCACCCTGGAAAAGCTCAAACAGGAGGGCGAGGCGGGCCGCAAGAAGATTCAGGAGTATACGCGCTACGCGACCGTGGGCATCTGCGTCCTTCAGGCCGCCTTCTGGCTGAAGTACATTCAGGCCTCCGGTCTAGTCTACAGCGACTACAGTAACTTCCAGTCCAACTTCTGGCCGACGATGTCCTTCTGGCTGATCGGACTGTCCACCATGACCGCCGGCACCGTCTTCCTCATGTGGCTCGGCGAGCAGATCGACGAGTACGGCATCGGTAACGGCATCAGCTTGATCATTATGGCCGGCATTGTCGCTCAGATGCCGAACGCCGTGATCTGGGTCGCCCAGAATGCAAGCATCGACGTCAGCGGCGATGCCCAGATGGGCCCCGCGAAGATCGTCTTCCTTCTGCTGGCCTTTGTCGGTGTGGTCGCCGGCTCCATCCTGATTACCCAGGGTCAAAGGCGAATCCCGATTCAGCAGGCCAAGCAGACCCGCGGTCGACGTGTCTGGGGCGGCCAGCGGCACTACCTGCCTCTGCGAGTCAATCACGGCGGCGTCATGCCCATCATCTTCGCCAGCAGTTTGATGATCTTCCCCAGTCTGATTCTCGACTGGTTTGCGAATCTGTTCCCTGAGTCGGGCTTCCTGCGCATGATCGCGACGGAGTTCAATCGTTCGAGCTTCCTCTACGCAATCTCCTTCGTCATTCTCGTTTACTTCTTCGCTTACTTCTGGACGACCGTGCAGTTCCAGCCGAAAGAAATGGCCAACAACCTGCGCGACTACGGCAGCTTCATTCCCGGCCTTCGTCCCGGCAAGCGCACCGCTGACTATCTTGAAACCGTCATGACGCGCATTACCTACGTCGGCGCCGGTTTCCTCGCGGCGATCGCGCTGATACCGCAGGTCATCGCGGCAACCATGGATATACCGATGAATGTCTCCTCGTTCCTCGGCGGCACCGGTCTGCTGATCGTCGTCAGCGTCGGTCTGGACCTCGTGCAGCGGATCGAGGCGAACCTGGTCATGCGAAACTACGGCGGCTTCCTTGGTGAAAGCGGCGGGTCGCGGATCAAGGGGGCCTATGCGTGAATGTCGTTCTGCTGGGTCCGCCCGGCGCGGGCAAGGGTACGCAGGCGGCCCGTATCTCCGGATCACTCGGGCTGCTGCATCTATCCAGCGGCGATATCCTGCGAGCCGAGCGAAAGGCACAGACCGAACTGGGCCGCAAGGCACAGGATTTTATGGATCGCGGCGCCCTGGTGCCGGATGACTTGATCCTCGCGATGATGATGGATCACATCGCCCGATCGGAGGCCGCAGGCGGCTTCCTGCTGGACGGTTTCCCGCGGACGCTGGCTCAGGCCGAGGGGCTTGATGAGCGGCTGGCCTCTCGCGGGACTAGAATCAAGATTGTCGTCAACATGGTGGTGGACGACGCGGACGTGACCCGGAGACTGACGGGTCGTTGGTCCTGTCCCACGGATGGGAAGATCTATCACGAAATGTTCTCGCCGCCGAAGCAGGCAGGTGTGTGCGACGACTGTGGCACGGCCCTGACCCGGCGGAAGGATGATGAGCCCGAAGTGGTCGGTCAGCGATTGAAGACCTACCACGCCGAGACCAAGCCGCTGGTGGCGTATTACACTACCCAGGGCGTCTTGAAATCGGTCGATGCCGGCGGGAGCGTGGATGAAGTGACGGCATCCATCGAAAGGATCTGCCGGGAATCATGAGAGAGTCGAATGTGATGACGGGCTCTCGTGCCGGCGGTTTGCGAAATGCGGTGCTCAAGAGTCCGCGCGAGATCGAGCTGATGCGCGCCGCGGGTCGAGTGGTTTACTCGGTCCATCAGGCCATGCGGGAGTTGGTTCGCCCGGGCATCACGACGGGTGAACTCGGTCGCGTCGCCGACGAGTTGATCATCGCGGCGGGCGGTGTGGCGCTCTTCAAGGGCGTGCGCACGCAGAATACGAAGTTTCCGTTTCCGTCGGCGATTTGTGCCAGCGTGAACGATGAGGTCGTCCACGGAATACCTGGCGATCGCGTTTTGAAGGAAGGCGACATCATCAGCATCGACTGCGGCGTGCGGTTGCGAGGTTATTGCGGTGATGCGGCGGCAACGCTGCCCGTCGGCCGAGTTGATCCGGAGACGCAGCGGCTGCTGGATGTGACCAGTGAATCGCTCGACCTGGCTCTGGCCGAGATGAAGCCGGGGCGTTTGTGGAGTGAAGTGGCCGCGGAGATCCAGGACCTTGTCGAAAGCGCCGGCTTCTCCGTGGTGCGGGAGTTTGTCGGCCACGGCATCGGTCAACAGATGCACGAAGAGCCGAAAGTGCCGAATTATGCCGATCGCAAGAGCCGCAAGGGCGATTTCCGGCTGGAGCCGGGCCTGGTGATTGCGGTCGAGCCGATGGTCAACGCCGGCCGGCGCGATGTGAAAGCCGGCGACTGGACCGGCTGGCCCCAGGTCACGAAAGACGGGAGCTGGTCGGCGCATTACGAGCACACCGTGGCGATTACGCCGACCGGTGTGGATGTTCTGACCGACGGGCGATAGTGCCCGGTGCGGTCTTCGTGCCGTTACGCGGCCGCCGGTCGCAGGACGAGGGAGTGAGTCATCATGAAGGTGCGCAGCAGCGTGCGACGAATATGTGAGAACTGCAAGCTGATCAAGCGCAAGGGCGTTGTGCGCGTGATTTGCAAGACGAATCCGCGCCATAAGCAGCGTCAGGGTTAACGAGCAGCTCGGGAGATTGACAGATGCCACGTATTGCGGGTGTGGATATTCCAAATGAGAAGCGGATCATCATCGCGCTTCAGTACATCTACGGGATTGGTCCGAGCCACAGCAAGGACATCCTGAAGGAAGCCGGCATTGACGAGAACGTCCGTGCCAAGAACCTGACGGAAGACGAAATCAGCCGGATCGCGTCGATCGTGGACCGCAACTTCGTCGTCGAAGGTCAGCTTCGGCGCAAAGTGGCGCAGGACATCGCCCGACTGAAGGATATTCAGTGCTACCGCGGCCTGCGTCATCGCCGCGGCCTTCCGGTGCGTGGCCAGCGCACGCGTACGAACGCACGCACACGCAAGGGACCCAAGAAGACGGTCGCCGGCAAGAAGGGCGTGAAAGAGCTTCGCAGCTAGTTGTTCAGTCGGCCCCCATGGCGGGCCCAGAGGGAGACAGGTATCGCAGTGGCAAAGGCAACAGGCAAGAAAAAGACGCGTCGAAACGTGGCCAAGGGCATCGCCCATGTACGCGCCACGTTCAACAATACGATGATCACCATCACCGACCTGAACGGCGAGACGCTGTGCTGGCAGTCGGCCGGAACGGTGGGCTTCAAGGGTACCCGCAAGAGCACGCCCTTCGCCGCCCAGCGTGCCGGCGAGTCGGCCGCGGGCACCGCGCGAAAGTTCGGGATCAGTGAAATCGAAGTTCGTGTGAAGGGCCCCGGCAGCGGCCGCGAGTCGGCAATCTCAGGTCTGCAATCCGGCGGGCTTCGAATCGTGTCGATCGAAGACGTGACGCCCCTGCCGCACAACGGTTGTCGTCCCGCGCGAAAGCGCCGGGTCTAAGCGAGAGGTTACAAGAACGATATGGGTAGGAATCTCGGTCCAGTCTGTCGAATGTGTCGCCGTGAAGGCATCAAGCTGATGCTCAAGGGCTCCCGCTGCGAAAGCGCCAAGTGCCCGATGGAAAAGCCCTCGCGAAACGCGCCCCCCGGCGCCGGGCGGGCCTTCCGTCGAGGTACGGCCAGCGAATACGGCAAGCGCCTGCGCGAAACGCAGAAGGTCAAGCGTTACTACGGCCTGTGGGACAAGCAGTTCCGCCGGTATTTCGACCGTGCACAGCACAGCGCGGAGAACACCGGTACGGCGCTGCTGGGCCTCCTGGAGCGGCGGCTCGACAACGTCGTCTGCAAGCTGGGTTTCGCACCGTCTCGAAAGGCGGCGCGAATCGCCATCGGCCATAAGCACTTCACCGTCAACGGGCAGCCGCTCAACAAGCCCGGCTACCTGATCAAGGTGGGTGATCGGATTTGCGTTCACAAGCGCGAGCGAAGCCAGAAGCTCATTCGCTCCTTTGTCGACGCGGATGCGAGCCGTGCCATTCAGCCGTGGCTCAAGCTGGATGTGGCCAAGCTCGAAGCCATCGTGGAAGCGCTGCCGTCCCGGGACGACGTTCAGATCCCGGTCGAGGAGCAGCTCGTCATTGAGTTCTGTAGTCGATGATCCTGGCACAAGAAAATCGGAGTGACGCCCTTTCGCACGAGGCGGACGTGCAAACGGCGCAACGGAATGAGATCGGCCGGGCGTCCCGCGGTTGGTCGTCCTTACCCTGGGAGGTTAGTGCGATGCGAATTAGGTGGCGAGGTTTGGAATTGCCGACGCGCGTCCTTCGGGACGAGACGGCCGGCACGCCGACGTACGGCAAGTTCATCGTCGAGCCGTTTGAAAGAGGTTTCGGGACGACGGTGGGCAACAGCCTGCGCCGCATCCTTCTCTCCAGTCTGGAGGGCGCCGCGGTCACCCATGTGAAGATCAAGGGCGCCGGCCATGAGTTCACCTCGTTGCCCGGTGTCCTGGAAGACGTCACCGTCGTCATCCTGAACATCAAGTCGCTCATCGTCCGCATGGCGTCCGACATGCCCAAGACGATGCGTGTCAGCGTCAAGGGCGAGCGCGGCAAGATGACCGAGATTCGCGCCGATCGAATCGAGTGCGATGCGGCCATCGAAATCGTCAACAAGGACCAGCTCCTCTGCACCCTGACCGACGATACGACCTTCGAGATGGAAATGACCGTCGGCCTCGGCCGCGGTTATGCCACGGCTGACGATCACAAGATCGAGGGAGAGGATCAGATCATCGGCATCATCCCCGTGGATTCGGTCTATTCCCCCGTCTCGCGCGTCCGTTACCACGTGGAAGACACACGTGTCGGTCAGCGCACGAACTACGACCGACTCGTCATGGAAATCTGGACGAACGGCACGGTCACGCCTGACATGGCCCTGGTTGAGGCCGCGAAGATCCTTCGCAAACACCTCAACGCTTTCGTACAGCATTTCGAGTTGGGCAGTGCCCTGGCCGTTCACGGCAGCGATCAGGATTCCATGGCCGGCGGCGCCGGTGGCGTCGCGGCGGATCCGTCGCTGTTGGCTCAGCCGGTATCCTTCCTCGACTTGTCCGTTCGAGCGAGCAACTGCCTCGTCTCGGCAAGCATCATGACGATCGGCGAACTCGTCCAGAAGGAAGAGGCCGAGTTGCTCAAGCTGCGAAGCTTCGGCAAGACGTCGCTCCGCGAGGTCAAGCGCAAGCTCGCCGATCACGGCCTTTCCCTTCGCACCGACCCGGGCGCCGAGCCCCTCGATCTGGGTGATGACGACGACGATGACGGTGAAGGCGAGGAGGCATCCGAGTATCATCAGATGGGCGGTGAGGGTGAATTCGGCAGCGCGCCGGTCAGCAGCGGCGTCGCCGGGATGTCCGGTCCGAGTCCCTATGCCCCGCCGCCGACTGCCGCGCCGTCCGCCGATGCGACGCCGGGCAACCCGATGTAGTCGGGATTACAATAGAATCTCGACCGATGGGTGTCGAAGCAGACGGATTGCGATCCACCGGCTTCATTCCATCGGCTGACAGCTACGTACAAAGGTAAGAAGCCATGAGACATCGAGTAGCAGGACGACATCTTTCAAGAACCTCGGCCCATCACAAGGCGATGCGGCGCAATTTGGCCCAGAGTCTCTTTCAATACGGCCAGATTGAGACGACGCTGATCAAGGCCAAGGACGTTCGCCCCTTTGTCGAGCGGCTCATCACCCTCGCACGCAAGGGCACGCTTCAGGCCCGCCAGCGCGTCATCGCCTTGCTCGGCGATCGCGCGGCGTTGTCCAAGGACGAACAGGAACGATACGACGCCATGCCCTCGGCACAGCAGGCCCGCGTGCTCACGAATCGTTCAGGTCGTCGGCATCGCACCGGCCAGGTCCCTGCGAGCTACAACAAGAAGAAGTTCACCTTTGTTGCCAAGTCGGTCGTCCATCGGCTCTTCACGGACATCGCCCCTCGCTACAAGGATCGACCCGGCGGCTACACGCGAATCATCCGCCTCGCCAAGCACCGCATCGGTGACAACAGCGACCTCGCTATCCTTCAACTTGTCGGCGAAGAGGAGCCAACAGCCGGTGCGGCCCGCAAGTCCGCTATGCCGCGCCGCCGCAAGGCCGCGGACCGTGTGCGTTACCTCGAAGGCAAGGCCTCCCGCAAGAAGTCGCCCGCAGGCGGCAAGGCCGCGACGAAGGCCGAGCCCAAGGCGACGGACGCCGCTGGTGGTGATGCGGGCAGCGAGGAAAAAAGCGAGTAAGCTCGCATTCAATCCACACCGCGAGGTGCGGCGGTGAGTTCCGCTAATTGCATCTTCTGCAGGATTGCCTCCGGCGCGATACCCGCGCTCAAGGTATTTGAATCGCCGGACGCCGTGGCGTTCCTCGATATTTCGCCCCTGGCCCCCGGCCATACGCTCCTCATCCCCAGACAGCATTACGAAAACCTGCTCGATGTGCCCTCCGATGTGCTCACTCGGCTGACCGCGCATCTTCCCTTGCTCGCGCGGGCCGTGTTAAGCGTTTCCGGCGCGACCGGTCTCAACCTCCTGCAAAATACCGGCGAATCCAGCGGTCAGGCCGTCTTTCATGTCCACTTCCATCTCATCCCGCGTACGGCGGAGGATCGCCTCGGATTTCGATGGAACGCCGGCGCCTATGAACCGGGCGAGGACAAGGTGATGCAGAGCAAACTGGTCGCCGCCCTCAAGCACGCCTAATGAAGATTTGATCCTCGGGGCCGTTTGCCGGACAATCTTCGATTATGAACCGCACGATTAAGAGTTTCGCCGTCGTACTTGGGCTCCATCTACTTCTGACTGCGGCTGCCGCTGCCGACTCGTCGCACGATGCGATACCGCGGGTGCTGCCGGTCGAGCCCGCCGGAACAGCCGATGGGCTGTTCAACTATCGATTCGAGCACGGCCGACTGGAGTTCATGGACCTTGTCACCCTTGCCGACGGAACCATGCAGCTCGGCAAAGCAATGGAATGGGCCGATCAGGTACTGGTTGTTGGACGAGACGGACGCCCAAATGTGCTCGACGCCGGCCATGTCTCGCGGATTGATTTTCGCCGGTTCCATCGCCATCGCGAAATGCCGCCGCTGTCCGATCTCACCGTGGCCTATGTCGAACGCCTGCCGCGCGATGCGCACTGGCACGGAAACGTGGTCATGCAGGACGGCGTTCAGCAGCTTGCCGTCGATGCGGATTCGATCGGTCGCGGCCCCGCGGCCGGTTCGAAGCTGACCTTCCGCATTCACATCCTGAACGCCGGGTCGAAGATGTCGGCTTCGACGCTTTGCCGCGTGTCGATCGACGGCGCGGAAATCTCCAACACCCCGATCGAGCCGATTTCACCGCGCGGCCGCATGGCGGTGGAAGTGAACTGGCCGTGGGAACCGACGGCAAAGACGCTTCGCATCGAGTTGCAATCGCAGGGCAACACGCTGGAAGTCAACCAGTGGAATAACACCTTCGAGGAGCCGATCCGCGCCCTCGGCGTGACGGCCGTCGTCGCCCGCGAGTTTTACGATCGCTTCGCCGAATCCCGAAACATCGTGGACTCCTATTGTTTTGAGGACTGGCTCCAGTATCAGTTGCGCTGCCTGAACGCGCTTTTTCGCCGGTCGGCGTTTCATTCCGAGCCCGAGGGCATCCGCGAGCGCGTTCGCTGTGACCGCATCCTTATCGTGGACGACCCCCATGATCCTGATGAACGTGCCCGTTGGCAGACGCTGCTGCGGCGCGATGGGAAGTCCGACGGCCTCGCGGAATACGCAGCCGTTGTCATCTTCGGCCTTCCAGGCGAGGACGACACCCACGGCGCGAGGGGTCTCAAGGTGGACTGGCCCATGCTCAAGGACCTCTGCCTTCAGCTTGGCCTGGTCGACCTGGCTCGAACCGACACGCGGCCCGAACAATGCCTTGCAACCGACACTCGCCGGCTATATGTGAATCGTCAGCACCTCTTCCCCTGGCCGCGGACGCTGATGCACACGCCCGGCGGCTTTCGACTGACCGAGCCCGAGGCGGCCTATTTGAATCGGGTTGCCGGTCGCCCGCGTGGCTTGCAGGGCGAATACCTGTATCAACTGCCGTCGAAGATCACGATCGTCGTCCACGCCGCGAACGGCCAGCCGATGGAAAACGTGCAGGTTGACGTCTTTCAATTGCAAGGCGAAGGCGAGTACGCGGGCTTCGTCGTCGGCGTCGCGCCTGGCGACCCGCTCTATTCCGCGCCGACGGATTCACTCGGCCGGCTCACACTGCTCGATCAGGATGCACCGGAGCATCGCTCACCACTGGGCTATGAATTGCGTCCCAATCCCTTCGGACGCATCGCACCCGACGGCGGCAACGGACTCCTGCTCTTGCAGCTTACGACGGAGGGAGCGGAATCGTACCACTTCCTGCGCCTGCACGATTGCCTGACGGCCTACCTGCAGGGTGCGCGCGAGGAGTATGTCGTTCACCTGCAGACACGGTTCGCCTTGCCCGGCGCGCCGCCTGCGCCGATCACCACGGCGACCCATTCCGAGGATCGCGCCGCGCCGCAGCCGCCGGTCTTTATCACCTGGACATCACCGCCTGGCTTTACCATTCGCCGGGTCGATGAGTTTCGCGTGTATCGCCGCGAGAGTCTGGGCGGCGAAGAGATCGCGCCGTGGGAGCTTGTGGGCATCCATCGCAAATTGCCCGAGGGATGGTGGCTTCGGCATGACTGTTCGTACTGGGATACACCGCACACCGCCGCGGCTTACTCCGGCGATACGTTTTACTCCGTCGCCGCCGTGGACAAAGAGGGACGCGAAAGCCATCTCGCCGCACCGGGTTACCTGGCCTACGGCAAAGACGCGGTCAAGCTGGCCATCCATCGCGATTACGCGGTCATGACGCTCATCGGCGACGGTCCCATTCAGCTTCTTCGCTGGGACGGTGAAATCGGAACGCACCCCTACGGTGTGCGCAACCTGCGCTTCCCCGGGTATCGCCCGAACTTCGCCGGTATCGCGATCAATTCCGACCATCGCCTCGTCATGACCGACCCGGTCAACCATGTGCTGGCGTTCTATGACGATCGCGGCGAGTTGACCGAACTCGTGCCGCATCGCGACGACTGGCCGGGCTTTGCCAGCGACAAGGAAGGTGAGTTCTACGCGCCGTGGGACGTGGCCGTGGACGCTGCAGGGCGCATCTACGTTGCCGACTACGGCAACGACCGCGTGCAGATCTTTGACGCTTCAGCGCGATACCTCGGCCTGCTTGATGCCGACTTTCCGTTTCGCGGGCCGCATGCCCTGGGCTATTCGAACGGGCATCTCTGTGTGACCGATCGTGAAGGCCGGCGCTGCCGCGTTTATGAGGTCAGCGGAGATTCGCCACAGTTTGTCCGTCAGTTGCCACCGCTCATCGACGCCGACCGCGGTCTGGTGAGTCAATCCGGCCGGGTTTATATCACCGGCCGACTCGCCGAGAAGATGGAGAACGCGCTGCTCGTCTATACGCCTGACGGCGAGAGTGCGCGATACGAACGCCTCATCCTCGAAGTGGAGATGGGTAATCTCCACGGCCCGCGCGGGCTGTATTTCTTCATCAACGCCCTCGGCCATCACTACGGCTACTGCGTCAACGCCTTCCCCTTCGACCTGCGCCGGCAATTACTGGAATGATCCGAGGCATCCTCCGCGGATGTACTCATTGCTTGTCCGTTAACCAGCCCTCGCGCATTTCTTTCGTCCATGCCTCGCTGAGGCAGACGGTCTTTCCTGCTTTCCAGAGATACACCTTGTTCGCCGCTGCGTAGGTGATCTCGTCGGCGTTGCGCCAGCTCGGCAGACAGGGCGTCTTGTCCTTCGCCATGTCAGGATCGACCAACTGCACGGTGCTGCCTGATGCAAATTCGTACATACTCAGGCGACCCTGTGTGCCGGGGATCAGCACGCGCGTTTCATCCGGGCTGAGCGTAAACAGCGGCAGCGCCATGTCGCGCGGCTCGACGAAGTCTCGGCCCAGGATGCGCATGACACTCGCCGGCATGCGCGGGTCAAGCACGAAGAGCGTCCACTCCTGCGGCATGTCGCGGCTGGTGGCCGGCAGCGAGACTTCGACCGATGAGAAAAGCAGACGACCGTCGCGGAGCCAGCGAACCCCCAGCGCGCCGTTGAAGAGCACGCCCACGCGGTCTTCACGAGCGACCGGCTCTGCGAGCAAGCGCCCGTCAGCGGCCGTCACCGTCGCGGTGCTGAGCGAGCCGAGGTGGATATTGTCCTGGCCCTGATCCGGCGGTACGGCGCTTCGAATGAAGGCGAGGGACGCACCGTCGGGGCTCCAGTCATAGTCGATGGCGACGTTGTCGGCGACGTGACAGACCCGGCCGCCGCCGGCCGGGATTACGTGGAGCGACATCGCGGAATCGCTCTCGGCAGAGCCGGTCTTGAGATAGGCGATGTTCTTGCCCTTCGGACAGATGAGCGGCCGACGAAGTTCGGCAAGCGATCGTGTAAGCACCTTGTCGGGCTTCAGCGCGTCGTCGTCCAGCTTGAAGACCTGTAGCGTCCAGATGGCGTTCTCCATCTCCTCGATCGCCGTCCACTCGTCGCCGATCTTTTCGCGCAGGCCTTCGGCGTCATGATCGCGCATGTAGATCAATGCACCGATCTGAATCTCGGGCGTCATCTGCCGCGTCGGGTCCAGATCAAACTTATCGAGCTTTCCGTCTTTGGATTCGTACGCAAGGATGCGGTCGCGCAGGATTCGGGCCTGTCGCTTGACCTCGCTGGTTTGTCCGGCGTCGAACAGCTCCGCGATCTGCCCCCAGTTCGCGGCCTTCGTGGTATGAATCACCGCCAGGCGGCGACCGTCAGCAAACCAGTCGCAGCGCACCGGCGTTTCGGTCAGTCGCGGTGGCAACACTTTGCCCGTCGGATCGATGAAGTACAGGCCGTTCGGCGTGGCGACGGCGGCTCGCTTGCCGTCCGGCGACCAGACGATGCGTTCTTCCGGCAGACAACCGAATAGGGCGGCTGTGGCGATCGAGGCGAGGGCGATTCTCGTTAAGCACATCATTGAACGTCTCCCAATCGAGGCCACGCGAGCGGCGTGGTCCATGCAAGGGTTTTCTTTGTTTCGGCCGGTCGCTCTGCACGAGCGGCTACATACTTGTCGACAGACCAGAAAGACGACGAATCGACGTCGCATGCGGAATGTTCTGCCAGGGCCACCTGAGCAGGTTGCAGCGTCGCGTCGGTGGGGGTATTCGAAGTTCGTGTGCCGAGGAAGAATGCCAGCACAATGGCGGCAGCCATGGCAACAGGTCGAAGCCGGAGCAGCATGGACGAGCCACGCGGCGTATCCAGCGTGCGAGCCAGTCGCGCCGACGGAAAGGGTGGTAGTGCCGCTTCGGTCGGAATCGCAGGTCGCTGCATGGCGATCCGGGCCCGCTCGATCATCGCATCCATGTCCTGTGCCGTCGCGGCGTCACTTGGGTTTGCCGTCAGGTAGGCATCGAGCAATGCAACGACTTCCGGAGTCAGTTCCCCCAGACTGCGGTCAATCAGCAGTTGTTCGAGCGTCGTGCGGTCCATGGTTGCCTCCTTCAGGTCGGCCGTCGCGTGTTTGCACCGCTTTCGCCGAAGTGAACGGCCTGGCGGGAACGTGGTCGCGATTGAGCGGCCGTGGCCCAGCTTCGCAGTGCGGCGACGGCGCTGTGAATGCGTGACCGTACCGTGCCGATCGGAATATCCAATGCTTCCGCGATCTCGGCATAGCTCAGATCATCGACCAGTCGAAGTTGCAGTACTTCACGCTGGCCTTCCGGGAGTCGGTCGATCGCTTCCCTCATACCTTGAAGACGCGAGTCGATCTCGCCCGCTTCGCGCGCCGCCGGCTCCTGCCCGAGCGGCTTCATGCGTCGAAACAAAACGCGCCGGCGATACGAACGCAACAAGTTCCGTGCGATGCCGATGAGCCATGCTTCGTGACTTCGAGCGGATGCCAGCGTTTCGAATTCTCGCGCGGCCACCACGAACGTCTCCTGCAAGAGCTCATCGGCGTCGGCGGCATCCGAAAGATTCCGCATCAGGAACCGCAGGATACGCGGCCCGGTCCGGCGGTAGAGCTGCTCCAGGGTTGCCAGTCGCGTATCCATCGCCGTTCATCCTACTAGTGACGGTCGCGGGCGAAATAGTTCATTTTTTATCGCGATTTTTTTCGAGGGAGGGGGCGACGTGTATAGTTCGGGGCATGGCAGGGCTTGCCGCAGGGCAGTGGGCATCGGGCGGGGACGATTGGCCGATTGGCTCGGCCTCGACGGGTTATTGAGACGGGCCGTTGTCCTGCGGCCGGTATTTTGACAGCCGCTGGTCGATGTCCTTGCCGCGGCGGAGCTTCTGCGCCTCATCGTAGGCCTTGAGCGCTGCCGTTATGTCTCCTGCTTCCACGGCGGCGTCCCCCTCGCTGATGAGCAAACTGCGCTGGGCATCGAGGAGCTTCACCTTCGCCATCGAATCGGCCGGCGGCATGAGGCGGGGGATCGCCTTCTGATAAAGCTCGACGGCTTCCTTGAATCTTCCGGCTTCGACTTCACGTTCCGCGCTGCGTACGACTCGAGCGGCATCGAAGACCGGCGACAGATTCAAGTACCTCGCCTGGGCGTCAGGCGTCGGTGAATTCCAGAGTGAGCTCTTGAGCTTCTTCTCCGCTTCAAGCAATTCGCCGGACTTGATGAATTCCTCGGCCTCCAGCAGGAGCACATAGGCCTTGGCCAGTCGCGCCTTGCGCTCCAACTCGACACCCGGCGTGATTTGAATCGCTCGGATATAACAGCGTTCGGCCTCGGCAAAATCACGGTCGATCATGGCCTGGTCACCCTTATCGACCCATTGTTTGCGAGACTGTGCATTGGTGATGGAATTGCGCAGCTCGCGCGTGGCGCTGGTGATCTGTAGGTTTTCCGCCCGCTCGCAGGCGGTAATCGCTTCGAGCAGTTCGCCGCGATGCAGTGCTTCCCTGGCCTGCTTGAGGTAGTCCTGATACTTCATCTCCTTGCGTGTCAGGTTGAGACTGTCCTTAAGACTGGTAGGGTCCATTCCGACGGCGGCGGCTTTTTCGGCGTATTCATCGAGCCGTGCCTCGACGGCGATGAGATTGCCTTCGGCGAGGTGCTCAAGGCCTTCCGCGGCGAGCCGTTGCGCGTCGCGCTTGAGCCATGCCTTCTGCTGCAACTCATCCACCTTGGCCGGGTTGACGCCGCGCTTACTTGCGTCGCGCAGGAGCGCGGCGACGGTGTCAAAGTGGCCGTTTTCCAAAGCAATTTGCGCAGCGGTCAGTTCGAGCCAGAACTTGCATCGTTCACGCCAGACGGCGGCGTCGCGAACGGTCGTTTCGACTCGCTGTGCTTCCTCAAAATGGCTTTGCGCGAGACTGATCTGGCCTCGCTCATATTCCTGAATGCCCTGTTGGATGAGCGCCTCGATCGGGTTAACCGTGCCAGGGCCGTACTGGAAGTACCAGACCGCCGCGGCGCCGGCGCCGCCCAGTGTCAGGATCATCAGGAACGAGAGCGTCCAGACAAGAATGCGCGGCGAGCGTTTTTTGTGAACCTCTCGTACCCTCGGAAGCGCGGGAACCAGCGCGACCGGCTGGGGTCGAGGCGGCGCGAAGGCCGTAGCTGCCCGGCGGCCGCGGCGCTGGGCCGTGCGGCGTGAGGGTTCTGGGGTTGAGTAGGCATCGCCTCCGCGCTCAGCGGCCCAATCCCATCGAGAAGGCTCAGCGTAGGGCTGGTGTACGGATCGCACCGTATGCGTCGACGTCGGACGACGAACCGGCTCGCCGGTGGGGCCGCCGGTTGGACCGTGCGACGCGGGATAATCCAATTGCGCGGGCAGGTAGCGCGCCGATCGATGTCGGCCGCTCGTGGAAGAGGGTTCATCGGGCGCGACGAAGGGCGGAGTCGCGGCGGTCGAGCCGGCCTGTTTCGTGAAGAATCCTGAAATCGCATCCAGGACTTCATCCATCGAGGTGTAACGCAGGTCCAGACTCTTGGCCGTCATTCGTCGCAAGATGGCGGATAGCTGAGGCGGAACGAGCGGATTCATTTCGCAAGCATCCGGCAGGTTTTCCGAGTAATCCGTCTGCCATTCGATCCACCGACCGACCGGAAACGGGCTCTCGAAGATGTCCGCGAAATGGCGCTCGATCGCCGGGCGTCCGACGCAGACCTCGTAGATAACCCTTCCGAGGCCGTAAATATCCACGCGGTTGTCGTATCGCTTTTCGAGCAGCAACTCGGGAGCGGCGTATTGCGGCGTGATGACCGGCGGGGGGCTGAGATCGCCCTCGTGCGCCGCGGAGGACAGATTGGCGATCTTCACGTTGCCGCTCTTGGAGACCATCATGTTGCCGGGATGGATGTCGCGGTGAACGATCATGTTCGCATGCAAGGTGCGCAGCCCCATGGCCGCTGTCTTGAGCAGCTTGTAGGCGGTGCGGAAGTCCACCTGGCGTTTGAAGATGAGAGATTCGAGCCAGTGGCCCGGCACATACTCCTCTACGATAAAGAGGCCCATCTCGTCTTCGATGAGTTCGTGGATGTTGAGGATGTAGCGCGAATCCTTGGGAATGCGGGCGAGCAGCTGTGCCTCGCGGCGAAAGTTGCCGCAGGCGATGGGGCTGTCAATCAGATCGGGCGACATCTGCTTGACGGCGACCAGGCGATCGAGCATCAGGTCTCGGGCTTTGTAGGCCACGGCGTTGTGATAGGTGCGGATGCGCTCGAGGATGCGATATTTGCCGATGCCGGTGCCGGTAGGCAGTCCCGGGTAAAAGGGCTTGGTGCGCGCGATGGAATCCGCATCCAGCGCCTGGGTCTCGGCGCGGGGCGGCAAGATGGGGAAATCTTCGCGCGACTCGGACATGCAATAATCCTGCCCCGGTAAGCCGGCCTACGGGTCGTCGTGTCGGTCGATACGGATTGGGAATCCCTCGCCGACACTTAATAGTATATCCGGCCGGTTCGCCGATGAGAGGCCGGTTCCAGAGGGTCCGAATACTTCGGTGTAAGCGTGGGTTGGCGGCGTTTGATCGGGATTCCGAGTGCCACGGAGGTCGAATACCGTGCCACCTTGCGTTGCCGCGAAGGCCGGTAACACATATCATAGACCATGCGTTATCGCTCGCCAGGAAAGTCGTTGAGGGCTCCTTTCATTATTGCAACTCGTCAAGTTCCCGTTGCTTTTGCTTTGGCGCTCGCGCTCTGCGCGGTCCGTCCCGCGTTCGCACAGATGGGTCCGTCCAAGGTCGCCGTAGCTGAAGCAATGATGGCGGAAGTCGAGCCGACCATCCGGGTCGTAGGGACGATCCGTCCCTGGCTGCGCACGGTCGTGGCGGCCGATGTGGCGGGACTTGTGGCGGAGCTGCCGGTGGAAGAAGGGGACTTCGTCCAGAAGGGGCGGTTACTCTGCAAGCTGCGCGATGTGTCCCATGAGGCCGCGCTCGCAGAAGCCCGGGCGCGACGAGACGAACTCGCGGCGGCGCTTGCAGAGCAGAAGGCCCTCGAAGACAAGGCGCAATTCGAGGCACAACGGATTGCAAGCTTGTGGAAGCTGGAACGCTCCACGGAGAAGGAATACCGAGATGCCGACGCCGACTACCGAGCGGCCGTGGTGCGAACTTTGCAGGCCGAACACGCCCTGACGGCGCACGAGGCCGTGGTAACAAGGATGGCGGACAATCTTGAACGAACGCGAATCCTGGCGCCTTTTGACGGTGACGTGATCGCCAAGCGAACGGAAGTCGGGGCGTGGGTTGATCCCGGTGGAGAGATCGTGGAGATGCTCGAGTTGTCGCGGGTCCGCGTCCGCGTAAACGTACCCGAGGCGGCGATCGACCACTGCAACATCGGGGACGACGCCCTGGTGTCGGTGGCTGCGACAGGCGAGGACTACCCGGCGAAGGTGAGCCGAGTTATTTCGAGTGGTGACGATCGCGCGCGCACATTCCCGGTTGAGATTGACCTGCCGAATCCCGATGGGCGGCTTCGAGCTGGCATGTTCGCCAGCGCGGCCGTGCCGTCCGGGAAGAAAGCGTCACGGCTCGTCATCCCGAAGGATGCGGTCGTGCTGCGCGGTGGTACGCAGTCGATCTACGTGGTTCACGCCTCCGAGAGCGGACAAATGGCGATGCCCCTTGCGGTGAGGGTCATCGCGGAGATCGCGGACAAGGTCGCGGTGGAAGCCGCCGGGCTGTCGGAGGGTGACCGCGTGGTGGTGCGCGGAAACGAGTACATGTTCGGCCCGTCGCCGGTGGTCATCGTACCGGGCGATGCGCCGGAGCTGGAAAGCAACGAGCCGTTGAAGCTTCACAATATTGAAAAAGCCAACAGTCAAGATGTTGAAAAGGCGAAGCGTCGAGATGTTCAAACACAAGACGGCGAGGCGGGCTGATGCGGTCGGCTGCCAAATGGCAGCGCCGCGGTGAAGCCCATGTGCGAGACGATTCCCAATGCCGTCAAGTGATTTACTGATTACCTACACCAACCACTGACTACGAACCACTGCTTCCGATGCGGCTTGTCGAGACTTTCATTCAAAACCCCGTCAAGGTCGCGGTCTGCGTGATCCTGCTGGTGCTTTTTGGCCTGCTGACGATCACGCCCCCGTCGATCATGCCGTCACCGATTCGCGTGCCGGTGCAGCTCACGCCGAATCTCGATGAGCCCGTGGTGTCGGTGACGACGACCTGGGAGGGCGCCAGCCCGGAGGAAGTCGAGCGGGAGATTGTCGATCCGCAGGAAGAGGTGCTCAAAGGCGTCAGCAACCTGCGAAAGATGACGAGCACCTCGGATCAGGGCAGCGGCTCGATCACCCTTGAGTTTGAAGTCGGCACCAATCAGGACGTCGCCAAGCAGGACGTCTCAGACGCCCTGCGCCGGGTGAAGTATCAAATCCCGCTGAACGAATTCGATAACCCCACCGTGGAGAGCGGCCGACCCTTCGGCGAAGAGGCCATCGCGTGGATGATTCTGTCGAGCGATCGGCCGGACCTCGACGTGCCTGCGTTGTTTACGTTCGTCGATGAAGACGTCAAGCCGATGCTCGAGCGCGTCAAGGGTATCTCGTCGATTCGCATCTTCGGCGGTCGCGAGCGCGAGATTCAGGTCGTCGTGGATGCACAAAAGCTGGCGCAGGCCGGCGTGACTTTCACCGAATTGCAAACGGCGCTGGTCAGTCAGAATACCAACGTATCCGCGGGCAATAGCGCACAGGGCAAGCGCGACATCGTCATTCGCACGATGGGTCAGTTCACCACGCTCGAAGACATCCGCGACACGGTCATTCGCGTAGGCCCCGGCGGGCCGATTCGCGTCGGACACATTGCCGAGATTGTGGATACGTACAAGCGGCGATATGGCTTCGTTCGAAGTCTGGGCAAGGAAGTGCTGGCGCTTCCGGCTTATCGCGAAACAGGCAGCAATGTCATCGAAGTCATGGAAGGACTCCGCGCGGCCATCGAACGGGTCAACGCGGAGATTCTCGCGCACCGAAATCTCAAGCTGGAACTGACGCAGGTCTACGACGAGACGCAGTACATCACGTCAGCCATCCGGCTGGTTCGAGACAACATCTTTTTCGGCGGTGCGCTGGCCGTTGCGATCCTGATGATCTTTCTGCGAAGCGTGAGCGGGACGTCGGTCGTGGCGGTGGCCATTCCGATCTCCGTGATCGGCACGTTTCTCATCATTCCGATGGCCGGACGAAACATCAACGTCGTCATGCTCGCGGGCCTGGCTTTCGCAGTGGGCATGGTTGTGGATAACGCGATCGTCGTGCTGGAAAACATCTTCCGCCATCGCGAGATGGGCAAGGGCCGCTGGCAGGCCGCCGCTGATGGCGCGTCCGAAGTCTGGGGAGCCGTACTTGCGAACTCGTTGACTACAGTGATCGTATTCCTGCCGATTATTTTTGTGCAGGAGGAAGCGGGGCAGCTCTTCCGCGACATCGCCATCGCCATCAGCGGGGCCGTCGGTCTCTCCCTGCTGGTATCCGTAACGGTGATTCCGCCGCTTGCGTCACGCATCCTCGGCAGGCCGAAGGTCATGGAGGGCCAGACCGGCCGCGTGGCCGATACGGTTGCGTTGTTCGTCGCCTGGGTGAACCAAACCGTGCTTCGTCGTGTGGCGGTCATTCTGGTGCTGACCTTTGGCTCGGTGCTACTCAGCTGGAAAATCGCACCTGAACCAAGCTACCTCCCGGCGGGAAATCAGAATCTCATCTTCGGCTTTCTGGTGACGCCGCCCGGCTACAACGTGAACGAGTTCGCCCGAATCGGCCAACAGCTCGAGGAAGGTGATCCCGCGCAGGGCCGTGTCGGCATTCGTCAGTTCTGGGAGGCGGAACTCGGCTCGCCGGAGTACGCAAAACTGATCGAAGACTGGTCCGGGATGGTCGAGCGCGTGGTGATACCCGGCATCGAGCAGAAGCTCGCAGCGGCGCGCGATGAGGCCTCCGACTCGAAGCGTCCTCGCGCGGATCGGCAGAAGGCCCGACAACGAATCCTCGAGTTGCAGCGCGAAATGAAGGAATGGCGCGTGCCGCCTCCGCCGATTGATAACTTCTTCTTTGTTGCCTTCGGCGGCGGCGTCTTCATGGGATGCTCGAGCAAGGACCCGCAAGTGGTGCGTCCGCTGGAGAAAGTGCTCAACTCCACCGGTTTCGCCGTCCCGGATGCCTTTGCCATTTTCTTCCAGACCTCGATCTTCCGCGTCGGTTCAGGCAACTCGGTCGAAATCGAAATTCGTGGGGACTACCTCGACCGCGTGGTGGAAGGGGCGCAGAACATCATGATGGCCTGCATGCAGCGATTCGGTCAGCGGCCTGAGGCCCAGCCGAGTAACTTCATGCTCGACCGCCGCGAGGACCAGATCGTTCCCGACCGAATCCGTGCCGGCGACGTCGGCCTCACCGTTGCCGAGATCGGCTCGATCGTCCGCGCCTGCGGCGACGGGCGCGTCGTCGGTCAGTACCGCGAATCGGGCAAGTCGGTCGATCTGGCCATCAAGTTTGCCGGCACCGAGGATCCTGCGACGGGCCGCAATACCACGGAGCAGATCGCCAATGTGCCGATCTTCACGCCGATCGGCCAGATCGTGCCGCTTTCATCCGTCTGCCGAATCGTGAACACGACCGCTCCCCAGCAGATCAGCCACATCGAGACCCAGCGCGCGGTGAAGCTGACCATTCGTCCGCCCGAAGGTCTCTCGCTGCCGGAGGTCATCGACACAATCGAAAATGACATCGTCGGTCCGATGCGCGCCGAGGGTTACGGGCCGATGAAACAGAAGATTTCGCCGGATGTGATCGTCGGCCTCGCCGGAAACGCGGACAAACTGCGCAGCACCTGGGACTCGCTCAAGTGGCTGCTCGCGCTTTCCTTCCTGGTCGTGTTTCTCCTGATGGCCGGACTTTTTGAGTCCTTCGCGTATCCCTTCGTGATTATCTTCACTGTGCCCTTCGCCGTCGTCGGCGGCTTTCTCGGCCTGGCCATTATCAATGCGTGGACATGGGCCGATCCTACGGCCTCCATTCAGCAGCTCGATATGCTGACCATCCTCGGCTTTGTCATCCTTCTCGGCATCGTCGTCAACAACGGTATTCTCATCGTTCACCAGTCGCTGAATTTCATGAGCTACGGCATGAATCGCGACGAAGCCATTCGCGAAGCCGTGCGCACTCGCGTCCGGCCGATCATGATGACCGTGCTGACGACCTTCTTCGGACAGCTTCCGCTTGTTCTCCGGCCCGGCGCCGGCGCCGAACTCTATCGCGGTCTCGGGGCCGTTGTACTCGGCGGTTTGATAGTCTCCACCATCTTCACGCTCATTGTCGTTCCGGCGATGTTGTCGCTCTTCATGGGCGCCCGCACGCAACTGGGGCGCATGATATTCGGACGCGACCTGCGTGAACGCACACACGAAGGGGCTGAGTTTTCCCCGGTGCCCGCAACTCCAGCGCCGGCGCTCCAGGAGTCCGCGCCAAGCCCCACCGGCGTTGCATAATAAGCATCGCTCCCGATTTCTGTCCGACGTGCTGCCCCTCAACCGACCACCAAGCCCTGCCCACTCTCTCTTGTTATCGCTCTCCGACGTTTGCGCCGTGTAATGAACTAATCCTGTCATCTACCCGATATCTTTGCCGGATGACCATGCAGGATTCCATCACGGCCGCTTCTCGGCTCTTCGTGCGCCACGAAACCCACTGCGAAACAAGGGTTGCAGTGCATTCGCTTCGCCTCAAGCCGGACCAGCCCGATATTCGCCTGTACCTGGCAAGATCACGCGAACAGGACTGATCCGCTCGGACCGTGGGCCGGTCGATCGGAATTTTCACGGTCGGGATCAAGATCATGAATCAAAACGCACCGATGCTTGCGCCCGATCGGATCCTGAAGATCATCCGCCAGACTCCGAGAGTCCCTGCCCCTTCGCAGGTCGTCTCGAAGATTCTTTCGCTGACGCGCGATCCCAGTTGCAACTTTAGCACCGTCGCCGAACTGATCCAGCGTGACAGCGCCCTGACAGTCGAACTACTACGGCAGGCCAACAGCGCCTTGTTCGCGGGCGCCAAGGTAACCTCCTCCGTCAAAGATGCCTGTGTTCGGCTGGGGCTCAAACGCGTGCGCACCGTGGCCATCAACGATCACATCGTCAGCGGAATGGGCAAGGCCTGCCCGCCCGGTTTTCATCCTCATTCGTATTGGCAGGCGGCGCTGGCGACAAGCGTGGCCGCTAGGCAGCTCGCGCGCGAACTTCTGCCGGCTGAGTTGGATGACGCCTCCACGGCCGGTCTGCTCGTCGATGTCGGCATCGGCCTCCTGGCGTACGGTGTGCCGGATGTCTATCAGGACGTGCTGGGACAGATGTCCGGGTGCCTGAGCGCTGACATCGAAGCGATCGAACTCCGAATCGTCGGGATTACACACTCGGAAGTCGCCGCGGCTGTATTGGAAGATTGGAAACTCGACGCCCATTTGATCGAAGCCGTGCGTCTGCACCACCGTGGCAAGTCCGACGATGCGGAAAGTGTGCCGAGTCAGCTGTCACAGATCGTCGGCGCGGCGGCGACGTGCTCACAGATCGCGTTGGGCGGCTCTGACATGGAGATGGTGGAGCGGCTCTTTGATCAGATCGGCGCGCTCCACCCGAAGCCGGATGAACTCGTCGGCCGTCTGTTGGATGATCTCGTGAACCACATCCAGAAGGCAGCTGAAGATCTGACCGTCGAATTGGGCGAAACCGAGCAGATGGCGACCAACTTCGAGCGCGCCGCGAAGAACCTGCCCGGCGTGGGCGCAACGATGTCTTTTCGTCCGATGGGGCGACACCTCTTCGAAGACGACTCACCCTGAGCGGTTGACCGCATCTCCTACCGGGCGAAACCCATTACGGGCAAATCGGATCGTTCAGCAACAAGTCGACCAGTGCATCTGCGTCGGCAAGGGTCGGTTGCACCTGGTAGGGCGATGCAAGATCAGCGCATGGGCTGGCGGTGGTCTGTCCAAGGATCATTTTGACCATCTCGGAAATATCGTGTCCGTCGATCGTACCGCCGGCAGTCAGGTCGCCCGGGCAATCGCAGGGGTTGGGAACCAGCGCCGCGACATTTTGATTTGCGGGCGAGCCGGGCTTGAACAGCCCGATCTTGATCGTACCGGGGTAGGGCGGGCGATCGCAGTCAAAGCGGAAGTTATACGTCGAGCCCCAGCGTATCGCGTTTGCGTTGGGGTTGGATGCGTGGCTCTGGGTGAGCCATGTCACGCCGTCGTCGTTGACCGCCGAGGCCCAGTCTGTATTGGAATAGGGCTCGCCGCTGTGATAGTCCACGTCGTGAAAACCCAAGTTCGAAATCACGGAAGTCATGCTGGCGGGCACATTCACAAGCTGCGCCCCGCGGTCGGAGTTCATGTTGTACAGAGCGTATTCGTAGTGCCAGAGACTCCCGGGCACAGTCTCCGTCACCTTGAAGCCGAGAATCATTCGGCCATCGTTGGGGACATCAATGTTCACCAGCGTGACGCCGCTCTCGTAGTTCGGCCATGCCTGGAGGGCCGATTGCTGGGGCACGGTAGCGCCGGTGAACGAGATGTTCCAACCGCCGCTCGCAAAAGATCCGACCGTCATCGGTCGCCAGGAAACGTTGTTGTATCGCTCGCTGGGCAGTTCGTCGGTGCAGATGTATTGAACCTCGCAAAGAAATGCCGCGCCGGGATTGAGCGCCGGGTCGAGGTCGTCGTTATTCACTTGGAGGCGCTTGTAGATGACATTGCCGCTCTGGCCCTGCGTGGGGAAGGGGTAGCTGAAAGCACCCGTCCAGGGATTCACGTCCGAACGCGGCCCCAAATTCCCCTGGCTGCCGTTCAAGCTGGCTCCGTAGGTGTCGGTGCATCCCAGGCCCAGCCAGTCGCAGGTGCCGGCGTTCTGGCAGGTGCCGCAATTCGGTCCTGGCGCGTCGGCGGCACAGAAGCCGTGCTTCAGCCAGGCCATGCCGACCATCTCCATGCGGCCGGCGCCGTCCACCACTTTGTATCGATAGAGATTCTGCGCGATGACCGGATGCTGATTATTACCTTGAATCCAGATCGCCTGATTGGTGCCGATGTTGCAGGAGACCGTGGTAACCGCATAGCTGGTGATGTTGCCCACCGAGCCGTATTTGTTTACGCCGGCCCCGATCGTGGAGACGATGACGTCCGGACCGGCCAAGGCGGCAGCCGATACAATGGTCATCCAGCCGATCGCGATCAATCCTGACATTACGCTAAAACGTTGAGCTTTCATGACTTACCTCCGCGGTTTCCGGCATTTTCAATTGAACGACATCGCTCAGTGAATCGCAGTATCTTATTTCCTTGACTTGATTTATATCATACTGCACATCGATATCTGTATACCGGCTGCTCATGCGTCATAAGGACCACGGCCGCATCCCGAAGAGGTGGATCGCAGCAGAGGTCCGTGGTTTGGGCAGTTAGCACAGTAGTAGAAGGCGATCGGCGATAAAAGTTCCCCGGCAGGGCACAATCTTGGATCGAATCCTGCGGTTCTGGCTCGCCCCAGAAGTCGATTCGGTTAGTATAACTCGATGTGGGCTGCTTGCGTCAATGCAATTTCCTGCCCAATTCAATTATTCACGATGCCGCGCATGAGGGCTAGTCAGCCCCAGGATTAAGGGGTTGCAGCATGCTCGATCCTGATCGCGGCCAGACTTGCCCCTGTTCGCGAGACGATAAAATCAGGTAGCAAAAGTACGCTCGTTCACTTGACTTTGTGAACGATTTTTGTGATACTGGACCCTAAGTGTCTGCCGTGCCCGTCGGGTGCGCAGGTGCTTCGGGTTTGTGCGAGGTATGGGTCTGCCGGACTTTCGGTGGTTTCCTCGCGATGAGCCAGTGGAAGGGATGCGTAAGTAAACGGAGGAAGGGAATCATCTCAAAGCTACCCGCAATCTTGATGATATCGATAACTCATTCGAGCTAGCGAGAACTTCAAGACGAATCATCGCGGCGAGACATTCGACTCGCTTCGAAGTCCGGGTACCTTAGAGCTTCCCTCGAGAAAAGAATTCAGTGTTGAAGAAAGGGAGATGACTATGCCGCGCAGCAAGTCCACGACCTGTTGGACACTTCTGGTCTGTCTGACCGTACTTTGCGCCTCCATTGGCGCCAACACGGCTCTGGCCGACGCCCCGGTCATGAAATCGGTGAAGATCGTTTTGGAAGGCGCTGAATCAGGCGATGTGTCGCTTGCTCTGCGTCTCGGCGACGAATCGGTAAAGACTGCTCCTGCGGCCGATGGACACTACTATGTGTCCACCGAGGACTCCAAGCTGATCCTCGTGGTTCAGCGGCCTGGCGAGCCCTCTTCGACCGTTGAGGCAATCCTGCCGGACGACGAGTCGGTGACCGTCCGACTGAATGTCGGATCTAAGTCGGTCTCTAGCGAAATCGTCCTTAAGCAGGACGAGAATCGCGCGACAACCGAATCGCAGACCGCGCCGGTGACGATCTCGGTCGCCCCGGTCACGCTCGGTACGACTTCTTCGGGCGCGCCTGCCGCAAAGAACGGCGGCGTGCTTCAGAAGGGTCAGTCGGAGCCGGCCTCCGGCCCTCGCGGCGGCGGTGGCCCTGCAAATGATAATTGTGCAAACGCCATCGCACTTTCGGGCGATGTGAACCTCGCATTCAACACCGCGGGAGCAACGACCGACGGTCCGGACGAGCCGGCCGCTTGTTCGTTCTTCGGCTATTCAAACGTCGGCGCGGACATCTGGTATTGCTGGACGTCGGAATGCGACGGCACCGTCAACATCAGTCTCTGCGGCAGCGGCTACGACACTAAGCTCGCGGTTTACGACGGCTGCCAGTGCCCGACGGCTGCTTCGGCCATCGCCTGCAACGACGACTCCTGCGGTCTTCAGTCCTCATTAAATCTGACCGTTACCCCTGGTGAGCAGTACTTGATCCGCATCGGTGGTTTCAACGCTGCCACGGGTAGCGGCGTCCTCAACATTAGCTGCATCGGCGCCTGTGCCGAGTGTCCTTCGGTCGGCCAGCCCGAAAACGAACCGAATTGCGGCCTCCCGACCGATACGGTCAACGGCGGCTGCAACTCCGTGCCGCCGGTCTTCACGACGATTGCCTGTGGTGAAACCTTCTGCGGAACGAGTGCCTTCGACGGTGCGACGCGCGACACCGACTGGTACAAGCTCGTTCTTACACAAGCCACCCAGGTGACCTTCGGCGGTAGCGCCGAGTTCGACCTGCTCATCGGCATTGTCAATAACTTCGGCATCGACAGTTGTGCCGGCGTGACGTCCTTCCTCCAGTTTGCCACTGCGGGCGCTTGCATTCCGGCCGAGGTTTCGGCCTGTCTGCCGGCCGGCACCTGGTACCTCTTTGTAGCCCCTCAGTTCACCGGCACCTTCGATTGCGGTGCGGCATATTCGGTGACGCTCAGCTGCGAAGACTGCCCTCCCGGACCGGGCAACGATGATTGCGAAAACGCAGAGACGATTCTCTGCAATTCGACAACTCAGGGCGACAACACCCTGGCGCTGTCGGATCCGTCGGATCCCTTCTTCAGCTGCCGCTTCGGCGGAGCCGGCCCGGGCGTCAATTCTATCTGGTATAAGTTCGTCGCCACGGATACTTCGGCCCTTGTCGATCTATGCAACAGCGCACAGGCCGATACCCTGGTCGCCGTCTATAGCGGCACATGCGGCAACTTCACGCAGCTCGCCTGCAGTGAGGACGTTTGCGGATTGCTGTCGAGAGTTTGCGTCAGCAACCTGACCGTCGGCAACACCTACTATATCCAGGTCGCATCCTTCAGCGCCGCGGACGTCGGTCCGATCACGCTGGAACTGACTTGTCCGTGTCCGCCAGCTCCTGATGGCGAAAACTGCGACAACGCGGTGGCTCTGAACGTTCCGGCTGTCGTCCAGGGAAGCACCATCGGTGCGGAACCCGATGCGCCGCCGGCCTTCACCTGCGTAACTACGGTCAGCGCTCCTGGCGTCTGGTACACCGTCGTCGGCGACGGCACGACCTACACGGCCACGACGTGCAGCCCCAACAGCACCTACGACACCAAGCTCAACGTGTACTGCGGCACCTGTACGCAGCTCTTCTGCGTCACCGGTAATGACGACGCGGCCTGCCAGTTCGGCGGTCTGCTCTCAACCGTGACGTGGTGCACCAGCCCCGGCACGACGTATTACATCCTCGTCCAGGGCTTCGGCGGCGCCACCGGTAACTTCGAGTTGGCCGTGTCGAGCAACGGAACATCGTGCAGCACGGCGGTTCCATGTGCGCCGTGCGTCGTCACGTGCCCGAGCGGCGGCATTCCGGAGAACGAGCCCAATTGCGGACTTCCCACTGATACGGTCAACGGCGGGTGCAACAGCGTACCCCCGGTGTTCACCAACATTGCCTGCGGCCAGACCTATTGCGGCACGGCCGCCTTCGACGGCTCAAGCCGCGACACCGACTGGTACAAGATCGTGCTGACGCAGGCCACGCAGGTCCGCTGGCGCGTCGTTGGCCAGTTCGACGTCCTCGCAGGCATCGTCGATAACTTCGGTATCGACAGTTGTGCCGGCGTGACGGCCTTCCTCGCCTTCGGCATAGGTTCGCCTTGCCAGCCGGTCGAGGTTGCGGCTTGTCTGCCTGCCGGTACATGGTACCTCTTCGTCGCTCCGCAGTTCACTTCTACCCTGGCCTGCGGTGCTCCTTACACGGCGACGGCAACCTGCGAAGACTGCCCGCCGGGACCTGACAACGACGACTGCGAAAACGCAGAGTTAATCTCCTGCAACAGCACGGTACAGGGTGACAACACCCTGGCCATCGGCGATCCGACGGATCCGTTCTTCTCCTGCCGGTTCGGCGGTCCTGCCCCCGGCGTGGGTTCCATCTGGTACAAGTTTGTCGCCACAGACACGTCGGCCCTTGCCGATGTCTGCTCCAGCGTCGCCAGCGATACGCTTATCGCGATCTACAGCGGCACTTGCGGCAATCTCGTCGAGCTGGCTTGCGGTGAGGACGAGTGCAACGGCCTGCGATCGCGGGCCTGTGCTCAGGGCCTCACGGTTGGCAACACTTATTACATTCAGGTCGCTTCCTTCGACAACGCAGGTCGCGGTCCGATTACTCTTGAGTTGACCTGTCCGTGCCCCGCAGCGCCTCCGGGCGACCTCTGCAGCGACGCGGTTGGCCCCCTGGCCATTCCGTCCAGCACGCTCGGCTCGACATCCGGCATGACGCCGGACGTTCCGCCGGCCTTCACCTGCGTCACGACGATCACGGCGCCGGGTGTCTGGTACACCGTCCTCGGTACGGGAACCACCATCACGGCCACGACGTGCAGCGCCAACACCAGCTACGACACCAAGCTGAATGTTTTCTGCGGCACCTGCACGAGTCTGACCTGCATCACAGGTAACGACGATGCGGCCTGTCAGTTCAGCGGTCTACACTCGACCGTCAGCTGGTGCTCGCAGCCGGGTGCTATCTACTACATCCTGGTTCAGGGCTTCGGCGGTGCGACGGGCAATTTCGAGCTCATCCTGAGCGAGAACGGCGTGCCGTGTGTCCCGTCGATTGAGTGTCTGCCCTCCGGCGGATGCTGCGTGGGTGGCGATTGCTTCATCTCGACAGAGGACGGCTGTGCCGCTGCCGGTGGTGATTACCTCGGCGACGGTTCGAATTGTGCCCCTGTTGGTGGATCCACGACGGTCTACGACGCCGTGGTCAACCAGGCCCTGCCCGACAACAACCCGGCAGGCGTCAGCAGCACCATCAATGTGCCGGACAACTTCAACGTTCAGGACCTGGACGTCGATTTGACCGTCAACCACACCTGGGTCGGCGACCTTTGCGTCACCCTGACGCACGGTGCCACCACGATCAACCTGATCCAGCGGCCTGGCGCCGCCGGCGCATGCCATCAGGGCACGCCGTTCGGCTGTGGTGAGGACAACTACAACAACATCATCCTCGACGACGAGGGCTCAGTCGCGATTGAGAGTGCCTGCACGCTCAATCTGACTTCGCCGCCGAACTACATCCCCAACGAGGCCCTGTCTGCCTTCGACGGACAGAATGCGTCCGGTGACTGGACGATTACCGTCAGCGACAATGCCTCAGCCGACCTCGGCACCTTCGTGAGCTGGTCGCTGCACTTCAATACCGGCGGAACGTCGCCTTGTGTCCAGGAGCCGTGCGACTCGTGTCCTCCGGGCACGACGCCGCTGACCGACGCCAACGGAGACTTCTCCGGCTGGTGCGCCAGCACGTCGCACCCGAACAACGTCACGATCGAAACGCTCGACGTGGATTTGTCTCAGCGAATGGTCACCATCGCGATCGAGAAGGACTTCAAGGAAGGCCCCGGTTTCGGCGGTCTCATCCCTGCGATTCTGATCGACTTCGTGCAGGTCTGCCCCAATACGCAGACAGCCAACATGATCCTGATTGCCGGCGAGACGATCCACAACAACACCGGCGCTGATTGGCTTGACTTCCACTGGCGCCTCTTCGACGGCCCCGAGGCATGGTTCGACGTAGCGGCCTCCGGCTTCAACGTCGGTCCGTTCACCTCCCGGTTCTGGAGCAGGTTCCTTGATCCAGGCACCTTCAACCAGGCGAAGGACCTCGCGGCTTACAACGGCGTCATCGCCAACGGCACGACCTGGCAGGTGAATAACCCGCCGATCGCTCCGCTGAAGATCGGTGTCGATCTCTCGCTGTCGAGTCGAACATCCTTCACTCTGAAGGAAGTTCCAACGCTGGACGGCCAGGTTGGCGCCGGCGCCTGCTGCCTCGGTCTCGAGTGCATCACGCTGACTCAGGCGGATTGCACAGCCGCAGGCGGCATCTTCAAGGGCGTAGGCGTTGACTGTACCCCGACGATCTGTCTGCCGGAGAACGACGAGTGCGAAAACTGCACTCCGGTCCAGACCGGCGTGCCCTTTGTCGGCTCCAGCGAGGGCTCAACGGGTACGGACCTTTCCAGTTGTGCGTTCAACGACTTCCGCGATGTCTGGCACTGCTGGACAGCGACGTGCACCGGCACGGCAACGATCAACACCTGCGGCAGTCTGTTCGACACCACCCTGTCGGTCTTCAGCAGCTGCACGGTCCCGACAAACATCGTCTGCAACGACGATTCGGCTGCCTGCGGCGCCGGCAGTGTTGAGTCTCAGGTAACGTTGCCTGTGGTAGCCGGAACGACCTACTTCATCCGCGTGTCCGGCTTCAACGGTGACTCGGGTACATACACCCTCAACGTCGCCTGTACGCCGAACATCGAGGGCCGCCCGGGACGAACGGGTCCCGGTCAGGTCGGCGGCGTGATTCGTAATTAGTATCGTCAACTCCCATCGGCTCGGGATCGGTTTAACTGCCGCCCCCGAGCCGGTGGATGACGATTCGGAGAGGTAAGAGACTTCGGAGTTCGCAATACAGGGGCAAACACATTGCCCTCAAACTGCAAGATGTCAGGAGAAGGAAGAATGAAAACGTTTAGAGCCCTTACCGCCTGCGTGGCCCTCTTGAGTTTGTTTCTCATTCCGGCTGTCGCGCAGGCCGACGTCACATTGGCATTGGGTGGCGGCTGGGAGGCCGTGGTCTCCGACGACGCCCTCGTGAGCATCCTTGTCGACCAGGTCGGTGAGAACTATCTCGCCATCGAAATCGCCAAGGACTTCACACGACCGCAGAACCCGGACGGCAGCTTCCCGGGCCTGTCGATCACCTTTAACCAGGTGTCGCCGAATGCCGTGCCGAACATCGTCATTCTCGACGAGTCGGTCACGAATCTCACCGGCACGCCCTGGACCGACTATCACATGGTCCTGCATGGGGGCGATCGGGCATGGTTCGATGTTGCTGCCTCCTCGGGCTTCAGCATGGCGCCCTTCACCAATGTCGTTTACTCGGACCCAGGCAACCTTTTCGGCAACCCCAATCGTGCGACGGACCTCTCGGCAGATGGTGGCATTGTTCTTCCGAACACCTCCTTCTTCCCGGGTGCCGGTGCCGGCGAGCTGGTTATCAGCTTGACCTTGGATCCCATCCAGCCGAACTACAGCTTTATTCTTGAAGAGTACCCGACACCCGAGCCCGGTACGCTGGCCCTCTTGATTGCGGGTCTCGCATTCGTCGCTCGACGCCGCAAGAGCTAAGCTGCGACTGTGAAGGCGTCGCGTGCACCGGGCAGTTGGCTTCACCGACGGCCTCAAGTGTGCAAAACGCTGAGCATCCTGTCCTGACATTGTTTCTTTGTTTGTAATCGAGCTTCGCGCTGTCGCAAGGCGGCGCGAAGCTCGTCTGTTTTTTACCAGACCTGTGACTATGATTCATCGCGGACTGCGAGTTTCTGGAGCTTCCAAGAATTGAGATTGTGCTCGCATTCTCCGTCCCACAGGGGTACCGGACGCTACGACGACGCGCAGTCCGCAATAGATGCGGCATTCTTTCCTGGGGGCAGAACGGTCACACCTGCGACACAGTGAACATGACGCACAAGACGATTTCCAGCGATCTGCGAGCCGTCGGTATTCACGAACTGCTCAATCCGACCTCCGTGGCTGTGGTCGGTGCTTCGCGAAAGGTCGAGTCCATCGGCGGAGCCATTCTGGCGAATCTGATTCGCGACGGCTTTACCGGGAAAATCTATCCGATCAATCCGAACGCTGCCGAAGTTCAGGGTCTCAGGGCATTTCCCAGCGTGAGCGCTGTGGGATCGCCGGTTGATCTCGTGGTCATCGCCGTTCCCGCCGCCGTCGTGGAGGCAGTCGTCGACGATTGCGTGACCGCCGGTGTACGAGGATTGGTCGTCATCACCGCCGGCTTCGCCGAGGCCTCCCTCGCGGGCCGCACCGCAGAGCAGCGCATCCTTCAAAAGGTGCGTGCCGCCGGCGTGCGAATGGTCGGCCCAAACTGCATGGGTTTGCTCAACACCGACTCCCGAGTCCGGCTGAACGTCACCTTCACGCCGGTCTGGCCGCCGGAAGGTAACATCGCCATCCTTACGCAAAGCGGCGCCCTGGGCCTGACGATCCTCGACAACGTGAAGCGGCTCAACCTCGGCATCTCGTCATTCATCTCCGTCGGAAACAAGGCCGATGTTTCCGGAAACGACCTGCTGAGCTACTGGATGGATGATGCCAACACCGATGTCGTGCTGCTTTACCTGGAGAGCTTTGGTAACCCACGCAAGTTTGCTCGGATCGCCCCCGAAGTCGTTCGACGCAAACCCATTGTCGCGGTCAAGGCAGGTCGATCCGCGGCCGGCAGTCGTGCGGCCTCCAGCCACTCCGCCGCACTGGCCAATCTCGACGTGGCCGTCGACGCACTCTTCGAACAAGCCGGCGTCATTCGCACTCAGACGCTGGAAGAGATGTTCGATGTCGCCGCGCTCCTTGCTACGCAGCCCGTGCCGCAGGGGCCTCGTGTCGGTGTGGTCACCAATGCAGGCGGACCGGGCATTCTCCTGGCTGACGCTTGTGAAGCACGCGGCCTGACTTTGCCGAGTCTCTCCGACGCGTCGATCTTGGCGCTCCGCCAGTTTCTGCCGGCCCATGCCGGTCTGAGTAATCCCATTGACCTCGTGGCGTCGGATGACCCCGCAGCGATTGAGAAGACGATTCGTATCCTCGGCGACGATCCGAACATTGACGCCGTTGTGGTTATCTTCATTCCCCCGTTGCTGACGACGCGGCCGGAAGATGTCGCCGCGGGGATTGCCCGAGCCGCAGGCGAGCTCCCGAGCAACAAGCCGGTCCAGACGGTATTTCTATCAACGCGGGGAACGCCCGAAATGCTGGGCTCCGGCCCGCGGGGTCGCCTTCCGGCCTACAGCTACCCGGAGAATGCCGCCATTGCTTTGTCCGCGGCCTATCGCTATGGACAGTGGCGTAAACGTCCCATCGGCCGTTCGGATTCACTCGATGCCGCCGTTGTCGAAGAGGTCCGCCGGATTGTGTTTTCCGAGCTGGAGGCGTCCGACGATTCTCGCTGGCTGTCACCGGTGGCTGTGTCCCGAATACTACATGCTATCGGCGTGGAAATGGCACAGGCCGAGGAGGTCGCTTTGGCGGACGCGCGTTTTGTCGCCGAGCGATTGTGCTATCCGCTGGTCATGAAGGCCGTCGTGCCGGGCCTCGTGCATAAGAGCGACGTCGGGGGCGTGGCGCTCGGTCTGATGACCGCTGAGGAGGTACAACAGGCCGCCGATCAGATGAAAGATCGGCTCGCAAAGGCCGGTTATGACCTTCACCGCGTGCTCCTTCAGCGCCAGATCGACGGCGGTATTGAAATGCTCATCGGTGTCACCGCCGATCCAGTATTCGGCCCGCTCCTGGTCTGCGGCATGGGCGGCGTTCAGGTTGAACTGCTCAAGGATGTTTCGTTTCGATTGACTCCGGTCAGCGATCGAGATGCCGAGGAGATGATCAACAAGCTCAAGTCCGTACCGCTGCTCGATGGCTACCGAGGTTCCCCGCCGGGCGATCGGGCGGCACTGGTCCAGGCAATCAGGCGAGTTTCTGCACTGGTCGAGGCGGTCCCCGAGCTTTCGGATCTTGATCTGAATCCGGTCAAGGTCCTGGCGCCGGGCCATGGGGCGATCGCCGTGGATGCCCGAATGCGGGTTCGGCGACTGTAGCGCCTCGCCTCAGCGTTGCCGGGCGCTGCAGTAGATCGAGTTCAAATTAAATTGAGACAGACCATAAGAAAGGGCGGCAGGCCACGTATGACCTGCCGCCCTGGATTTGGCACTGGCTCTCCGGCCGTAAAGCAGGGGCTAGGACTCCTTCTCTACGGAACCAGACAGGCATCCGACCGGCTGCCGAGCGCTACGCTCGTGCTTGTCGGACTGGCGTTACCAGGGTCAACACCACCGCCACCGCTGGTAACGAGGTGAACGGTATAGATGTTGTCCTTGCCCTTGGAGAAAACCGGGATCGATGTCAGACCGGAAAGACCGCTGTCCGGGCCTCGCGCGAACTCGACGTGCGAGTCCTGGAAGAGGACGTTCTGGCCTTCGCGGTTCGTGTGGTTGGTGCTGTTGCCGCGGAAGACCGACGTTCGATCGATATCAAATCGGTCAGCGACCTTGCCTTTGATGTAGGGATTGGCATCAGCCATGATCGGGAAGATCGGCTCGGAACTCGTGCCGATGATCTGTCGATTCGGGCTGTGCTGGTACTGGTACGCGTAGCTCAAGTTGACTTCGCTCAGGAAGTCGTAGTACGCGAGCGAGTCCTGAGCCGGGTCGGGCTGGTCGGTCGTGCTCGGACAGATGAACTGCTTGGGCGTCGTATTGTTCTGACGCACGAGGGACCACAGGTCCACCGTCACCGACGGGATGCCCGTGGTGATCGGGAGCAGGGTGCGGTCCATCGGTCGAAAGAAGACGACGTTGT
The DNA here is from genome assembly GCA_964385225.1 of uncultured Planctomycetaceae bacterium. Taxonomy (GTDB): domain Bacteria; phylum Planctomycetota; class Phycisphaerae; order UBA1845; family UTPLA1; genus UTPLA1. Next base: position 138,659 of record CAYLOE010000010.1, read on the forward strand.
TCGTCACCGGACCGGTGAATACCTGAGCGATCGCCGGAAAGACGCCCGGCTCGTCCTGCGCGTAGATGTACATCGCCTGGCCGATACCGCGCAGGTTGGCCGAGCAGACGGTGCGCTTGGAGAGCTCCCGCGCACGGGAGAGACTGGGCAGTAGGATCGAGATCAACAATGCGATGATCGCGATTACGACCAGTAGCTCAATCAGGGTAAATGCCGTCCGTTTCTTCACGATTCTTGCTCCTTCCTGGCAGTACCGATTTTCCCTTCACCGTGCCCCATGACAGGACGAGGCGAAGACAAAACACGTATTGTATGAAACCTCTCGGTCCTCCGCGTCGTATGAAGCGGGCTTGGCCGAGTTTTTCGCCCTGCACTCTAAGGGCAACCGGTGATCCGGTGCGATCCGTCTGCCAGTGTTGCGGATCGTACCTTGCCATTCGCCGACGGAATTTTCAACTCCAACGTGGAGCAGCCGTTGGCGACGTTGTAGCTCAAATTGTCACGATCTGCGGTGGATTCCTGCTTTGGCATGACGAGCAACCCAACAACACCGACACACGACCCTAAGCGGCCGTTCATCGATTCGTGTTGTCGCTACTCGTTTGAGGATGGCGTGTTTCGCGGAACTCTTGGCGCTTGCGGAAGGAATGATTCGCGGGATTTTCGTCCCCCGCGCGGGCGTGAAATATAATTATGGAATGATAACGCTTGCGCTCGTGCCAATTCCTCTTTGGGACACACTATCCTCCAGCCGGGCCCGGACTCATACCGGGGAAACCCCGCCAGATCATCCTACTATATCGTATCATATCTTTGACAGGTGTCAATAATCTTCCGGTCCACGACACAAAAAAAAGGGTTTTCGGGCTGCTAGAGAACAATTCACAGACGATTTCCGGACGCCTTTTTCTGACAGTTTTTACCAGAAATCGGAAGGGTACATCCCCAGTCCTGGTGACCCGTAATGCCTGCTCCTTGTGCCCCGAAATCTGCACGAAGCGGGAAAATTAGAGTCGCACTATCGGAATTTCGATCCGCTCCATATCGGCCGTACCAAGCCCAAGTCTCTCTGCCGTATGCAGTTGCCGAGGAAGAGCTGCACCTTTTAACAGCGGAGTTAGTCCCCGGGTCGAGCGAATCTCGTTTAACAGGCCGAAGCCGACGGCATCGCAGGACACGGGATTATCGCCGAGTAGAATTGCGCCGGCCGTCTCGACGATCTCAGCTTCGCCCTCTATCCCGCCTCCAAGAATGACCCGCAGCGCATTAACGATATTTAATCGCAATTTACTACGGATGGCCTCCGAACTCACGATTTCGGCGATGGCCGGGTCGCAACCGTTGGCATGAAATCGCGCCGGATGACGGATGAGCCCGTGGGACAGATTCTTCATGCACGAGGTCATCGTCGCGAGATGATGCGTCTTGAGGAACGGCACGTTGATGATCGCCGTCGCCTGATCGAGCGCCGCGATAAACGAATCACGCCCGCTCGCGCCAAAGTCCACGACCGTCCCCTGCCAACGAAGGTCCGGCCTTCGCGTGCGACGGAGCAGTTCGCTGGGATGGTTGCCGGCCTCAAGGAGCAGGATCTGCTCAGGCGCCCAGCCGGCGCTGGTGAGCGATTCGACCAGCACCTCCGCGATTGCATCCGTGGTGCCGATCCGATCCGCGGCAGATTGATTGAACTTGATCAGAATGACATCGCGAGGATGCAGCATCGCGTGCCATGCGTCGGAAACTCGATCCTTGCCGGTGAGCAGTTTCATGCCCTCGGAGATTGCATCCTTCAGAATCGTACGATGCACGACGCGAACCGGCATGACCCGGTCGGAAGACACGCGTACCACCTTCGACGCCTGCCAGCGGGACGAGTTAGCCGGAGAAGCCGCGTACAACTGCCCGACAGACCGCAGGGGCAGGGACACGCCGGCAGCCAGCGCTGCTTCAAGCGAGCGGCGCAGAAATCCCCGGCGACTCGGCATCGCACGGTCAAACCGATCTGCCATGTCCTTACGGGGCGTGGTCACGTTGACAGTCTCGCTGCTCCTGCTAGTTTATCGACGTGATACCGTTCAAACCCTCAACGCCGGTCTCTCAGCCATGACTAACTCGTGTTCGCCTAGCCGGTCCGATCTGCTACATGCCTTCGAGGCCGTCGGGCAGGGGCACGTTTTCACATTCTGGGATCAACTGAGCGAATCGCAGCGAGAGGAGTTGCTCGCCGATCTATCGCGAATCAACTGCGCCGAACTGCCCTCGCTCGTTCGACTCGCCTCCGGTAGCGAATCGGCAAACGAAATCCCCACGGACCTGGAGCCCGCGCAGGTCACGCCGCGCGATGCCGTGCCAGCGCCGACGCAGGAGCGTGGCAATTCACTGCTCAGCGCCGGTCAGGTTGCCGCTCTGACCGTGGCGGGCGGACAGGGGACGCGCCTTGGCTTTGACGGCCCCAAGGGTGCATTCCGAATCTCACCCGTTAAAGACAAGCCGCTGTTTCAACTTTTCGCTGAGTCGATCCTCGCCGCTCGGAAGAGTCACCATGCACGGATTCCCTGGTACATCATGACCAGCCCGGCGAATGATGAAGCCACGCGCTGCTACTTTGAAGAGAACGAATTCTTTGGATTGCCGGCGGAGGCTGTGCTTTTCTTCCAGCAGGGCGTCATGCCTGCCTTCGATCTACAAGGAAAGATTTTGCTCGATCAGCCGCATCGCGTCGCGCTCTCGCCCGATGGCCACGGCGGATCGCTTCTCGCGCTGGCAACGACCGGCATGTTGGCGGACATGGCCCGACGCGGCATTGAGCACGTTTCCTATTTTCAGGTGGACAACCCGTTGGTCCATTGCCTCGACCCGGTCTTCATCGGTCTGCACGAGATGAGCGGTTCGGAGATGTCCAGCAAGACTTTGCCCAAGGCCGACGATCTCGAAAAGGTGGGGAACTTCGCCGTGTCCGGCGGCCGGCTTGTCGTCATCGAATACTCCGACCTTCCCGAAGAACTGGCCCGCGCGAAGAACCCGGACGGCTCCCGTCGTTTCGACGCCGGCAACATCGCCATTCATTTGTTGTCGCGAAAGTTCATCGAACGCCTGACGGCCGATCGTGCGGCGTTTGCATTGCCCTGGCATCGCGCGGTCAAGAAAGTTCCTCACGTCGAGCTGTCCACCGGCCGACGAATCGAGCCGGCCGAGGCCAACGCCGTCAAGCTGGAGGCCTTTGTCTTCGACGCGTTGCCGCTGGCGAATCATGCCATCCTCATGGAGACGTCGCGCGCCGAGGAGTTCAGCCCGGTCAAAAATGCCACCGGTGTGGATTCTGTCGAGACGTCTCGCCGCGACATGAGCCACCGCGCGGCCCGCTGGATGCAGGCGGCCGGCTATACGATTCCCATGAATGCTTCCGGTGAGCCGGACGGCCTGTTCGAAATCAGCCCGTTGCTGGCCGTCTCGGAATCCGAGCTTATGGCCCGCCGACCCCGCTGCTTTGAACTCAAGCGCGGCGAGAAGATCTATCTTGAGCCGTAGTGATGTGCGTGATCAGTTTGCGGCGTATTATGGCTTGATCGTTCCGACGCGAGTGAGCAGGTCCATCCCGCCGCGTGTCCATTCCGGGCGATGTTCATAACGCGAGAAAACGGCCCGCGCTTCGGCGTGTACTTCCGAAGTTACATCCCTCGCCGCTGCTTCGATCTGTCGCCGGGTTTCGCTTTTCAATACGATCACCGCGGCTGCACCGCTCTCGATGGCTTCCAGAAATTCGCTCACTCGGCAGATGCCGGCCTGCCGCGCGATCTTGAAATGCAGGTAGCTTGGAAACCGCGAGGCGTTTCTTCGCTTCGATTCCAACATCACGGCGGGCAGGTAGTCCCAGCAGAGAAGGGCTTCGTCCGGCTGCGTCTGTTCAGCGATCGTGCGTCCTAATCGTTCCGCGTCGCTCGGCTCGACGCGAAGTCTGCCGTTCTCCCACGCCGGTTTCCTCTCCCAATACACAACGCTGGCCTTCTGCGCCTGGGTAGCGATCGCGCCGGCCGCCAGATAGGCGATAAACAAGAGCGCGACCAGCACCGACGCACGTCGGGCAACTTGATCAAGCAGCGCCGCTTCGCCGAGCAGCCGATCAAGAAGCCGACCTCCGAGCAAGAGAAGTGGCGGAAGGACCGGCAGCATGTAGTGTGTGCTCGGCATCGGGCCGGCCATCGCCGCGGCCAGCGACACAATCAGCCAGATCGTCAGCAACAGGATGGCGTTGAAGTCTGCTTGCGCTTGCGCGGCATCGTCAGGAGTAGCGTGCGCGTTCGAATGGCGCGAGATCGTCGCACAGGCATGCAGAATCGAGCCCGTCGCAAGCAGCAGCGGAAGTTTGAGAAGCGGCCAGCCGGAGCGCTCCAACCGCAGCCACCACCATCTCGAATCAGCAGGACCCGCGGTTTCAATGGCGAGGTATGCCTGATTTACGGTGAAGATCGCACGCCACGCTTCTGCAAGTGTTCCCTGAGCCAGCAGCACCAGAGCCGCGAGGGCGAGCAAGCTCACCGCGCCGGCTGCAATGAGCAGTAATCGTCGCGTCAGGTAAAGACGTTTCGTCCGTGAGGAAATGCACGTGAGCAACAGATGAAGGACGACCGCCAACATCGCCGCGCCGCCGGTCTGCTTCATCAGCATCGCCGCGCCGCCGCACGCCCCGACGCAAATCCACCACCCCGTCCGATCTCGTCGTCGCCCCAGTAGATAGCACGTAAGCAACATCAGATCGAGCGCGATGAGGTAGGTCTCTCCACGATTCGAGCCACCGAAGAAGTGGCTGTGCGTCAGAAAGACGGCCGCCATCGCCGAGAGAACAATCGCCGAACTTCGCTGGAAGTGCATCGATGCGGCCATCGCGAAGAACGCGACGGCGGTGACTTGAGCCAGCAAGGTGAGTACGAAGACGCAGGCATATTCTCCACGTCCCCCGAGGTACGCGAGACCGTTCAGCCAGAAGGTGCCCGGCGGCTTGTGGTCCCAGATATCCCGGTACAACGTGGCGCCCTCTGCGATGCACCATCCGTAATAGGTGAACAGATGATCGTCGAGCACCGCGTCATCGAAATGGACGATGAACTGCGACACCGCGATGCAGGACAGTGCAAAAACGGTCACGGCCAACGCCGCCGGCCAGGGGGACACGAAGGACTCCCGCGCGGGCGGTGCAGTCGCCTCAAGCTTGTCGCGCGGTGTACGCATGGCAAGGCATCGTACAGCGCCGGTGGATTCCGTGCCGCGCGAGCCGCGAACGACGGCCATTCCCGGCGCGCCTTGCCGAGATGGGCGGTGGCCCCTTATCCTCGACGCTTCCGCCGTATGGCAAGAAAAACCCGCAGACAATCCGCATCGCCGCCAAGCCCGGCAATCTCACCGTCGCAACTGCCGAGTCGATTGCGCACGGCGACATTTTGCGTCATCGTCGGTTTCTGCACGTCGCTACCTTGGCTATGGCCTGCCCTTGGCTGGACGATCTGGCTTTCAGCAGCCGGCATGTGTGCACTTGTGGCCCACGGTACGCCGCGTCAGGCCTTCTGGCGGATGTGGCTCGTCGGCTATGCGATGCATGTGAGCGGCGCACACTGGCTGCCCGATGTCCTCGAACGCTTTGCAGGCCACCCGCCAGCGCTGGCATGGTCGTTGATTCTTCTCCTGCACGCGTTTAGCGCCATACGCTACGGGCTCGTCGGCTGGATTGTATCCCGATGCCGCGGCGAAGGCCGTGTCATCCTCCTGTTGCCGGTCGTGTGGACGGCGCTGGAATTTCTCTCGCCTAGCTTGTTTCCGTATCGTATCGGTCATGCCCTCATGCAAGTGCCGATCCTGGTGCAGTTCGTTGAGCTGACCGGCGCATACGGTCCGACCTTTCTCGTCATGTGGGGCGGCGGCTTGCTCTATCACTTGGCGGCGCGGCTACTCCTCGCGAAGACCCTCGCACCGACGGGTGGGCGTACCGGGCGCAAGCCGTCCGATTCCGGCGCGAGTGCTCCAGTCGAATTGCCTTCTCAGAAAGGGCCGATGAAATGGCACTTCGCTGCCTTTGTTCTTGTGGTTGCTCTCGTTGTCTCGTTTGGCGCATGGCGGATTCGTTCGATTGAACGTTATCTGGCCGATGCTCCCGGTCTTCGCGTCGCCCTGATCCAATCCGGCACGATGGGCCGCGATCGCCTGCTTGCCTGCATGAAACTTTCGGAAGAATTGCCCGACGACGTGCAACTGATCCTATGGCCTGAGTCGGCCATCGGTTCGCTTGCGATGGAGTTCGATGATTTTTCTTCCGCCGAGCAGATGGAGGCCGAGGATCGCGATTCACAGAGCCCGCTGGTCGGCCCTCGCGCGTATTATCTTGTCGGCGGCGACAGCTACCAACTCGAACCGGAGCGGCATTACAACAGCGCGATGCTCGTCAATCCGGAGCAGCGAATCATCGCCCGCTATCACAAACGAACGCTCATTCCCTTCGGTGAGTACATTCCCGGCGAACGGTGGTTCCCCTCGCTTCGGCGCTTCTCACCGTGGGAGATCGCCTTCGAAGCCGGGACATCCGCCGAGCCGCTTGTCGTGCCGGGTCTGGCGAAGCCCGGCATCTGCATCTGTTACGAAGACGTACTCGCCGGATTGAATCGCGCGACCGTTGCCGCCGGTGCGGACCTTCTGGTCAATCTGACCAACGACGCTTGGTTCGGCGAGAGCAAGGCATTGGCCCAGCACCAGCAACTCGCGTCGATGCGAACCATCGAAAACCGCCGCTATCTGCTTCGCAGCACCACGACCGGCTCAACTGCGATCATCTCTCCCACCGGCGTCACGGTCGCCCAGGCGCCGCTTGGTAAACCGACCGCACTCGTCACCGAGGTGCAGACTTGTGACCTGACCACGTTCTACACGCGATTCGGAGATGTCTTCGCCTGGCTATGCGTTCTGGGGGTGGCCCTGATTGTTCTGAGGCACCGACTCGGTTCGAGGCAAAATCGCAAGATCGCCTCATAGCATCGTGCATCGATGCATGCGTCATCGACGGCCGAGCAGCTTCTCCAGCCGATCCAGGCCCTTGTCGATCGTCGCCGGGTCCGTCGCGAACGAAAGCCGGACGTGTGTGTCCATGCCGAACGCATCACCCGGTACAAGGGCGACGTGCGTTTCCTCGAGCACCTTCTTGCAGAACTCACCCGAGTTGCTCACGCCCAGCTTGGCGAAGGTGCCCGATACGTTTGGGAAGCAGTAGAACGCCCCGTCCGGCGGCACGCAGGTCACGCCTCGCATCGCACTGAGACGGGCATGCATCAGTTTGCCGCGCCGCTCGAATTCCTGCCGCATCCGCTCGACATGCGATTGGTCGCCGATGAGTGCTTCGACGAGCGCGTGGTGAATGAATGTCGCCGTGCCGCTGGTGGTGTGCGACTGAATTCTTGCCATCGCCTGAATGATCGGCCGCGGTCCTGCGGCGTAGCCCACCCGCCAGCCGGTCATCGCGTGCGTCTTGCTGGCGGCGTTGAAGGTGATCGTCTTCGCGTACCACTCGTCGCTGATCGCAGCGAAGCTGAGGTGTTCGCGGCGGTCTCCGAACCGCAGGCAGTCGTACATTTCGTCGGAAAAGACAAGGATATCTTGGCCACTGAGCACCTCGGCAAGGGCTCGCGTCTCCGCCGGCGAATAGGCAAAGCCGCCGGGGTTTGATGGGCTGTTGAACAGGACGATCTTCGTCCTGGATGTCAGTGCCCCGGCCAGTTGGTCCGGTCGGATTCGCAATCCCTGGGACTGATCCCCCGCAACCTGAACCACCACGCCGCCGCAGAATCGCACCTGCTCAGGAAAGCTGACCCAGTACGGCGCAGGCAGGATGACTTCATCTCCGGGATTCACGAGTGAGGCGAACGCGAGAAAGAGCGCTTCCTTCGCCCCGACCGATACGATCACCTGATCCGGTGAGTAGTTCAGCCCGTTATCGCGACGGAATTTCTCGCAGACCGCGGCGCGTGCCTCGGGGATGCCATGCGCGGGCTTGGCGTAGCGGGTGTGCCCGGCATCGATGGCTCGCTTGGCTGCTTCTCGGATATGAAGCGGCGTGTCGAAATCGGGTTCTCCGGCTCCGAAGCCGAGGACGTCGATTCCTGCCTTGCGCATTTCCGCGGCGCGAGCGGTGACGGCGAGGGTGGCCGACTCATTGATCTGACTGACTCGGTCCGAAAGCTGCATGGTCTCGATCCCGCTCGCGATGGAATATTCCGGCTTCGAGCCGGCGCTTCAATGGTTCGACCAACCGGTCCGCACCAGCCGCTATAATGGCGTGCTCGTGAGGCAGGTTGTGATGGCCGCCTCCACCACGCGTGCCGATTCGCCAGTCTACCCGCCGCGCCGAAGCACGGCAACGTCGGACGAATCGGCGTTCATCAGGAGGGATTTCATCGTGTCTGAGCGTCCTGCACGCGTCCTCGACGTTGGAAACTGCGACCCCGATCATGGCCTGATTTCCGGCATGTTGACTGGAAACTTCGATGTCCGCGTGGATCGCGTGATGTTTGTGAAGGATGCGTTGGCCCGTATGCGTACCGTGGCGTACGATCTTGTCCTGTTTAATCGGCTGATCTTCGAGGATGGCAGCGAGGGCATTGACCTGCTGCATGCGGCCAAGTCGGACAAGGCCCTCAAATCGACGCCGATCATGATGATCAGCAATTTTGCCGAGGCCCAGATGAAAGCGGTGGAGGCCGGTGCAGAGCCCGGCTTTGGAAAGGCCGCTGCCACGTCTCCTGAGACGATTGTTCGGCTGTCTAAGTACCTTCCGGGAGTGGGAGGAAGTTAGTCCGCGACCCGCAATCAGGCGAGGAATAGGGCAACTTCCGAGCAGTGGTAAATATTTCCCATTTCAGTATAATCTGTTTAACTGTGATATCAGGCCAATAACCGCATTTTTACATAATACGAGTTATAAGTCTTGTTATAACGTTACGGAAGCAACTGTTCTGCGATTAATTGCTCCGGATCACTCAGTCCGTTAAGTGCTTGCCGATAATGCTTTATGAATAATATCCGCTCCACTAGTCCCAATCTTGAAACATTTATCGTTAGCTGAAATTTGCCTACCCGAATTCCTGTGCTATATTCGACATGTCTGAAGTGACCCGTAACTCCCCCCCGACATCGGTCCTAATTGGCGGGCCCGATGGTTTGGACAGGCGGCTAGAGCGAGCGACTGTCCGAGACCTAGCAGCTTAGTAGTACGTCGATTGCCTCGCATGATCCTCGGCGCGTCGCGCTCTTCCGGTACGCGGTATCGGAGCGGCCGTCCCCCGCCGGGAAGTGGTTTTGCGTTGCCTGCAATCGGGACAGCGGCCCTCAGGAGGCCGCGGGAGTCGCCATCATGACAAGTCCAAGCACCGTTCCCGCAAGCGAAGCTGCCGTCGTGAGCAATCGCACCGTCTTCACGCCGAGTGCCCGCAGCCCGATACAGTCCGTTCTCGATCGCTTCTGTCCGGAGGATCGGCTGCGACTACGACGGATTCTCGCGGAACCGATCGAGTATCTCACCCATCCGAAGTTCGATGGACTCTACGCCGTGAAGGACTTCTTCGGTGAAGCGACCGGCGCCGGCGACTGTGCCAGGCCCTGGTGCAACGCGGCGGAGCCCGAGCAGCCGATGGATCATTCCGCGATGCCGTCCTCCACGCTCAACACCGAGCAGGAGCAGCGCCTCTTTCTGCGGATGAACTACGCACGATTCCGAATGGCAACCATTCTTCGACGTTTTGCCGGCAAGCGCCTGACCGCGAAGGCGGCCGACGAGCTGCTCGGCTGGCATGCCCAGGCCATCACTGCACGCTGCGAAATCGTGCAGTCCAACGTTCCGCTCGTTCTGGCCATGGCCAAGCGCACTCGGCTCGGCTCCGTGGACTATGCCGAGCTCATCAGCGAGGGCAACATGGCCCTTCTGCGCAGTGTCGACAAGTTCGACTGCGGACGGGGATTCAAGTTCAGCACCTACGCCTGTCGGGCGATTCTCAAGAGCTTCTCCCGCGTGGCCATGCGATCGAATCGCTATCGTGGTCGCTTCCCGACGGAATTCGATCCTTCGCTGGAGCGGAGCGATCATATCGAGCTTCAGCGGGTTGAGGCCGAGGCCGACTGCGTGGACGAACTTCGCAGCATTCTCGCCCGAAACACCGCGGAACTGAACGAAGTCGAAGCCCGCGTTCTTCAAGCGCGTTTCGCCCTCGGTCAAGTTGAAGGTCTCGATGGCGACGGTCCTAAGACACTCGAACAGGTGGGCCTGCTGATTGGCGTCACCAAGGAACGCGTCCGACAGATTCAGAACCGCGCCCTGCAGAAGCTACGAAGCAAACTCCAGGAGGATTTCCTCGCGGCATGACGAATGCCGAGAACTCGTTCACGAGTTCGACGTAATATATTCAGGACGGTCCGGCGCGAGCCGCCGGACGAGCGAGTTGTAACGGCCGCCAGCAGCGCCAAGCCCATCGGGCTTCGCAGCCGCTCGCGGCCGTTAAACGTTGATGGGATTCCACCGGTTCGCAATCGAGGCGAACTCCACAAATGTCAATGGGCCGGCTTCGTGTGGCGAAGCCGACCCATCAACCAGGGTGGAGTGGGAGTCGGTTAAATGAGCCGCGTGAACTCAGTCATCCCGCGGGGTCTTTCTATGTAAGCGACAAACCCGCAAGCATCTCACGCGGTATTTTTGTTTTCTTACTCAGGTTGCGACGCTCGTTCCTGGAAGCGCTGATACCTCTGGAAGAGGTCGGGGCGCTGCGACTCCATTTCCTCGACGTTATTGAAAGTTTCGACCAGTTCATCTTCGCCGGAGCGCGTCGTGACCTTGATCTGCCCCTCGGGCGTTACTTCAAATCGCGTGGACGGTCGACCCTGGAGGATACTGATTCGCGGCATTTGTCCCGGGTTGTGGAGTTGCAATGTTTCCAGAAGGCGCTGGTGGTCCGCAAGTTCGGCCCTTAATTGCTCGTCCATCTGCGTGTAGAACTGCTTCCAACCGCCGGCGCCATGCGGCGAACCGAGATATCGGAATTTGAAATCCTTGCCAGCATGAAACTTATCGTGGAGTGCCGGCTCCTGGGCTTTGAACTCCTCCATGTTCGCATAGGTCGAGGTCGTCGTTTCCGTCTTCCCGTTCTCGGTTACGCTTCGCGTGACCGTTACCTGGCCGGTCTCGTCGATTGAGATGCGAAGATCTTCGGCCTCGGTCTTGTGCCGGAAGACGCGGTTGCCGTCGGGGCCTCCGGGCAGGGCGATGTTGAAGTCGAGATCCGATACGCCGGGCAGGGCTTTGAAGAAGTCGGGCATGTTTTGAGTATCGAAGCCCTTGAAGACCCAATTACCCTGGTCGTCTTTTTCCACCATGCCGCCGCGGCCGAACATGCGATCGCGAGACAGTTCCACGATTTCGCTCTCGTACTTCATCTTTGGCATGGCGTCGGGCGCGGGCCGGGGGACGACGGTGACGTTCGCCTGAACCTGCTGTCCGGCGCGTAGCAGTGTGAAAGCGTGCGTTTCGTTCGGATTAAAGGATCGCACAACTTCCAGAAAGGCCGTCATATCACCAGGCGTCGGCTGGCCGTTGATCGCGGTGATGACGTCGTACTGCTGGAAGCCCGCGAGGTCGGCCGGTGAACCCTCGGCGACGTTGAGAATCATCTGGCCGGAATCAGCCGGAAGGTTCATTTGCGCCGAAAGGGCCCTGGGCACGGGACCGAACTGCACACCCAGCCATGGCCCGCCGGGCTGTATGTCGCCGGCTGCTGAAGTACGCAGCCGAATCACCTGCCGCTGCCGGCCGTCGGCTTCGGCGCCGGCCTCGACGATGACGACCTCTTCGCCGTCTGCTGTGACGTTGGCGCCGGCACCGGCCGCGGCATGCCACTTGACGATCTTCGGTTCGCCGCTGCCGTCGGCATTGTCGCCTGCGACCACAACGACCTTCATGTTGTGAGAGGTCGGCTCCTCACCTCCGTCCGCAACGGTCGCCGCCGGCGGAAGCCAGTAAAGACCCAGCAGAATGACGAGTGCAGATTGAATCGGTACCATCTCAAAACTCCCTTTCATCGCTTGCGGACGGGACTTCGGTGGTTACGTAAATATCCTCGGCCGCGATCCCAGGCAGGCTCGCACTTCCTGCACGGTCTAAAAGTCGCTCGATAGAGGAACGATCCTCGTTGTCTCGGCGTTCCTTTCAAAAATGTAGATGACGTCCTGATTTTTTTCGTTTTTCACGCGGACGCCGATCAGATCTCGCAATACATCCTGCTGCCTTTGCTGCGGCAGATAGTCCGTATCGCGGTAATCTACGTATTGCGGGACCTGCTCGCGCGGAGTGAATCCGCCGCGATAGGGCGAAAGCGGCTCGACGACGCGCTGCGGTGAAGCAACGAACTCCCGCGGCGATTGCTCCGTCGGCCCGAACAGATTCGGGATGAAGGAAAGTGCGATGACGGCGGCCGCCGCCAGGACGGCGCCGGCGGCGGCGAGCCTGTAGCCGCCAAGCTGCCGGGGACGCACCGCCGCCTTCGCATGGTCAAAGTCAGTTCGAAGCGATTGAACTGCAAAGGCGTCGATCCGCGCATAATCCGACAGCAGCTTTCTCGCGGAGGCGTCCGTCGCGAGTATTCGATCGAGCTCCGCGTTCTCGGAAGCGGTCATCTCACCGTCGAGACGGCGGCAGATCAGTCGTTCGATGCGATCCTGCGTTTCAATTCGATTGTCGTATTGATCGTTCATGGTTTTCTTGCAACCCCTCCATGACCATCCGTCATCATGTCGGCCAGTGCGCCGCGAAGAAGACGCCGCGCTCTTACCAGCCGCGTCTCTACCGTGTCCACCGGCATGTCCAGCGCTTCGGCAATCTGGGCGTAGCTCCAATCCTCCAGGTGCCGCAGGATGAACGGTTCCCGATAGATCACCGGCAATCCCTGAATTGCGGACAGCACGCGCTGCTCCTGTTCACTGCGAATCAGCCGCAGGGCCGGTTCCGTCTCACGCGAGACCGCCGGGGCCGCATCGCTCAGATTCGATTGCCGCGACCGCCTTCTGGCCGCTTTCTGGCCGGCGTCGATCGCCGCATTCCGGGCGAGCGTGTAGAGCCAGCCGCGCCAGCGTGCCGGGTCGGCGAGCGTCCCGAGCTGCTCCCAGACGCGCGTCCATACATGCTGAACGACGTCGTCCACGATCTGAGCGCGGCCGCAGGTCGCATAGACCACGCCGCGCACCCAGCGATCATTCCGGCGCACGAAACTGTCGAGGGCCCCGCGCTCTCCGCGCTGGGCCGCTTCGATCAGTACATGATCGATCTGGTCTGGCGCGCCGGTCGCAATCACATCCACCTCGGAAGACATAGACGATCCTCAACCACGTCCGCTGTCAGCATTATCGCCGGTCAGTGGCAAACGGTTCACGGGTTTGCGTGCCCGCGGGGGGCGCTAAAGTTATAACTGTAATTCAATTATGTAGTTATGCGATTGTCTGCCGACGCCGAACACCTGGAAATCGCTCAGGAGGTGGGTTCGGCCGGCGAGTTCCCTGCTCGCACGTCGCGCTGGTTGGTTCGCTCCGGCGAAACGCCGATGCTCCCGCGCGTTTTAGGGTGGTGCTCTTGCAGGCGCAGCTCCTCCGGTATTTGGCCGGGGTAGCGGAGCGGCGGCAGGTATTTTTCTATTTTCGCGCCATACAGCACGAAGGCCAGGGTCAGAATTGTCCACGCGATGGCCGTGAAAAGAAACGGCCGGTCCTTGATGAGCACGTCTGTCGGTCCGGTCCGCTCGCCCATCTCGATGACCGTCGCATAACGAAAGATGGCATAAAAGACGAGTGGCGTCGTAAAGACCAGGGCGTGAAAGGAAGTCGTCGGATCAAGCGTGTAGAGCAGAAAGGTCGTCACCGCGATGCCGCCGCTGGTCGCCAGGAGTTGGTTCAGCAGGCCGGGGTTGTAGCGGGCCAGCGTCGCGCGATGAGCCGCGGCGCGATCGCTGTTTTCCAGTACTGCCAGCTCGCAGCGCCGCTTGCCGAAGCCGAGGAACAGACAGAGCGTGAACGTGCAGATGACCAGCCACGCGGAGACTTCGACCTCGATCGCCTGCGCCCCGGCAAGCGCACGCATGACAAAGCCCATAGAGATCAGGATGACGTCGAGAATCACCTGATACTTACCCCATATCGTGTAGACCAGATTCAGCGCAAGGAAGCTGCCGGCCGTCAACGCGAATCCGGTGGACATCTGAATCGACCATGCCATCCCCATGATCGCCAGCAGGAGCGAGACCGCGCCGGCTGTGGCCGGGGAGAGGGCGCCGCTGGCGACGGGCCGTTTTTTCTTGGTCGGATGGAGCGCGTCTTCGCGGTAATCCCGCAGGTCATTGAAGGCATAGACCGATGCGGAAAGCAGGCAGAAAATGGCGAACGCCGCGAGCGACAGAAGGATCGCTTCCGGTTCATCCCTCCGAGCACCGAAAACCAGCGCTGCAAAGACGAAGATGTTCTTGATCCATTGCGCCGGACGAAGCAGGGAGATGACAGCAGCGAGCGTTTGAACCAAGCCGGTTGCCTCCTGTGCAAGGGCCAATGGGCCTACCCTACGCACGACGGCATGGAACGTCAATCGCGGCGTACTTGCCATGAGAATCAAAAGGCCCAAAATCTCGCTGGCACGCTAACATGTAGCCGCGTTTGATCTCGTGACACACCATGCACATCGCCCAGCGGGCGGAGGAGTCGTCCTTGGCCTATCCCGATCTGCAATCGTTTATCGAAGCCCTGGACCGAACGGGACAGCTTCGGCGTGTTCGTGTCGAAGTCGATCCCGAACTGGAGATCACGGAGATCACCGACCGGACGAGCAAGTCGCTCGCACCGGAAGGCATGGCCGGCGCGCCGAGGACGGACCCGATCCACGGCGGCACAGGCGGTTACGGTCTGTTGTTCGAACGTGTAAAGGGCAGCCGCTTCCCCGTGGCGATCAATCTGTTCGGTAGCTATGCGAGGATGCGGATGGCTCTGGGCTGCGAGGATTTTGAATCTCTGGCGGCGAAGGTACAGAAGCTGGTCAAGCCGGAGCCGCCGACGAGCTTCATGGAAAAGATGAAGATGTTGCCGGAGCTGGCGAAGATCGCCGGATACGCGCCGAAGATCGTCAAGCGCGGCATATGCCAGGAGGTGGTGCATACCGACGATGCCGATCTCTTGTCGCTTCCGATCATCAAGTGTTGGCCGTTCGACGGCGGGGCGGATGAAGACGTCATCGTGGGGAAACGTCGAAACGCTGAAACGCCAATACGCCCAAACGTCGGCCGCTACATCACGCTTGCCGGCATCTACACGACCGCGCCCGATGGCAGCGAGCCGAATATCGGCATGTACCGCATTCAGGTGACCGGGCCGAAGTCGGCCATTTTTCATTGTCACCTGCACCATGACGGGGCGAGGCATCAACGGATGTGGGCGGCCGAGGGCAAGGACATGCCCGTGGCGATCGTACTGGGCGGTGAGAGTGTGTTGCCCTACGCGGCGACGTGCCCCTTGCCTCCGACCGTAAGCGAGCTGCTGTTCGCCGGTTTCCTGAATGATGGCGGCATCCCGCTGGCGCCGGCGAAGACCATCCCGATCAACGTGCCGGCCAACGCGGAGATCGTCATCGAGGGCCTGGTGAGCGCCACCGAGTCGGAACGCGAAGGCCCCTTCGGCGACCATACCGGCTTTTACAGTCTGGCCGAGCACTATCCGACAATGCGCGTCACGGCCATCACGCATCGACAGAATCCCGTCTATCCCACGACGATTGTCGGCCTGCCGCCGATGGAGGATTATTACATGGGCAAGGCGACGGAGCGGGTCTTCCTGCCGCTCTTGCAGATGCTCATCCCGGACATCGTGGACTACAATCTGCCGCGGTGGGGAGCGTTTCACAATTTCTGCTTCGTGAGGATTCGCAAGGAGTATCCGCTTCAGGCCCGTAAAGTGGCCAGCAGCATCTGGGGCGCCGGGCAGATGATGTTCAGCAAGTTCATCGTCATTGTGGATGAAGAAGTGGATGTCCACGACGAGCAGGCGGTGATGTTCGCCGTCGGGGCCAATGTCGATCCGCGGCGGGATACCTTCCTCGTGGACGGCCCGATGGATGTGCTCGATCACTCCGCGCCGTACCTCGCCGCCGGGAGTAAAATGGGCATCGACGCCACGCGCAAGATCGCCGGCGAAGGCGTCGTCCGCGACTGGCCGCGGCTGCTGACGATGAGCGAAGAAATCAAGCGGCTGGTTGACGGTAGGTGGGGGGAGTACGGGATTGACCAATGAGTGGCCCGCCAGAAGATCGCCAGATCATCAACGCGATGACGGGACAGCCGGCATCGCCGGATATCGATCCGATTCCGTCCTCGCCGATCGAGCTTGAGCCGCTCGATCTGGAGCCCGCGCCGCAACGGAATGTCGGGCAGTTTCCCGATGCGCGCACCAATTCCTTCGACGGCGTCTATACCATTCCGGAAAAGCCCCTGCACCTTTGCCCGACCTGCGACTACAACCTGACCGGCCTCACGTCGCGCCGCTGCCCGGAATGCGGCGAAGCGTTCGATCTGCATGAAGCGCGCCTTCGCGGATTTGAGTCCTCCGAGCTTATGCGAAGTTTCCGACTTCGCGCGCTCCTGGGCAGGACGCGCGTGGTGATCGGTTTCGTGCTGATGGTGCTCGCTTGCGTCGGCGCCAATTCGCTTCGACTCAACGGCTTTCTGGGGCCTACGTTCACCCCCATTTACCGGGTGACGTTGCCGGGACTGTTGCTGGCGATCTTCACCGGGAGTCTGCTGCTTGTCACGACGCTGTCAAAGCATTACTTCGAGTTGGAATGGGCGAATCTCATCCTGGGAGTCGGCGTCGCCGTCTTCCTGCTGTCCCTCTTGTTTATCATCTGAAACGACGTGCCCGCCGGGCCAATTCGCGGTTCGGGCTTCAGACTTTTCACTGCCCATGCGAAGCGCTCTCCCCGGCCGTTGCTTCGGCTAGAATATCCGCACGATGGCTGCCACACCGACTGACAAGCTCGTCTGGGATGACCGCCTTCTGGCGGATCCGCATCGCCAGACGGACAAGGCCCGGCGCGTTCAGGCGATGTTTGACGAGATCGCGCCGACCTATGAGCGGGTCAATCGCGTGCTGTCCGCGGGGCGAGATGCCTCCTGGCGGCGGCGCGCGGTCGAGCTGACGGCGATCACGCCGACGGATCGCGTGCTTGATTTGGCGTGCGGCACCGGCGATTTCTCACGAGCGTTTGCCGCGGCGAACCCGGCGATGGTCATCGGTTGCGACTTCGCTCAAGGGATGCTGGCCCATGCGGTGCGACGGGAGGCGGCCCCGTCGCAGCGCCGGATCGGCTGGTGCGGCGCGGATGCTTTGCGACTGCCATTCGACGACGCGACGTTCACGGTGACAAGCTGCGCCTTCGGCGTGCGCAATTGGCAGGACCTGGGCAGCGGATTGCGCGAGATGCACCGCGTCCTGCACCCCGGCGGGCGCACGGTCATTCTCGAATTTTCCATGCCGAAAGCGCCGTTGATCGGTCCGCTTTACCTGTTTTATTTCCGGCGTATCCTGCCGCGCGTGGCGACGTGGATCAGTGGCGACCGGTCCGGCGCGTATCACTATCTGCCGGCGTCGGTCGGTTCGTTTCTCGATGACGCCGGTATGATCGATGCGCTTCGATCCTCCGGCTTCTCACGCGCGGAGCATCATCGTCTGACGCTCGGGATCGTCACGATCTATCTTGCATGGAAGTAATCGATGGCTGATGCAGCACCCATCCTGCCGGCGTCCGACGTTCCCGGTGAAATCGTAGACGTCTGGTCGCGAACGGCTCCGAAGTACCGTCTCCGCGCCGCCTTCATGCTTCTGCTTCTCGCCGTCCTGTTCTCGGGGCTGTGCTGCTTTACCTTCTGGCTGCGCACGGGTGTTTTCCTGCCGTGGGAGTTCGAGGGATATCCGGAGTTGATGCGCCGATCGTTCAACCCGAGCGGTCCGAATCAGGTCACGCTTTCCCACTTTCTCACGTCGCCGATCAGCGTTGAGCTGGTGCCGATTCACAGTGTGATCGTCGGCTTGCTCTTTGCTTCCATCTGTTCGATACCCGTACTCGTCGCCATCCTGTATCGCTTTCCGGCGTCCTTGCTGCTCGCGGCGATGGTCATGTTTCTCGCGGCCATGCCCTGGCTGGGGCTGACGGTGCTTGCGGGCTGCGCGCTGGCATGCCTGCCGAGGTTTCGTTTTTCTTTTCGATTCGCCTCGGCCATGATCGGGCTCATGCCCATCGGCATTTACTTCATTCTGGCATCCTGGGAGCCGGCCGGAAACGCACAACCGATTCAGAATCGCGCGCTGATGTACGCGCCGTGGGTGTTGGCCATTCTTTCGTCGTGCGTCATCTGCGCCGTGGCGCTGGCCTTTGCGAAGCTCATCAATTACCGGCCGGGCGGTGTGCCCCCGGTACTGGCACTCGTCTTTGCCATACCGCTGATTCTCTTTCACACCCAGGTCGGTCGCGATGAACTGGAATATCGACTGCTGGAGCATGAGATCGGTCCACGAGCCGGCTCGGTATTCGCGCCCTTCGATGTCGCAGCCGGCGCGCATCGCGAGGCGACGCGCATCTGGAGCAGCACGACCGTTCAGCCCTACGATTCAATTTACCGACAGCTTCTGGAGGTCGCGGAGCGCGACGCGCTCGTTCGCGCGGAGAACGATCGAAACGCAGCCATTGATCATTGCGATTGGTTTCTTGAGCATTTCCCTGCGTCGCGCTATGCCGCGGCCGTGCTGTTCCTGAAGGGTCGGGCGCTCGATCAGCGTATTCATCGGCAGAGTCTGCTGCGGGAGCATCGGATCGAATTTCGCGATGACCTGCCCAGTCGATCGTCGCGTACTACGTGGCTCGCAATCGTGGAGAGCTTTCCCGATGACCCGCTCAGTGCCATGGCGCTTCACAAGCTTGCATTGCTCGATGTACGCGCCGGGCGAATCGACGATGCCATTGCCAATCTGGCCCGGGTGGTTGAGCGATTCGACACCGCCCGCGTGACGACCCGGCCATCGTCAGGGCATCCGCAGCCGAGAACGTCCGTCTTTCAGAAGGCCGAACCGACGGCCGGCCTGGGATTGAATCTTCGTGTCGTCGTTTTTCAATCCCGTCGGCTGCACGAAATGCTTTCGGCCTGTCGGGCAGATACGCCGCGACGCTATGACGAATTGTTTGCGGATTCCTCATCCGACGCGGCAGCGCGGATTCATCCCGCTTCACTCCTGTTTTCTTTTGACGAGACGGATCCAAACTACCGAAAGAATCTCACGTCGCTCGTCGCGGCATTTCCCGGTTCGCACACGGCGGATTACGCGCGCGTTCGGCTTGATCTGCTCGAACCGGCGATCAGCCGTCGGATTCAGCGATTTCGACAGGCGGCTACCGATCTGGCCGGGCGGCCTGCCGGCGCGGTCGCCGCGTTTCGACTGGGCGAAGTGCTGCAGGAGGACTCGCTCAACAGCGAAGCGAGAATGGTGCTGGGCGATCTGGTGACCAACTATCCTGAAAGCTGCTGGGCGGAGGAGGCGAAAGAGCGGTTGGCATCGCTCTCCCTGATCGAAAGACCGCCTGCGTCTTAATTGCGGTTAACAAGCAAGGAAAGAACGTGATGTCCAGACGTATCGTAGTTGCCGTGACCGGCGCCAGCGGCGCTGTGTATGCCCGACGGCTGTTGCAGACACTCGCGGCGGGTAGGGCGGAAGTGCATCTGGTCATGTCACCGTACGGTCGACGGCTCTTCGCCGACGAGTTGGACATTCGCCGACCGACGCCGGAATCGCTCGTGGGGCCGGAAGCGGCACGGGCCGTCACGGTGCATCCTTATCGCGACGTCGGCGCGAAGCTGGCGTCGGGGTCGTTCCTGACGGATGCCATGATTGTATGTCCATGCAGCAGCAATACGCTGGGTGACATCGCATCGGGCACCGGTTCGAATTTAATCTCGCGTGCGGCGGCGGTTCACCTGAAAGAGGCGCGGCGGCTGATTCTGGTCACGCGGGAAATGCCCATCTCGCAGATTGAGCTGGAGAACATGCTGCGCGTCAGCCGGGCGGGGGGGACCATCTGTCCGGCCTCGCCGGGGTTTTATATGCTGCCAAAGTCGATTGATGATCTGGTCAACTTCGTGGTGGGCAAACTTTGCGATCTGGTTGGTGTGCCGCATTCGCTCCATACCCGATGGGACCCGTCGGCGTAAGATATGATCTGCCGGGCGGGGGACGGTTCAGCGTCTGCGGAAACGGCGGGGTCGTGGGAACTTGCCGCCGAGATTGGTCGCGGGAGATTCCGGCTGCGCGGAGGCCGGAGTGGCAGGCGCCGTTGTTGTGGCACTTGATGCGGCTGCGGTCGCGGGGGCGCGGGTTTCACGACGACCTCGCCCGGGCGGACCGAATCGGCGGCCGTCGCCATGATCGTCCGGCGGTGGGCTGGGCTCGAAGCCCGCAGGTTCAAGCTTCTTGATTTCCTTGTTGATCAGGACTTCGATCTTGGTCAGCTCGGGGCCTTCTTCCTTGGTGACGAAAGTGATCGCCTTGCCGCTGGCGCCCATGCGCGCCGTGCGGCCGATGCGATGGACGTAGGCCTGCGGGTCCTGCGGCATGTCGTAGTTGATGATGTGGCTGATCATTTGAACGTCGATGCCGCGCGAGGCCAGATCGGTCGCTACCAGCACGGGTATCTTGTGCTTGCGGAAGCGATCCATGATTTTTTCACGCTTCTGCTGGACGAGGTCGCCGTGAATCTCGCGGACTTCGAGCCCCAATGCGTGTAGGCGCTTGGCCAGCTTGCGCACGCTGTGCTTCGTGTTGCAGAAGATGATGGCCAGTCGCGGCTGCTCCTGCTCCAGGACAATCTTGAGCAGCTTGAACTTGTCCCACGGATTGACGACGCAGTATTCCTGCTCGACCTGTTCAACGGTCATCTCGTCGCGCGAGACGTTTACCTCCACGGGTTCGTTCATGAATTGTCGGGCCAGCCGCTTGATTTCGTCTTCCAGCGTGGCTGAGACGAAGACGGTCTGATGCGGATGTTCCATGCGCCGAAGAATATTGCGAATGTCATCGCGGAAGCCGATGTCCAGCATCCGATCGACCTCGTCGAGTACGGCGATCTTGATGTCCTGAAGCGTAATCAAGCGGCGGTCGAGCAGGTCGATCATCCGGCCGGGGGTACCGACGACGACATGCGGCCGCTTGCCGAGCAGGTGGAGCTGCTCCTTCATGCGGACGCCGCCGTAGATCGGAACGCAGTGCAGGTCCATGTACCTGGAGATGCGACGAAACTCGCCGACGATCTGAGCAGCCAACTCGCGCGTCGGCGTGAGGACCAACGCCTGAAGGCGACCCTGCGGATCGATCTGCTGCAGGAGCGGCATGCCGAAGGCGGCAGTCTTGCCTGTGCCGGTCTTGGCCTGTCCGAGGACGTCCTTGCCCGCGAGAACAGAAGGAATCATCTCGATCTGGATGGGCGACGGCTCCGTGAATTGCATATCCACGAGGGCGCGGAGGATAGGTACTTCCAGTCCGAGTTCGGCGAATGCCTTGGGAAGATCAGGATGTCGATGCATGAAGTTTGTCCGCTGGCCCTTTCTCAGCCATAGCGAATGGATGATACGCGATGCCCGGTAACTTGACAAATCGGCTTGTGCCGCGCGGGTCCAGGGCCATCGATCGGCACTGAAGGGCTTGGAAAGGCCACCGAATCGCATCCTGAACCCTATCAAACCGCATCGCTGCTTGGAAGGGCGATTGGCGTAGCCGAAGCTGGTTCTTCGCGGCAGATTCTTCAGCCGATAATCGCGGCAATCCCCGCCTCCCATTGAGCCGGCTGGAATGCACAGCCCCCGCGGGCATATCGTCTTACAGGGGGATGAGGAAAATGGGGGGAGACTCGCCGCACAATCCACTGGATTCCATCCTTGCCGGTTCGCGATCATCGCAGGAGATGAAGCGCATCGCCAGTCGACGGCTGTTCCGCGAGATGGTCAAGGGGGAGACGGAAAACGGTCCGTTGTCCTTCCTGCGACGCCGGGCGCTCGTGCGATTCGCGAGCCGACTTTCGATTGGTCCGGACGAAGCACGGCTGATCATTCGCGGGGTAGAGTTTGAATGCGGACTGATCGCCGGCGCGACCGCGAGGGAACTCTTGGAGGCCGACCAGGAAGCATCCCGTCGGCGAATCGCCAACCTCGACGCAGTCCTGCGGATCGGTCTGATCGCGCTCGTCGCCGTCTTGTTCACGCTTGTCTTTCGCTGGGTAAGCCGGTCGAGCTGGTGAGAACGCGTATCCTGAATTCGCTCATGTATTCGAGAAGGATTTCGGGCGCGGGAAGCACGGCGATACAGCTCACGTCCTCAGGCGGCCCGACCCTGGCTTCGCCGATTGGCGAGACATCCTCTCGATATCCTCGCTAATAAATCGACCCGAAAAATCATCGTTCGCGGGATTACGCTGCGGTTGCACCCGGCAGCCCGATTGGCCGGGGAGAAGCCGGCTTTGCGGTCAGGCGGCGTGAGGTATATGCTTTAGGTGATGTGGCGTGAATATACACGGGAGACGCCGGCGCGGCGGGGGCTGGGCGTGGCTACGGCGGCGATGGCGCTGATCGGCACAACGGCTCTGGCCTGGGTCGTGACGCAGCAGTCCGGCGGCATGCGCCTCGAGACTTTGCCGAACTGGCCGATCACCTTCTCCGTGCCGGAAGGTTTCAATCGCTTGTCCGACCCGCTGGAGGAATCCCCACAGGATGGCCTCTCCGACAGGGCAACATTTCTGCTCGGTCATCCGCGCTCGCCCGATGCAATCCTGGAGATCAACTACGAGATTTTGCAGGAAGACGTCGCGACACTCGAAGAATTGATGGCTGACCGCGGCATGACGAAAAGCGACGAAGTCAGCGACATAATGCTCGGAACGCTGGCGGGGAAGCTCTTTCGCAAGGCGGACGCACGCGGCAGGACGGCCACCCTGGTCGCCGTGGGGAGAACGCCGGAGGGGCTGGTGCTGGGCCTTTGGTACACCGGTTCGGCCCACGATCCTCACGGTTTAACTCGACTGAAGCGCATCTGCGAGTCGATCCAATTCAGGGCATGGACCGTTCCGCGGCCGCCGGCGGTAGAGACTTCGCGGCGACCGCGCCGCTAGACCTCAGGGATATACGATGGCATCGGCTCTTTTCTGGATTGCACTCCTTTTACCGATCCTTCCGATTCAGACGGCTGCTCCTGCGACGGATTCTTCTTCGGCACTGGCCGATCCGATCGTCGACGGCAGTTACGGCGTTTCGATCCGGCCGCCGAAGAACTGGCGGATCATTCGACAGCGCGTACCAGAGCGGCGCGGGGTGACGCTCGTGCAGATGGTTCATCCGCTCGGTGGGGGTCAGATGGAGGAGATCATCCTCAAGTACACAGGCACGACGCAGCCGGTGCCGATGGACGAGATGCTCAAGCGAATCTCGGAAACGCTGGAGCTGGAGTATTCAAACATCGAGGTGCATTACCAGCAGCAGCAGGAGCTGTGCGGCCGGCGTGGAGGCGTGCTGGCGGCGACGTATCAGCGCGAGGGCCGCAAGAAGTTCCGCATGCAGGCGATCGTAGAGGCGAGGCCGCAGGTTTATTTTGTCATGCTCTATGACGGACCGGCGGATTTGAGAACCGTCAGCGAGCCGCTGTTTAACCTGGTGCTCGGATCACTCGAGTTGCTAATAGACCAGATCAAGGAAGAAGAACTTGCCGAGGCGATGGAAAACGGCAGGAAATTTTTATCGGGATTGCGCGCGGAGGACATGAAACGGGTGATCGTGCCCGAGCAGTTTCTTCAGTTTGAAGTTGGCGGCAAAACGATCGGTTTTGTGGTGATCTGGCAGTCCGAGCAGGTTCGCGACGGTCGGCCGGGTGTTTTGATCAAGGAGCGTGCCTGGACCTTCGAGCCGGATGGCCGGGCGAGGCGGCTGCAGAGCAACATGTGGGTCAGTCTGGACCTTCGGCACGAACGCTGGGAGACCAGTGTGACGACGCTGTTTCCAGCGTCGCCGGAGCAAGCCGCGGCACTGGAGGTCGCACTGGAGGACGGTCTTCGAACGGAGAACGTACTGCTGACGAGTCAGCAGATCGGATTCGATCAGCCGATGACGGAGAACCCGCCGATCAAGCTGTCGGAGACCTACGCACCGCGGGCCATCATGCGAATGCTGCCGCAACTGGTGGACGATCAGGCGAAGCCGCACATGCTGGCGTTTGTGACGTTTGATCACGTTCGCGTGGGGATGATCGCGCGAGTGGTGGAGTTCAAAGGGGAGGACGATCCGCCGGTCGGTGTGGCGAAGGGCAAGATGTACAAAATCGAAGATCGCGAAGGGCTGGCTGCGCGGCCGTCGGTGATGTACGTCGATGATTCGGGTCGGGCACAATGGGTGGAAGCGGGGGAGATGAAGATCACACCGACGACGGCCGGCGAGATGGAGCGGCTGTTTGAGTCTCGAATCGTGGATGCAGAGCGAAAGATGTCCGAGCTGGAGACGGCCTACGGCGCAAGCGAGCAGCGGTTTCGCAAACGGCGTGGGCGATGATCGTGCCAATTCATTGGCACTTTCGGACTGGGCGCATTTACAGAATCAACATGGCGTCGCCGTAGCTGTAAAAGCGGTAGCCGGCTTCGATTGCGGTGCGGTAGGCGTGCAGTGTCTGCTCCCGGCCGGCGAAGGCCATGACGAGGGCAAGCAGCGTGCTGCCGGGCAGGTGGAAGTTTGTCACGAGGGCGTCCACGGAGCGGCAGCGGTACGGTGGATAGACGAAGATATTCGTCCATCCGACACCGGGGGCGATCTGGCCGGAGGCGGCAGCCGTTTCGAGGACACGCACGCTCGTGGTTCCGACGGCGACGATGCGGCCGCCGGCCTGCCGGGAGTGTGTCATGGATTCCACGGCAGCGTCGGAGATTTCATACCACTCATGATGCATGCGATGATCGCGCAGGTCGTCCACTTCGATGGGTTGAAAAGTGCCGAGGCCGACATGCAGAACGACTTCGGCGACGGTCGTGCCTCGCGCGCGAATCCGATCGAGAAGCTCCGGCGTGAAATGCAGACCGGCGGTGGGGGCGGCGACCGAGCCGGGCACAGCGGCGTAGACTGTCTGGTATTGCTCGCGATCGATCTGATCGTGCTTTTCGTCGGGAAGATCGCGATGGATGTACGGCGGCAGGGGCATGGCGCCGATACGATCGAGAATCTTTCGAGCATCGTCGGGCGGCTCGACAGATACCTCGCACATTCCGCGATCCAGATGACGGCGCCAGATGATCGACCACGGTCCGCCGTCGAGAGAAAGGTGTTCGCCTTCGCGAAGGCGCCCCGCGCCGGTGAGCAGGACGCGCCATCGGCCGGGGGAGTCTTCCACAAGGAACAGGCCAGGGATTCGACCGCCGGTGGCGCGCCGGGCGACAAACCTTGCCGGAAGGACACGGGAGCGGTTGAGCACGAGGCAATCGGCAGGGGCGAGGTACTCCGCGAGATCTGCAAAGACTCGGTGCTCAATCTTAGCGGTATCTCGGTGAAGGACGAGGAGACGTGCGGCATCGCGCCGGTCGAGCGGCTGCTGGGCGATGAGTCCCGGTGGCAAGTCGTATTGAAGCTCTGAAGTCTTGATGGCGGTGCTCCGAGTGCGGCAGTATGACACCGGCGAAGAGCTGTTGCTACACGGCGGTCCGGCCGATAATTTCGATTTCGGGCGTTTCCTGGCCGAGAAACTTTACTCCGGCGACGCATAAATCCTACAATGAAGCGTAGTCGGAAACCGAAGACAAACGAAGCGAAGCCGTGTCCTTGCGATTTTCCAAGGGGGTCTGCGGAGGCCTGCGGAGGTCTGCAATCATGTCTTTCCAGCCGGAAGATCAAAAAATCCGCGGTTGGTTTGCCGGGCTCGTGGAGACGAGCTTTCAGGAGCAGATCGGCCTGTGCGACCCTTCCTTGCTGGACTATCTGACCGATCTCCTGACGGAGTTTATCCACGTCGAGAGGATCAACCTGTTGGGTGATGGCAGTGGTCGGCGGATCGAGGACGTGGCCGAGATGTTGACCGAAGCGGAGATCGGCCCGCTGGCGGCGAATGAAGAACGTCGTCGCCGCGTTCATCGGCACATCGGGGATTTCACGCTATTCTGGACGGGGGTCTATCCGGAGAATCTTCGACGCATGCGCCGGCGCGGCACCCGCGATGATCTCTTGAACTACCTCGAACAGGGCAAGCGGTCGTACTCCATCGCATCGGACCTTTCCACGGGGAATGTGCAGCCGCCGGCGGAGTTGCTCGCTACGCTGAGCGCGCAATTCGAGTACTGCGTCTATGGGCTGGGGTTGGTTCGAAAAGAATGGGAACGCAGCGACCTCGGCGGCTTCGGCTTGATGCGAATTCAGGGCGGATGATCCCTTCGTTCGCGCCGTCCTGCGCGAATGGTTGAAGCAGAGCTTCGACTTCCCGTCAATCCCTGCATTCGTCACGCGTTTTGCCTGGGCTCGGGCGGTTCCGTCGGAGTCGCCTCGGGCGCTGACGGCAACGAAACGGACTGAATCTGGAAGGGGTTTCCGGTGAAGCTGAGCGTGCGTTGCGGGAAAGGTATCTCGATGCCGTTCTCGCGAAAGCGCTCGACGATCGTGTAGCGCATGCTGAGCATGCCGGCCCAGCGCTCGCCGGGGTTGTTGAACCAGCAGACCAGCTTGAAGTTCAGGGAACTGTCGCCGAAGTCGACGAATTGGACATCCGGCGCGGGGTCCATTCGCACCTTCGGCTCGGCGAAGGCAATCTCCAGCAGCAGGTCCTTTACGCGGCGCGGGTCGGCGCCGTAAGAGACTCCCACGTCAACGGCGCCGCGGATGGGCTTGTTTTCCAGCGTCCAGTTTTCCACCTTTTGATTGATGAACTCGCCGTTGGGGATAATGAGAAAGATGCCGTCGGGCGTCCGGATGGTCGTGGAGCGCATGCTCACCTTGGTCACTTCGCCGAGCTTGTCGTGGACGATGACCACGTCGCCGACCTTCACGTGGCGCTCGAAGAGCATAAGCAGTCCGCTGATGAAGTTGACGATAAGCGATTGCAGACCGAGGCCGATACCGAGGCCGAGCCCGCCGAAGAGGACAACGAGCGCGCCGAAGTCGATCTGAAGGGTCTGCAGTCCGATGTAGATGCCGATGGCGATGGTCGCGTAGTGGAGCAGAGTGTTGATGGCGGCTTGCGCGCCGCGGTCGATCGTGGGGTGATTCGGGTACACGCGAGCTTGCAACGTCTGCCGTAGCCCGCGGGAGAAGATAATCATCAGCATCAGGGCCAGAACGGCTCCGCCGATTCGCCAGAGTGTGATGGGATTTTCGCCGCTTTGCCAGAGTGTCATGTCGAGCAGGCGTTTCACGTCATGCGGGCGCACCCCCCAGACACTCAGGGCGGAAAGCGAGACCGAGACGATCAGCAGCCAACGGATCATCGTGACCACGGCGCGGCCTGACGCGGGAAGCTGCTGCATGATCTGGCTGGAATGGGGCGAGGCGGCGGCCTCGGGCGCGGGGACCGCGGGCGGCTGATCCGTCGCGGCAGCGCCGGCTTGCGGAGGGCCGGCGGTGTCGCCCGGCGCGGCCGGTGCATATCTGGCCTGGGTTTCGCGCGTGCGTCGTACGATCCAGTAAACCAATTCCTTGACCAACTGGTGCAGGGTCCAGGCCAGCAGGATGAGTCCGAGCGTGGAGGTCAGTCCCACGGTGATGTAGACGGCCATGGCTCGGTAGCCAAGCGGGTGCATCACAACGAGCAGCACGAAGATAATCACAAGGAATGGATGGATGGCGCGGAGGAACGTGACGGTTCCGGCGAAGCGGCCTCGCTCGGTGCGCGGGAAGACATTCAGCACGGTCTCTCGTCGTACGAAAAAGATCAGACCGACGAGCGTCGCGACGAAGACAAAGGAATTGACGAGCTGCCGTCTGGCACTGGCAGCCAGTTCCAGGGCATCCAGAATGCCGGCGGAGCCGAGGAAAAGGAATGCGAGGATGACGAGGGCATAACCGAATCGGCGGTAATACCTCGCCACGGTGCGGCTGCACGGAATGAGTCGATAGCGCGGCTTCGGCGCCTTGAAGGCGGCATTCACGAGGCCGATGCCGACCGCAGCGCCGCCGATGAGCATGGCCAGCCCATAGCCGAGCTTGGCCGGCGTACCCTTGAGGTCCATCGACAGGATGAAGGCGACCGCTAACGCAGGCATTATCAGCAGCGGGACGATGACGACGCCGACACGGGCGAGATGAAAGCGCAACCGCAAGCTGAAACGCGGCGCGGGGACGGACTCTTCAATGACCGTATCGCCGGCGGTTTCCTCGATCGCCTCGCGGCGGATGCGGAAGCATTTTCGCAAGAGCCAGTAGGACGCGTAGCCGATTGCCAGAACGGCGAAGCCAAATAGGTACCAATCGACCATCGAGACGACGGTCAATCGGTGTTTCATGATATTAACAACATTTGTCAGCGCGTCCTTCAGCAGGCCCTGGCTGACCTCCTGGAGTTCGCTGGCGACGATGTAAAAGGCATTGGGTTCGAGAATGGTCGGGCCGCGCGTGAAGAGATGCGCCCAATACAGGCGACTGACGGCTACTTCCCAGAGGGCGACGTTCGACTTCGCGATTTCGATTCCCTGGCGCAGGCGCTCGATCAGTTCCTGTTCATCCTTGATGATGTCTTCGAAGGATTTTCGCAGGATCGGGCGGAATTGCGCCACGCGATTCTTCAGGCGGATGGATTCCTCATCCGTACGATCGAGCGTGAGTTTTTGAAATTCGGAGGCGACTTCGTCGAATTCCGAGAGGGCCTTACGCAACTTGTCTTCGAGGACGCGGTCCTCCATGAGTGACTTGTCGAGGAGCGATTCGAGTCCTGCCAGTTCCTGGCGGGCGCGGGTCAGCGTATCGTCGGCCTCCTGATAGGCCGACAGAACTTCCGCGGGTGATCGGCGGGAGAGCGAAGCGCTGAATTCCTTCCAGTAACTCTTGTCGCGTTTGCTCATGCTCTCGCGCGTGGCCAATGCACTCGTCGGGAAGCGATCCTTGATGGCGTTGGCGTAGTCTCGCTGCAATGCGGCGATGTGCTCGTCGCGCATCAGTTCAAGTCGATAAGCAGCCCGCTGCACGGGCGAAAGATCAGGCGATTCGATTCGGGACTTCAGTCGCTCGGCCCGGCTGCGACTGCGCTCCTCGACGAGCGTATTCATGCGCAGCCGCAGTGCGACGACGTAGGGTTGATAGGCGTCGCGACGGAGCTTGTTCTGCTCGACTTCCTGCTGGGTGATTCTTTCCTTCAGCTCAATGATGACGCGGGTAGTTTCGAGTGTCGCAGCGCGGAGGGCAGTGACCCGCCGGCGCAGCCGGATGATCTCGCGCGCGGCGTCGGAATCCGCCGCACGAAGGTCGACATCCAGCGTGGATTCGACACGCTCGCGCCGACTCTGCACGGCCCGAAGCTCCTCGGTGAGTCGTGTACGCTGCGCGGCGAAACCCTCGCGAAGCAGCGATTCCTGTTGCGTCAGCGCGGCGGACAGGGCGTCGATCGCCTGATTGTGCTGATCGTAGAGGGCGCGGGCCTCCTCGACCATCTGATCGGTGATTTCGTCCGGAACGCGGAGCGCCTGGAGCTCGGCGGTCTTCGCCTGGTACTCTGCAATCGTTTCGGTGATCTTGGCAACGATCGCGTCTTCGTCGAGGGCGTCCAGCGCTTTGACTTGTCGACCCAGCTCGACAAGCTGGCTGCGGAACTCCTGAATCGTTTTCCAGCACTCCAGTCGCCACCCGTCGAGCTGGGCTTCGAGCTCACCTTCCGGCTGTGTCGTGGGCTGGCTTGTGGCAGGTTGTGTCGTTGGGGCGACTGTGTTGATTTCTTCGTCGAGCTCGGCCAGGAATCGGGCGACGTCATCCGGTGTTCGTGGCACGACCGTGTATCGCAACTCGATCGGTGTTTGCGCGGGATCGGTAGCGCCGACGGGCTGGGTCGCGGCCGTCGTGGTTGTTGGCGCGGTGGTAGTCGGGGGCTCTTCGGCGAGGGCCGCCGCTCCGAACAGAAGGGCTACGACAACGAAGAGTCGTTCTGGCGAGTTCCGGCGGGTTGCAGACAGATCGCTGCGAAGACGCTCCCGCGCGTGTGATTGTTTCAGAATTATCCGCGCCACGAGGGGAGTATATACGAAATCAACCGACGTGTCTCAACCGTTTCATCGAAGTCGGCCGCGAAGGCGCCGAACGCCTCAACCGTCCTTGCGCGTCCAGTCGTAGGGAATGTCGTTGTCGTGCGGATGGGCGCGGAATTCGTCGGGTTGTTTGTAGTTGTAGCACTCCGTCGTCATGTTCACGACGATGGTCTCTTCATCGCAAACGTTCATCCAGCCGTGATAAACGCCGGGGGGGATGCGTACCAGCGACGGCAGGTGCTCGCTCATGTAGATTTCGTTGACGTCGCCTTGGGTTGGCGAGCCCTCGCGGGCGTCGTACATCGCAAGCTTGATCGTGCCGCGGATGCAGTAAAAGTGATCGGTCTGGAGCTTGTGGTAGTGCCAGGCCTTCACGATGCCGGGAAAGGTCGTGGTGAAATAGACCTGCCCAAACTTCTCGAACCACGGATCGTCGGACCGAATGATCTCGCCCAAACGGCCGCGCTCATCGGGAAGGACTCGGGCGCGACGCGCGCGGACGCCCTCAATGACCGCCTTGACGCCGCGTACGAGCAGGGACTCGTCGGCGAAGACGACTTTGAGCGGCGGAATGTTCTTTGTGACAGACACGGTCAACTGCTCCAGGAGGCCTCGGTGCCTAGTATCTGCCCCATGTGCTGCGACGTCAACGCACGCATCGTTGGGACGTACGTTTAGACGGATGGAAGGCGGCCGAAGCGGTCGAGCTGGTGCAGTGCGGCACGGAAGTCTTTGTGCAGTTCGGCTTCGAAGGCCAGGTCTTCGCCGGTGGCCGGGTGCTTCAGGCGGAGGCGCAGGACGTGCATCGAGATCCGGTCGATTAGCGGGCGCTCCGGGTGTCGTCCGCTGGGGCGATAGCCGGCCTTGAACGAGGAGAGCATCAGCGACGTGCCGCCGCCGTAGGACGAATCGACCATAAGCGGCAAGCCGATGTGTTGCAGGTGGGCGCGAATCTGGTTCGGATCCGCCGGCTGTGTGGTGCATTCGAGCAGAGCGGCGCCGATGAAGGTGTCACGCGTCTGCCACTTCGTAATCGCCGGGCGACCTGCTTCGGTATCGACGCGGAGCAGGGGGTTTGTACGGCTTCGCTCGCCGACGGGCTCGTCGATCGTGCCCTCGGTGCTCTCGACGCGACCGCGTACGAGGGCCAGACAGGTCAGGACGAATGAATCGCCGGCCATCTGCTCGTGCAGCCCGGCGAGGACCGTGTCATTTCGGGCGAGAACGGCGAGTCCGCTGAGGCGCGGTTCGAGCATGTAGGCGGAGATCGGTGATTCCTCGGTGGAGATGCGCCCGGCGGATTCGAGTTGCGCGAGTACGGTCGGCTGATCGTCCCAGTCGAGATCGAGACTAACGCGCGGGGGTTTGTTCAAGACGATGATCGAGTCGTCGAGGTGAATGATCTCCGCGCTCGTGGAGATTTTTCGTTCTCCTGCGTCCGGGCGCGGCGGGTAGGTGCGCTTGGGTCTGTATTGTGGTCGGCGGTGTTTCATCTGTCAGACATTGTCGCACGAGCGGGGCGGGAGCGTAAGTGGGGCGCAAAATTCAGGGAATTTGCAGCGTTTCGGCGGGGATAACGGGGATGATGAACACGTCGCGTAGCTCGTCGAGCGTAACCAGCGGTTCGATGGTCAGGGTGTGGACCAATCGCTTTTTCGGATTCTCGGTGATTTCGATGATCCGACCGATGGCCATCGGCACGGGCAGCCCTAGCTGGCCGGGAGCGCTGTAAACGAGATCGCCGACGCGGATGCGACGAACCCGATCCGGTGTGGGCTCGCTATCGGCGGACGTTTCGATGTAACGCGCCTCGACGTTCTCAATGGCCATGCGCCCGCGGCCGATGCCGCGAAGACTGCATGCGTAGTCAATCAGATCGGCGCGGCTGCCATCGACGGCGGCGATTCGAACCTCGATCCGCGGGCTGTCGATATCCGTCAGAAGCTGCACGCGCGACATGTACGGACTGACCAGCTCGATCCGCCCAACAAGACACTCGCGGGCCAGCACGGATTGTCCGGCGTCAAGTTCGCTGATGGCGCCACGATTGACGAAGAAACGCGAGGCGACCCAGTCGCGCCAGCCCGCGCCGCGCAGGGTGCCGCGCGAAACGAGCGCTGCGTCGCGTGTGGAAGCGATGTCGCGTGCGACGATTCGAGCGTCCAGAATGGGAACCGAGGTCGGAAGTTGCCGCTCGCGGAGGGCGCGCAGCTCGGCGAGTTCCTGTTCAAGTTGCAGGTTTCGCAGTTGTTGCGAGGCCAGTTCATGCAGGAGGGGTTCACTGGCGGCTGGTACGGTCTGTTCGACGCCGATCGAGGAGACATGTCCCACGGCGCGCCAGGCGGCGGTACGAGTCAGGTCCTGAACCGGGACGACGAGCTGAATGGAGTGTTTGAGCCAGTCGGTCCAATGGGGCGGCAGAAAGAGCGCGATGCCTGAGAGGAGTAGCAGCAGGGCGAAGACGGTGTTTCGACTCAGGCGGGTCGGTGAGAAGGACATGGAAGGGATTGTATCGCTCGTCGGGCGGTTGGGAATCGGCTCCGGTCGTCGAACTCGTCACGGCCAAATCCTCGGTTAGAATCCGCGCGATGAAGTTTCGCCGCCGTTGGCTGGACTACTCGCAGTATCTCCTCGTTCGCATCGTGGCGACGGCGTTCGCCTGTTTCCCGATCGACACCAGCTTGCGCATGATGCGGCGGCTGGGCTGGGTGTGGTATCACCTGCCGCACGCCCTGCCGGAGACAAGGTTTCCCCGATGGCTTAAGTCGTTGCCGCCGTTTCGATGGCTCGCAAGAGTCGAACTGACCGCCAACAAGCTCCTCGGCAAGTTTCGCGATCATCGCAATCGGGCGGAGACGCACATCCGCACATCCTTCCCGGAGTTCTCCGACGAGCGCGTACGCCAGATCGCCCTGGCGTCGATGCAGCAGCTCGCCATGCTCCCCGTGGAGTTGCTGCTCGCGCCGCGGCTGATAACGCAGTGGACCTGGCC
The DNA here is from genome assembly GCA_964385225.1 of uncultured Planctomycetaceae bacterium. GTDB lineage: Bacteria > Planctomycetota > Phycisphaerae > UBA1845 > UTPLA1 > UTPLA1. Next base: position 171,967 of record CAYLOE010000010.1, read on the forward strand.
GCGATACATCGAATTGCGAAAGCTCGACGAGGCGATCCGCATCCTGCTCGGCCGTCGTGGCTGCATCATGCTCACCGGGCACTACGGCAACTGGGAACTGCTGGGCTACACCCTGGCTACTCTCGGCTTCGATATCGTCGCAGTCATGCGGCCGCTGGATAATGAGTACCTGAATCGCTACCTGCTGGATCGGCGCGAGCGCAGCGGTCTGCGGCTGCTCTACAAGAAAGGAGCAACGCAGTCGGCCGAAGACGTGATCGAGTCTCGTGGCGCCCTGTGCTTCATCGCCGACCAGAACGCCGGCAGCAAGGGGCTTTTTGTCGATTTCTTCGGACGCAAGGCCTCGACGTATAAGTCGATCGGCCTGCTGGCGATGGACCTCAAGGTGCCGATCATCTGCGGCTGTGCTCGGCGGATCGGTACGGGCTTTCGATACGAAGTCTGCGTGGATCGAATCATCCGCCCCGAAGAATGGCGCGAGAAGGACGACCCACTGCGCTGGATCACGCAGGAATATTCAAAGGCAATGGAAGACGCCGTCCGCGAAGCGCCGGAGCAGTACCTATGGATTCACCGTCGGTGGAAATCACGCCCGAAGGAGGAAAGGGCGGCACTCGAGCAGCCGGCGCCAAACGGTCCCGATCTTCACGTCGCCGCCTCTGAATAAAGTACGCACGACGGACCGTCTCTCACAATGTACGGTTTAGCCATTTATGCTGCCTCGCAAAGTGCATAGGACACGGCGTTGAT
>CAYLOE010000011.1:0-44752 GCA_964385225.1 uncultured Planctomycetaceae bacterium
TAAGTCGTAACAAGGTAGCCGTAGGGGAACCTGCGGCTGGATCACCTCCTTTCTAGGGGATTACCTGGACGAGATCGATGACCGCTTCGGCGGGCCTCGACTCGATTTAGTCAGCACATTTTTCGGGTCGATCAAGAAGGTTTACCTTCCAAACCGACCGTGGCGGCTTTTCACAATCCGCCCCGCCGATCTCTGTTTCTTGCTATAACGACGCCCGGCGTGCAGAAATGCTCGCCGGGCGTCTCTTTTTTCCACGATGGCGCCCGGTCAAATCTGCCCGTTCGACGGGATTTTCACTTGAAATTGGATGCTGGAAAGCTCGCGCTATGCCGTCGCAGCCGGGCGGAGCCAGTCGGTCCAGGTCTGAAGCCACAGTGCGCTGACTGCGAAGGGTGCGGCCGCGGCGAGGTTGAACAGATCGCTGTTTGATACGTGGGTGGCGAAGTCCCGCGAGGCCGGCCAGGAAAGAGCGCGGCGCGGCCATTCGCTCCAGAGTGTTTCAAGCCCCTTGGAGACCAGCAGCGCGTCGAGCGTCGTGTCGTCGCATACGTCCGCGACGACGCCTTCGAGCGTCAGCAGCGTCTTGCGAAAGAGAAGCAGTTCCCCGGAGAAGCGGGCGCCGGCCCTCACGGATGTATCCAACAGTTCGACCAGCCACGCGGGGCCGGGGATGCGGCCGCTGCGAAGCTGACGCAGCGACGAATCGACGGCACGGCGAAGCATCGCCCCATCGGGAATCGATTGCGAGAGCCGTTCGATCGACCATGCCATCGATCCGGCATCCATCATCAATGCGGCAAGAAAGATCCGGGCGAGAGACTCGCAATCCTGCTTGCCCAGACGCCCCGTCAGACTCCAGTCCAGAATGGCCAGACCGCCCTCGGGCATGTCGTCAGCGGCCAGCAGGTTGCCCGCGTGCGGGTCGGCGTGGAAGACGGACTCGCCGTTTCGGGAGAAAACCACGTCGCCGATAAGCGCGTCCACGATGGTCTTCGCAAGGCGGCGGCGTGTGCCTGCCGAAAGATGCTCAACCTGTGTGACCTTCGTGCCGGGGATGTATTCCATCGCCGTCATCTGCGGCGTGGAGAGCGGCAGGAGAAGGGGTACCCACACGTCGCGGCGATGGCTGTAGCGGGGAAGGGCCGCGGTCAGATTTCGCTGCTCCACGCGAAGGTCGACTTCGCCCGCCAGAAGATCGCGCACCGTGTCGAAGGTATCGCGATAATCAAACCGCGGCAGCTCAAGTCGCCCCTGCGAGGCATCGAGATGGTCGGCCAACTCGCCGAGGATGACCAGCTCCTCGTGCAACTTCTCCTCGATACCGGGCTTCTTCACCTTCAGGACACCGCGCTGCAGGGGGCCCGATGGCGTTCGGTGCCATCGAATCGGCACCACGACCGCCACGCTGGCTTCGGCCATGGCCTCCGGGGCGATCAGGACGTCTTCCTGAATGTTCGCAAGCCGCAATTCGTCGTCGATGATTCGCCGAATCTCCGCAAAGGGAAAGACCGACGGAAAGGTCTCCAACCGCTGTAACTCCCTGCGCAGGCCGGCGTCAAGGCCGCGATGCCGGGCAATCACCTGGCCGAGTTTGTGCAGCACGGGGCAGCAGTGCATGAGGGCGACGAGTCGCGCCGCCGGCGGCGCGTCGGCGGGCAATGAGGACTGCGCCGCTGCAACCTCCGCCTTTCTTGTGGCAGGCAGCCGGTCAAGGAAGAAGCGCAGCGAATCGGCGATGAGCGGTCGATACGCGGCGTATGCGTCAGGAATAAATGCGTCCGTGTCGGAAACGATGGGGAGATCGCTGCTCGTCATGAAGTGGTACATCCTTAAGCCGTATCGCGAACGCCGCTTTACGCGGTCTTCGCGACGCGATCGAAGCAGACTTCGAGGCGGTCTTTGACGATCTGCATGTTTTCCGGTCGGTCGGATCGCTCCGGCCGGCAGCAGTCTTCGAGAAGCCGCAGAAGCGTGGGATCAAGCTGTTTCGCCTGATCCGTGTTGGGATTACGCCAGAAATCCAGATTCACGCCGCTCTTGGTGACGCTGGTACTGTTGAGTTCGGTTTCGACGGAGCGGCCGAGGAAGACCTTGTGCATCGTCGCGCCGAGACCGAACACGTCGGTACGGGCGTCGAGGGCCTGCCGCTCGACCTGTTCCTTGGCGATGAAGTCCTTGGTGCCTTGAATGCGTTCCTTGCGGGTGAACATCGCGCAGGCCTGACCGAAGTCGATAATCGTGGGCCGGCCGTTCTTCGCGCAGAGGATGTTGTGCGGCTTGAGATCGGCATGGACAAAGCCGCGTCGATGAAGGTCATGCAGGCCATCCGCCACATGCCAGAAAACTTTGACGAGTAATGGCAGTTGCGTTGTCTCTGCAAACTTGTCGAGCGAGATGCCGTCCACGAATTGGAGAATGTTGTACGCCTCGATGGCACGCAGCTTCCGCTTGACGATGCCGTACTCAAGCGACTTCCGCAGGACCGGGTGATTGTTACTGACGCCTACGTCGAACTCATTCTTCAACTGGCGTACCTGGGAGTGCCAGTTCGGAGCGGTGGCGGAGACATACTTCTTGCAATACTGCGTTCCGTCGCGGGCATCGCGCATCAGGGCGACCTTGGTACCGGCGCCGGTACCAATCTCGCGGACGAACATCAGACTTTCGAGGCGCTTGCTCATGCGGATCGGTCAGGCAATCGGACAGTCGGCTGAGGATATCTGCATCGCGCGATTTTCGCCAAGAAAACCGCCGTCCCTGGCGGTTCAGAAATTCGATGCAGCCAGGACGCCTGAATAGACCGGGCAATCGTCGGGCCGAACTTCCGAGCCAGAGCTGCTCGGTAAGAGAGCGCGGCTTTCCCTCTATATTAGGCATTCCTCCAGGTGCGAACTGTCTTTCTCCGTGTAACCACCCATCCTAGATGGGTTTACAGTTCCTGGCGACACATATTCGGAAGTGAGTGACGAGGACGGCGCCGTGGCTGGCCGAATGAATGGATGATAAAAGCGGGTTACCACATTGCCTGGCGGCTTCGCCCACATCATGCCCTCACGTCAAAAAATAATATAACGGCTTGCCACGTGTCTTTCCAGCAGTTCCGTGAATGGATGGTCTTCGGTGAGATACCGCAGGGTTGGGTTGGGCAAAGTGGGCTATTTTACCCGGCTGCTGCGAGATGTCTGCGTGGGGAACTGCCCGGTATTACCAGCAGGCTCGAATCGCCAACAGACTTAAGAAGGCCAAAATCGCAATTTTCGTCGCAATGTCACGACTTCGCCCGTTGGGTATCGACCTTGCAGATACTCGCATACCTCGCTCAACGACCGGGACGCCACGCGCCCGGGTAGGGAGCACTTTCATGCAAGCCAAAGAAGAACACATGCAGCCCAGTCTGCTGCGTCGAGTCCGTCGATTGATCGCGTACGTTCGCTGGTCGTTTCGTGCAGCGCCGACGACGAGTTCGGAACACGCCGTCGGCACTCGACATACGATCTCGCCCGGTGCAATGCTCCCGACGTGCTATCACGTGGAGTAGCACGGCCTGATGAACTGCCCGTGGCCTGGTCTGTTCACTGCAACGCCGGCGCGCGGTTTGCATTCAAAATGATGACTTGTGATTCGTGGGGCCGGATCGCGGTTGCAACGACTGTGCGGATTAGCTCATGCGCCGGTGGGGGGGTGGTCGAATTCGTCGCCGCGGAAGGTGCTGCCGAGGTAGGCCTCGCGGACGACGGGGTCATTGATGAGTTGTCGCGGCGTGCCTTCGGCGATGACCGTGCCTTCGTGAATGATGTAGCTGCGATCCGTCACCTCGAGCGTTTGTCGTACGTTGTGATCCGTCAGAAGAAACGAGAGCCCGAGGTCGTTCTTGAGATGACGCACTTCGCGCTGCAGGTCCTGCACCGCGATCGGGTCCACGCCGCTGAAGGGTTCGTCGAGTAGAATGATCGCCGGCTGGGTGATGAGTGCCCGGGCGATTTCCAGTTTTCTTCGCTCGCCGCCGGACAGCGTGCGTGCCTCTTGCTTGGCATTGCGGAGCAGGCCGAATTGTTCGAGCAGTTCATGTGCCTTGCGACGTCGGTCGGCGGGCGTCAGTCCCTTGACCATTTCAAGAATGGCCAGCAGGTTCTTCTCAACAGACAGGCGGACGAAGACGCTGTTTTCCTGTGAGAGATAGCCGACGCCCTTTTGGGCGCGTTTGTACATCGGAAGATGCGTGATTTCATCGCCGTTGAATCGCACTTCGCCGCCGTCCGGGCGCACGATGCCCATCGTCATGCGAAAGCTGGTGGTCTTGCCGGCGCCGTTTCTTCCGAGCAGGCCGACGATCTCGCCACGGCCGACATGGAAGCTGACCTTGTTCACGACCACGCGACCGCTGTAGGCCTTGACGAGATTTCGGGCTTCCAGCAGGTGCCTGTGCTCGGGGGCGCCGTGGGCGCGAGAATTCACGGGGTTCGGGGCTGGGGACAAGGTGTTCACGAAGCTATCAGGGCCTCCGATTGTGGTGCACGGCGAGCTAGCAAGCCGAGACAGTGTAACCTCACAGCGTCCATGAGGCAGGGCAGAACTGTGCCGTCGCAATAGAATACATAAGACACGATTATATATATGCTTATGGCGATTCGAAACATCGTGGCCAAACGATTGATGCCAACACCGGCCATGCCGGTGGTTTACGGTCAATTGGGCAATCTATCCGCCGGCATGACGACTCGCCCGAATTGTGGATAACTTGCCCGGTCCTGTTGATTTGTCACCTGTCGGCTGTGGTTGACTGGTCGCCTCGATTCGAACCTTCGATGCTATCGAATTATGCGCATCCGGCCGACATTCGGTATCACCGCCGGGGTATCCCGGGAGAGTCGGTATCCGCTCGGCCAATAGACGAAAAACGCCCTGCCGATGAGTTGGTCGCCCGGCACGGTGCCGAAATTGTAGTCGCCCCTTTCCTCGAGCATTTTGCAGACCTGCCACCAGAGACGCGAATCTTTGCTTTGCGGGCTGTTGTCGCCGAGGCAGAAGTAATCCGGCGGATCCTTTCGCAGCATGATCGGGTTCAGCGTCGTTCCCCAGCCCGGCAGATTCGCCAGCGGGTTTGGACGGTTGTACACGTCCCGTTCTTCAAGCGTGCAGTCGGAGCGGTAATACACATCTCGATGCACGACCAGATGGCGAATTTGCAGGGGCATGCCGGATGCGCCGATCTGCACTGCGGCCTTGTTTCTTGAGTCGTCACGGCCGAACGATCGGATCAGATCGGCCGGATTGGGTGCGTATTGGGCATCCGTGGTTGCCACCACTTCCGCATCATCGATTCGCAAGGCCACACGATAATCCAGATTCTCGAACTCGATGCGAAGGGATCGACCCGGGTGCAGCGGTTCGCCCTGACTTCGGGCCAGTTCGATACTGATGCCGCCGGGACCGATGCGCGAAAGGACGATCTGTCCGTCGGCGTGCAGCTTGGCAACGAACTCGTGTGTGCCCTTGGCAAGGTAGAAACTGACATAGCCCTCCGTGCCTTGTGGCGAGAGAACCAGACTGAGTTGGACGTCGCCGACGAATTTGGATGCCTGCGGGAGTCGATGAACGCTCAGATCGTTGTATCCATAGCTGTCGACGACGGGTTTGCCGGTCAGACGCAGCCAGTGCTCGCCTTTCTCCTTGGGTGAAAAACGAACCGTGGGGAGCGAGGCGTCCCAGCAACCGCTCTCCGGCGTGTTGGGCGTCCAGCCGGGGGGGCTGAAATTGGCGGTCGGCTGGACGACCCGATCGGGCTGGAAATCGTGGTCGTAGTGCAGTATCCAGAGAGAATCCTGTGCGACTCGGGTCTTGCGCTGGATTCGCAGCAGGCCGGCCAATTGCTCGAATTGCGCCGGTGTCAGTCGCCGCGCGTCAGGATTTCCCGGCGGCGGGCTCTTGCTGAGGGCTTCGCGGATCGCCTCTGGAACGGTCTCGATTGGCGCGGTGTAGATATCGCCGTCGAGAATCTGCAACACTTCGCCGGGCCGACCGATCAGGCGCTTGATGAAGTTCGTCTCGCCATCTTCCGGGTCTTTGAAGACTACGACATCCCAGCGCTTGGGGCCGAAGAGATCGCCGCCGATATCGTAAGGCCATTTGAAGACGAGAATCCGGTCACCGCCATTGGGAACGACTCGGTTCTCGGTGGTATTGAGATTGCTGTTGCCGCCTTCTTCGAAGCCGCAATTCGGGCAGGTGACCGCGAACCCGGCATGACTGAGCGACCCTCGCTGTCCAATACCGTTGGGCATGCGGATTTCCTCGCGCAAGCCGTAGGAGAAGGAGTAACTACACAGCGTACATCGATGCTGGGAATGGGCGCCGTGCAGACCGGGCGCCATCGAGCCGGTTGGAATCACAAAGGCCTCAATCACGAAGGCCCTGAAGACAAACGCCAGAATGAAGGCCACCACGATCGACTCGATCGTGTCACGGATGCCGTCATGTCGCGGCGCCTCAATGAGATCCGGCGTCGGCATGGAGGATGCATCCCGGCGATCTTGCGACGAGGACTCGCCGATTTGTTGGGTAGCTGCCATGGATGGGGAACTCAACTCCTGCGTGCCGACACTGCGTAAAAGACCCTCGTGGACGATACTGATAATGTATAAATCGGTCAAACGGCCGCGGCGTCACGGTAGGGTGAGATTCACGCCGTATAGACCGGTTACCGCGATGAAAGGTGACGATTTCCGTACCGACACTTCTCTCTTACGATCCGCTTCTCACGGGATATCCCGCATTGGAACTATCCACTACTTCCTCTCGCAGGTAGGAAATTGATAGTCGTCCGAAAGGTACATTTCATCGTGAACCCGGTTTCGGGTCGTTCGGGCAGCGCGCGGCTCGTCGATGACCTCGGGCGTCGGCTGAGGTCCGTTGGCTGCGAAGTATGGATTCGAAAAACGGCTGCCGGGGGCGACTGCCGGCGGTTTGCAGCCGAATCGATGCGTGAAAGGGCGGATTTTCTCGTGGTAGTCGGGGGAGACGGCACCGTGAACGAGGCGGCCGATGGTCTCCTCGCCATGACGGATTCGACCCAACGGGGAGCTACTACCGCAGCTCCGTCGAGCGGGCATTCGGTGCCCATCCTGGTCGTTCCCACCGGCACGGAGAATCTTCTCGCCAGATACCTGGGTATCCGCGCCGATGTGGACGAACTCTGGCGGATTCTTCAAGCACCCCGCTACGTCACGCTCGACGCCGGGACGGTCAACGGTCGCACCTTCCTGATGGTCGCGGGGATGGGCTTCGATGCCGAGGTGGTCCGTCGGCTCAGCACCGATCGACGCGGTCATATTCATTACGGAAGCTACTTCGGCCCGCTCTGGCGCAGCTTCTGGAGCTATCGACAGCCGCAAGTATCGGTAGAAGCGGATGGTGTGATGCTTTTTGAGGGACGCGGGATGGTGTTTGTCGGCAACATCCCACGCTACGCGATCGGCCTTCGACTGCTCGATCGGGCCACGCCATTCGATGGGCTCCTGGATGTTTGTGTCTTCGACTGCTCATGGCAGGGACCGCTCCTGCGGCATGCGGTGAGCGTCCTCCTGCGAAGGCACATCGGCACGCGGGGGGTCGTTTACCGCCAGGCGAAGCATGTGCGCGTAGGGTCGAAAACCCATCCCATCGGGCAGATAGGACAAGTAGCCGTCCCGATGGAACTCGATGGGGACCTTGCGGGTGAACTTCCTGCCGAATTCGGTATTCGACCCAGCGCCGTGAGTTTTCTGGTCCGCGAGGGATGGCAAGCATGACCGTCCTGACAATTTTTTTCACCTTATCGAGGGCACGCGCGGCAAGGGCGAGCCCCGTTCATTCATTTAGCTCTCGCATTTCAATAGATGGGTCAAAACGATCCAAACCCGCCGCGCAATACTGGCCGTGCGGCAATTTTCGCTGACGCGCACGGACCCCTGCGCCTCGCAATACTGACAAACTGCCTCCGGCGCGCAGGTCCTTGTCATTCGGTGGCTTGCCGAAGCGCAGGACTCGCTGCGCGCTCAAAAAAATGGCTCGTGCGTCGGGCGCACAACTCGCCGATAAACAGACCATCCCGGTCGAGCATTTTGCTTGACGAAAAGGCGCCGTCGCTGCCATGAGCGCGAGTGACGCCTCGGGGCCGGCAAGGATGGCCGGAAAGGTACATGGCATTTCTCGCGGCATAACTCGGAAGTGTGCAGGATGCACACGGTTCCGCGGCCGCGGGGAGCGGGGCTCAGGATGAGCGAAGCCATCACGCGATTACCGATTCGGGCGAGTCTTGCCGGGCGCTGGCAGGTGCCGGTCCTCGCCCTCGGTATCGCTGTATTCTTCGCGGGCATCTCGAGTCTTGCCGCCCATCGAAGCACTCTTTCATTTGAAGATGAGCTGGAGCGCATTCGCATTCTGCGAAGCGCCGACGCCCTGACCCGGGCCAGTGCTTATACCCTGTCACTCCTTCAGGCGCCCGAGCGGACCATCGCCGAAAGCGCTGTTCTGCACACCCAACTTGCGGGCATCATCCACCAGGCGGAAGCCGGCTTGACGCGGCACAATCCACGAAACGTCTCCGCGATCATCTCCAACTATGAGAAGTCGCTCGAGATGGGGGCTGAACTGGACGCGGCCGAGTACACGGCATGGGGGGATGCCTATCGCTGGTCGGAGCGACCGGCCGATGCGGTTCGTGCGTATCGTCAAGCATTGGCGCGCGGCAGCTCCGGAAAGGATCGGCTGCTGCGGCTCATCACGGAGCTGACCCTCGGCAGTTCACGACAACCGACGCCGGAAGTCCTGCCCCATCTCGAAGCAGTCCTCGCGGACAGCACGGCGCTGCCCGGCAATTACCTGTGGGCGATGGAGCTGAAGGTCGATTGGCTGACGCGGCAGGGCGACCTTGCCGGCGCGATGGCGATTGTTTCGCAAGCGAGGGATCGACTGTCCGGCACGGAAGAGCGCTTGGCGGTGGCGTACAGCGAGGCCATGTGCCTGCGCGAGAGCGGGCTGATCTATGCCGCGCAAGACCGCCTGCACGAACTGCGTGCGTCCTGGCGGCTGCATGACGAATTGTGGGCCAGGTCGGGCTGGATGCTGGGTCAACTCGAACAGGAAGATGGCCGCCCGCAAGCGGCGCTGAATTATTATGAAGAAGTCCTCCGCGCGTTTCAATCGGGCGATATGTACGACCTGTGCATCGTCGGCAGGGCCGAGTGTCTTGCCGCTCTGGCGCGATATCGCAAAGGACTGGAAGTCTTCACGGAGTTAAGAGATCGACTGCTTTCGAAGGATCCGCCGCCGGCGATTGATTCGGACGCCGTTCGCGTCATGGTAACGAACATCGGCGACTCGCTCGTGCAGGAGGGTCGCCTGCTGTTGGCCGCGGACTACATGGAGCTGGGGCAGTCGCTGGTCAATCCAAAGAACTCGGCGCTTCGCGCGACTTATGTTTCGCGCCGCGCGCAGACACTCGTACAGCTTGCTCGGCGCATGGCGGAAGGGTCGCATGCCGACGATGTGAACGGCCCGGGCGAAGATGCGGACGCATACGCGACGGCGAGTTCCGAGGACGGCGGCGCAGCGCAACGGGCGAATCCGGATCGGGCTCGCGAACTGTACGTCGACGCGGCGGAGCAATACCTGCTGCTTGCCGATTTGTACGAACCGGAGCAAAAACCGACGGTACGAGCCCTAGAGGCCGCGGCGGATCTTTTTGATTCCGGCGGCAGGCCGGATCGCATGGTGGCCACGCTGGCCCGCCTCGTTCGAGAGTATCCCACGGCCGCGGCTTGCGGCGCGGCGCTCTTGCGCATGGCTCGTGCCCATCACGCGGAAAATCGTCTGGATGCCGCAATCCGTTGCTATCGAAACATCATCGATACCTATCCACGAACGCCGCCCGCCTTGCAGTCGATCGTGCCGCTGGCGGAATGCCTGCTGGCCACGGGCGGCGAATCGGCGCGAGAAGGCGAGCAACTGCTCATCGACCTCCTTGAGGATCGCGGCCTCGATCCCATCTTTTCTCCGCGGGCGATGGAGTATCGACAGGCGCTCATTCAACTGGCGGAGTACTACGTTCAGTCCGATGCCGATGAGATTCCCGATCATGTTGAAAAAGCGATCGGCCGTCTGGAAGACGCCATCCGACTTTATCCGGATGATCCGCAGATTCCCCGACTTCGGTTTCTTCTGGCGGATGCGTATCGGGCCAGTGCCGAAGCGCTTCGCGATGAATCTCGTCAGCTTGCCAGTCCGCTTGCGCAGGTCAGCGCGCGAAGCGAGGCCGACGAGCGCATGACGAACTCACTGGAGCAGTACGAGCGCGTGATTGCCCTGCTCGCCGGCGAAGATGCCGGTTCACTGAGCGAATTGGCCAGGTCGTATCTGCGTGCAAGCTATCTCTACCGCGGCGATTGCCTGTTTGACCTTGGCAGATATTCCGAGGCGATCGCGGCTTATCACGAAGCGGCATGGCGTTTTGAGAATCTTCCCACCGCGATCGTGGCCATGTGGCAGGTCGTCCATTGCCATGAGCGACTGGGTGAATTGGAGAATGCCCGCGCGGCCCTCGCGCGGCTTGGCTGGCTGCTCAAGAAGACGCCGCCATCGAGTTTTGAAGTCGAGCCGGGGATGTCGAGCAAGGCCTACTGGGAAGGTCTGATCGCGCGAATGGAACGGACGGGACTCTAGCAAACGGGGAGCAGGTGATATGGCAAAGGCGGTCATGGAATACGCGATGCAGGAATCGGAAGTCTCGGCGCTGGTGCAGTTGCTCAAGGAGCAGCGTGTTTACTTCTCGCGGTTGCGCGTCCTGGCGGATCGCCAGAAGTCGCTGGTCGTGCAGGATGATCCGCAGCCGCTGCTTTCACTGCTCGCCGAGCGTCAGCAACTCGTGGACGGACTGGTGGCGGTGAATAACCGACTTGCTCCGTATCGCAGTCGATGGACCAGTATCTATTCAGGGCTGGCTGAGCCCGCGCGGCGACACGTGGCGGAACTTCTGGAGGAATCCAACGCGGCACTGAGCAGCATTCTCCAGTGCGACAATCGGGACACGGCGATGTTGCAGGCGAAACGGCAGGACATGGTCGGTCGGCTGAGCGCGTTCGATCACGGGGCTGCCGCGACGACGGCCTATGCGACAGCCGGCGCGAGCAGCAGGGGACCCTTGACGGACGAGCAGGCATGACAACGGCGACGACCATGGAAAACGCGGGAGCGATCACCGATCGGGAGCTGGAGCTTTCGGCGATCATCTCGGCGTACAACGAAGTAACGGATCGGCTCAAGGATGCGCACGAGCGGCTTCATCAGGAAGTGGCCCGCCTGCGCGATGAGCTGCACCGCAAAAACGCCGAGCTGCGTCGAAGTGAACGACTGGCGGCGCTGGGTGAAATGGCCGCGGGACTCGCCCACGAGATTCGCAATCCGCTCGGCGGCATCGCCCTGTATGCGTCGATGCTGGAGCGCGAATTGACGGAGCATCCGAAGGCGGGCCAGGCGGCATCGCGGATAACCGGCGGCGTACGCTCGCTCGAACGGCTGGTCTCCGAGATTCTCGACTTCGCACAGGATCATCCGCTCGAACGGCAGGCCTGTTCGATGAGTGACATTCTTTCGGCACTTGAAGACGGCGCCCGATCCTGGGCCGAGCAGTCGGGCGGCCGACTGGTAATTGAGCCCACGGCCGGTGATTGCGAAATCGACTGCGATCGCCACCGTCTGCACCAGGTGCTTCTGAATCTGGTGATCAACGGTTTGCAGGCCGCCGGGTCGGGCGGTTGTGTTCGCATCACGGCGGCTCGCCGCGCGGACGGCGTTGAGATCTGCGTGCTGGACGACGGTCCGGGCATTCCCGACGATTGTCTGCACAAGATTTTCAACCCGTTCTTCACGACGAAAGCCAGCGGCACGGGGCTCGGTCTGGCGATCGTGCATCGCCTCATCGAGGCCCACGGCGGGACGATCCGCGCCGGAAACCGTCCGGAAGGCGGGGCGAAGTTTGTAATCCTGTTGCCGTCGATGGACGGATAGCGGTCCGGGATCCTGTAACCGATCGAACGAACGGCGACGGGTCGTGCGGCCCGTGCCATAGGAAGGACACGTGTTTTGTTGACTGATAAACAGGCATTCGCGACGCAGCGGAAAAGACATGGAGTGTTTTCCCGTTCGTCGCACAGGATGGAGCGGCACTGATGGCGCGTTTGTGTATTATCGATGACAAGGACGTCATGCGGGATTCGTTGAACGACATTCTCACCGTCGCCGGGCACGAAGTGACGGCGTTTGGTGACCCCAGCCAGGCGCTGGCGGCGATTTCGCCGACGCGGTTCGACGTGGTGATCAGCGACTTGAAGATGCCCGGCATGGACGGGATCGAGTTGCTTCGCTCGCTGCGAACGCGAAGCGTGGAGACGCCGTTCGTGCTGATGACGGCGTACGCCACGGTGCCGAACGCCGTCGAGGCGATGCGGCTCGGCGCGTTCGACTACATTCAGAAGCCCTTCGAAGCCGACGCCATCGGGCTCGTCGTCGAGCGGGCCGTGGCGATGGGGCGGCTGCGCGGAGAAAACGAAGTCCTGCGTTTGAGTCTCAAGGACCTCGAAGGCCAGGCCGAACTCGTCGGTTCGAGCCGGGCGATGCGCGCCGTGCGGGCACAGGTCGAGCGCGTCGCGAAGAGCACGGCCACCGTGCTGATTCAGGGCGAGAGCGGTACCGGCAAGGAGCTGGTCGCGCGTGCCATCCATACGGCATCCAATCGATCGCAGAAACCGATGTTGTGCGTGAACTGCGCCGCCCTCTCGGCCAACCTGCTGGAAAGCGAACTGTTCGGCCACGAGCGCGGCGCCTTCACCGGCGCGGACAAGATGCGCAAAGGCCGCTTCGAGCTGTCCGACGGCGGCACGCTGCTTCTGGACGAGATCAGCGAAGTCTCGGTTCCGGTGCAGGCCAAGCTGCTCCGCGTTCTGCAGGAGCGCGAATTCGAGCGAGTCGGCAGCAGCGTGACGCAGTTTGTCGACGTTCGTGTGATTGTCACGACCAATCGCGACCTGACCGACTGGGTCGCCCGGCGACGCTTCCGCGAGGACCTGTTCTTCCGCGTGAGTGTCTTACCAGTGACACTTCCGCCGCTCCGCGACCGTCGGGAGGACATTCCCGAACTCGTGGATTACTTCCTCCGACGCATCGCGCGACGTGAGGGCGGCGAGCCGAAGAAGATCGGCGCGCGGGCCCTGTCGGTCATGGAAAACTACCACTGGCCGGGAAACATCCGAGAGCTGGAAAACATCTGCGAGCGCGCCGTGGTGCTCTGTCAGGATGAACAGATCGACGCGCCGCTCATCGAACCCTGGCTGGCCAGCGGTTTCGGCTCCGAGCAGGGTGGACGACCGCTGCGGCCCGGCCACATGATGGAAGACATGGAGCGCGCGCTCATCGAGCAGACCCTGGTGCGATTCAACGGACACCGCGAGAAGACCGCCAAGGCCCTCGGCATCGGTGTGCGAACCCTGGGCATGAAGCTCAAGGCCTGGCGAGAAGAGGCCGCCGCAACGGCTACGACTGCCGCGATGGCCCAGCAGGCAGAGCGACGCGCCGGCTAAGTGATCCGCCATCGATCGCGCAGGTTTTGCGCGATCGATGGACCTTGCTGCGCGGGAGGACGATTCGGTAGCGATAAGAGTGGTGTCGTTTGCGTGGATTCGCGGGCGGCGTCGATGGCACGGCGCTTGCTTGGTACAGCGGGCTTCGCGCGGTCGGCTCGGTCGGGAGGCATGGCGAAATGCTGATTTCTGACATCACCGGCAATGGGGCGATGCCCATGCTGGAGAAAACACTGGCCTTTAACGAGGCGCGGCAGAAGATGCTGGCGACCAACATTGCCAACATCACGACGCCCGGCTATCGCGCGCGGCAACTCGATGCCGCGGCCTTTCAGAAGGCGCTGCGTGAGGCGGCGGGTCGACAGGCGCAGCGCGGCGAACCGTTTCGGCTGGGCCGCACGCGCGAGTTTGAAGTGGACGCCAACGGCCGCTTGCGGGTGACGCCGAGCCAGGAGCCGGTGGAAAACCTCCTGTCTCAGGACGGCACGAATGCATCGATCGAAAAGCAGATGAGCCGGCTCGCAGAGACGGCCATGACGCATCAGGTGGCCACGGAATTGCTCAAGGGTTACTTCGACCGACTCGGCGCCGCCATCCGCGGACGAGCAGTATGAAGAAAATGATGAATGACGAATGATGAATGACGAATGATGAATCACGAATTACAAATGACGAATGACGAATTACAAAAGGGCGAAATCGCGAGAGACGCGCTGATTCGCCTCGGTTCGTGCAAGCGGAGAATTTTTGAACGTTGCAATTTGCAATTTGCAATTTGCAATTTGAAATTTGAAATTTGAAATTTGTAATTTGTAATTTGTAATTTGTAATTTGTAATTTGTAATTTGTAATTTGAAGTTCGGAATTCGGAATTCGGAATTCGTATTTTGTATTTTGTAATTCGTAATTTGTCATTCGTAATTCATTCTTGCCATGAGGACTGTTGATCGTGTACGGCATTCTTGACATCAGCACCTCCGGCCTGGTGGCGCAGCGCACGCAGCTCGACACCATCGCCGGGAACATTGCCAACTCGCGCACCACGCGCCGGGCCGACGGCGAGCCGGGCCCGTATTTGCGGCGGGTAGCGATGTTCTCTCCGGGCGACGGCAAGGGAGGCAGCGGCGTTCACGTAAGCGCGATCCGAGAGGATACGAACCTTCAGCCGCGAAGGGTGCATGACCCCAGCCATCCCGACGCCAACGCGGAGGGCTACGTAACGTATCCCAACGTCGATCCGGCGACGGAGATGATCAACGCAATGATCGCCGTGCGGGCCTACGAGGCAAACGTCACGGCGATGGAGGCGACGAAGTCGATCATGGCCGCCTCGCTGCGATTATTGGCATAGAAAAGTGCGACGATAACGCGGGCAGGTTGCCCGTGCGACAAGACCTGCTCGATCGGGAGATGACGAAAGATGGCTGATTCGACGATTGGCGCTGCCGGCATGGTCCGGTCGATCCAACCGCTTGCCCCCGCGGCGCCGGCGACAAAGCCGGCCGAAGGGGCGGGCAAGGACTTCAAATCCTACCTGCTGGAGAGTCTGGACAAAGTCAATCAATTGCAGCACGAGGCCGACGCCGGCGTGCAGCGGTTAATGACCGGCGAGAGTGACAACGTGGCCGAAGTATTCGCTGCCAGCCGCAAGGCGGGAGTGGCGTTCGATCTGTTGATGGAGATCCGCAACAAGCTCATGGATGCCTACACGGAGTTGAAACAAATGCGCGTATGAGCAGGAATGACGACTTACAGAATGCAGCAAGCGGCAAGCTTTCGGCGAATCTGAGAGAGTCCTCGATCGGCTTTGCCATTTGTCATTCGTAATTCGACATCCGCAATTTTTCCGCATCACGCGGCATGGAGGCCGCGGACGATTTTCCGCATGTCGTTGGAGTTGACGACCCGCCGCTATGGAGTTTCTCAGTTCACAGTCCCGGCAGATTCGCGAACAGCTGCGCGGCATGTCCGCCTCGCAGCGGATTGCCATTTTTCTGCTCGTTATCGTCCTCGTCGGCGGCATGTGGGGCCTGATCAGCTGGGGCTCCGAACCGAGCTGGGCGCCGCTGCTCGATCAATCGTTCACTCCATCGGAAATACAGCGCGTCCAATCCGAGCTTCGCGTCGCCGGCGTCCCCTCGAAGGTTCAGGGGGATCGCATCCACATCCGCGGCGATGAAGAAGATCGCCAGCGTGTTCAGGCCATGCTCTCCGAACGCGGCGCATTGCCCGCGGACACGAGTCTCGGTTACGCAACCCTCGTCAATCAAAACAGCGTGTTCATCGGCGAGCAGCGTTCGCGCTGGCTGGAGTCCCGCGGGTTGGAAGCGGAACTCTCCGGCGTCCTCCGAAAGTTTCAGGGCATCCGCGACGCGCGCGTCCTCGTCACCGTTCCGCAAAAGCGCGGCTTCTCCCGGCAGGAGTCGACCTCCAGCGCCAGCGTGGCGCTCACCATGGCGGATGGTCAGGAACTCGACAAGAATCGCGTGCTGGCCATCGCCAACTTCGTCGCCGGCGCGGTGCCGGGCCTCAAGCCGGCCAACATCAAGATCACCGATGGCAAGCGATTCTACCGCCCGCCCGACGGCATGGACCACGTCTCGACCGAACTGCTCGAACAGCAGCAGCGCATCGAAGACCATTACATGCAGAAAATCTACGACCAGCTTCGCCACATCCCCGGCGTTGTGGTCAACGTTCATGCCAAGCTGCGCACCGCCAGCGAGAAATCGCAGCAGGAAGTGTACGGCCCGCCGGTCGTGCAACGCGAGACGATCTCGACCGAGGAAACCGGCAGCGCCGCCCGCGCGGCCGAGCCGGCGGTGCGTCCGAACACGCGCGTCGGGCTGACCGACGCGTCGGGTGGATCGACCAGCACGCGCGAGGAGAGTGACACGACCTTCAGCGACAAGCGCGACGTGAGGATGACTGTGGTCGACGAGCTGCGCGGATCGGTGGAACGCCTGTCTGCATCCGTCAGCATTCCGCGAAGTTTTCTGGAGCGCATCGTCGAAGGCATGGGCCTTCCGAAGGATCAACCCACCGACGCGGCGGCGGAGAAAGTCGCTGCCGCCGAGTTGCCGCGCATCAAGGCGCTGGTACGCCCGCTCATCGACGCCCAGGCCGACGATCAGGTCGTCGTGGACTGGTATTACGACATCCCCGTGGCCGGCGCCGAAGCCGGCGCGACGTCCTCCTTCGAAGAGCAGGGCTTCTTCGCCATGGCGAAACTGTACGGCCCGAAGGCGGCGCTCGGCCTGCTCGCGCTCATGGCCCTTGTCTTCACCGCGCGAATCGCCCGAAAGGCGCAGGCAGGGCTGGCGCCGCGAACCGTTGTGGCGGGCGCCGGCGGCGTTTCGCTCGGAGGCGGTTTCCTTCGTGACGAGTCGCCCTTGCAGTCCATCACGAGAGGCATCTCCCCGGTCGGCGAGGCGGAAGAAATACCGGGCGTACTGGTGGCGCAGGAAGTGGATGAAGTCACCGTGCGCACGCAGCAGATCGTCAAGCAGATTGGGCAGATGGTAAAGGAAGACGCGTCGACGGCGTCGAACATCGTCGCGCAGTGGGTCAGCGAATCCGAGTAAGTACAGGCATCCGATGTCATCGCGTACAAACCGCAATTCGAACGTGATCGAAGAAGAGGCCCTGACCGGTCTGCGCAAGACGGCCGTGCTCATGGTCAGTCTCGATAAAGCGACGGCCGCGGCGATTCTCAAGCAGCTTGATACAGAAATCGTCGAGACCATCACGCGCGAAGTCGCCGGCCTGGGAGCCGTTTCGGATCAGGCCCGACAACGGGTCATTCAGGAGTTTCACAACCTGGCCCTGGCGAGAACCTACACCGAAACCGGCGGGCTGAACTACGCGCGCATGCTCCTTTCGCAATCGCTCGACAAGGAAGAGGCCGACCGCATCATCCGGCAGATCGAGCACCAGTTTTATTCGAAGCCGTTCACCTTCCTTCACAAGGCGGATACGGAAAACCTTTTGACGTTCATTCAGGACGAACACCCGCAGACGATCGCGCTGATCCTCGGACATCTGACGGCCAGCAAAGCGAGCGAAATCCTCTCAGGGCTTTCGCCGGAGAAGCAGGTCGAGGTGGTCACGCGCATCTCTCGAATGGAACAGACCAGCCCGGAGGTCATCAAGGAGGTGGAGCGCGGTCTGGAGCACCGGCTCTCCGGCCTCATGACGGATCGGCTGCAGCGCGTCGGCGGCGTCGAGGCCGTCGCGGAGATTCTCAATCACGTGGACCGCTCGACGGAAAAGGGCATCCTCGAAGTCCTCAACGAGGAAGATTCCGAACTGGTCGAGCAGATCCGCCGACTGATGTTCGTCTTCGAAGACGTTCTGCTGGTCAACGACAAGGGCATCCAGTCGGTCCTCAAGGAAGTCGAAACGAGCGATCTGGTCCTCGCCTTGCGAACCGCGACCGACGAGCTCAAGGAGAAGATTTTCACCAACATGTCCGAGCGGGCCGCCCAGCTCATCAAGGAAGAGATGGAGTACATGGGCCCGGTCCGCCTGTCCGACGTGGAAATGGCACAGCAGCGAATTGTCGATGTCGTTCGGCGGCTTGAAGAATCCGGCGAGATCATCATCTCCGGTCGCGGCGGTGAGAAGGAGCTGATCGTATGAGCCGCACCGTCATCAAGTCGCCCATCGCCGACGCCGTGACACGGGGGTATCGCGGTCTGGACTTGCGCGATATCTCCGCGCAGGCCGAGGCGATCCTTGCCGCGGCACGCCTCGAAGCGCGGCGATTACTCGACGAGGCACGCGCGGAGGCCGAGGCCCTGAAGGAAAACGCCCATCGCGAGGGGCATGCCGCGGGCCTGACGCAAGGCCGCACACAGGGGCACGAAGCGGCGCTGTCGGAAACGCGAGATCGGTTAAAGTCGGAAGCATCGGTTCTGTTGGCGGCGCTGGACACGCTCGTAAGAGAGTTCGACAGCCGAAGGGAAACGCTCTACACCCAGGCACGGCGCGATCTCGTGGTATTGGCCGTGGCGATTGCGCAACGCGTGGCGGCTCGGCTCACGGCAATCGAGGGAGTCGCTCCGGAAATGGCCGCTCAGGCATGCGCCGAAGCACTGTCGCTTGTCGGCGAGGCGACGCAGGTGCTCGTCAGGGTGCATCCGGCGGATGCCGAGGCGATCACCGAACTGACCGCCGAACTCGCCGAAACGCTCCACGCCTGCCGCCATGTACGCCTCGTTGAAGACGAAGCCGTGGGCCGCGGCGGCGTGATCGTGGAGACGCAGGACAGTCGCATCGACGCCACGCTTTCCCAACGGCTCGATCGCATCGCCGACGAACTCGCCACCGGTTGGCGCCAACGGCTGGATGACCTGTCCGTGACATCATGACGGCACTTGCGGATCAAATCGAAATCGCGCGAACGACGCCGACGCTGGGCATCGCCGGGCGCGTCACGGCGTTTACCGGCATGACGCTATCGGTCGCAGGCCTCCCCGCGCCGCTGGGCTCGCTGTGCGAAGTGAATACCCGCGCGGATCGTTGCATCCTCGCCGAAGTCATCGGCTTTCGTCAGGGCACGACCCTGCTGATGCCGCTCGATGCCTCCGAAGGCATCAGCAAAGGGCAGCACGTACGACTCGTCACGACCTCGCAGAAGATCGCCGTCGGCCCCGGCCTCCTCGGGCAGGTCATCGACGGCATGGGCCGGCGCGTCGCCGACGGCCGGCCGATCGACGCCGCCGACACGTATCCACTCCATCGCGCCGCGCCGGAAGCGACAAGCCGACCGCGGATCGATGTACCGCTTTCCGTCGGCATTCGTTCCATCAACGGGCTCTTGTCTGTTGGATGCGGACAGCGACTGGGCGTCTTCGCCGGCACCGGCGTGGGCAAGAGCGTCCTGCTGGGAATGATGGCTCGCTACACGTCGGCTGATGTCACCGTGATTGCACTCATCGGTGAGCGCGGCCGCGAAGTCGGCGACTTTCTTGCCAAGGACCTCGGGCCGGAAGGTCTGAAACGATCGGTCGTGGTCGTCAGCACGTCGGATCAATCCCCGCCGATGCGCATGCGCGCGTGTTACGCGGCTACGGCTATCGCGGAGTATTTCCGTGATCAGGGCGCCGGCGTGCTCCTGCTGATGGACAGCGTCACGCGCATGGCCATGGCGGGGCGTCAGATCGGTCTGGCCGCGGGCGAGCCGCCGGCGACGAAGGGCTATCCGCCGAGTGTGTTCGCTGCCATGCCGAAACTGATGGAACGCTGCGGGCGCACGCAGCGCGGCTCGATCACCGGTCTCTACACCGTGCTCGTCGAGGGCGATGATCTCACCGAGCCGGTGGCGGATGCGGCGCGCGGCATTCTCGATGGGCATATCTGGCTGTCGCGGCGCCTGGCCGCGCGCGGGCAGTATCCCGCGATCAGTGTGCTCGACAGCATCAGCCGCGTGATGCCCGATCTTGCGGACGCCGCGCATCTCGCCGCCGCGGCGCGCGTGCGGCGGTTGCTGGCGGTCTGGTCGGAGATTGAGGACCTCGTCAGCATCGGCGCCTACGCGGCGGGCACGAATCCGGAATACGACGTGACCATCAAGATGCGGCCCGCGGTCGAGGAATTTCTCCGCCAGCCGGTGGAGCAGGAAGCCGGCTTCGCGACCTCGCGAGAGGCGCTCTTGAAGCTGGCAGGTCAGATCGAAGAAGCGGAAAAGATCGCGGCGCAGGCGCCAAGGCCGGCGCCGCAACAGGTGAGACGATAATGCGGCGGATTCTCCGAGTTCGTCCTTCGCAGTGAGCGTGGCAAATGGCCGGACGATTCACATTTCGATTCGAGACGCTGCTGAAGCTTCGCGCGCAGAAAGAGCAGGAGGCCCGGCGCGCGGTCGCGGCGCGGCTGCGGCAGATTGTCGATCTGGAGAAACGTCATCAGCGATTGGAGCAGCAGATCACGGAGCAGACGCAGTCCGTTCGCGCGTCACTCGGCGAAGCATCCCTGGACGTCGACACGCTCAAGCTCGCCCGCCATTGGCTGATTCGCCTGCGGCAGGGCGTGCTTCAGACGGACGCTGAAATTGCCGGGCAACGTGCAATTCTGGCGCAGGAGCGATCGGCGCTGGCCGAGTCGCGCAAAGGCACGAAGATGCTCGAGACGCTCAAGGATCGGCAGTATTCGACCTTCGCCGCGCAACTTCAGCGGCGCGAGCAGCACGAACTCGATGAAATGAGTGTCACGCGCTTTGCACATGCGGCACTGTCGAAGGAAAGGTAAGAAATCGTGAAACGGTTTTCAACGGCGCTGGCGGTTGTGTCGATGATCAACATGGCGGCGATGGCCGGCCTGCTCTCCGTTGCGTGGAGCAAGGGCTGGCTGGAGAAGGATCGCCTCCAACGCGCGTTTGCGGTCTTGCAGGGAAGCGAGACCGATGCGTCTCCGGAGACCACGCCGTCCGCGGATTCGGACGCAAAGGTCGCCACGACGGGCGACGCCATTCGGCAGAACCGGGACGCGGAGGAAATCGTCAGAACCGAGCTGGAGCGCCGTCGAAGAGAGATTCAGAACGCGTGGGACCTGCTGGAACGACAGCAGCTTGCACTCGTGCGGGCGAAGGAAGAGTTCGAAACGCAGCAGCGCCGGCATCTGGAGGAACTGGATCGCCGGGCGCAGGAAGTCGGCGACAGCGGCTTCCAGAAAGAGCTTGAGATTCTTTCCGAGCTCAAGCCGAAGGAAGCGAAAGAACTGCTTCGGCTCAAGGAGGAGGCCGACGTCGTCCGCATCCTTCTGGCGCTGGAAGCGCGAAAAGCCCGCAAGATTGTGGGCGAGTGCAAGAAGAATGATGAGCGTCTGTGGATCGGACGCATCCTGGAGAAAATGCATGACCGCGATGCGACGCAGGCGGAGGTCCTGGCCGCAGGCAACTAGCCGAGTCAGGAGTCCGTTGGATGGCACCGAAGGTCCTTGCAGCCGCACCCGCGACGGTGAACGCTCCGCGCGCCGCGAAGCCGCGTCTTACCCCCGCCGGCGAATCAAACGGCGACTTTAAGTCGCAGCTTGCGACGAATCGCCCCGGTCTGAAGCAGACGACGCCGGTCAAACCGCGCAGTTCGCCCGTTTCAGATACGAGCGGTCAGCCGAACACCGCCGCCGGTAAACCGCCCGTTCAGAATGCATCGAAGGGCACTAACGGCGCTACAGGCGCTACAGGCGCTAGCGGCGCGCAAATCGGCCAAGTCATCGAACCTATCGAACCCTCCGAACAAGCCGATGCGATCGTGGCGGCGGCAGTATCGTTGCAGGTCGCGCCGATCCTTGTGGAACCTGTCGTACCCGCGTCGACCGAGGGAAACGTGGAAACCGCGGCTCCGTCCCCGCGAGAGGTCGGTGAGGGCGCCGTGCCTTCGGAACATGCAACGAAGACAGACGAAACGGTCACATTCCGGCGAACCGTCATTCAAGCGGCAGGTCACGCAACAACAGAGCGCTTCAACGTGCCGCCGTTTGATCGCGGTTTGAGTCGATCGCCGACGCCCCTGCCGCGCGCGGAGGCAAGGCCGATCGCGCCGGGCTCGACTGCGAACGATACCACACAAAAAGTACCCGCCGTGATGCTGCCGCCGGTTGAGCCCACCGACAAGACAAGCAAGTCAGCGCCGGCGCCCATCATTACGGAAACGGAGGACGAGACCGTGCCGAGTCGGGTTGTCGCACAAATCGAGCCGAATGACCGCGTGGCGAAGGCGAAAGCGAAGCAGACAGCGAGCGATCCTCGGCTGTCGAGCGCAGACGCATCGTTGCGGAGTGATTCGACGAAGACGGCGGACGCACGCCCGGAGCATGTCGGCGCTGCACGAAAGAACACAACTTCGATGGATACTCCGGTGCGAATTGAAATTCGCAGCGGAAACGGCGATGCCACGGCGGCGTCCCTCGGGCGATTCCTCATCTCCGGCACAAACGACGCTTCCAGTCTGACGGCCAACGCCGGATCAGGCACGGAGTCGATTTCATTGACAGACGTTGCACCGGCGCATTCGATCGGCCGCACGGCTTCGGCGACTTCTGCGGCCCCGGCTCAAACGGTTCACCAGCTTCTTACGGCGGGCGAGGCGACGACGGACGTGATCGGCGCCGCGGCGAAGGTCTTGAGCGCGACGAGCACAACAGGCCGCCAACAGGTCACCCTGCAACTCGATCCGCCCGAACTGGGACATCTGCGACTGGAAATTCGCATGAATCAACAGGCAATGACTCTGCGTGTCGCCGCGGAGTCCCACGCCGTCGCACGGTTGATTGAAAACCGCCTGCCCGAGCTGCGCGAGGCACTGGCGACCCACGGCATTCGCGTGGATCGCTCCGATATCGTCGTCAACCCGCCGTCGTCATCGGAATCATCCGGCCAGCAGAACCAGGACGGCCACCGAGGCGCGCCGCAGTCTCACGACGGCCGGCCGAGTCACTCGGACACGCAGCAGGGTTCCGCCGGTCACGAGCGCTCGGGCGCGGCTGGACAGGATGAGCAGCTCGCCCATCATGATCCTTCGGGCAACGAACCGGCCAACGCGCCGATCTCCGAAGGATGGGTCAACTGGCAGGACGGAAACGAAACCTCACCGACCGCTGAATTGTGGTTGGACCTGGTCGCCTGAGTGCGATCGGCTGATTGACGGAATGATGGCGAAGGGAAGTAGCGACGAGGAGACGAATCGATGGACGCAGCCAGTGTTACACCCGTCGGGCTCGGCGCAGGAACGCAGCGCACCACGACGCGCGGTTTCTCCGACATGAGCAGCGAAGACTTCTTCGGTCTTCTCATTGCCGAATTGCGCAATCAGGATCCGCTCAAGCCGACGGACAATCAGCAACTGCTCAACCAGATGTCCACCATCCGGCAGATGGAGCAGTCCACCAATCTCAACAAGACCTTGCAGTCCCTGGCGGGCGAGCAGCGCTTCGGCAGCACCGCCGGCCTCATGGGACACTACGTCTTCGGCACCGTCACAAACGGCGCCGGAAACCCGATCGACATCGAAGGGGTCGTGATCGGCGTGCAGTACAACAGCAAAGGCGAAGCCACCCTCGAACTGCACAACGGGCAATCACTACCTGCCGGTAAGGTGGCGCTGGTCACGCTGGTCGAAAACCTCCCCCCGGAGATTCGCGAACGGATCGGCCTGGGCCCTCTGCCGACTCCGCAGGAAGACGATCCGATGGATGAGGCCCCCGAGACGGAGCCGGAAGCAACCGACGACGAGACACCGGCCCAGGCCCAGGCGGATGCACAGCGTCGTCGGATCGCCGACGACTGGGCCCTGAAGACCACGCAGGCAATGGACAGCACCGGAATCGTTCTTGACCGGTTGTTCTCTCCGGCGGTCAGCGTCGGCCTCTGAACGAACGAGAATACTTATCCGGGACGCGCGGGACGAACCGGAAACGGAAAATATGAGATCGCCTTTGACCTCTCGCCAATGAGGGAAGTGACATGGGACTGACATCCGCACTCTTCACCGGACTCTCCGGACTCAACAGCAGCCAGTTTCGCCTCGACGTGATCGGCGACAACATCGCGAACATCAATACGACGGCCTTCAAGGGCTCGCGAACGCTGTTCCAGACCCAGTTCGCGCGAACCCTGTCGTCCGGCACACGTCCGTCCGACTTGCAGGGCGGCACGAACCCCAATCAGGTCGGACTCGGTTCGAGCGTCGGCGCGATTCAGCGATTCTTCACTGCCGGCTCCGTCGAAACGACCGGCGTGCCCAGCGATCTGGCCATCGAAGGCAACGGCTTCTTTGTTCTCCGCACCTCGGAGAACGAAAGCGTCTTCACGCGCGACGGAACTTTCGGCTTGAGCGCCGACAATCGCCTGATCACTCAGGACGGTTACTTTGTCCAGGGCTACTCGGCCAACAGCAACTTTGAAATCGTTCCCGGTGCGCTGACCGACCTGCGCATTCCGCTCGGTTCCCTCACGACCGCGCGGGCGACCCAGCAGGTGTTTCTCGACGGCACGCTCAACTCGACCGCCACGGTGGCGACACAGGGCAACATTCTCAATTCGCAGGTGCTTCACGATGCCGCGGACATGCCCATCACCGCCGCAACCACGCTGACCGACGTCAAGAACCCCGGCGGCTCGCCGCTCCTGGCCAACGGCGACACCATCACGGTCAACGGCATCAAGCGCGGCGGTCGCGATGTACCTCCGGAAACCTTCGTCGTGGGGACCACCGGCAGCACGGTCGGCGACTTCCTCGCATGGATGGACGAAGTCATCGGCATTGATACGACGCCAGGCGTCGCCGGATCACCCGGTGTCAGCGTGACCGTCGATGGCCGGCTGGAGATTCGCGGCAACGCCGGGACGGCAAACGCCATCAGCATCCAATCCGGCGCATTGATCAGCGACGGCAGCACGCAGGTGCCATTTGCCTTCAGCGAGACGCAGGCCGCCAACGGTGAGAGCACCACGACCACCTTCATTGTATACGACTCACTCGGAACACCGATCCCCCTTAATGTCACGATGGTGCTGGAAGACCGTACGACGGGCAGCAGCACCTGGCGCTACTACGCCACCGCCGCCGACGACACCGACGTGGCCTTCGACGTCGGCACCGGAACACTGACCTTCGACGCCAACGGCCAGTTCGTCGCGGCCGGCGACACCGGCATCATCATCAACCGCGCCGACAGCGGTGCGACCGACCCCCTGACGGTGACGCTGGATTTCTCGCGACTCAACGGGCTCAACGCCCAGTCGTCCGGCGTGGTCATGAGTTTCCAGGATGGCCTGGCCACCGGAACGCTGCTCGATTACAGCATCGGCCAGGACGGCATTATCAGCGGCACCTTCACCAACGGATTGAATCAGGTACTCGGACAGATCGCGCTCGCCACTTTCTCCAATCCGTCCGGCCTGATCTCACGATCGAATAACATTTTCTTCATCGGCCCCAACAGCGGTGAGGCGCGGGTCGGCGCGCCGATGACCCTTGGCGCCGGGAGCATCACCGCCGGTGCGCTGGAACTCTCCAACGTGGACCTCTCACGAGAGTTCATCAATCTGATTACATCCACGACGGCCTTCTCCGCTGCCGGCCGGGTGATCTCCACGTCCGACCAGCTTCTTCAGGAATTGTTGCTGCTGGCTCGTAGATAACTGGCGAGCTTCAAGCCCGCGCCGCGAAACGCGCGGCCGGGCCGCCATGAGGGATGCGTCATGATTGTCGTAACCCGGCTGCGGGGCGAACACGTCGTCGTGAACGCCGAATTGATCAAGTTCGTCGAATCGACGCCGGACACCATCATCACCCTGACCAACGGGGAGCATCTCATCGTGCTCGAAACCGTCGAGGAAGTCGTTCGACGAGCCATCGAGTACGGGCGCAATCTTCGCGCCTTCGCCACATGACGGGCCGTCGTTCGGCAACCGCTGCGCAGGAATTGCGAGCGATGGTCGTACCAGCAGTAGGAATACAGATTGCGACGGACGGCCTCGGCAGCATTTGCGCTCCTTTCTCGATCGGCATCGCCGATTACCGCTTTCCATCACGATCCTGCTTGGAGTCCGCGCAGGAATCGACCGATAAGAGTCTAGGAATTGCGCGATCGGTCGAAGCCGGTTGCAGCCGCATGGATCCCACGGTCGTGTAAGAACAATGGCGAACGAACCCGCAAAAGAACCCGCGAAGAAAGAAGCGGTGCCGGATGCCAAGGCGCCGGCCGCAGCGCCCGAGGTGGACGCCCCCGCGCCAAGCAGGAAGCCCAAGCTCGGAACAATCGGTCTCGTCGGGGGCATTATGGTCGTCGAAGGGATGGCGATCTTCATGGGCATGAAGATGCTCGGAAGCAATCCCGATCCCACGGTGGGAATGGAGCGCGGACTGACACCGACGACCAGGCCGTGGGAAGAAAGCCAGGAAATATCCGTCGCCAAGGTGCGCGTCCTGAACAGCAACGGCCCCAAGGCGATGCTCTACAACGTTAAAGTCGTCACGCGCGTTCATCACTCGAATCAAGCCCGCGTGCAGGAATTCATCGAAGGTCGCAAGAGCACGGTCGAAGACGCCATCAGCCGCGTCATACGCAGTGCGGAGGAGCGGCATCTGGGCGAACCCGGCCTGGAAACTCTCAAGCGACAGATTCGCCACGAGTTGGGCGGCTTGCTGGGTGACGACAACTTGATCGAGCAGGTGTTGATCCCCGAGTGCATGCCGATGCCCACGGGATACTAAGCCCGCGAAGGTGCAGCGCCGGCTATTAGCCGGTGACTCCCAACAGGGTGACGCCGGATTCCAGCCGGTGACACCGTCCCTCGGACCGGCATGGATGCCGCTCGCTGCCACGGAAGGTAGGACCGAATGTCCGGCGAAAATCCGAATACACCCAATCCCGTCGATTCGCAGACAGCCCCACCCGCGCAGGCCCCTGTCGCGGAAGCTGCCGCTACACAACCCGTGGATACGCAAGCCGTTCCGCAGGAGCAATCCGCTGCCGTCTCCACACAATCCCCCGCGCCTTCCTCCATGCCGACTGCCAACGCTCAGGCCACCGCTTCAGCGCAGGGTTCCGTTCAGCTGGACCTGCCGGACTTCGGCGGAAACACAGCCGGCTCGCCCAATCAGGGCATCGAGCTGCTCAACGACGTCGAACTCGACGTGAAGATCGAACTGGGCCGCGCCGTCATGCTCATCGAAGACGTGCTCAAGCTGGGCGAAGGGTCCGTCGTGGAACTCGACAAGCTCGCAGGCGATCCCGTGGACGTGTTTGTGAACGATCGCCTCGTTGCCCGTGGCGAAGTGCTCGTGCTGAATGACAACTTCTGCGTCCGCGTGAGCGAAATCGTGGCAGGGCAGGAGCCGGTGGAGGCCTAGCAGATGAATACTCCACGAGCTTCACTCCGACCTCAACGATCGCATCGTCACCCACGAGGGGTGACGCTACGGACTGTTACAGGCGTTTCAATCGGCACGCTCGCCGTGGCGGTCCTTCTCGCCATGACGATGTCGCCGATCGCGCATGCCCAACAAACCGAACATACCGACGCCGTCGCCCTGGTGCAGCCGAACAGCCCGGTGGCGATATCGCCGCGGAAGAGCGATACGTCGCCGGTCAACGCCGTATCGGCCTGGCTCGAGGCCAACGCCGCACCCGACGATTCCGAGCGGAAGCAGCAATCCATTACGCCTCCCATCAGCAGTGATCATGCCGCGTCATCCGATTCAAAAGTCGTGCGCCGTCGCGCAGCGCGCGAACCGGCCGTCGCGCAAGCCCGTGGATCGGCCGACGGCGTCGGCATTTCCGGTTCGCCGCAGATTCTCTGGCCGCTTATGGCTGTCCTGGGAACGATCGGCGTCATGGCGATGCTTGTTCGCCGCTGGATGTCAGGCGGAACGCGCCTCAACGGAGAAAGCGGGATTCGCGTGCTGGCGCGTCACTTTCTCTCAAACAAGCAGAGCTTGTGTCTCGTGCGCGTCGGTCGTCGCGTCGTGCTGCTTGGCGTGACGCCTGAGCGAATCAGCGCCTGCGCCGACATCGACGATCCCGAGGAAGTCTCGAACCTGATCGCCGCTGCCCAACGCGGCGGAGCAGGGTCTTTCACCGCGGCGCTGGCCGGCTTCTCGAAAAGCGACGTAGCGGAGGAAGCCGTCGCGCCAAAAGCCGCCGCGGAAGGTAGCGAAACCGTCCTGCCGGGCCGTGGCGCCGCTACCGGAGCGAGCATTCGCCAATTGCTGGATCGACTGCAAGCGCTTTCCGACGAACCCAACCGTGCGGAACGTGCCTGAGCCGGCGAGCGAATGAAAGGGGCGCCGGGTGGAACCGGGATCACGCGAAGGAGTTGCGCAGTGGCTGGTGGAGACCGTCAAGTATTCAGGTTTGCTTCGCCGCGAATCGTCGCCCTGTTCTGCATGGCGATGCTTCTTTGCGCAGCGCCGGCGATCGCGCAGTCCCTGTCCGCTGAAGTTCCCTCCTTCGATAACCCCATCGGCATTCCCGACATGAGCGGCGTCGCACCACCGGCCACCGACGCCCGCGGCGTCACGGCCTCGCTGCGCATCCTTGTCCTGCTCACGGTCCTTTCGATCGCGCCGTCCATCCTCATCATGATGACCAGCTTCACGCGGATCGTGGTCGTGCTGGCCCTGTTGCGTCAGGCGATCGGTACACAGCAGCTTCCGCCGGGGCAGGTGCTCGTCGGGCTGGCGATGATCATGACCATGCTGGTCATGGCGCCGACGTGGCAGAAGATGAAGACCGAAGCCGTGGACCCCTATCTGGAGGGTCGCCTGAGCCAGGCCGAGGCCTTTGAGCGCGGCGCGCGGCCCCTGCGAGAGTTCATGTTTCGACAGATCGAAACGGCCGAAAGCGAGGAAAACGTCTATCTCTTTCACGAGTACGCCAGCGGGCAGGTGGCGGAAGATGCTGTACTGCGTCAGGAAGAGGTGCAACTGTCGGCGCTGGTGCCGGCCTTCGTGCTGAGCGAACTAAAGACGAGTTTTGTCATGGGCTTTCGCATTTACCTCCCGTTCCTCGTGATCGACATGGTGATCGCTTCGATCCTCATCAGCATGGGCATGATGATGCTTCCGCCGGTGCTGATTTCGCTGCCGTTCAAGTTGATGTTGTTTGTGCTGGCCGACGGCTGGGGGCTGGTGGTTGGTTCGCTCCTGAGCAGTTTCGGCGGATGATGTCTCGTGGTCACCCGAGTGTGACGATTCTTGCGGAGGTTGGCGATGTCTCACGGTGCGGCGATTGATCTGAGTTACGACGCACTCTTCCTGGCCCTGAGTCTGGCCGGGCCGATCATGGCCATCGGCATGTTTGTCGGCCTCTGCATCAGCGTCTTTCAGGCCGTGACGCAGCTTCAGGAGCAGACGCTCAGCTTCGTTCCCAAGATCGTGGCGATGGGCCTGGCCTCGGCGTTTTTCATTCCCTGGCTGGCGACGCGGCTCGTTGAATATACACAACGTCTCTGGGGACACGGGATCGGTCTGCCCTGAAAAAGCTAAAACGCTAAAACGTCAAAACGCCAAAACGTCGGAACTCAGAATTGCCGGAGTGTGGGACGCGCGTGGAGCTGCTTCGATTCGAATTGCTACTGCCGAACTTTGCGTTGGTCCTCGCGCGGATCGCCGGAATGGCCCTCGCCATACCGATCTTCGCCAGCACGCAGATACCGCGCGTCTACATTGCCGGGCTTGTCGTCATCCTCTCGCTGATGATCTTTCCCTCCGTCGCCCCGCTGCTTCCGGGCGAGCTTACGCTGGGCCAGGCGATGGCCGGCATGGTGGGGGAATTCGTACTCGGTGAACTCCTCGGCCTCGCCGTCGGCGCAGTCTTCTTCGCAGCGCAGATCGCCGGACAGGTCGTCAGTCATCAGGCCGGCCTGTCGCTCGGACAGGTTTACAACCCGCTCTTCGACGAAGAAACGACCGTCGTCGATCAGATCTGGTTCTTCTCGGTGATGGTGCTCTTCTTTGCACTTCGCGGACATCTGGCGGCTGTCGAAGTCGTCCTCGGCAGCTTCAAGCTGGTGCCGCCGATGATGCTCGTCGGCGGTGCGGCATTGGGCGATTTTGTCATGGCCATTACCCGGAGCATGTTCGAAATGGCCCTGCGGCTGGCGGGTCCGGCCGTGCTCGCACTCCTGCTGACTTCGCTCATCATGGGTTTTCTCACCAAGACGATGCCGCAGCTCAACATCTTCTCCGTGGGTTTCAGTCTCAAGATATGCACCGGTCTGCTTATGGTTGCGGTGACGCTCGTCCATTCCGACGGTGTGGTAACCCGCGGACTGGCGGACTGTTTCGATGATCTCGGCGCGCTGATGCAGCATCTATCGACCAAGGTGGCCCATGCAGGGTGATGCGGGAGAAAAAACCGAACTCCCGACGCCGCGCCGTCGTGAGGAAGCTCGACGCAAGGGCCAGGTCGCGCGCAGCCAGGACCTCTCCTCGGCCCTGCTGCTGCTCGGCGGCATGGTCTGCCTGCGCTGGTTCGGAACCGGCATGCTCGAATCCCTCGTCGCCGCCATCCAGCGCTTCATGACCATGGCGGATGCCAACGAGATGTCCCACATCGACGTGGCCCCGCTCATGTGGTCGGTCGTTGTCACTATCCTCGCGGCGGCCGGTCCGCTGATGATCGGGCTGGTCATTCTGGCGATCTGCTCACACCTCGTACAGGTGGGCTTCCTCCTGACCGGCGAACCGCTTACGCCGAATCTGAACAAGATCAACCCCATCAACGGATTCAAACGGCTCTTTACGATGCGCACGATCGTGCAACTCGGGATGAACCTGGCCAAGCTGACGTTCATCAGTCTCGTCGGTTACCTGGCCGTGCGAAGTCGGCTGGACAAGATTTTTCTGGCGATGGATGTCGGCGGCTGGCAGCAACTCGTCGTGATCACTCGGGTGCTCTACGAGATCGGCTTGATGCTCGCCCTGGTCCTGCTGGTCATCGCACTGATCGATTACGTCTGGCAGCGCTACCGACACGAGCACGATCTGAAAATGACCAAGGAAGAAGTCAAGGAAGAGATGCGGCGAATGGAGGGAGACCCGGTCATCAAGCAGCGCCGTCGAAGGATGCAGCTTGCCGCCGCGCTGCAGCATATCCGCAAGAGCGTGCCGCAGGCCGACGTGGTCGTGACCAATCCGACCGAGCTGGCCATCGCGATCAAGTACGACGTGGATGCGATGAGCGCGCCGAAAGTGGTGGCCAAGGGACAGGATTACCTCGCCGCAAAGATTCGAGAAATCGCTGTTGCACACGGCGTGCCGATCGTCGAGCGCAAGCCGCTGGCCCAGGCGCTCTTCAAGACCGTGGAAGTCGGCCAGGAAATCCCTGAACAATTTTACAAGGCGATCGCCGAGATTCTCGCCTACGTGTACGAACTGACCGGCCGCGCAAGGAAGGTCCGCCGCGCACCGGCCGCCTGATCCGCTTAGCCGAGATCCAGAAGGACCGCGAAGAGGATGCGTAACGCTTCGCCCGGTGAATCCGGGAAGTGTGAAGTAGAAATGGCAGCAACCACAACGACACCCTCACTACTCCTGCGAGCCGCACAGGCCGTCCAGCAGCACCGTGGACTGGTCTTCCCCGTCGCGGCGATGACGCTCGTTCTGGTCATCCTCATCCCGCTGCCGACGCAGGTTCTCGACATTCTGCTCATCGCCAACATCACGCTCAGCGCCGTCGTGCTGCTCACCGTGATGTACATGAACGGCCCGCTGGAGTTCTCCTCGTTCCCCTCGCTCCTGCTCTCGCTCACCCTGCTCCGGCTCGTGCTCAACACCGCCACGACACGCCTCATCCTGACCAACGCCGACGGTACCACGGCCGCCGCAGGCCGCGTCATTCAGGAGTTTTCCGCCTTCGTCGCCGCGGGTTCGCTGGCCGTGGGCGTCATCATCTTCCTCATCATCACCGTCATCCAGTTCGTCGTCATCACCAAGGGTGCGACCCGCATCGCCGAAGTCGCAGCGCGCTTCACCCTCGATGCCATGCCCGGCAAGCAGATGGCCATCGATGCCGACCTCTCCGCCGGCATGATCAACGAGGACGAAGCCCGCCGCCGCCGCGAAAACATCACGCGCGAAGCCGACTTCTACGGAGCCATGGACGGCGCCAGCAAATTCGTCCGCGGCGACGCCATTGCCGGCGTTGTCATCACGCTCATTAACGTACTCGGCGGTCTCTACGTCGGCATCGTCGAGAAAGACCTTCCGATCATGAATTGCCTCGAAGTCTTCACCAAGCTGAGCATTGGGGACGGACTCGCCGCGCAGATCCCCGCGTTTCTCGTTTCGATTGCCGCCGGCATGATCGTCACGCGCTCCACCGCGAAGACCAACATGGGCGAAGAGTTGATCGCCCAGATGACCTCGCGGCCGATCTCGATGATCCTTGCGTCGGGCTTTCTCTTCGTCCTGATGCTCACGCCGTTGCCGACCGTGCCGCTCTCGTTCATGGCCATGGGCATCGGCGGACTGGGTTACCTGATGTTCGGTAAGACGCGCCGAGACGACAAGGCCGCTCAGAAAGCCAGGGCGATCAAGCCGAAGGAGCCGGAAAAAATCGAGACATGTCTCGCGGTCGACGCGATGGAGCTGGAAGTCGGCTACGGCCTCGTCCGCATCGTCGATCGAAAGCAGGGCGGCGATCTGCTCGACCGCATCACCAACATCCGACGGCAGATCGCCACGGAGATGGGATTGATCGTCCCGCCGATCCGAATCCGCGACAACGTACAGATCGAACCGAATCAATACGTCATCAAATTGCGCGGAGCGGTCATCGCGCGCGGCGATATCGTCCCCGGTCGCTTGCTCGCCATCGATAGCGGCGCCGCCGCCGAGCCGATGCACGGCATCGAGACCCGCGAGCCCGCCTTCGGCTTGCCCGCCGTCTGGATCAGCGAAGACGATCGCGCGACGGCCGAGCATCGCAACTATACGGTGGTCGAGCCGTCAAGCGTGCTGGCGACGCACCTGACGGAACTGATTCGCAAACACGCCGCCGAACTGCTCACGCGCCAGGACCTCGCGCGCCTGCTGGACAATCTCAAGGAGCGAAGCCCCAAGACGGTCGAGGAGATCGTTCCCGATGTAATCAAGATGGGCGAGTTGCAGTCCGTCCTGCAAAACCTGCTGCGCGAGCGCGTGCCGATCCGCGATCTGGAAACCATTCTGGAGACGCTCGCCGACTGGGCGCCGCGCACCAAGGACCCCGAAGTATTGACCGAATACGTCCGCAGCGCCCTGGCCCGTGCGATCTGCGAACAATACCGCGACGATCAGAACACGATCCACGGCGTCACGCTGGACCCGGCGCTGGAAGACCTGATCAACTCGCACGTCGAGCGCACCGAGCGTGGTTCGTACCTGGCGGTGCCGCCGGCATTGGCGAACAGGATCGTCGCATCAGCGCGAAACGAAATCGACGCCGCCGCCACGAAGACCGCAGGCAAGGCCCCCGTCGTGTTTGCCTCGCCGCAGGTGCGCCAATGGGTGCGTCGGCTGATCGAGTCGTCGATGCCGACCGTGGCGGTTCTGGGATATGGAGAAATCGTCCGCGGCGTGAGCGTGCGAACTCACGGCATGGTGGCGCTGGGGGCGGATGCGGAGCCCGGCAGCGCGCCACCGCCGCCGAAGGAAGCAATGACCGCAACGGCGTAGGGAAGCAGGTCGAATGTCGAATGACGAATGACAAATGCACGGTCGGCCGTCTTTGCGGCAATTCGAGTCATGACAACGTCCGCGGCTTGTCTGGGTTTTGTAATTCGTAATTTTTTTGCAGGTGACGGATGGAACTGAAGACGTATCAAGCGCGATCCATGTCGGACGCACTCTCGAAGGTCAAGCGCGAGCTCGGCAAGGGAGCCATGATCCTCCACACGCGTACGATCCAGCGCGGCGGGGTCCTCGGCCTCGGCGCGAAAAACTTCGTCGAGATCACAGCTACGGCCGACCCGCGCGTCATCGCCGCGCGTGTGGCCGCGCCGCGCGAAGCCCCCGCCAGTGTCCCTCCATCGCCGCCTGTCACTTCATCGGATCGCTTGAGTCCGGCAACCTCGCCGGCTCCCTTGCACGACGATATCCGCGAGGAGCTGACCGCCATTCGCACCATGGTCCGCGATCTGCTTCGGCAGGCGGATCCCTCCCGGCAGCCGGATGTCCCGGAAGACCTGCTTGAACACTACACGCAACTGATCAGCCACGAAGTCGCCGAGTCCATCGTGATGGAAATCGTGGACCGCGCGCGTCGTGACAACAACGTACGCAACGCCGCATTACCCACCGCAGCATCTCCCACGGGAGCGTCTCCCGTCGTGGGTGACGACGAATCCTCCCCGACCCCCACCGCGACGCTCCTTCGCGAGGAACTCGTTCACTACATCAGCGAGATGCTTCCCCCGGCCGTCCCGCTTCAGCTCGTAAATGAGAACCGCCCCACAATCGTCGCCCTCGTCGGTCCCACCGGCGTCGGCAAGACCACCACGCTCGCCAAACTCGCCGCCCACATGAAGCTCCGCGAAGGCCGGAGCGTCGGACTCATCACCATCGACAGCTACCGCATCGCCGCCGTCGAACAGCTCAAGACCTACGCGCAGATCTTGCAGATACCCATCATCCCCGTGGTCACGCCGCAGGAAATCGTCGGCGCGATCGAGAAACTGGCCGCCGTGGACGTGATCCTCATCGACACCGCCGGACGCAGCCAGAAGGATGACCCGCGCATCACCGAGTTGAAGCAATTCCTCGACGCGGCCCGACCCGACCAGGTCCATCTGGTGCTCTCCACAACCGCCCGGGAGGCCGCCATCCGTCAGGCCATCGAGAAATTCGGCGTCCTCGGCGCCCGACAGCTCATCTTTACCAAGCTCGACGAAGCCGTGGGCTTCGGCGTCATTCTCAATGTTCTGCGATCCTTCGATCTGCGGCTGTCGTATCTGACGACGGGACAGTCGGTGCCCGACGACATCGAGGTCGGCAGTGCCCGCCGCGTCGCGGAGCTGCTGCTCGGCGCGGAGCTCGCCGCAGGTAACTTGCCGCCGCCGACCGAAACCCGCGCCTCCGATGCGACCCCCACACCCTGCCAGGGAGGGCAGTCCACATGAGCGCCTTGCCCGTCGATCAGGCGACACGATTGCGACATCTGATGAAGGCCCGCGCAAGCGTTGCCACATCGCCGGCGCCCGTAGCGACGGCCCGGCCGATCGTCGCGCCCGCGTCGATGACCGCCGCATCCGCGAAGATCATTGCCATCGCCAGCGGCAAGGGCGGCGTCGGCAAGACCAACATCGCCGTCAATCTCGCCATCGCCCTGTCACGGCTCGGCCGTCGAGTCGTTCTGGTGGATGCCGATCTGGGAACGGCCAACGCCGATGTCCTGCTCAACGTACAGTCGCCCTACGACCTGTCGCATGTCATCCGCGGAGAACGAACGATCGACGAAATTGCCGTCCCGCTCGATGCCGGGCCCCGGCTCATCCGCGGCGCATCCGGCCTGTCATCCGCTGCCGATCTTGACCACTTCGAGCGACAACGACTTATCGAACAGCTTGTCCGTCTCGAACGCCGATCGGACTACCTGCTCATCGATTGCGGCGCCGGCATCTCGCGAAACGTCGCCGCCTTTGCCCAGGCCGCTGACGAATTGCTCGTCGTCACAACACCTGAGCCCACAGCTCTCACCGATGCTTACGCCCTCGTCAAGGTATTGGCCCACACCGGTGAACTTCCGTCGATCGGCCTCGTCGTCAATCAGGCCGCCTCCCTTCGTGAAGCGCAGCTCGTCGCCGATCGCGTCGGTGGTGTCGCTGCACGCTTCCTCGGCCTCTGCCTCGACGCGCACGGGCACATCTTGCGCGACGAACACGTCCTTCAGGCCGTGCGGCAGCGCGTCGCCTTCTACGTGCGCTACCCGCGCTGCCCGGCCTCGGCCTGCATAACAGCATTGGCGAAGCGGGTCAGCAGCCCGGCCGCCGACAAGCAGCCTAGGCCGAGTTTTTTCCGCCGCCTGACAAGTCTTTTCTACTGAATCGCTCCCGAGCTTCCGCCGATGCCAAACGGGGGGACGACCGAGAATCGCCCGGCGAAACGGTGGGAACTTGGCCAGACTGTGCGGAGCATGTTGCGGGCTTCTGATCTTCAGCGCGATGGTTGTCGGCGGTCTGGCCGCGGGCAATCCTGTCGAGCGGATCATGATGCGCGCCCTGATCGGCCTTCCGCTGGGCTTCCTGCTGGGTGTCGTGGTGGGCTCGATCGGCATGTTCATCGTGCAGGACCAGCTCGATCGGTCGATGGGTGACGACGCCGCGTCATCCGAGAGTGTGGACAAAACGGGTTCCAAAACCGCGAACGCCCCATCTTATTGATCAGGAGTACGGCGAATGCTTGCGACAGAAATGGATATTCAGGACGTTTGGCGGCAGTACAAGCAGAATCCGACAAACGATCTGCGAAATCACATCATCCAGCAATTTGCGCACATCGTGCGATTCAACGCCGAGCGCATCCACGCCAAGCTGCCCACCGAGGTCGAGCTCGACGACCTGATCTCCGCAGGCATGTTCGGCCTGATCGACGCCATCGAGGCATTCGACCTTGAGCGCGGCGTGAAGTTCGAGACCTATTGTTCGCCGCGCGTGCGCGGAGCGATACTCGACGAATTGCGCTCCATGGATTGGGTGCCCCGGCTGGTACGAAACCGCTCGCAGAAAATTCAGGCGGCGACGAAAGAACTCCAAAGCGCCCTGGGCCGCGTGCCCACGGAGAAGGAAATCGCCGAGCGCATCGGCGTCTCGATCACCGAATTCGAACGGATGAACAAGGACTCCAACGCCGTCTCCATGACCTCGCTCTCGCGCAAGGCCTACGGCGGCGACTCCTCGCGCGATGTATCCGAGTTGGATGTGCTTCGTGACGATCGCTCCCTCACACCGCCGCAGGAAATGCAAAAGGCCGATCTCAAACAGCTCATCCAACAGGGGCTGTCACCCACCGAGCGGCTGATTATTATCCTCTACTACTACGAGGAAATGACCATGAAGGACATCGGTATGACGCTGGATCTCTCCGAAAGCCGCGTCAGCCAGATGCACTCCGCGATCGTGGACCGCCTCCGCTTCCAGCTCAAACAACGCGACAAGGAGTTCAGGATTTAGCCCGTGTCCGCGATTCCACCGAACCCGATCGCCTCCGTCCTTCAGTCGCCGACGGCTCAGGCCGACGCCGCACGCGAGAGCGACGCCGCGAAGAATGCCGACGCCCGACGCGCCCGAGGCCTGGCGGGCGGCCCGGACGCGATCCTCGAAGTCGAAGGCACCGACACCGACGACACCGAAGTCCACACCGACGCCGGCGGCCTCGGCAGCAAGGGCCGCGAAGACGCCCGGCCCGACGAAGCACCCACCTCAGAAGTCGACAACCCGGACGACGACTCCGACACCCAACCGCTCGATCTGCTCGCATAACAACTCGCGCGCCGGATGCGCGAGCCTACCACATGCTCCTGCGAACTCTCGTTTACGCGCATGACGCTTCGGGCCTTCCTGCGGTGTACCTCATGTCATGCGGACCTGGTGCTGCTCGATCACACATCAGTGCACAGATAGCGCGCGAATCCAATACAAGTTCAGATCGCGCCGCGAGCACGAGACGCCGCGCGCGATGTCAATGCGCTGACAAGTTCAACGGACACAGCGACTTGCTTCTATTTTTGCTGCAAGTGCTTGATCGAGATTTCTGACCTGCCTAGGGTTGATTGTCGGCGACATCAAGACTCGAACGCGTATTGAATTCGGCGCCGAACAGCGAGCTCGCGTGTGGCTCGCGAATGAATCAAGCGAACACAAACAGGGGAAAGAGAGCATGAGATTCTCGTGAATCTCGCCGGCGTGCCGTCAGCGCCGGAGCAAGTAGAAAGGTCTGACCGTACCGTCTTGCGGTCTGCGAGTCGGAAACCGACGGATTCGATCTCGCAGATCAGCGAAAGGTAAAGCCATGATGCTCAAAGTAACAGGAATCGGAATCGCAACGGTCGCCGTCGTGTTACTCAACGCTACGGCATCGGCTCAGTTGTTCCAGAAGGAATCCCTGCTCCCGTTCGAGGAGAACGGCAAGTACGGGTACATCGATCGACAGGGAACGGTGATCGTTGAACCGATCTACAAGGACGCACGGCGATTTTCTGAAGGCCTCGCGAGAATCTGCAACGACCGGAAATGGGGATTCATCGACAAGACTGGTGAAGTGGTGATCGAGCCCAAATTTGCCGATGCGACTGACTTTCGTGAAGGACTGGCCCGGGTCTTCAAGCCGGCGCTGATCGGCGGAGAGTACGGGTTCATTGATCGCGAAGGTCAGCTTGTCATCGACTACCAGTTTCGCGATGCAGGCGACTTTCACCAGGGCCTGGCGCGCGTGAAGACGAGCGACGGCTGGGCCTACCTCGACAAGACGGGCAAGATGGCGATCAGTCCGCAATTCGACGAGGCGATGGATTTCTCCGACGGGCTTGCTTGCGTCAAAGCCGGCGGCAAGTGGGGTGGCAGGTTTGGCTACGTTGCAAAGAGCGGACAGTTCAAGATCAATCCGACGTACAAGAAGGCCGGATCGTTCAATGAAGGTCTCGCGCCCGTCGAGATCGACGGAAAATGGGGCTACATCGACACCGATGGCAAGCTCGCGATTGATCCGCAGTTCACTGAGGCGGAGTTGTTCTGCAACGGGATGGCGCGCGTACGCGTCGGGACGCTCGGCGCCAAGTACGGATACATTGACAAGTCCGGTCGGATGATCGTCAACCCGAAGTATGACGACGCCCGCGCCTGCATGGATGATCGCGCCGCCGTAAAGCTCGACGGCAAGTGGGGATTTATCGATCCGAAGGGACAATCTGTCGTCGAGCCCAGGTTTGATGATGTGGAAGACTTTACGGACGGTCTTGCACGCGTGAAGCACAAAGGACAATGGTCGTGGATCGACGCGCACGGTAAAGCCGTGTGGGACGGCCCCGACTCCTAGCTGCCCCTCCGTTCCGGAGCGCACCGCACCCTGACACACTCGCGCTGAACGCGGTGCGCTCCGCGGATTTCCTTCAAATTGAGCGTTTATTGAATCGACCTCGCGGACGGCTCGCACGCGAGTGCGCGACGTCCACCAATATGGAAAGGGTAAATCATGAACGCAAACAGTAGCTTCAACATCGGTTGGACGGTTCGAACGGCACTCAGTTGCGTCCTGCTGGTTGCGACGACTGGATGCGAAACCTTCCTGAACTACCTCACGCCGCCGATCACCACGGTCCGCCTGGTTAACGACTGCGATTTTGCAGTTCGCGCAACGGTCGTCTATGCGGACGAGCAGAATATGCCGCGCGCCGTGCTGGAAGAAGTCGGCACGCATCTGGAATTCATGCTCGAACCCGGCGAAGTCGCATCGTTCAACCGCTCCTGCAACGCACTCCAGATCGTTGCCATTGAAGATGCGGATCTTCTGGTCATCGGCGGCTCCGGGCCGAGCACGTCTTCTGAAACCCTCAGGGACGGCTCGGACTTCCGCTGCCGATCGATTATCACCTTTACCTTTGACCATTCCGCGATCGTGAGCGACTTTGCCGTGACCGCAACGGTAGCAAACTGAGGAAACTTCACCCCTCCGGGACGGGAACCGCTCGCACGCAGCTCCCGCGCGTGCGAGCATCCCATCCCGCATTTCCGCCTGCCGGCGGAGTATCCCTTCTCGCA
This sequence comes from uncultured Planctomycetaceae bacterium, assembly GCA_964385225.1. GTDB lineage: Bacteria > Planctomycetota > Phycisphaerae > UBA1845 > UTPLA1 > UTPLA1. Next base: position 39,847 of record CAYLOE010000011.1, read on the forward strand.
CCCGCTCCCCTCTGGATCGATTCCATCCGGTCTGCACCCTTTCGCACGCGAGCAATCGACCGGCCGCACGCGGCGCTCGACGCCGGCCGCGATTGCCTGTAAATAGGTACGATTCGCCTGCCCCGGGCGCGAAGCAAAGCTTCGCGGTCCCCACGGTCTGTAACAGCGCTTCGCGGTCCCCACGGTCCGTAACAGCGCTTCGCGGTCCACAGCGGGAAAAGAAGGTCTCATGCGTTACACGCGCGCCTGCATTGAAGCCATCGGTTACGAACTGCCTCCGCAGGTGGTGACCTCGCGCGAGATCGAAGAGCGCCTCGCTCCGCTCTACCGCGAGCTGCGCATCCAGCCGGGACAACTCGAAGCCCTCACCGGCATCCGCGAACGCCGCTACTGGAAGCCGGGCCAGTCCATGGCCGAGGGCGCGACCCTCGCCGGTCGCAAGGCATTGGCGGCCTCGGCGGTCAAGCCCGACGACATCGGCATCCTCATCTACGCCGGCGTCTGCCGAGACCATCTGGAGCCCGCGACGGCCTGCGCCGTCGCCGATGGGCTGGGGCTTTCCGGTCGAACGCAGATTTACGACGTATCGAACGCGTGCCTGGGCGTGATCAACGGCATCGTGCAGATCGCCGGCGCGATCGAGCTGGGGCAGATTCGCGCGGGCCTCGTCGTCTCCTGCGAATCGGCGCGGCAGATCGTCGATCTGACCATCGAGCGGATGCTGGCCGAGAAGAACATGGACACGTTTCGTCTCTCGTTGGCGACGATGACCGGCGGGAGCGGGGCGATTGCGGTCGTTGTGTGTGACAAGTCGCTGGCACCAAGCGGCCACGCGCTGGTCGGCGGCATCATCCGCAGCGACACGCGGCATCATCGCCTCTGTCGATGGGGGCCGGATACGGGCATGCCCGCCACGGCGCCGATGCAGATGGTGACCGACGCGGCGGGCGTATTGGAGCACGGCGTGACGCTGGGCCTGCAAACCTGGCAGGCGTTTCTCGAAGAGCTGGGCTGGAGCGTGGAGCAGGTGGATCGCACGATCTGCCACCAGGTCGGCTCGCCGCACCGCGACATGGTGCTCAAGGCGATCGGCGTCTCGCCGGAGAAAGACTTCCAGACGTACGAATACCTCGGCAACATCGGCACCGTCTCGCTGCCCATCACCGCGGCCATCGCCGAAGAACGCGGCTTCCTCGAGCGCGGCCACCGCGTGGCCTTCTGCGGCATCGGCAGCGGGCTGAACTGCCTGATCATGGGCGTCGAATGGTAAACGGAGCATTCCGAGCCGCAGGCGCAAGCGCTCGGTACAATCGAACATCGCCGCGACCCTCGATCCGAGACGGGTACATTCGATCAGAGCCGCAACCGTAGCGTCACCCCTCGTGGGTGACGACCACGTGTAGCACCGACTTCCCAAGTTGTGGCACCGGCTTCCAGCCGGTGACGTACCGCGCGCGTGCCCCATCCCGTGCGCGAGCATGGATGGGGGCAGATTCATGCAACCATTGACCTCCACGATCGGGCTGCAAAAAAAATTGTGATGTTGAACTAAGCTGAATTTCCTGAATTTCCCCCGTGCGGGCATCGTGGCTGCGCGCGACAGGGGTTATGAGAATAACCTTGATCCTTGTGCGCGCTTTTCGGGCAGGCGTGCGAGGCAGGATTCACGCCAGGGCGGATCTCCGACTTGCACCTGCGTCGGGCGGCTCCTTCGCCCCTGCCGGGGCGAGAAACAATAAGAGGATGACCCGGCTTCCACGGGTTCCACTCGACCGCCTGCGGCGTTCTCGCTCCACCCGTGGCTACAAACCGCGACCCCTTGCGGGGTCAGGATACATTCGACTCCACCGCAATTCGGCTCCTAAGTTGAGCGACCTTGCGTTACCCTATACACATGGCGGACACTCGCACTACCTGGACCTACCCCTCTCTGAGGCAACGCCTCATCGCCTTGTTCGTGTACGGAGGGTTGCTATACCTAATTGGCGCATTGCTCACCGGGTCGTGGGTACCGACCGGCGGAGGGCAATGGGCGTGGTGGCTGAGCGCGATTGCCTTGTACCTCGTCACGATGTTGCAGGCCCCGTTCTTCCACACCCCGCGCGACGCCCTCGCCAATGCGATCGCAGCAGTACTGATCCTGCTCATGTTGGACCTGTCTGTAATTGAAACGGGGCAAGCGGGACTAAACATCTTCCGATGGGCAGCCGTCGCCCTATCTCTGCTGACAATCATCGCAGCGATCACAGATATCAGGCTCCATCCCGTTTCGCCGACGGACTTGACGTGGCGAGGGAACACTCAGCAATTCGCTCACAAGTTTGCGACGAAGATTGGCAATGGCGTAGTGATGTTCACTCCGCCTGCCCTGATCAGTATCTTTGGCTTTCATCAGCACAATCCGTTTGCCATGCTTTGGCTTGCGTTCCTCTGGGTGCTCATCGTCACAATCAAGCCAGTTGAGCTTGCGATCGAAGTCTGGAACACAGTGCGTCAAGTCAAACTGGACAAACCTTCATCGGATTACGTCGGCCTTGTGACGCGGGTCGATGATCCGAACATCATTCGCGTCAACCTTGCGTCTTCGAGTTCATGGCAGCACGATCGCCTGCACACTGCCAGACTGCCCGGCGATCGGTATGTCAACGTGATTCCGCTTTTCGTCCAACCCCAAAACAACGAGTTGATCGGCACCGGCCTCTGCTGCGATGGCAGATCGAATGACTCAATTGCGCCTGGCCACGTCTGGACCGCTTCAGGCGATAGGAGTGCCCAAGAGGTCATTCAACAACTCACTGGCGAGAACATCGAATCACAGATCATCGGGTTTGTGGTCGAGGATTCGAACATTTCGCGAATCCGATTCGAGGTCGCAAGCACGGTACACATTGAAGAAGGGACCGTTGTATTTGTGCGCGATCGTAACCTCACGATCTATTACCAGATTCTCGATGCAGCTACCAAGGAGGAAGTGTTCACGCAAAATCCACGCGGTACGCACATAGTCACAGCAAGCCAATTGGGAACGCTGGAAGATGGTGCCTTCAAGAAATACGGTTGGGTACCCCCGATGAACGCTCCTGTTTTCCTGCCTAAGAAGATCGAGGCAGCAGCGACAACAGCAGAGTCTGAAACCGATGAATTCACGCTTGGCGGGGTGGCGCAGACGGGGATCGCTATCAAGGCCAGTCTCAGGGACGCGGCCGACTACCACACTGCAGTACTGGGAGTCACCGGAACCGGCAAGACAGAACTGGTGCTTGACATGGTCGAAGCACACGTCAAAGCAGGGCGCAAGGTGTTCTGCGTTGATTGCACGGGTGAATACGAACCACGTCTCAAGGCGCGGCTTCCAGCGACCTCCATAACATCCGTCGGCTTCGACCAGGCAGCGGTGGACAAACTCGATGAACTTGTCAATGCAACTGAGCATGGTCAATACTCAGCAGCTGACGAAAAGAAAGCGCTGCATGACTGGGTCGTGAAGAACCGAGAGGATGTCGGGAACACCGTCGCTGACTTCATGACCAGCGACACCCTGAAGGTCGGCATTTTTGATCTTCCTGATATTGCCAATACTCGCGCCAGTCTGCGCGCAACCGAAATGTACATCTCAGCAATCTTTGCATGGGCGCGGGAGAATCGTAAGGCACGCGATCTCGTTGTGGTTCTCGAAGAAGCCCATACAGTCGTTCCGGAAGCTAACCTGTACCGCTTTGACAAAGCCGATACCGATGCTGTAGTCGGGCGGATGTCCCAGATCGCGCTTCAGGGGCGCAAGTACGGAGTCGGATTGCTGCTGGTTTCGCAGCGAACAGCGCTTGTGAGCAAGACACTGCTCTCGCAGTGTAACACGTGCATCTGCTTTGCCATGTATGACAAGACAGGCTTGGATTATCTGGCAAGCGTGTTCGCATCCGATCACGTCAGGGCCATCCCCAATCTCCGCTTTCTGCAGGGGATTGCATTCGGGAAGGCGATCAAGAGCGATCGGCCCATCATTTTTGAGATTCCCTTTGATCAGGCCAAGAAAGACGCCAGCGAAGTGCTCAACAAGACCCTTGATACACCCAACGACGAAGGGCAAGCGAAGGTGGCCGACAACGGCTCGACCACGAATGCAGATGACGACTTCACGTTCTAAGTCGTCTGCCCGGTGCCGCGCTCCGGAGCCGCAACGGGAGCGGAAAGCCACGCCGGTTACAACTTGTGCGTCCGCTGCCGTTTGACCGCCTGGGAGTACGGGAATGCCGCACCACGTCGTTCAGCGCGACAGCAACCGAACAGGGCGAATCTCCGACTTGCACCTGCGAAGGGCGGCTCCTTCGCCCCTGCCGGGGCGAATAAGTATTAGAGGGCGCCCCTTGTCCACGGGCTCGCGCCCGTGGCTACGGTCCAAGCGCCCCTCCGGGGCGAAGAAGTGAGCGCTGATCGCGTTTATAGCTCCGGGGCGAAGAAGTGACCGCTGATCGCGCTTATTGCGTTGCAGTATTGGTCGATGAGGAGCGCCTACGGTCCAAGCGCCCCTGTCCTGAAAATAGCAGTCCACGGGGAGTGCGGTCCTCCGGACCGCCGCGCGGGCGAGACGCCCGCACTCCCCAGAATCGGCGATTTTCATTGTTTTGGGTGCGGCATGCAGCATGACGACTCCGGGGTGAAGAAGTGAACGCTGATCGCGTTTATAGCTTTGCAGTACTGCTCGATGAGGGCCGCCGCGCCAATCTCGAACGGCTCGCCCGCGAAGCGTGCCCCTTCCGCGCCCTTGGCCCCATGGCCCTCGGTCCCTCAGCCCCTCGCGCCCTCGGCCCTCATTTGGGCGTTTTGACTTTTCGACTTTTCGGCGTTTCCCTCGGTCCCTTGGTCCCTTGGTCCCTTGGTCCCTTGGTCCCTTGGTCCCTTGGTCCCT
>CAYLOE010000011.1:44852-172309 GCA_964385225.1 uncultured Planctomycetaceae bacterium
GGTCCCTTGGTCCCTTGGTCCCTTGGTCCCTTGGTCCCTTGGTCCCTTGGTCCCTCGCGCCCTTCTTATTGGCGTTTCCACTACGCCCGATCATCAAACCCCTTCGGATGCGTGCGGTGCCAGGCCCAGGCGCTGGCGACGATTTCCTTCAGGTCGGTGTGGCGCGGCTTCCAGCCCAGTTCGCTCTGGATGCGGCTCGCATCCGCGCAGAGGATCGGCACGTCGCCGGCACGGCGCGGGGACTCGATGACTGGGATCGGGTGGCCGGTGACGGCGCGTGATGCCTCGACCACTTCGCGGACGGTTGCCCCGTGGCCGGTGCCGGCATTGAACGCGCGGAACGTACCGGGCTCGATCGCATTGAGCGCGCGAAGATGGGCGTCGGCGAGGTCTTCGACGTGAACGTAGTCGCGCACGCAGGTGCCGTCGGGAGTCGGGTAGTCCGTGCCGAAGACTTTGACATGCTCGCGCTGACCGAGGGCGACCATGAGCACGTTGGGAATCAGATGCGTTTCGGGATCGTGGTCTTCGCCGATCGACCCATCGGCGGCGGCGCCGGCGGCGTTGAAGTAGCGCAGGGCCACGCAGCCGAGGCCCCATGCCGCGGCGGAGTCCATCATCGCCCACTCGACGGCGAGCTTGGCCCGCGCGTAGGGGCTTTGCGGGGACGACGGCGTGTCCTCGACGATCGGCATGCGCTCGGGGAGGCCGTAGATCGCGCAGGTGGAGCTGAACACCATTCGGCGAACGTCGTGATGCTGCATGGCAGAGAGCAGGCGGACCGTATTGCCGAGGTTGTTCTGATAGAACTTGAGTGGGCTGATGACCGACTCGCCGACTTCGATGAACGCGGCGAAGTGCATCACGGCGTCGAACGACTCCAGTTGGAAGAGGTCGTTGAGCAGTGTTTCATCGTGCAGATCGCCAACGATCAGGCGGGCCTGCGGATGAACGGCCGCGGCATGTCCGGCGGAGAGGTTGTCGAGCACGGTGACGGCGTGGCCGGCGTTGACCAGTGCACGGACGGCATGGCTACCGACGTAACCTGCCCCACCTGTTACCAGCAGCTTCATGCTTATAGTCATCGGTCGATCATTGTTAACTATTGGGGGATTCTTGGTTTATGTGTGCTCATAAGGGGTTCTGCCGATGTGCGGGGGTCGGAATCTGTCCTGGAAAAACCGCACCCGAATGCGGCGGCAGTGTTGATAATCCGCTTGAACTGCCGACAAAGCTTTATAGGATACGCTCCGGTCAGGGATTGTGCACGGTGGTCCGAGCATGGGCTCGACCGCACGACCTGTGGTTCTCCCCACCGGGATTTGTGAGGTACAACTGATGGATATCCTTTGTCTGCTCATTGAACCCACCGTATGTATTACCCAGACGATCCTGAACCTCGCGTGGTTCCCTCTGACCTTTCTCGGTTTTTCCGCACCGCAGGTCGGCGGGATCATCGGGCCGTTCTTCGGGTGCTCGTTCTGACGCAGAATCCGTCACGGTGAACGCCCTGGCAAACAACGGATTCGTGGCTCGGGCTCGTGCCTGAGCACATGGCGGGTCACCGCTGTCTTTGAATAATGGAGTAGAAACTGATGGAAATTCTTTGCTCACTCTTGGACCCGATTCTTGGCATTACTCAGCAGATCATGAACATCGCCTGGTTCCCGCTCAGCTTTTTCGGCTTCCAGGCGCCGTCGATCGGAAGCATCATCGGCCCGATCCTGGGCTGCAGCTTCTGACCTCTGAAGTCGACGACAACAATCCATCACGAGCCAACCGCCCGGCGCATGAATCGTGCGCACGGGCGGTTTTTTCTTTGGGGCGGGGGCGTCAAAAGGGCGGCGGGTCCGCGTCGTCCTCCGGCAACATGTCGGGGGGGATGCCGGCGTCGTGCTGGGCGGTGTAGGGGCCGCCGGAATACGCGTCGTCGTGAACATACGCGGGGGCGGCGTTGTCGAATCGGGCAAAGCTCGGATTGAAATGCAGCTCGACATCGCCGGTCGGGCCGTTTCGCTGCTTGGCCACGATCAACTCGGCCTTGCCTTTGATCTTGTTGAGCAGCTCCACGCCTTCGGGGGACTGGGTCTTCTTCTTGCTCAGGTAGTACTCCTCGCGGTGCAGTAGTGCCACCACGTCGGCATCCTGCTCGATCGCACCGCTCTCTCGCAGGTCGCTCATGCGCGGCCGATTGCCCTCGCGACCCTCCACCTGGCGATTCAGCTGCGCCAGGGCGACGACGGGGATGTTAAGCTCGCGGGCCAGGGCCTTGAGGCCGCGGCTGATGGCGGAGATTTCCTGCTGGCGATTCTCCGACGAGGCGCGATCGTACATGAGCTGCAGGTAGTCCACGAAGATGACTTTGATGTCATGGAGCATCTTCAGGCGGCGCGCCTTGGCCCGCAGCTCCATGACGCTCATGCCCGGCGTGTCGTCGATGAAAATCTTGTAGTTGCGCATGTTGCCGCAGACAAGCTTGAGCTTGGTGCGCTCCTGCTCGGTGAGCCGACCATGTCGCAGGCGGTGCATATCGACCTGGGCGTGGGAGCAGATCATTCGCTGGGCGATCTGCAGCTTGCCCATTTCCATCGAGAAAAAGGCGCACGGATGGTTTTCGACGATGCCGATGTAATCGAGCATCGAAAGGGCCAGGGCCGTCTTGCCCATGCTCGGCCGCGCGGCGATGACGACGAGGTCGCCGTACTGCATGCCGCCGAGCATATGGTCAAACTCCGTAAACCCGGAGGGCACGCCGGTCAGATGACCGTCCTGGAAGCTCTCGATCTGCTTCATGGTCTGATCGAGAAAATCGCGGATGGGCACGGCCTGATTGGACACGCGCTGCTCGGCCACGGCGAACAGCTCTTTCTCGGCTTCGTCGAGAATGACCGTCGCATCTTCCTGCTGGTCGTAGGCCGACTGCATGATCTTGCTGACGCATTGAATCAGATCGCGCAGCAGGCCTTTGTCGCGGACGATTCGCGCGTAGTACTCGGCATTCGCAGCGGAGGGGACGGACTGCACGAGCTCAATCAGATAGTCTCGGCCGCCGACTTTTTCATAAACGCCGCGCCGGGTCAGCTCTTCTTCCATGACATGGATGTCGATGGGCTTGTTTTTGTCGTAGAGGTCGACCAGGGTTTCGAAGAGCAGGCGATGGTCCGGGCTGTAGAATCGCTCGCACTCCTCGCGCGGAATGATCTGCAGCACCAGACCGACGGCGTTGCCATCCAGCATCATCGCGCCGAGAAGAGCGGTCTCGGCTTCGAGGTTCTGCGGCGGAAGGCGCCCTTCGGCGATGGGATCAGTTGACCTCGCTCCGGGTGTCGGCCGTGCCTGCGGTGGCTGCGTCTTCGTTGGTGCTGTGGGCGGCATCGGTGACCTCCGTTTCACTCGCTTCCTCGTCCATTTCGCCGGCGCGCTTCTCGGCGACGACCCAGACCTTTACGACCGCACGGATGTCGTCGGATAGGACGACGGGCACTTCCTGCGAGCCGACTTCCTTGATGTTGTGAGACATCTTGACCTGGTCGGCATGGACGGAGTGGCCTTCCTGCATCAGGGCGTGGGCGATCTCGCGCGGACCGACCGAGCCGTAGAGATGGCCGTCGGGCGTACAGGCGGCGCTGATCGTCACTTCGGCCCCGGTGAGCCGGCCGGCGGTCTGCATCAGCACTTCGTGTATGCGGGCGCGCTCGGCGGCGGCGATCTTCTTGTCTTCCTCGATCGCCTTGAGATTCGCCTTGGTCGGCGTCAGCGCCAGATGATGCGGCAGCAGGTAGTTTCGGGCATAGCCGGCCGTGACCTCGACGATATCGCCGCAGAGGCCGAGCTTGTGGATGTCTTTTCGTAAGAGCAGCTTCATGGGTTCACCTTGTCCTTATTATCCGCAGAACTGCATGAGCCCGATGAAGCGGGCGTGCTTGAGTGCGCGGCGCGAGGCGCGCTGGTGGGTGGCACAGTTCCCGCTTCGCTTGCGGGAGAAGTGCTTGCCCTGGCTGGAAACCAGCTTCTGCAGCGTTGCCAGATCCTTGTAGTCGATTTCCTCGGTTTTCTCTCGGCAGAAACGGCACTTGGAGGGTTCACGGACGCGCGTGCGCTTCTGCTTTCGATCGTTCTTCTTTTCGGGTCTCATGCCTCTCATGGCTAACCTGTCCTTTCGTCAATCCGTCTTTATCCGATGTCGAATGATCTTCGATGACCTTGTTCGCCGCGTGGCGGCATCGTTTACTAGAACGGGATGTCCTGATTTCCCCGTGGCTCGTCGACCGGAGGGCCGTCATCCATCGGCGGCATTTCCTCGTAGTCGCCTCCTCCGCCGCCGGCCCTTGCCGGTGCAGGCGATCGTGCGGCGCCGCGCTCATTTCGATTGCCGCCGCCTTCGCCGCCTCGTCCACCACCGCCGCCGCCGCCGAGAAACTGGAACGTATCAACAACGACGGTCAGTCGACTCTTTTTCTGCCCGTCTTTGCCTTCCCAGGAGTCGTATCGCAACCGGCCTTCGACCAGCAGCGGCTGGCCCTTTTTCATGTACTGGTTAATCGTCTCCGCGGGGCGGCCGAAGGCACGCAAGTCCACGTAGCACACTTCTTCGCGCATCTCGCCGTTCTGCGCTTTCCACTTGCGATTGATCGCCATGCCGAACTCGCATACCGGCGTGTTGCTCGGCAGGTAGGAGAGCTGTGGATCGCGGGTGAGATTGCCCGCCAGGATGACCTTATTAAAGTTTGCCACGATGCGCTCCTCCTGCGGGTCGTCAGGACCCGTTGTTTACCGGATTCCCCCGCGCGTGGGTGCGCGGAGAAATCGCCAGACGCTTTATTCCTCGTCGCCCGCGGTGTCTTCGCCGGGCGCGCCGACTTCGGCGAGTTCACGATCAGCCGGCGGCGCGCCTTCCCCACGATCGCGGCCTTCTCCGGAGCCGAAGCGAGATCGTCCGCCTCCGCCGCCGTAGCCACCACCGCCGGGAGGTCCGCTCCATTCATCGCCGCGGGACGGCGTCTTGGGCGGCGGGGCAGCAGTCATCGCCTTTTCGATGTACTCCGGCGTCAGGCGCTCGCGCCGAAGCACGAGCACGCGGAGAATCTTCTCGGAGAGCTGGCAGTCACGCTCGAGCGGGCCGATCTTCTCGGCAGCGGCTTCGAAAAAGGTCAGCACATAGAGGCCGCGCTTGTTGCGCCGGATGGGATAGGCCAGCTTTCTCTCGTCCCACTTCTTGATGCCCAGGAGCTTCGCCTCGGCGCGCTCCAGGACACGCTGCACTTCCGCCTCGGCGGCGGTCCCGTCCGACGCCAGGGCCGGATCCATCAGAAACATACCTTCGTAGCTGTTCACGATTCGTCTCTCCTTCATACGCGCCGCCGGTTCATTGCGGGTAATGCCTGTCGCGGGCGGCGTCGTCAGTTCTCGTCACTTTCGGTTTCCTCGTTGCCGGTTTCGTCCTTCTGCTTGCGACGCTTGTCCATGTCGCGGTTCGTTTCGTTCATCGCCGCGCTAATGCCGCGGGTAATCCAGCTTTCAACGGCGTCCGCCGCCTTGGGCAGCGTTTCATCCATCGTCTCACGTTCGCATTCGGCGAAGGGAGACAACACATAATCGGCCACGTCGCCGCGGGTCGGTCGGCCGATGCCGATTCGAAGCCGGGCCACCTCGGTGCTGCCGAGGCAGCGGAGCACGTCATCGAGGCCGCGCTGGCCTCCCGCGGAGCCGTTCGCGCGAAGGCGAAGCCGACCGGGCGGCAGGTCTACGTCGTCGGAGACGATTAACACGTCCGACAACGGAACCTGGAAGAACTGCACAGCGGCGATCACGCTCTTGCCGCTGAGGTTCATATAGGTCATGGGCCGAAGCAGGCAGGTCCGCTCACCTGCGATCAACCCATCGGCCATCAGGCCGGAAAACTTTTCACGACCGGCGCCGAGCTGCCAGCGTTCGGCGAGTATCTCGACGACGCGAAAGCCCACGTTATGCCGCGTGCCGGCGTATTGGCGACCGGGATTGCCCAGTCCGACGACGAGCTTCATTCATGCGTCAACTCGATGACTCGGTTCTCCATCGTATCACGTCGCTCGTGCGACTTGGTCGGGAGTCGGCAAACGGCGAAGGGGATTTGTTCGCGGGTCGGAGTTCCGCGATGCGCGATCATTTCTTCGCAATCTGCAATCGGCACTCCAAATCCGCATCCCCCAATCCCACTCGTTATTCCTTCTCCGCTTCGCCCTCTTCCTCGACCTTGCCCTTGGCGATGACTTCCGGCTCGGCGGCGCCTTCGGCCGGTACCACGCCGGTCGCTTCGGCCTGCACCAGCGGCGGACGAACCGTGGCGACGACGTTTTCGAGGTCGCTGATCGCCGTGATGCCGGCATCGAGCTTGAGGTCGGATACGTGCATGACCTGGTCCAGGGCGAGGTCGGAAACATTCACGCGGATGACATCCGGAATGCTCGTCACCAGGCACTCCACTTCGAGCTCCATCAGTTCCTGTCGCAGGACGCCGCCGTCGGCCACGCCCTTGGGTGTCCCGCGCAATTCGAGGGGCACCTGTACCTTGACGCGCTCATTCAAATCGACGCGGCTGAGGTCGACGTGGAGCAGGGTGGCGCCGAGGTAGTCGTACTGCGTATCTTTGAAAAGACACGACTGCGTCTTCCCGGCGATGTCAAGATTCACGAGGTGGACGCCGTGGCGAAGCTGCATCTCGACTTCGTGATAGTCGAGAACGACGGCTTCGGGATCCTGCTTGTGTCCGTAAACGATCGCCGGCAGCTTGCCGGCCTTGCGAAGCCGGGACGCGGCACGCGAGCCGCCGGGTCGTCGGGGTTCCGCCTTGAGTGTGGAAATCTGATTCATGTTGAACTACCTCTTGCTACAAGCTTTCAAAGTTTCTACCGGGTCGGTGGATTATTTCTCATCGTGGTTGGTGAACAAGCTGCTGACCGATCGATGTTTGTGAATTCGGGCGATGGCCTCGCCGAAGATTTCCGCCACGGTCAGCAGGACCAGATTCGGAAGGCGTTTTCGCACTTCATTGGGCAACGGGATCGTGTCGGCCACGGCGATTTCGGTGAACGGGGCGGCGGCGAGGCGCTCCAGGGCGGGGCCGGCGAAGACGGCATGCGTCGCCGCGCCGCGGACCGTGCGGGCGCCGCGCTCCTTGCAGATGCGGGCGGCTTCGCAGACGGTTCCGGCCGTGGCGATCATGTCGTCGATCATGACCACGTCCTTGCCTTCGACGTCGCCGATGATGTTGTGAACGACGGCCGTGCTGCCGCTCGTGCGGCGCTTGTCGATCACGGCCAGGTCGCAGCCCATCTTCTCGGCATACATCCGGGCGCGCTTCACGTTGCCCACGTCCGGGCTGACGAAGGTCACATTCTTGAAGTCGAGATTTTTGAAGTGCCGCGTGAACGCCGGCTCGGCCTGCAGGTGATCGACGGGGATATCAAAGAACCCCTGAATCTGCGCGGCGTGAAGATCCATCGTCAGGACGCGATCGGCGCCGGCTTCGCGGATCAAATTGCTGATGAGCTTCGCGGTGATCGGCACGCGGCCTTCGTCCTTGCGGTCCTGTCGGGCATAGCCGAAGTAGGGCAGCACGGCCGTAATCCGCCGGGCCGAAGCGCGGCGCAGGCAGTCCATAAAGACCAGCAGCTCGAGCAGGTTTTCATTCACCGGGCGGCAGGTCGGCTGCACGACGAAAACATCGCGGCCGCGCACGTCATCGTTGAGCTTCACGAAGAGTTCGCCGTCCGGGAACGTTTCGCAGTGAACCCGGCCGGGACGAATCTCCAGATAGTTGCAGATCGCGTCCGTCAGCGCGGGGTTACCGCGACCGCTGAAGACTTTAAGTTCGCCATCGGGGTTGATCATGGGCCGAGTTTCCTCATGGACAACCTGATTGAGCGGGCGGCCTGCGGACCACCTGCACGGTTCGTTTGCCGACTGCCTGCGGCGAGGGTCGCGCCGCGGTCGTTGCATCGAAGGCGGTGAGCGCGCCAGGGCCGACCGTGGCTCCATCGTTGACCACCGCGCCGGCGCCGACAAATGCAAAGGGTCCGACGACGCAGCCCGCGCCGATGCGGGCATTGCCTTCGATATACGAAAAAGGCCGGATGATCGTCTCGGGGCCGATGACGGCCCGACTGTCGATCCAGGTGTTGTCGGGATCGACGATGGTCACACTCTGTTCCATCCAGCCGGTGCAGATTCGCATGCGCATGAGATGGGCCACCTGGGCCAATTCGCTGCGCGAGTTGATGCCGGTGGCGTCTTCGGCGGGCACACGGGTCGCGGCGAGGACCTTCTTGCCGGCATCCTTGAGGATGGTCAGGGCGTCGGTGATGTAGTATTCGCCCTTGGCGTTGTTCGGAGTGATCTTGTCGATGGCATCGAAAAGCGAGGCGGCGTCGAAGCAGTAGTAGCTGGGATTCACCTCGGTGACGGCGAGCTGCTCGGGGGTGCAGTCGCGATGCTCGACGATGGCGGTGAATTCACCCTTGGGTGTGCGGATGATTCGGCCGTAACCGGTCGGATTGCTCAGGACGGTGGTCGCGATGGATGCGGCGGCGGCCGCGGCGCGATGACTGCCGACGAGGTCTTTCAGTGTGTCGGATCGGATGAGCGGCATATCGCCGGCAATCACGATGACATCCCCGGTGAAGCCCTTGAAGGCGTCGCGGCACATCTGCACGGCGTGGCCGGTGCCTTTTTGCTCGCGCTGTTCGATAAAGCTGATGCCCGACTCATGGGCAAAGGTGCTGGTCACGGACTCTTTGCCGAAGCCGACGACGAGGTGAAACTGATCGACGCCGGCGTGGCGGCAGGCATCGATGACGTAGGCGAGCATCGGTTGGCCGCAGATTTCGTGCATGACCTTTGGCAGGTCGCTCTTCATGCGCGTGGACTTGCCGGCCGCGAGGATGATCGCCGCAAGGCCGCGCGTTGGAGATTTCTTTGTCTGTTCGGTGCTCACTTACGCCTCGGATACGAAATACAACTACCCGGCGAGGACTCGAACCTCGACAAACAGGACCAAAACCTGTTGTGCTACCATTACACTACCGGGTAATGGGGTAGCATCCGTTCCTAATCAAACCATGGCAGCCGGGACACTGGCGGGCGAGTCACCCGCACATCCCAAGGAGATGGCCTCGGAAGGCCGGACAAGACGCGGCTGCGAATGGGCCCTTCCCAGAGCTAGAACGTACGGCCGCGTGCCGAGCGCCCTCAGGTCGCCACCGTCGTATCGACGCCATCGACCGGCCCCATGGGGAAGGGTGTGGGATACGTTTCATGCGGTTCGAGCATCGGGAGAAACCGGCTCGATCCGGCAGTGGTGGGAGAATAATCCGGCTTCCGTACAGTGTCAACAGGAATCGGGAGGGGGAGGCGGCGCAGAAATGCGGCGCAAAAAAAACCCACCCGGTCCGACCACCGAGTGGGCAAAGATCAGCGGAAGGGCGAGCCGAACAATCTTCCGCTGATCAAACACGCAAGTTAAAGGGGCTTATCGGTCCTGCGAGCCAACACTTGGTTCGCCGGGCATCAACCCCAGTCACCCTTTAGAACCGACGCGCCGGAGGGATTATTCCCGACTCGATCCATATTTTTCCGGTTGAGAACTTGGTTTCAGCATCGCGGAAAATCGCTCCGCAAGTAGTTTACCTACGGTAAGTTATGAGAACGTGCACCGATTCCCCGTCTGTGAAAAGATAAACAGGGCCGAAAGGTCGAGTCGATGCATTCCGTGGCCTGGAAATCACGATAGCTTCGCACCGAGGATGTCGCCGAGCTCGGAGAGGCGGGCGTCGACGATTTTGCGTGTGCGGGCTTCGAGGGTCAGTTGCAATTCCGAACTTGAGTCGCCGCGACGCAGGTTAAACCACCAGTCCGGGTAGCGGATGGTCACGCCGTCGAGGTGTTCGATTTCGGCTTCACCATGGGCGGCAGCGATTTCGTTGAAGACGCGTTCGCTGTCCGGGCAGGTGAATCGCAAATCACCGGAGGCGCGATATCGGGAGATCGGTCGAACCAGTTCGCTCAGCTTGCGCCCCGTCTCACCGAGCAGGTTGATGAGGTGAACGACCGCTATCATGGCGTTTTCGCAAGAGCTATTGTCGCGGAAATAGAAGCGGCCGGACAGATCGGCCCCGAAGACGGCGTGACGCTCGGACATCGTTTTCTTGATGAAGACATGGCCGACGCGCTCGCGGATCGGCAGGCCGCCGGCGCGCTGGATTTCCTCCGTGACGCTTGAACTGAACCGATGATCGTAGACAACGGCCGCGCCGGGCTCGCGCTCGATGAAGCGTCTCGCCAGCAGCGTGGCAATCAGATCAGAGCGAACGAGCGTGCCTTTGTCATCGACGAAGAGCACGCGGTCGGCATCGCCGTCGAAACCGACGCCGAAGTCCGCCTTGTGGGTCTGCACGGCCTTACGCAGGGCGGTCGCGTTGACCGGCAGGGCCGGATCGAGTTCTGCTGAATCGGCATCGGCGCGGTCGAATTGCATGGCATGCCACGTCAGGCCGTCGATGCCGTCGAAAATCAGCGGAAAGACCTGTGCGGCCACACCACCGCAGGCACTGACTACAAGTTGCAGCGGTCGGGAAAGCGCCGCGGACGAACGGCCACCCGTCGCTCGACCGTCTGTGGGCCCGGGTTTGACTGGGGCGTTGTGGACGAGAAAGCGGCGGACGAATTCTCGATAAGCATCGCCGACATCGGCCTGCGTGACCGATCCGGTGGTGCCGGTGCGGTGTCGCGGCACGCGCACGGCGAGGTCGCGGATGCTGGCCAGGCCGGTTTCCGATGCAATGGGAAAGGCCTTGGCGGCGCAGATCTTCATGCCGCTGTACGGAAGCGGATGACGACCGCCGGTGATCTGGATGCCTCCGCAGGTGCCGAAGTGGTTCACGGCGAAGTAGAGCTGCGGCGTATCGACGACGCCGATGCGCACGACATCGATGCCGGTGGATTGGACGCCTTCGATGAGCGCCGCTTCGAGCGCTTCGCCGTTACGTCGGCCGTCGTTGCCGACGACCATCGAACGGATGCTCGGGTTGGCGCGGTCGAATCCGCGAAGGCGCCCGTGAAGATACTGCCCCGCGGCGTGGCCGATTCGCCATGCGGCATCGGTGGAGAGAGGCGAAGGATAAAGGCCGAGGATGTCGTGCGGCCGAAAGAGCGATTCGATGAGCGAGACGGCGTTGGCGCGATCCTGGCCGGTCGTGGGGCGCGTTTTGGCGCGTTCGTCGTCGTTGAACTGACAGCCGGGACATTTCGGAAAATTGACCGCCCGTCGTCCGCGGCAGACGGCGTTCGACAGCTTGATCTGCTCCTCGCCAGGGCAGAATCGGAAGTAGTCTGACGCGGGCTGGATTTCAGGCATGGGAGCATGATAACGCGAAGCACGGCAGGGGGCTACGATTCTGGAAAAATGGCGACTTTCAGGGATTTGTGCCCTTGTGCTTGGATGGTTTGATTACGGGCAGTGCATTGAAACTTCCATCTCCCTCGTGCCGCTGCACAACCACTGGCACGGCGATTGCCGGTAGAATGATCAGGCGTTAGAATTGCGCGGAACGCGGAACGTCGAGCCCGACGTGCGAATCATTCACGACGAGTTGCGTCTCCCAACCTTACAATATCTCAACGACCGGGAGGTAATCTCGATGACCGATCGAACCAATGAGTCCACCGCTTCAGCGATGTATCCGCCTTCAAAAGAATTCGCGGCGCAGGCCTACGTGAAATCGCTGGACGACTACCGTCGTCGTTACGAACGGTCCATCAAGGATCCGGAGGGATTCTGGGGCGAAGTGGCGGCGGATTGTCATTTCTTCAAGAAGTGGGACCGTGTCCTCAAGTGGGACCTGCCGAACGCGGAATGGTTCGGCGGCGGCCAGACAAACGTCAGCTACAACTGCCTTGATCTTCAGGTTCAGCGTGGCCGGGGCGATCACACGGCGATTTTGTGGGAGGGCGAGCCGTGCGATGACACCGGCGCGCCGCGAGAGGTTCGTCGCATCAGTTACAGCGAGCTGCGTCGCGAGGTCTGCCGATTCGCCAATGCGATGAAATCGCTGGGCGTACAGAAGGGCGACCGGGTCACGATCTACATGCCCATGGTGCCGGAGCTGGCGATCGCCATGCTCGCCTGCGCGCGGATCGGCGCGCCGCACTCCATTATCTTCGGGGGATTCTCCTCGCAGGCGATTCTGGATCGTCTGCAGGACGCGGAGTCGCATTACGTCATTACGGCCGACGGCGGCTGGCGGCGCGGCAGCATCGTGCCGCTGAAGACGAA
Source organism: uncultured Planctomycetaceae bacterium (assembly GCA_964385225.1). Taxonomy (GTDB): domain Bacteria; phylum Planctomycetota; class Phycisphaerae; order UBA1845; family UTPLA1; genus UTPLA1. The sequence continues at coordinate 57,160 of CAYLOE010000011.1, forward strand.
CGTGGACGAGGCCTGCAACATGACGGACCTCGTGAAGAAAGTGATCGTTCTCAAGCGATGCGGGAACGATGTCACGATGAAGGAAGGTCGCGACGTCTGGTGGCACGATTTATCGAGCAAGGCGTCAGACGATTGCCCCGCCGAGCCGTTGGATTCCGAGCACATGCTCTTTCTTCTGTATACGAGCGGAAGCACCGGCAAGCCCAAGGGCATTCTGCACACCACGGCCGGGTACATGGTCTATACGATGTACACGGCAAAGCTCATCTTTGACCTGAAGCCGGACGACGTGTTCTGGTGCACTGCTGACATCGGCTGGATCACCGGTCACAGCTACATTGTTTACGGTCCATTGCAGAACGGCGTGACCACGGTGATGTATGAAGGCGCGCCGAATCATCCGGCGTGGGACCGCTTCTGGGCGGTCATCGCCCGGCACAAGGTGACAAAGTTTTACACGGCGCCGACGGCGATTCGTGCCTTCATGAAGCAGGGTACGGAGTGGCCGGCGCGGCATGATCTGTCGAGTCTGAAGCTGCTGGGCACGGTGGGCGAGCCGATCAACCCGGCCGCGTGGGACTGGTATCACGCACACATCGGCAGGAACAAGTGCCCCATCGTTGACACCTGGTGGCAGACGGAGACGGGCGGTGTGCTCATCACGCCGCTGCCCGGCGCGATTCCGGCAAAGCCCGGTTCGGCGACTCTGCCGTTTTTCGGCATCGATCCGGCGATTGTCACCAAGGACGGCGGCGAACAGAAAGGCGCGACGAGCGGCCTGCTGATTATTCGCAAGCCGTGGCCGGGCATGCTTCGCGGCATTTACGGCGATCCCGAGCGATTCATGAAGCAGTACTGGTCGGAGATGCCGGGCTATTATTTTACAGGCGACGGCGCGCGACGCGATGAAGACGGTTACTACTGGATCACCGGTCGCGTGGACGACGTGATCAAAGTTTCGGGCCATCGGCTCGGCACGGCGGAAGTCGAGTCGGCTCTGGTGTCGAATCCGAAAGTGGCGGAAGCGGCGGTCGTGGGCTACCCGGACGAACTCACAGGCGAGGCCATCGCGGCGTTTGTCACGCTCAAAGGCGGCATCGAGCCGTTGGAGGGCCTGAAAGACGAACTGAAAAAGCACGTCTCGACGCATCTCGGCGCCATCGCACGACCGAAGGATATCCGCTTCACCGAGGCGCTTCCCAAGACGCGGAGCGGCAAGATCATGCGTCGACTTCTCCGAGAATTGGCCACCAAGGGCCGCGTGGACGGCGATACGACCACGCTGGAAGACTTCACAACCATCGCCAAACTGCGGGATGATGACGCCTAATTGCCCTTTTGGCCGACGGGAAAATCTGCTATAATCTCACCTGCATCGCGGGTGTCTGAGCATCCGCGATACGCCGACGGGCGTTTTTGGGCAGCGACCGTCGGAGGCCTGTGAGCGGCTCGCTTCCGGGCGAATTGCGACAGGCGGTGAACGGTGACCGGCTTCGGGTCTTCGCGCGGCGCGGCGCGGTTATTCGAGGCCAACGTGGAAGGCCGGTCAACGAATCCGGTTTTACGTTTCGTTCACTTCGTATGTGCCTCGCCTTGGGAAGACCACGGGCAACTTCGCGCCACATTGATAAAGGATTGAAATCATGGCGATGGAATCAGCCTGCAAGCTCCAGGTCGGACGCGAGAAGTACGATGGGAAGGTGCGCATGGAAGGCGACCACATCGACTTCGCCGGCCAGACGAAATTCCGCTTTCGAATCAGCGAGATGCGCGATCCTCGACAGGAGGATCAGTGCATCCTCTTTAATTTCCACGGTCACGTCGTCAATATCGAGATTTCGAGTCTGCGCGCGGCGGTCAACTGGATTGACTACATCCTCCACCCCCAGACACTCGCGGACAAACTGGGCGTCAAAGAGGGGCAGACCGTCCGCGTGATGAACCTCGACGATGAAGACCTGATTTCCTCGCTTCAGAGCAAGAACACGAAACTGGTCAATCGCTCGCGATCTCGATGCGATCTGGTCATGCTTGGCGTCGAGCGATCCGCCGAGCTGCGACAGCTTGAAGACCTGGGCGAATCCCTGCGGCCCAAGGGCGCCATCTGGGTTGTCCTACCCAAGACAGGTCGCATGGTGACCAAGGCCAATGTCGTCGCCGCCGTCCGGGAGGCCGGGTTGAGCCATGTCGAAGTGGTCGATTACTCCGAGACGATGTCCGCCCACAAGATCGTTCGCCCGCAACTGCCGAAGAAGCGATTGTCCGCGACCGGTACAAATGGCGCGAACGGCTCCAACGGCTCCAACGGTACGACGCATACAAAAAGTGCCGCCGGTGTGTCTCGCCGCAGCCCGGTCAAACTCAAATAGGCCTTCTCTACTTATCACGGCAGACAAGGGCCGGCGGCATGCGTGCGCCGTCGTGCGAACGTCCGGCCTTGCAACCTGACTCGCCATGCACCCTTCCGACCGCGTCATCATTTTTGACATGGATGGCACGCTGACGCGTCCACAGCTCGATTTTGACCTGATACGCAGAGAAATCGGCCTCGAGGGCGAATCGCTTCTCGAAGCCGTCGCCACGATGCCGACCGAGGCGCAAGCTCGCGCCGAAGCTGTGTTGCACCGACATGAGGCCCAGGCCGCGGCGACGAGCGAATTGCAGCCCGGCGTACGTGAAGTGCTCGCGGCGATTCGTAGCGCGGCTTGGCCGATTGCCCTGATGACACGAAATTCGCGCGAATCGGTTCGAGTCTTTCAATCACGACATGGGCTGACGTTTGATCTGGTGCGCACGCGCGAGGACGGCGTGGTCAAGCCGTCGCCGGAGCCGGTGCACGATATTTGCGCGGCGCTTGGCGGTCGACCGGATACGGCATGGGTCGTCGGTGATTATCACTATGACATCCTCTGTGGCGCCGCCGCGGGAACGACCACCGTCCTGCTCCTTGAGCCCGATGCAGCGCGGCCGGCATGGGCTGACGAGGCGGATTTTGTCATTCGTGAACTGGTTGAACTGCTTGCCCTCCTTGGCCTGTCCGCATCGCACCGATTCAAATAGGCGCCCCGGGGATCGGCTTCGACGCGTCACGAATGCGTCACCGGGTAGCCGACGATCGTGCATCGACCTAGAATTCAGAGCGTGGTCGGCATGGCATTGCCGGCAGGAGTCACCAGCATGCATACATACGGTTCGCTCGTCGCCCTGATAGGGTTCCTTACATGCTCGGCTTGCCTGGCTGCGGATGCGCCGCCTTCGCGATCTTCAAACGCGGCGGACCGTTCGGAGCCGGCCTCTGCCCAACAGGCCTCTGCCGAGCAGCCCACGAACCCAAAGCCCACGTCCGGCGACGCAAAAATCGACGCCATACTCGATCGACTCGACGAGAAGGGTCATGTCATCAAGGGCATCAAGTCGCGATTGACCTACACCTACATCGTGGTTGATCCGGTCGAGTCGCGGCAGGTTAAGGAAGGCACGCTGCTCTTCGCCCGATCCGAGCCGAACAGTCGCTTCCTCGTTCACTTTGATCGAACCATCGCCGATGGCGTCGTGAACCGAAGCGGCGAGTATTACGGTTTCGACGGCCGGTGGATGATCGAGCGCAACGATCGTGCGAAGAATATCATCAAGCGCGAACTCGCCCGGGAAGGTCAGTATCGCGATCCCTTCAAACTCGGTGAGGGGCCGTTTCCGCTGCCGTTCGGGCAGAGCCGGGCGGATATTCTGAAGAATTTTCGTGTCGCGCTCGTTCCATTCGCTCTGGGAGATCCGCTGCAGAGCGACCATCTGCGATGCATTCCGCTCCCAGGGACGGAGATGGCACAGAAATACAGCCGCGTCGATATTTACGTCGATCGGCGGATTGACCTGCCGGTGCGAATCGTCTCAGAGAATCTCAAAGACGGCAATCGCATCGAGGTCGATTTCAAGGACATCAGCGCCGGTGAAGCACCGGCCGCCTCGCGCTTCCACATCGAGGAGCCGAAGGATTTCGAGGTCCGTACCGAGCGATTGAACGAGTCTGCCTCGGAGGGCGCGTTGAGATGATGCAGCGTTTCTCTTCACGGCGAATGCCGCGTGGTCTCTGCGTACTTTGTGGTTTGTACACACTCACCGGTGGTTGCTTCGGCGCTCCGCAAGGGGCAACCGACAAGAATGACCTCGCCGCGATGCCGAAGGTGAAGGTCCACATCCCCGGTCGCACCACGTACACCGCCTACGTCGCCCGAGAGGACTCGAGCGGCGCAGGCAGGGCTGTTCAACTCGGGCTGATGAACGTGACGCAGGAGGAACTGCCGGACGACCACGGCATGATTTTCGTCTTTCGAGACGACCGGCTGCGCAATTTCTGGATGCGCAACACGATCATTCCGCTGGATATCGCCTACATCCGATCGGACGGCATCATCGTAAAGACCTACACGATGCAGCCGCTGAGCGAAGCGGGCTATCCGTCCATCGAGCCGGCGCGGTTCGTGTTGGAAGTCAACGCCGGACAGTTCGCCCGCTGGCAGATTCAGTCCGGCGACCGCGTGGAGCTACCGGCGGAATTGTTCGATTAACGCTCTGTCCCACCCTCACGACATTTCCCTTTGAATGTGATCCACGAGCGTCTTTAGCCGTGCCGTCGGATGCAGGGCAAGAAACCATTCGCGCGACCGTGCCACGGCGTTGTGCGCGAGTTGACGGTCGATCCGGGCCGACTGTTCGCGCATGCGACTGACGGCGCTCGGGGACGCTTCCAGCAGGGCATGATTGGCCTGACGGATTCGCACGTAGGCGCGGCGTCGCGCGCTACGGTCGCGCGGGGCGCCGGCGCGCACGGCCTCGGCATCGCGAATGGCGGCTTCACGCTGATCGAGAAGTGAGGAAATGCGGCCATCCGGGGAGATGTCGAGGTAACGCTGCGGGTTGTATCGCAGGTCGCGAAGCTGGTGTTTCGCCAATCGGGAGTCGCTCGGAGATACGTCGTGCATCTCAAGGGGAAGCCGCAGCGTCGCACTGACGCAGGCGAAGTCCGGAGGCGCGATGCCGAAGAAATTGCGAAGGAGGTCGTCCGTGATCTGATCGTACTTGGCGCCGCCGATTCCGTGGATGAACAGGTCACAAGTCAGAAGCCGGGCGAAGAGGGTCAACGCCAGGGCGCGCGGCCGGATACCGACGGCGTCTCCCAGCGATTGCAGGAGCGATGCCGGCTCGTCGCGAAGTTCCTTCACACCGAGCGTGGCAATCGGCCGCGCCTCTGAACCTTCCCGAAGCCCGAACGAGGGAGCAACTGTACCAGCCCGAAGCGCAAGCGAGGGAATCACATCGCGCTCACCCGCGGCGAAGAGTTGAACCTGTTCGTTGGTCGCTCGTGAGACAAAGAGTCGCAGTCGTGGGCGGCCATCTGCGACAACCCAGAAGGGCAGCTCGATGCGATCGGCGTCAAGGTGCAGGTCGGGGATGGGGTGCTGTTTGCCGCGAATTCCGCGGCGCAGGCGATAGCTTTGAAGGGCGTCGTTGTACGCCGCGGCAAAGCGCTCGGCGCTCAGGATGAGATGAGCCGTGAAGGCCGACGCGGCGTCGGACATCGCGGCGCGGCCTGAAAAGATGCCCGCGACGGAGAGGTACTCGATCGACGGTACCCCGAGCGCGGCTTCGATCGTGCGGATGCCCGCTTTCCAGCGTGTGACGTAGTCCGCAGGTTTCCCGTTTGATGACGGTTCGGCGGACACAAAGGCATCGATATAGTCCCCCAGAGTGGTCATCGAATCCTTCGGAAGCAAATCGAAGAACGATCGCCAATCGTCGTCGGACACAGCCGGAAACTGCGCGAATGATAACCCGTTGGCACTGCCCGGCGCTGCCGCCCAGGCCCGTCGCAGGCGTCCCTCGTCAAACGCGGGCCACGCGAGCACAAGCTGGTTCGGCACGTCGCTATCGACCAGCAGGAATCGAGCGATACCGCCGATTCGGTCGGCGAGCCGACGCACGGCCGGGTGCTTGGCCCATACGCCGGGATGGAGGAACTCCGGTTGATGCCCCGCCAGAATGACCGGCCGATCACCGCGAGCCGTCTGCCGCCATTCGCGCAACGGGCGATCGAGGATCGCGACCTCGGTTGTGGTCAAATAGGCGTGGTTTTGCTCCGCGAGGGAGGCGAGCGCGACGCCGTTGGGCCAGATGAGTACGCCGCCATCATTCGCGGGTGCGGCGAGGGCGTCGATAGGGATGGAGTTAGGCGTCGGCATATCGAGTCGGATGATATGTTAGGCGGACGAATGCGTGAATGCATCGGCCGGAGACAGAGCCGCCCGACGTCATGAACCGCAGCGAGAGCGGGATGTGTCGCAGGGGGAATCCTCACCCGGCTGGGTAAGTTCGGCATGAAAGACTTCCAAATAGTGGCTCAGACGTGCCTCCGGATCGTCCAGCAAGCCGCCGAAGTGGCGCGTGGGGTCGAGATAGATCAGCGGCACGGGCAACTCGCAGATTCGCAGACAGTGCCGCACGGCCTGCACCCAGAACTGCATGGGGAAGGCATAGCCCGGCACGGTCAGCGGCAGCTCGGCTGTCTTCGAGACGCGGTAGGCCTTGAAGCCGCAGAAGGCATCGGTGAGCGAGAGGCCGAGCGTTTCATTCAGCAGCTTGGTGATGTGCATGTTGATGCGGCGACGGTCCTCCGGAGCGTCGGTGCTATCTGACAATTCCGTCAGGTAGCGAGAGCCGGAGATGATGTCGGCATCATCCTGTCTGGCACGGTCGATGAAGAGGGGTATCCGCTCGGGCTCGTGTTGATCATCGCAGTCGATGGTGATGATCCAGTCGTAACCGCAACGGGCGGCATGGGCGAAGGCGTCGATGAGACTCTGGCCGTAGCCGCGATTTTCAGGGTGGCGGATGAGACTGATGCCGTCCATGTCGCGCAGGATTTGCGGGGTCGTGTCCGTGGAGCCGTCGTCGATAACGAGGACATCCTGCCCCTGTCGCATGACATCGGCGACGACGCGTGCGACGTAGCGGGCCTCGTTGAAGACCGGGATGGCGACCAGGACTCGCATCGGGGGGATCCATCTGCTCATTGGGTGTGCCTGCCGCGCTACAGCGGCGTGAAACGGCTCTTAGCAATGATAACGGCTGCGCCGGGGAAGTCAATCGAGAACGACTCCAAGCTTTGCCCTGATACACGTTTACAGCGCGGCCAGGCGACGTGGTCTGCCGATATAAACCGTGGGGAGTGACGGCTTTGGCGGCGCGGTCGCCCGCGGCATGTACGACATCGCACGAAGGGGCCGATCGATCTTGGCAGCATCACGGACAACACGAGCGTTGATCTGCGTCGGCGCGCTGGCACTTGCGGCGCTGCCGGGTTGTCAGCAGCGTCGCGGGCCGATCCGGGAACTCAACCAGGCAATGGCCCGGCGGGAACTGAGCCGCGGCGAGCAGTACATGGCCCGCAGGCAGTTCGCATCGGCGGCGAAGTCGTTTGACCGGGCGATTTCGTATGCCCCAGATTCTGCGCAGGCCCATGCGGGTCTCGGGCAGATTCGGGAGATGGAAGGCGAACTGCGCGAGGCCGTGACGCATTATCAGGCGGCGATCAAATCCGCCCCGGAACGAAGTGACTATGCATTGGCACTTGGTGACGCGTTGCGCAAGTCGGCGGTGACGTCGATGCAGCGTGGCGAACTGCTCGAGGCAGCGCTGCGCGCTTATCGGCACGCCCTCTCGCTGGATGATCGTTGTTCTCGCGCGGCGATGGGAATGGGGCTTTGCTATCGCTTGATCGGGCAGATCGACCGGGCCGTCGTGGCGTTCCAGCACGCGCAGCGGTTGGACCCATCCTCGGCCGAGGCACACGCGCAATTGGCCTCGCTGTACGAGTCGCGGGCGCAAGATGAAAAAGCACTGGCCGAATACCGGATCGCCCTGCGACTGAATCCGGAGAGTGCCCGCCTGCACAACGCCTTCGCCGCGCTGAACCTGAAGTTAATCGGAGCTCGCAGCGCGCAGTCCACACTGGCACGCCAACGGGCCATCGCCCATTATCGCAAGTCACTCGAAATCGACCCCGATCAGCCGCAGGTTCGCCGGCGTGTGTCGGAGCTGGACCCCGCATCGCGCACCGCCGTTACCGCGGCGCCGCGCGAAACGGAATGACGGGTGATTGCGGGTTGCGGGTTGCGGGTTGCGGGTTGCGAAGTGCGGATTGTCATGCCGAAGGCGTTGCATTCCCCAGCCCGGAGTTATCGCGTCGTGACCATTCGCTCGCTCTACTGTTCTTCGCAATTCGTCGCACGGCGCGCACGCTGAGCAAATCGATCGGGTAATCACGGAGTACCGCGCGCAGGTCAGTCGCCTGCGTCGAGGCCCTCTCCGCGCGGGCGATCGGAGTAAAATTCAAGAAATTCAGGCATTTTCAACCACTTTTTTTGAATCGAACCTGCCCGTTCACGGAGTTGCATCACGACCGCCATCCAGCGCCTCGGCGGCGTACCTGGCGACGTGTTCATAGAGCGTGGCGAGAAAGCCCATGACCGGGAATCCGCCGCGCGGAAAGGGCAGGGGGCCGAGGGTTTTGAGGGCCGGTGTGCGGTCCTTCTCGGGAAATGACTCGAAGGCGGACAATTCCTGTGAGGCACGCCAGAAGCGCATGGGGTCGGTCGGGAGATTCACCTCCGGCGTGTCGGTTCGCGGCGTGGTCCGTGAAGCGTGGATGATGGAGCCGGCCGGTTTCGACTTACTTCGCGTTTTCTTTTTCTTCATTGTGCGCTTCCGATAAATCGTTCGACCTGTTCCCGTCAGACCTTTTATCGCAGGTAGGCAAAGTTGCCGAAGGATCGTACGTTCAGGACTCGCTGCGTGCTACCGTTAAGGTTTGTTACAACGAAGTCGTCGCGACCTCCAGTTAGGTTCATTAAGCCGCAAGCGTTTCGACCTCCACCCAGGATTGTTACGCCGAAGGCGTTGCGTCCTCCAGCCCAGGGTTGTCGCGCAGCGGCTACCCTGGGAAACGAGTCGTTCATTCCTGTCAACCCCAACGGAGTTGCGCCCAGACTTTGTCGATCCGCACTCATGCGACCATCCCGTATTACGACTCTGCGACGGCTTCGGATGACAGCGCAAGATGTTCCCGCAGCTCGACGGTCGAGAGATTCGTCAGCCATTCGTCGCCGCTGCCGACGATCCGGTCGGCGAGTGCGCTCTTCTCGGCGAGCAGCTTGTCGATGCGCTCTTCCACCGTGCCGATGCAGACGAACTTGTGTACCTGCACGCGGCGCGTCTGGCCGATGCGATGCACGCGGTCGGCCGCCTGTTCCTCGACTGCCGGGTTCCACCAGCGGTCGAAGTGGAAAACGTGGTTCGCCCGCGTGAGGTTGAGGCCGAAGCCGCCGGCTTTGAGTGAGAGCAGAAAGATGCGCCGGGAGCTGCCTTCATTCTGGAATTCATCGATCATCTGCTGGCGCTTCTTCATCGTGGTTCCGCCGTGGAGGAAGGCGATTTCCTCCTTGAGCCGGTTCTGCATGAGCAGTTGCAGGAGTGTGCCCATCTCGCGGTACTGGGTGAAGACGAGGGCGCAGTCGCCTTCTTCGAGCACTTCCTCCAGCATTTCGATCAGCCGTTCGCACTTGCCGCTGCGGTCATCGAGCGGTGCGTTTTGTCGGAGGAAGTGTGCCGGATGGTTGCAAATCTGCTTAAGCCGCGTAAGCGCCGCGAGAATGAGCCCGCGGCGACGGATGCCGGTGGCCTGATCGACCTCGTCGAGTGTGCTGGCGACGGTGCGCTCGTAGAGAGCCGCCTGTTCGGGCGTCAGATTGCAGTAGACGCGCATTTCCATCTTCTCCGGCAGGTCGCATGCGATGGTCGGATCGCTCTTGAGTCGGCGAAGGACGAACGGCCGGATCATTCGCCGCAATTGTTCGGCGCGCTTGGCGTCTCCCATTTTCTCGATGGGCACGGCGAAGCGGGTGCGGAATTGCGTGGCGCTCCCGAGCAGGCCGGGGTTGAGCACCTCCATGATGGACCAGAGCTCGTAGAGATGGTTTTCGACCGGCGTTCCGGTGAGGGCGACACGGCGCGGCGCGGAAATGGCTCGCAGGGCGACGGTCTGCTGGGCCGTGGGGTTCTTGATCTTCTGGGCTTCGTCCATGGCGATGCGGTGCCAGGCAATGCGGGAAAAATCCTTGAGCTCGCGGCCTGCGAGGCCGTACGTCGTGAGCAGAACGTCGCACTGCTGCGCGGCATCAATGAGAGTCTGGCCCGTCAGTCGCAAGGGGCCGTGATGAACGAGCACGCGGAGCGACGGGGCAAATCGCTCGATCTCGCGTTCCCAGTTGCCGACGACGGACATCGGGGCAAAGAGCAGCGTCGGCCCCACCTGGCGACCCTTGCTGCGCTCATGGAGCAGCAGGGCGATAAGCTGGATGGTCTTGCCCAGACCCATGTCATCGGCGAGGCACGCGCCGATGCCGAGATGGTCGAGGAAGGCGAGCCAGTGGAGTCCGCGAAGCTGGTAGGGACGGAGCGTGCCGAGGAAGTTTGTCGGCGCGTCGAAGGCCTCCAGTTGAACATCCGGCGTTTCTCGGAGGAACTGATCGAGCCAGTCGGCGCCGGAGAGCCCGAGGATGGGCAGGCCGCTGTCGGCATCCTCCGCGCCGCCGGCAATGCGGATGGCCTGAAGCAGCGTCATGGCGCCGCCGGGTCGTTCGCGCATGAATTTCAGCGCGCGTTCGGCGGCTTCGTGATCGAGACTGATCCATTGATCGCGAAACTTGACGAGGGGGGCCTTGGCCGAGGCGATCGTTTCAAACTCGTCCAGGGTGAGTTGAGTTTCTCCGACGGCGACCTGCCAGTCAAAATCCAGCAGACTGGTCAGGCCAAAGTGGCTGAGGTTGACTTCGCTGCCGTCCCCGGGCGGAGGGCCTTTGGGGCGGATGGAGAGGCGCAGGCCCAGCTGCTGTTCGGCGCGTGCGGTCCACGGAGGCAGCTCGACATCGAAACCCTCGGCGGCCAGAAGGGGAGCGCGTTCGCGGAGGAACAAGTGGGCCTCGGCGTTGCTGAGTTTGACGTGGGAACTCTTCGCGCGGGCCAGCGAGCGGCCGACTTCGGGGAAGAGTTCCGCGGCGCGCGCCAGCTGGGAGACAAGCTGCTGACGGCGGGTGTGCAGATGCGAGCCGAGAATGGTCGGCTCGATCACACGTTCGGCCCAGACCTGGGCGATGTCAAAGGTCTCGCCGGTATCGGGGCAGCGCAATTCGAATTGCAGACGCCAGGCGTTGTCGGCGCGTGCGTTGGGCGCATCGGGCTCTCGAAGGATGAAGCGAAGCTGCGGCGTGGGGCCGGCGTCTTCATCGGGCTGACCGATCCAGGCGCGAACCTGTGCCGCGCCGGAGGCGCTATCTTCCGGCGGCGCCTGCAGGCGCGGATCCTTGCCGATCAGTGAGGCGAGCCAATGGAGGTCCCAGGTTCCCAGTTCGCGGGCTTTGCGGTGAATCTGTGCGAAGAACTCATCGCCGGCGAGCACACGGCGCACGACGGCATCGGTGGTTTCGGCGAGGAAGCTCTCGATGATGCTCGTGGTGTCCAGCGATGTTCCGTCCACCTCGACGGCCGCGCGACAGGCCGGCGGCATCAGGGAGACGTATCGTTCGAGCCAGATCAGTTCGGCCCGATCATGCACCAGCAGCCGCCATCGCGCGATGAATCGACCCTCGTCGGGTTCGAGAATGTCCGGGCAGATTTTCTGCCGGGAGAGCTGCGATAACATGAAGCGTGCCAGCGGCCGCCAGTAGCGAAGGGTGTCGCCGTGCGAGGCGGCTTTCTCGGCGTCGATGCTCATCAACAGATCAATGGCGTCGGCGGGACCGAGTGCGAGCGTCGGCACGCGACGGCGCTGCGGGGTCATGTCACCGTTGTCGTCCGGCAACCAGAGCATGATGCCGGATTCAGCCGCCGCGGTGGCAAGGAGGGTATCCGTTGAGAGTCGACCGAGCGCGGTGTGCAATTCCTGGGTCGGAAGAAAGCGTGCGGACTGACCGCGCGCAGGCGCGGCAGGTTCAGTCTGCTGTGCGCCTTCCGATGCGGAGCGTATTCCGAAGACGTGCAGCTTAGCCCCCGACCAGACAGCATGGAGAACGGCGGCGGGTGTTGCGTTGACCTCATCCGTGGTCGACATCCCCGTAAGGATACCACAGCGGCATCGTTTCTGCCGCGCCTCGGGTGGAGGAAATCCACAGGGGCTGCGGGAGCGGGCGTTTGTCGCGGGCTGGACTGACGGACAGGCCAACTGCCTTTACAATTCGCCGGCGTAGTCGCAAGGGCAAAACGCGGGAGGCGACGAGATGGATGTCATCGGCATGTACGGTCTGGCGGGACGGCGGGCGATCGCCTGTGGGAGCACGCAGGGCATCGGTCGGGCCTGTGCGATGCAATTTGCGCGATTGGGGGCGGAGGTTACGCTTGTTGCACGGGATGTGTCGGCCCTGCAGCGCGTGTGTGATGAACTGCCGTGCGATGAAGGACAGCAGCATCGCTACATCTGCGCGGACTTCGACGACCCGATGGCGCTCGCCGAGAAGGTGAGAAAGTATCTCGCCGAGACGGGGCCGGTGCAGATTCTTCTGAACAACAGCGGCGGTCCGCCGAGCGGGCCGATCGTTGGTGCGAAGCCGGAGGATTTTCTCAAAGTCTATGCGCGGCATGTTGTCTGCAATCAACTCCTGGTTCAAGCAGTGCTTCCGGGGATGAAAGAGGCGGGCTTCGGGCGCATCATGAACATCATCAGCACCAGCGTGAAGGAGCCGATCCCCGGTCTGGGTGTGTCGAACACGACGCGCTGGGCCGTGGCAGCGTGGGCGAAGACGCTCGCGGGCGAGGTGGCGAAATTCGGCATCACGGTGAACAACATCCTGCCGGGCTACACGGACACGGCGCGGCTGGCAGAGCTGATCGAGACGAAGGCGAAGCGCGGCGGCGCGAGCGAGGAGTCCGTACGTCAGGAGATGATCGGCAAGATTCCGATGGGGCGGCTGGGTTCGCCAGATGAGATCGCCGCGGCGGCGGGCTTCCTCGCGTCACCGGCAGCGGGTTATGTGACCGGGATCAACCTGCCCGTGGACGGCGGGCGAACGGGGTCGTTGTGATACGACCAATCGCGCATGTTTGGACTCGGGACGGATTAGACAGATCCTCGAAGAATATGCTGCAGTCGATTAGCGATACACGTCCTTACGATTGCCCACTGCATAGACTACGATCTGTTTCTCCGTGGTGAAGACTTCATAAAGCACACGATAGTCGCCGATCCGAAGGCGATATCCCGTGTGACCTTGCAGCTTCTTTACACCGGATGGAAAGGGATTCGATTCCAATGTCCTGAGTTTGGTGACGATCCGCTGCAAGACGTTGTTTGGTAATCGTTCAAGTTCCTGTTCGGCGCGGCGTGTGAGTTCTACGCGCCAAGTCATCGGAGTCGTCCCTGTTGTTTCATTTTGCGGATGAATCGATCGAGCGGTTGCGTGCGATCCTTGCGGCGGGATTCAATCGTCAGAATGTCCTGCTGGTCCTTCGTCAGGACGCCTGATGAAGCAAGTGCTATGACAAATTCCGTCCGTTCGCGGGTAGACAAGCCCTCTACAATCGTTAAGACGCCTTCGACAGTCTTGGTCATCGGTGTCATCCTTCTCTTCGATCCGTTGTTATCGAGTGAGTCTCTCATAGTCCCTATTGTAGAATAAGTTTAGACCTTGTGCGAGGGCTCGAGGGGCGACAACAGCCCTGTGTGGTATAATTGCGTACAGCGAACATGTAATGGAGTAGCAGAGCACCGAATATGTTGAAGATCAACCACTACATTAACGGCCAACTCGTCGAGCCGGCATCGGGGCAATACCTCGACAACATCGAACCGGCTACGGGGAAGGTTTATTCGCAGGTGCCGGATGGCGATGCGCGGGATGTCGAGCGCGCCGTCGAGGCGGCGGCCGCGGCTTTTCCGGAATGGTCGATGATTTCAGCGGCGAAGCGATCCCGCGTTCTGATGAAGATAGCCGACCTGATTGATGCGCGAGCTGAGGAGCTTGCCCGAGCGGAGAGCATGGATAGCGGCAAGCCGCTGTCGCTCGCGCGATCGCTGGATATCCCGCGGGCAGCGACGAATTTTCGCTACTTCGCCACGGCCATTTTGCATACGCATACCAAGACGCACGTCACGGATGGCGTCGCTTTGAACTATACGCTGCGGCAGCCGCGCGGCGTCTGCGGGCTGATCTCCCCCTGGAACCTGCCGCTGTATCTGCTCACGTGGAAGGTCGCACCTGCCCTCGCCTACGGCAACACGGCCGTCGCCAAGCCGTCGGAAATCACCCCGATGACGGCGTTCCTCTTCTCGCAAATCTGCATCGAAGCCGGCCTGCCGCCGGGCGTGCTGAACATCGTGCACGGCCTTGGCGCGAAGGTCGGCTCGGCCATCACGGCGCATCCGAAGATCACGACGATTTCGTTTACCGGTGGAACCGTGACGGGCCGCGAGGTGGCGAAGACCTGCGCGCCGCTGTTCAAGAAGGTCTCGCTGGAGATGGGCGGCAAGAATCCGACGATCGTCTTCGCCGATGCGGACATGGAGAAGGTCGTTGCCGGCAGTGTTCAGGCGGCATTCGCCAACTCGGGGCAGGTGTGCCTCTGTGGCTCGCGTGTGTTCGTGGAGCGGCCGATCTATGACGAGTTCGTCCGGCGATTCACTGAGACGGCGTCGCGGCTGCGCGTCGGCGACCCGCTGGAGCCGACGACCGAGCAGGGCGCGATGGTCTCGCAGGCCCAGCTTGAGAAGACGATGTACTACGTCGATCTGGCTAAACAGGAGGGCGGGCGGATTCTCTGTGGCGGCGAACGACCTAAAGCGGTCAATGATCGTTGTCGCGACGGATATTTTTATCTTCCGACGCTGATCGCCGATCTGGGCGTTTCGTGTCGTGTGAATCGCGAAGAAATCTTCGGCCCGGTGGCGACGATTATTCCGTTTGATGATGAGGCGCAAGTCATTGAGTACGCCAACGCGACGGACTACGGCCTGGCGGCGAGCGTGTGGACACAGAATCTTCCGCGGGCGCATCGACTGGCCGAGCAGATTCAGAGCGGCACAGTCTGGGTGAACTGCTGGCTGGTCCGCGACCTTCGTGTGCCCTTCGGCGGGATGAAACAAAGCGGCGTCGGCCGCGAAGGCGGCGAAGAGGCGATGCGGTTTTTTACGGAGCCGAAGAATGTTTGTGTGGCGAGGTGATCTATTAGATCGCATTCTATTTTCCTGCAGATCATACGTGCGTAGCGAATATATCGCTCCCTGAAGCCGACGGATTGCAATCCGTCGGCTTTGGCCTAGAATGGCGAACATGAACCGAACATGGAGATTGTCGTCGTGATGCAGCAGGCGAGTAAATCCCATCGCTGGAAGTGGTTTCACATAACCTTCAGCACTTATGGCGCCTGGCTGCCTGGCGATCCACGGGGATTTCGCACATGGAAACACAAGAAACATGTTGAAGGAGATTACAAGGCACCTCCGCCCCAGGGAGCATTCGAGAAACAATGGCGTCGTAGCCGTCGCCTGATGAAACGCGACATGGTGAAATTGCGGCCCGATCAGCGTCGCATCGCAGGACAAGCAATCTTCGAGATGCTCCGAGAACTGGGTTCGACCGTTGTCTCCGTTGCCGTTGGCGCCGTTCACGTGCACATCGTATCGAGACTGCCGGATCGCGATGCAAGGGAATATATCGGGCGTGCGAAGAAACATGCATCGCATTGTCTACGTGTGACTGGTCTTTGCGGAGGCGTGTGGGCCAAACGATGTCGCACGCTACCCATCAAGGATCGTGAGCATCAGCAAAACGCGGTCAACTACGTTGCGGATCATCGCGCCGAAGGCGCATGGGCCTGGAAATGGGGTGAACCACTGCCGGCAGGAAATACGATCCGTCCGTTGCCGATCGAGCAGCAACACAAGAAGCCAGCCGAGTCAAAGTCGGTGGATGCTTGCGGAACGAATCGGATGGATTGTTCGCCGAAGCAGACGGATTGCAATCCGTCGGCTTCGGAAGGGAGCCGGGATCGTGAGTAGTACGACAAGCAACCGCGCCCCGGAGCCGGTGGGGGCTTATCCACATGCCAAGCGCGTGGGGGATCTGCTGTTTCTCTCGGGGCTTGGTCCGCGGAAGCGGGGGAGCAAGGAGATACCCGGTGTGACGCTCGACGCGGCGGGCCGCATCGTCGCCTATGACATCGAAGCCCAGTGCCGCAGCGTGTTTGAGAATGTTCGCGTGGTGCTGGAGGACGCCGGGTCGAGCTGGGAGCGGATCGTCGATGTGACCGTATTCCTGACGAACATGAAGCAGGATTTCCCCGTCTTCAATCGGCTCTACGCAGACTACTTTGCCGGGCCGGGCAAGCCGAACCCGACGCGCACGACGGTTGAGGTTACCGCGTTGCCGACGCCGATTGCCATCGAGTTGAAAGTGATCGCGACGATGCCGTAGCGTCGGACGTCGCGAGGGCGACGTATCAGTCGCCGGCTTTGCGGAAGACGGCGACGATATCTTCCACCGGGACGACGAAGAGCTGGTTGTCGCCTTCGAAGTCCACGGGGATCGCGTGCTTGGGGTTGAAGAGCACCTTGTCGTACTGGCGGATGGGGAAGTCGTCGTCGTTCTCAACCAGTTGCGAGACGGCGACGATGCGGCCGGTGATGGTGGGGATTTCGATGTTGTCCGGCAGTTGAATGCCGCCGCGCGTCTGCTTCTTGTCCGCGTCCTTGCGAATGAGTACGCGTTTGCCGATGGGCTCGACGATTTCCAGCTTCGGTGTTCGCGTGCTTGGTTGTTCCTTGCTCATGATCGTGTCTCGCCTCTCAGATGCGTCGGTGAGTACGGGCCCCCAAGTGGGCATTTGCCAGTTGAGTCGCGACCCTGAGGATTCTAGCTTGCCTGCGTCCTTCGGTGCAATGCGCGGCTGAGTGATCTCCTGAAGTGGTTCCCTGCGCAGCTCGGCCGCCGCAAGCATCGCCTCGTCAGCGTAGTTGCAGGCCGACGGAATCCGCGAGGCCGGTATAGCGTTTGGAGCCGACGCCGACCCGCGGGGCGCCTTCCGGCCAGACGCTGAAATTTACGCCGATGTTGTCGATGGAGCGGTCGACGTCCACGGCGATGGCGGTGTACCATCGCGGCCATCGGCGGATGTAGACGAACTCGGTTGAGTAGTTTCGCCCCTCCTCGATGTCGTACAGTTCACGGGCGGCGACGATGTGCTTTTCGCTCAGCTTGTAGTTTCCACCCAGGGCCAGCAGGTTGCTTTCCGTGTCGTGGATGTATCGCCAGCCGACGAAGTAGGAAAGCCGCGGCTGTCTCTCGACGGCCAGCGTCAGGTTCTGGGTGCCCATGTTTCCGCGGTTCCAGTCGAAGACGGTGTCGTGGATCACCACGGTGCTGTCGCTGATACGGTACTGGAAGTTCGTCGCCAGAAAGTTGGAGGAGATGCTGTCTTCCGGGCGGCTGGAGATGAAGTCACCGTGACTGTTGTTGCTGCGCACCGGCGGTTCGAAAGCGGGAATCCGCTGCCAGCGCCGCTCACCTTGTACGGTGTTGTTCACCGGTCGGCTCTTTTCCTTGTTGGAGAAGAAGCCGGCTTCCACATCGAAGACGATCCAGTCCACGGTGCGCCAATTGCCGGGGCCTCCGCGCTGGGTTTGTAATTTCTGGCGCAGGCCCACGGCGCCGCCGCCGAAGTCGTCGATGTCTTCCACGCCGGGATCGAAGGGTGTCATCTGGTACGGGTGACGATTCGAGTGGGCATTCCACAGGGTGAAGTCGGGCTTGATGATGTGCCGGAGGCGGTGCAGGTCGAGCAGTTCCGACTCGACGGTGTCGTCCACCTTGGAGAGCAGCATGTTGCCGCGAAGCCCATAGGAACCGTACACCCGATTGAATCCGCCTTCGCTGGTCGGGCGACCGAGACGGCCTTCGCCGAGTGAGAATCGCCCGTTGTCGACCTGGCCGCTGGGTCCGTCGTCGTAGAGACTGCCGCGGCCTGCGACGAAGGGCGTGATTTTCAATGGGCCGAGTTCGGGCAGGGGGAACTGCAATTCGTCACGGGTGTCGGCACGAAGGACAGAGCCGGTTTCGCCGGTGTTATCGCGCCGATTCTTGCCGTTGAAAATTCGTCGATCGTCGGGCCGATAGCGGACGACGCCGGCGCGGCTTTCACTGTAGAAGGTGGCAAAATCGCCGAGCGGTTCGCCGATGAGACTGAAGACGTTGTCGGGCAGGTGCTCGGTCTGCGTCATGAAGTCGTTGAGCCGCCAGTTGGCGAGCACGGAGTACTGCCAGTTGTCCTGCCGCTTGAGGAGGTAGATGAGGGTTTCCTGATCCTTTGCGTTCTCGAACTCACTGCGCTCGTAGAACTCCAGGTATTGATCGTCGCTGATATAGGAATTTTCCAGCGTGAGTTCCCAGTCCCTAGGCAGAAAGTGGCGGTGACGCATCGTGAACCGGCCACGGTTTTCGGTATCCGGGGCGATGGTACCGCGCTGACCACCCAGTTTGTCTAAGCCGTCGTCATGAAGGTAGTAGCTGCGAAGCAGGCCGTAGTAGTCCTCCCGCTCGTAGTCCATGTCGATGCCTACCCCAGGGCCGCGGTCCAGCAGGTAGTCGAGTTTCAACGTGGCGTCGTAGCCGTCTGGCTGTTCGAGGCCGAGGAGGTTGAAAAGGTACCAACTGGTTTCTGCCGTCGCTCCGAGATTGTTGTTGTAGCCGAACTTGGCGTTGCGGAAAGCGGATTGATCTCGCGAGAAGTCGCCCTTTGAGGCGGGCCAGTAGGCGATCGGCAGGCCTTCGAAGTTCAGCGTGGTGTGATATGCCTGATAGGTTCCTGCTTGCACGCCGATGATGTCGCCGGCCTCGTTGCGCGGCGTTCGGTCGGTCAGGATGACCCGATCGGCGCCGATCGCCACATGCGGGGTGTAGAACTCGCTCGTGGTGAACTGGGCCTGGCTTGCTTCATAATTGGTTGCGGAGTTTTGACGGATTTTGGCGGCGCGGACATAGATCGGCATGTTGCGGGAGGGCTCCGTGGCCCGTGTGACGGCGTCGAGAATCAGGGCGCGCTCTTCCTGGAAATCGTAATAAAGACGGGTCGCGCGAATCATTCGATAGCCGCGCGTAAGAATAACGTCGCCTTCGAGATAAACGGCCCTCGCCCATTGTGCCGCTGCCTCTGTGTCTTGCTGCGATGAGCCGGGTTTTCGATCGTCCAGCCGCGGAGCGCCGCCGGCCGCATCCTGCGTGGTGGGCTGAGTCGTTCGCGTCTTGTCGGGTGGCTTCTTATCGCCGCCGAGCAAGCCGGGGATGGCATCGCCGACCTGCTCACGGTTGAGGTAAATCACGGCGGCATCGGCGCGGAGTTCGAGATAATCACCGCTCGCTGTCGGTGAGCCCTGGGAGATCAGCACTTCGTTCATCGCGATGACGATGGCCTCGTCGTCGATCACTTCGTAGGTGACCTCGCCGTCTTCCTGGCTGACGGAAAACTGAATGAGCTTCGGCGGCTTCTGGACCGCAAGGCGGCGGAGCTGCTCGGCATCGGGCGCCACGGCGATGGGGTCTTTCGCGTCTTTGGGAAGCGGCGGCGGTGCGACGGTAAGCAGCCGACGAGCGATCGTCGCCTCTCGATAGAGCGGTCCATCTTCGTCCGGCGCCGCTGCATGGGCGTCGGCGTTGAGGATCAACTTGCCGAAGGTACGAAGCGTAACCAGCAGAGCGGGTCCTGTTTCGACGGTGCCTGCCGGCTGAACGACCTCGGCCTCCTGCCAGAGAAAGGCCTGAACCTCGAGGTAGGACTGCTCCTGCCAACCGGCGTGTCGAAACCAGAGCACGGCATCGTGGCTGGAGAGCTTGTAGGGGCCCATTCGCGCGGTGAAGTTGCCCTGTACCTGCACAACGCGCCAGTTGTCTTTCGCGTTCCACGTCGAGGCGAGCTTGCCGTAAAGTTCGAGATTGAAGTCGCTGATGCCGGGCGGAAGGAGGGGTTGAATTTCCGCTTGCTCGACGAGGAAGGGTGACTGAGCCGTGGCACAGTGCACGGTCGAAAGGCGTCCGACGCCCCAACCGGACGTGAGGACAAGGGCCGCTGCTGTCAGGGCCGGCACAATCCGTTGCATCCGCCTGCTCCAGTCCATTAACTCGCCGAGGGCACTTGCCTGCCCTTGCGGCGATCCCGCAGGAGTCCAGGGGCCATGTTGCCCGAGGCAGTCGGCGATTATAGGTCCATCCCCCGGACTGTCAAACCTGTCTTTCATACGGGATAGCGAGCTGGCGACGCCCATTTCGCAGCAACAGGTGTTACTCGGTGACGAATGCAACACTACATGGTACGAGTGCTGACTTGGGCGTCTTTCTCGGACAGCTATGCGGGGCTCTACGGCGGCGGCCCGATTAAAGCGTGGAAACCCTTCCGCACGAGAGTTCATACGATCCGGCCATTGAAGTGAGTGCAGGTGAGCGTTGGTGGTGCTCCATAAGAGCGCGGTTCTTGCGCGACTATTGTCAGTTTTTTGCGGTCCCTTTTGAGTTAACCCGTCGAGGTAGCCCTCCGATAAGTGGAGCAGTATCTCCGTAACTCGTGTGCGGAGTTATGTCTATTGGGAATGGCGACCGCGCGGCATTCGACGAGCGAACGGCCCGCGGTAGCGATGAGAGAGTGGTCAGGCGTGAAGACGCGAGCGACACGACAATCCCAATACTTGCTGACCAGTTCGCGATGGCGGCCGCGGCGGTGGCTCGGTCATCGTTTGTCCGCGGTGTTGGCGCTTCCCATCGTTGCGGGATGTGCCGAATTGCCGCCACACGCTCAGAAGCAGGTATCCGCGGCACGGGAAGACTACACGAAGCGAAATCTCTCCGGCGCGCGAACGAAGCTTGACGACGTTCTCGGTTCGTACGGTTCCTATACCGGTGCGGCGGAGGCGTTTTATCTTCGTGCCAAGATTCATGCGGAAACGTCGGACAAGGTCGGCGCGCTCCGCGACGCCAGGCGCTGCATCGATCTTTCGACCGACAAGATGCTCACGGCGAAGGCGCAGGCCATTGCCGGCGCGGTCGAATTGGAGACCGGCAACAAGGCCGCCGCGATCCGTTACTTTGCGGACGCCCTCAAGCATCTTCCCGAGAAACCGCCGACGGACCTGGTGAGGTATCGCTACGCGATCTGCCTGCAACACGAAGGCCGGTGGGGCGAGGCCCGGCGGGAGTTAGCCACGCTGCTTCAGCGCCACCCGAGCAGTGACCTGGCGGAGCACGCACGACGAATGCTGGAATGGCCGGGTGATTACTTCACGATTCAGTGCGGGGCCTATCAGGAACCGTCCTCGGCGCAGGATTTTGCCAACAAGCTCCATCGCGCGGGACTGTCGGCGCGGGTGGAAATCCGTCCGCGATCCGGACAGCGACTTCATACGGTATTCGTAGGACAGTATCCGACGTACAACGCCGCGCAAAGTGCGATGGCGTCGGTCAAGCGACATGCATCTGGCGCCGTGATCGCGCCCTAACGCGACATCCGCCTGGGAGAGTCAGGGATGACATACAGACCACGCCATCTCTTGCGTTTTGCAGTTGCCGCAATCTTTTTGCCGGGGCTGGCTTCCTGCTCGCGGACGGATCAGCGCATTCCCGACGTGGCGCCGATCGGCACGCAAGAACTCTATCAGCCCTTCGTCGGCGGAACCGGGCTACCGGAGAAGCTGGTGGATCGTCAGCCGTATCGTCTGTCGCCGGGCGACGTGATTGAAATCATCTATCAGGTTCGCAACATCGTGACGGATACGCCGTACGAGTTGAAGATCGAAGACATCATCAAGATACGGTTTCCTTACCAGGAACGGTTCGATCAGAAGGTGACCGTGCAGGGCGATGGAAACATCCGCTGCCTTATGCTCGGGCAGGTCCGCGCGGCGGGCCGCACCGCGGGCGACCTGGAAGAGCAGCTCCGGCGTGCTTATGCCCGCTACATCAAGGATCCTGAACTGACCGTTGTCGTCGAAGCGGCGAACGTGAAGATCAGCGAGTTGAAGAAGGCGATTACGACGGCGCCGCGCGGGCAGTCGCGTCTGGTTCCGGTCAAGCCGGACGGTACGATCGACCTGCCGTACGTCGGCGAGGTTCTTGTGGGGGGTAAGACTGTCAACGAATCCAAGCTGCTGCTGGACTCCCGCTACGCGGAAGAAGACCTTCGGGAAATCGAAGTCACGGTGCAAACGCTTGAATTCGCGCCGCGACGGGTGTACGTCATGGGCGAAGTCTGGTCTCCGGGTGTCATCGAAAGCAGCCGACCGCTTACGCTGGCTCATGCGATCATTGCCCAGGGCGGACCGACGCCGCGTGCGAACCGCTCGAAGATTCTGCTTGTCCGTCGCGAGTTTCTGCCCGTTCCGGAGGCATTGGTCTTCGACATGGAGCAGTTGCTGCATTCTCGCAAGCCGACCGAATTCGGAGCGATGCCCAAGGGCAGCGATTGGCGGTGGGATCCGTACCTTGCGGATGGCGACATCATCTGGGTGCCTCCGACGTCGCTGGCCGTGGCCAACGACTGGATCGATCAGTTCTTCACCCGCGGCATTCGTTCGGTCATCCCTTACAGCGGCGTGGTCGGTTTGAATTTCGGATACGGCATCCGCGAGGCGCCATCGACGGTGCGAACGAAGCTGATCGGACCGCCGAATATCAATACGCAGTTGGGCCCGTGATGCGAGCCCTGTACGGACGCCCGGACAATCGCCGGGTCTGTCCCCGGCCGCCCCCAGATTTGAGCGGCTGAAAGCAGGCGAATTTTTCAGGTGGAATGAATTGTTGAATTGCTCCGGACGTTTGGGGCGAAACGAAACGGCAGGCGACCATGAACGAATCCTATGGAACCCGATCCCTCCGCGAGATCATGCGGATTCTCTTCGAGCACTGGGTGCTGCTCGTGCTCATCGTCGTGATCGGCGGCGTCGGCACCTACCTGGTTTGTGAGTACTTCGTGCCGCGGTACTATCGCAGCGAAATCAGTCTGATCTTCAAGCGCCCGATGAACAAGAACCCGATCACGACGGATCAGGCCGGCGAGCGTACGCTGGAGGTCTTCGTCAAGGCGCAACAGCAGATCGTCATGTCGGATCTGGTCCTCGCGCGTGCCCTGGTTATTTCCGAGAACTCGGCGCTTCGGGATGCGTGGTACGGCCTGCGAAGCCGCTGGGAGGAAGCGAAGAAGGAAGGCGACGGCCATGCGGCTCGCGTTCAGGATGAGATCATTCGCTGGCTTCAATCGTCTGTCGGCGACAAGGTCAACGCGCTCTTTACGCAGCGTCAGCAGGAACTGAAGCGATTCCGTGATTCGATCAAGCTCCAGACGCCCGGCGGTGAGCAGGTGGCCATGACCGAAACGTTTTCGCTTCGTGTGGACCGGATGGCTCCGCGCGACAGTACGGACCCGAAGCCGCACATGCTCGCTCATTACGCGGCGGACATCCTTGCGGACATGTACATCGTGCGTTACCTGCAACTTCAGCAGGACCTCAACGCGCCGGCCGAGCGGGTCATGGAAGATGTGGTGGATTCCTTCGTCGCGAACGACGTGGAGACGGCCAGCCGCAGGTATCAGGACTTCATTGTGGCCAATGCTGACAAGATCGGCGTGCTCGAACAGCTTCTCAAGAGCGGTACGGAGCACGGCGTCCAGGTCATCCTGACGAAGATTCGAGAGAACGATGCGAATCTGCATCTGGAGCTGTCGCGCGATCGGGCGGTGTTTGACACGCTATCTCGCGTGCTTCCGGAAGGCGCTCAGGAGTCCGACGGCGTCTCGCAACTGACCGATGAAGAAGTTGCCGGCGCGATCTCCGTAGTGGCGATGGATTTCTTCCGGGAGAATCTGCTATTTCTTGAGCTGTCCAAGAGTCTGGCCGCGCTGGAAAATCGCAAGTCGCGGATGGAAGCGCAGTACACCGATGACAGCCGCGAAGTGCAGTACATCCGCGAGGAGGTCGCCCGCAATCGGCGGCGCCTGCTGGAAGCGGTCGTCGGCTATGTCGTCGGTCTGCGCGCCAGCATCGAAGCGCGCGAGTATCAGCGCACGATGTACGAGGAACTCGTCCGCAAGACGTCCGCCGAGCAGAATGAAATCCATTCGAAGCTGGCCGAGTATGCCCGGCTGAAGAACGATTTTGAGGTCGCTCAGAAGCACCTGGAGAAGTTGCAGGAAGATCGCATCAACGCCAAGTCGGCCAAGCTCATCAGCCGCGAGGCCGTGACGGTCAGCAAGCTGGACGCGGCGTCGGTTCCCGATCTGGAGCGGCCGATCATACCTCTTACGAATATCTATACGGCGGTCGCGATTGCCGTGTCGCTGCTGCTGGGTATTGCGTTCGCCTTCCTGGCGGACCACTTTGACCACACGCTGCGATCGAGCATCGAGGCCGAGCGGTATCTCGGTGTGCCGGTGCTCGGGTCGGTACGTCGCCGTGGACGGCGATTAATCGTGTCCACCTGAGGGAAGTTATCGCGGGATCGTGATTTAAGGCGATTCGAGCGACGAGACCGCCGATAATGCCGAAGAATCGGCCGATGAAGTGAGTGATAGAATGAAGCACAGGAGTGTGCCCAGTGTCCGATAAACCGGAAAACCAGGGACAGGACTTTAACTCCGACGAGGCGATGGATCCGTCGCCGAAGCCGGAGCAGATCTGGCCGCCGCCGGAGCCGAAGCCCAAGGCCAAGTCGCCTGCGCCCAAACCGGCGAAGGAGCCGGAGGTTGATCTGGATGCAGATCTCATCGACCTCGATTGGGACGGGGGTGTCGAGAAGATCGATGACGTCATCGAGGAGATTCGTCAGCTCAATGGCGAATCACCGAGCGCGGAGGAATTTGTGGATTCGTCACCGCCTCCGCCTGCGGTTTCGATGCCCTCGGTTTCGTATGAGCCCGCGCAGACTTCACGTGGTCCGACCGGCGAGCTAGGTCGTCGCATCCGGCCGAAGTCGGAAGGCGAACTGGCCCAGCTCTGGAGCAACGTGTTCTTTTCCGCGGATCAGGCGCCGCCTCGCGCCGTTATCGTGACCGCCGCCCGTCGTGGAGACGGAGCGACGCAGATCGCCACCGGCCTGGCCGTTCTGGGCGCGGGCGCGAATCGGGAGTTGCGCGTTGCCCTGGTCGATTTCAATCTTCGCCAGCCCGGCATTGCCGATCAGCTGGGTATTTCGGGTGAGCCCGGTGTGACGGATGTGCTTTCCGGAGGGTCGTCCATCGATGCGGCGATGCAGTCGCTCTCGATCGAGGGCGGCGGCACGCTGCACGTACTGCCGGCGGGTACGCTGGTCGATCAGCCGCTCGGCGTCATCAAGAGTCGTCAGGTCAAGGCGGTGATCGCGCGACTGAAAGATCGCTTTGACCATGTTCTCATCGATGTGGCCTGCGCCGGGAATTATCCGGATGCGCAAGTCATCGGCTCCATGGTTGACGGCGCGCTTCTGGTGGTCCGCGCCGGCGGAACGTCGCGCGAGACGGTGGCCGAGGCCAAGAAGCGGCTGGATTATGCCGGCGTGCGTTGTCTGGGTCTTGTGCTGAATCAGCGGAACGATCCGATCCCGGGTTTGCTCTATCGGATGACATGACCCGTTTGGAGGGGGCGCCACGGATCGGCATCCGTGGGTATTGGGCGAAAGATCACGGATAACTTACCTGGAGTCGACGGACCGCAGCCCATGTCCACCCTCACCGCACAACGAACCACATGGATCGCCTTTCTGGGCTTTCTGGCCATGATGGCCGCCGTGTTCGGCACGGTCATAACGGCGACGCTGCCGACGAGCGCACTGCTGTATCTGTGGCTGGTGATCGGTGGGCTGATTCTCTTTTCATTTTATGCCATCAAGGGCGACCTGCTGCTGGTGATCCTGGTCTGGTTTATCACCCTGATCGTATTGCATGAAGAATTCTGGCGGGTCGCTGTGCCGCTCTTTTTTGCCGTGACTGTTCCTCGAATCGGCATTGTCGTGCTCGTGTTGCTGCTGATCGCCATGCTGGTGGTGGGACGCGTACGGTTGCGTCACGCCTGGCCGGTCAGCGGCTACATCGCGGCCGTGGCCATTTATTTCTTTCTCTCGGCGATGGTGTCCGGCTTCGAAACGCGATCGGTTGTGTCGGTTCACTACCGGCTCATTGGTGGATACCTTTTCCCGTTTGCGGTTTTTGCGCTGGTGCTCCATGCCTTCCACACCGAGCGGGACTTCAAACGGATGGCGATTTTCTTCGCGCTGCTCTCGGTGTATCTGACGTTCACCGGCTGGTGCGAGCGATTCGGCATCAGCGCGCTGATCTTCCCGCGCTTCATCAATGACCCCAACGTCGGCATTCACTGGGGCCGCGTGCGCGGACCGTTCGTGATGTCCGCTGCCATGGGGCTGGCCCTGGTTTATTGCTACTTCAATAATCTGGTGCTTGCCCGGAACATCCAGCGCGGCCGGTGGATGCTCTACACGCTCAATCTGTTCATGCTTCCGATCATCTTCTGGACCAAGACGCGTTCCGTGTGGCTCTCGTTCGTGCTTTGCATGCTCATCTGGGCGACGTATTCGCGCCGGCGGACGACACGCGTCGTGTCTGTCTCTCTGCTGCTTTCCGCCACGTTGCTCGTAGCCGTCATCAACATGGAAAACTTCCTCACGCAGGATCGCGAGGTCGGCGGTCTGACCGATACCGCGCCCATTCTCCTGCGCATCGGTCTGGCCCAGATGACCTGGGAGATCGTTCAGCAGCATCCATTCTTCGGCATTGGTTTCGGTCACTTCCGCGACTACGCGCCGGGCTTTGCCAAGGATCCCTCCAGTCCCTTCTACGCCTTCGGCACCACCGCGCTGGAGCACAACAATCTGCTCTCCATCGTCGCGGAGACCGGGCTGGTCGGGCTTGTACTCTACTTACTCATGGCCGTTTTTCTCGTTCGTTACTCTGTTCAGCTCTATCGCAAGCTGCCGCCCAAGGGGCCGGGATTCATCAGCCGCGATCTGCTGGTGCTCTACTGGATTCTGGCGATGGCCTACTTCATCGACGGTACTTTCCGCGAGACGAGCGACAACCCATTTGCCAACAGTCTCTTCTTCGGGCTCAGCGCCGTTCCCGTCGCGCTCAACGTCCTGTTGTCGCCCGCACCGATACACGCCCGGCCGGCCTTTTCATCTCCCGGTCGCGGCGGTCCGACGAGTTCGAGCGGTCGAACTTCACCGCTTCCTCCATCGCCACGAGGGACGCCCGGCAGATTCAGGCCTAATATGGTCATGAGGGGATCGCACGGTGCAGCGGGCGCCGGAGCGGTAAGCCGGCGTATGCCCATGTCACCCGGTGGAGGATCGACGCCACCGAGGGGCTCGGCAGGGGGCCAGTCGCCGGGCAATTGGGGGTAAGGGGTGTGAAGGCAACCATCGAAAGCTCGCCACCGCCCATTCTATCGGGGGTGTCAAAGATCGCTGCGGATGCGTCAGCGGTTCCGCGTGGCCTGCGCCGGTGGCTGTTTGTCAGCACGCCGTTGAATCAGGCGATGGGACTGTATCTTCCGGCGACGGTGGCCTTTCGGCTGATCAACTTCGGCCGCATTCTCCTGCTCACGTGGTGGATGACGCAGCAGCAGTTCGGCCTGCTGAACATGATTCTTCTGGCGCTGAATGTGCTCACGCCTCTTTGCAGTCTCGGGCTCAACGAAGCGGTCACGCGCTACGTTCCGCAGCACGAAACGCGCGGCTCACTTCGCCGATTTGTCCAGCGCTCGTTCGCGCTCCTGTTCTCGATCACGCTGCTGAGCATTACCGTGTTGTGGATTTTCGCGGAACGGCTCGGCGTGTTCTTCTATGCGCAGGTTTTTACCGATGCGCAGTGGCTTGAACGATTTCGCGCCGATGCGCCGGACCTTGCGCGACTCTCGGCCGTCGTGATTGGTCTGCTGATTGTCTATTTCTATCTTCTCGCGGTCATGAAAGGCCTGCGGTTGTTTAACGCGCTGGCCATCATGGAGATGTTCCACGGCGTGATCTTCCTTGCCGCCAGTATCGGCGCCATCGCCACGGGCCGGCTGAGCGCCTATACCCTGACGGCGCTTTATGGTTTCTCGCTGCTGCTGCCCGTGCTGCTCTTTGGATACGGCCTGGCCCGCAGCATCGCTGACGGCACCGCCGGCGAGCATCCTCCGCCCGCCGCGGCCGATCCGCAGTCGAACGGCAACGGCGCGCAGCTTTCCTCGGTGGAGCCGGAAGCTTCGAAGGATGAGCCCGACTGGGCTGCCAAGCTGCTTCGGTTCAGCGTGTGGACCACGCTTGCCGGCATCACCTGGCAGGCCCTTGTTTATTATCCGACATGGTTTCTTAACAAGGTCAACGGACACGATGCCGTCGCCGTGTTCAGCGCGGTGCGGCAGATCGGACAGTTTATTCTCGTCGGCGCCGTGGCTGTCGTGACCGTTGTCCTGACGATCGTCACGCGGACCTGGGAAACGCGCGGTCGCGAGGCGGCGCAGCGCCAGCTATCGCTTGCGTTTCGCGGCACCGGTATCGGTCTGCTGGTTTTGTGTGCCATTTTAGCCCTGTCGAAGCATCTGATCATTCGCATGTTCAAGTCGGACTACGCGCTGGGCGCTGAAGTACTTCCGCTGCATCTGTTGTTTTTCCTGTTCGGAGCATTCCTGGCGTTTCTGCCGATCCACTTTCAGTTGACCGAGAAGACGCGACATATGTTCTGGCCGTGGGCCATCGGCGTGGCGGCGAACATGCTGTACGCCTTCTGGCTGGCGGGGCCGGGCTTTCAGACCGTGCAGGCCCTGCCGATCTGGCAGGGACTTTCACGCTCTACGTCGGGTCTTTTTGTCACGGGTTTTTCTGATCCGATGGGGCTGGGCAACGCGGCATGGTGCGGCGTCTTTGCCATCTTTACGGCGCTGGTGCTTTGCATCGTGTTGATTCACGCGGAGTGTTGTCGACTAGACCGCGGGACTTATCTGGTCATCGCCGCGGCGGCGCTGCTCGGAATGAATTCCTATATTCTTGCCGTCGGCATCATCGCGTTTCTGATTCTCGCTTTCCGCACGCGTCTGGTCTTTACCGAGGATGAACGGCGGCGAGTCATCGGTTATGTTCTGGGCGCTCTGAGCCACGTCCCGTCGGTTCGCCATATTCTCCGGTGGAAGAACGGCGGCTGACGCGAACGGACCGAGAAGCTCTGTTTCGCATCTGTCACACCGAGAGGTACCCTTCGTGTCAGCCGATCCCACCATCGCTGTTGTCATCTGCACGCGGGACCGGCCGGATGCCCTTCTCGAAACGCTCGGTTCGATCTGGCCGCAGACGCGGTGCTGTGACGAACTCATCATCATGGACGACGGCCGGCTGCCTGACGCCGTTTGCGAACAGATCACCGCAGACGCCCGATCGAGCGGGGTTCACCTCATTTGCGAACGAACGGACCGCCCCGGACTAACGCGTGCCCGCAATCAGGCGGCGCGTCTCGCATCGAGTGATGTTCTATTTTATCTCGATGATGACGTGACCTGTGCCGCGGACTGCATCCGGCATGTGTATGATTTATTCTGCGATCCGCGGGTCGGCGGCGTGACGGTGAGGGTGGAGGAGCCGCGTTTCGCGGGATCGCTTTCCTCTCGCCTGTTTCAGCGTGGCTATCAGCTTGCTGCGTGGTGGTGCGTCCGACCGCGTGGTCGCCCGCCGGGTCCTTCGCCTCGTATTCTGACATGTCCGCACATCGCGTCGCCGGCGCGCTGGCTTTCCGGCGCGGCCATGGCCCTGCGACGACCGATCGTTCTCGATCATCCGTTCGATGAAAATCTCGTGGCGTATGCACTTGGCGAAGACCGCGAGATGGGCTATCGGCTCGCAACGAAGTATTGGTTGCTCGAATCCAGGTTGGCGCGCGTGGTCCATCGACGCGAAGGAGCGCAGCGGACCGAGGGACGGCGGTTCGGGTACATGACCACGTTTAATTACATCTATATTCTGCGCAAGACCTGTCGCCTCGGCGTCGGCGATGCACTGATGATTTTCTGGAGCTTTGGCGTACTCGCGGCGATGCACCTTGTCTGGTCGATCGGCCCCGGACGCCGGGAACACCTCGGCTCACTTGTCGGAATGTTTCACGGCCTTCTTGACGCCGCGCGAAACCGCGCCGAGGGCAGCGAAACTCTGCCTCACAACGGACCGCGAAGCTCTGCTTCGTCTCGGCGAAGGCCCTCAATCGACATCCATACGCAGTCGATTCAGATCGCACCCGTCTCTCACGCCGCTCGACCGACGCGCCGCGTGCTGTTCGTCACCAACCGTCTCGAACCTGGCGGCGCCGAGCTGATGCTCGTAGCGCTCGTCAAACGGCTGGCGCGCCACAACGTGCAACCCTACGTCCTTTGTCTGAAGGATGCCGGCCCCCTTGCGCCGGAATGTCGTGCGCATGGCGTGCAGGTATTTGATGGCGCACTAAAGTTCAAGACCGACGCGGCGGTCATTCCTCGCATTCGTCGTATTATCGCTGAGCATCACATTGACATCATTGTCGCCGCACACAGCGGGGGGGATCGCATGTTCTGGTCCACCCTGGGCGGCCGACTCACCGAAACGCCCGTCGTCATCTGGTCGCATTGGTTTCCGCTGGAGAACCAGCATCATTTTGAGCGGGCCAATCGCGCGCTCTATCGCTTCGTGGATTGCTTCGTGGCCATCGGCGAGCGCCAGCGGCGAGCATTGATTCGCCATGAGTACGTACCGGCCGGGCGGCTCACGGTCATTCCCAATGGCGTTGAGCTGGATCGATTCCTTTCGTCGAACACGTCTCGCGCCGAAGCCCGACGTCGCCTTCGATTGGAAGATCATCACGTTGCCGTGGCCCTGATCGCCAATCTTCGTCGCGAGAAACGGCATGATGTTTTCATCGCCGCCGCTCGGCGACTGGCGCCGCACTTTCCGCAATTGCGGTTCCTCATCGTTGGCGACGGTCCCCATCGCGATGCCGTACAGGCCTCGGCCGCGGCTTCCGGCCTCGATCATGAAACGCTGCGAATGCTGGGCCCACGGGATGACATACCCGAGCTGCTGGCCGGTATCGATATCTCCTGCCTGTGCAGCGAGCAGGAATGTTTCAGCGTGACCATGCTTGAGGCCGCGGCGGCGTCGGCGCCGTTTATCGGCCCCGATTCCGGGTGCATGCCGGAGTTTCTCGAACACCGCAGCACCGGCCTGTTGATTAAACCAGCGAATGCTTCGCAATTAGCCGATGCGATAGCCGAACTGGCTTCCAGCGAGCCCCTGAGAAGGGCGCTCGCGCAGGAAGCCCGTAGAAAAGTGATCGCTCGGTACGGGGTCGACGCCATGGTCCGATCATTCGCTGATCTGTTCTTCACCCTCCGCAAGGGAGCGCGACCGGGGGACTCGGATTCGTCCCTTTTCGGCGCTGAATTTTGGCGCGTGGAATCCTCCACGGTCTCCCCCGGTGATGGCGAATTTGTTCCAGCGCGACCTGCTTCGTATAGTTAAGCTGGCGACGTTGCGGCCGTACTTCCGCGCGCGCCGCGATTGCGATACGGCTCGTCGAGGGTCTTGGGCGGCGCTTCGGCGCTTCCAGACGCAAGACGACCTCGAATCTGAAACGGAGCGGTGCAGGATTCGTCGCCGGTTTACGGACTCCAGGCCCGTGGGGGGTTGGAAACCGGGGGGATTTTCGCTAAGCTACGTCTCAGGGGATGGTTAGAAGCATGCAAGCCCGCTTCTCCAGTTTACCGCCGAAACGTCCATACGAAGTGGTCCACTTCGTCTCTACCTTTGCAGTCAAGACCGATACGAAATGGCTTTTGCAGCTTGCCCGATATCTCGATCCGTCCGAGTTTCGCATGTCGGTCTGCTGCTTCCACGAGGGCGGACCGGTTCAGAATGAACTTGCCGCGCTGGGGGTTCGCACGCACAACCTTGATGTTCCCGGCGAGCGTGATCTTCGAGCCATCCTTCGAGCGCGCGACTTCATTGAAACCTGTAACGCCGACATAGTTCACACCCACCTGTTACGGGCGGATCTGATGGCCGGGCTGGCCGCGCGATGGGCGGCCGCGCCGGTGATCGTCTCAACTTGCTATGCGATGGGCGCCTTCCGGCGAGCCAGGCGCCGTCGCTCGGACCGATTACTCGATGCCGTATGCTCGGCACTCCCGACGCACACCATTGCCGTCTCGAAGGCCGTCGCCTGGGACTGCATGACCCGGCATAAGCTCCATGACGGCGATTTCACTGTCATTCACACGGGGATTGATCCGCCGGATCAATTCTTCGACGCCGGCGCCGCGGCCCTGCGACAGACCTGGGGGATCGGGGATCGACCGCTGGTGTTGACGCTTGCCCGCTTGAGTTATGAGAAGGGCGTCGATGTTCTGGTCGACGCGGCGGATCGCGTGCGTCAATCACACCCGGAGGTTTGCTTCGTTGTGCTTGGCGACGGACCGGATCGAGTTGCGCTGGAGGCGCGAATCGCCGGACTCGGTTTGACGAACGTGATCAGACTGGAGGGCTTCCACTCGGATGTGTGGCCGGCCCTGCGCGCTGCGGACGTCGTCTGCCTCCCATCGAAGTCCGAGGGGATGCCCAATGCTTTGCTCGAAGCGATGGCGATGGCCCGGCCGATCGTCGCCACCGGCGTCGGCGGCATTCCCGAGGCGATTATTGACCGTGAGAACGGCCTGCTGGTCGAGCCGGGTGATCCCGTCGCGTTGGCCGATGCGTTGTCGAGATGCCTCGACGATCGGCCCCATGCCCTTCGCATGGGTCAGATGGCGCGTCGAACGGTGCAGGATCGATTCCACGTACGCACCGCGGCGGCGCAATACGCCGAGTTGTATCGAAACCTACTCAGACAGAGGAGACCCGAGCGTGGTTTCATCGCCGCAGCATGTTGAGCTGCCGCCCGCGGTGGACGTGCTGGGTCTTCCGATCCGGCCGCTGCGGACGGACGGTTTGATCGAGCTTCTCGCCCAGCGAGCCGGGGCAGGAGTGCGCACGACCGCGTGCTACGCCAACGCGCACACGGTGAACATGGCGTCGCGTGATTCGACGTTTCGTCGCGTGCTGGCCGAAAGCGATGTGCTTTATGCCGATGGGGCGTCCGTTGTGTGGGCCAGTCGCTATGCGGCAGAGCGCTTGCCGGAGCGAATGACCTCCGCGGACTACTTCCCGCGATTCGCCCGACGCTGCGCCGATCTGGGTCTTTCGATGTATCTGCTCGGCGGGCGGCGGGGTATCGCCGAGGCGGCTTCGGAGCGGCTTCGCGCGGAGTCGCCGCGCCTGAAGATCGTCGGTGTGCAACACGGTTATTTTGCGCTCGACTGTTCCGACGAGGTGATTGACGACATCAACGCGGCGCGGCCGGATGTGCTCGTCGTGGGGATGTCCAGCCCGAGGCAGGAGCTTTGGCTCTCGCGCTACGGCGACCAGCTTGAAGGGCCGGTGCGATGGTGCGTCGGGGCGCTGTTTGATTATCTGGCGGGCGTGGAGAAACGTGCGCCGCGGTGGCTCTGCCGACTCGGGGGCGAATGGCTGTTTCGCCTGACGGTGGATCCGATCGGGAAGTGGCGGCGTTACCTGCTCGGCAATCCGAGATTTGTCTGGAATACACTGCGCTGGCGGTTGGGGAAACACCGCCCGTGCGAAGCGCCCGCTGAGGCGCTGAATCTGACGAGGGGATAGGAGAAGCGACGTGCGACGATTCATCGCCGTGCGAAGTTAAGGGAAGAAGCTGTCATGGCCCAGGTTAAACAACCTGCCGCGGCGATCGCCGTTCTGGATACCGATCGCGGCTTTCTGGTCGGCACGCCGCAGTCCGTGGCCGCGCCGGCAGTCGGCCGCTGGTATCCGATGATCGTGCGCCTGCTCGACGTCGGGCTGTCGCTGGCGGCATTGATCGCGGCGCTGCCCATCCTGCTGGCCGCTGCGCTGGCCATCAAGCTGACTTCCCGCGGGCCGGTCTTCTTTCGACAGAAGCGGGCCGGTGTTCATCAGCAGCCCTTCACCATGTTCAAGCTGCGCACGATGTATCAGGGCGCCGACGACGACAAGGAACTGTTTCGCTCGTTGAACTCCCTTCCAACCGGTCCGTGCTTCAAGATGAAGGGCGATCCGCGCATTACGCGCATCGGACGTTGGCTGCGACGCTCCAGCATCGACGAATTGCCGCAGTTTCTGAACGTACTCAGAGGCGATATGAGTCTCGTGGGTCCGCGCCCGCTGCCGCTCGATGAAATCCGCACCGATACGCTGGATCAGCGGCTGCGTTTTACCGTGAAGCCGGGCATTACCTGTCTCTGGCAGGTCAGCGGGCGGACGGAGATTCCGTACGACGAATGGCTGGCGCTGGACGTGTGGTACATCCGCAATCGCTCGCTTTCGCTGGACCTGCAGATTCTCGTTAAAACGATCCCCGCCGTGCTCTCGGCTCGTGGTGCGTATTAGACGCGGTCGGTCGGGCTATCTTCTTTTTGTTACTTCCTGTCCGTTGTCAATTCGCAGGATACGAAGCGCGCCGGTCGTCAGATCGAGCAGCGCGCAAGTTCGCGGGTTCGCGCGGTGGAGTGCGCCGGGGTTGATGACGCGGCACTTGCCGATTCGGCGATCGGCGTAGAGGTGCGTGTGGCCGTGGAAGAGGTAGTCGATTCCGTGGTCGTTCATCGCATTGGGGAAGGCCGGCTCGTGGCCGTGGAAAAGGGCGATCCGCCGGCCGGCCAGCTCGACGAGCGTGAGCGGTTTGGGCCAGGGCAGGCCCAGGGTTTGCACATATTTCTTGAGAGAGGGAGTCACGTCGTCGCAGTTGCCCCAGACGAAGGTGCAGGGTCTGCCCGCGAGTTCGTCGAGGACGCTTATCGAGCAGATGTCGCCGCAGTGGAAGATATGCTCGGCGCCGAGTCCTTCGAGAAGTGACACCGCGACGGCAGTCGCCGCCGCGTCACCGTGGCTGTCCGACATGATACCGACCAGCATGGATTCTTCCTTCGGGCTTATGCGTTTCTCACGTGTCCGGTCACGTCGCTCGGTTCGTTCCAGTTCTCCACGCTTCGCGCCTCGGCAGGGCTCAGGAGGAGTCGATGAACGACCAGCGTCGAAAGCAGTTGCATCATACCGTGGCGACGGGCTTCGATGGCTGTCTGCACGACCGGCAGAATTCGTGGTTGATAGATGGCGCAGCAGGGGTGCAGCCGTTCCTCGCCATTTTCTGAGGTTGCGCACACCGCCGCATCGGCATCACCGAGTTCGTCGCGCAGGCGCGCCAGCACAGCCGCGCTGAGATGCGGCATGTCGCAGGCGATCAGTAGACATGGGTGATCCGGCTGAGTCGAAAGAATCGCTTCCAATCCGCCAATCGGGCCGAGGCCGGAGTGCCGGTCTTCCACGAGCGAAAGATTCCGCAGGCCCTCCGGAAGCTCGAACGGCGGCGACCCGACGAGCACGATTTCGTCCACCACTCGCGCGGCTACGGTGACGGTCCGCTCCAGGAGCGTCTCGCCGTCGACGCGGATCAACGCCTTGGCCGTGCCCATTCGTCGACTGCGGCCGCCGATCAGGATGCCGGCGCGGAGCTTCATCGATTCGCCTCCCGGTGTTCGACGGTCCAGCTCCATTGCGGCTGCTCGCGCGGACGGAGTACCTTGAATCCCAGCATCTCCGGCCGTCGCGCGAAATAGTCTTGCAGCCATTCCTCGCGCACACGGGGCCTGGTCGAGTGGATGAGCATGACACGGTCGTCCGCGTTACGTGCGATCAGCCCCATGTGCCCGACGTAGGGGGCATCCTTCGAGCCGCGTACGAACTCAATTACGTCCGCATCGCGAAGGGCGGCGGATACGTACTCCAACGTGTTGCGCGGGATGTACGAATCGGTGAATTCCTCGTTGGGATGGTTCCACTCGACGCCGAATCGCTGGAAGAATGATCGGCGGTCGATGCGCAGTTGATACGTCACGGCGCTGCCTGCGGCGAGGGACTCGGTCATGTCCTCGAACAGCCAGCGGTTATTTGCGTTCCAATCGGCCTCGGTGAAATGATTCCGCGTGCGGATGCCGATGTGGCCGTCGCGATAGCGAATCCGTTGCAGGGTGCGAAAGAAAGAAGGCCAGTCGTACGAGAGCGCCATGGCATACGTCTGCTCGACAAACGTCACGCAGTCGCCTGCGGACAGGCAGTAGAGCGGGTCGGGGTCGTGAAGTTCATACGGAAACTCGCCAAGCAGAAACAGGCGATAGGCCTGGCCGAGATTCCTTCGTGCGAGATGCGTGACGCGCTGCGAAAGGTCCGGCTCATGCGAATGCAGCCATTTCAGATATGCGTTAACTTCGTGTTCATTAAACGTGTGCAGTGGGGCTTGCTGAAGGACGGTCAACTCGCGCGGACTGCTTGGCGCCCCGCAACCGACCGATAGCAAGGCAACGGCGCAAGCAAGACCAACCGCGCGCAGGCAGGCACTGATCGACATTGAAGCGGATTATACCGGATGGCGGGGAGTGCCTAATAGATTTTGCGTTCGCGCTGGGAGGGGATGCCGAGCTGCGAGCGATACTTGGCGACGGTTCGCCGGGCGATGGGGACCGTGGTCTGCTCGTTGATGATCTTCATGATCTCGTCGTCGGTCAGGGGGCTGGCCTTGTCTTCGTTGTCGATGATTTCCTTGACCTTGGATTTGATGCTGTTCCAGCTCACGCTTTCGCCGCTGGCGTCGGTCGTGCCGCCGGAGAAGAACTGCCGCAGCGGAAACAGGCCGCGCGGTGTCTGGACGTACTTGCCGTCGACCGTGCGGCTGATGGTGGACGGGTCGCAGCCGAATTCCTCGGCGAGGTCTCGCATTCGCAGCACCTTGAGAAACTGCGGGCCGAAGTCGAAGAACTCGCGCTGGCGCTCCAGCAGCACCTTGGAGATCTCCAGCAGACGCTCGCGACGGTACTTGATGGCGTCGATGAGCACGCCGGCCGATTCGAGACGCTTCTTCAGAAACTCGCGCGTTTCCTTGTCCACGGTTTTGTCCTGCAGCATCTCGCGGTACTGAGGCGAGATTCGAAGGCGCTGGGTATTGCCGCGGGCGAGGCGCACGGTGTAGCCGTCGCCGTCGTCGGAGTAGTCGATGAGGATGTCCGGAGAGATGCGCGGCACTTCAGACGGCTGAACGAGCAGACCGGGGTGGTGGTTCAGCTTGCCGATGACCTTCAGGGCATCCTGAATTTCCTCGATGCTGTGGCCGGTGGCCTTCGCCACGGCGGGGTACATGTTCTTGCCCAGATCGACGAGATGGTTCTTCACCAGCTCCTCGTAGAACGGGTCGGTCTCTTCCTTCACCGCAAGCTGGATCAACAGACACTCGGACAGATCGCGCGCTCCGACGCCCACGGGTTCAAGCGTTTGCACAAGCAAGAGGGCCTCTTGCATGACCTCGATCTCGATCGGCGGTGTGCGTGATTGGGCGATCTCCTCCATGAGTCGCCGGCGATCCTCGGGGGTGCGGCAGATGATAAGCGGGCGGGTTTCGATCGGTTCGTCGTCGCCTTTGTACTGGTGATGCTCGGCCTCGGTGCGCAGGTAGCCGTCGTCATCCATCCAGTCGATGACGGCCTCGCCGGCCTGCTTGACGGATTCGTCGGCTTCCATGAGCGACCATTGCCGCATGAGTTGCTCGCGAAGGCATTCGCCGCGCGAGGCCGTGTTGGCCATGGCGTCCATCTTGGAGTCGCGCTCGCCATTGCCGCCGGATCGGCTGCGACCGTAGGGCAGGTCGCCGGGGTCCATTTCATATTCGCGGGAGAGTCGATCCAGCCGCTCGAAACTCTCGGCTTCGGCCTGGCTGGCTTCGGTCGTCGCGGGCTCTTCGTGCGGGAGGTCCTCGCGGACGATTGCCTCGGGCTCGGGCTCGTCGAGGACCGGGTTGGTTTCCATTTCTTCCCGGACCTTGGCCTCGAGCGCAAGCAGAGGGAGCTGCAGAATCTCCATGGATTGCACGAGCTGAGGGCTGAGCCGCTGCTCGAGCCGCATCTGCTGGGAAGGAAGCATGGAGAGATACTGAGCCATTCACGATCCTGTAAGTAATTGACCAGCGGCAGATTATACGACCCGCAGTCTCTGCGTATTTCGGATGGGCGGGTCGCCCGCTCAAGCCAATTATATGATTGGGCTTTCAAAAAAGCATCCCAAATCGCTCTTGCGGCACGCGGATTGCCGAACGCTGATGTTCTCCGTGAAAGGTCCCCAATCGCCGAGCCGGGTGAACGATTCTACCGCAGCGCGGAAGGACTTCTCGCATCACAAAATGCGCTCCGGCTAATGCTTCTTGAAGTGGCTGGTGCAGTGTCTGGGCTGGTCGTTTCAGGCGTCGTTGCGGTTCAGGACGGGGTAGTCTTCGCGTTCGCCCTTGCCGCGCAGTGGGTAGTCCTTACGCAGGGGGTGGGCCTTGAAGCTGTCCCAGGTGAGGATTCTCCGCAGGTCGGGGTGGCCCTCGAAGACAATGCCGAACATGTCGAAGAGTTCCCGCTCCATCCAGTCGGCGCCCTTCCAGAGGGAATAAACGCTCGGCAGCGTGGGCTTCGGGTCGTTGACGAAGCACTTGATCCAGATGCGGTGGTTGTGGGTGAGCGACAGCAGCGAATAGATGACGCCGTAGCGGTCGGCGGCGTCGGGGAAGTTCAGATAGTCCACGCAGGTCAGGTCGATGAGCTGCTCGAACTTCGTTCGATCGTCGTCGCGGAGGAAGCGAAGCACATCGATCAGGTTCACCGGCTCGACGCGGATGTACAACTGATCGCCGGGCTCGCTGCCTCGGGTGAGCAGGGGCTTTAGCTCCAGATTCAGCACGGGGAACGCTTCAGAAACGGCGGAGAGAATCTGCTGGGGCGTGGCCATCGCTATTTCGTCGATGCCTCCATACTTTGCGGTACGTTCAACTGATAGGTCGACTGGGCAACGAGACCGAGGCCCTTGCCGCGCTTCTCGCTGGGGGTGACGCCTTCGTGTTCGACGATTCGCTGGATGGCCATGATGCCTTCGATGAGCGTCTCGGGGCGGGGCGGGCAGCCGGGGACGTAGATATCGACGGGCATAAACTGGTCAACGCCCTGCACGACGGCGTAGGTGTCGAAGACGCCGCCGGTCGAGGCGCAGGCGCCCATCGAGATGACCCACTTCGGCTCGGCCATTTGCAGATAGATTCGCTGGAGGACGGGCATCATCTTGATGGCCACGCGGCCGGCACAGATGAGCAGGTCGCTCTGGCGCGGGCTGAAGCGCATGACCTCGGCGCCGAAGCGGGCGACGTCGTAACGGCTGGCGCCGGTAGCCATCAATTCGATGCCGCAGCAGGCCGTGGCGAAGGGCAACGGCCAGAGGGAGTTCTTCCGTGCCCAGTTGATGCCGTTTTCACGGAAGAAGCTGACCAGGGAGTCAAGACGCGTAGTCATGACGTCGTCGTTGGACATCGTATGGGGGTCGTATTGGTGTTTTTCCATGACGAATCTCCGGTTGCGGATTATAGCAGGGGTGAGTGAAACGCCAAAACACCAAAACGTCGAAACGTCAAAACACGAGGAGCCGAAACCTTCGTTATCGCGCGGGGCGTGGTCAGTCGAATTCGAGGACGCCCTTGCCGAGGTCGTAGAGGAGGCCGACGAGGAGAAGGCCGAAGAAGATAGCCATCTCGACGAAGAGGAAGTTGACGAGCGGCGCGTTGGCGGCGGCTTTGGCGTCGAGGAAGGTGACGGCCCAGGGGTAGAGAAAGATCAGTTCGACGTCGAACAGCAGGAAGAGCATGGCGACGAGATAGAAGCGGACGTTGAAGCGCCGTCGGGCATCGCCGATGACCTCCATGCCGGACTCATACGTTTCATCCTTGCGCGCGCCGGTGCGCTTTGCTTTGGGGAGCCAGTGGGTAATGGCGAGGATGACCGTTGAGATGAAGGTGACGAAGACGATCAGGACGAGGATCGGGCCGTAGCCGAGGTTCGGGAGATTGTTCGCTGTGGCGGCGGCGAGCAGGTTCATGGGCATTCATCCATCCGGAGAACATGTCAACAGGGACCACGTCGTGGGGACCGGGAAGCTCTGCTTCGCTCCTTGGACAATCGCGACGCTGGAACGCGTTCTCCGGGCATGGTAGCAAAACGGTTGGCGCAGGGAAGTCTCCCCACGGGTGTATTCACAGGTTGCGTTGCGACGTTCAGGGAGCACCCAGGACTGGCGGTCCCGGGAAGCCGAAGGCCTCCGCTTACCTTCCGACCAGCTCCGCTTCGCGTTTCTTTGAATCCTCGTCGTCCGGGGCGAGCGGCGTGGTTGCTTGCATTTTCGACTCGGCCGGCTCGGCCGTGACCATCGCTCTGAACCGAGTGGTCAGGTCATCCCAGTCCACGACCAATTGTCCGCCGGTGGCTTTGTGCTGTTTTTCCCAGTTCATAAGCAGGTCGAGGCATGCATGGTCGATGTAATCGAGGTTCTCGAAATGAACATGCAACTCGGTACTCGGCCGCACCTGCTCGAGCATCTGCGCGAGGAGCGGGAGGCGGATGAAAGTGGCCGCCCCGCGCACGCGAAGCACGGTGCGGTTCTTTTCGGGCTCGTCCTCGAGCCGTGCGTCGAGGTGGGTGAAGGTGTAGAGGAGTTTGCCCATCGACATGGCGATGCCGACAAGGACGCCGGTGAGG
Source organism: uncultured Planctomycetaceae bacterium (assembly GCA_964385225.1). Taxonomy (GTDB): domain Bacteria; phylum Planctomycetota; class Phycisphaerae; order UBA1845; family UTPLA1; genus UTPLA1. The sequence goes on from CAYLOE010000011.1 coordinate 97,907, forward strand.
AGCCCGGAGACGACAATCATGACCACGGTGGTGATGTAGATGGCCACTTCGCCGCGACCGAACGTTCGCAGGTTTCGGAGGGTCTTGAAGTCAACGAGTTTATAGCCGGTATAGACGAGTAGGGCGGCGAGACTCGAGGTGGGAATCATTCTCAGAATAAAAGGCAAGGCCACGACGAACAGCACGAGCCAGACGCCATGAAGAATCGCGGAGATGCGCGTTTTGGCGCCGGCCTCGACGTTGGCAGCGCTTCGGACGATCACGCCGGTCATGGGCAGCGCGCCGGCGAATCCGCAGATCATGTTGCCGATGCCTTGTGCGGTGAGTTCCTTGTCGTAGCGTGTCCGCGGTCCGGTGTGGAGCTGATCGACGGCCGTAGCGCAGAGCAAGGTTTCGGCGCTGGCGACGAAAGCGAGCGCGAGGGCAGCCAGCAGAATCTGCCCGTCGAGTAATCGGGTTAATTGGGAGAGAGCGGGCAGATTGACTTCATCGAGTATCGAATCGGGCAGCGTGACCCGGTTGATCGGAACCTGGATGAGGCTTGCGAAAGCCGTGGCGACGACGACGGCCACGAGCGGCGCGGGAATGACCTTGAGCACCTTCGGCACGAAGGGCTTCCAGATGATGATGACCAGGATTGTAACGAGACCGACCATGGCGGCCCAGTGATGGCTGGAGTCATCGTGCGGCATGATCCCCTTGTAGATGGCTTCCGGGATGGAGAAGAGATTGGCAATGCCGCTGCCGCGCGGTTCATCGTCGACCATGACGTGGAACTGGCTGGCGAAGATGAGGACGCCGATGCCGGCGAGCATGCCCTTGATGACGGCAGGAGAGACCGCGCGAAACCACTGCCCCATGCCCATGTACCCTGAGACGATCTGCACGGCGCCGGCGAGCAGAACGATCGGCCCCAGGATGGCGATGCCGTCGCGCTGGACGATTTCATAGACCATCACGGTCAAGCCGGCGGCCGGACCGCTGACCTGAAGCGGCGCCCCGGAGAACACGCCGACCACGAGTCCGCCGACGATGCCGGTGATCAGACCTGCTGCGGGGGGCATACCGGATGCAATGGCGATACCCATGCAGAGCGGCAGGGCCACGAGGAAGACGACGATGGACGCAAGAAAGTCCTTCTTGAAGATGAGCGGAAAGTAGCTGATGATCGGCGGGCTTTTATCACTGGCCATGTCTCATGCTCTCCAACATGCAATGCGCTGTGTGCGAACTTGTGTTCATCCATACCAGGTTGCGGAATCCTCGACGTCAGATAGATCGGGCAAGCTTCAATGTCGCCGAGGCGTTGAACGGTGCGCCGGCGCTTTCGCCGAGCGGGACGAACTGGCCTTCCTGCGGGTCGAACTCGAAGACCTGGCCGGTTTCGATCTTGTAGACCCAACCGTGAAGGGCGAGTTCCTCTTTGGAAAGGGCCGCGGCGACGGCGGGGTGGGTGCGCAGGTTCTCCAGTTGCACGAGGACGTTTTCCTCGACGGTGGCGGTGAGCAGTGCATCGCCTTTGAGGTCGGCGTACTTGTCGCGCATGATCCGGCGCGTGGCTTCTGCGTGTCCGAGCCAGCCCTGCACGGCGGGCAGTTCGCTGAGCTGGTCGCTGTTGAGCAGACCCTTCATGGCGCCGCAGTGGGAATGGCCGCAGAGGATGATGTCGCGGACGCCGAGGGCGGCGACGGCGAACTCGATGGTCGCCGACTCACCGCCGATCGCGGCTGCGGAATAGGGTGGGACGATGTTGCCGGCGTTGCGAAGAATAAAAAGATCGCCTGGTTCGGTCTGCGTCATCAGGTTCGGATTGATGCGCGAGTCGGAACAGGTAATGAATAGCGCAATGGGGTTCTGACCGCGTGCAAGCTTCTCAAAGAACGCCTTCCGCGAGCCGAAGATTTCTTTCTGAAAACAGTGGACACCCTGAACAAGTTTCTGCATGGCCGCACTCCCAGGTGAAGTTGGTCACTCTTCGTGGACAATGTTGTATGGTTGAACGAACGATAAATGAAGCTGATCGTGCGAATCGGAGGAAGTCGCCGGGCGACTCCCCTGGCCGATACGCGAGATCGATGAATGAGTGAACAGGGGAATCGCGGCGATCAACAAAGAAGGGGGGCGCCGCAGCCGTTTCGACCCTCTCTTTGGGGGTCGGCGCCGGGGGGAAGACTACTCTGGATGGCCAGGCCGCGATGATCCATCGAGGCGCAGTGGAGAACGGACGATGACCGGACCAGAAGCAGCGTTTGCCGCCGTGCGGCCCGTTGGCGTTCGATGGCGAGCGAGGTAAGAACGCGACCGTTCGATTCGTGGCGCTGCTCTTCCTGGGGGCCGTTGGTGCGATGCTCTTCTTCTGTTACCCGATTGGTCGGGGCGGAGGCCTGCCAGATGGCGGGCGTGCAGACGACCAGCGTCAATGCGCAGGTGATGGCTGATGCCTTCGCGAGACAGCCATCGAGCAGCTTTTTTTGAAGCGTTCCGCGCACTCGTTTAAGTCCTTGCATCCAAGCAGATTCGGGTTGTGCCCGACCTGAAATATCGGGTCATTCGGCGCTGAATATCCACCATATTAGCCGGCTCGGGACGGCTCCGCAAGTCACGACATCGTAACTCCCGAATTGACACGCCCTTGGGTGAATCCCGACAACTGCGTGCCGCGAACAAATCGCGAGGCGGGGGTCGAGCGGCCGATTTGGACCCAACGCCTTGCTCGGTTATTCGGAGTTACGAATCTGCCGATCGGATGTTCGCCATAACCCACGTCCGATTCTCGGCGGGAAACCCGGAAAGCCGGGTTTTATTTGTTGAATGGAAGTTGTCCGGGAAAATGTGCCTCGTTCGAATCGCCGATGATGTAATCGGTGCATTTATGCCCGTCATGAGCGGCCGATCTTTCGTATCTTATCATATACTCGGATGGTGGATCAGCGCGCGATGCCGGCTCGTGCCGTTCGGAGGTGGGTCATGCTAAACGAGGACACTTCGATCATCGAGGAGACCACTCTGCTTGCGAACTTTCGCAAAGGCAGCGACGAAGCCGGTTCGCGCCTGATGGAACGATATTGGGCGCCGATTTATCGTTTCTGTCTATCATATCTGAACGACGAAGCGCTGGCCGAGGACGTTGTTCAGGAAACGTTCACCAAGCTTTCAAGCACGGAGGATCCGCCCTGCGGCGATCTCAAGCCCTGGCTCTACAAGGTTGCCCGGAACCGATGCCTGGACGTACTGCGCCGACACGAGCGCAGTCCGACGTTTAATCGCCCGTTTCGCACGGGGTTCGATGCCGCTCGAAAGTCGGCCGGCCCGGCGACACGCGTGGCAAACAGTGAACGACAGGAACTCCTTCGCGAGATCATCTCGGCGATGCCGGAAGAATACCGCAGCGTGCTGATGCTCAAGCACATTGAGGGATTAAGCCGGCTGCAGATCGCCGAGACCCTGGGCGTGAGCGAGCCGACGGTCAAGGGCCGGCTGGTGCGGGCGTCGGAGTACCTGCGCGAAGAACTGCGGAAGGTCAGCGGGATTCAATCATGAGTTGTGACATGTCCCGAGAGCGTCTCTGGACATGGGTCCAGGGCGAGGACGACGAAGCCGCTTCGCGCGCGGAGATTGCCGCGCACGTCGAGGTCTGTCTGTCCTGCAAGAGCGAGTTGGCCGAGATGCGCGACATTCTCGGTGATCTCGCGGCCGTCGGCGCCGCGCCGGTCGCTGCCGCCGCAGGGCCGAAGTTGCCTGAATTCATCGGCGACTACCGCATTCTGAAGCGCATCGGCCACGGCGGAATGGGCGTGGTCTATGAGGCCGAGCAGGCCGATCCGCGCCGCAAGGTCGCGCTGAAAGTGATTCTCGGCGGGCAGCATGTTTCCGAGCTTCAGGTGAAGTTTTTTCAACGGGAAGTGCAGACACTGGCGCGGATGAGTCACCCGACGATTGCCGCGATCCACGAGGCCGGTCGAACCGACGACGGCAATCATTTCTTCGCCATGGAGCTGGTTCACGGCGTCAGTCTGAAGGACTACGCAGCGGGACGGCGCGCGGAAGATAAATCCGGAGCGACCGCGGATGTCGAGTCGCTGAGTCTGCGCGATCGGCTGATCCTGTTTCGCAGGGTTTGCGAAGGCATCAGCTATGCCCATCAGCGCGGCGTGATTCACCGCGACATCAAGCCCTCCAATATTCTGGTGGTGGATGAACCCTCGTCGGGTAATCGCGCGCGCCGTTCGCCGTTCTCCGTCTTTGCGAGCACTGCGGCGGCGAATGTCGGTCAGCCGAAAATTCTGGACTTCGGACTGGCGCGGATGATGGAAGACGATGCCGCCGTCCCGTCGATCCATACCGAGAGCGGCCGGCTGATGGGTACGTTGCCCTACATGAGCCCCGAGCAGGCCGAGGGCCAACCGGATCGAATCGATGTTCGCAGCGATGTCTATGCGCTGGGCGTCGTACTGTATGAGCTGATGACCGGTTCGCTTCCGTACGATGTGAGTTCGGCGTCTCTGCTGGCCTCGGTCAAGGTGATCTGCGAGCAGCGTCCCGTCGGTCCGCAGGCGGTGAATCGTGAGATTCCCGGTGAGGTCGCCACGATCGTTCTGAAGGCGCTCGAGAAGGAGCCGGAGCGCCGCTATCAGAGCGTCGCGGCTTTCGCGGATGACATCGATCGCTTTCTATCGGGGCAGCCGATTCTGGCGAGGCCGCCGAGCACAATCTATCAGCTTCGCAAGCTGGTGGCTCGGCATCGCGTGCCGTCAGCGCTGGCGGCGCTGTTGCTGCTCTCGATTCTGGGCGGCGGCATCGGGATGATGGTGCATGCCAACCGCATCGCGGAGGAGGCGCGCAAGTCGCAACGGCTTAGCGCCGTGATTTCGACGCTCTACGAGTCGGCCGACCCGTGGAAGACCGGTCGCACGGACATCACCGTGTTGGAGACGCTTGATCTGAAGTCGAGGGAATTGATAAGCGAGCTCGAGGATGATCCGCTCGTCGGGGCGGCCGTGCGAAACACGATCGGCAATCTCTACAAGGGGATGTCGCGTCTTTCCTCCGCGGAGGCGCATCTGATCTTCGCGCTGGAGACACGGCGTCGACTGCTGGGAGACCTGCACGCCGACACGGCGGAAAGCATGAACGATCTCGGCGAGCTTCGTTACGAGCAGGCGCGGCTGGATGAGGCGGAAAAACTCTGGCGAGCGGCACTGCTCGTGCGCAGGGATCAACTCGGCCCGGCTTCCGCGGAAGCCGCCGAGACGCTTAACAATCTGGGCAATCTTCTGCGTCACAAAGGCGAATTCGACGAGGCGGAGCTCTCACTCGACGAAGCCATCCGCATTCGGCGGCGGCTTTATGCCGAGGCCCAGACGGATCCGCACGCCACGGCTAAGCATCGGAAGCAGGCACGCAACGACGTCGCCCAGTCGCTGAACAATCTTGCCGGATTGTTGCGAAGCAGGAAAACGCCGGAGGCCCTGGCGCTCGCCGAAAGGCACTACCGCGAAGCCCTGCGCATTCGTGAGGAGTCGCTCGGGGCTCAGCACCCCGAAGTGGGCAAGATGTATAACAACCTCGGCAAGCTCCTGCAGGATCGGGGCGACTACGCCGGGGCCGAGCAGGCCTTTCAAAGCTCCCTGCAGATTCTCCGTGGCGAGCAGGGTCTCGGGCAAAATCATCAATTTGTCGCCCGGCTGTTGCACAGCTACGCCGAAGTCAAGCTGGCACGGAACGATCCGGTCGCCGCAAGGGCACTCTGCGAGGAGGCCCTGGAGATGCGCCGTAACCTCCTGGGCGAATCGCATCCGGAGACGGTGGAGTCGCAGAAACTGCTCAAGTCGATCGGTGGCGCGGTGGTGCATAATCGAAGATAGCGGGCAGTGGACCTTAGCCGGTTCGGGACGGGCCTCGACGCACTTCGCTGTGAGCGTTACCTTCCACGGCGCTACATGGCGCTTCCCGAATCCATCCGGCGATTATATCCCTTCGAGAGCCACTTTCTTGATCGCGACGGTCTGCGCTATCACTACCTTGACGAAGGCGCCGGCCCGCCGGTGCTCATGGTTCACGGCAACCCGACGTGGTCTTTTTATTATCGCGAGCTGGTGAAGGCACTTCGTGGCACGCATCGCTGCATCGTGCCGGATCACATCGGCTGCGGTCTGTCGGACAAACCGGACGACGCAAGGTATCCATACACATTGGAAAGGCGCGTCGATGATCTGGAGGCGCTGCTTACGCATCTGGGCATTGAGGATGATCTGACCGTTATCGTGCATGACTGGGGCGGGATGATCGGGCTTGCGGCGGCGCTGCGTCGGCTTTCGGCGGTGCGACGGGTGGTCATCCTTAATACGGCTGCGTTTCTCCTGCCGCCGGGCAAGCGGCTACCGGTGCGGTTGAAGCTGCTGCGCCGGCGAAATCCATTGGCGACGCTGGCCGTGCAGGGCTTCAACGCCTTTGCCGGTTGCGCGACGTGGATGGCGACGAAGAAGGGCCTGCCACCGGACGTGCGCGCCGGACTGGTGGCGCCGTACGATTCGTGGTCGAATCGGCGGGCGACGCTTCGATTTGTGCAGGACATTCCGCAGTGGCCTGGCGATCCGGCGTACGATCTGTCGAAGTGGGTCGATGACAACTTGCACAAGTTGGCCGATGTGCCGATGCTGATTTGCTGGGGGGATCACGATTTTGTCTTCGATCGGCACTTTCTCGCCGAGTGGCGGCGACGGTTTCCCCGTGCGGAGGTCCACACCTTCGCCGATGCGGGGCATTATGTGCTCGAAGACGCAGGCGACCGAATTATCCCGCTCGTGCAGGAATCTCTGCGCAAGCCGATGGATTGTAACCCTTCGGCTTCTGCAGCTGATCAATCGCAATTAACAAACCGCAATCCGAAATCCTCCATCTGCAATCTGCAATCTGTCCTCAACGTTGCCGCACACCTTCACGACGCCGCGCAGAAGCATCCCGATCAACGTGCCATTGTCTGGGCAGTTCGCCGCGATCGCGACGGTCGAGCGGACTACGCGCAGGTGACCTTTGCCGAGCTGGATCGTGAGACGGATCGTTATGCGCACGGCCTCGTTCGCGCCGGTGTGATGCGCGGGATGCGGACGATCCTGATGGTGCGGCCGACGTTCGAGTTTTTTGTACTCACGTTTGCGCTGTATAAGATCGGCGCGGTGCCGGTGCTGATTGACCCCGGCATGGGCAAGCGGCGGATGGTCGAGTGTCTGCGGCAGATTGATGCACAGGCGTTTGTCGGCATACCGCCGGCGCACCTGCTGCGGGTGACACATCGCCGGGCTTTCCGAACGTGCCATATTCGTGTCACCGTCGGCACGCGATGGGGCTGGGGCGGTCATGCGCTGAGCGAGCTGCGCACGGACCCGTGGCAGCCGTTTGCGTGTGTGCCGACGCGACCGGAGGACCCCGCGGCGATTATTTTCACGACCGGCAGCACGGGCCCGCCCAAGGGGGTGCTTTTTGAGCATGGGATGTTCGACGCGCAGGTGCGCATTCTGCGCGAGCACTTCGGCATTCGACCCGGCGAGATTGATTTGCCGACGTTTCCGCTGTTTGCGCTGTTCGATCCGGCGCTGGGCATGACGGCGGTGCTGCCGGAGATGGACTCGACGCGGCCGGCGTGGGTCGATCCGACGAAGATCATCGGGGCGATTCGCGATCAACAGGTGACGCACATGTTCGGCTCGCCGGCGCTGCTCGATCGTGTGGGGCGCTATGGCGAGACAAACGGTGTCAAGCTGACATCGCTTCGGCGAGTCATCTCCGCAGGGGCGCCGGTGCCGCCGGAGACGCTTGGGCGTTTTGCGGGAATGCTCGAGCCCGACGCGCGGATTCACACGCCCTACGGCGCGACTGAGGCCCTGCCGGTGGCGTCGATCAATCATCACGAAGTGCTTGGCGAAACGTCGATCGCCACGGCGCGCGGCTCGGGGACGTGCGTCGGCCAACCGATGCGCGAAGCGACGGTCCGCATCATCGGCATCCGTGACGAACCGATTGAGTCGTGGTCGAATGATCTCGTGCTTCCGCCGGGCGAGATCGGCGAGGTCGTGGTCAAGGGGCCGATGGTGACGCGGCGTTATTGCACGGATGAACGGGCCAACCGGTTGCACAAGATTCGCGACGGCGGCGACGTGTGGCACCGCATGGGCGACGTGGGCTATCTCGACGAACGCGGGCGGCTATGGTTCTGCGGACGCAAGTCACACCGCGTCATCACGCCGGGCGGCACGCTGTTCACCGAGCCGTGCGAGGCGATATTTAATCGACACGCGCGGGTGTTTCGCTCGGCGCTGGTCGGTGTGGGCGCGGCACCGAATCAGCGGCCGGTCATCTGCATCGAACTCGTCGGCGGGGACGATCGGTCAAACCTCGACGGCCTGACGCGCGAGCTCACGGAGCAGGCCCTTGCAATTGCGCACGCGCGAGCGATTGAGATCGTGCTGTATCACCCGCGGTTTCCGGTGGACATCCGACACAATTCGAAGATTTTCCGCGAGCAGCTTGCGGAATGGGCCGAGGGGCAACTCGGCTCGGCGCGATGAATGCTTCACATCGACGCCGACGGATTGCAATCCTTCGGCTTCAACGCGGCCGCCGCATGGCGTCGACATTCAGACAATCAAACCGTGAGAAATAGAGGCCGATGGCGCAGAGGAGAACGTAGTTGTAGTTGCCCGATGCCACGTCATGTTTGCCGAGGACAGACATGCCGAAAGCCAGCGAGATGGTGAACAGTCCGGTGAAGAGCCAGGCGAACTTGAGTCGCCAGCCGAGGATCAGCCAGAGGGGGATGAGGGCTTCGATGAAGGGCGTCATGTAGCCGTGCAACGTGACCAGCGGGCCGGGCAGCCACGTTTCGGCGAAGGTGGTCTGAAAGTAGCTGACGGTGCCGCGGACGGACTCCATGCCGCCTTTGAGCTTGCCCACGGCGGCGGAGAAGAAAAGCGCAGCGATCGCCAGGCGCAGCAAGAGCGAGGCCCAGCAGCCGACGTCACGAGCGGAGTTTTGTTCCGTGTTCATTCGATTGATGCTCCGTAATCTGAATACCAGAATCCATCATCAGTGAGCCGTCATTCTTTAATCCGACGATGTCGCTCTTTGGCGCTTCGGGCTTTATTGCGGGCGAGACGCCCGCACTCCCCGGAGAGCGCGACTCGCTCACACTCGCCTGCGTTTCAGCTCATTCTCGCATTCCCGTCGTTAACCGATGACGCGTTTATACGCGTCCTCGTTGAAGCCGACCAGTAGCGTCTTACCGACGCGAATCGTGGGGGCACGCAGGTTGCCGGTCGGGCCGAGCATGGCAGCGAGCAGGTCGACATCTTTCGGCGGGTCGTCGTTCATGTCAAAGGTCACGACGTTTTTGCCCTTCGCGACGATCACCTTCGCGGCGGCCCTTGCCAGCCGCAGGGCATCGGCCCGACCGAGCTTCGCCTTGCTCGCGGTGACGGTCTCTTCCGACTCGATTTTTTTCTTCGCAAGGAACCCCTGCGACTTGCCGCAGGAGGTTCACCCGGGGCGGTGGTAGTACCAGTCGATTTTTTTCGCCATTATGCACCTCATGATTGTTCGCGCGTTGAAGACGCCGACGGATTGCAATCCGTCGGCTTCGCACGCTTCACACGCGTTGCACGCAATGCACGCATTACACGTATTATATGTATTGCACGCATTGCACGCGATCACAAAATCGCATCGCGGCGAAGATTCGTAAATGCCGAAGCAGCCGCTACAATCTTCGCCATGTTCGACTTCGTTGATTTACCAGACCGGGTGGTGCTCGGCAAGGAGGTCTATATCGCTCCGACGGCTTACGTCGGCGGCGACGTGACGCTCGGCGATCAGTGCACCGTCATGCACCATGTGACCATTCGCGGGGACGTTTCGGCGATTCGCATCGGTCGGCGGGTCAACGTGCAGGACGGCACGGTCGTCCACACCAATCGCGGCGTGCCGCTCGACATCGACGATGACGTTTCCATCGGTCATCACGCGGTCGTGCATTGCCGTCGCGTCGGTGCGGGCACGCTCATCGGCATGGGGGCCATCGTGCTGGATGATTGCGAGATCGGCCGGGGCTGTTTGATCGCCGCTGGGGCGCTGTTGCCGCCGCGGACGATGGTGCCGGATGGTAAGGTGGTGATGGGTGTTCCGGGGAAAATCATCCGCGACACGACGGAAGAGGAGCGGCTGTATTTTCAGGAGGTCAACGAGAGCTACATCCATCTCGGTCGAATGCACGCAGCGGGGAAGTATCCAAATCACGCGGAACGATCCGCGTAATGATGCGCCATCGGATCGTGGCGTGCCATGACAAGCCCTGTCAATTGAAGTCTACGAAGGTTGCGGCTGGGTTTCTTCGGCCTGCTCTTCGGTGTCGTCGTAGTTGGTGAGGGCGGCCTGAAGGTGGAGTACGCTCGGGGGGCGTGCCATTTCGATGGATGGGGAGATGGCCGCCGGAGGCGAGGGTTCGGACGTGTGAAACCGACCTTGGGCCTGGCCGTAATGGCGCACGCGCTCGAAGTAAAGCAGTTCTTCCTGGACGAAGCGAAGACGGTCGAGCATGTCGGCGATGATCGCCACGAAGGCCAGGACCATGGCGATACTGAAGAGGAAGGCGCCGGTGAACCCGGCCCACTTGATCCACTCCTCGGTGATAAAGAAGTTGATCACGCAGTAGGCCATCAGTCCCATGCCGACGATGGCCAGCGGGATCGACGGCATGCCGAAGAATCGCAAGGGGCGATAGTCGCGATAGGCCCGCAGGATGATTTTCATCGTACGCAGACCATAGTTCACCAGATTGCGGGCGACACGGGATCGGCCGTGCTGACGTACGCCGCGCACCGCGAGCGGCACCTCGACGATGCGCATTCCGCGAACGCCGAGATCGAGGAAGACTTCGTGCGTATAGGTGAAATTTTCCCGAAGCGAGAGCCGCAGCAGGGCCTCGCGCGAATAAGCCCGAAAGCCGCAGGAGACGTCATAGAAGCGCTGGCGGATCAGCTTGCTGATGAACCAAGCGAAGACATGGTTGCCCCAGAGCTTGGCTTTGGGCATCTGCGGCACGAGTTTATCGCTGGCGAAGCGCGAGCAGGTGGCGAAGTCCGCCTGACCGGCGAGCACGGGGCGCACGAGTTCGGGAATCTGCGCCGGGTCGAATTGTCCGTCGCCGTCAATGTTGACCATGATGTCCGCCCCGCGCTGCAGGGCCGAACGGACGCCGCTCTGAAAGGCGGTGCCGACGCCCATGTTTCGCGGATGAGAGATCACCTCGGCGCCGGCGCGTCGGGCTTCGTCGGCGGTGCGGTCATGCGAGCCATCGTCGATGACCTGGACGACGATCTCGTGGAAGCCGACGATATCGCGCGGCACGGCGCGCACGACCGACGCGATGGTCGCTTCTTCGTTGTATGCCAGCACGTTTATGACAAGGCGCATGTTAGACCCACACGCATCCCATCCATGGGCGGCCGAAAGGAGCCCGACGCAGGGCGGCCGACGAGGACTACTTGCGGTATTGTACGGGATTCGGGTGGATATGCCAAGTCAGTTGGCGGCGGCGAAGTATAATGGCCACGGTCGGGAAGTGAAATTTCGAATTGCGAATGACGAATTACAAAAGAAAACGTCGAGGCCTTGAGCCGATTGGATGGGCCGCTTCCTGCGTGTTGTGGTGGGCGGTGGGCGTTTTGCCGGGGTGCGCCAGGCCGGTGGAGGTACGGCTGGAGTCGCCGGAGCGGATTGAGCAAGACAGGTCGTACGCGCTGTCGCGCCTTTTCGTGGCGAACCCTTCCGACGATGGCGCGATGGTCATTGAGCGGGATCACGTTGTTCTCGACCTGACAGGGTCGGAGCTGATCGGAGCGGCCGACGACACGCCGGCGGACGAGTACGTCGGGCGCGGCATTGTCGTTCGCGGCGCGAAGGGCGTCACGATCCGCAATGCAAAGGTGCGCGGCTTCAAGGTCGGCATCTACGCCGAGGACTCGCCGGGCTTGCGGATCGAAAACTGCGACGTATCGCGGAATTACCGCCAGCGGCTCAAAAGCACGACGCAGCGCGAACACCTCGACGACTGGCTGTGGGGGCATGAAAACGACGAACACCAGTGGCTTCGCTACGGCGCGGGCATCTACCTGCTGCGCTGCGACGGCGCGACGGTGACGAAATGCCGTGCCCGCAACGGGCAGAACGGCATCTGCCTTGATCGCACGAACGACACGCTCATCGTCGAGAACGACATATCCTTCATGTCCGGCTGGGGGCTGGCGATGTGGCGATCCAGCCGCTGCCGCGTTGTCGCCAATCGGTTCGACTACTGTGTCCGCGGTTATTCGCACGGCGTCTATGCGCGCGGGCAGGACTCAACGGGCATCCTCGTCTACGAACAGTGCAACGAGAACGTCTTCGCCTATAACCGGGCCACGCATGGCGGCGACGGTTTCTTTCTCTACGCAGGTCACGAGACGACGCAGCGAACCGGCGAAGGCGGATGCAATCACAACATCGTCTACCGAAATGATTTCTCCTTCGCCGTGGCCAATGGCATCGAGGCGACGTTTTCTGATGAGAACTACTTCGTGGAAAACAAGCTGCACCACTGCGTCCACGGCATCTGGGGCGGCTATTCGACGAACTCGATCATCCGCTGCAACGACATCGCCGACTGCGACAACGGTATCTCCATCGAGCACGGCCGCGGTAACCGCATCGAAGGCAACGACGTCCTCCGCTGCGGCAAGGGCGTCTGGCTCTGGTGGGACGACGACCGCGATCTGATCGAGTCGGCCTACGGTCGCACGCAGGGACACGAATCGCGCAGCGAGATTGTCCGACGCAACTTGTTCGAGGATTGCAAGACAGGACTTCTCGCAGACACCTCGACGGAGTTGGCGGTGGAAGGCAATGTCTTCGAACGCTGCGAGACGGTGATGAAATTCGTCGGCGAGACGACGATGGGAGCGTTTCAGGGCAATGTCTTCCACAGTGGACGAATCGAATCGCAAGCGAGTCAACCGATCGCGGCTGAAGGCAATGCAATGGGGGAAAATGTAGAGATCGTTGGCAATGTCGAGCTACGCGATGCGCTGCCGTCTGTACTGGAAGCCGCTGAGTCGGCGCGGGCCGGTCGGAGACATCATCCAGCCATCAAAGAACCGCTTAGGTTACAAGTGTTGCCCGACCGACGGTCGAGCCGATACACGAAGCCGCCCGATCCGATCCACGGCGTTCACGACGGCAAAGAGCACATCTTCATCGACGAGTGGGGGCCGTACGACTTCACATCCACTCGCATCATCGGCCCGGATATCATTTCGATGGGCTCAGCACAGGTCCGCATCCTCGCGCCGGGCCAGCCATTCTACATCTGGATGCACACGCCCAACGTGGTGGTCGAACCCAGGCGTGGCCAGGCGCCGGCGATCGTGACGGTGCGGCCCGCCGAGGGGGTGACGGACTCGTTGCACTATACGCTGGGCATCCGCGTGGACGGAAAGCTGTTGCCGATTTCCAGTGGCTTGATCCTGCTGGCCGACTGGGACGTTAAGTTCTACGAATGGACGCCCGATCTTGATCCGCGCGAGTCGGATGAGAACTGGCAGCGGATCATCGCCGCGCCGCCGATTCATACCGATCGCCCGGCCAGCATCGACTACATCTGGTATCACCGCGGGCCGGCGCCGGGGTTGGCGACCGATCGTTTCGCGGCTGTGGCGACAGCGACCATCAAGCTGCCGGGCAAGGATGAGTCATCCGGCCGCACCGAGCCGACGCGCCTTCGTGTGAAGACGATTTCTGACGACGGCGTGCGCGTTTACGTGAACGGTGAAACGGTGATCGACAACTGGACCTGGCACGCGCCGAAGGAGGACACGGCAACCGTGTCAGTACCAGATAGCATGGAAGTGCGGATCGAATACTTCGAGATCGACGGTCACGCGCAGTTGCAGTTCTTCGTCGAGCTGGAGTAGGCGCCCTACCCTCGAAATACAGTCGCGGCATCGACGAAGCAGAGCTTGTTACCGAAGGGGTCCTCGACGTAAAAGCTTCGCTCGCCCCAGGGACGCTGTGCGATCTGACCGGCGGGATCGCCATGGACGTCGCCGGTTGCGAACTTCGCGCCGGCCTTTTGACAGGCCGCGTACGTCGCCTCGATGTCATCCACGGAGAAGTAGATTTGCTCCGGATTCGGCCGGGCGTCGTAGTCGTCGCCGTCGGCGCGCGGGTCGAAGCAGGCGAGGATCACGCCGCCGCAGTTGAAGTAGTGCCGACCGTCGGAGACTCGCACGCCCGCTTCGCCCAGGACGGCGGCGTAGAACTTCGCCGCGCGTTCGATGTCAGCCACGGGGAGAATGACGCGAAAGAGTATGGCGGCCATATTCGATACTCCGGTCCTGCGCAGTTTAAGCTCTGCCGTGGTAGCTAGTGAACAGGTCGGTTGCACGTCCTGCATGGCCGCTCAAAGCCGCGGCCATGCCACCCGATGCGGCCATGCCACCCGGCGCGCGCATGTCGCCCGAGGCGATGATGCCACCCGATGCGGCTTGGACCGGCTTGGAATATAATGCACGGAAACGTTTCGCGGAGCCACAAACATGATTCACGAGCGGAGCCACGAACATGATTCACTACATGAGACTCGGTAAGACGCCCCCCAAACCGCACACCTGCTTCTACGAAGATGGCAAGCTCCTGATGGAGCATTGTCACACGCGCGAGGGTTTTGAGGGGCCGTTCTCGATTCTTTACTATCGCACGCCGCCAACGGACGAAAACGCCGTCGAGCGAATCGCCATTCCCGGCTTCTGCCCGTTCGAGCCGCTGGGCGAGCAGCCGCTGCATCGTCGCCACATCAAGACGCAGGATATGAAGCTCTCGGGAGACTTTCTCGATGCCCGACGGGTGATGCTGTTTAACAGCGACGTGCAGATCAGCATGGTCAAGCCAACGGAGAAGAGCACTCGCTTCTTTTCCAATGGCGACGGCGACGAGCTTTATTTCGTTTACAAGGGCAGCGGGCGGGTGGAGTCGCTGTTTGGCGTGCTGCCCTTCAAGGAGCGCGACTATGTGCTGATTCCGCGGTCGACGCCCTATCGCATCCACTGGGATGGCGAGAGCCCGCAGTTTATTGTCTTTGAGGGCCGCGGCTTTATCGACGTGCCCAAGGAATGGCGCAACCGACAGGGTCAGATCACGATGTATGCCCCGTATTCGCATCGCGACTTTCGCGCGCCGGAATCGCTGCTCAAGTACGACAAGGACTCGCACGGGGCTGGGCCGTACAAGCTGGTGGTGAAGCGCGAGGACGTGCTGACGGTGCACATCTTCCAGCACTTTCCGTATGACATCGTCGGCTGGGACGGCACGGTCTATCCCGTCGCCTTCAACATTCACGACTATCAGCCGAAGACGAGCACGATCCATCTGCCGCCGACGATCCATCTGACCTTTGCCGGCAATGAGTTCGTCGTGTGCAGCTTTGTGCCGCGCAAGGTGGACTATTACAGCCAGGGCGACTCAAAGGCCATCCCCTGCCCCTACGGCCACGCCAGCGTCCACATGGACGAGATTCTCTTCTACGTCGCCGGCAACTTCACCAGCCGCCGCGGCATCGACGGCGGTTCAATCAGCTTGCACCCGGCGGGGATCCCTCATGGCCCGCACCCGGGGACGTATGAGAAGAGCATCGGCACGGACCGGACGAGCGAGCTGGCCGTGATGTGTGACACGTACAAGCAGCTCAAGCTGACGACGGTCGCCCACGACGTGGAAGACAAGGACTACCACCTGACGTGGGTGAGCAAAGAAGGCGGCGGGGCGGACGTGCCGGGGGCGAGGTAGGGTTGTGCCTTGATGAATAAAGAAACGCGAGATGCAAGGCGCAACGCGACGGGCACCGAGATTGCCGGTGAGGACCTTGTTGCCCGGGCGCGTGTGGACCGCACCGTCATCAGCTACGGAACGCTTGAAGACGAAGGCGATGAGCGTGCATACTGGCACGCTCGTACGCCCGACGAGCGGCTGGAAGCCCTGGAACTCATGAGGCAAATTCTTTATGGCTACGATCCGGCTACCGAACGACTTCAAAGAGTTCTTGAATACGCTGAACTCAAATGAAGTCGCGTATCTGCTCGTGGGTGGATACGCCGTCGGATATCATGGCTATCCGAGGGCGACGGTCGATCTCGATATCTGGGTTGCGCTGGATTCCGCGAACGCCCGCCGCGTCGTGCAAACGCTTCGACAATTCGGTTTTCCTGCATCCGACAAGGATGAGAACCTGCTACAATGTGAACACCAGATCATCCGGATGGGAAGACCGCCAATGAGGATTGATCTTCTGACGAGCGTCTCCGGCCTGAAGTTCGAAGATGCGTACAGCAGGCGGCATCGGGCCAACATCGGAGGCGTCGAAGTCTCGATCATTTCCATCGAGGATTTGCGCCGCAACAAGTCAGCCGCTGGCCGATCGAAAGACCTGAACGACCTTGAACAGTTGCCTGGCGGTACTGCCGGCTGAGTCAACTCACTGTGCAATCCTCAAAACCCGCGCCGCCCGTCGATCGCGTCCTGCAGCACCGCGCGCGTGGCGTATTCGATTTGCGAGCCGCTGGGAAGGCCGCGGGCGAGGCGGGTCACTTGCACGGGCAAATCCGCCAGCACGCTCTTGATGTGCAGGGCGGTGCCTTCGCCTTCGAGGGTGGGGTTCGTCGCCAGCACGACTTCCTTGATGCCGCCTTTTTTCACGCGCGCGACCAGCGCGTCGATGGTCAGATCGCCCGGCTCGATGCCTTCGAGCGGGGCGATGTGGCCGAGCAGGACGTGATAGACGCCGCGAACGAGGCCGGTGGACTCCAGGAGAACCACATCGTTGGGCTGTTCGACGACGAAGATGACGGACTGCTCGCGGCGCGGGTCAGCGCAGACGGGGCAGGGGTCGGCCTCGGTCAAGTTGTAGCAGACGCGGCAGTGGCGGACGTTTTCCTTCACCTCGCGGATGGCGCCGGCCAGGGCGAGGGCCGCGTCTTTGTCGGACTTGAGAATGTGGAATGCCAGTCGCTCGGCACTGCGCGGACCGATGCCGGGCAGTTTCTCAAACTCCTGCATGAGACGGGTCAGGGATGGCGGCGTGGATGAGGCCATAGCATGTGAGGGGCACTGCGTCTGCCCTGAAATTGTTAACGATCCGTCGGCATGGCGCGTACTTGTGGACGGCTACGCGCCACCGCCCATGAGACCTTCGAGACCGGGGAGATTCATGCCGCCGGTCAGTTCGCCCATTTTCGCCTTGGCGCCTTCGGTGGCTTTTCGCTGGGCGGCGCAGACGGCGGATCGCACGAGATCCTCCAGCATCTCCAAATCACCTGACTGCACGGTCTCCGGGCTGATCTTCAGAGCCACGAGTTCGAGCTTTCCGTTGACCGTCGCGGTCACCGCGCCGGCGCCGCTGTCGGCCTCGTAGCGCGTGTTGGCGATGTGCTCCTGCATTTCCTTGAGCTTGGTTTGCATCTCGCGGGCCTGTTTCATGATGCCGGTGATATTTCCGAGTCCGCCGAACATGGTCGCTCCTTAGTTGTCGGAATCCTGGGTAGGTGTCGTTGACGCGGCACTGCGTTGTACGTCCACAATCTGACCGCCGAAGACCTCCATGGCCGCGCGGACCATGGGCTCGGAGGCCGCTGCTTTCAGATCGGCCTGCGTCACGCGACGGGCCGGGGCCGGTTGTGGCTGCGCGGCTTCGGGGCGGGCCGTTCGCCGGGAACGCGCGGGCGATGGACTCGGCGCGGGCGGCGGTGCGGCTGCCGGTTGAAGGGTTGGGGCCGAAGCAGTACGCGCGTTTCTTGCAGGCGATGGCGCGGCGGACTGGCTCGAGGGTCGCTCGCCTGAATCGCCGCCACGGACCTGCGCCAGGAGCGATTCGATCGCGGAGAAATTCGCCGCATCGGCCAATCGTATGATCGCGGCTTCCACCAACGCTCGACCGCTGCCGCTCGATTTCACGCTGCGCCGCAGTTCCTCCAGCACGGTGATCATGTAGACGTAGGCGCCCGCATCGAATCGCGCGGCCTGCTCCATGAGCTTGGATCGCAGACCGGCGGGCACGTCCACCATCTCCGTGCCCTCTCCGCACAGGCGCAAGACCATCAAATCGCGCAGCTGGCTGATCAGCAGACTGCACCAGACATCCAGCGAGCGACCCTGTGACAGACTGCGATCCAGCACGGCGACCGCGCCGCCGGCGTCGTGATCGGCCAGCCGGTCGATCAGCTCGGCGAATAGCTCATCATGGGCGACCGGCAGCAGCTCGTTCACCATCTCCATCGTGACTTTCATGCGTCCCATGGACATGACCTGATCGAGCAGGGAGAGCGCATCGCGCATCGAGCCGTTGGCGAGGCGGGCCAGTCGCCTGAGTGCGTCCGGCTCGGCTTCGACGCTTTCCGATCGGCAGATGCTCGCAAGCTGGTCTGCGATTTCGGCAGGCGAGATGGATTTGAAATCAAACCGTTGCACGCGGCTGAGGATGGTCGCGGGAACTTTCTGAACCTCGGTCGTGGCGAGGATGAACTTCACATGCGAGGGCGGCTCCTCCAGCGTCTTGAGAAGGGCGTTGAAGGCGCCCGTACTGAGCATGTGAACCTCGTCGATGATGTAGATTTTGAATCGGCAACGCGTCGGTCGAAATACCGCGTTGTTTCGCAGGTCGCGGATGTTTTCCACGCCGGTATTGCTCGCCGCGTCGATCTCGACCACGTCGATATCCTCGCCGCGGGCGATCATCTCGCAGGCATCGCAGGTGCCGCAAGGTGTGACGGTCGGCTGGTCCGAGGAAAGGCAGTTCAGCGCCTTGGCGAGGATGCGGGCCATCGACGTCTTGCCGACGCCGCGCGTGCCGCAGAAGAGATAGCCGTGATGGACGCGATCCTGCGCGATGGCGTTCTTGAGCGTAGCGGTGATGGCGCCCTGCCCGATGACCTCGTCGAAGGTCCGGCTACGGAACTTTCTGGCAAGAACGGTGTAGGACATCGTTTGCTCTGGCTTGTTCGCCTCTTTCCCGCCACCAGCTCCGGAGAACGGCCCGGAGCCGACTTCGCGCCGTGAAGTGCTGCGGCCCAGCACCTCACGGCACATGGTTACCACAGCTGGGCTGCTCTGTTTCCAGTCTGACCCGTTGTCTGCTGCAAGCGCATTGCATGAGACCAGGCCACAGCACTTCAAGGCGCGAATTCAGTCTTCGGCCGAATTCCAGCCGAGAGGGGGGATTATATCGAGGATGCCGGGGTCTGCCATGTCCGACAAGGTGGGGACTGTGAATTGCGAGATTCGCCTGCGTGCCTCAGCGATCGCCGTCTTTCGCCATGAAGGGCATATCGACGGCGGTCATGCTCTTGATGGCCAGCGGGATCCTCGGTCGGCGGTTCTCGTCGATCTCGACTTCACCGAGACGCCGGAGTGTCGCCAGGGATTGCGGCCCGGTGATCTGGCCGAAGGCGGTGTAGCGGCCGTCCCAGCCCGGCTGTCGGGAGAGGCAGATGAAAAACTGGCAACTGCCTGAATGGTCGTCGCCTGGTATGAGGGCCATGCCGACCGTGCCGAATTCGAAGGGTGTGTCGTTGAATTCCGGCTGGAGCGTCATGCCGTCGGGCCGTTTGCCTTCGCCGTAGCCGTCCGGCGAACCGCCGAGGATGAATTGATTGGGCAGAACCAGATGGAAGACCTTGCCCTGATAGAATCGCCGCTCGACGAGTTCGAGAAAGTTTGCTACGTGTCGCGGGGCTTTGTCGTAAAGCAGATGGATCGTCAGGGCGCCGAGTTCGGTATCTAACGTAACCTGTTTGTACGGCATTACGGTGATGACGATCGGCGCTGCTTCGACCAATCCGCCGTAGGGCCGCCAGCGAAGCTGATACACGCCGGCCTGGTGCAGGCCCGGGTAGAACCGTGCGACGTCGAATCGCAAACCGATGACACCAAAGGGCGCCAGCGTGACTTCCGGAACAGGGTACTGTGGCTTTCGGGTGACGCGCTCGCCCATGCCGGGTGATTCCTCGGAAGCGATCTCGAGCGCTCGAAACTGCGGGGCGGAAAAGACATGCTCGAGGGGTAGGCCCGCGCCGATGTCCGTTCGTTCGCGGCCGACCAGCGCCCCGGGAACGGTCAACTTAACCGGTTCGTCCGTCAGGTTGCAGATTGCGAACTCGACGAAGACACGGCCGCCGACCGGCACGACCGTTTTCTCCGGCCGCAGCTCCGCGCGAATCAGCGTCGCAAGCGGTCGCTCCGGCGAGATGGGCGCGATGGGGTCCGTCGGCAGCGCCTGCCCGGCGATGCATAGCGATAGTACGGCTGTCAGTTGGACCAGTCCGGTCATCAACGCTTCACCACGTAAGTGAGGTGCTTGGATTGCCCCCGGTCCGCCGAACGTTCGGCCTGTCTGGGTGACCGAGTCGCTTGGATGCTCAGGCGCCGGAACCGCTGAGTACGGCGGATACCGTACGGAACAGGATAAGGAAATCCAGCTTCAAAGACCAATGGTCTATGTAGAAAAGGTCCAGCTTCATCCATTCGTCGAAGCCGATGCGATGCCGGCCCTTGATCTGCCACAGACAGGTGAGCCCGGGGCGCATGCTCAGCCGGCGGCGCTGCCAACGGTCGTACTGCGCGACCTCGGCTGGAATCGGCGGCCGCGGACCGACCATGGACATATCGCCTTTGAGGACATTGAAGAGCTGCGGAAACTCGTCGAGACTCCAGCGGCGCAGGAAACGCCCGACCGGGGTAACGCGCGGATCGTTCTCGATCTTGAAGACCGGGCCGGTGACTTCGTTGAGGTCTTCCAATTCGTGCAGCCGGGCTTCCGCGTCCGCGTACATGGTTCGGAACTTGAACATGTGAAATTCGCGTCCGTTGAGCCCGCTTCGGCGTTGTCGGAAGATTATCGGACCCGTTGAGGATAGCTTGATCGCGGCTGTGCATAACAACATTATCGGCGCTGTCACGATGATCCCGATAACCGCGAGGGTGACATCCAGGGCCCGTTTGATCGAGAGCAGCTCCGGAGAATGCCTCACCGGAGAGTAGGTGAGCAGCGGAATGCCCTGGAAATTGACAATTTCGGGGCTTGAGTGGCATTGAAGCGAGTCCACCTGAATCTGGGCCGTTACACCGATTTCTTCGCACACGCGGACATAATTCAGCAGTTCGGGGAGCGCTTCCAGCGGAGCGCAAAAAATGACCTCGTCCACCACGCTGTCGTCCAGAATCGACGCCAGTTGGCCTATTTCGCCGAGAACCGCACCGGTCCCCATCTCCGCGGAGTCGGTCTCCCAGAAGCCGCGCAGATGGCCAAGAACCATCGGCTTGCCAAGTGCGGCCGTCCGGAGCATCCGTCGCATCCGAACCGCCTCGCGGCCGGTGCCGACGATAAGCACGTGTCGCTGCTGACGGGAGCTGATCCAGCGGCCGACGACGCCAGTTATACCTCGGACCATCAGGGTGGTCGCAGGGACCAGGGCCATCATGAGCGCGATTTGTGCCCGAGGGTAAGCTTCTCGGACAAAGAGGAGAGCGAGACCGGCCATCAGGAGGGCGAGGATAACTCCAGAGAAGGCGGCTGTGCGAATCAGCCAGCCAAGTGACCTCCATCGAAGCTGATACCAACCGAGCGTCCAGAGGATGGGTGGCCAGGCGATCGGTAGAAGGGCGAGGACCTTCATGTGGACCTCGCGGACGCTGCTGATCTTGCCGGGGAGAAGCTCGGGCCAGTCGACGCCCATGTAAAATCTGCATCGCAGAAAATCGGCGAGGACGTACGTCAGAAAAATCGCCACGGCATCGGCGGCGATCATGCCCACGCGAAATTGTCGCCATGTTCTTGCCTGCGTCATATGGCGCGTACTCAAGCGAAGCGAGGGCGGTCGGTTCCGCATTCCTCGGCCTTGCGGACCGATCTGTGCGGCGAAGCGAGGACCGTTTCCCCCGCGGCGCTGGATTTTAATCGGCAGGGCCCGTTTGGACAAACCTTGATGCAGGTGGTCCCCATTGTGCCGCGTGGTTGGGCATCGGGGAAAGGTGAATCTGCGCGCAAACTTAACGACGCTGACATACGCAGTAAACCATCGGCAGTTACAGGTAGGGCACCTTTTACTGCCGGCTCCACCCAACCCGCCTGACCGCCGCCCTGACCGCGCAATGCAGGGCGGTCACTTCTTTTTACTATGAGCATCAATAGAGCGGGCGTGGAAGAATGCGGAGTGCGTTGTTCTTTCGCGTGAAACGTTTACGCAGCATCACGCGTGGCGAATGGACTCGCCGCGATGTCACTTCGCGTAAATCTTGAGGATCTCGTCGAGGAATTTCAGGGCTTCGCCGCGCTTGCGCTGGAAGGTGTTGCGGCCGATGATGGAGCCGAAGCCGCCGCCGTCGCGGATGGCCTTGCACTCCTCGAAGATTTCGGCGTCGTTTTCCTTCTTCGCGCCGCCGCTGAAGATGACGATGCGCTTGCCGGCAAAGGCGCACTGAGTGACATGGCGTACGCGCTCGGTGAGCGTGCCGATCGGAATCTTCTCTTTCTCGTAGACTTTCCGCGCGGCGTCCTGCTCGATGTGGCTGGTCGGCAACTTCACTTTTACCACGTGTGCGCCGAGCTGGCAGGCGATCTGGGCCGCGTAGCCGCATACATCGATAGCCGTTTCGCCATCCTTGCTCAAGCTGCTTCCGCGCGGGTAGCTCCAGACGATGACGGCGAGCCCTGCGGCCTTGGCTTCTTCGGCGTAGCAGCGGATGTTCTCATACATTTCCTTGCGAAGGGCGGAGCCAGGATAGATCGTGAGACCGAGGCCACAGCATCCGAGGCGGACGGCTGCTTTGACGGAGGCCGTCAGTGCCTGCCACGAATCTTTTTCGTCGGCGAGCAGGTCGTGATTGTTGGCCTTCAGGATGAGCGGCACTTCACCGGCAAAGTCGGCGGCGCCGGCTTCGAGGAAACCGAGCGGCGCGGCGTAGGCATTCAGCCCCGCCTCGATAGCGATCTTGAAATGGTAATGCGGATCGTAGCCCTCGGGGTTCGGGGCGAAGCTGCGGGCGGGGCCGTGCTCCCATCCCTGATCGACGGGGAGAATGACCATTCGGCCGGTACCGGCGAGCCGGCCATGGTTGAGCATTCGGGCGAGATTGGTGAGGACGCCGGGGTTGTCGCTCTTGTACCAGCTAAGGATTTCGCGCACGCGCTCGGTCATGATAGATTCTCCTGCGTCGTATCGGGGATATCAGCGTACACCGCGAGTGCATCGCGGGTCAAGTGACTCGGTTTGGCGGCGGTCGGGTGTCAAAAGGCCTTGATACGGAGCTGGCCTTTCTTGGCGAGATCGAGGACCTCGCGCATGTCGTCGAGCATGTGGGTCATGCGGCGGGCCGTGAGCAGCAATTCTTCGTAGAGGCGATCGTCGTTCAGAAGCCGGCCCACGGTCCCGGTCTTCTTCTGCATGAGCTCGACGGTCTGATCCAGCCGTCGCAGGAGGTTGGACATGTCGTCCATGGCCGTCGCCAGACTCGTCAGCAACTTGCTCATGTCACGGTTGATCACGACACTGATCTCACGGACGTTTTCCATCGCTTGGGCGCTGGTCTCGGTGAGTTGTTTCGCATTCGCCAGCGAGACGCGGATGTTCTCCTTGTTTTCCGGATCGCCGACGATGGCATGGACCGACTGGAGCACGATATCGAATCGCTGGATGACGGTGTCGAGTGTCGCCGTGAGGTGCTTTTCGTCCACATCCTGAAGCGCTCGCGATTCCATCAGCCGCGCCAGATTTTCAGCTGCCGGTTTGAGCGCTTCGGCCAGATCGCCGATGTGAGACGCTGCGGACTGAAAGGTATCTTGCATGTGCGAGGGGATCAATTGATCGAGGATCGGTAACATGCGGCCCTTAATTTCGGCAGTTCCGTCCATGGGGAGCTTGCGTGGGTCGCCAGGATCGAGCAGGACGATATTGACCGGCGGCTTGCCGATGCCCATCAGATTGGGAGAGACCTGCATCTCGCACTTCTCGGGCAATTCATAACCCTCGACGGAGACGATGACACGAACACCTTCTTCCAGGTTTTCGACTTTGACGAATTCGACGGTCTTCGTCACTCCGATCCGCTTGCCGGCGAGGGTGACGGCCTGGCCCTCCTGGATGCCCTGCACGCCGTCGGCGAAGATGACGTGCAGATCATAGATCTTGGTGAACAAATTCCGCCCGCCGCCGAAGGCCATGATCAGACCGCCGAGAACGACGATGCCCATGGTGACGAAGACGCCGACGATTGTAGTTTGTCGTTGATCCTGCATGTGGCACCTTTCAAGAATGTCGAATTTCGAATGACGAATTACGCAAGGGGGCTTGTCGCGTTGCGACCGTGATCACGGGGCCTGCTCCTTGTCGTTCGTCGCTTGTCATTTCTGCTCAATCATCGAGCGCTGCCAGGTCTTCCGGGTTGGCGTGGCCGTCCACAAAGCGGCGCACGCGCGGTTCGTTCGACGTCTTGTACCACTCCGGCGGGCCGTCGGCGATGATTTTTCCCTTATCGATCATGACGATCCGGTCTCCCACTTTATAGGCGCTGGTCATGTCGTGCGTCACCACGACGCCCGTTACGTGCAGCTCGCGCTTGAGCTTCAGGATCAGCTCGTTAATGACATCGGCCCGGACGGGGTCGAGCCCGGTGGTGGGTTCGTCGTAAAGCACGACTTCAGGGTTTAGCGCGACGGCGCGTGCGAGGGCGACGCGTTTTCGCTGTCCGCCGGAGATTTGGCCGGGGCTGCGGGGTTGGAGGCCGTCGAGCCCGACCATGCGGAGCTTCTGGGCGACTGTTTCTTCGAGTTGCAGGGGGGTCAGGTTCTTGTGTTGGACGATGGGGAAGGCCACGTTTTCGCCGACGGTCATGGAGTCGAAGAGGGCGCCCATCTGGAAGAGCAGGCCGAATCGTTTGCGGACCTCGACCAGCTCGTCCTCGGGAAGGTTATCCACGCGACGGCCGTGGAAGTAGACTTCGCCGCTGTCGGGGCGCATGAGGACGACGAGATGCTTCAGCAGGACGCTTTTGCCGGTGCCGGACTCGCCGATGACGACCGTCGTCTGGCCGCGG
Organism: uncultured Planctomycetaceae bacterium; assembly: GCA_964385225.1. Classification (GTDB taxonomy): domain Bacteria; phylum Planctomycetota; class Phycisphaerae; order UBA1845; family UTPLA1; genus UTPLA1. The sequence continues at coordinate 123,065 of CAYLOE010000011.1, forward strand.
TGCAGACAGAGGTCGAGCCCGTCGAGGACGGTGAGGGCTCCAAATCGCTTGGAGACCTTGCGTAGCTCAATGAGGACGTCGTCGGTGTTGGGGTTTGGTTTCACGCGTTTATTTACAGGAAAGTACGGAAACCGTAGACCTTGATGCTGAAGGTCTGAAGGGCCTCGGCAAGGAAATAGTCGAGTGCGAGGATCGCCATGAAGGAAGTCACGAAGGCCTCGGTGCAGGCGCGTCCGACGCCTTCCGCGCCGGGTCGACAGTTGAAGCCCTTGAAGCAACTGATGAGGCCGAGCGCGGCGCCGAAGAAGAAGGCCTTGAGTACGCCGGAGAAGAGATCGAAATTCTCGACGGCAAGCTGGGTGAATTCCCAGTAGGGACCGCTGTCCACGCCGCGCTGTACGACCGAGATGAACCAGCCGCCGATGGAGCCGGTGAGATTCGCGTAGAGCGTGAGAATCGGTGTGAGCAGGAAGCAGGCGATGAACCGCGGGGCCACGAGATAGCGGATCGGGTCCACGCCCATGCTGCGAAGGGCGTCGATCTGCTCGGTGACTTTCATCGTGCCCAATTCTGCCGTCAGCGCGCCGCCGACGCGGCCGGCCAGCATGATGCCTGCAAGGACGGGGCCGAGCTCGCGGACGACAGAGAGGTTGACAACCGCGCCCATTCGTTCCTCGAGGCCGACGGCGCGGAACTGTTCGATGGCCTGAACGGCGAGGACCATACCGACGAAAGCGCCGGTGATGAGAATGACAGGCAGGGAGCGGTAGCCGACTTCGAACAACTGCGGGATGAGCAGCCGCCAGAAGCGGAAATGGGTCAGTTCGCGGATGGAGCCGAGCATCGTATCCCAGGAGAAGATGCAGAACTCCCCGAACATGTCGATGTTCTTGCGGGTGTTAGCCAGAAATTGGTAGGGAGTCGCCGCCTGACCGTTCGCCACGCTGATGCTCCTGGAAGAATCCGACGGAAGTCCTCGCTCGCGCCTGCGTCTTGCCCGTCAGGGTTTTCTAGCCGTGGTTCGGTGCAGTGTCAAATATCGTCACGGAGTTGCTGCGCAGGCGTGCAAAGGCGTCGAGACCAGGCGTGAGACAGGATAAGCGGGTGACGATGCGTCACGATCCGCGTCGGCTATTCGGAGAGCGTCTTGTTTAATTTGCGCAGGGCTTCGCCCTCGATCTGGCGGACGCGCTCGCGCGTCAGGCCGATGCGGGCTCCGATGTCCTTGAGGGTCATGGGCTCGTTGTCGTCGAGGCCGTATCGCAGGCGAAGAATCGTCGCCTCACGGTCGTCGAGTTGGTCGACCAGACGGGTGATCAGCTCCGTTTCGTCCTCGTTGAACATGGCCTCGTCAGGCGTCATGGCCTTGTCATCCGGGAGCATGTCGGCAAGCAACATGCCGCCTTCGGTCATGCTGGACTGGCTCGGCGAACTGAATGCGCGTACGGCACGCTTGATGATCCGCACTTTTCGCTCGGGAAGCTGCATACGCTCGGCGATTTCCTGTATGGATGGGGAGCGGCCCAGCTCCTCGGTCAGTTCGCTGTGCGCTTGTTTCCACCGAGCGATCATTTCGACCATGTAGGCAGGGATATGCACGGGCTGAACGCCATTGATCAGGGCACGCTTGATGCCCTGCTTGATCCACCAGCTTGCATAGGTGCTGAATCGGGCGCCCATGTCGGGGTCAAACCCCTCGACGGCGCGGAGCAGGCCGAGGTTGCCTTCCTCGATGAGGTCCGACAGGGGCATGCCGCGGTTGCCGTAGGCCTTGGCGATGTTGACCACGAGCCGCAGATTGGAGCGGATCATCCGCTCGCGAGCCATGTTGGCGTCGCTCTCCAACTGCTCTTTCTCCGCAAGCGAAAGCTCGCCGCGCGTAAACCGCTGCGAGGCGCCGCTGCCGCGAGCGATCGTCCGCGCGAGTTCCTTTTCCTCGTCGGCGGTCAGAAGCCGGGACTCGTTGATCTGCTTCAGATACTGTTGCAATCCGGGCTCGACAGGAATGGCAGGATCCTCCGTGGTTCGCTGTCAACAATGCGTACCGCGCTCTCACTCGCAGCGCGAAGGTCGTCTCTCAGATTCGGTCGATTCTTGCAGACGCTTGCCTGAATTCAGTCATTAGCTTGGGTTGCTCGTGGATATCGCGCAAGCGGCCTTCAAACCGCACGAATTCTAGGACGCCGGGGTGGTCGAATCCGCGGCGCAACCCATTGACCGTGCCGCTGTTTCAAATCGGGCTTACCGCTATGCCTGGGATTCCGGTGTCGGAGCAGGTTCGTCGGATTCGGCTTCCGTGGGTGCGGCCGGTTCTTGTCCCGCAACCGGCGCGGAATTCGGGTCGTTGAGCAGGACCGTACCCTGGATGATGTCGGTCGTTTCCTCGCCGGTCGAGCCGTGGAGACCGCCGCGGCGCTGCTTGGGGCCGCCCTTCTTATCGGCATCGGCGCCGCCGCCGTCAGCCGCCCAGTCGGCACGCTTCTTGGAGAGGCCGATCTTGCGGTCCTGCGTATCGACACGGAGGATTTTGACTTCGATCTCCTGGCCGATTTCGACCTCCTGATGCGGGTCTTCGATGCGATGATCGGTCAGTTCGGAAACGTGCAGCAGGCCCTCGAGGTCTGACTCCAGCTCGACGAAGACGCCGAAGTTCGTGATCTTGGTGACCTTGCCCTGGACAATCATGCCGGGGATGTAGCGATCGGGCACGGCGTGGAGCCAGGGGTCTTCGGTGAGCTGCTTGAGGCCCAGGGCGATGCGCTGTTTTTCCTGATCCACAGAGAGGACGACGCATTTGACCTCGTCGCCTTTCTTGATCATTTCGGAAGGATGGCTGACCTTCTTGGTCCAGCTCATGTCGGAGACGTGGAGCAGGCCGTCGATGCCCTCCTCGATTTCGATGAAGGCGCCGTAGTTCGTCAGGTTTCGCACCTTGCCGGTGACCACGGTATTCGGCGGGTACTTCTCGGCTACGCGGGTCCACGGGTTCGTCTCGGTCTGCTTGATGCCGAGCGAGATTTCCTGCTTGGCCTTGTTGATCTCGAGGACGATGACCTCGATTTCCTGGCCGACGGTCAGCATTTCGGAAGGGTGGGTGATGCGGCGCGTCCACGACATCTCGGAGATGTGGACCAGCCCCTCGATGCCGCCTTCGAGCTTGATGAAGGCGCCGTAGTTCGTCAGGTTGACGACGGTGCCATGAATCTTCGCGCCGATGGGATACTTCTGCTCGACGGCGTCCCACGGGTTTTCCTGGGTTTGCTTGAGGCCCAGGGCGATCTTTTCCTTGTCCTTATCGATGGAGAGGATCTTGATCTTAACCTTCTCGTCGATCTTGAGCATCTCGCTGGGGTGGCCGATGCGATCCCAGCTCATGTCGGTAATGTGCAGCAGGCCGTCGATGCCGCCGAGGTCGATGAAGGCGCCGAAGTCAGCGATGTTTTTGACCGTGCCCTCGCGAATCTGTCCGATTTCGATTTCGGACATGAGCTTCGACTTGGCCTCGTTGCGCTCGGTCTCGATCATCTTGCGGCGAGAGATGACGATGTTGCGGCGCTCGGTGTCGATCTTGAGGACCACGGCGTCGATGGTCTTGCCGATGAATTCACCGACATCGCCGGGACGCCGCGTATCGACCTGGCTGGCGGGCAGGAAGACCGGCACGCCGATGTCGACGAGCAGACCGCCCTTGATCTTGCGAATGACTTTGCCGGAGACTTTCTGGCCTTCCTGACAGTTGGTGAGGACGCGTTCCCAGCCGCGGATGCGATCGGCTTTTCGTTTGGAGAGAACAATGGTGCCGGTGTCGGACTCCATCTGTTCGAGCAGGACCTCAATCTCATCGCCGATGTCGATCTCGCCGGGGTCGTCCCACTCGTTGACCTGAATGTATCCTTCGCTCTTGAGGCCGACGTCGACGACGACTTCGGTGCCGCTGATTCCGATGATCTTGCCCTTGAGAATCGTGTCGGCCTGGTATTCCTCGCAGCTCGTTCCGATGGCTTTCTCGATGGTCGCCGTGTCCGTGGCGCTCGCACCCAGTGCTTGCAGCTCGAGGTTCAATTCGTCGTCGGATACATCGATCTGAGCCAGCATGTCATTGTCGATTCGCAGCATGAAACATCCCATCTGACGCGCTGCGCCGGGCCCACGTCCGACCGCGCAAAGTCGTGTGATATCTCGGATCGCGGCCTCGCGAAAAAAAGTGGGCGAGCCGATACCGAGCGATCCCGCGGCCTGGTCGGCTGCGGAATCCTTGACTTCAAAATACCCCACGCCGTCCGCGACACCGGCCGCGGATTCCATTCCGGCTGATCGGGGGGAAAGGCGAAGTATATCCTCCCTTTATCGGCCAGGCAAATGGGAAGCAGTGGTTCGTGGGCTGTGAAATGTGGTCAGTGGGTGGGTCGCATCGAGAGTGGCTGCTTAGAGGCGGGCCGTGCCGGGAGGGATGATGGGCGTGACCGAGCGGGGGATGGCGTAGTTCTGGTTCGCTCTCCACGGCCGTGCAATGGCGCTGGTCAGCCCGACACAAACGGTATGCCGGGTCATCGATCCTCTGGTCAGGGCGTCGAATCGCACTCCGGGGCAGGCCAGGGGCCGCAGCGCAGGAAGGCCTTCAGGGCGGCGACGCAGCAGCGATCAAGTTGTTGGGGTGTCATCGCTTCCAATTCTGCAAGGGCTTCGTGAACCGACATTCCCAGTCGATGGTGACGGGTTTGCGTCAACGCGTCGAAGATATCGGCGACGGCCAGGATTCGCGCCAGGAGCGGAAGCTGATCGGCGACGAGTCCGTCGGGATAACCGGAGCCGTCCAACCGTTCGTGGTGCGCGGCGGCGATGGTATCGACACCTCGCAGCGCGTCCGCAAACTGGACCCGGGAGAGTATCTCTTTCGTGTACTGTGCGTGCTGCCTGATTTCTTCCAGCTCTGCAGCCGTCAGCCGCCCGGCCTTGGTCAGCACAACTTCCGGCACACCGATCTTGCCGACATCGTGCAACAGCCCCGCGACGTGAAGGCGCTGCAGATCGTCGTTCGACAGGTCGAGAATCACCCCAACGCCCACGGCGTAGTTGGCGACGTTTCGGGAATGCGTGGCCGTGAGAATGTCCCGTGCATCGAGCGCAGCGGAAATCGAGGCGACCAGACTTTTGAATTGTGTCTGCTGTTCGTCGCGGAGGCGAGCGTTCTCGATTGCAAGTGCCGCCATCTCGGCGACGGCTTCCAGCAGCGGAAGGTCTTCCTGCGCGAAGTGAGCGACGCGTCGATCCATCACCTGCAGTACGCCGATGCAACGGTTGTGCCCGTTCATGATCGGCGCGAGCAGCATCGAGTGGGGCAGCCAGCCGTTCTGCGAAGCCGCATCCCGTGCAAAGCGAGGGGCCTCCAGGGTGTCCGCGATACAGAGCGGGCGGTGCGTGGCGAAGACGCGGCCGCAGAGGCCGTGGTCTGCGGGAAAATGGATCTCGTGTGGATGCGCGTCGTCACATGGGAAGACGCGCGTCCAGAGTTCCAGCTTCGTCTCGTTGTGAAGATAGAGGCATGCACGATCGGCCCCGAAGGCCGCCGCGACATGCCGCGAAACCGCCCCCAACAGCGCATCGAGATCGCGACAGCTACCGACGGCCCGACCGATCTGCATCAGCATGGCCAGTCGATCGCCGTCCTGCTTCGGCGCAGGATGCGGGCGCGTCGTCCACGTTTCAATTGGCGAGGCAAGGGTAATCACCTAGCAAGCGTACGATTCGATTTGCAGAGATAACTGGTGGCGGACGTGACAATTTTACGGGCACGATCCTTCAAGAGCGATAATCCGTGCCGATAAAGGCAAGGTCTTGTTCGGTTGTGTGTATTGTCGGCCGGCTCGGGTATACTTCCGCCACGCCATAAGCGGCAACGGAAAAGGAATCCTCTTGAATCCAATTGAAGTCGTCATCAACCGTCAGCCCCTGTCGATCGAACAGATCGACGCGCTCGATGGTCATCCCCTGAAGATCGTGATCGACGATGCCGTCTGGCAGGACGTGCGCGACAGTCGGGCGAAGGTCGAAGCGCTCCTGCAAAGCGGGCGGGTCATCTACGGGGTGAACACCGGTTTCGGCAAGCTCTGCAACAAGCGAATCGGTCCCGACGAGTTGGAGAAGCTGCAGGAGAATCTCATCATTTCCCACGCCGTGGGCACCGGCCCGCCGATTCCTCCGGAGCTGGTTCGACTGATGATGCTTTTCAAGATCAAGTCGCTCACCGCGGGGGCCAGCGGCGTGCAGCCGGCGTGCGTTCAGTGCCTTGCGGACATGCTGAATGCCGATGTGCTGCCGATGGCGCCGACACGCGGTTCACTCGGGGCCAGCGGCGATCTTGCGCCGTTGGCGCACATGGTCCTGCCCATGATTGGTCGTGGCGAGGTCTGGGTGGGCGGAAAAGTGATGCCTGCCGCGAAAGCGATGAAGGAAAAGGGCATTGCCACGGTGCGGATGGGGCCCAAGGACGGTCTGGCGCTGATCAACGGCACACAGATGATGCTTGCCTACGCCGCGGCGATCTGTGTACGGGCAAAGCGACTCGCGAAGCATGCGGATCTGATTGTTTCCATGTCGCTGGAGGCATTGCAGGGGAGCATACGTCCGTTTGGCGCCGACATTTTGGCATTACGCCCGCACGCCGGGGCGATGGAGGTGGGCGAGAATATCCGTCGCCTGATGGCCGACAGCGAAATCCTCGCGGCGCATGCAAATTGCGAAAAGGTTCAAGACCCGTACAGCTTGCGGTGCGTGCCTCAGGTTCACGGGGCCTGCCGCGATGCGCTTCGTCATGCGACCGCTACGATGCTCACCGAGGTCAACTCGGTCACGGATAATCCCATCCTCATCGGCGCGGATGCCGTCAGCGGAGGGCTCTTTCACGGCGAGCCGCTGGCACTGACGCTTGATTATCTGGCCATGGCACTGACCGAGTGGGCGAGTATCTCCGAACGCCGCACGTACCTGCTTCTCTCCGGACACGACGGATTGCCGACGCTGCTCATGCGGGACACGGGCCTCAACAGCGGCTTCATGATGCCGCAGTACACGGCCGCCGCGCTCGTGAATGAGTGCAAGGTACTCTCGACGCCTGCCTGCGTGGATTCCATCCCGTCGTCGCTTGGTCAGGAGGACCACGTCAGCATGGGGGCGACCAGCGCGCTCAAGTGTCGGCAGATTCTGGAGAATGTCGAGACGGTCTTAGCGATCGAGTTGATGTGCGCCGCCCAGGCGCTGGATTATCGCCTGCCGGTGAAGCCCGGCGTCGGCCCGCGCGTGGCGCTCGAGACGCTCCGCAAGAGCATTCCCCACGCCGAGCAGGACCGGCTCTTCGGTGAGGATATTCAGATGGCCCTGTCGGCGCTGCGCAGTCAGGGCGTACTGGGGGCCGTGGAAGCGAAGATCGGGCCGCTCACGTAGGCAGGACACTTCCTGCCGATAATTCATTTGCAATTCGGTAATGGTAGCTTTGCTTTCGGGACGTTACGAAAAACGCTGGATATAATCAAAGCGGCTGCCGGATCGTGTCCGATCTTGCTGGACAAGGAGACGCCGCCATGATTCGTCTCGTTTTCCGCGTCATCATCGCATGCCTCATCGCCACGGCCATTGCCGGATGTGGGGCGTTTCAATTTACCCTGCCCGAAGGATCGACCTTCGCCCAGGCCCCGGGTCCGCCACTTGCGCCCAACAGCAGCGATGTCAACGGCGGCTTTCCGGTGATCGGCGGCTCACAGGGTTTCTCGTTCTTCCCCGGCATCTTCCCCGGCGGCTTCGGCGGCGGAACACCCTCCACCGGCACCGACACCAGCCCTCCATCAACCGGGAACAGCCCGAACACCGGGAACAGCCCGAACACCGGCAATACGTCGCAGACGAACACGCCTTAGCATCGCGTCTGCGTGTTGCCCGCTCATTTCTTCGCCCGGAGTACGACCCTTCTTTCGTTTTCGCACTGAGGGCGCACGCGCCATCTCACGCCGAAGCGCCGCTGTAGTGTTTGAGGCCGAATTTCCAGAATCGGTTGGAAATGAAGAACATCGCCACGGCCATGAGTACGGCCCAGATGTGCGCGTTGGGTGTGAGCATGTTCTCCTGGCCGATCAGCGCCGCCGCGGGGACGGTAGTGATGAATGCCAGCGGGATGATATAGGTCAGCGTCCATCGTACGCCGGGCGGATAGATCACAATGGGGAAACGACCCGCCTCGAAGACGTTCCAGAAGACCATCTCGATGTTTTGCACACGAATGAACCAGAAACAGAGTGTGCCGAGAATCAGCCAGACACCATAAACGATGACGAACCCGGCCGAGAGAACGACGGCGAAGAGCAGCGCCTCGCTCAGGGGCAGGTGGCCGGTGAGCTTGTAGCAGCCGAAGCCGGCGACGCTGAGCCCGAGGAAGACGTCGGCGATTCGATAGACGACGACTTCGCGGATGCTGATGAGAAACTGGGTGTTGACGGGGCGCATCAGGGCAAAATCGAGTGTGCCATCGCGGATGTCCTCGAGCAGTTTGCGCATGTTGGGCACAATGGCTATTCGTATGCCGCCGGCGACCATGCGGTAGACTCCGACGAGCACGAGCATGTGCTGCCATTGCCACCCGCGGACGTTCTGCGTGCCGGTGAAGATGATCCAGACGACCATGAGTTCGCTGATGAGGTGCATGATCGACACGACGATGCGCATGGTCATGTCAAACCGGTAGGCGGCAAGGTTCTGGATGTTGACCTTGATATAGAGCCAGATGAGTTTGAAGGGGCGTAGGGACATGGGAGTCATTCGATCGGAGTTAGACGGCTGTGTAACATCCAGAATTTCGAATTACGAATTACGAATTACAAATTTCTGGTTACGAATCTCAAATTTCAAGTTTCAAATTACAAATTTCAAATTACAAATCTCAAATCTCAAACTACAAATTTCAAATCTCAAACTACGAATTTCAAGTCTGAATTCTGAAGTCTCCAATTTCAAATCTCCAATTATAGATCTCAAATCAAGAATTACAAATCCCGAAGTACGAAAGATGGCTGGGGAGCATCCACGCCGAGCGTGCATTCTTTTGTAATTTGCAATTCGTCATTTGTAATTCGAAATTCGCCATTTGCAATTTGTAATTCGAAATTCGTCATTTGCAATTCGCCCTTCATCCACTCACCGCCGTGTAGCGCTTGACCGCCGCGGCCCAGACGATGCGGAACATTACGATGATGCCCGCCAGCCAGGCGATCTGAATGCCGATGCCGGACAGGGCCTCATTGAGCGAGGTGATGCGTCCCATGAGCAGCTCCGCCGGGAAGGCGAACATCCAGCGAAACGGCAGAACCATGGCGATCTCATGCAGAATCGGCGGCATCGTCGCCAGCGGTGCAAAACGTCCGCCGAACATCATCGCCATGCCAAAGTAGGTCTCTCCCACGGCATCGAGCTTGGGTGTCCAGAAGGCCACGAGTGCCACGACGTAGCCCAGCAGATAGTTCAGCGCGCCGGCCATCATCACGGCAATGACGCCGAGGCCGATCTGCCACGGCGCGGCGACGAAGGTCGGCTTCACGAACATGTAGAAAAGCGTCCACGCCGGCGCGACAAAGGCCAGCGTGACAATCTTGTACGCAAGGTTCTGAGCGATGGATTCCCAGATGGGCAGGATCGGCCGCAGCAGCTTCGGCGAGAGCGAGCCGGTGCGGATGAAGTAACCGAGTTCGTATGCGTCCCACGCCGTGGTGACGTGGCCGATGATCATGATGCAAAAATAATAAGCGGCGAACTGCCCGCGGTCGTACCCGGCGAGGGTCTGGTCCACGTTGCTCTCGGCGGCGGCGCTCCACATGGTGTAGAGCACGGCCGGATTGATCAGTCCCCAGATGGCCCAGAGAACAATCTCGCCGCGATACTGCACCATGACGCCGATCGCAGCCCGAAGGAAGGCGACGAACGAGCGAAGAATCACTCGCATGACAGGGTCCTCATGGGAAGTTCTTGCCGGCCTTGCCCTGCGCAGCGGCAACCTCCGCGGTCGAAGAGTCTTCCTTCGTGCGACGCTGGCCGAAGGCGCGGGAGATCACGTCCTCGATCGGCGGATCTTCAATGGTCAGGTCCAGCACAGGCAGCTCGCGCAGCAGGCGTTCGGTGATGTCCGGGGCCGCGCGCTTGGGCACACGAAGGAGCAGCTTGCGCGTTTCAAGCAACAGCACCTCGCCGAGCGCGGCAAAGTCATAGCCCTCCGGTTCGCGGTCGAAGTCGATCTTGATGACCTTGAACGGGGCCAGCCGCGCGGACAATTCAGCCAGTCGGCCGTCGAAGAGGATTTTGCCGTGGTCGATGACGATGATCCGCTTGCACAGGGCGGTGACGTCGGCCATGTAATGGCTGGTGAGGATGATGGTGGCGCCGTAGCGTTTGTTGTAGTCGGCGATAAATTCGCGGATACGCGACTGCATGGTGATGTCCACGCCGATGGTCGGTTCATCAAGAAAGAGCACCTCCGGCCGATGAAGCAGGGAGATGCAAATCTCACACTTCATGCGCTCGCCGAGCGAGAGGGTGCGGACCTGTTTCTTGAGGACGTCGCGTATGTCGAGCAACTCGATGAGTTCTTCGAGCGTCTCTTCGTATTGCTTTTTCGGGATGTCATAGACCGCGGCGTGAACGAGGAACGAATCCAGCGCGGGCAGGTCCCAGGCCATCTGGCTGCGCTGGCCCATGAGCATGCTGATCTTTCGCAGATAGGCGGGTTCTCGCCGCCAGGGAATGTGACCCATGACGCTGCACGTGCCTTCCGTAGGGTGCAGAAGCCCCGAGAGGATTTTGAGCGTCGTCGTCTTGCCGGCGCCGTTGGGACCGAGGAAACCGACGATCTCTCCGCGAGCGACGGTGAAATTCACATGATCGACCGCGTGAACGAAACGGTATCTGCGTCGGTAGATGCTGCGCACGCTGGCCCAGAATCCGCCTTCGCGTTCCGGCACGCGGAAGGACTTGCAGAGATTGTCCACGGCGATCTGTGTCATTGGCTTTCAGGTCGCAACTGCCGCTCGGCGCCCCTGCGGCGGCAAGATCGGAGATGGTACGCGAATCCTGCCCGACGCGCAAGTTGCGGGCGCGGTGGGTCTGCACCGAACTTTTTGCAGAGATCGTCGGAGCTTATTTTCCGCCTGTTGCGGACATGGCTTTGCTGAGCTTCTCGCGGTATTCGCGGTAGTCCCGGCGGATTTCCAGGCGCGGGTTGAGCCGGAGCGCCTGGTTGAGCTTGTCGTTGGCCTCGGACCAGCGCTCTGCTTCGATGGCTTCGCCCGCTTCCTTGAGAAGGAGCCGGGAGCGATCTTCGTTGGACATCTTCGTGCTGCTCTCCTCGGCCATGTACGACGTGACATACTTGACGATGTAGATGCTTCCGAGGACGCCGCCGCTGAGCAGGACGGCGATGATGATGTACTTGGCGATAAACGTCCCGGCGATAGCGCCGAAAAAGTCGGCGATCTTCGTGAAGATCGTCGGCTTCTTGGGCAGGGCTTCCGTGGGTCGTTCGACTTTCTTGCCGTCCTTCGTGGCCGCGCCCTTGCCCGCGAGCTGGTCGTAGCTCTCAATCAGATCCTTCTGCTGCTTGCGGTAGGCGGCTTCCTCCTCGGCCGTGAGCTGTTTCTTCTTCTGGGCCTCCTGAAACTTGAGAAGCGCCGCCTGCTCGTCCACCTTCGAGGAGGAGGATCGGCCGGACTTCGCAGCGCCCGCCGTCGCCGGCGCACCGCCGGGAATGCGCAGCGCCGACTTGCACGCCGGGCATCGCACCGCTTTGCCGGCCAACTCGTCCTTGACCTTAAACTGCTTGCCGCATTTGCAGGCGACCGCAATCGGCATGGATTCGCTCTCCAGAACCCTCTCGACCCCGCGCCTCCGATGGGCTCGTAACCCATGAGGAATGTCCAATTATTGCCCTTTACGCGTCGGCTGACAAGCGCGCAGACACGATTCCGGCCAAATCGCGCGTCAAGATGTATCAACTCGGACGTTCACCGCGTTGATGCGCGACGATGAATGACCGAGCCCTTCTCGATTCGAGCGAGTTCTTGACCCGCCGTTTCGTTGTTTTACCATCATCTCCATGCTTCGATGCAATCCACCGTATCGAAATCCGTCTGAATTATCCGTGCGCGAGGATGTCGCGGGGGCGGTTTCGCGTGCGACGCGCTTTGTTGCTTCGCGTACCGGCATGACGCTGGTCGAGATGGTCATCACGGTCTCGATCGTTGGATTCGGCCTCTTTCTGTTGATGGGCTGGATGGACTCCATGCGGCAGGACGCACGACGCGATCTGGCGATTCGGATGCTCTCCGAACTCGACAAGTGCCTGGCGAGGTATCATCGTTCGACCGGCCACTATCCGCGGACGAGCGGTCCGAACGCGGCGAATTGGGCGACGGCGGCCCTGCTGGACCACGGGCGCACCCGCGAGGCACTCGAAGCGTTTCCGCCGAGTTTGTGGAGCGGACCGGGCTACAAGAACCTGATCGACCCCTGGGGAACGCCGCTTCGCTACCATGCCGAAGAAGACGGCGCGCGAAGGGATTCGAGAACCAGTAAGATCGTTCGGGCGAACAGCGGTCGGCCGGTTTTTGAATCCGCCGGGCCCGATCGCGACTTCGGCGACACCGACCCGTCGCGCCTCGGCGACAATCTTCGAAGCGATGACCCCGGTCCGGACGTCTTTCGCCTGCAAGATCTGATGCAGAAGCCGCCGACCACGGAGACGACCACACATGGCAAAGAAGACGATTGATCAGGCGGATGTCCGCGGTCGGCGCGTGCTCATGCGTGTCGATTTCAATGTGCCGCTGGAAGGCGATCGAATCACGGACGACCGTCGATTGGTTCAGGCCCTGCCGTCGATTCGATCAGTTCTCGATCGCGGCGGACGGCTTGTGCTGATGAGCCATCTCGGCCGACCCGCCGGTACGGGGCCGGAATCGGCCTTCACGCTTGCTCCGGTGGCAAAGCACCTGGGCAAGCTGCTCGCGCGAACGGTGACCTTCGCGGAGGATTGCATCGGGCCTGCCGCCGATGCTGCCGTTGCGGCGGTCAAAGACGGCGAGGCACTGCTTCTTGAGAATCTGCGCTTCCACGCCGCGGAGACGTTAATCGACAAGGCGAAGAAGAACCCCGACAAAAAGCCGACACCTGAGCAGCGCGGGAAGATTGACGCCTTTGCTGAGGGTCTCGTGCGGCACGCCGACCTCTACTGCAACGATGCGTTCGGTACCTGTCATCGGCAACACGTCAGCATGTACGACGTGCCCATGCGGCTCGGCGCCGACCGGCGTGTCTGCGGCCATCTGGTGCAAAAGGAGCTGCACTTTCTCGGCGAGGCCCTTTCCAGGCCGGTTCGCCCGTTCATTGCGGTGCTCGGCGGTGCTAAGGTGGGCGATAAGATCGGAGTTATCGAAAACTTGTTGCCGAAGGTGGACGCGATATTGATCGGCGGCGCCATGACTTACACGTTTCTCGCCGCCAAGGGCATGCGCGTCGGGAAGAGTCTCTGCGAGCGCGACAAGCTTGAACTCGCCCGCGAGCTGCTCGACAAGGGCGGCGGCAAGATTCGTCTGCCGATCGACAGCGTCTGCGCGGAGAAGCTTGAGCCGAACGTGCCGACGAAACTGATCTCCGGCGAGGTGCCGGACGGACTGGCCGGTTTCGACATCGGCCCCGGCACGGTGCTGGCTTTTCGCGATCTGCTTGCCGCTGCGAAGACCATCGTGTGGAACGGCCCGATGGGCGTTTTCGAGACGCCTCCCTTCGACGTCGGTACGATGGCCCTGGCTCGGGCACTGGCGGATGCCACGGAGCGCGGGGCGACGACGATCATCGGCGGCGGCGATTCTTCGGCAGCCGTTGAAGCGGCCGGACTTTCGGAGAAGATGACACATATTTCCACCGGTGGCGGAGCGAGTCTGGAATTTCTTGAAGGCAAGCCGTTTGCAACCATCGAGCTTCTCGACGATGCATGAGGGTCCGAAGGGGTCCAGCCGTAGCAGGTGACGCCGCCTTCGAGAATGGTGTACAGTTTCATCCACGTACCTTATTCATCCCCCTAAGGCGCTACGCTGCATGACCCGCCTCATCATCGTTCCCGTTGGCCAGACCGACTGGCGTGTGCACGGTCGCCTGACCGGCGACACCAATCTCCCACTGAACGAGACGGGACACCGACAGGCCGTCGCCGACGCGGAGGCACTGGTCGGAGCATCCCCTGTGTTGATTCGCTGCGGCCCCGAGCAGGCAGCGAAGGAAACGGCGACCCTTATTGCCGACCGCCTCGGCCTCAAGATCAAAGCCCTCAAGGATCTGCATGAAATGGACCTGGGCCATTGGGAGGGGCTCACGCTCGAAGAATTCCGCGAGCGATTCACCAAGGTCTATAAGCAGTGGCGCAGCGATCCCACGTCGGTCGAGCCGCCCGAAGGCGAATCCGTCACGCAGGCGTCGGAACGCCTGACCAAAGGCCTCGATAAACTTCTCAAGGACCATGCGAATGACACCGTGGCGGTCATCCTTGGCCACTTCGCCTACGCGATCCTGCGATGCCGCCTGCAGGATGGTTCGTACGAACACTTCTGGGATTACGTCGACGGAGATGACCGCTTGCAATTGATCGAGCTGACCGCTCCGGTCTCCGCCGCGAGCGTGAAGCCGTCGGCCGAGGCCGACGATCCGCCTTCGAAGGCGTAGCCGATTCAATGTCGCGATTCACCGCCGGGCAAATTGCGCGGTTTCACGCCTTCGGATTGATCCACGGTATGTCTGGCACTCCGACAACGTGGTTGGCCCAACGCGCCCATGCGAAGAAAAGATCGCTCAGACGATTGAGATAGATCATCACGTGTGGATTGATGGTTGTGCCGGCAGAGAGGGTCACCGCAAGACGTTCCGCGCGGCGGCAGACGGTTCGGCAGACGTGAAGCTGCGCCGCGAGCAGGTCCCCGCCGGGCAGGATGAATGACTTGAGCGGTGCGACCGTCGCGACGGCCTCGTCAATCCATGACTCAAGCCGCTGAACTTCATTCTCGCTGACGTCCGGTACTTTGCCGCGATGGGTGGCGCTTGCGGGCGTCGCCAGGTCGGCGCCGATGCTGAACAGCTCGGATTGAATCGTCGCCAGGCGTTTGAGAAAGTCCTCTCGGCCCGCGAAGTTCGGGCGTTCGCCGACCAGCGATGCCGCGAGGCCGATGCAGGCGTTCAACTCATCCACGGTGCCGTAGGCCGCGACGCGCAGATCATCTTTCCGCACCTCGCTTCCATCGAAGAGCGAGGTTAAACCTCCGTCGCCGCGCTTGGTGTAGAGCTTCACGAGATGCTGCTCCTTGCCGCAGCGCTATCGGACATGAAAAAAGGCCGCCCGTCAAATCGACGGACGGCCGGGATTGTTAGACGCGACCAAGTTCAGGCAGCGTGGGCTTATCACTCATCGCCATCGTCTGCGGCTTCGTCGTCGGCTTCGTCGTCCAGTTCATCGAAGTCTTCGTCGGCGGCCGAGGCGGAATAGCTGTCGTATGCATCCTTGCCGGCCTTGATGAGCTTCATGGGTACCATGAAGTCGATTCGCATGACTTTGTCCTGAACGGTCGTGGAGCCGCCGATGGGCGAATTGAGCGTCGGCACATCGATGGGGAAGTCATCATCACTGCCGACGGCCTTGAGGGCTCGCTTGACCGTCTGAATGATGGTGTCCGCCGCGATGAAGTACTCGCCGCTCCGCGGAGAGGGAAGCTGGCCGGACATCGCCGAGATGCCCTTGTCGGCGCTGAGCTTCGCGCCGGACGACTGCTGGGCTTTGCTGGCGGTTTCGAAGCGGCTCTTGCCGCCGCCGAAGGTGAAGACGACTCGCTTGCCGTCGGTGGCTCCGAAGCGAAGCACCATATCTTTGCCAAACAGCGCCTGGACGTGCTGGATCTCGGTATCGTCATCGGTGTCGTCAATCTCAGACAGCTTCTTGAGATCGACTGACAACGTGTCCACCTTGTGGCCGTCGATGGTTTCGGCGTCGGCCTTGTGGACGACGGCGCCCTTGATCGCGGCCAGTTCTTCGTCGTCGCTGACCTTCCACGCGGTCTCGTAGGCCTTGCGAACGCTTTCAATGAACGCCTTGGAATCTTCCGTTTCGGCGACAAGCGTCAGACCGAAGATGCCGTC
This sequence comes from uncultured Planctomycetaceae bacterium, assembly GCA_964385225.1. Classification (GTDB taxonomy): domain Bacteria; phylum Planctomycetota; class Phycisphaerae; order UBA1845; family UTPLA1; genus UTPLA1. Next base: position 139,271 of record CAYLOE010000011.1, read on the forward strand.
GGCGCCCTCCGGCAATGCGGCAAGGCACATGGCGTATTGCTTGATCGACTTCTGAATGCTGATGAACTCCTTGTCGAGAATTTCAAGTGCCGAAGTGTCGATCCCGTCCATGCCGGTCATTTTCATCATGTCGGACAGCGGCGACTGGCTCTGAAAGCTCGCGCCGTGCTCGCTGTTGGCGGCCTTGCTGCCCATGGTGAACAGAAAGGACTCACTCGGCAGGCCGGCCAGGAGCGAATCGGTAGTGCACTTCTCGTCGGCGAAGAGCTTCTGCAGATCGCTTTCCTTGAGCGGATCGATGAGCATCCGCAGGGCGAAGCCGGCGTCGTCCATGGTGAGGGCGAAGTCCAGACTACCGACCTCGGAGAGGGCCTTGACGAACCGCTTGATGCCTTTGCCCTCAGGGTCCGTCGGGGCCATCATCATCTGGGCCATGGGCAGGAACATGTCCTTGTAAGCATTGACGACGCTGGCGAGCGAGATGCTCAGAAAGACGTCGCTCTTCTCGATGACAGCCAGTCGCGGCTTGGCCATCGATTCGCCCAGAGTTTTCTTGCTCTTAGCGACTTTGGTGACGCAGTCGAGATCGGGTCCTAGGATGACGATCTTGCCCCGAACGACGGCATAGGCCGGCTCGCCCATGACGACGCACTTGGAAACGCCCTCGATAGGGTCTTCGGCTTCGATGCGTTCGAGCAGAGCCTTTGAATCCGTCACGGCGACCAGAAGAACCGCCGCCCGATCCGAGCCGGCGAATTTCTGGGCGTCCATCATGACGGCGAAGATGGGGCTCTTTCGATCGACGATGTCGACCATGTTGAACTGCGCCAGGGCCATGTTGGAAACGTCATCGGGGATCGGAAGGCCCAGCATCGACTTGAGCATCTTCGACTTGGCGTCGATTCCATCGAGCGAGCCGGCCATCAGGAAGCCCCAGGCATCGTCGGGAATCAGATCCAGCATTTCCTTGTGCGACGCGGCTTGCGCGGTCTGCGGAATGGCCATGCCGGCGCAGAGCGTGGTCGCAAGAATCCATCGAGATAGGTTGTATCGCTTCAACATCGCCTTCATCTCCTGGTGGCGCGAGAACGTGGCTCGCTTGGGTGTTTTGTTTCCTGAGGTTGAATATCCGGGTCGCATGATCGGCGGCACGGCAAGGGGCGTCAAGCAGACCCACACGGGGCTACTCCTGGCCGCCTTGCGGCCCAAGGCCCATTTCCTTGATTCGCACGGCCATCCGTTGGACGCCTTCGACGGCGCGAACGAAGTCGTCGGTGCACATGGCGAGCTGTCCGGTTAAGGCGTCGCCGCCGACGACACAGGACCAGCCGACCAGGGTTTGCGAGGAAGGGCCGGCGTCCGCGATTTCAGTTGTGCTTCTTGCGGGTCCGGGTCGGCCGGACGCAGCGCTGATCGCCATCTCCGGAGCGGCCGCGAGAAGTCGATCCGCATCGACCAGCACCAGCATGTTGGGCTGGTTTTGCAGCAGGCGAACGGTCTTTTGAACTTGCGCATTGGCGGACAGGCCCGGCAGGTTTTTCTGTCGTTGGATGGCCAGCTCGATGACGCTCATCGGCGGCTGGGATACGCAAAAGAGAATTTCTTGCTTGCCAAACGCAAGCGTCTGATAGCGTGCCTGCGAACCGTACACTGTTTCAATTTCTTCGCGCAACTTCGGAGAAAGGTCATCGAGCGTGAAGGGCATCTCGGAGTATTTGAATTGCTTCTCGACCTTGTCCTCGAATTTGTTGCGCATCTTGGCGCCGGGGATCATCATCGACACCGCTTCGCTGGCGTTCTCCTGAATGTAGTTGAGCTGCGCGAGGCCTTTGGCCGCGTCATCCATCTGGTAGGAGCCGATCATCTCCATGGGAAACAACGAACCCATGGGCGCCGACATCATGAGCGAACTGCCCTTCAATTGCCCGTAATACGAGCGGATGTTTTCAATGAGCCGGTCGTGTTTGTCGGGTTTCATCTTCTCGCCGATCGGCTCGAAGTTCATGATGTACTCGGTGATGCGAGTCGACAGGGATTGTTCCGGCGGGCACACCCAGTTGGAGGCCATGGCAATCCAGAAGGGCCGATCCGGGAGCAGCGCCATTCGGTCTTTTCGTTCGTTGGTAACCGAGCCGAGATACGTCGCGACGGTCTTCCCCGTGGCGAAGCGATGATGGTGCGTGAAGCGAAGCGAATTTTCCGTCAGTTCGCCGGAGAGCGTGATCGAGTCCATCTGTTCGATGACCGTCTGAAGCCCGCGGATGAACCAGCTCGCCATCGCCTGCGAGGCCTCCAGATGCTCGGGATCGGCCTCCGCCGTGATGCCGAGACTGATCATCTGAGAGACGAGGGCGAAGGGCGCCATGATCTTCTCTCGCCAGCGGGACATGTTCACGCGAACGAACACATCGCCGTCTTCGAGCATCTTCCGCTCGGTGGAGTCCATCGTGTCCGCGAAGGAGCGACCGCTCTCGAAATCTTTGATGATGCGAAAGGCACTGCGCTTCTGCGCGGCGAAGGCGACATCGCCGCGCACCATGATCCAGCACGGACCGACCGGACAATCGCAACGGCCCGGCATTTCCTCCTTGATACCGGCTTTGACGATCAGGTTTTTCGTATTCTTCGGCTTGAATGCGACGAGCAGGGAAGACTTGTCGAACTCGGGCCGGGTGAGAATCAGGACGACCGGCGAAGCGGTGTCCCATCCGCCCGGGGACAGATTGATGTCCTCTCCGAACGCTTCGACGCAGTAGGCATCGATGTCGGGCTTGATTTTTTTTGCAAGGGCGCTGGCCTTGGCTGTCGTGGACGCGAGATTCGGTAGAACGACAACGCAGGGTGCATCCGCCGGAATCAGTGCGAGTGGATCCTTCGCAAGCAGCGCGGCGCACAGGCCGCCAACACAACAAATGGCCGCAACGATGCCGGTAACCGGCCGCCGCCGCATGACTGGTGTTTCATGACTCATCATTGCTCGGTACAGCTTCCTCTTCATCTCTTGGTCGGCCAGGTCTGATTCAGGGGTCGAGCCAACGGTATCAGGCGACCGCCGCGAACACGCCTCGTCCGTGCGGGGAGTTGGGCACAATTACACAGAACGGAGGGATGAGGCAAGACTCACGCCCGGAAGCTGGGTCCGAGCCGCCACCAGATAAAGCGGAGATTCCCGGTCCGAATGGGCCTGTGAATTGGGTAGGCCGTTGTTCTCGAAATGCCCGTGGTGGGGGCCCTATCGGATCTTCCACGGTTCGCCGCGGAGGGCGGTGAAGATGCATTCGATCGCCGCCCGCGATGCGGCATCCTGGTCCTGCTTGTCGGCGGATCGTGGATTGAGTTTCAGGCGTTCGCAGGAGAGTGTGACGTTTGAGGCCTTGGCCATCTCGTGGAGGACATCCTCAATCCGGCCGATGTAGCGGACGACCGCGGTGAGCGACTCGGCCGCCATGTCAGGGTCGAAGTATCGAGCGAGCGTGTGCTCCATGAAGCGGGCGAGCGAGCCGATGAGTTTGGCTTTGTCGTCTCGACTGCCGTCGGCGTAGCATCGCGCCGCGGCCTCGATGCCATATTCGTCGCGCATTTCATCTCGGCTGCCGCCGTCGAGCTGTTCCAGCCGTCCCTGAAATATCTCGGTCAGGGCTTTCGCGGACAGGTCGGCAAACTTGAAATTACGCACGCTCGACTTGAAGTCCACGGCCTGATAGGTAACGCGCAGCACGTGTTCGTCCGGCTCTCTTGCGCCGGCGCGGCCCAGCGCGCGAAGCACGGCGCTGCATTTCTTCTGATCGTCCTTGATGAGGTCGTGCAGTCGCTGAATCGACCGGGCGGACATCAGCCGCACGGCCGCATGTCGCGAGCGAAGCCCGGCCGCGAGGGCATCGACGGTCTGGGCGTTGTTGAGCTGTGAGAGGATCATCACCGCTTCCATTGCGGTCTCGAGCAATTCGGCGCCTGTGATGCCGCTCAACTCACCGGCACAGATTTCGGCATAGGCGTCGAGCGAGCCCTGGGTGGCTCCCGAAGTCGCCGCGGTCTTGAGGATGCGATCCCGAGCTTCCGTGCGGAGTTGAGCATTCGTTCCCGCATCGCGCAGTCGATTCGCCCGCAGGGAAAGTTCGGCCTCCATGGTAGCCCGCTGACCGCGCGTCAGTTTGTCCTGCTTCATGAGCGGTTCGAGCGGGTCCTGCGCGCGGGCGGGCGCAGCGGGGGCGAGAAAAGTGGCGATCGCGAAGCAAGCTATTAGCAAACGTTGCATCTTCGTGGCCTGGATATTCGGAGGTCCGCTGGCGGCTGACATTCGCTGGACGCTCCTGAGGGTGGGAACTCGCATGGTGCAGGTTGACGATTCGGCGGTACAGGGCACTTCGGGTTCGATGTCGCTCGTCCGCCCCTTGTCTGCTATATCAAACCGTATCAGGGCGCGGCGCATCGTGTCAAGTGCGGCGCGAGCAAAAACGTTGGCGCAGCGGATGTTATGAGGATTGTCCGCTCGGTCGACGCTTGAGTAAACACCGCATCCGGGATATTATCACTCCATTGTCCTGTAGGTGTTCCTTCGGCTTGGAATGGGGTCTTTCCATGAAATCCACAGCCATTCCCGCACCGGCAGTCCGCCGGCTCAGCATCTATCTGCGTGAGCTGGAGGCCCTCCTGCGAAACGACCAGCGCACCGTCTCCTCCAAGCAGCTTGGCGAGGCGCTCAAGCTTACGCCGACCCAGATTCGCAAGGACCTCGCCTACTTCGGTCAGTTCGGTCAGCCCGGCATCGGCTACGACGTCGAAGAACTCACCACGCGCATCCGACACATCCTCGGAACGGACCGCACCTGGAACGTGCTGCTTGTCGGCGCGGGCAATCTCGGCACGGCGCTCTCGGCCTATCGCGGTTTCGCCCGCAAGGGCTTCCGGTTGGTGGCTGTTTTCGATGACGACCCGACGAAGGTCGGTCGGCCGCTCAGCGGTGTGCCGGGGTTGTTGATTCAGCCGGTCGACGAGATTCCCGCGGCGGTCAAGGAGAAGGACATTCGCCTCGCGATCGTCGCAGTCCCGGCGGAGTCCGCGCAGGGCGTGGCGGATGTGCTGATGTCCGCCGGCGTCCGCGGACTGCTGAATTTCGCGCCGGTGAATCTCAACGTGTCTGGCGACGTCGCCGTCTCCGCTGTCGATCTTGCGGTGCAGCTTGAGCAGCTATCGTTCCAGGTCGGCGCGGCGGTGTAATGATTACTATTCACGCTGATGGAGCGCGACGGGGCGGCTATCTGCCAATCATTATCTACGCCGCGCTTTTGCCGGGGTTTTGACGGTCGAAGTGGCGACGCTTTCTGCGGGTCGGCTGGCGGTCGCCTTCATCGGTCGGCGGGCCGTGCGGGTTTCCGCGGTCGGTTGCGCAGGACGCCGTCGGATATTCATCCTCCCGATCCCACAAGTAATAAACCGGCGGGTCGCCGATGAGTTGGCGAAATGCCCGCGTGAGCTCCAGCGAATCACGGCCGCGCACCTGATAATGCGCCCCGCCGTGCATCGCCGCCACATAGTTCAGCAGCGTCTTTTCCACCATCGCTCGCACACGCGGATAGCGCGACACCTTTTGCGAGAAGTCCGGGCTGAAAGGGTCCAGCTTCATCTCGCGAAGGCGTTCGAGCAGCTTCATCCGTCCCGCCGGCAGCGGGCAACGGCCGATCCGCTTCATCCCGGCGCGTTCGAAGACGGGGTTCACCGCGCCCATCACCGCGAGACATTCCACAAATCGCACGCCCACGCGCGGCAGTGTGTGCCGCACAAACCAGTGTCCCAGGCCGCAGCCGCGCACGTCCGGGTGCATGACGAGTCTGCGCAGGATGCGCAGCTCCCGGTTGAGCCGGCGCATGTTGCGCACGAAGCGTCCCCGGGTGGCGCGGTTGCGAAGGGCCAGCTCGCGCGGCGCATGGGCGAAGACCAGGATGCCCAGCGGTTCGGCCTTCGGCGCCTCGCGCAGAAGAAAGACCTTGTCCACGAAGCCCAGCCCGTCGCGGTTGCGGTAGTGCATCGGTGAAAAGAGCCGATAGTCGCGCACGCTGCCCGGCTCGATGGTCGCACGGCGGCGGAGTGTCACTGCCTTGTCACGAGGGGTGCGGCGCGCCATCGCCGGCTCCAGCCCGCCGAGGCGAAGCGTGTCATCCGGCTGAAGGTCCTCGATCACGTCGTCGTGCGTCGTTGCGACGATGAGGGTCAGGCCGTGACGGGTAACGAGCTTGCGAAGGTTGTGGGCGACGGCCCGCGCGGCGCGGCGGTGCAGAAGGGCGGTGAACTCATCGCAGAGGATCGGTGTGCCGCGGCCGATGGCCATCGCCCGGCCCACGGCCCGGGCAAGCGATGCCCGAAATTTCTCCCCGTCGGAAAGGTCGGCGAATTTTCGAATCCACAGGCGCGGCTCCCCCAGGCCGCAGGCGGTGAGAATCTCCATCGCCGTTGCCAGCGGTTGTCGAGGGGCGACCGCGTCGATCACTGGCCGGTCCGACGACGGATAGCCGCGGCCTACCCAGATGGGCGATTCGATCTGCTCGGCGATGCTCGCAAGGACAGAACTCTTTCCGCTGCCGGACGGCCCGGCGATCAGCAGGATGGACGCCGGTCGCAGGTCCAGGCAGACCCCGTCGGCGATGGTTCGTGGCTCCTCACGGGGTGGGATGCCGAAATTGAGGCAGATTTCCCGCTTTCGCGGGGTCATGGGCACGTAGGCGGGCTCGCGGATGACCCGAATGCGGACGCGAGTTGGACGACAGGATTGGGTTTGCATCGATTCCTCCTGGATCGTATTGAGAGCTGGACTTTGGAAAATACCAAACAGATACCTAACATGCATAAGATAACACGCGAATTGGTAAAAATCAATATGTGTCTATAAATCACTGTATGTAAATGATTAAAGATAATACGACCTCACCGTCATGTCCGGCCTATGATCTGATGGCGAGCTTGCAGGCAGTCTGTTTGGATCGTCGCGCCGTCACCGGCGAGGGGTGACGCTTTGAGCTACGAATTCGCTTCAAAAAGATGAACAGGCGGAATTATTGGGGTCTTCCCGCCTGTTTCATTCTGTGGAAGGGCGGCGAGGCCGGTGTGCGTGCCGGGCTTTGCATCCCTTCTCGAGCATCCTGCCGGGACGGACTAACCGTCCGTGAAGACCCTGTCCGGCGGGTAAGCCCGGTCGGTAGAAGAGGTTAATATTGGGTGAGATTTCCCAATTTTTGCCTTCGCGGCCCTTGAAAAGGCCTCCCCGGATCGGGTAGCATGAGTGTTGAGAGTCCAGACCGTGCAGTCGGTCTGTGCGTCGGTGCCTTCTCAAGGGCACTCTCGCCGGGTTCTCAAGGGCGGTTTTCCGGTGAGCATGCTGACCGGATCGTCGCCATGGTTAGGCCCGATGGCGCGAGCTCTTTGCAAGAGAGTTTGCAGCCGGCGGCCTATCGAGGTTGCCTTGGGTGATCCGCAAGAGCACCCGATCGATGCCTCGTGCAGGCCATGGTGAAGATCGGATCGATGCTGATCGCGAAAGAGCGCCGCACGATCGCAGAGCGCTGACCGAAGCGTGGGATGGGACGAAGCTCTTTCGGTGAGCAGTTCGGTTCCGGCTGGCGAAGGCGCCATGCGGTTGACATCGACGCGAAAGCGGCCATGCAGAGCCGCGAAGCAAGCGTCGCTTCGAGCGTTCGCGGGTGTACGCGGGCGGCGAAGTAAAAGAATTGCGTAGGACGTGTCACGAGCGACCTTCACGCCCCGGTAGGCGAAGGGTCCGGCGGCGGATGGCAACGAAGCGATCCGTCGAAAAGTAGTAAGTGAAGTTGCTCGTCAACGAGCAGGGAGAATGAAACCATGAAGAAGAGTGCAATTTTAATGAGCACGGCCGTAGTGGCGATGTTCGCCTCGGTCTCGCTCGGCCAGGAATCGGTGATCTGGATGGACGCTCGGCCGAACAATGCAGCCAGCGGCATCAACAGCATTACCGGTGGTAGTCTTGGTACACAGTTCAACAACCCGTACATTCAGTCCGGCATCAATGCCGGCCGCCGTGGCGCGGGTCAGATCGTTCGTATGGAAGGCAAGCGGAACTTGAACCGCCACCTTACCCTGATTTCTCCGCCGAATGGTCCGACGTTTCCGAATCATGACGGCGACAGCGACACCAGCACGGCCAGTCTCTGGGTCTACATGGACGTGAATGACGATCCCGATGGAACGGGCGATGTCATCGCTTCGCTCGGCCTGGACCTCGGCCTAACGCCCGTCGTACCGGGCGACCTTCGAACTCGAATCAATTCGATCAATTTCCAGCTTGCTAACGACGGCACGGTGCGCAACTCGATCACCGGCGGCCAGCCGCTGGTCTGGGACGACAAGGTCGATGGTGCGGTCGTCGCCGGCGATCCGCCGAGCTGGGCCGGCGCCAAGGCCGTCCGCGTTCCGGTCGAAGCAGGTCCGACTTACAACGCCGCGCTGGGTATCACGCCCCGACCGTCGGGCGCGACGGATATTCCGTACCGCGTCGGTCGGCTGGATATCGTCGCGGGTAGCCGAAACTGCGTAGGCGGCGGTCTCGTTGATGGCCTGCCCGCTCATGCTCTGAAGTCGAGCTACAACGTTCACCTCAAGGTCAACAATCTGCTGGTCGCTCGCGTCTTCGAAACCGGCGGCGACAATCCCCCGGTCGAGCAGATCAGCTTTGGCTACAATGGAGCCACCCCTGAACTTCCGACGGTCAGCGGTAGCCAGGCGGGCGCCGTCTCGGCCCTTCCGGATGCGGTTATCGAGATCCGCGTCAAGGGTGACTACAACGGCGACGGTCAGGTCTCGACCGCCGATAACAGCGCCCATACAGCCGCTGTAGCTGCGGCCGCCGACTCACACCTCCAGGTGTATGCCGGTGACTTCAATAACTCCAACACGACCACCAGTGCTGACAGTGCTGCTTTCCTTGCGGCTCGGTCGGTTGGAAGCTTTGCACCGATTCACTGCCCGTAAAGTAGGGTGTGCTCCGGTTTAAGATTCGGTCCCCGGGTCATAAAAAAAGTGGCCCGGGGGCCTTGAATCGGAGAGCCGAACCTGATAGACTGGATAGCGTGATGGGTTGCATAAGGCAGCCCACAGGAGTGAAAAGAAGTCAAGTATTCTCGTATTAGAACTTCCGATTGCGGCCGTCGGCCAAGGGGAACCTGAGGCGGCGGTGGCGGGGAAGAGAGCGGGAAAGAAACTAAAACTCAAAGACTCTTTGAGAAGGAGATGGAAAAAATGAAAGCTGTCAAGATTCTTTCGCTGGCCGCAGCCCTGTCGCTCGCGGTGTCCACAATGGCTCAGGCCGAAGGCGTTGTCTGGTTCGAAGCCCAGGCAACGACGACGAATGCCACGAGCGACGGTCTCAATGGTACCGGCGTGGGTCGAGGTCTGAAGGTCGACTGTGATGTCACGCAAGGCCTTCGCTGCGAGTGGCTCGTCACCGTTTTCTATCAGACGTTCAACAACGGTGCCTTTGGCTGGTCGCTCGACATCGGCACGCTCGATCCGGCAGACGATGGCAAGTTCCTCATCAAGGAAATCAATCAGATAACTAACGCGCTGGCAACGAGCACTGCGGATCCGCTCATCAACGAGGAAGGTTTCCCGCTGATTTGGAATGCAGGCGGAAGCAACCTGACTCCTGGTGGTGCACCTGCTGGCACTTACGTCCTCATGACGTTTGTCCTCTCGAAGAACAAGCAGCCCGGTGAATTCCAGTCCTCCGCAATCTTCGCTGGAGTTGGCTTCGGCGAGTTCGGTGGTTCAGACCTTCCGTCCGGCCACTCGATTGTTCAGATCGGTGGCAATCCGGCAGGTGTTGGTTCGAATGATCAGTTCTGGCCCGACAATGCTCAGTCGAACCCGATCCTCGTCATCAACAACGTTCCGGAGCCCGCCACGATCGGTCTGCTCGGCCTTGGCCTGCTGACCCTCGTCCGCCGACGCCGGTAAGAAGACTCTTGCGATCCGGCTTTAAGCCCGATCGACAACAGTCCTGAGTTTGAATAATCCAGACGGTCGGTCGCCCAGTGCGATCGACCGTCTGTTTTTATACGCAGGAGCCAGCGAGGAGAATAGAATCAACGCTCTTGGACTGCCGCGGATCGCTGCCGATCGTTCTTCGCGGTTTGTAAGCCCGCGGCATGCCTGCCGTGGGTTAATTACGATCGCGGACGATGCAACGTAGGAATTCGCCAACCTCGTTGGTTATTGCCCCGAGACGCACCACGGTCTCTACGTGTATAATAAGGGTGGTCGAGCGTAGGACCCGTCGTATTCGGAGGACGTCGTTGCCATGTTGGACTTGATGAAATATCCGCTTCCCGATCGTGCCTCGCGGTTCGCAACCCGGCTGACCGTCCGCCCCCTTTTCAGTCTTGCCGTCGCCTTGTTTGCGATGCTGGGAGTTCTGTCGGCGCCCGTGCCGGCAGCGCCACCGGGGCTGGAACATATTGACCAGAGCTGGATCGACTCGTGGGAGTTTGAGATTGATCGACAACTCACGCTCATGGAATCCGCGTATAACCTGGATGCCGACGGGCTGGCAACGCTTCGGCAGGAGATGCAGAACCGGCTGCTGTTGCAATGGGAGCACGATCAGCAGTCGGATCGCGAGATGGCCGATCTGCTCAAGCAGCTCGAGGAGTCCGGCACGCCGGCGGATGATGAGGATTCCCCGCTGGTTCAGCAGCTTAACGACCGTTTAATGTCCCAGACGAACTCGATGCCTTTGAACGACTTGCAGGTTGCCGGCTGGCTTGAGGAACGATTGCCGCCTCCCGTCGCCGCGCAGGGCCGCGCTCGATTTGAAGAGCTTCGCCAGCGGCATCTGCTTCGGATGTCGACCCAGGAACATGACGCAGAGATGCGATCTTCGTTGAAGAGCACGTTGACGCGCGAGGCGGCTTCCATGACGGCGGAAGTGCCGGCAATGTATGGAAGGCCCGTTCCGTCGGCGGATATTGTCGAGGTTGCCGAAGCCCGCGACCGCCTTGAGCGAATGAAGCCCTATGCCGAGCCGATGTCTCCGAAGCGCAGCTCCGAGCGCGAGGCCGGGCACGACGGGGTTCCTCAATACGCACCGCCGCCCATCCCGCAGCCCGATCCGGTGCGTGCACAGCAGCCCGCCGCTCAGCCGCAGCAAACGGCCCAGCAACCGAAACCCATTTCCCCGCCGAGGCCCACAGTAACACCCGAGCAGCCACCGGCTACTAAGCAGCCGCAGCAGGCCCAGCCCGTCCCGCCGCCGCCGCCCGCCCCGCCGCTCGATGAGTGGGAGAAATATGTCCTGACCGTCGCCGCGAAGTACGAATTCGACGAGAGCCAGGCGACGAATGCCCGGTCGATTCTCTCCGACCTTCGCCGTCGGGCGTATCAGTATCGTGCCAGCCGTGCGGAGGACTTCGCCCGCGTGGAATTGATGACGGATGCGAAGGCCCGTACCGAGGAATTGAAGAACCTGAATCGCCCGCAGGATGCGATGTTTGAGGAACTCAAGCAGCGATTGGAGAGCTTGCCGACGATCGCTCAGCGACAGAAGGCCGGTACGGCTCCCACGGGTCGCAAATAGTCCGCACCCGTCTTGCGAGTACGCCCCGTCGGCACGTCGCTACCCGCGAGGGGTAATGCACGGTCTCGCGGGAATCTCACCACTTACTTCTTGCACGCTTAAAGCTCTCGGCTGACGAGGCAGACGGCGATTCCCTGGATGGAGAACTCCCGCGTGTGGTCGATGACGACGGGCGGGACGTGAGGATTGTCTCCGCGAAGGATGACAAGCCGAGCGCCGGCGCTGCCCTCGATGCTGACTCGCTTGAGCGTGGGTCGGCCATCGACAAGGCAGGCACAGATGCGCCCCTGCACGAAGTCCGGGTCCACGCCGGGCCGGTAATCGACGAGGATGATGTCGCCGCGTCGCAGGGTCGGCTCCATCGAATCGAATTCGCAGCGGAGGCAGTAACGGTCCGGCTGCCAGAGGTGACGAAGCACGGGGAACATCTCGAGCTGTTCCTGCGAGTCCGAGGGGGGGCCGTTAGGGATGGTGCCGAACAGGGGCAACTCGCGGGTATCCAGGGCTTGTGGAGCGTCGTGGCCTTCTCCCTCGCCCAGCAGGACGGCCTCAGGGACGCCCAGGGCGACGGCGAGAGCCCGCAGGGTGTCTGGTCGCGGGTAATGCTCGCCTCGCTCGACGGATGAGAGGTGTCCCTGATTGACGTTTGCCTTCTCGGCGAGTTCGGATTGGGTGAGCCGCTGTTCGGTTCGTATTCTGCGGAGGCGCTCGCCGAGCGTCTGCTGGGCCTCTTGTTTCACACGATAAAAGTCGAACCGGGCCATAGACGGTATTGTAACCCGGGGAGCTTGGCGTGTTTGAGATGCGATGCGGGTCGTCGTTTGCGGTTCGGGTGGGCCGAGGGCTGTTTTGCAGATAGAATGCCCATGAATCCAACGCTTCCTGACGGGCAGGAAGCATCCTACGGAGCATCGACGAATGACCTGCTCAGTCGTTATCCAGCTGTTTGCCGTTGTCCTGCTTGCTCAGCACGAGGCGCAGCCGGCGAACACGTCGACGCCGAAGGCCCCCGCCGAGCCGTCACAAATCGCTTCCTTGATTGAGGACTTGTCGAGCCCGAACGGCGGTAAGCGTGACTCGGCGGCGGTGCTGCTGGGGGAGATGGGACCGGAGTGTTATGTTCCGTTGCGGCAGGTCTTTCGTCAGACGCGGTATTACGAAGTTCGTCGGCGGATTCGCCAGATCGCTCTTGAGATCTATCTGACGGAACGACTGGGTCCGCCGCGTGCATTTCTGGGCATCTCGCACCGCGCCATGGCGGTGGTGGAATCGCAGGACGCGCGTGTGCCGGGCTGGGCGACAGCGCTGCTCATTACCGATGTCTTCAAGCCGTCCAGCGCGCAGGAGGCCGGTTTGCAGAGCGGCGACATGCTGACGTCGCTGAACGGCAAGGCGTCCACGCTGGAGTATCCGGCGCTGGAGTTCACGCGGTGGATTTCCGAACAGACCCGGGGCACACGCTGCGAGGTGTCGGTTTTGCGCGGCGGCAAGGGTGTCAAACTTGTGGCACACGAGCGATCGCCCTTTCGGCCGGATGCGATTCAGACGGTGAAGTACGAGGCACGGACGAACGAGGATGACGCGCGTGTCCCGCCCGGGGTGGGGGGCATCCTGCTGACGGACATCAAGGGCGTGCCGCTTGAGATCGACGTCCGCGAGGGCGATTTGATCCTGGCGCTGGATGAGGACCCGATTCCGAAGGACGGCGCGGAGGAGCACTTTGCAAAATGGATGCGAGGCGAGTGGAAGGGCCGGGGAATTCCCGTGGGCGTGGGCCGGCAGCCGCCGCAAGTGCGATTGCAACTCGGCGGTGAACAGAAGATGGCCCAGACGGCGCAGATTCTGCGCGGCGGAGAGGGCCTGAATCTGACCCTTTCTTTGGGACGATGGCCGACATTTCTGGCGGACCAGATGCAGGGCGCCCCGCGAGCAGGCGGCAGCGGTCCGCGTGAGCAGGTGCTCGAATCGTTTGGCTCCTGGTGGCGCGAAACGTTCGATCCTGACGGCCTCTTCGTCGATCGCGTCGAGCACGATCCCGACTGGCAACTCAAGCCGAGCTGGAAGTCGCCTTAGGCCCCTGCGTCGCAGGGCTCATCCATCCATTCGATGCAGTGGACTGCTGCTTCCGAGAAGGCCGCGTAGCCGTGGTTGTTTGAAGCGTGCGCCGATATTGCGCGGCCTGTGCGGGCGCTGCGCAGAATTCGCGCGAAGGCGCGAGAATGTCATGTCATGTTCGTGGCACAGCGAGCAAAAGCGAAAATTTTGCGCGGCGATCCGGATCGTCGGATAACGGTTGAAAGTTGTCCGAACCTTGAGCAAGCCATCGTACCGATACTTATTATCAGTATTGCCAGTATCGCCGACCGTTTGTGTGCGTCCGATCATGATTATTCTTTTTCAATATTGTGAGGACGGTTTGCCCGGGCGATCGTTGTTTCTTATGCTGAAATTGGCCTTCGCCGATGATAGTGCTGGTAAGGTGGCGAAGGCCCGGTCGATCGCGCGGGTAGAATCAATCTCCAAGCCCGCGAGAAGCCCCGGCCCATCGGCGGTTCGGGGACGACGATCGCAGAGGGGTTTGGCGGCGCATCGGGAATGCTCTCGCGCCGCCGCAATTCGCAGGCCTGCCGCCCTTGGAGCATCGCGGCAGGGATCGTCTTCGCCACATCAAAAGACGCGTCAGAGTCTGCGCGGCGTGCCCTCCGGGGCTTTCCAGGCAGGCAATGGCTATGCGTTTCGGATTCGACAGAACGGACGCTGTCGGAAAAGTTTCCCCTCGCGTTGGGGGGAAAATTGGAAAGGGCACGAGGCCCGGCAGGAAGCCGGATCTTGGCCTGACCGCTTTGGGGACAGCGTCCGTTCCCTGCAGGAGAGGAGAAGTTATGAACGCTTTGGTCAATCGAGTGAAGTCGTTTTTCGCTGAGGAAGATGGCGCGACCGCGACGGAGTACGCCGTGATGCTCGCGCTGATTATCGTGATCGCCCTGGGCGCGATTAGCGCGCTGGGCACCAAGGTCTCGGCGACCTTCGCCGACATCGAAGGCGCAATGCCGTAAGGTCCGGCACGAGGCGACGGCGCCGGGTGGCGACTTCGCCTGACCGTAAATGCGGCTCGACGGGCAGCGGCATCCAGCCGCGCCCGTCGGGCGCGTTTCTTAAGATCAATCGCTGCGCCCCGGCCGAGAGGCCGACGTGGTGAAAATGGAAAAGGTGTGGTGATGAGTCAGGCCGGCTTGGGTTTGTGGATGTTTGCGGTGCTCGTTCCTGCGATGTGTTTCGCGGGCTGGAACGACTATCGCACGCATCGCGTTCCCAACTGGCTGAATGTCATTCTGGCCGTCGGCGGATTGTCGGTCCACGCATGGCTCGCCGGATGGGCGGGCTTGTGGCACGCCACGGCGGGAATGCTCGTCGGGTTCGGGCTGCTGATCGGCCTGTGGCTGGTACGTGGCATGGGCGCCGGCGATGTGAAGTTCATGGCGGCCCTCGGCGCCTGGCTCGGCCCGCAGCTCACGCTGTATGCCGTGGCGGTCGGCGGGTTGATCGGCGGTGTCATCGCGCTGTGCATGATCGCGGCGCGCGGCCGCTGGCGACAGTCCGCGTTCAACGTGGGCCTCCTGGTGACCAAGTGCAGCTCAGTGCGAACGGCACTGAGTGATTTCGGTTCGGTGGGGCAGCTTGCGGGTCAGGCAGGAAAAATGCCGTACGCGATCCCGCTGGCCCTCGGTACGACGGTGGTGATTTTGGCCAAGTACTCCGGATGGTGGGAAGTGCTATGAATACAAACCGTAGAAAATTTGCTCGTCGTGGTGCCGCGGTCGTCGAGGCCGCCGTGGTCGCTCCGCTCATGATCCTGTCGATGTTCGGCATGATCGAGGTGGGCTACGCCTTCATGGTCAAACAGACGGTCACGCTGGCGGCGCGCGAAGGCGCCCGTGCCGCGGCCTTGCCCGGTGGTGACATGGGCAGCGTGCAGAACGCCGTGGATGCCTCCATGGGCGCCGCGAATCTCAGTGGATACTCGACGACGAGCAACATCAGCTCGGTCGGCCCGACGGATGTGGAAGTCTGGGTCGAAGTTCGCATGCCGTTTGATCGGGTCGGTTTTACCGGCCAGCTCATGGGCGGCGGCTCCTTCGATATCACCGCACGAACAACCATGCGCCGCGAAGGAATCGATACCGGTTCAGACGGGCAGGGCGGCGGAATCGAGCTGTAAGACCGTAAACCCGACGCGCCGCACGGCGACGCTTCGAGAACGGACGTGATGGAATGAAACCGAAAACAATCATACCGCTGGTCATCGGCCTGGGCGTCGGCTTCTTCGCCATCAAGATGGGACTGGACCTCGTCCAGAAGGCCAAGGGCGCCCAGGGTCTTGAAACGGTCGTCTGCGTCAGCGCCAAGCAGATCGAAGTGGCAACGCGGATCACCGAATCGATGATCAGTACGGCACGCGTGCCGGTCGCGCTCGTCCCGTCGAATTCCTTCACCGACGTCAAGAACCTGGTCGGTCGCGTCACCAGTATGACCGTCGCGCCGGGTGTGCCGATCACGAATGGAATGCTCGCGCCGCCCGGCTCGGAGCCGGGTTTGCGGGCCATCATTCCGCAGGGGCATCGGGCAGTCAGTGTGAGCGTCACCGAGGAATCCTCGGTCGCGGGCTTTATCACGCCTGGAAGCCGGGTCGATGTGTCCACCGTGTCCGAGCGTGACGGTGTCAGCAAGCTCATTCTGACAAACGTGGAGATCGGCGCGGTCGGCCAGTCGCTGAGCGAAGTCGGCTCCGACGGCAAGAGCACGCGGATCACCAAGTCCGTGACACTCTTCCTCCAGCCGCATGAGGTTCAGATTCTCAACAGCCATACCGCCGGCCGGAGCCAGAAGGTTCGACTGGCACTTCGCGGCAACAACGAGGAGTCGGGCGAGTCGTTCTGGACGAAACTCTTCCAGACCTCGCTGGAAAACCAGTTGATGCCGAGTGCGCCCGCTGAATCCGTCGCGCAAGCTCCTACGAATAAATACGTCGTCGAAGTTCTCCACGGTGACGAACTCGAACGACTTGTGTTCGATGATTCGGGCCTTGTGGAACGAAGCGGACCTGGCAGCTCACAGAATGTGCAAGTCGGCCGGTATCCGTCGCCCAAGGGCCCCGCCAATACACCCAACTCCTCAACGTCGGAGGTAAATGAATGATCGCTCCCACGGATGGAACCGTTTCGCCGGACGCCGCCGCCTCACGGAAGAGTGCGGCCGGCTGTCCTTGTACGATGCTCGGCCTTCGCGAACGCCGGGGATGGCGCTGTGATCTGGCGCTCGTCGCTCTGATCGCCGGTCTGGTCCCAGGCGTCGCGCAGGCAGGGTCCGGCCTTGCCTCGCCGATCGTGGACACGACGTGCCGTGTCCTGGCCAATCGGGCGATGGCCATCTCCGATGAACCCATGATGTGGGCATCGGCCGATCGCGATCATCGCGTGGTCCGCGCCAATCAGCCCGCGACCGTTGAGCAACCGGACGCCGAAGCGGCGCCCCAGTCGATTCCGGCAGAGCCCGCGCTCGCGCTCGCCAGCAGCTTGCAGCCCCAAGGCGGGGCGGCTGCGTCGGGCGGTGCGGTCGCCGGCGGCGAAGTCGATCTGATAGCCGCCGTCGATGTGCAGAGTCACAAGGCCCGGCCGATCATTGTTTCACGAAACAGCTCGGCGGTCGTGGATCTCAAGGCACGTTGCGACCGGGCGGAGATTGCCGATCCAAATATTGCCGAGATTTTCGTCGTTTCGCCGACGCGCGTGATCGTGACCGGTCGAAACTTCGGCGCGACCCAGATGATCCTCTGGTTCGGGGAGCAGCAGCGCGTCTTCTCGATCAACGTCGAACATGATCTGTCGATTCTGCTCGAGGCCATCCGAAGGGTATCGCCGACAGCACGTGTCCTGCCTCGCAGCGTCAACGGTGTCATTGTCTTGTCCGGCACCGTACCGGACGCACAGAGTGCGGAGCGCATCACGGAGATCGCTTCGCTGTATCAGGGCGGCGTCGTGCGGAATCAGCTCAGCGTCGTTGGGGTGCAGCAGACCATGCTTCGTGTCGTGGTCGCGGAGGTAAACAAGGAAGCCATTCGTCAACTCGGCTTCAACTGGGCCATCGGCGCATCGGACTGGTCGCGGGACGTTTTCTTCGCCAACAATGTCGCCCAGCTTAACCCGACCGTTTTCTCGTCGAATGGCCTGCAGAATATCCTCGCGCCGAATCCGGCTGGCCAGCTTACGTATTCCGTGGCTGCCACCGCAAACGGCGCGAACACGAACCTCACGTTCGGCTTTCCGCGGGCGGAGTTTCAGGTGTTCATGCAGGCCCTGCGGCAAAATTCGCTGGCCCGCGTGCTTGCGGAACCGAATCTGGTGGCCATCAGTGGTCAGACGGCCACGTTTCTCGCCGGCGGCGAAGTGCCGATTCCTGTGACCCAGGGTGGCGCGGTCGCCGGCGCGATCACCATTGAATACAAGGAATTCGGGGTGCGACTCGCATTCACCCCGACCGTCATGGCCGGACAGATCGTCCGGTTGCACGTCATGAGCGAAGTCAGCGACGCGATTCCCGGTACGGCGCTGCCGGGCGGTCTGCCGCTCTTCACCTTCACGACGCGCCGAGTCGAATCGACGATCGAATGCGGCAACGGACAGACCTTCGCGATCGCCGGATTGCTGAGCGAGCGTGTGCAGGCGGTCTCCGAGAAGATACCCGGCCTGGGCGATCTTCCCGTTCTCGGTTCGCTCTTCAGCTCCGTGCAGTATCAGCGAAACAACACGGAGCTGGTCGTCCTGGTGACACCGCAGCTCGTGGAGCCGCTGGATCCGCAGCAGGTTCCGCCTCCGCCGGGCACGGAAATGGGACATCCTGACGATTATCAGTTATTCGCATTGGGACAGCTTGAAGGCACTCCGCGAACCGCGCCGACGATCGAGCGCGTGCCGCGCGAGGAGGCCCCGGTGAATACGCCGCCCGCGCTGAGTTCAGCCGGTTGGCCGAACTCGCCGCTGACGCTCCGCGGATCATGGGGTTTCGCGGACTTTGAATGAAACAAGCCAGGTGATGCAAGGTACGCGGTAGGCCGTGTACCGAACCGCACCAACGCCATTGCCGGTCGCAATGGCACCATCAGAAAGCTCCCGCTGGCCGCTCTGAACGAGGCTGCGGGGCGAACCCAACGGACAGCCGGAGACGCCGCGCGGCGCCCAGTGTGTCTTGGTCGCCACGCAGATTACTCCCAGGAGGGCAAGCGATGTACTCATTCCGGAAGACCTACCTAAGCACAAAAAGACGCGCAACGATCCTGACGCAGACCGTCATCTTCGGTGGTGCGGTCGGGCTGGGTGTAGCCGCGCTGGCGGTTGACACCGGCCTGATGTACGCGGCGAAGCAGGAGCTGCAAAGCGCCGCGGACGCCGCCGCACTGGCTGCTGCGTCGCAGCTCGGCTCCACGAGCAACGCTGCCGCGCACACGGTCGCTGAGGCCGCGACCTTCGCCAGTCTCAACAACATCGCCGGACAATCGGCCTCACTGATCGAATCGGACGTCGTACTCGGCCACGCCGTACTCAACGGCGATCGGTTCGATTTCGTGCCGAACGAGCCGCCCTTCGATGCCGTACGTGTGACGCTCAAGCGAGATCATACGGTCGCCGATGGACCGGTCTCGCTCGCATTCGGAAAGACTCTTGGCATGGAAGGCGCTCGCCTGCGTGCCAGCGCGACGGCGATGCTCACCCTGCGCGATATTGCTGTGGTCATCGACCTGTCCGGGTCCATGAACGATGACAGCGAACTGCGGCACCATCAAAGTTACACCTCGGAGGCGGACGGCACGTCGCGGCCGGGCGTGCAGATCAACCTGGAAGATATCTGGCTGGCCATACCCTGCGAAAAAGGAAATAACGGGGTCGGCAACGGCATCGACCCTGCGCCGCCGGGTAATCCCTCGAATCACAATGATCAGCCCGGCACTGGCCCCGGCTCGCCGAACAGCCAGGGCGGCAATACCAGTCCCGGTGCGGATCCTTCGGGACCCGATGGCGGTTGCAGCGGTCCGCGTTGGGGCTGGATGACCGGCTTCGGCGACGAAATCGTGCTGGGCTCATACAACCCGTCAGCCGATCCGGGTCTCTACCATATTCCGCGATCGAGTACATGCACGCACGCCGATGTCATCTCCAACCTGACGGAAGCCGGCTACTCATCCGCGGAGCGGTCCGCGCTCCTGTCGGGTCAGTACGACAGCAACACGACCCTGTATTACAACCGTGTGAAAGTGTGCCTCGGTCTGGCGGGATGGCGCAGCAAGAAATCCGGAGGTAAGTACAACGGTGGCCCGGGCAACGGTGACAACAAGGTCGATACCAACGAGCTGACGCAGCAGGTATCGTGGCCGTTCAACGCCGGCAGCTGGGATGACTACCTGGTTTACATGACGGGTTCGGGTTCGCAGATGAACCAGACGGACTCGCGATTCCGTTATCGCTACGGTATCAAGACCGTCGTGAATTATTTGATGGAAAAGCAGGCCGGACAGAGTCGATGTCCGGAACTGCAAAACGGCCCGGAAGAGCCGCTCCACTCCGTGAAGAATGCCGTCCAGGCACTTGTTGATACACTCGTGGAACTGGACACGCAGGACTATTGTTCGCTCGAAATCTTCGCCACGAACGGACGACACGAAGTCAACCTCGTCGGACCCACCGAAACGGTCACCTCGGCCGAAGCGCTGCAGGCCGTACCGGATCGGCTGCGGCAGATGCAGGCAGGTCACTACAACTCGACGACCTGCATCGGTTGCGGTGTGCAACAGGGGATGAACGAACTGAGCACCTCGCGCGCACGTGGATCCGCGGCGAAGGTGATCATCCTGATGACCGACGGCAAGCCGAACGTGGCGCCGAGCGGATGGAATCCGACCAATTACAGTCTCGATCGTGCACACGCCGCTGCGGCCATGGGCATGACCATGCACGTCGTGGGCGTGGGTGCGGACGTGGATCCGAACCTGTTGCAGGAAATGGCCGACATCGGCAGAGGACACTACTTCTATGCCGACAGCAGCCCGGACCCGGTCACAGGACAACCGCTGTATGTCCATCAGCTCCGGGAAATCTTCGAGACTCTGGCCACCAAGCGACCCGTTCGCTTGATCCAGTAAAACGGGCGCTTCTCGGACGCCGCAGCCACCCGCGCTCCAGGGCTCGATGCGTTCTCGGCAAGCTGCCGTGGTTCGACGCGAGAGTCCTGAAGAGCGGGGTCGCGGTGGCCGATAAGGCAGTAGCAAATACGCCCGGTCGCGCCGTTGCGGCGCGCCCGGGCCGCTCCTCATTAGGGGTGGAGGGGGTCGGGCCACGCAGGCAAACGCTCCCCGTCGGTTGGTTACGACATGGCGCAAACGGTTCGAGTCATCCTCTATACGAGCAACGAGTCGACACTACCGGAGCTGCGCCGGGTGGTGACTTCGTTACCGCAGATGCGCATCGTGGCCGAGTTGGAGGAAGCGAGTCTTCTTGCCCAGGCGGCCTCTCAATTTCCGGCGGACCTGTTACTGGTGGACCTCGATCCCAATGCACTGGTGGTGATTGAGTGTCTCAAGCCGCTCGCGGAGGTCGTACCCAATCTTCCGATCTTCGCGATGTCCAGTCAGACGGATGGCAACGTTGTTCTTTCGGCCATGCGTGCCGGCGTCAAGGAGTATTTGCTCAAACCGCTCAATGGCGAGGAGTTTGAGCAGGCGGCTGCTCGATGCGTGCGAACGCAAACACGCGGCAAGGAGCCCGGCAAGCTCGTCTCCATCATGGGCAGTTCAGGCGGCGTAGGTTGCACGACGCTGGCGACGAATCTCGCCGTGGAGCTGGCGGAACTCGTCGGGCCCGATCAGAAGGTTGCCCTGGTCGATCTCGATTTTCGCTTCGGCCATATCGCGACGCTGCTCGACGTTCACGGACAGTTCACGGTGTCCGATCTGTGCAGCACGCCGGAAGAACTCGATCCGCAGATGGTTTTGAAGGCCCTGATCAAGCACGATTCCGGCGTGCACGTACTCCGCCGGCCGCATACGTTTGCCCAGGCGGAGATGATCACCTCTGCTCACTGTGCCAACGTCTTGCAGACACTTCAGGAGCTTTGTGCCTATGTTGTCGTGGACGGGCCGACGCGTCACGATCCCGGCGGCCGAAGTGTCTTGGATGCCGCGGATCACTGCCTGCTCGTGATTCAGCTGCTCGTGACCAGTGTTCGCAATGCGGATCGAATGGTTCAGGAGCTGGCGGTGCAGGGATACAACACCAATCGAATCCAGTTTCTCTGCAACCGGCTGGGGCGTGACTCGGGCCATCTGACGATTGATCAGGTGGAGACGATCCTGAATCGTAAGCTGTATTACACGATCGCCGACGACTGGAGGTCGGTCAGCGAGAGCATCAATATCGGACAGCCGCTCAAGTCGGAACATGATCGCACCAAGGTGCGCCAGGACATCCGAAGTCTCGCGCAGAAGCTGCACAGCCCCGAGGAATTCGCCACAGGGGCAACCAAACGGGGCGGTCTGCTGAATAAATGGTTCCGCAGGCAGGCCGCCGGCAAGGATGTAGAGACGGCAGGGCCGCCCATGCCAGCGCCGGCCTCGATCGGCTGACCGAAGCCGACCGATAATCGTCGTCTCTTTCAAGACAACTTCGAAGATATGCAAGCCAAACGCGCGGTTATCTTAAGCCGATGAAGAGGGGGGCTTGTGGCGTCCTGGCCGCAGCGCGCTCATGGAAATGGTCGAGTCCGCAGTGAGTGCTGCATCAGAATAATCCGGTCCGATCACACCTCGGGGGATGTGCGCATGTTCGGTCGTTCGAAGATTCCCACACTGAAGGTACCCACGCCGCCCGCTGGCGCTGAGACGACGTCGCCTTCGGCGCCGGGTTCGCACGGACCATCGTCCGCGGCAGTCGCTGCGCTGAAGAGCCCACCGCCCAAGGCGCCGTCGGCCGTGAATGCCGCCATGAAGGCCGGCGACCGGGACGACGAATACTACGAACTCAAAACGCGCATCCACCGCCAACTCGTCGAGACGCTTGATCTGACGGCGCTGTCGAAGCGCAGCGGCGAAGACGTACGCGAAGAAGTTCGCCAGGTTATTGTCAACCTCTGCGAACAGCAAAACGTCCTCCTGAACTACAACGACAAGCAGAAACTGGTCAGCGAGATCCTCGATGAGACTTTCGGCCTCGGTCCGCTTGAGGCGTTGCTGAAAGATCCGCTCATCAGCGACATTCTCATCAATGGTCCCAAGCAGGTTTACGTCGAGCGAAAAGGACGGCTGACGCTGACCGGCGTGAGCTTTCGCGATAACGCCCACCTGATGCACGTGATTGACAAGATTGTGTCCTCCGTCGGCCGCCGTTGCGACGAAGTCTCGCCGATGGTGGACGCGCGACTCAAGGACGGCTCCCGCGTGAACGCGATCATTCCGCCGCTGGCGATTGACGGGCCGTCGCTCTCCATCCGAAGGTTCGGCGCCGATCCGATCACCTGGGAAGATTATGTCAATTTCAACTCGATCACGAAGGAGATGGTGGACTTTCTGAATGCCTGCGTCATCGCCCACCTGAACATCATCGTGGCGGGCGGCACGGGCTCGGGTAAGACGACGCTGTTGAATAACCTCTCGTCGTTCATTCCCGATACAGATCGAATCGTGACGATCGAGGATGCGGCGGAGCTTCGCTTGCGCCAGCCCCACGTGGTGCGGCTCGAATCGCGCCCGCCGAACATCGAAGGCAAGGGACGAATCAGCATTCGTGATCTGCTCATTAACGCGCTGCGCATGCGGCCCGATCGAATCGTGGTCGGCGAATGTCGCGGGGCCGAAACGCTCGACATGCTTCAGGCGATGAACACCGGCCATGACGGCTCACTGACGACGATCCACGCCAACAGTGTACGCGATGCCGTGCAGCGCGTCGAGACGATGGTGATGATGGCCGGGTTCGACCTGCCGATCAAAGCCATTCGGCAACAGTTCGCCAGTGCCGTGCATCTGGTGATCAACGCGGCGCGCCTGACCGGCGGTCCGCGAAAGATCATGTCCATCGCCGAAGTGCAGGGCATGGAAGGCGAGGCCGTCACCATGCAGGAGATCTTCAAGTTCGAGCAGATCGGCGTGGACGGCGCGGGCAGATCGTATGGACGCTTTGTGGCGACGGGGCTTCGACCGACGTTTCTCGATCGGCTCAAGTCCGCGGGCGTGACCCTGGACCCGGCCATCTTTGAGCGCCGCGTTCTGGCTGCGGATCAACCGGCGCAGTGACGCGGCAGGCGATGGAGTGACGAACGTGGTGATTGGCGCAATGCTGGCGATGGAGATGGATCTGCTGGAGCAGGTGGCGTTGTATGCGCTCCCGCTGATTGGCTCCATCATGCTGGCCTATGCCATCTTCAACCTCGTGGCCGACCTTCGCAAAGCGGAGTCCAGGAAAGTCGATCAACGTCTGCGCGATCGCGACGGCCCTGAGTCCGAGTCGGCGAGGGATCGCGCCGTCAAGGATTCCATCCTGCGGCGGCAACATGATCTGGACAGCATCTTTTCCCAGGCCGTCGCGAAGCTTCGGTTTGTTCCCGCTTTGCAACGGGTACTCGATCAGGCCAATCTTCCATGGAGCGCCACCAAGCTCATCATCAACCTGATCGGCATTGCCGCGGTGGGGTATATCGCTTCGTACTTTCTTGATTGCAGCCAGTGGGTCTGCATTTCCATCGCCGGCGGCTGTCTTTTTGTTCCGCTCCTGGCGATTGTGATCAAGCAGCGGATGCGATTGAACAAGTTCATGAATCAGCTCCCGGACGTATTCGAGCTGATGAGCCAGGCGCTGCGAGCGGGCCATTCGCTGGCCAATTCGATCATGATCGTCGGACAGCAGCTTCCCGACCCGGTAGGCACGGAATTCGCTCGGGTTTTTCACGAGCAGAACCTCGGCATCAAGATCGAGGACGCACTGAAGGACATGGCACGGCGCATCGGGCTGATGGACGTGCGATTCTTCGTGACGGCCGTGCTCATTCAACGGCAGACCGGCGGCGACCTCGCGGAAGTGCTGGACAACATCAGCGGCGTCATTCGCGACCGGATCAAGCTCTTCGGCTCCGTCAAAGCGCTGACGGCGGAAGGCCGGCTCTCGGGCTATGTGCTGCTTGCGCTGCCGATTGTGGTATTTCTTGTCGAGCTGATCATCAATCCGGAATACGCCGACGTGATGCTGAGTGATGAGATCGGGCAGTATGCGCTGATCGGCGCAGGCATCTCTCAGCTTCTGGGCCTGGCAATGATTCAGAAGATCGTCAACATCAAGGTGTAGCATGGAGACGACGGACCTCATCCTGCTTGCGAGTCTTGCGGCCGTCGCCGTCGGTCTCATTGTGTACTCACTGATGCCCAAGACCGGCGAGAAGGAGGAGGTCGTGCGCCGGCGCACGGCGGGCCTCGCGCCGACGGAGGACCTCACCGCGCTCAAGACGAAGGCGAAGGAGCGGGCGTTTTCGGAAACGCTTCGTCGTGCCGCACCGATGCTCTCTCGGCCGGTCATGCCGAAGAACGAGGAAGAACAATCCAAGCTTCGCGCGCGACTCATGACGGCAGGGTATCGAAGGGAATCGGCGCCGATTCTGTTTCTCTCCACGAAGACGCTGGGCGGTTTGATCGGTTGCGCGCTGGCTGTGCTGTACGCGATGAGTTCGAACAAAGAGTTCAACGATGTCGTCTTCTGGGCGATCGGCGGTCTGGGAATCGGCTTCATGCTCCCCGAGTTTTGGCTCTCGAGTGCAGTAAGGAAACGCGTCGAGGCCATTCGCAATGGGTTGCCCGACTCGCTGGACCTGATGGTCGTCGCCGTGGAATCGGGTCTGGGACTGGACGCGGCCATCCTGCGGGTGAGCGATGAAATGGGGCAGGTTCACCCCGCGCTGGCGGAGGAGCTTCAGATCGCCACGGTCGAGGCCCAGATGGGTGTGCCGCGAAGCGAAGCCCTGAGCAAGATGGCGGAGCGCTCCGGCGTACAAGAGATGAAAGCGCTGGTCGCCGTCATTACCCAGGCAGAGAAACTGGGCACAAGCATCGCCAAGGCCCTGCGAAATCAGGCCGAAGCCCTTCGCACGAAGCGGCGACAGCGAGCCGAGGAACGCGCCCAGAAGACCGCCGTAAAACTCCTGATCCCGCTGGTGCTGTTCATCTTCCCGGCGATCTTCGTCGTCGTGGCCGGCCCCGCGGCGATCCATCTCATGAAGACCTTCAGCGGCGGCGGAATCGGCAAGTGACGAATCGTTAAGAGGCTAGAGCGTATTTCATGCGACCGTAGCGTCACCCCTTGCGGGTGACGACGAGATGTCGCGCTTTTCTTTTACGGCGAGAGGAACGCTTCGACGAAGGGTTGGATGTCGAGGCCGTTGACCGCGCCGTCGCAGTTGAGGTCGCTGCGGGCGACTTGCAGGGGGCTGGACGACATTCCTACGAGTACGGTCACGAAGGCATCCACATCTGCGAAGTCTTCCGCGAAATCGCCGTTGATATCCACGCCGGGGCTGCCGGGGATGCTCAGCGGGTTGGCCGGGTCGCTGCACGCGTCGATCTCGTCACGGTCGAAGAAGCCATCCAGATCACGGTCGATGCCGATTCGCGTTTCCGATCCCTTGGTCACCACAGTGTAGGTCAGCTCGCTTCCAGGCGATGCGGAGGACTGCAGTGCCGCTGTTGTGATGGTCTCGCTTGCACGGTCGGATTGGAAGACGCCGCCGCCGTTGTATCGCCAGCCGCGCTGGATGCCGCCCTGCATGCCCTTCACGATGAGGCCGACACGGTTGGTATTGGCCTGGGTGATCATGTTGCTGATGAGCGTAAGCTGGCCCGGCGCGGGATTGGCGGCGTCGCGAAGGGTGGTCTGCCAGCCGACGGCGGCGTGTGTGTCCAGACTGCCGACGCCGGGCGGTTCGGTCGGCGCGCGCGGCGGGTACTGTGAACCGCCGAATGCCAGCATGAGGGCGACGAGGTCGGCGGTCATCTGATCGGAGGATACGCTGAAGACCGGCTCATTCACAAATCGGGCGATGGAATCGACGCTGCCGTCGTGAAGGAAGCCGAAGCCGGCGGTGTTGCGAAGCTGGGTCATCTCGAAGCCGACCTTGTCGTATTGATTTCGCAGATGCGGCACTTTCATGCTGACGTTGGTCGATCCGTCGACGGAAACGAGGGCGAGATGACGCTCACCGTTGGGGCCGATCGGGATGGGTAGAAAGCTGAAGCCGGTGAAGACGGTGTCGGTGCCCGCGCCGTTGGGGAGCGTGTGACAGGCGACGCAGTTGACCACGTCGAGGTTGCCCGTGCGATAGGCGGTCAGTCCGTTCACCGCGTTGCCATTAGGCAGCGGTTGGCCCGCGGGACCGAAGCGGCCCGTGGTGTAGTGGCCGGGCAGCGGCAGATTCGTCGGCAGGGTGTTATCGAAATTGCGGAATGGGTTCGGCGGGAAATGGATCGTCGCGAGGAAGTTCTCGAACTCTTGCATTTCATCATCGGGCAGCGGCTCATCGGCCCCCTGCAGCCCTGCAAATGCGCCGGCGAATTCCTCGATGCCGTCGCGATCGCCACGCCAGTGATGCGGCTCCCGGCCGACAATGTCCTGCAAGGTCTGCGTGGTCATCGGGCCTTTCATCGGGTGCCAATCCTCACATCCACCGCCAAGACAATTCTGGCAATCACCGGAAGGGCAGTTGGTGCCGGGGCCGAAGTTGTTGAATTCCTTCACTTCGCCGGACGGGTCGCCGAGATCCCATGCGAGTCGGTCCATTCGGGCATCGACATGGCACGAAGCGCAGGCGATATGACCCAAACCGCTGTTGCGATGGGTGTCGTAGAGATGCTTGCGACCGGTCTTGATGGCGATGGGCGTTGGGTCGTGCAGCTTGGCGCGCGGCAACAGCTCTGCTTCGGCGGTCGTGTCGATCGTGGTGATTGACGCGGCGAACTTGTTGAGTACGTAGAGACGGTTACGAGATTCATCGAGGATGACGCCGGTCGGACCTTCGCCGACGGGTATCGTCGGCGACAAACCGGCACGGCCGCCGGTGGAGTCGATGACCACGACGTTATTCGAGCCCATACCGGTGACGTAACCGCGCGTGCCAGCAGCGTTCCAGGCGATGCCGCGCGGATCGCCGAGGGACATTTCGCGGTCCTGCTGCGGGATCGGGATAAACGGAACACTCGTGCCGTATGTCAGGTGAGGGTTGAGATCGGCCACGTGGACAGTGGTCGGTCCGGCGGGATCGACACAGGCGATGTTTACTCGGAGGAATCGGCCTTCGAGTACGGGTTCGAAGCGGACTTCGTTGGTCGCATTGGTCCCGACCACGGTGATCTCGCCGTTAGCGGGGTTGATCGCCATGGCCATGCAGAGATTCATGAGGCCGGTGGCGTAATCGACGGCGAGGGTGTCGGCATGGAGGATCGCCACGTCGTGATCGTAAAGATCCCAGCCGATGGGGCGGCCGCTTTTGTCGGCCATCGCGCCGCTGACCAGTTCGGTCCAGTCGCCGTTGTTGTCGTCCATCCATAGGTCGGCGTCGTTCTTGCGGACGATGAGACCGACAGGCGGCGGCGGGGGATTGCCCGCGAGTTGTGGCGGGTTGAAGTTCGCGCCGTCGTTGGGCGGTGGGTTGACACCTCCGTAGGGACCGACCGGGTCGCTGACGACATTCGGTGGGGAGCCGTTGTTGATTGTGCTGCCGCCGCCGAGGATGGTCGTGCGATTGCCGGACTCAAAGATGGCGACGTAGACCTCGTTTCGCGCGGGGCTGTAGGCCATGGCGCGGGGGCGCTCACCGAGCAGATGGATTCGTGTCGGCGGCAGATTGAGATCGGCGAGATCAAATACGAGGACCGTGCTCGGCTGCGCGCAGGAAACGAACGCGCGCTGCGGCGTACCGCCGAAAACGACGTCGCCCGGCTCGTCATCCGTGCGAAGCGTACGGACGACATTGAGGGTCGAAAGACTGACGATGCTCACGTCGTCGGAAACATAGTTGACGACCCAGGCCTCGGTGTTGGTGCAGGCGCGGACGCTGACGGGATCGAGCCCGACGGGAATCGCGGCGACGTGTACGGGCTTGCCGCCGGTGATGTCGTAGACTTCGAGCCGGTTATCGGCGGTGTTGACGGCGAGGAGGCGCGTGCCGTCGGGGGTGATGTCCATGGGGTGGACATGCGGTGTCTCCCAGTTGACGAAGGTCTGGCCGGTGGCCGGTTGACAGAAGGCGAGTACGGCGGTCGCCAGAAGAATTACGTATGCTCGGTTCATGTACTGCTCCATTGCCCGTAACCATCTTACCAGATTTGTCAGGGCGATTGGCATGCGTTATGACTGACAATTCAGCCATGTAAATCGTGCCGCAGGATGCCCCCGACTGCGTATTCAAGGTTGCCTGCCTGTGAAACCGCCCCCATCAGAAGAACCTACCATCGAACTGGCGACCGGTGCGTTCGAGCCGGAAGCGTCAATGCCGGCGGGCGTGGCCGCCGAGCCGGTGAGCGCGGACGCCGGGGAGCTTTCGCGTCCGCTGCTGGAGGGGCCGATTCGTTCGACCGTGTTCTGGCTGGCGCTGCCGATTCTCGGCGAGCAGGTACTCAACGCGGCGATCGCGTGGAACGATACGTTTCTGGCGGGGCGCATTTCCGCGTCGGCGACCGGAGCCGTGGGGTTTGCGAGTTATGTAAGCTGGCTGATGACCATGCTCTTTGCGATGGTCAGCGTCGGATCAACGGCGATTGTGTCGCGGGCCATCGGTGCGCGGCGCGAGGAGGAGGCGACGCAGGCGACGAATCAGGCCTTTGTGCTGTCTGTCGTCGTGGGTCTGGCGGGGACGGCGCTGGTCTGGCTGGTCGCGCCGGGGTTTGTCTATCTGCTCAATCTTCGCGGTGAGACGGCGGCGCTGGCGGTGACGTACCTTCGCATCGACGCGATGGGATACATCGGAGCGTCGATGTCGTTTGCCCTGGCGGCATGCTTGCGCGGGGCGGGGGATACGCGAACGCCGCTGAACGTGCTCGGCGTGGTCAATGTGCTGAATCTGATTCTGAGCTGGATACTAACGTTCGGGATTGGCTCGTGGCCTGGACTTGGGGTGGCGGGAATCGCGTGGGGCACCGTGCTGGCGCGGTGGATCGGGGCGATGGGGTTTGTGGTGCTGTTGCAGAGGAGGTCGACTTCGACTGGAAGCAGGACCCACATATCGGATCGGCGTCGAACTCCGAAGGGCAGCCGCGCCACGCAAGTGCTGCACCTGAGCGCGGCGCGGATGCGGCCGGATGGGCAGATGATTCGGCGGATGCTTCGCGTCGGGGCGCCGGCTTCGCTCGATGGGCTGCTGAGCTTCTCGGGGCATTTTGTTTTCATGTCCATCGTCAATCGCGTACCGAGCGCCTTTCCGGTGGAGGTGATGTACGCGGCGCACATCATCGGTATTCGCATCGAGTCGCTTTCGTATCTGCCGGCGAATGCCTACATGCACGCGGCGTCCACGCTGGTGGGCCAAAACCTGGGTGCGGATCAAAAGGAACGTGCCCGACATTGTGCGAATGAGGCGGTGAAGCAGACGATGGTGATGATGTGCGCCTCGGCGATGGCGCTGTACTTCGGGGCGGAGTGGATGTATCGGCTGCTCTCGACGAATCCCGAAGTGTGGGCCTGCGGGGTGCCGGCGCTGAAGGCCCTGGCGATCTTTCAGTTCGTGCTCGGGCCGCTGATCGTCTACATCGGCGCGCTTCGCGGGGCCGGAGATACGCGCGTGCCGATACTTATTACTTTTGCGGGCATGGCTTTCGTGCGCATTCCCGGCGCGCTCTTTGGCGGGTTCGTTTTGCAGTGGGGCCTGCTTGGCGCGTGGCTGGGGATGTTCGCCGATCTGACGGTTCGGGCGGCGCTGATCATCTGGCGCTTCCGCAGCGGGCGGTGGGAGAAGATCAAGGTTTGAATACGCCGAGATGCGATAAACGCCGAGAAAAGCGAAACGCCAGAACGTCCAAATATCGAGGCCGACGAATTGCCCTCCGTCGGCAACTTGATTGCAACCCGGTTCCCGATTGCAATACGCGTATTCTCACGGAGGTGATTCATGCAGCTGCTTGTTGGGATCTTGATGGGGTCAAAGTCGGACTGGGCGACGATGGAGCATGCGGCCGCCACGCTGGAAAAGCTCGGCGTGCCGCACGAGGTTCGCGTTCTCTCTGCACATCGCACGCCGGACGAGACGCTCGAATACGCCGCCACGGCCGAATCCCGCGGGCTCGAAGTCATCATCGCCGCGGCAGGCGGGGCTGCGCACCTGGCCGGTGTCGTTGCCGCCAAGACGGTGCTGCCGGTGCTGGGCGTGCCCATGGAATCTCAATCGCTCAAGGGCTTGGATTCCCTGCTCTCCATGGTCCAGATGCCCGCAGGCATTCCGGTGGCGACGCTCGCCATCGGGAAGCCCGGCGCCATCAACTCGGCACTGTTCGCTGCGGCCATCCTCGCGAACAAGCACCCCGAAATCCGCAGCGCTCTGCATCGGTATCGTGAGGAGCAGTCTAAGACCGTCCTGGCGAACACCGACCCGAGGAAGTAGCAGGCGCCGGTGTTTCCGCCGACCGAAGCAGTGTCGTTGTTATGGCACTATCGCAGGAACGAGTAGGGATTTTCGCACGAGCGACAACTCTACATTCTCACTTCGACAGGATCGGCAGGCCCTGCGTCACCGGGCGGGCGACGAGATCGTATTCGCGGCTGCCTGTGCAGCGGACGTTCACGAACTCGCCGGGGTCGTACTCGCCTCCTTCGACGTAGACCATGCTGTCAACATCCGGCGCCTGGCCCTGGTGCCGCGCGGGCTGCACGCCTTCACGACCGAAGTCGTCGATCATCACTTCCAACGTGCGGCCCTTCATCGCCGCTGCGCGGGCGAAGGCGACTTCCTGCTGAACGCGCATCAGCTCGTCCACGCGCGCGGCGATGGTCTCCTGCGGAAGGGTGTCCTTCATGCGGTGCGCCGGTGTGCCCGGCTCGCTGGAGTAGGGGAAGACGCCCATGGCGTCGAAACCGAATTCGCGGACGAAATCGCGCAGCTCGGCATGATCCGCGTCGGTCTCACCGGGGAAGCCGGAGATAAACGTCGTGCGGATCGACACGCCGGGGATGCGTCGCCGCAGCTTGTCGAGGAGCGTCTCGGTCTGGCGTCGGGTGACGCGTCGATACATGGCCTTGAGCACGCGGTCGCTGATGTGTTGCAGGGGGATGTCAATGTACCTGGCGATCTTCTCGCAATCGGCGATCGCGTCGATCATCTCGTCGGTGAAGTCCGACGGGTAGGCGTACATCAGGCGAATCCAGCGCACGCCGTCGAGCGTGTTCATCTCGCGCAACAGGCCCGCAAGGCCGGGCGCGTAGTCGATATCCTGCCCATAGCTGGTGGTGTCCTGCCCGATGAGGTTCAGTTCGACGGCGCCGTCAGCGATCAGCTCGCGGGCCTCGGCCATGATCTCGTCTACGGGCTTGCAGTGCATCGGGCCACGGATGGACGGGATGGTACAGAAGGTGCATTTCTGGTTGCACCCCTCGCTCATGCGAAGGTAGGCATAATGCGTCGGCGTGAGCCGCAGTCGCGTTCGGTCGGACTTGTTCGCCCCTGCCCAGGAGGATGGATGATACTCGCCAAGAAAAACCGACCGCCCATCGCTCGCCGCGTCGTCCGACTTCCGATGTTTTGGCGTTTTAGCGTTTTGACGTTTTGGCTTTTTTTCGCCGGATACGGCGCGGACGATGTCGGCACGATTGTTCACGCCGACGAGCGCGTCGATCTCCGGCACGGCTTCGAGCAGTCGCTGGCCGTCGCGCTGGACGAGGCAGCCGGCGACGACGAGCCGTTTGACTTCGCCGCTGCGTTTCTGTGCGGCGGCCTCCTTGAGCACTTCGATCGCCTCGTCGCGGGACGCTTCGAGGAAGCCGCAGGTGTTGACCACGATCACGTCGGCCGCGCCGCCGTCGCCGACGATGCCGCAACCGCTCTCGGCGAGCAGGCCGAGCATCTTCTCGGAGTCGACGAGGTTCTTGGGGCATCCGAGCGAGATGAATGAGACGGTCGGTGGGGGCATGGTGCGGCTTTCCGGGCGAATCTGCCAATCCGCCCATTATAGCAGCAAATGGGGCCCTGTCCGGTGTCAGCAGCGGACCGGCTGACCGCCGTGTACGACTCCACGGACACGACGCGCAAGGCGGCCTTTACCCTTGACGTGCTGGCCGACTAGCGTCGGCCGTCGCCGGGGCGACGCATCGCTCATGCGATGCCGCACGTCAAGGGTTTACCTGGGACGCCCTGGGCCGTAGAATTGAGTGCGCCAACGACGT
>CAYLOE010000012.1:0-160183 GCA_964385225.1 uncultured Planctomycetaceae bacterium
GCTCATCACGCCATCAACTTGCTTCGGCAAGCACTGATGAAATATGCGGGTTAGCGCCTATAAAAAGGCCGTTCGCCCTCGTATGTCTTGTTTTTGGAGGCGTGATTCTGATAAACTCGGTTTCCCGGCCAGGCGTTCCGGATGCACGCGGTTCCCCCCAGCCGCGCCCGGACCCTGGCCTTTTTTTATTCTCGGTCTTGCAAAGCCGCTCCCCATCCTGTATTGCTCGAAGAAATTATCGAACCCCCATCAATCGATTCGGTATTTCCACGGGAGCGGACAAACATGGCCGACGAAGGATCACGATTACACATTGACGACGACTGGAAGAGCCAGGCAGCGGCCGAGAAGGCCCGGCTGGCGGAGAGCGTGGAAGAGGCAGCCCCGCGAGAGTTACCAAACGCGGATTTCGTCGGCCTCGTACAGATCATCGCCATGCAGGCCCTTGTCGGCCTCGGCGGTTTCGCCGGCCCCGGCGGGCAGGAGATCCCTCCAAACCTCGATCTGGCCAAGCATCACATCGACATGCTGGACGTGCTGGACAAGAAGACGCAGGGCAACCTCAGCCCCGAGGAAAAGCGCCTGCTGGACACCACGCTCCATCAGCTTCGCATGGCGTACGTTGAAGCGATGCGCGGCGGCGGTCCCCT
This sequence comes from uncultured Planctomycetaceae bacterium, assembly GCA_964385225.1. Lineage (GTDB taxonomy): Bacteria > Planctomycetota > Phycisphaerae > UBA1845 > UTPLA1 > UTPLA1. Next base: position 651 of record CAYLOE010000012.1, read on the forward strand.
ACCGGGCAGCCCGGTTTGACGTCTCGCCACTGCTCTTGCCGATGGCCGTTACCTCCGGCCAGCGCACCATCAGTTCGCATGCTTTGTCCTGAACCTGTGCCAGCGGCCGCGTCTTGCCGGTCCCATTGTAGAAAATCGCAAACGCAAGCCATCGGCCGGACTTCGTCTGCACGTAACCAGCCAGGGTGCGCACACCGTTGATGTATCCCGTCTTGGCGAAGACGCGGTCCTTCGTCTCCGGACCGGTCAGACGGCGCTTCAGGGTTCCGTCACGCCCCGGACGCGCGAGGCATTCCTTGATCGCCTCAAACTTTCCGCCGGGGGCCTTGTGCATGTAAGCCAGAACTTGTGTCGTGGCTGTGGCACTCAGGAAGTTTTTTCGCGAAAGCCCGCTCCCGTCGTCGACCGTGAATTGTCCGGGGGATACGCCGACCTTCAGGAAAAACTTCTCCATCGCCGCCCGGCCGCCCTCCCATGAACCCGCGCCGGACTCCTCGCGCCCCAGCAGCTTGATAAGCCCTTCGGCCATCATTCCGAGACTTTGCCGACCCGCGCGGCACGCGGGATCCATCAGGGGCGTGCGATAAATCGCCACGCCGTGGCCGTCGGTCGGTATCCGATCTGGCCCGAGCGTCAGTTTCTCGCGAACAACCCGGCCCTGCACGCGAATCCCCTTAGCCGCCAGCACCGTTTTGAAGACATGGCCGAAATAAAGGCCCGGATCGCGCACCGTGATGGGCCCGAGCTTCGCGGCCTTTGACACGCTTCCGCTCACGACCACTTCGTCGCTTCCGGCCTTGCGACCGGCGACGGGGGCATGCTTCTCGCCGGTCTTTGTCTGGTTCACCAGTTTGAGCAGCACATTGCCCGGCACGAAGGAAACCACGGCGGCCTGACCCGATTTGCCCGGCTTCACGGAAACGTCGAAGCAGTTGGCATTGAAGTTCAACCCGCCGATCGGCGCCTCGTACCAGGTCTGAAACTGATCCGGCGGCCAGCTTGGATGGACAAACTGCTTGTCGAAAATCGAGTCGTCAATGACGATGTTGCCGGAAACCTGCTGAATGCCTGCCGCCTTGAGCTTTTCCGCCCACTCGTGAAAGACGGCCGTGATCGGCTCGCCACGAGCCGCACATAGCTTCTCGTCTCCCACCGCGGGATCGCCGCCGCCGACGACGACCAGGTCTCGACCGCGGATCGCCAGAACCGTTTGATACTGATAGTCCGTCCCGAATCGATCGAGCGCCGCCGCGATGACCATCAGCTTCATGTTGCTCGCCGGAATCAGCGGAGTATCGGCCTCGTGTTCATACAAGACCTGGCCCGACGACAAGTCCACCACTCGCGCCGTCATGCGGGCCTTGGGATCGTTGTGGCCTGTCAGGACGGCATGAAGCTGCTTGCGAAAATCAGAGAGTGACGCGGCGTCATCACGTGCCTGCGCACTGGAAATCGAGAGCGCCGGCAGCGTCGCGAGAGCGAGTAGGCAATATCGGAGCATGGCACAAAGCGCAATGCGGCGGGTCCGAATATAGAGGTTTTTCGTGTTCATGATTCTCGATATTACGAGCCACGGTCGGGCTGGCAAGTCACGGTTCTGCGAACGGGCCGGTTTTGACTTGGTTTCTTCATACCCATAAACTGAAGAGGAGAGCGATTCATGCGGACGGCGGACAAGCGGCAGGATGCCGAACTCACACACAGTCCGACGCCCGCGGCCTTCGTAAACTTGCCGTTCCCGACAAGCGCCGGGCACAACTCCCAGGGGCGGACCGTGTCCTTGTCCATCGTGACAGATCATCCGACTATCCTCGTCGTTGGCGAAGGCGCCGAGCTGGCGGACTCTTGCGCCGAAGCGTTGAGCAAGTCCGGCCAAAGGGTACAGGTCGTCGGTAATGTTTACGCCGCCATGGCGCTCCTCGCTCGATGCCCCGAACTTCGCCGAGTTCTGATCGACGTTCGCCCGCTCGATCGCGCCGAAGCCGCCTTTCTGAGTCTGGCTCCCCGCTATTTTCCATCGGTCGATTTCGCCGTCGCTCTTGTGGAAGGCGCTGCTGAAAGACTTCAATCGCTCGGGATTACCTGCAAATGCGTCACGCCGCAGGCCTTCGTCGACCCATCCGACGCCGTCACTTTGGCTGCATCCCGTAGCGAGTGGCAAGCTCCTGAGGACGCGCCGCCGCCGGAACCGCTCGACGATGACCAGGAAATACTCTCGGCCATCGAAGCGCCGCCGGAACCGTGGCCGGAGGGGGTCCCACCGTCACAGGCCCCATCCCCGACATCGCCGCGCCCGCCCCTGTCAACCGACGGCGGTCCGGAAAGCGCTTTGGAAGGGCTATCGTTGCATGACGCCGTTCGCGCTCGCATGCTGGGCCATGCAGGGGCCGTCGATGCGACGAACGACCCTCGCAAATTCCGACGCAAGCCCCCTTCCGGGCCATCCCGCGACGCCCCGCCGGCCCCGCGCACCGACATTTCCGCCGAGGAGCTTTCCGCCCTGTTGGCGCCGGATTCGCCGAGTGCCAATCTGCAGACACCCGAAACCGATCAGGAGGCGGAAGGCCAATGACCTCGCACCCTGACAACGGCGAACAGCGCCTGCTGATTGTCGGCGACCTGCAACGGCTCGGCCCCCTCGTCGCGGAGTGTTTCTCGCCGCACCGAATCGACGGCGTGCATACCTATCTGGACGGCATCGCCGAAATCCCCCGATCCCCCACGCGGGCCGTGCTCGTCGGATTCGATCCTGCCTGCCGACAGCCGGAAGCCGCCATGGACGCCATGCGACAGGTTGCCGGAGAAATCCCCCTGGTGGTCTGCTGCGAGCCCGCCTACGAATCGTCCGGTCGTCGCCTCGTGGCCGTCGGCGCGGACGCCTACATCATCTTCCCGCCGGATGCCGCCGATCTTGAAGACGCCCTTGGCATCCCCACGCAGCGCACGCAGCGCCGCTGGATTGAACGGCCGCAGATTGTCCCCGTGCCCACGGCCGAGGAATTGGAGCGGCTCGCGGACGTCCTGCCGCGACTTTCCGCCGGCGCCCTCGACGCACTGGATGCGCTGGCAACACTCATCTGCACCGCGCTGAACGCGGAAGACGCCACGATCATCCTCGAAGGTCGTGTCGGGCGAGCTGGTCGCGGCGTCCGCAGCGCAGAGAAGGCCGCGCTGCTCGAACCGATCACGCGCGAGAATCAGCGCATCGGTCAGATTCGCGTCGGCCCCAGTCGGACCGGCGGCTTTACACACGAAGATACGGCCAAGCTGCGACATTACGGCGTGCTCATCGGCCGCCTGCTCGACGGAGCGGAGAAGACGCGTTACTGGCAGAATCTGGCGCTCACCGATGACTTGACCGGCCTGCCCAATCGTCGCCACCTGCTGCAATTCCTCGATGAGAAGCTCGCCCAGGCGAAGGAGAAGCGAATCACCGTCACGGCGCTGGTTTTCGATATCGACGACTTCAAGCGTTACAACGACACCTACGGTCATGATGCAGGCGACGAAATACTCATCGAAGTGGGTCGTCTGTTCGTGAAGTGCAGCCGCAAGACCGACCTTGTCGCTCGCTACGGGGGAGACGAGTTCATTGTCATCTTCTGGGATCCCGAAGGTCCCAGAACACTCGGCTCGCATCACCCGGAAGGATTCCTGCGGGTCGTCCAGCGATTCCGCGAAGCCCTCAAAGGCCACACCATTTCGCGGCTCGGACCCGAGGCACAGGGCTGCCTCACGATCAGCGGTGGCCTGGCCCACTTTCCCTGGCAGGCGAGCACGGCGACGGAACTGATCGAAGCCGCGGATCGTGCGCTCCTTCAGGCCAAGGTCGCTGGGAAGAACCGCTTCTGGGTCATCGGCGACGGACCGATCGGCGACTGAGCGCCTTCACTCCTCCACCTTAGGCAGCGGCAAACCAGATCAAGTTATTAAGACCTTCCCAGTCGCCGAAAATCCCGCGTGCTTTTCTCCGGTGATAACGTTAAAATAGCTTTTGGTAGAGCCGCAGTTGTTCCTACAAGCACCACACGGCCTGGCGCCGTTGATCCACAGGAAACCGGACATGACCATCGCTACCGCACGGCCGTCGATCGCGGCTGATCTCGTGCAGCAGCACATCGAACGCGCCGCGGCGCTCCTGCCGTCGTACGAGGCAGACGGCATACTCTTCTTCAGTAAGTCCAACATTCTTGGCTTCACAGGTGTTCCGCTTGAGCCGAGCGACCGGCTCGTGTGCGGCCTGATGAACGGCGAAGGCCGCATCGCGTTTGTCGTACCCGCCTTCGAAGCCGAGATGGCCAGCGCCCTCCAGCCCGGCAGCGAGCTGGTCACATGGGAAGAGCACGAAGACCCGTATGCCGCCACGGCCAAAGCCGCTGCACTGCTCGGCTTGGATCGAGCTTCCATCCTGCTCGATGCCCATACCTGGCTTGCCGCGGTGTCACGATTCAAGTCGGCCATGCCTGGCGCGAGACTGTCGGCCGATCCCTGCCTGCTTGAAACCGTCCGCATCACCAAGTCGGCCGAAGAAATCGCCGCCATCCGCGCCGCCTGTCAGGACACCGCAAGGATATACCCCCTTGTCTCCCAAAAGCTTCGCCCCGGTATCACCGAGGCCGAACTGGCCCGCGAAGTCATCGACGCCCTGACGATGTTCGGCGTCACCGGATTCGGACATCTGATCCAGGGTGGTGAGAGCGCCTCGGTACCGCATCAGCCGACCGGCCCACGACGACTTCTCAACGGCGATGCCGTCATTGTAGATTTTGTTGCCCAGCGGGAGGGCTACCTTGGCGACATGACCCGCACCTTTGCCGTGGACGGCATCTCCGATGAAGTCCGCCAGGCCTACGCCGCCGTTCGAGCGGCGCAGCAGGCCGCCATCCGTACGATGAAACCTGGCGTCGCATGTCAGGATGTGGACCGCGCCGCGCGCAGCGTCATCGAAAAGGCCGGCCTTGGAATCTACTTCTCCCACCGCCTCGGCCACGGAATCGGCATGGACGTTCACGAGCCGCCATATCTGGTCGAAGGGAATTCGACGCTGCTCGAACCGGGAATGTGCGTCACTGTCGAACCGGGCGTCTATGTTCCCGGCCGTTTTGGAATTCGTATTGAGGATGTGGTAGCCGTCACGCAGAGCGGCTGCGAAGTTCTCAGCACGTCCGTGTCAACGGATGTATCCGACGCCTTCGCGTAAGTGCGCGCCCGGCACATTGCAACCCGCGCGAGACCTCCTGCAAACTTAACCATCGGGATTTCACTCCGGCTCCAGCTCGCCATCTGTCGCGGCGGTCGTCTTTCGCGGGATGCGAATGGTTGTGCCGTCGGAAGCGCCTTCGGCCCGATCCTGATCAGCGCTTCCCCTGCTGCGATCTCGGGAGATGGGCTGAACGTCGGGATTCGACTGGCGCGGTGAGAGATCGACGACGCGATGGGCCACCGCGATCGGCACTCTTGCCGAAGGGCTGAAGGTCCTGCCGGCGACCTTGATGCCCACCTTGCGACCGACGAGAAACTCCGGGTTCTCCTCGACCGATCGAGGGATATCGACGTAGGCGATCGTGGAATTTGTTGCAGGGTCAACAAGACGGAAGCGGCGATTCTCGGGGGCGAAGGCAAGACTGCGCCGAAGCTCGCCTTCGAGATCGAACGTATCCAACGCTTCTTCAACTCGGCGGCGCATGATCTTCATCCGCTCGGCGTCCATATTGGCCCGATATTCGGAAAGTTCCTTCTCATCGGCATGAAGGGCGACATGCGTTTCTCGCAGCTTCGTGCGCTCGCGAAGCTGCCGGACGCGGATCTTTGCCACTTCGCTGGGAACGTATTCATCCGACTGCGAGGCGATTTCCTCGTATTTCTTGAGCAATGGACCGGGATCCTGCTGCTCCAGCGGTTTCTCCAGCATGCTCACCAACTCGCTCTCGCACATGGCAAGCATCGCCTGGAAGCGACTGTGGCCCGGCTCAACCTTCTCCGCCGGCGCGGCGCTTCGGGGATCTTTGCCGAGGCCGGGCGCTGCGGGCTTGGTCGGCTGCGGCTTGCTGACAGTTGCGGGATTCGACTCTTCCACTGCGCCAAGAGTCGATGCAGAATTGACGCGCGGCTCAGCGGGCTCGGTGCCCTCTGCTTCGGGCGAAGCGTCATTCGTTGCTTCGGGCAGAGGCACCGGCAGCTTCACCGAATCCGGCGCGAGGCCCGAACTCGAAATCGAAGTGTCCACCGGCACAGGATCCAGCGCTGCCGCTTTTTCCTCCGGCTTGGCTACGGGCAGCGGCGGAAGCTGCATCATGCTCTCCGTGGCGTCGGGCTCTACCTGCGAAACCGGCGGCTTCGGATTCGTGGACACGTATCGCTCGACAAGGCCCGTCGTCTGCTTGGCCTCCACCGGCTTGACGTACTGTTTGGAGATGTAAAGTGTCGCCCCCGGCGGTGGAGCGATTTTGAAGAATCCTTCCGCCTCGCCAAGGATTTCAACGGACGCGCCCTTGTTCAACACGAGCTGCGTTGCGTTCTTGCGCTGTTCGAGCGTGCTGCCGGCGCGAACATAGACCTTGTCCTGCTTGACCGTGCCTGTCCTGGCGCCGGCCTTGCGATCCACCATGGCCATGTCGATGTAACTGAAGCTTGCCGGCGGCGGTGTGATCTGATACCAGCCGAACTTCTCGCCGAGCACGAGAACGTGATCGCCGGTGTTCAACTTGGTCGTCGGGTACCAGTTGGCGCCTGCGCCGCTGCGCACATAGACGCCGCTGCCGCTGACCTCACCCTCCCAGGGGAATGCCGGCGTATTGCCCCATGCGACTGCGGTCGTCGCCAGCAGGAGAAATGTGCCGAAAAGACTCGCCAATCGTTGTCGTATCGTCGATGGCATCTGCGTACCTCCCTGTATTGCACGCGAGCGCCTGCACAAAGGCCGCCTCGCGAAGTGGAATGGCATCCTTGGCACAACAAGGTACGTGACCGGCGCAAGAAAGTCAATAAATCCCCGCGAAATCCGAGTGCTTGTGCGCTGATGACCGTCCCGACATGGGTTATGATGCCGCATCGATTCCGTCGCCGTAGCTCGGCGGAGCGAAATCAAACATCCGACCGCAAGAGCGGCCAAGCCCGGGAGACAAGCACGGATGCTCGCCTATCTGGTTCGTCATGCAGAATCCCTGACCAACGCGCAGCAAGGCGCCGGCATGAATCCGACGCTTTCCCCCCTCGGCATCCGCCAGGTGCAGGCCCTCACCCACCGATTCGCCGACGCCCAATTCACAGCCCTTTACTCGAGTCCGTTTCGCCGCTGTCTTGAGACGGCGGAGCCGTTGGCCGCGGGGAAGTCATGCCCCATTCGCATTCGGCCCGAGCTGCATGAGTGCTACTACCTGCCGCAGGACCGCCGGCTGGACACCGAGCTGCCCGAATTGTCGCAGGTGCTGGCGGCGCATCCGCGCGCGGCCTTGTGCGAGGACTGGCGAGGACCGGTCAGTTGGCCGTCCGTTCATGAGACGCGGGAAGACCTCTTTGCCCGGATGCGCGGGTTCGCCGGTTACCTCAAGCAGCGATGGGGCGAAACCGATGTCGCGGTACTGATCATCAGCCACGGCAGCCCGCTGGCGAAGCTCGTCGATGCCTGGCTGACGGACGTACCGGGGCCGTCGTACCGTTACGCAATCGACAACGCGACGGTAACAGCGCTGCGCTACGAAAAAGGCGTCGGAACCCTGGTATGTCTGAATGAGCGATCACACCTCATCGGATTGCCCGCGCCCGAAGTCGCCAACTTCGAAACCAGCGGCGCGATCAAACCTCAGCGGCCGCCGCTGCATTAGGCCCACTTTTGCAGCATGTACTCGCTGCGGATATCATCTTCAGTTCGTCGAACGCCATGAATGCGTCGCGACGTTGAGGCACGCGAATGTCTAACTACTCCGTTGATGTCGACGCATTCAAGATCGGCCGCGGCCAGCCGCTCGCACTGCTCGCCGGGCCGTGCATCATTGAGTCCACGGATCACTGCCTCCTCGTCGCTCGCAAGGTCGCCGACATCTGCAAGCGGCTGGGCATCCATTACGTCTTCAAGTGCAGCTTCGACAAGGCCAACCGCACCAGCGCGCAGGGCTTTCGCGGTCCGGGACTCGAGTCGGGACTTCAGACGCTCGAGAAGGTCAAGAAGGAGTTCGGCGTTCCGATCGTGACGGACATCCATACCGAGGCACAGGCGGCTCCAGCGGCGGAGGTCGCCGACATACTGCAAATCCCCGCATTCCTCTGTCGGCAGACCGATCTGATTGTCGCCGCGGCGAAGACCGGCCGCGTCGTCAACATCAAGAAGGGGCAGTTCATGTCCCCGGAGCAGATGGGGCAGGCCGTCGATAAAGTACGCTCAACCGGAAACGACCGCGTGCTGCTCACGGATCGCGGCACCTTCTTCGGCTACGGCCGGCTGGTCAACGATTTCACCGGCATCCCGATCATGCAGTCTTTCGCACCCGTTGTCTTCGATGCGACGCACAGTTGTCAGATCCCCGGCGGACAGGGCCACCAATCCGGTGGGCTGCGTCAGTATGTCCCGTTGCTGGCGAAGGCATCGATGGCGGCCGGTGCAGATGCGCTCTTTCTCGAAGTTCACGACAAGCCCGACGAGGCCAAGTCCGACCCGGCGACGGTTTATCCGCTCGATCAGCTCGAATCACTGCTGACGACCTGCCTCCGCTTGCGCGAGGCCGCGTCGACCTCTTAACCGCACGTCACAATTGACTCCGCGGCCCGATCATCTTGTAATTGTGTTCCGGATTCTCGCGTGACCGTGGCGGACGGCACGCAACAGCATAGGGTCCAAATCCGGATTCAGGCAACGCAGGCCATTGTGGAGTGATGCCATGAAGCGAACGATTTATCTCATTTATGGAGTCCTCTGTTACTTCGCCTTCTTCGGCACGTTTCTGTACCTCATCGGTTTTGTCGAGGGCGCTTTCGTGCCCAAGGGGATCGACGACGGGGTCGCGGCGCCGTTTGGTCAGGCCCTGCTCATCAACGCGCTGCTTGTCGCCCTGCTTGGCGTTCAGCACAGCACGATGGCCCGACCCGGCTTCAAGAAGTGGTGGACGCAAATCGTTCCCAAGCCCATCGAACGCAGCACCTACGTATTGATCACCAGCGCCCTGTTCTGCCTGATATTCTGGCAGTGGCGTCCGATCACGGACGTCGTCTGGTACGTCGAACACTCAACGGCTCGCACCACGCTCATCGCCATCTCCCTGCTCGGTTGGGCCATGGTGCTTTACGCCAGTTTTCTGATTGATCACTTCGACCTCTTTGGTCTTCGGCAGGTCTGGCTCTACTACACCGGCCGGCCCTATGTTCACCCGTCCTTCAAGCGGCCGCTGCTTTATCGTTTCGTACGTAACCCCCTGATGCTTGGCTTTCTGATCGCCTTCTGGTGCACGCCGAACATGACCGGCGGCCATCTGCTCTTCTGCGTTCTCTTTACGACGTACATCCTCGTCGGAGTGAGTCTCGAAGAGCGAGACCTTGAGCGGCTGCTCGGCGAGGATTATCGACGGTTCCGCGCACAGACGCCGATGCTCCTGCCCTGGCCGCGAAAGCAGTCAGCGGCAGAAAGCCAGTCCTCTGCTACCGCCGATTGACGGACCTCTTTGCGTCACCTACCATCATCAACTCGCCCTTCAGGACCGGTGCGGACTCGCGTCGTCCTCGGAGCCCATGGAGTAGTAACCTGATGATTGACAATGACTTACTTGAAATCCTGGTCTGCCCGAGCTGCAAGAAGGCCGTCAAACCGGACGCCTCCCCCGCCGATGAAAAAACCCAGGGCTGGCTGATATGCACCGGCTGCGGCCTTCGCTATCCCATTCGAGACGGCATCCCTATCATGCTGACGGATGAGGCCATGTCTCCGGATGGAACGGCCGGAAAATCGTAAGCACCCGAATACAATGGCCTCCGGGGGCAATACCTCCACCTGGGCGATCGTTTTATTACAAGCATGCGGCGGCGAGCCCGTCGATCTGCACCCGGAAGCGTCTGATCACGAATTACCTACCACGTACCACGGACGACTGACGACGATCCAATGTTTGCCATTATCTCCGACATTCATTCCAATCTTGAAGCATTCAAGCGAGTCCTTGATGATATTGCGCGCCGCAAGGTGCAGACGATCTACTGCCTCGGAGACATCATCGGCTACGGGCCCGACCCCGCCGAGTGCCTCGACCTTGTCTCTCGCGTCTGCAAGTGGAGTCTATGCGGCAACCACGACCACGCCGTGTTCTACGAGCCCGCGAATTTTAATGTCGCCGCGGAAAAGGCCGCTTTCTGGACGCGATCCGCGCTCGAAGAGGAGCCCGACACCGACCGGCGAAACGCTCGCTGGCGCTTCCTCGGCGGCCTCTCGCCACGCAATGAAATGGACGGCCTGCTCTTCGTTCACGGCTCGCCGCGCAAGCCGATCAACGAATATCTCTTCCCGGACGACGTCTTCACGTCGCCTCAGAAACTCCAGGCCAACTTCGATCGCATGGAGCAGCTCACCTGCTTCTGCGGTCATACCCACGTGCCCGGCGTCTTCGTGGACGACCCCTACTTCGAGCCGCCGGACGAACTGGGTGATGATCGCCGCTATACCATCGGCGACGAAAAGGTCATCATTAACGTGGGCTCTGTCGGCCAGCCGCGCGACCGCGACCCCCGTGCCGCTTACGTCATTGTCGATGGCGATCAGGTCGAGTTCATCCGCGTCGAGTACAACATTCAGGTCACCGCTCGGAGGATTCGCGACAACCCGCAGCTGGATGATTTTCTCGGCGCACGCCTCTTCGAGGGAAAATGAAACCCGCGGATTGCGTTTCTTCGATAATCTTCTCTAACCAGACCGCTGCACCAAGCCTGGCTGATCGCACGTTTGAATCCTCTGCCGATTGCTCTTAAGCTTCCGGTTCGCCGAGAACCTGCTCCGAAAGACGCCTGATGGAACCACAAACCCGACGAACGTTTCTAGCCGTAGCCCTCTGCATGCTCATCATGGTCGGCTGGGTCAAGCTGATGGAGGTCATGTATCCTCCTAAGCCGGTTCCCACGACGCAAGCCGATGAATCGACCATCGTTACGCAGTCCGACAGCCCCAAGCCCCCATCGGCAACCACCGCCTCGACCAGCGCGCCCGCATCGGACGTGGCATCGTCGGATGCTCCCCGAGTCCTCAGCGCCGACTCGCGCGACACGGTCACCCTTGGCGACGACCACCCCGACGACCCGAAAAGCGGCGAGACGAATCCCTACCACATGGCGGTTGTCATTACGCCCGAGGGCGCCGGTGTAAAGTCGATTACCCTTGCCGATCACCGCAATAAGGTCGCGCGCGATCGCAAAAACCCCGGCCATGATCCCTACCGACTCCTTGCAGAGGTTGAAGACCCGAAAACCGGCCGAAGCTTTGCATCGTTTGTCGTCGAGCAGATAAGAATCGTCGAGGACAAACAAACAGTCGAACTGGCGGACGCCGTCTGGGAGCTGACGAAGTCATCCGACGACGAAGGCGAGACCGCCGAGCTGCATACGATTATCACCACCACCGCGGGCCCCGTCCTGAAGCTGCGCCGCACCTTTCGTGTCGAGAAGGATTCGTATCACCTGAAGATCAACACCACGATCGAGAACCTGGCCGATCAGCCGCGAAAGGTCATCATGACCGAGCGCGGCCCGGTCGGCATCCGGAACGACGATCCGCAGCGCGAGTTCCGCCGCATTGTCGCCGCCGTCGTGGACGACACCGGCCGCATCCTCGACGGCCAGAACGCCACGCGCGCCGACGTCTTCAAGATGGAAGGCGCTCGCAAAGAGCTGCTTCCCGGCGAGAATCGCCACAGTCTGTGGGCGGCCCTCGGCAGTAAGTACTTCGCCTGCATCGTCTGTCCCCTGCCGCGCGAGGGACAGAAGACCATCCATGCCGACTACCTCGTAAAGATCGTCGGCCGCACTTTCTTCGATGACCCCACTGCGACGGAGGACCTCGGCTTTGAACAGATTCTCGCATCCGGCGAAATCAAGCCGGGCGACTCCACCAGCTTTCGCGTCGAGGCCTTCTGCGGACCCAAGAGCAATCGGTTGCTGGACACGCTCCCGGAGGCGACCGCCCGTGGTTATGAGGTCGCTCAGCACGTGGATCAGTCCGGCACCTGCACGTTTCGCCCACTGCCATCGATCATGCTCTGGTTGCTCACGACGGCCCACCGCTTCGTAGGAAACTACGGCATTGCCATCATCATTCTGGTCATCATCGTTCGCACCGTGCTGCACCCCATCACCAAGCGCGGCCAGATCAACATGATGAAAATGCAGAAGGCGATGGGCGCACTGAAGCCGAAGCTCGAAGCGCTTCAGCAGCAGTACAAGAACGACAAGCAGAAGCTGCAGGAAGAAACGATGAAGCTCTACCGCGAGGAGGGCGTCAACCCCGCCGGCGGTATCCTCGGCTGTCTGCCACTCTTCCTTCAGATGCCCGTGTGGGTGGCGTTGTGGGTCACGCTGAATACCAACGTCGACATGCGCCACGAGCCCTTTTTCTGGTGGATTCGTGACCTGTCTTCGCCGGATGCACTGATTCCGTTCAAGTCCGCCTTTTCCATCCCGCTGCTCGGCGCGCTCATGGGACCGATCACCGGGCTGAACATCCTTCCGATCTTCATGACGATCACGATGTACGCCCAGCAGAAGTTCATGCAGAAGCTGACCCGCCCGGCCACGCCGCCGCCGCCAAAGGTCGATGAACACGGCAACCCGGTACCCGACCCGATGGCCCAGCAGCAGAAGATGATGAACATCATGACCATCTTCTTTGGTCTGATTTTCTACAACTTCCCCAGCGGACTGAATCTGTACATTCTCTCATCCAACCTGTTCGGCATGTTGGAGCAGTATCACATCAAGAAGCACATTCGCGAGAAGGAAGAGCGCGGCGAGCTGGATGTGAAGAAGCCCAAGCCCGCCGCCCCCGGCAACGGCAAGCCCTCGTTCCTGGAGCGTCTCGCCAAAAAGGCCGAGGAAGCCAAGCAGATTCAATCCACCCGCCAGCAGCAACAGCCCAAGAAGCACAAGAAGCAGTCGAGATTTTGAGCCTGGTTGATCATGTTCAACAAATCCATCAACGATTTGCGTGATGCAAAATTGAAAGCCGATGGATTGCAATCCACCGGCTTAGGATTTTGGAAGCGACTATTGATCTGTATACCGCTCACTCTATCGCCCGGCGGGCCTTGTCGTAATCGACGGGACGCTTCTGGACGAACGACGCCATGCCTTCGGCGACTTCCGGCGAGAGATTATTGACCGCCAGAAACTCCTTCGCGTGGCCGATGGTCAGGTGCCACGAGAGATTCCGCCAGAAATTAAGCTGCTCCTTCGCGTAGCGCAGGCACACCGGCAGCTTGTCGATCAGCTTCTTTGCCATCTCGTCGACCGCGGCGTCGAGCTTTGCCCGCGGAACGACCTGATTGACCAGCCCCCACTCGAGCGCTTTGGCCGCCGGAATGTCCTCGCAGAGAAACAATATCTCCCGTGCCCGCCGGTCGCCCACCACCAGCGGGAGAAACTGCGTCGCCCCCGCCGCGGCCACGCTGCCGCGCGCCGCGCCGACCTGCTTGATGATGATGTCGTCCGCGGCAATCGCCAGGTCGCACGACAGGTTGAACTCGTTGCCTCCGCCAACGACCATGCCGTTGAGTCGGGCAATCGTCGGCTTGCCGAGGTTCCGCAGGCGCTCGTGGCACTCGACGAACAGGCCCATCCACTTCCAATACGTGTTCGGCTTGCCGACGAATTCCTCGGCCTGTTCTTTGACGTCCGCCCCGGTACAGAAGGCCTTGTCGCCCGCGCCAGTGAGGATGAGCACGCGCACGTCGTCATCCCACGCGGCATCCTGAAAGGCCGCGTTAAGCTCGACGAGCATCTCGCCGTTGACGGCGTTGTGCACCTTCGGCCGGTTGAACGTGACCGTCGCCTTGAGGTCACGCTTCTCATACTTGATGTGCTTGAAGCCGAACGACTCGGCGGGTTTACCACTGTATTCCGGCACGTTATGCCCTCCGATTACTGGTAGCCCAAAGAGTTCTACTTGTCTTGTTTCGCCCCTTCAATCGGCTTCTGCGTCCCGCACTCCGGACAGACGCGACTTCCGGCAAGCCCGGTCAAATCATATCCGCATTCATGGCAGTACGGACGATTTGACGGAATGGCCAGATCGATGAACCACCTACCTCGAAAGAAGAGGTAGAGACCGCAGAGTACTCCGAATACAGATCCGATGATCTCTGGGAAATAAATCACGAAGTAGGTGTCGTGCGCGACTGCAGATTGAGACGGATCACTAAGAAGAGTTAATGCACCGACGCCCGCCATTGATACAAGGTGCGGCAGATTCTGGAAGACCAGCAGCACGCCGATCGCCCGCAATGCCAGCCGAAATGCCGTTTTGTACTTCATTTCGCCACCCGTCGGATAGCCGGCCCGTCCCCGTCGGGCCGCGCCTACGAATCAACCACCTCCGTGAAGAACATCCGCACGTACCGCCCGGCGAAGCTCATCAGGTCCTTCGCCGCGGCCTTGCCCTCCTCGCTCTTCATCGCAGCGTGCAAGGCGCCCATGTCGGCGAAGTAGAGGTGCGCCGCAAGGTACGGCGTCTCCGTCCCCGGCATCGGCGAGCCGGTCACGCGCTCGATCTCGCACTTCACCAGCCCCGGCATCTTCTTCGCGATGGGCAAATGTGTCTGAAAATAATGTCGCTCGAACGCCTCGGCGTCCTCCGGCTTGCTGTAGACCGCGACCAGTTTAACCATGAATGTACTCCTTTCGATAAAAGCATTTCGCTATGACTTCTTGTAACAACTCTTCATGCACGACCCTATCCCGCTCCGCGCGAAAGCAGCCGCTCCAGCACGGTCTTCGGGAAGATACGCTGCACCGTTCTGCCTGTGGCGAGTTTCCTCTCGCCGCGAAACGCGGTGCAATCACACACCAGCTCCCGGTCGCTCACCCTTGTCGCGGTTGCCGTCACGCGCACCGTCACGCCGACCAGCGCCGGGCCCAGATGATCGCACGTCACATGGCTGCCGACGCCTTCTTCGTCGTCCTCCAGAAACGGCAGCAACACCATCCGCCCGGCCAGCTCCATGTAATGCACGATCGACCACGTCGAGCAGACGCGATGGACCACGTGCCCGTCAAACGCGGGACACATCTCCGGCGTGACGGTAAATGTCACTTCGGCAGTATGCCCAACCGTCAGACCCGGCTTCACGTGATCCTCCGACCGATCAAGACCGACCCCGCACCCAGCGCGGGCTTTCTTAACCGATGTTCGCTGGTTGAGCCAGCGCAGAGAAAGGCAACTGGGCTGCTACTTTCGATCGCAGGGCATCTGCGCAGGAGACCGGAAGCGTCCTTGCTCGGCTAGCCGGCAGCCACCCGTTATGGCACGGCACAATCGGCAGGGGAAATCTCGCCGACGTCAGTGTCCGCCAGCGAAAGTTGAAGTACCACGCCGGAACTCAGCGGCACATCAAATCGCCGGTAAATCCGGAAGCAGTCGGCCGCATAAGGCGTGATGAGGTTGATGTCTCGCGTGCCCGGCGGAACGCCGAAATCTCGGGACTCGCCCGCGGGAATGGCTTGTTCGCCCAGCAGGTTGCCGCCCGGCTGGCCCGTCTCTGCATCCTCAACGAGCACGACGTACCAGATCGGTACGCCGCCGGAAAGATTGTTGATGACCCGCAGGGTGGCATCGCCGGTGATCGTCGAACCGCCATTCGATCCGCCGCCGCCAGAGCCCGGTAGCCCGATGGACTGCCCCATGAGCAGATTGACCGCCACGACGACCTGCAAAACGAAGTAAAGCACCGGCCAGGCAAACACGGCGGCCTGCAATCCAAGCACGACCGCAAGCACGCCAAAGATTCCTGAGAGGTCGCCCAGGTCAACCAGTGCCGCGTCCAGCGCCTTTGCGTTGGGCGTGAATTGAGTCCCCCCACCGGTACCGCCTGAAGAACCCCCGCTTTGCGTGCCGCCTGCGGGATGACCCGGTGTGGAGAGCGGGCTGTCCATCCTGCGCACTTCGTTGACGAGTTCCTGATTGGCGCCGAGGTAGGCATCCACGCCGCTCAGCCCGGGCCCGAACAGGGGCGCTGCCGTCGGATCGTCCGGCGTCCATCGCTGGCCGGTCGAAGTTGAGATCGACGTGATCCGCTTCAAACCATCGAACGCAAATTCGACGCGCACATCGTTCCGGGCGAATTCAATCTTCGAAACGACGGGCTCGCCGGCGATGATGGCGTACGTACCGGTCACCTGTCTGCTGGGACCGGAATCCATCAGTCGAAACTGAAGCGTCGTCGGATTGATTTCCAACGCCGTTGTCTGGGAAAAGCCGCTTTGTAGCAGCGTGGACTTCAGCAGGTCCGTGGAACCCAGGTTGATGCGAATCCACCCGCTCGCGTCGAAGGGCGAAATGCCGCCGCAGCCCGTACTCCACACGTGGAGGTTCAGCACGAGAAGAATAGACAGTGTCGCCCTTGCGACATGCCACATTGATTTGAATTGTTGCGTCACGGCGATTTCACTCCCGTTAATCCACCCTGAGTATTGACCCGTCCCCCCGGGCCATCGGCGCTGCGGCGGTCGACGAGCCACCCTGCCGCTCTGTTCGATGCATCTTCCCCCGCCCCGGCAGGCGTGTTTCTCAACGCTTCGCGCGCTTCGATCGGCCGCGCCGAATCAGACGCCAGCCGCCGAATGTCACCAGCATCGCCGCGAAGGTCATTCCCCCGGCGATCGGACAGAACGGTCCGCCGACGGTAATCGGCCCCATCGGTATCGATCCTAATCCCGCGTCGGATTCAGTCACGATGACCGTGATGTAAGTGATTTCCGAGCAGCCGATCGCATCGGTAACGACCACGCGAAGGACGTAGGTCCCCGGTTGATCCGGGCTGAACACCGGCGAATCGGAGCCGGTTGTCTCCTCACCCGAATTGCCGCGCAGCGTCCACTGATAGGTGTAGGGCAAGACGCCGCCGGTGACCAAGCCGGATCCGCCGAGGTTGAGCAGTTGCCCGTAGGAAATCGTCTCCGTGGGTGGCGGATTGAGTTTCAGCGCCGCGGGATCACATTCATCCGGGATGCCGTTCGTATTGCAATCCTTGCTGAAGCCCGCGGAGATGTCCTGCTGATCGTGAACGCCGTTGTTGTTGCAATCCTGCTTGATGTAGTTCCAGGAATTGCCGGCAAACGGGTTCTCAAAGACGTCCTTCACCTGCCCCGCGGAAAGCTGAACCGCGACGGATCCATCCGGCGGCAGTGCAAACCCGCTGAAGACGTAAGGCCCGGCGCCCGAACCCGTCACGCTGGAGGCGGCGCTGCCGTTAACGGACAAATCGCCCGCCAGGACGCCGAAGACCGGCTCATCGAAGGTGACCGAAACCTGCGGCAGCGCCCCCAACATGGCGCCACGGGGCGGGTTCTCGCGCAGGACGAGCGGAGGAGCGAATTCCGGATCGGTGCGGATGACCTGAGCACCCGAGATAATGAGCGAAAACGCCTGCGAACCGTCCACGAGCGAGCCCTTGTGAGACACTCTCAAGTGGAATGCGTCCGAGACCGAATTCGGAATGACAATCTGTTCCACGTTGTCCACATCGTTGTCCCCGCGCGTCGCCGCATTCGCGGGGCTGGCAACATTCAGCACCCACGGCTGGAAGGTCGCTTGTGACGAACTGATTCGCAGGTCCAGATCGTTCACCAGCACCTTGGTCGTGGGATCGAGTGCGAAAGGTATTTGGACCGTCGGAGGCGGGTCAGTCCAGCAGATCGTGGCCCGCAATTCCGGGCTGCTCGCGTCTGAGTAGATGTAAAGTTCGAACACTTCGCCGTCCGCCAGTGTGTTTTCGGTAATCGTGAGGGGCTGAGATTGATCGACCGTTATGAGGTTCGCCGCTTTGAGTGTGTTCATCAGGCCCCAGCCGAAGCGGTAATCAGGCCCCGGCGAATCGCCGCATTCGTCGGCCGTATGGATGACCAGCCCCTTGAGCGTCGATGACCACATGTCCATGTCGCCCGGATGCGTATCGCGCCAGTGCTGAATGAGCAGGCCGAGCGACCCGCTTACGTTGGGCGACGCCATCGACGTGCCGGAAAAACTAGCGTAGGAAGTGTTGCTGGCTGCCGTCGACGAAAAGAGCCCGACGCCGTTGCCGACAATGTCCGGCTTGATGCGGCCGTCGTCCGTCGGTCCCCAGCAGGAGAAGGAACTCATCACCACGCTCGTGGGTCCCTGATATCCACCGGAAACGTCCTGCACGGCGCCGACGGTCAGGCCGTTCTTCGAGCAGGCGCTGTGACTGATCGAATCGTAACCATTGTTGCCGTCTTTGCTGCGTGTCGCTTCGCTGTAGATCAATGCTTCAGTGAAAGGATTAAAGTAGTAATGCGGCGTGTTCGGCGCGGGCCCTTCATTCCGATCGTTGCCCGCGGCTTTCACCCAGAGGTATCTCGGATTGTCGTGGGCGATCTTGTCCCAGTCCTTCGCTTCTTCGCTGTAATAGCCGAAATAATGGTCTTCGACCTCGCTCACGCGTACATCGCCGAACCATACCCATGAGCAGACGGGAATTTCGCCTCGTGGAACTGGAAAATCCGTCTCGGAGAAGCAAAGAAAGGTCCAGCCGGTGATAAATCCGTAGGAATGGTTCGAGACGCGCAGCGCGTTGGCTGCGGCGATTCGCATTTCGGTCTGATCGACGTTCCAGTCGTAGGCGTCGAGCGTGGCTTCGTAAGACATGCCTTTCGCACTCGGATTCGCGCCGACGGCGATCATCGTTCCAGCAACGTGGGTCGCGTGCGCATCGTTCGTGGGCGCGGTATCTCGCTGGATGGCTCGCGTGGTAAATTCGGCGTGCGTCGTGCGAACGCGACCGGCGTCCCAGATGCCCAGCCGGACACCTGTGCCGGTCAGCGACAATCCTCCGATACCGCCCGGATAAACCCGATTCGTGCTGATGCTCGCCGCTGCGTTCGAATTGAAGGTCTTGTAATACTGCGGGATGCCGTTTCGGAACTTCTGCAGTGAGTAGGACGTCCCCTGCGCATCAGTCCAGGCAATCGGCAGGCCCAACTCTTTTGCCTTCTCGATGGCTTCCGCCTGTTCGATAACGACGAATTGTTGACCCGAGACGCGATCCGCGAACAGACAACACGAAAGCGCGACGATCATTCCAACGGCCACGCGGGCAAAGCCGGCGGCGCGGCGATTGCAGGAGTCCCTCATAACGACGGAAAACAATCCGCGAGTGCGATAAAGATTCATGGATAGCATCCTGCCTGTTGTTGGCACACTGGGGTGCATGGGCTTTGCTCCTCGAGTATTCCCAGATGAGCACTTATAACCTGGCTCGTTACATGACGGCCCTCAGTTCCCCGGTAAGCGGCGGCAGGACTTCGAACCGGCGTGTTCGTGAGCACTGCTCGATCGACCTCCCATTGTAACGACTCCGATCAATCCAGAGCAACCCGCTCGTGTCCCTATTTCCGATCGTACAGGCCCGCTAGAATACCCGGAGCATGATCATCGCCCTGGCACAGATCAACCCCCTCATCGGCGATATTTCAGGCAATTCACGCCGTGTCTTGGACTTCGCGCATCGCGCAAAGGCCGCAGGGGCTCAGCTTGTGCTTTTCCCCGAGTTGACCCTTTGCGGATACCCGCCCAAGGACCTCCTCCTCAAGCCCCGATTCGTCGCCGACAGCGTCGCAGCCATCGCCCGGCTTGCGACGGAGCTACCTCCGTCCCTCGCAGTGCTCGTCGGATTCGTTCGTGAGAGCGAGCGCCCCGTCGGCCGCGCGCTGCGAAATGCCCTCGCCTTCATCCACGGCGGCCGCGTCGTCGCCGAGAGCTTTAAGACCCTGCTGCCAACCTACGATGTCTTCGACGAACACCGCTACTTCGAACCGGCCGACAAGCCCGGCGTCGTTGATTGGTCGGTAAACGGCCGCACGCATCGCCTCGGCGTCACCATCTGCGAAGACTTGTGGAATGACAAACGCATCCTCGGCCGTGAGTTGTACGACCGACATCCACCGCGCGACCTGAAGAACGCCGGCGTCGAGATCATCCTCAACGCCTCCGCCTCGCCATTCGTCGTCGGTAAACAGTCCCTGCGCGAGCGCCTCATGGGCGGTCAGGCGGCCGAGCTGGGCCTGCCGATCGTCTACGTAAACCAGATCGGCGGAAACGACGAATTGATCTTCGACGGAGCGAGTTGCGTCTTCGCCACGGATGGAAAGACCGCGGCGCGCGCCAGGGCCTTCGAGGAAGATTTGTTATTGGTGAATACCGATCAACTCCGCGACGCGCGCTGCGAATCCTACCCTGACGATCTGGCCTCCGTCTGGCAGGCCCTCGTCCTGGGCACGCGCGATTATGTCACCAAATGCGGTTTTGCGGATGTGGTGCTGGGCCTCTCCGGCGGCATCGACTCGGCGATCGTGGCCTGCATCGCCGCCGAAGCGCTCGGCCCGCAGCACGTCCACGGCGTCGCCATGCCGTCGCGCTACAGCAGTGACCACAGCATCACCGACGCCCGGACCCTCGCGGAGACGCTCGGCATCGACTTCCAGATTATTCCCATCGAGCCGATGCACGCCGCCTTTGACGAACATCTCACGCCTGCCTTCAAAGGCCGCCCAGCGGACACCACCGAGGAAAACGTGCAGGCCCGCATCCGCGGGAACATTCTGATGAGTTTGTCCAACAAGTTCGGCTGGCTCCTGCTCACCACCGGCAACAAGAGCGAACTGGCCGTCGGCTATTGCACGCTTTACGGCGACATGTGCGGCGGCCTCGCGGTCATCAGCGATGTGCCCAAGATGATGGTTTATCAGCTCTCCCGCTGGTTCAACGCGCGGCAGGGCCGCGCCATCATCCCTGAGTCGAGCATCACCAAGCTGCCCTCCGCGGAGCTTCGACCTGACCAGCACGACCAGCAGTCGCTGCCGCCGTACGAGACTCTCGATGTGATTCTCCATCGCTACATCGAGCTGGAGCAGTCCGCCGCCGAACTCATCGCCGCCGGTTTCGACGAACCGACCGTCAAGAATGTGATCCGCATGGTGGATGTAAACGAATACAAGCGCAAACAGGCCGCCACGGGCCTGAAGGTCACCAGCCGCGCCTTCGGAATCGGCCGCCGAATGCCCATCGCGGCGAGATTCGCATAAGACCGCACGCGAGCATTGCGAAACAAAAAAGCCCCGCCGACGCTTGGCCGACGGGGCTTCGTGCTTTACGCACCCCCACGGGGACTCGAACCCCGGTCTCCAGGATGAGAACCTGATATCCTAGGCCACTAGACGATGGGGGCCGGATACGCTCGCAGGTCGATTGCCGACCCAACGAGCCAGACTCAAGAGGGACAAGGAGTATTTAAGCAGGCAGCCCGCCGCATGGCAAGGCCCGTCCCGCAACTTTGACCCGACTGCGTGGCCCATCGTCCTTGTGACGACGCCGGGACATGCGGCCTGCCGCGTTGTACCCCCGCCTTGCGACCGATATACTCCCGAAGGCGTGAATGGATCTTCACGCACCGGTTGCCAGGACCAACACGAATCCATCGAGATGCTCGGATGCCGCTCTTTGAATACCACTGCGAATCCTGCGACGGCAACTTCGAGGAACTGGTCCGATCGGCGGAAAGCGCCGACGCCGTGGCCTGCCCAAAGTGCCGCAGCAAGAAAGTAAGCCGAAAATTCAGCACCTTTGCGGCGAGGTCGGCCGAGAGCACATCCTCCGCTCCCCTGCCGATCGGCGGATGCGGGCGATGCGGAGACCCCAGCGGCCCCTGCGGGCTCTAGTCCGATCGAGGTAAATACTTGATGAGCAGTGCCAACCGAGCCGCCCCGAAGTCGAATGTCCGTCAGGTACCCGCGCCGGTGGCCGCCTTGCTCGCGTGGGTATTGCCGGGGCTGGGTCACTGGGTCATTGGCGAGCGTGCCCGCGGCATCATCTTCTTCACCGTCATCACCGTCACCTTCTGGGCCGGCATCGCCGTCGGCGGCGTGCGAACCACGATCACACCGCGGGATAACGGCGCCTGGATCGCCGCTCAACTCTGCACCGGCACGCAGGCCGTCGCCGCGCTCTACTGGAGCCATCATCGGAGCATCACCTATAAGGAAGAGATCAAAGCCCCCTGGCCCGCGTCAAACATTTCCGTCGTCTACGCAGGCGTCGCCGGTCTTTTGAATGTCCTCGTGATCATCGATGTATTGGCCCGCACCGACGTACGGCAGCCGGCCATCGCCGCGCGAGCGCCGCCAAACCCCCGAGGTAAGACCTAGTATGACCGAGTCGCTCTCGTCGCTCTTCGTACAGCCGATCTCCATCACCGGCTTCGGCCGACTTGCCATGCTCTTCCCACTGGCCCTGAGCATCAGCGTCGTCTATAAGACCATGCGCTGCGAGCGGCTTGCCACGATTCCGATTGCCAGTCTGGTCCTCTGCTTCATGATCCTTGCCTGCATGGGCCTGATTGGCGTGGTTCTCATGCTCATTTTTCATTTATTGGCCTGACCACTCCGGCGCTTCTCCGCCGGTATGACCGGGCATATAATAGCTTGAGTGGATGTGGCTTGCGGCGGTATGCCCGTGGGCCGGCCAATACCTATTATACTGTATGTTAGAGAAAAGCCCGGTTTAGTCTGCCTGCCAGCAGCCGGGAGTCTCTCGATCCGGAATGTTCGCCGACGAAGCCCGAAACAGGGGTAAGGAATTTATGCTCACTCATACTCGCTTCATGGTGTCGACGATCTCAGCCCTGATTCTCATTTTCACCGTGCCGGCCGCGGCTCAGCAGGCCGCGCCCCCGCCCCCAAAGCCGGCAACGCCACCCGCAGGAGGAACCACCGAACCCGGCGCGCGTTGGGTCCTCGAGCAGCCGGTCCACGAGTTCGGCACGGCCTGGGCGGGAATGATCATCACACATCCCTTCATCATTCGAAACGTCGGCAACGAGCCCCTCATCATTCACGAAGCCAAGCCCAAGTGTGCCTGTTCCATCTCCGAGAACTACACGCGAGAAATTCCTCCCGGCGGAGAGGGGCAGATTCCCTTCACCCTGAACACCGCCGGCAAGTTCGGTAAAGTCAGCGAAACGATCTCCGTGCGAACGAACGACAAAGTTCAGCCCTGGCTGACGCTCGAAATGCGTGGCGAGGCCAAATCCGTCGTTCGGATGGAAGTCATTGATGACGGCGTGGTTCGCCCGGGCACTACCGAATTCGGCGAGATTCGCTATGCCGACGGCAACTTCGGGCGCATCAAGTCCGATCAGCATCTCCGCCGCGTCATCCGTATGGAAAACACGAGCGGTCTGGACCTCAAGCTGAGGGTGCTCGGCGTCAATCAGGCCACCGAACGCTTCAAGGCCGTTCTCAAGGAGACCAAGCCGAATCAGTTCTACGAACTGACCATCACCGGCATACCGCCCTTTCCCGAGGGCTACACCGAAGGCAAGATCACCTTCACCACCGGCCTTGCGGAAAGCCCCGACTTCACCGTCGGCGCGTATGCCTACGTGCCCCCGCGAATCGAAGTGATGCCCCCCAAGGTGATCGTTGACCCCAAGTACCCGATTCAGCCGATCCGTGCGCTGCGTGTCACGAATAACGGCAGCAAACATTTCGAGTTGACATCCATCTCATGCAGCAACCCCGACTTCAAGCTTAAGCTGCTGCCGCCGAACCCAACCAAGCCCGATACCCGCGAGATCAAAGTCACCCTGCCGCTCGGAAAGTATCGCCCTCCGCCTTACGGCGACGTGATCCGCATCGAAACCAGCGACTCGGAGAGGCCCGTCATCGATGTGCTCGTCCTGCCGGAGGTCGGCGTCGAAGCCGCCGCGCGCCCGGACGATGCGCCTTTGCTCTTCCATCCAGGCGAGATGAACTGAGACCAAGTCACCGCGACAAACGTCGCGCGATGCCGAAACAAAAAAGTATTCAGGGTAGCGCAGGACAGGTCACACGACTTGAAACGAATGACCTCGCTCGGTAGCAGTCTGTCCGAGGCCGCATCCTCGTCCGCGTGATCGGTGACACGAACATGCTGCGCCGCGATGGCTGCTCGAATCAACGCGGTATCCATCCTTCTCGACTCCTCAGTCCGAAGGATCAGTTAATCTTCAACTGCCGCCATAGCTCGTCTTCCGCCTTCTTGTACTTCTCTCGCGTCTGCGCGAGATCGTCTTCGATGCGGGCCAGTTCGGGACTGTCGGAGGGGATGCTGCCGCCGTGCAGATCGGCCAGTGCGCGGAGTTTGCCGGAGGCGTCGTCGATGCGCGTGGCCGCTTCGGCGAAGCTGCGGGCCGCGTCGAAGATCGCCTGCTGCCGAATTTCCTCGGCCTTGGGCTCGTTGAAGATCCGCCAGGGGTGACGCAGCACGAACTTGAGTCCGTTCTTGAGGTGATCCGACGACTCCTTGAAATTCATGAGCATCCGGTCGATGTTATCGCGATTGAGGAGGACCACCTCGCGCGTCGTCCCGGTGACGGTGCGGAGGTCATCCAGTATTCCGTTGAGCCGCTCGCCTGACTTGCGAAAGTGAGCGATCAAGCTGTCCGGTCTTGCGGCGTCGGTCTCCGCGGCAATGTGCTCTGTAGTCATCTCCACATTCGAGATCGAGTGATTGATCGACGCCTCGTTGGTCGTGAGGATGCGTGTGACGGTCGTCAGGCCGTCGTTGACCGAGTCCATCGCCAGGGAGAGCTTTCCGAGCAGGGCCTCACGGTTGCCGCTCTCCAACTCGGCTCGCAGCGACGCGGTCATGCCGTTGACGCTGTCCGCAATGGCATGAATCTTCGCCAGCAACGTCGCCCGATCCGTCGTGCCAAGCTCGCGGCTCAGTGAGGCGGTCATGGCGTTGACATCGTCCACGCTGATCAGCAACTTGGCGATCAGCGATCGGCTGCCTTCGGGGTCAAGCTGGGCTTTGATCTGCCCGAGCAAACTGGCGGGGTTGGCGCCGTCGAACTCGCTCTGCAAGGAAGACAGAATCGCGGCGAAGCCGGCAGGCGGCGCGCCTTCGATAAACTCCGCAGCGTAAAGCTCCGGCGCATTGCCGACGCTGAGTTTCATCACGCCGTCTCCGCCGAGCGGCGGCCCCTCTGCGATGGCCTGACAGTCGGCGCGCAGCTTCACGTCTTCGCGAATGTCCGCCTCGACCCAAACGTAATAGCGCGTCACGGCCGCGCCGGTCACCTCATCCCGCGCTTCGTAAGTCCGCAACTCGGCCAGCGTGATGCGGCCCACACGCTGACCGCCGACAAAGACCGCCGAGCCCGGCGAGAGCGTCGGCATGGCGGGCGATGAGACAAAACGCACGGCAATCGACTGCATCTTTCCGGAAACGCCCTGACTGATCCAGATGAGAATCAGGAAGAACGCCAGCACGGTGATGACCGTGACAGTCCCGACCTTTAGCGCGTTACGTTCAGCGGCCATCGGCTACTTACTCCTCACCCGTCACGAGCAGCTTTTCATACTCGCTCATGCCTTCCGCATCGGTCAGCGGCCCGGAAGTATGGCCGTTCAGAAACTGGTTCATCAACTTTTCCTCTCGCGTGGAGAGTTGGTCCATCGGCATGTCGCGAAGGGCTTCAAACTCCGCCCGCGGGCCGATCTTCAGCACGCGTCCGCGATCCAGCATGACCATACGATCAGCAATGCGAAAGGCGGAGTCCATCTCGTGGGTCACGACGACACTGGTGACGCTCAGCTTCTTCGAGAGATCCATCATCAGTTCGTCAATCGCCGCGCTGGTGACCGGGTCCAACCCGGCCGAGGGCTCGTCGTAGAACAGAATCTCCGGGTCAAGCACCGTTGCACGAGCCAGGCCGCCGCGCTTCTTCTGGCCACCCGAGAGCTGAGCGGGCAATTTGTCACGGTGCGGCAGCATGTGAACCTGCTGGAGTTTGAGGGTAACGACGATATCGATGATCGAGGGATCGACGATGCTGTGCTCGCTAAGCGGCAGGGCCACGTTTTCCGCAAGGGTCATCGAATTAAACAAGGCCCCGCTCTGAAACAGGATCCCAAAGCGCTTGCGAATTTCATTCATGCGACGCTCGTCGAGCCCGACGATGTTCACCGGCTCGGTCAATTCCTTGGTGTGGAAGCGAATCTCGCCGTCGTCGACGGTGTATTCCCCGATGAGGCAGTTGAGCAGGGTGCTCTTACCGCAGCCGCTGCCGCCCATGATGACCAGCGTTTCGCCGCGGTGGACGTCGAACGTGACCTTATCCAGAACGGTCTGCACCGCACCTTCGCTGCTGCGAAAGGTCTTCCGCAAATTGCGAATCGAAATCACGATGTCCGGTTGATCGCCCATGACGATTTGCGTTATGCATCCCTGCCGGTCTGTCACCGTGCGCCGGCGCGAAGGCATTCTACCGCAAAGATCGAGATTGTCCGCGCGGCTTTCCCCCGACAGCACATCGGGGGCGACCGCCGACAAAAAAACCTCCGCGCCCGTCGGGGCAGGGAGGTTTTCCAGGGGAACGAGGCTGACGGGACTCGAACCCGCAACCTCCGGCGTGACAGGCCGGCGCTCTGACCAATTGAGCTACAGCCCCTGCATATCAAGGCAAACGATCACCGCAGGCAGGATTGTAGCCAATCCCACATCGCGAGCCATGCAAACTACAGCCCGGTTCAAGCCCTGTCAAGCCGGCCGGCCGTCGCCCATTTCGCGTTACATGCCGCAGACAGACACATCACTCGACGACTAACCCCAATAAATCAGCCCCGTATCGTAGCGGTGCGTCAGATCGGGGTGACGCGGGAGAACACGGATGGCGTAGCCGTGCTGACCGCTGCGGCGACAGGGAATCGTGCCGTCGAAGCGGTAGCTGCCGTTTTCCAGATGATCGCCGCAGCGCATCTCCTCGGCGCTGCCTTCGACAAGCTGGCCATGCGGATCGATGCGGCCGTGGTAAAGTTCGACCGCGACATCCTCCGGCCGAACCTTGCCGAGATGCACCTGCGCGCGAACGCGTACTTCCGCCCCGACGGGCAACTCGCGGGCATCGTCGGCCTCAATGTGATCCACGCGCACCTGGCTCCAGTCGCCGCCAAGTCGCCGTTTCCACTGCGAGAGCGCCTTGGCGGCGGCATAGCCGTTCAACGAGAGATGCCGCCAGCGATGCGCCGCGGGGACATACAGCCGACCGGCGTATTCCTCCAGCATACGATTCGTGTTGAACATCGGGCAGATCGTCCGCATGGACGCTTTCATCCGCTCCGTCCACTTGCGCGGCACATTGTCCGCGCCGCGCTCGTAAAATGCGGGGACGATCTCCTTTTCAATCAGATCGTAGATGGCCTCGCTCTCGATATGGTCACGATACGCACTGTCGTCGTAGATGCGGCCCTCGTCGATGGCCCAGCCGTTCTCGCCGTCGAAGGCCTCGGGCCACCAACCGTCAAGAACTGACAGATTCAGTCCGCCGTTGGGGCCGACCTTCATGCCGCTGGTGCCGGAGGCCTCGCGCGGTTTGATGGGATTGTTCAGCCAGACATCGACGCCCTGCACGAGCACCCGTGCCACGGTGATGTCGTAGTTCTCGATGAAAACAATTCGACGGTGCAGCTTCTCATCCTGAAGGTGCGTGAAGATTTCCTTGATGACGGCCTTGCCGTTTTCATCACGCGGATGGGCCTTGCCGGCAAAGATAAACTGCACCGGGCGGTCGGTATTGTTCAAGATGCGCAGCAATCGTTCGGTATTGAGAAACAGCAGGGCGCCACGTTTGTAGGGCGCAAATCGCCTTGCAAAGCCAATGGTCAGTGCGTCCGGATCAAGCAACTCGTCGGCGGCCTTGACCTCCGCAGGCGGTGCGCCACGTCGGCGAAACTGCTCCTTCAGACGCTTGCGGGAGAACGCCACCAGGGCGATGCGGCGACGCTCATGGGCGCGCCACAGTTCGAGATCAGGAATCTCGTCCACCCGTCGCCAGACGTCATGATCCACCGGGTTCTCCGTCCACGTCGGACCGATGTAACGATCCAGCAGATCAGCCATTTCCGATGCGATCCAGGTGTTGATATGGATGCCGTTGGTGATGGAGGTGATCGGCACTTCCTCGCGCGGTGCGCCGGGCCAGACGCCGTACCACATCTCGCGTGAAACATGACCATGCAGCGCGCTGACGCCGTTCGACGCGCCGGCCAGCCGCAAGGCCAGCACCGCCATGCAGAATTCTTCTTCAGGATCCGCGGCATTCACTTTTCCCAGCGCTGAGAATTCCTTGAGCGTCAGACCGATGCTCGGCAGGTACGGACTGACGTATTTCTCGAGCAGCTCTTCCTCGAAGCGATCAATTCCCGCGGGGACCGGCGTATGGGTCGTGAAGACCAGCGCGCCGGTGACGGCTTCGCGGGCCTCGCCGAAGTCCAGGCCGCCTTCCTCTCGGCGCTGATGAATCTGCTCGATGGTGAGGAAGGCGGAGTGACCTTCGTTCATGTGGCAGACGTCCGGCGAATAATCCAACCGCTGGAGTGCGCGAAGTCCGCCGATGCCGAGCAGGACTTCCTGACGGATGCGCATTTCCTCGTCGCCGCCGTAGAGCCGCGAAGTAATCTCCCGATCGAGAGGATCGTTGTTCGGCAGATCGGAATCCAGCAAGAACAGCGGCACGCGGCCGACCTGTGCCCGCCAGACCTGTGCATGAACCTCGCGTTCGCCGATCGGCAATGAAACAACCACCGGCTTGCCGTCCGGGCCGTTCGCAGGCAAGAGCGGCGTCTGATAGAAGTCGGTCGCCGGATACTCTTCAAGCTGCCAGCCGTCGGCTGTCAGCCGCTGCTGGAAATAACCGTGGCGATAAAGAAAACCTACGCCTGCGAGAGGAATGCCGAGGTCACTGGCACTCTTGAGATGATCGCCGGCGAGGATGCCGAGACCGCCGGAGTAAATCGGCAGGGACTCGTGCAGACCGAACTCCATGGAGAAGTAGGCGATCTTCGCATCCTTCAAGTCGGGAAAGCTCTTGGCGAACCATCCCTCACGAGTCATGTAATTATCGAACGCGCTCAGGACGCGCTGCATGTGCGCGAGAAAGGCCTTATCAACCGCGGCATGATCCAGACGGCGCTGGGCCAGATGCGCCAGAAAGCGGATCGGATTGTGGACCACGTCTTCCCAGAGGTCCGGGTCGAGGCGGCGGAACAACTCGCGCGCATCTCCGTTCCAGCTCCACCACAAGTTATAGGCAAGGTCCCTCAGTCGCGCGAGCGGTTCCGGCAGCGAGGGAATGACGGTGTAGGTTCGCAGACGATACATATCAAGGCATCCTGAATCGGTTCGGGTTCGATCTCTGTTGTTGCTGCCCATCTTCTATAGACCCCGTCCCGGTTCGTCAATTGCCCGACAAACAATCCTCAGGCCTTCGCACGCTCCGAATACCACTTAATCGCCCGCTCAAGGCCCTCGGCGAAGGGGACAACCGGCTCAAATCCGATGACCTTGCGAGCAAGGCGGATGTCGGCCCAGGAATGCTTGATGTCGCCCGCGCGGCCTGGCACGTAGTTCGGCTTCACATCGCGTCCCAGGGAGCGGTTGATGTCCGCAAGGATTTCGTTGACCGTGATCCGACTGCCGCAGGCAATGTTGATGACTTCGCCAGAGGTCTTCTCGGCTTTGGCCGCGAGGAGATTCGCTTCGACGACGTTGTCGATGTAAGTGAAGTCGCGCGTCTGCTCGCCATCGCCATAGACGGTGGGCGACTGATTCGCAAGGATTGCGGTGATGAAGGCGGGAATCGCCGCGGCGTATTGACTTGTCGGATCCTGCCGCGGGCCGAAGACGTTGAAGTAACGCATGGTAAGCGTCTGCAAACCGTAACAGCGATAGAAGGCACGGCAATAGTATTCGCCGGTCAGCTTCTGCACGGCGTACGGGCTGAGCGGGTCGGTGGGCATGGACTCCACCTTCGGGAGCGTTTCCGATTCTCCGTAGGCCGAACTGCTTCCCGCGTAGACGAAGCGCCGAACCTTCGCATCGCGCGCGGCCATCAAGAGCTGAAACGTCCCCTCGACATTGGCCCGATGGCTGACGGCCGGGTCGGCCACGGACTTGGGCACCGACGGAATCGCCGCCTGATGCAGGACAACCGTCACGCCGTCGCAGGCGCGACGGGCGATCGCCGGGTCGGCCATGTCGCCTTCAACAAGCTCGAAGCGGCCTTCGAGCTCCGCGAGATTCGCGCGCTTGCCGGTCGAGAAATTGTCCAGCACACGTACCGAGTGGCCCAGCTGCACAAGTCGGTGAACCAGATGCGAACCAATGAAACCCCCGCCGCCGGTAACGAGATAGTCAGTCAATTGCTTTCCCCCTGCACAGCCGCCACTTCGCGGCCGATCAGTGCAATCCCGAGTTGATCGGCGAGCTTCATGGTTTCCTCGCGTGAAAGGATCAGTGTCTTGCCTGCCTCGATGACGAGTGCCGCGGCGCGATGCTGTGCCAGTTGTCGAATGGTGTCCGGGCCGATCGTCGGTACGTCGAAGCGCATGTCCTGGTTCGGCTTGGCCACCTTCACCAGCACCCAGCCGCCGGTGCGGCAAAGCGCGCCGGCTCGGGCGATCATCGCGTCCGTGCCCTCGATGGCTTCGACGGCAATCACGTCCTTATCTTTCACCGCGACGGACTGACCGATATCCAAGCGACCCATCTCTCTGGCCATTCGCCAGCCGAGGTCGGCGTCCGCGGACTGCGCGGGCGTCAGGTCCGTACCGCCGAGCCGCCCTGCCCCGGCCATGGCGTCGGCGCAATATGCCGTCGAGTCGATCAATTCCACGCCTTTGTCCATCATCTCGTCCGCCACGGCCCGCAGCAGCGTATCATTTCGACGATCGGCCGTGCGGAAGTACCAGACCCTGATGCTAGTCCAATCGGGCAGGTAGGCCAACCACTGTCGCCATTTCGGCATATCGAGCATCTGCGATTTTCGGACGCGCCCCGCCATGACCGCCTGGCGCACGCCCTCGCGTCGGAAAATGCGAATCCACTTGCCAAGCTGGGCCACGCCGGCGGGATAAAACGCGTCGGCCTCGTCTCGCACCGTATCCGGGCAATTGCCCTTGAGCCCCACGACGACGACGCGCAGGCCCGCACGCTTCGCCCCGCGCAGCACGAGGATGGGAAATTCTCCCTGTCCGGCGATAAGACCGAGGGTGGGCATGGGCGACGATTCTCCTGCGGTGCATGATCTTCCGGGCGAGGGGTGATTCGATCAAGGACGGCCTCCTCGACGCGCAGGACATCCCGGGCTTCGTCGAGAACTACCTGCAGAGCGGTGAGTAAGGCCACGCGGCCGTTGAACATGCGCAAAGAGCATGGCCGCCCAAAGTCGAACCCCTGGCTGGTGGGGCGCGGCCATGCCACTCGCCCGGCAAGGGGAGTGCGAGCGTCTCGCTCGCCGGAACGAGACGTCCGCTGGTGCGTGAATCCTTTCTCGCACCCACTCTAATTCAAACGGACCCATTTCAATGTTGGTCGCCCTGTATTCGCCCGGAGGGCGCGCGAGGCATCCGTCCGTCCTCCGGACGGTAATTTCAAGAAACATGCCAACCGGCGGCTGAAGCCGTCGGCAACGAGCGTGCGCCCTCCGGGCGGTAAATGCCGCCGACAACAAACGCGCGCCCTCCGGACGGGAGATTCGAGGCTCACAGGCGCGCGACCTGCGGGCGCGTTATACTCCTCGAAAAGTGGACTGCGGTTCACAAACGATCCGTACTACTCAAAGATCACGAGGGACGCGCGTGACGCAGCTATCGCAGGATTGGGCTTCGCAGATCAAGGCCGAGCGATATACGCGCCGAGCGTTTCCGGCGTATCGGTTCGTACCGGGGAAGCATCCGCATCCGATTGCGAGCCCGGAGGGGCATAGCTATGCGCCGCCGGGGCATGAGGAGCCGGAGGTGGTGTATGTGCCGTCGGAACGATGGCGCGAGAGCGAGGACTATCTTTACGGATGCGATCTGTACAACCACGCCTACTGGTGGGAGGCGCATGAGGCATGGGAGGGCCTGTGGCGGCTCACGCCGAAGGGTAGCGCGCAGCGGCATTTCATCCAGGCGCTGATACAGGTGTCGGCGGCGCATCTCAAGATCGTGCTCGGGCGAACACGCGCGGCGATGGACCTGCGCGAGAGCAGCGACGGCCATTTTGATCGGGTCGTCGAGGAGATCGGCGGCGAGCGCTTCATGGGGATCGACGTTTCCGATTGGCGCGGGCGGGTCTGTGCGTATTACGAACTGATCTGCGACGCGGCAAGCGACCCACCGCTGCATCGGCCGGAGCATTTTCCCTACTGCCTGCCGCAGTGACACAGGAAGTGTCAGCTAATCGGCACGCCCCCCCCCGCCGCCGATTTTCTTTGAGACTGAGTCTCAGGTCACGACGCCTACCATCGTTTATTCACTCGATCATGACCTGTATCGACGGTGGTGGCACGCAACGTGTCACGTTCAATCGGCCGGTACCCCCCTATCATCTGGCGGTCGGCATGAGGGACGATTCGTGAGCCAGGCAACCAGCATCGCGAGCACAGACATTTCCGCATCGCCGCGGATTCTGCAGCGCATCGACCGTCGAGCGATCGAGTTGTTACTCACAACGTCGACACTGGCCTTGCTGGCGATGAGTTTCATCGGCGAGGCGCTCAGTTGGCCGCGGCAGCTCGTAGTGGCGATCAACGTGGCCGCCTACGCCACCGGCGGATATTACGGCGTCCGCGACACGATTGCTTCCCTCTCCGCAAGACGGCTGGACATCAACCTGCTGATGATCCTCGCGGCCCTTGGCGCGGCCGCCGTCGATCAGTGGCACGAAGGCATCATCCTCCTGTTTCTGTTCTCGCTGTCGAACACCCTTCAGACCTATGCGATGGAACGATCGCGCAATGCGATCCGCAAGCTGCTGAAGCTGCGACCAACGCAAACCACGGTCTTACGAGATGGCGAAGCGTCGATCATTCCGGTCGATGCCCTGCGAACAGGCGACGTCATGCTCATTCGCCCCGGGGAAATGATCGCTGCCGACGGCATTATCCGAGAAGGCCGATCGGACCTCGATCAGGCCTCGGTCACCGGTGAGTCGATGCCCGTGGAGAAGGGGCCGGGCGAATCGGTCTTCGCGGGCACGCTCAACGGCAGCGGTGCGCTGGAGGTCAAGGTTTCGCGGCCCGTGAAGGAATCGACGCTCGAACGGATCATCCAGCTTGTCGAACAAGCGCAGGCCCAGAAGGCAAGTACGCAAAGCTTACTGGAACGGATCGAGGGACCGTACGCCATGTTGGTGATCGCCGGTGCGACGTTGGCCGCCGTGCTGCCGCCGCTCTTCTTCGGCGCTGATCTGCGGTCCAGCTTTTACCGTGCGATGGTGCTGCTGGTGGTGGCATCGCCCTGCGCTCTGATCATCTCAACGCCTGCGGCCATACTTTCGGCGATTGCCAACGCAGCGAGGCGGGGCATCCTCTTCAAGGGCGGCGCGCACCTTGAACGGCTTGCGGGTGTAAAGGTCGTGGCATTCGACAAGACCGGCACGCTGACGAGCGGGAAGCTTCGCGTCACGGACGTGGTGCCGTTTGAGCACAATAACTCGCTCCCCGGCGAAGCAGCACTTCGCGGACCGGGGCGAAGCGGAACTTCGC
The DNA here is from genome assembly GCA_964385225.1 of uncultured Planctomycetaceae bacterium. Taxonomy (GTDB): domain Bacteria; phylum Planctomycetota; class Phycisphaerae; order UBA1845; family UTPLA1; genus UTPLA1. The sequence goes on from CAYLOE010000012.1 coordinate 34,412, forward strand.
AGTCCCCAGCGGCGCATCACAATCCCTCCGTAGGGAATGACGAACTTCTTGCCCTGGCGGCAGCGCTGGAGTCTCGATCCGAACATCCCATTGCGCGAGCCGTCGGCAAGGAGGCGCAGCAGCGTGGGCTGACGCTGCCCTCGCTGGAAGACTTTCGCAATCTCCCCGGCCGCGGCATCCATGCTCGTGCGGATGGGTTTCTCGTTTGGATCGGCGGCGAGCGAATGTATCGCGAACACGGCGAGACGGTGCCACCGGCATTATTGGAAGAGAAGTCACGACTCGAGTCGGAGGGAAAGACAGTCCTGCTGATTCATCGTGAGTTGGAGCGAAGCGGCTCGGTCGGCGTTCACGAGGCAGAAGGCGGCTGGCTCGGGTTGATCGCCGTCGCCGACACCGTTCGCCCCGAGGCCCGTCGGGCGGTGGCCGCGCTGAAGGCGTTGGGCATTCGGCATACGGTAATGCTTACGGGAGACAATCCGCAAGTCGCGGCGACGATTGCCCGGCAGGTCGGTGTGGATGAGTTTCTCGCGGACCTCCTGCCGGAGGAAAAGGTCACGGCAATTCATAAGCTGCGCGAGCGTCACGGGTCGCTGCTGATGGTGGGCGACGGCGTGAACGACGCACCGGCACTGGCCGCCGCGGACGTCGGCGCTGCCATGGGCGCCGCAGGCAGCGATGTGGCCCTGGAAACCGCCGATCTCGTACTGATGTCCGACGAGCTTGAGAAAGTGGCGTACGCCCTTCAACTTGGCAGCCGCTGCCGTCGTGTGGTCAAACAAAACCTGACCTTTTCACTCGCAGTCATCCTCATGCTGATTGTGTCCGCTTTGGAGTGGAATCTGGCTTTGCCGGTCGGCGTGGTCGGACACGAAGGCAGCACGCTACTGGTTGTAGCCAACGGTCTGAGGTTGCTTGCCTTCTCGGGTCGTCACCGTATTTACATCGAAGCTGATGGAAAATAGGTGTATATCCCCATCGCTTTAGTTGCTGACTAGAGGGCGCTTCCCATAACAGCACGACTTCCATATCCTGCTGTCTATGAATCGCGGGCAGCGTCGATCGTCGATAGAATCTGACTCCGGTATGATCGAAAACCGTAAGGCGCATGACGACACGCTTATGTCGAGGCGCCCGTAAAAGCAGGATGACCTGGATCTCGGCTCGTACGAGGAATGAGAAACATGTCGCGAAACCACACCGGACACATATCACCTAAACCAGCTCGTGACTCGAGTCTCGGCCTTCAATTGCTGCTCCTACTCGATGTTTGGGTCCGGATTCTGATCTGGGCCGCATCGATGAGTGTGACGGTTTGGGTCATGTCACAGACCGAATTTGCGCGTTCGCTCTCATGGAATAGCTTGATGACGTTGCGAGGGGCGTGGGTCGCTTGCTACACGCTGACGTCGTTCATCTTGCTCTTTAATGTGGCGTACATCCTGACGCTCATCGTCCTGCGTCTCCCTTTTCCACGACCACGAAGCGGGGTCTATCGCATGGATCGATCGCTGGACCGCAGTGTTCTGCTCGCCGCGTTTCTCGCGTGCCTGACAAAGGCAAGATTTCATGCGCCCTTTCCGGCAATCTTTGTCTCCCAGTTGGCAAGCATCATGCCCTTTCGCTGGCTGCTTGGTCAGACCCTGGGGCCTTCGACACACTCCAGCTTCTTTCTCGATCCCAATATCATTGATCCCTGGGGTGTTGAGATCGGCAAGAACGTCACCATTGGCTTTGGCGCAACCGTCACGTGCCACTTGCAGGAACGAGACTACATCATCGTCGATCGAGTCGTCATCGAGGATGATGTGAATATTGGGGCATACGCTGGTGTTTCCTGTGGCGTGCATATCAAGAGAGGCGCGATCCTCGAACCCTATGCAGCCGTCAAACCCCGCACCATCATCGGTGAGAACGAGCTGTGGGGAGGCCGACCGGCGTTCAAGAAAGGAATGGTCCGTCCCGCGGGAGCATCCCAGAGTAAGGCCAACGAGCAGGAGATTCAGGAAAAAGCAGAATCACAGGCATAGGTAACGCCGATCGCTGCGACAGGTACTTTCGTTGCTCAAATATCGCTGCAAACCGCTTCAGCCAGGTGTGTAGCAATCGAGCGCAAGCGCTTGCTCGAAGCCATGAGAAATAATCATGACATTACATAGCGTTCCTACGCTTCTCATTGGCCTCATCGTGTCGTTCTACTGGTTGTACGTTATGCACATGGTATGGCGCGTCCGCCGGGATGCGGGGCACGTTGGAAAGGTTCTGGTTCCGGCACAACGCCGGGAAAAATTGATGTGGATCATCTGGGTTCCCGTGATCGCCGGCTGGAGTTCTACACCGTTGCGAGTCGTCCTGGGATTTGGCCATCGCGTCGACGTACCCGTACTTCCCCCTGAACTGATCCTCAGCACCGCCGTGCTCACAATTCGCTTCGCCGCCGCGGGCGTGGCACTCGGCTGCCTCACGCTCTCGATTGTGACATGGCGGCACATGGGTGAACAATGGCGAATGGGAATCGATCCGACTCAGAAACTGCGGCTGCTCGTCGACGGACCCTTCGGTAAGGTCCGCCACCCGATTTACTCGTTGAGCATCCTGCTCATGCTGTGCTCTGTCGCTGTTCTACCCTCCCCGCATATGATCCTGCTGGCGACCCTTCACATTTCGCTAATGCATATTAAGGCCCGTAATGAGGAACGGTTTCTACTGGAGACACAGGGCCCGTCCTACGCAGAGTATTGTCGCAAGACAGGTCGCTTCATCCCTTACATGCGGAGTCGCATGCCGGCACACGTCCCGCACATGGACGGCAGTGAAACCGGCCCGGACTCACCCATTCGTGGCTGGAAGGCAGGCGGACAGTATCCCTATCGATTCAATTACTTCCAGCAAAACATGCTTCGATGGGACACGCTGCACCCTTACAACGCCGTCCATGTCGTACGCGTGCTTGGGTCGGCGAGAGTTGACGCACTTCGGAGCGCGGCATGGGATGTGGCAAAGAATGCGGAATTGGGGGAACTCGCGATCAACTTCCTGGGTACGGCCTACGAGTACCGGCCGCTTCAGGTCATTCGTGTGCAGGAACTGTCGCCCGGCCGATCGGACGAGGCGCGATTGAACGAGATTATCTCCGAGGAAATCAACACGCCTTTCCACGGAAACGTTCATCATCCGATTCGATGGACGGTTTTTAACGAAGTCGACGGCATGGCACACTACGTCGTGCTTTGCTACCACCATGCAATCTCCGACGCTTACGGCATCGAGCGACTGTTTGCCGCCGTATTACGGCGCTATCTTGATCTGCCTGCGGGCGCGGAGGATGGCGAATTGACCACGCGGCTGACGCGCCTCGATCGTAGTTTGTGCCCAACAAGCGATATCTTCAGTCATGTCGCAGGTCAGATTCGGCTCGGACTTCGGCATCGCGAGATGCGGCGAGCGCATAAGATGCCCGATGAGCGATTAGGCGGTGACTACACCGCGGTCGCTGTACGAATCGCGCCCGATGCCTTGTTGGAGCGACTGGCGGAGGGCTGTAAACGGCGGGACGTCGGCATCAACGATTCGCTGATCGCGGCGTTTGCTTCCGCTATCGCTGAGCAGACGCCCGACCGCCACGAGAGTCGTCGACGAAAATACATCTCCATGGCAACGGTTGTCAGCGCCCGAAGAAATCTTCCGCCGGAGCAGGCCGATGATTTTGGAGTCTGCTTATCGAGCATCCTGGCCGTCCTGCGCAAACCCGATATTTCCATCGACGAGTTGGTGCGTGATGTGGCGCGACAAACCCGCACACTGAAGACAAATCCGTCTCGGGCGTTGGCGGAAACAAACCTGCGATACTTCTCCACCCGATGGCTCTGGTGGATGGCCGCTTTGAGATATGATCGACGCAGTTTTCGCCGAGTCTTTCCGATTTGCGGAGGGGTCAGCACCGTCTATGTCGATGAGAATCGCTTCGCCGACCTTGCGCCCCACGTTACGCGATACATCCGCGCGTGCCCGACCGGACCGGTCATGCCCCTGCTGCTGAGCCCGACAGTATTCAATGGCAGACTTGAGCTTGGACTCACGTATCGCATCGCCTGTCGCACACGCCAGCAGGCCGAAGCAATGCTGGATACGATCGTCCAGCGCCTTGAGGAACTTTGTGACGGGTCAGCGGCAAACATCACGCAGGCGTCTCCAGTAGCCGACAGGGCAGCCGTACTTCGTATGCCGCTTTCTAATCCTCCATGAGCATCAGCGCCGCTTGGATGACTTCGTTTTGTATGAATTGATTGGCTTCTATGCTGAAGTGGTTGGCGCAGCCGACGACATCACCGAGTGCCTCACGAGTGAAGAGCAGATTTGAAATTTCGGTTTGGGTGTTGCCCACTTCCGCAACGACTGGATTGCCCGAGAAGAACCACGGAGCCAGCAAGCCGGGCAGCCAGGGATAGTAGTAGTGAATGCAGGTGTCGACATTATCCGGAATCGGGTCCGGCACGGTCGCGTCAATGAGATAGAGCATCCTTACGCGGATGTCATTATTCTTCAGATACTGGGCCGCCCGGATTGCATCGTCGGCGCCATAGCTGTGGCCGACCAACATATATTCAGTCCCGTTCGCCATGGTGGGATGCTCATCCACAATCTGCTGTGCCGCCTCCATCCAACCGGGCCATCCGACGACCCATGGAGTAAAGTTCAGTGCTCGCAATTGATCAGCCAGTTGATCGAGTCCGACAGAAAACTCGTTCTGAAGACCCCGAAAAAGAAGAATCCTGATTCGCCCCGTGGAATCTCTAGACGGCAGTACCTGGGGAACAAACGGAGGTGCTGGACCGATGGCACACGCCCCGGGTTGAATATCATCAGCGCCCAGATACCCTTCTCCACATCCTCCGAGACAGAATGCGACAACGGTCGCGATGCTCACGACGGACGCCCGGCGCGCTCGACAAAACTTCCGAAGCTTTAATATCAAGTGTCTGGTTGAGGACTTCACACGGATCCAATCCCGGCAGGCATGCGAGGCTTCCCGTCCTGTGATCGAATACGATTGTAGGACCGAGAAGCATGTTTCTCAAGTATGATCAGGACGATGCGCAGTTCAGCTCTACTATCACTTATGAACGTTTCAGTGAATCTGAATCAGGGCATCGCTAGCATTCAGCTTCACAACTCAGGAAGTCCGCTATTCCCGCCACGAAGGCCGAGATTCTCTTCCGTCTGATGAGCCCACCGATCGACGCGTGGTCGGCGAGCGTCGAGCAGAATGACACTTCAAATCGTTGGAAGCCGTAACCTGCTCGCTCTTGTCCGAAATTGTTCCCGGAGTGACCCTATGCTTAAGGTCGTGGCTTGCCTCGTGGCGCATGTGGGAGACCGGGATCGCGTATCAATTGCTTCATTCTTCGAATGTTGACGCGATCCAGATCCGTTCCGCGACCGTCGACGCCCTTGGGCGTTTCGAGGATGCGCGGGACGTGGGCGAGGCGCGCATCATTCAGCAGATTTTCGAAGCCGCGTTTGCCGATGCGGCCTTTCGTGATGTGTTCATGGCGGTCGAGCCGGCTGCCACATTCGCCCTTGGAGTCATTGGTATGGATGCAGGCGACGCGATCAAGGCCGACGTGTTTCGCAAGCTCCTCGATCATACGTTCATAGTCGCTCGACTCGCGGAGGTCATAGCCCGCGGCGAAAAGGTGGCAGGTGTCAAGACAGACACCGAGTCGCTCGGGCTGCTGAGCAGTGTCTATCATCTCCCCGATCTGACGAAGTTCGTAACCGAGGGTGGTTCCCTGACCGGCGGTCGTTTCGAGCAACACGCTCGACACAAAGCCGCGCGTCGCGCGATGCGCTTCGTCGAGTGACGTGGCGATACGGCGAATCCCCGCGTCGAGGCCCTCGCCCATGTGCGCCCCCGGATGTACAACGAGGCCGCCGACACCGAGTGCCTCGCATCGTTCGAGTTCGTCGACCAGTGCGGCAACGCTCTTCTTGCGAGCGGCGACGTCCGGCGAAGCGAGATTGATCAGATAGCTGGCGTGAGCCACAACGGGTTGAACATTGCAGGCCGTTTGCGCCGCGCGAAAGTCTCGCACCTGTTCATCCGTCAGCGGACGAGCCGACCACTGTCGCTGATTCTTGACGAAGATCTGCAGGCAATCGCAGCCGACACGGACGGCGGCTTCGAAGGCCAGATGCAAACCCCCGGCAACGGAAAGATGCGCTCCGAAGCTTTGACCGAATTGCGGTGCGGACATCGCGCCCATGCTAGCGGATTCAATCAAGAATGTCGGTGAGGCCTGCCTTGAGGTTACTCGGAATGTGGAGCGGACGTGGAGTCAGGTATCGGCTGAGTTGTTACAGGCCCGACCGGTGCGTCCGGCGCTTCCTCAAGGATCGACGTGAACGGGCGTCCGAATTCGACCACCCAAAACGGTCCCTGCGAACCGCCCATCTTCACGGACATGCCGATCTCGCTGAACATGGGGTCGAGGATGTTGGCGCGATGACCGGGAGACTCCATCCAGTCGCGGACAACGTCCTCCGCGGTTCGTTGACCGGCGGCGAGGTTTTCGCCGATCTTCAAGAAAGCGTAGCCGAAGCTCGTCGCGCGGGAATCAACCGTAGAGGCATCGAACGGGTCGACATGAGAAAAGAAGCCGCCCTCGGCGAGCCGACAGGCATAGAAATCGGCAATCTGCATCAACGTCGTCTCGGGCTCCAGCGCGGAGCGCTGAAGCTTGGCCCGCTCCGCATTGATCGCGTCGATTACCTTGCGAATGATCGCGTCGCTCGACGGCAGATCGTCGCAGATATCCACGCGCAACATTCGCGCTGCGGCGTCGCCGGGCGACAAGTCGGGCTGGGCCAGATGCAGCCGCGGGTCTTCCTGGCAGCCCGCCAGTAGCGCCAGAACCAGACCGAAAGCCGTGAACGAATGCAAACGATGAGACGGACGAATCGACATGCGCGTCAACCGTCGAAACCGTGGGAGCATGGAATATCGGCAAGGCAGGTTCATTCGCGGTTTTTCCCTGAATGAGTTTATACTCTCTATCGGTCTCGGACAACGAAGGTTCACGCGCCAAACCTGCAAATTGATAAACGCCACGGCCGTAAGGGGCTATCGCGGCTAAAATGGGACGCGGCACGCGGGTTTCGACAGGTGTATTTTGGAAATCATGACCATTCCCGGGGCCAACGCGATATCAGATTTTGGGACTCGTCGGGTCCGCATGGTGGAATCGCAGATTGCCGCCCGTGGCGTCAGGGACGAGCGCGTCCTCCAGGCGATGCGATACGTACCGCGCGAATTGTTTGTCCCGGCAAGTCTTGCCGGCGAGTCGTACGACGACCGCGCGCTGCCGGTGGACAAGGGCCAGACCATCTCGCAGCCCTACATCGTCGCCCTGATGACGGAGGCGCTGGCCGTCGAGCCGCATCATCGTGTTCTGGAGATCGGAACCGGCACCGGATACCAGACGGCGATTCTCGCGATGTTGGCGTGTCAGGTTTACAGCATCGAGCGAATCGAAGAGCTATCCATCGCGGCGCGCGAGCGGATTGAACTTCTGGGGCTCCGCAACGTGGCATACCGCGTGGGCGACGGCAGTCGGGGTTGGCCCGAGGCGGCACCGTTCGACCGAATCATGGTGACCGCTGCGGCCCCCCGCGTTCTGCCGGCACTGTCCGATCAGCTCGCGGATGGCGGCCGACTCGTGCTGCCTGTCGGCGAGGAGCCGGCACAAAGACTGACGCTCGTGGAACGCTTCAGAGGGAAACAAATCGAGCGGCCCATGGTCGGCGTGAGATTCGTCAAGCTGATCGGCGCGGATGGCTTTGCGGAGTAGGACGACGACAGGAAGGGTTGACGCGACTCACACCGCACCAATCGGCATGCTTCAAACCAACATCGCAACGAATCGGCTTACTCGGAGAAGAGTGCCTCCACAAACGTCTCCGGATCAAACGGTTCGATGTCGTCGATCTGTTCACCGAGGCCGACGAGCTTGACGGGCACATTGAGCTGATCGCGGATGCCGATGACGATGCCGCCCTTGGCCGAGCCGTCCAGCTTGGCCAGGATGATCCCGGTGACTCGCACATGCTCGCTGAAGCTTCGCGCCTGATTGACGGCGTTCTGGCCGATCGTCGCGTCGAGCACCAGAAGCACCTCATGCGGCGCGCCGGGCATCTTCTTCTCGACGACTTTCTGTATCTTCGACAGCTCGCGCATCAGGTTGTCTTGCGTGTGCAGCCGACCGGCGGTGTCCAATAGAAGCACATCCGCCTTTCGTGCCAGTGCCGCCTCACAGGCATCGTAGGCCACGGCGCCGGGGTCGGCGTCCTGGCCGTGCTTGATGATGTCCACCCCACAGCGCTCGGCCCAATGTGTCAGTTGCAGGACCGCCGCCGCGCGAAACGTGTCGCACGCGCCGAGAATGACCTTGTTGCCCTGTTTTTTCAGATAGTTCGCCAGCTTGGCTACGCTTGTCGTCTTGCCGCTGCCGTTGATGCCTGCCACGAGGATGACCGTCGGACCGCTCGGGGCCACGGCAAGCGCCCTTTCGTCCGCAGGCCATTTGGCGACGATGTGTTTCTTGAGATAAGAGATGATCTCCTGCGATTCGGCGATCTCGCCCTTCTTCCACGCCTCGCGCACCGCCTGAATCAGCTTCTCCGCCGTCGCCGGGCCGAAGTCGTCCTGAATCATCGTGTCGTAGACGTCTTCCAGCAGGGCTTCGTCAATCTTTCGACCAAACGGCAAGATGGACGTAAAGCTGCGCACGACCTTGTCGCGCGTTTTGGTCAGCGCTTTCTTGAATCGATCAAATAACCCCACAGCCAAACTCCCACATCGCGGGCGAGATGTCCACGCTATCCTGGTTTCTCTGAGTTCATCGACTTCCGCACCGCGTCGAGGATGCCGTTGATAAACGCCGGCGAATCGGCCGTGCCGTAGCTGCGGGCGATCTCAACCGCTTCGTTGATCACCACGGCCGCAGACACGTCGGATCGGGTCATCAACTCGCAGACCGCCGCGCGAAGGATGTTGCGATCGACCATCGTCATCCGCCCGGTGACCCAGTGCTCCGCGACGGCGGCCAGTTTCGCTTCGATGGCCTCGCGCTGCGTCCAGGCCTTTTGCACCAGTTCGCCCGCGTACTTCCGCACGTCGGACGGCGGCGCATCATCCGCAAGGAAATCGTCCAACTGCTGAAGAAACTCCTCGCCCAAGACGTCGAGCTGGCAAAGCGCTTGCATGGCCAGGATGCGGGATTGTCTGCGATCGATCATGGGTGTGATTCTTAAGGGCGGTTTCGTGATACGGCAAGCGGTCTACAGGTCTGGATCGAATGCCGGACAGTATGTGCGAAGCACGCCGACCATTTCGAGCGCCGCGAGCGCCGCATCGGCGCCTTTGTTCCCGTGGCTCCCGCCGGCTCGCTCCATCGCCTGTTCGTGCGTATCCGTCGTCAACAGGCCGAATCCGATGGGTACGCCGCTTGCCATGCTCTCGTCGGCAATGCCCCGTGCCGCCTCGCCCGCGACATAGAGATGGTGCGAGGTCTCGCCTCGGATCACACACCCCAGAGCCACGATCGCATCATAACCATCAGCTTCGTTCAGCGATTGGCAGGCCAGCGGAATCTCCCACGCCCCCGGCACCCACACCTCGACGATGTCCGCCTCCTTCACGCCGCTACGCAGAAGCGCCTCGATGGCTCCGTCGCGCAGTCGCGAAGTGACGTCCTGATTGAAACGGCTCACGACAACGGCCACGCGCAGACCGGCGCCGTGGGTCACGCCGATCGGGAGGGTCATTCGAGGATGCTTCGGAGTCGCCACGTTCGTCCCTTTTTCCATACCTCGCTGAGACGGTCAGCGAGCAGGAGAAGCATATCGCGTAACCGGTGCTACTTCCACTCACGCAGGTACGACTCCTGTGCACGCTCGCGTTGTGAACGGCCGTCGGCGCGAGTATGATCATTCAGAATGAATAACGGCATCGTGCCATGCATTCGAGCGTGTACCAAGAGCAGCCATGTTTCACCAGCCCCGACATCTTGATGAAGCCCTGCGAATTCGAGCCGAATTGGGCGGCGACGTCACCCCGCTGGGCGGCGGGACGGACATCGTCGTGGTGCTCAATCGACAGTCCACGGGGCCAAAGCATTTTCTCGATCTGAGCCACCTGACGGATTACGCGACGGTTCAGCGGGATAACGGTAGCTGGGTGCTCTCCGCCGGGGCGACCTTTTCCCAGCTCGGCAAGCTGCCGATGAAAGCGCTGGCCGAGGCGGCCATGACCGTCGGCGGGCCGGCGATCCGCAACACCGGCACCATCGCGGGCAATCTGGGCACGGCGTCTCCCGCAGGCGACGGCTGCGTGGCGCTGATGGCGATGGATGCCGAGGTCGAGCTGTCGCACGCCACGCGTGGCAAACGAACGATTCCCATTCACGAATACTTCACGGGCTTCCGCAAGACGGCCCTGCTGGCGGATGAACTCATCACCGGCGTGCGGTTTCGCGCCGACTGGCGGACGGCGTGGTACAAGATCGGCAAGCGCGGCTCGATCAATATCAGTCTGGTCTGCGCGGCGTTTGGAATCTCTCCATCGAGCAGCGTGCGGCTGGCCTTCGGCTGCGTGGCGCCGATGGTGATCCGCGCGCGGCGGGCCGAAGAGATCATCGAGAAGGACGGTTTGACCGACGCGGCGATCGAGGCGGCGGCACAGTCGGTCATGAAGGAGGTCGCGCCGATCGACGATCATCGCGCCTCGGCAAACTATCGCCGCGCGATGTGCGGCGTGCTGACGCGCCGTCTGCTGCGCGATTTGAGAAGCGAGAAGTGAGAATTGAGCACGAACGGCACAACCTGGCGGCTGCAATGCACGATCAACGGGCAGCCCATCGACACCGAGATCGAGCAGGATGAAACGCTCCTGTTCTTCCTGCGGGATCGGCTCGGCCTGACCGGTACGAAGGGCTCGTGTCTCGAAGGCGAGTGCGGTTCGTGCACGGTCATTATCGACGGCAAACCCGTCAACAGTTGCCTCGTGCTCGCGCCGCAGATGCAGGGGCGACGTGTCGAAACGATCGAAGGGCTGGCCAACGGCGACAAGCTGCATGTCCTGCAGGAGAAATTCCTCGCCAGCGGCGCGGCCCAGTGCGGCTACTGCACGCCGGGACTGATCATGGCAGCGAAGGCATTGCTGGATGCCGACCCGAACCCGACGGAGGAAGCATTTTTTGAGGGCATGGAGGGGAACATCTGCCGGTGCACGGGGTATGCGTCGATATGCGAGGCGATTCACGCAGCGGCGAGGCAGTGGAAGAAATGACGAATGTCAAGTTACGAATTACAAAAGTGCTTTGCGGGCGTAACGAATGAAGAACAGGAATTCGACATTTGCAATTTGTAATTCGTCATTGGCCTCTGTGGTTCCGGTTCGAACGGATCCTCTCACCGAGCCGTCGACGACGCCGTACAAGGAGGCGCCGAAGGGGCCGGTCGGGCGGAGTGAGCGCCGAATTGATGGCACCGAGAAGGTGCTGGGTACGTGTCTCTACGGGGCTGATCTTTTTTTTAATCGCGCGGATTACTTCGCGCAGGTCGTTCGCTCCGAGAAGGCCCACGCGCGGATCGTGAAGATCGAAACGGCCGACGCTCTGCGCGTGCCCGGCGTGCTGGCGGCTTATACGGCCAAAGACATGCCGCCGGGCGCGACGAACCGCCAGGGGCTGATCCACCGCGATCATCCCGTCCTCGCCGAGGACAAAGTGCTCTACCGCGGAGACGCCGTCGCCATCGTCGTCGCCCAGACCGAGCAGGCCGTCGTCCGCGGGCGGGATGCCGTACGCGTCGAATACGAAGACCTGCCCATCGTAGGAGATTTCGACGACGCCCTTGCCGAGGATGCGCCCAAGCTCCACCCCGACGGCAATATCATGGGCGGCAAGCGGATCCGCAAGGGTGACGCCGATGCGGCACTCGCCGGGAGCGACGTCGTCGTCAGCGAGACGTTCGTCACCCAGACCGTCGATCATGCCTTTCTGGATATCGAGGCCGGCATCGGCCATTGGGACGGCCAACTGCTCACGCTCCACGTCTCCGGCCAGTGGGCACACGAGGAGCGGCGACTGACCGCCCTCGCGCTGGGCCTACCCATGGAGGCCGTGCGGATCATCACACCGGCCACCGGCGGGGCCTTCGGAGGCCGCGAGGACTTGTCCATCCAGGTCTATCTCGGGCTCGTCGCGCTGAAGCATCCCGGTAAGACCATCGCCATGCGTTACAGCCGAGAGGAGTCGATGCGGGCGCGGCACAAGCGCCACGCCATGCGGATTCACTACACCGTCGGCGCGAAGAAAGACGGCACGCTCACCGCGGCGAAGATCACCGTCTATTCCGACGAAGGCGCGTACGCCTCGACCGGACCGGCGGTCTTGCGGAAGGCGGCGAGCCACTCGACCGGACCGTTGCGAATTCCGAATGTGTACGTCGATGTCTACGGCGTCTTCACGAACAACAACCCGACCGGGGCGATGCGCGGCTTCGGGGCCTGTCAGATGGCGATTGCCTATTGCGGCATGATGGACCGGCTGGCCGAGCGGTTGGGCATGGATCGCGTCGAGCTGTGGCGAAAGAACCTCATCCGCAGCGGCGACGACGTGACCACAGGGCAGCGTATTCCCATCTCGACCGCCATCGAGTGCATGGATGCGGCGCTTAGGCAGTTTCAGGGTAGCACCGGCGTCTCGCCGGTGAAAAGCAGCCAGGATGCTCCGCCGGTTACACACAGCCGGGACGGCTGTGCCACAACTCCTCCGCTGGCCCCGCATGAGAAGCGCGGCTGGGGCATGAGCGTCATCTGCTTCGGGCTGGGCTACGGCGACGGCTTCCCGGATGCCAGTCGAGCGATCGTCAAGTTCAACGCCGCCGGTCGGCTTGAGGTTTACACCGGCGGCGTCGAGTACGGCCAGGGCTTGCTCAACATGGCCGGCCAGATCGCCGCGGAAGAACTCGGCGTGCAGTTTTCGCAGGTCGATGTCATCTGGGCGGACACGGGACGAACGCTGGAGTCCGGCTCTTCGTCAGCGACGCGGCAGACGTACTTCACCGGCAACGCCGTCCGCATCGCCGCCAGCGAACTGCGCGAGCAGGTGCTGGACATCGCCGGCAAGCTGCTCGCCGTACACCCCCACGAGCTGGACCTGCACGACGGCAAGGTCGTCGGTCGGTATAACGGCAAACTGGTTATACCGATTGAAAAGGTGCTCGAAGAAGGCCGAAAGCGCAAGTATTCGCTCGAAGCGACCGGCATCTTCAAGCCGCGCACCGTCTGCGAAAATTACGACACCGGCCAATCGCCGCGGTCGTTTATCACCTATCTGTTCGCCTCGCACATCGCACAGGTCGTTGTCGACATCGAGACCGGCGAGGTGCGGATCGAGCGCTACGTCGCGTGCCACGACGTGGGCAAGGCGATCAACCCGCAAAGCGTCGCCGGGCAGATGATCGGCGGCGCCACGCAGGGCATCGGCATGGCACTCATGGAGGAAGTCGTCATGGACGGCGGCGTGATGCGCAATCCGAACTTCACGGACTACATCCTGCCGACCTTCCGCGACGTGCCGACGATCGAGACAATCATCGTGGAAAACGACGACCCCGGCGGCCCCTTCGGCGCCCGCGGCATCGGCGAGCCCCCGCTCATCGCCGCGACGCCGGCAGTGCTCTCGGCCATCGGCAACGCGATCGGCGCGTGCCCGCATACGACACCGTGCAACCCGCAGCGCGTATGGGAGCTACTGCACCCGGAAGAATCGCAGGTGCCCTACACTGCCAGATTGAGCTTGGCGCCCGGCCACGCGATGATGTCGAAGTGATCTCGAACAAGGATCGAGAGTCTGGTCATGCAAATCTGCATACATCGCGGAGCGAAGGAAATCGGCGGCACCTGTATCGAGATCGAATCGCAGGGCAAGCGAATCGTTCTCGACGTGGGCCTGCCGCTGGATGTCGTCGATCCGGACGCGATGTCCTTGCACCCCGTGACCGGCTTTGACAAGCCCGACCCCTCGCTGCTTGGCGTGGTTATTTCTCACCCGCACCAGGATCATTACGGCCTGGCGTATCGACTCCCGCAGGAGACGAAGTTTCTGATCGGTAAGGCGGCGCAAAGCATGCTGGAGGCGGCTGGCGACTTTACACCGGCGGGGCTAACGCTCAAGAACGTAATACATCTGAAAGACCGCCGCCCAATCGTACGGGGCCCATTCACGATCACGCCCTACTTGGTGGATCACTCCGCGTACGACAGCTACGCGATTCTGGTGGAGGCGGATGGAAAGCGGCTATTTTATAGCGGCGATTTTCGTGCGCACGGGCGCAAAAGCCTGCTCGTCGAAAAATTGATCTCTGATCCACCAAGGAACGTGGACGTGTTGCTGATGGAAGGCACAACGCTGGGCAGGCCGGAAGGCGAGGCCGGGTTCCCAACCGAGGACGACCTGGTCGAGCGATTCATCGAACTGTTCAAGCAAACTGACGGCCTCGCGCTCGTGTGGGCGTCGGGCCAGAACATCGATCGCATCGTTACTTTGTACAAGGCCTGCCGTCGGACGAACCGGCAACTGATCCTCGATGTCTACACGGCCCATGTCCTACGGGCCACCGGCAACGACCGCGTCCCTCAGGCCGACTGGCGGGACATCAAAGTCTTTCTGCCGGACAACCAAAAAAGGCGGATCGTTCGAATTCGTTCGTTCGAGCTTGCGAATGTGTTTCGACCGTACCGCATCTTTCCCGAGCAAATTCCGGTGACGGCCGAGCGTTCCGTCATGCTGTTTCGCCCAAGCATGATCCGCGACCTGGAAAAAATCGACGGGTTGAAGATCGGCCGGATGATCTGCTCAGTCTGGGGAGGATACTTGAAAGACGACCAAGACAAGCAGCTCCTCGACTGGCTAAAGAGGCGAACGATTCCGCTGGATCACTGCCACACCTCAGGGCATGCAGATCCCGCGAACCTGCAGCGATTGAGAGACGCGTTTCCACAGGCCGAGGCGGTACCCGTACACACAACAGATCGCCACCGATATACTGAAGCATTGGCACCAACCCGGAAGCTTGATGATGGCGAGTGGTTCGCTGTCGGTGTGGCAAAATCGACTGCAGGAGAACGAATCTGATGACAAGAGGCATGACTAAGGACGAACTCAAACAAGAATGGGATGATATTTCGTCGAAAGATTGGTACTCGATTTACAACTGGAAGCCCATATCTTCTAAAGGCTACACCGAATGGATATCCGAATGGCTCTTCGAAGAGTTCACAGACTTGCGATTGATCGAAGATGGCCTCCGGGAATCGAAGAAATTCAATTCGAACCACCAGGGCCTAGCCACGCTAAAGCATGAAGACAAAGAAACAGCAGAAAAGATGTTCTGCCGAGCAATCTTCAATCAGCAAAAAGTCGAAGGCTTGGGGACGGTGTTAGATTATGAAGTTCCTCTCAAGCAAACTCGTGATGCGAAACATGGCGATGTTGATCTACTTTTTCTGCGGGAAAACGAGCTGCTCTGCGTTGAGGCAAAATGGAGAACGAGTACGGAGTCAATACTCAAGGCAATTCTGGAGAGCTTTGTCTACGCCCGGCTTCTCAATCGCAGGCGTGTCATTCTTAGTGAATATAAACTTGCCGAGGATACACGTCTGCGGCCAATAGTATTGACGTTTGAATCTGCGACATCGGGTCAACAACTCACTCAGATTAGTGAATACCCAATACTGTTCAATAACCTGCGTAGTTCCCTGAATCAAACACTCGACAAAGAAGGCATTGGGGAAATTGAGTTTCGGTTTGCAGTCTTGGAAGACGAGCACGATACGCCATGGGAAAGGCGAGATAGTCAAGGTAGCAGCCATAAGATACTCTTTAGCGATGGGGTTGAGCTTATCACAAAACCTGCAATTGTAGGTTAGGGCGATTGAACAAGTAAGATGCTGGTCCGGCTCGACAACGCCGCCGTCATCGTTCATCGCGCCGGCCGATTACTAAGAGGTATGCCTCGGTCGGAGAGATCGCGCGAGGCAGGTTGAATACGGCGATTAGGTGTCATTCGGCGATCACGTCCGGAGATTCCAGTTGAACTGCGAGCCGAGCCACTACGGTACAAGTAGGATCAAGAGCGATATCTCGCGGCTCGCCGCTGCGAGGCGCAGAAGGGCCTGCGTACCGGTTCTTCTTTATCCGGTGAAGATGTGTTGCGTTGATAGTGCCCCGCATAGCTGATTCGAACCGTGTGAAGCCGTAACCCAACCGGAACAGGTATGCCGCCGCTAATGCTGATCCGCCTTGACCACGCCACGATCGTCTGTCATCGCAACGGCGCACCCGTCGTGCTGGAGGATCATTCGATCCTGATCGATGGCGGCTTCATCGTCGATGTCGCTCCGACGTCAGGCCAAAGCCCAGGACAGAACCAAGGCCCAGAGCAGGCCCGCTCTGGGCGTTCGCCGGAGCGTGCGGCCGACGCCGTCGAAATCATCGACGCGCGGAATCACCTCGTCATTCCCGGCCTCATCAACACGCATCATCATCTTTACCAGTCGCTCACGCGCTGCATGAAGAGCGTGCAGGACGCCCCGCTGTTTGACTGGCTCACGGCCCTTTACCAGAAGTGGAAGCATCTCGACTACGAGACCGTCAAGCTGGCAAGCCAGATCAGCATCGCCGAATTGCTCCTCTCCGGCTGCACGACGACGAGCGATCACTTCTACATCTTCCCGCAGAACAGCGACGTGCGCATCGAGGCCGTGCTGGAAGCCGCCGAGTCACTGGGCATTCGCATTCACGCCTGTCGCGGCAGCATGAGCGTCGGCCGGTCGAAGGGCGGACTTCCGCCGGACGAGTGCGTGCAGGACGAGAAGACGATCCTCGACGATTGCCGGCGCGCGTTGCAGGCCTTTCACGACCCGAAGCCGGGGGCGATGCGGCGGATCGATCTGGCCCCGTGCTCGCCTTTCTCGGTCAGCGCCGAGCTGTCGCGTGACACCGCGGCACTGGCCCGTGAACACGCGGCCCTGCTCCACACCCACGCCGCCGAGACGCTCGACGAGGAGCGTTACTGCGTGGAGAAGTTCGGCATGAGGCCCATCGAGTGGCTCGACCAGCTCGGCTGGCTTGGGCCGGACGTGTATCTCGCCCACTGCGTCCACCTGTCCGACGACGACATCCAGCGCATCGCCGCGACGCATACCGGCGTCGCCCACTGTCCCTGTTCCAACATGCGGCTCGGCAGCGGCATCCCGCAGGTGCGGCGTTTGCTCCGTGCCGGCGCGCGCGTGGGCCTCGGCGTCGACGGCAGCAGCAGCAACGACGGCGGCCACCTGCTCGCCGAAGCGCGGCAGGCCCTGCTGCTTGCCCGCGCGGCGGAAGGTCCGAGTGCCATGACCGTGGCAGAGGCGTTCACCCTGCCGACGCTGGGCAGCGCCGCCGTGCTCAATCGTCCGGAGCTGGGCAACATCGCCCCCGGCTGCTGCGCTGACCTGGCGATGTACCGCCGCGACGACATCGCCCTCGCCGGGGCCGTAGAGCATGACCCACTCGGGGCCCTGATGCTCTGCCACGTGGCCCGAGCGGACCGTGTACTGGTCCACGGCCGCACGGTCATAAAAGACGGACAAATCGCCAAGCTGGAGCTACCGACGCTCGTCGAGCGGTTTAATCGAGTTGTGCGTCATCAATTCGTCTGATGCGAACCTTGCTAAGGTCGGATACAATCAGGCGAAAGGATGGTTGCGCTGATGAACACCCAGAAGTGGATCGTGACGGTCGTATCGGTAGCTTGCACGATCTTCTCCCTCGGCGGCGCCTGCAATGTAAACATCGTTCCCCCGCCCGAGGCGGTCCTTGTCGGCGCCTGGCTGATGAGCGCGGAGGATTCGATTCAAAACAACCGGGTATTTGTCTTCGACGACACCGGTCGCCTGGCTGAAATCCGCACCACGATCGGCTCAACGACCATCATTGAGCGAGATGTACACCACACCACGCGCGTCACCGGCAGCAATGTCTTCGTCAAGACCCGGGGCAACCTGATCTTTGAAGGCACGCTGAACGACACGGCCGACAGCATCGCCGGCGGATTGCGCACCGAGGTGAACATCCCCTTCACCAGCAACACAATCATCACCGAACTCGGCAGCGCCACCCTGACCCGCCAATAGCTAACGATGGATTCGACGGTTGAACTTTCGCGCCGTCCTGCAAGAATGAGAGTGTGGACCAGCCGATGGACATCCCGCTTGCAAGGCCCGCGTCGTGGCCCCTATTCGGACCTGCCATCCGCGTCGGCCTGACTGGTCGCGTCCTCTGGGCCGTCGTCGGGATGGGCTGTCTCGCCGTATTGACGCTCGCCGCGTGGCTGACGCCCGATCCTCGCGGCTTCGGCACACACGAGGCCCTCACCGGTGCTTGGCCCTGCGGCTTCATCCTCACGACCGGCCTGCCCTGCCCGACCTGTGGAATGACGACCTCCTTCGCCTTGCTCATGCACGGCCACCCCTGGGATGCGTTCCTCGCTCAGCCGGCCGGCGTCGTCCTTTGTCTGACGACGATCCTCACGCTCCTTCTGTCGATACACGTAGTGGCGACAGGGCGCGTGGTGAATATCAACTGGGAGCGAGTCGGCCCGATCCGCCTGGCCCTCGGGTTGGCCCTTTTGCTTCTCGGCGGCTGGGGCTTCAAGATGGCCTCTGGGATGTTGACCGGCGTCCTGCCCGCGAAGTAGCCGGCCATGAGCAAGAACGAAGGAAACCGATGAACAGCATGACCATGCGCTCTCCATTTCGCCGTTTCGTCTCGCTCGTGCCAATCCGTAGGCACCGTCCGCATGTATCTCGACGATGCGGCATGGTCTGCCTGTCGCTCTTGATCCCCATGTTGACGGGCTGTCAGGCCGCATACTTCCTCACCGGCGACGACACGAAAGAAGTCAAGGCCGAATACGGCAAGATCGGCTCCGGGAAGCTCGCCGTCATCGTCTGGGCCGACCGCCACACGCTCGACGTGGACCCCAAGGCCCGCCAGCGCGTCTGCGAGGCGGTCACCTACGAACTCAAGCGAAATCTCCCCAAGGCCGAGTTCGTGCCCGCCCGCGAGATCACCGAGCTGCAGACATCCGGCATGGACTGGCAGAGCATGACCAACCAGCAGATCGCCGAGCAACTGAAGTGCGACCTGATCATGCGAATCGACCTGCTGGAATACACCACCCGCGCCGCCGACACACGCGAGCTTCGCAAAGGCCGCGTGGAGGGCTCCGTCAGTCTGTATGAAGCCGGCGAAGGCGCGCGGACCGATCCGATCTACGCGACCGACGTATCCGCGACCTACCCGCCCGCCGGGCAACATACCGTCGCCGAGTTGACCGACTACGACATCCTGCGCGCATCGATCGAGCAGTTCGCCCAGGAGACGGCGAAGAAGTTTCACGATCATCGCGTTTCCAGACGGGGGCGCGACGCCAAATGAATCAGCCACTCGAATTCCGCTCGCAGGATCACGCCGCTTGCCAACAGCGCTGCCGCGCAGGGTCATGTCCCCGGGTAGCGTGTGCCACCCTGCTTGGCCTTTGCATGCTGCCGATGCTGACCGGTTGCACAAATGTCGCCGCGGCCTGGGCCAACATCACCGGGGGCGACTGGATCGAAGCCGAATATAAACTGAAGAAAACGCCGCTGCTGATTCTCATCGACGATCGCGGTAGTCTCATCACGGAACCCCGCACCACCCGCGAACTCTACCAGACCCTCTCCGTAAACTTTCTTGAGTTCGATGTAAACAAGAACGTCATCCCCTTCCAGGAAGTGCAGCGCCTCCAGGCAAACGAAAAATACGACCGGATGTCCATCCGGCAGATCGGCGAAGAACTTGGCGCCGACCAGGTGCTCTACATTCAGGTCGAGAGATACACGCTTCAAGGCGAAGGCGGCGCGCCGATCTACAAAGGCATCTTCGCGACGCGCGTCAAAGTTCTGTCCACCGAGCGCAAGAAAGACATCCGCCTATGGCCGGAAGGCGAATCCGGCCGCCGCGTGGAAGTCACAACAAACCCTCAACCGATGGACAGCGACACGACGGCCGCCAAGGTGGCGACGGAACTGGGTATCAAGATGGGCCAGGAAATCGCGATGTTCTTCTACGGCCGACGGGAATTCGCCCGGTGAAACCCATCCTCCATGTGATCGACGCCTCCTGCGATGAAACGCAGTTACAGGTTCTGGCGACGCTTCATCAGCGCCTCGCCGCCGATGGCTTCACGCAAACCGTCTGCTGCGTGGACCCCGAATCGATCCCCCGCGCCGCGCGCCATCTGAGCGGTAAAATACATCCGGTCCACCGGCGTCTGTCTCGCCTGCTCAATTTCGCGCCATCCCTCGGTCAGATCGCCAGGCGCATCGACGCAGGCCTCGTTCACACCTGGGGCATCGAAGCCGCCGCAGTGGCCGGCGCTCAACTGAGCGAGTTACCCGCGACCCTCACCCTGCTCAATCCCGCAGCCGTCCCACAGGTCGCGGGCTGGCTTCGCTCGCTCCCGCGAGATGCCACCATCTCCGCAGGCAGCCAGATCATCCGCGCCCGCCTGATCTCCAGGGGCATCGCCGCCGAGCGCGTCGTCGTCATTCGCGGCCCCGCCGACTTCGCCGCGATCAACAAGGCCCGCCAGACCGATCTTCGCCAAACCCCGGTCGGTGAGGCCCAAACGACCCTGCTCATGGACGGCCCGGCCTCGCACGGCGGCGGGCAATACTTCGGCCTCTGGGCCTGCGCCGTCGTCAGCAAGGTGCTGCCCGGCCTGCGCGTCATCTTGCCGTACGAATCAAAGGAATCCCGGCGATTGCAGCGCTTCATCCGCCAGATCGGAATGACGGACATGTTGATCGTGCCCGACGCCGCGACCACCTGGCCGCAGCTTGTCGCCTGCGCCGATGTTTTCATGTGTCCGGCGATCGACGAGGTCTGCACCGAGCCGCTGGCCTCCGCGATGGCGGCCGGCCTGCCGATTGTCGGATCCGCCGTCCGCTCCATCACTGAGATGATCGCCGACAAGCACAACGGTCTCCTCTGCAAACCCGGCGACCCCCGAGCCCTGGCGTCAAAGCTGCTGACCGCCATTGAGGACGCCGATCTTCGCCGCCGCATCACTGAGGTCGCCCGCGGACAGGCCTACGAGGTCTTCGGCATCCGCGACTTTGCCGACAACTACGCCCACCTCTACGAAAACGTCCTCGCCAACCGCCCCGCCGCAGAAGGCATCCGAGATACGGCGATGGTTGCGTAGCCGGCTCGGATCGCGAATCGTCCCGTGCCGATACCATCATTGACGATTCCTTGATCTGGGAGCCGCGCCTTGTGAACCTCGAAACCTTGCGACATACCTACCTTCGGCGCGTCGTCACGCCTGTGCTCGGCGCGGTGGGGCCATCGCTGACCGAGCGATTGGCTCGTCGGCTGGGTCGCGGCGTCTTCGACATGAACACCGACGGCCGGCGCAAAGCGGAGCATCGCATCCACGCGGCGCTCGGCCCGAACGTCACAGACAAGCAGATCACCGCCATCGTCGAGGAAATGTACGACCACATCGCCCGCTTCTGGTCCGAGGCCGTTTTCTTGCGTCGACGCCTCAGCGACGCGTCATGGCGTAAATACGTACAAGTCGATGGCGAAGACCAATTGCGGCAACTGGCCAACGCACGACGCGGCTGTCTTCTGGCGACGGCATACTTCGGCAATCCCGCCGCCTGCGCCATCGCCCTCGGACACCTCTTTCGCCCGCTGCACGTACTGGTGGATTACCTCGCCCAGCCGGCCCTGCAGGCATGGCAGAAAGAGCTGTATGACTGGCCGAATCTCAAGCCGATCGATGTTCGCCATGCCGCACGGTCCGTCCCGCAACTACTCGCCGATGGCGGCGCGGTGATGATGATCTGCGAACACGACCGCCCGCGCGGCCGCGCGATCGAGACGCAATTTCTCGGCCGCGCGCTGCGTTGCTACCCCACGTTGGACAGACTGGCGCAATGGTTCGACGTCCCCGTGACGGCAGTCACCTGCCGCCGCGGCGAAGAGCCGTTTTCTTTCACGTTGGAGGCGCTCGAAACCCTCGAGCCGCCAACCGCGACAGACGTCGACGGGCAAGTCACGCGCAAGACGCTCGCCGTGCTGGAGCGCGCCATCCTGCGCCACCCCGAGCAATACCTGTGGTCGACTGCGGCGCGCCAAGACCCCAAGCCGGCGGATTGCGCGATAACGCCGACGGATTGCAATCCGTCGGGTTCTCGATGAGAGTTGAGCTCACGCCATCGAGCGCGGCGATTGATGCTTACTGATACGGAAACCGAAGCGGCGAAGTACCCCAGAACAGGTCGAACATCGTCGGTCCCGCAAAAGCATTGAGCGGCGGGCAAAAGGCCGGCAGGTTCGGCGGGGGAAGCTGGGCGTTCGCCCAGGGCGTGATGCCAAGCACCAGCAGGCCGGCAATCGTCACGATGCGGCCCCAAGACCATTTCGGCCGTTCGAGGGGCGTCGGATTCACGTCTTTGGTGTCTTGTTTCGGGTCCATCATCCTTAATAACGGACGAACTCTGATCCTACTGTAGCAAGAAACGACGACACAGCCGGTTCGCAGCAGCGCATTTATCGGGCCGACCCGAAAAACCCCATCCAACGATCCGCAAGTTCTTACTCGCATCGCAGGCCGCGTCCGAATATGCTTCGCACCTTATTCAGCGGGCGGGCCTGCCGACAGGCCCGATGCACCCCCATACGAGGAGCAACATGAGCACTGCGACTCACGCGCCCATGCCGGCCGGAAACGATCAACGCACCTTCCTCGGCCACCCCGTTGGCCTCTACGTCCTCTTCTTCACGGAGATGTGGGAGCGATTCAGCTTCTACAGCATGCGTGCCTTTCTCGTCCTGTACATGACGAAGGCGCTCATAATCTCCAAGCAGATGTCCAACGAGATGTATGGTGCTTACCTGGGCTTTGTGTATGCGGCTCCGTTCATCGGGGGAATGCTTGCAGACCGGTTACTTGGCCAGCGACGATGCATCGTCATCGGCGGCATTTTAATGGCTGCCGCCCAATTCTCGCTCGCAGCACATTCTTTGCTGATTCCCGAAGCAGTCGAGGGACAGGAAACGATTGAGATGGCCTGGGGCTTACATGCCCTGTTCTTCCTATCGCTCGGCCTTATGTCAGCAGGAAATGGATTCTTCAAACCGAACATATCAAGCATTGTCGGCAGTCTTTACGAACAGAATGATCCCAGGCGCGATGGTGCCTTTACCATTTTCTATATGGGCATCAATATCGGCGCGCTCCTCGCCGGTCTCTCTGGTCAGGCCGCAGGAAAATGGGGATGGCACTGGGGCTTCTTGCTGGCCGGCGTTGGCATGATCCTCGGTCAGGTGATTTTCGGCGCTGGCAGTGGCAAGCTGATGGGGAAGGGATTGCCGCCGACAAAGAAGGCGAGTGGGGAGCCGACAGGCAGAAGCAACCGGATCTTTCAGGTTACGCTAGGAGTAGCGGTATTTGTTCCACTTTCAGCTTACCTCATCGCAAATCCCACGTACGTTCAGATGCTAGCGGTATTCGTGGCAGTCCCCATTCTTGCATATCTCCTATGGGAAGCGGCACGCGGTACAAAAGAAGAACGCGGACGAATGTTCGTCATTATCATCTTGTGCAGTTTTTGTTCGCTATTCTGGGCTTTCTTCGAACTAGCGGGAAGTGCGGTAAATCTCTTCACGGATGAACATGTCCAACGTACCCTGCCGTGGGTGGGGGAGTTGGAGGCGTCGTTCCTCACTGCGTCGATCAACCCTGCATACATTATCTTGATGGGATTCCCATTTGCCAAGCTTTGGGTTTGGCTGGACAAGCGGCGTATGGAGCCATCGAGTCCACTTAAATTCGCACTCGGTCTTGTTCAACTCGGCGCCGGCTTCTTCGTTATGTATTTGGGGGCGGTACAGGCGGGCACAACCGGAAAGTGCAATCTCCTGTTTCTGGTTTTCGGCTTCTTCCTGCACACGACTGGCGAGCTTTGCTTGTCGCCTGTTGGGCTCTCGACAATGACCAAACTGTCCCCCACACGACTTGTGAGCACCATCATGGGCGTTTGGTTCCTCTCTTCAGCACTAGGTAACGTGCTAGGAGGATGGATCGGCGGAAAGACCGAGCATTACGGCTTCGACGTCGTCTTCATGTGGATCGCCATTGTATGTGTGTGCGCGGGTCTATTCCTTCTGCTTCTAACACCACCGTTGAAAAAGATGATGCACGGCGTCAAGTAAGAGAACTTAGTTCCCTGGCGCTGGCCGATCGGTATCGAGCGGAGCGACTTTGGCACGGCAGGCGTCGTAGTACACGAAGACGCAAAGAGCGAGGAACACGCCGAGGCCCAGCCAGTTCCCGAAGCGGCAAACGGCGTCTGGGTCCGATCCGCCCATGATGCGCCGCGCGGGCACGTTCAGACTTTCCATGATCCCTCGGGTGAAGTCCCACGATGCGAAGCCGTTGATGATGACGCCCATGATCGCGGCGCCTGCGATCAGTCCGGACGCGATCAGAATTCCCTTATCGTGGCGGGCCTTGGCGATCGGCTCCTCTTTCGACGAGCCCTTGACCATCGAAGCGACGATCGCGCCGACGAGGATCGGCGTGTTGAGCCACATCGGCAGGTACATACCAAGCCCGAAGGCCAACGGTGAGACGCCCACAAGCTGCAAGAGCAGCGCCACAACAAGTCCGATGCCATACATCAACCACGGTACCTCACCCTCGCCGAGGAAGCTCTCCAGCGCGCTTTTCATCAGGTTTGCCTGCGGGGCCTCCAGCGCGCTCTGACTGACCTCGCGGTCGTAGCCGGGCGTCTGCGCCAGGACCATGATCGTCCCCGTGACGATCAGCGAGGCCAGAAGCGCGGCGATGATCGCGCTCCACTGGATGCGCCGCGGCGTAGCCCCCGCCCAGTAGCCGAGCTTGAATTCAGTAATCAGCGTACCTGCCATGGAAAGCGCCGAAGCCACCACACCGCCGACCAGCAGCACGGCGAGCATGGCCTGATCGCCCTTGGGCAGCCCCGCAAGCATGAGCACCACCGCCGTGATGATGATCGTGGTGACGGTCATGCCGGAGATCGGCGTCACCGAAATCGTGGCGATGGCCCACGCCGACACGGTGATGAATACGAAGGAGACCACGAGCGCCAGCACGACGGAGACAAAGGTCAACCAGTTCGGATTCACAAGCGAGTCGAGCACAAAGAACCGGAAGAAGACGGCGATGGCAATGGTGACGACCGCTCCGACGGCGAAGAGGCCGCCATAACTGATGTCCGTGTCCGTCCGGTCGTGCGTCGCAGCGGAAGACCCGCCGCGCAGCAGACTTCCAAGGGCCTCGCGCAAGGCGGTCACGATCACCTTGCTCATCTTCAGAATACTCAGGATGCCGGCGGCGAAAATGCAGCCGATGCCGATGTTCTTGGGAATCTCTTTGAAGATTGCCTCGGCGCTGGTGCCGACCACTTGAGCGTTCAGCACCTGCAGCGCGGCCAGGTCCAGCGGAGCCAGCAGCGGCACGATGACGAACCACGAGAGAAATGAGCCCGCGCAGATGATCGACGCATACTTGAGTCCGATGATGTAGCCCAGCCCGACAAACTCCGCGCCCGTACCCAGCGCGAAGACGGCCTTGACCTTCTCCGTAAGCTGCGTACCAAAATTGCCGGGGAACGCCAGCGTCGAAACGGTTCGGATAACGGGCTCCGTGACCGTCTCCACGGCCTGCGAGGCGGCGTCCGTCGCAGCTTTCACTTTTTCCTTGTACTCGAACGTGATGCGACCCGTCGTGAAGCTCTCGGGCCAGAGCTTGAAGACGCCTTCTACCAGACGATACACGGCGGCGATCAGGAACGAGTAGATGAGTATCCAGGAGTTACCACTCGCCTCCCCAGCGCCGGTCACGAGGATCTCATTCGTCGCCGTCGCCTCGGGAAAGGGCAGTTTCCCGTGCATCTCTTTGACGAAATAGCGGCGGAAGGGAACGAGGAAGATGACACCAAGCACGGCTCCGAGGAAGGGCACCAGAAAGATCAGGCCGAAGAGCTGCACGTTGGAAAGTTGCAGCTTCTCATGAAGGTTGAGCAGGTAGATCGCCGGCATGGTGAAGACCGTGCCGCCGGCGACGATGCCGCTGGTCGTGCTGATGGCGAGGATGTTGATGTTCTCGATGATATTGCTGCGTCGAAGTCCTAACCGCAGCAACAGCCCCGAAAGCCCCACGGACAGAATCGAAATCGGAATCGCCGTCTCAATGCCCTGGCCGACCTTGAGCGCCAGATACGTCGCGGCCATCGAGAACAGGATGTTCATCGCGATGCCGAAGACGATCGAGCGGAGCGTCACCTCCGGCACCGTCACCTGCGGCGGCACCATCGGCGTATAGGTTTCGCCGGGCTTCAGTTCGCGATAGGCATTCTCAGGCAGACGGCTCGAAACAACGGGGTCGGACATGGACGAATCCTTGAAAAGAGAATTGACCGCGCCAAAAAAATTACAAATGACGAATTACGAATTACAAATTACAAACTATAAACTACAAAAGTCGTGCGGCTGCGCCGCTCAAATAGGAGTAGCCCAAGGCCGCCCATTCTGAAATTTGAAATTTGGAATTTGTAATTCGTAATTCGTCATTCGTCATTTCTCTTTCCCCCATAACTGCGCCAGCTCCACGAGTATCTTTACCGCGCTTTCCATCTGCTCGAGCACGGCGAACTCCAGCGGGGAATGGAAATTGTGCATCCCTACTGACAGATTCGGCGTCGGCAGGCCCTTCTCGCTCAGCCGGGAACCGTCCGTGCCGCCGCGAATGCTCTTGAATTTCGGCGTCAGACCGGCGTTGCGAATCGCCTGCTCAGCGAGTTTGACGGCCCGCGGGTCCTTCGTGAGGTATTCGATCATGTTGCGGTACTGTTCTTTGATCTCGATGTTGATCCGCGCGCCGGGGTGCTCGGCGCGGAGGGTGTCGGCGATCGCGTGAAGCACCTTCGCCTGTTCGGCCAGTTCAGCGGTCACAAAGCTCCGCAGCAGCACGCGAATCTTCGTCTCCGGCACGCCGCCCTCGATGACATACGGATGCAGAAAACCATCGCGCCCTTCAGTCGTTTCCGGCGCCAGCCAATGCCACGGAATGCGCTCGATAAACTGCGCCGCCAGTCGAATGGCGTTGATCATCCGCCCCTTCGCATAGCCGGGGTGGATATTCTTCCCGGTGATGGTCACCACGGCCACGTCCGCCGACCAGGTCTCATTCTCCAGCCCGGCTTCGCCGTCGCCGTCGAGTGTGTAGCCGACAGCCGCGCCGATCTTCGCCAGGTCCAGCTTGTCCGTGCCGCGGCCGACTTCCTCGTCGCAGGTGAAGACAACGCGAATGGGACCGTGCTTCAACTCCGGATGCGCCATCAAGTACGCCGCTGCCGTCATGATGACCGCAAGGCCGGACTTGTCGTCCGCCCCAAGCAGCGTCGTGCCGTCGCTCGTGATGAGCGTCTTGCCCACCAGGTCAGCCATGCCCTCGGTCTCATCGACACGAATAATGCGCGTCGAATCACCGGGCAGCGTGATGTCCTTTCCGTTGTAGTTCTTATGGACGATGGGCTTAACGTTCTTCGCGGTGAACTCCGGCGAAGTGTCCATGTGCGCCAGCCAGGCGATCGTCGGCGTGCCGGGCACATTGCCGGGAATCGTCGCCCAGACGATCCCGTTTTCGTCCTGCGACACATCGGAGAGCTTCAGCGCATTCAGCTCGTCCACGAGCATGCGGCCCAGCTCAAACTGTCCCGGGCTGCTGGGGTAGTCCTTCGTCTCTTCGACGGCAGTCGTTTCAACTTTGACGTAACGGGTGAAGCGATCAAGCAGTGTGTCCACTTCGCACCTCCTGACAGACAGGGGACAAGGTGGATATGTTGTACGACGGGCTCCGGCGACTTGCAAATGCCGGTCAGAGGCGCAGAACGTTCTGCACGATGGTATTCACGGCCGTCAGAAGGGTGACATTGACCAGCGATTGGAGCTCGAAGTTGAGCGCCCCGATGGGGTCGGGAAAGCACCCGGTCGCCTGAAAGACGGGGAGTGCCGCAGCCGCGAACATCAGGGCCTTGGCGCGACGCACCAGCCGGAGCATTCGGCCCGATCCGCGAACGGTATCCGATGCGGAGGAAGTACGACGTGTGCAACGAGAGGGCTTCGACAGCATGTCAGATCACCCCGAAAAGCGTGTTGAAGAAGATCGAAGTGATCGACTGAATGATGACCGCGCTGGTCAGCACGATGTTCTCGCCGAGTACCTGATTGAAGGCGTTATTCGGCAGGCAGCCGACCTGCTGCGCCACAAACAGGGCCGCAAGCCACTTGCCCCATCGCAGACCGTTGCGATTCGTCCAACGATTCATTCCCTGCAATTCTCCACGCCACAGGCAATGCCCTATATATCGGCCGCTGCTGGGTTATGCAACGCCCTTTTAACCTGACAACAGGCCGATGGGAAGCCGCCTGCTCAGCCCTCAGCGCATGAAGAAGCCCACGGAGGGCGGTCCGTGGGCGTTCGAGAATTCGGCAGGCGGCGCCATCGATCCGCCCGATTCTGGAGAGCTGCGAGGGGATCAGCCGATCGTGCCCCAGAGCATGTTGAAACCGGCATGAACGACCGGCTGCGTCGTCGACGTGCCGGCATCCAGCAGAGACAGAAAGAAAGCATTGATCAGCGATGACGACAGCGACGTCAGCGAGCTTGAGATGCCCGTCAATACGGCATTCCGCACGTCGGGGTCACAACCGCTCAAGTTGGCCTGAAGAGCCAGACCTCCGGCCATCATGGGCAGAAAGAATCGCGATTTCACCAAGCGGGAGATAAGCGGACGCTTCATGAGATACTCCTTGGAGCCCGCCGGCGAGGAAAGCTCACATTATACAGGCGTCGGGCTCATCCGATAGGTCGGATAGACCGCCACGCCGATCCGGCAGGCCGCCCCTCCGTAGCTCCGACTGGTTTTGCGGCGCCTGCCCCCTACCAGCGTCTTACACATCGGCCTTCGAGCCAGTTGCGGTTTAGATTTTGGACCCCTGAAACAACTGCACGGCGCAAGATTTGCCGACGGCGACCCGGTCGATCCGCCTTCCCAGCAGACACGTCACCTCGTAGGGAATCGTTCCCAGCCGCTCCGCGATGGCCTGCACGCTATTGGGCCGCTCCGTTCGGTTGTCGATCAGCGTCACCTCCGTGCCGGGGCCCGCCTGAGGTAACTCCGTGACGTCCACGGCAAGTTGGTCCATGCTCACCCTTCCGACGACCGGAGCATCCCCATGAGCCGTCCCCACGACAGCCGCGTTGGAAAGCAGCCGCAGGTAGCCGTCGGAATACCCGATCGGAATGATTCCGATCCGCGACGGTCGTTTCGTAACGAACGTCTTGCCATAGCCGATGCAATGCCCGGCCGGGAGTTCCTTCACCAGCGTCAGGTGTGAGACCAGCCGCAAGACCGGGCGCAGGTCAATCAGCTCCATCATGTGCCGAGAAGGCAGGTAGCCGTAGAGTGCGAGACCGGGGCGAACCATGTCAAAATGAGCGTCCGGCATCGTGATGGTCGCGGCGCTGTTGGCCAGATGACGGAGCGTGCTGCCCGGTAGATCGCGATGGGCATCGTCGATGAGTTCGCGAAATGTGTTGAGCTGCTCCCGCGCCATGGCGAGATCATGAAAATCCGCCGTGGCGAAGTGCGAGTAAATGCCCGCAAGCCGCACCTGCGGAGTTCGCATCGTCTTGCGCAGCAGGTGAACGGCTTGGTCCGGCGTGGCGCCCATGCGACCCATGCCCGAGTCGATCTTGAGGTGAACGTCGACCTTCGTCCCATGATTGACGCCGGCCAGCAGGTCGAGCGTGGTGTGATCCGCTACCGTCAAGCTCAGCCGGTTTCGCGTGACGACCGCCAGTCGCTCGCTGCGCTCGCTTTCGTCCGCAACCGCCAAAACCTGACCCAGAACGAGAATGGGCCGGTCCCAACCCGTCTCGCGCAGCTCCACGGCTTCAGCAAGTGTCGCAACGGCGGCACTATCCGCCCCCGCCTGATGGAGCACCGGGGCGACGACCGCGATTCCATGCCCGTAGGCGTCGGCCTTGAGCGGAGCGCAAAAGCGAACCTTCGGCCCGCATCGTACCCGCAGCGCGCGGTAGTTGTGCAGAAGATCATCCGTGTCAATGAGCGCGAGTAGGTCTGATCGCATGGCATCCTGCCTGGGCGGCATCATAAGCATCGACGCGATTCGTGCGAGATCAATAGTGGGCTTCGCAAAAACGTACAGGCGGCGTGGTTGATGCTAACAAGTGCTGCCATCGCGATAACTCGACCCGAGACAGTAACTTAGAGCTTCCTTTTGTCGGCCTGACCCACATGTGATCGTGAGTCATCTGCCCGCGCGAAGAGACGGGGCGAGCAGCGAGCGCTCCGTGAACCACTCGGACACGACTGCACAATCGGACCATCGACGGCCAGGGAAATGATCAGATAGGTACATCGTACCTGCGGCGAGAACAGACAGCCCAGGAACCGCGCACCTGCCACTCGAAGGTATCCGGTTCGAGGTACCACTGTGAAAGCCAGCACCAAACGTCATCGTTTTCGCTCCGAATAATCAGGATTACTTCGGCCAGCTTGCATGTTTGATAAGTCTGGAGCAACTCCTCCATCGCGCGCGGTGCGAGAAACATTTCGGTGGAATGTAGTCGTCGGGCGCCGGACCACGTTAACCACCGCTGCTGCTCATCGGGCATCATAAAGGTCATAAGGTCAGCGCTTCGCACGTCTCCGACGATCAGGAGTGCGCCACCCTCTTCCAGGCAGACCTCGCGAAAGCGGCGGCCACCCTGCAATGTATCGTATTCTTCGTGCCAAAACCGCGCAAAGACGGCATCCGGCGATGCATCATCCGAGAGAACCTCCTCAAAGCGCAACTCATATTTTCGAGCGACCCAGTCTCGATTGCGCGGATCGATCACCGGCTGCCGGCCCTTCATGCTGACTTCCCGATAACGGTCGATGGAGCTGGTGTGACGTGCGATCAGTTGCTCGTAGAGGACTTCTCTCAGTGCGTCGACGTGTTCGGGATTGATCGCATCCAATACTCGG
Source organism: uncultured Planctomycetaceae bacterium (assembly GCA_964385225.1). GTDB lineage: Bacteria > Planctomycetota > Phycisphaerae > UBA1845 > UTPLA1 > UTPLA1. The sequence goes on from CAYLOE010000012.1 coordinate 65,676, forward strand.
AGCGGCATGTTCATCAGCGACACTCGAAACGCATCCGTGTCCGCGATCGGCGTAAAAGCACATGCGCCCCATGTCTGTTCTTTCTCGTAGGCGGCCACACGCTGTTCCAGTGTCGCGGTCGGCATCCAGTCACCCGGCGGAGCCGGCTCTTTCAGTGTGTGAATCCCGACGAGGATGCCACCGGCGAAAGCAACCATTCCAGCACCGGCGATGAAGTAGCGAACCGACATCATATGAACCCCTTGCACCGCACGAGCCGTCAGCACCGTGCGTCCAACCAATGGCTAAATGACCCGAATGCCTGCGAACACCACGAACTTCTGAGCAGATCCGGACAACAGTTGACCGTCTCTTCAGATCCGCGGCGGACAATCCATCCGATCGTGATTAACGCATCGGGCACGCTTCGTCAGCACAGGCCACACTTTCCCGCATGGGGCTCTTGCGTCCGCGCTGAGACCGGATACCCGCATTGAAAATGATCCGCTTCAGGTCACACAAACCTCCGCGTCACACCAGCAGGTGGATCCTCCGCAGAGGGTGCCATTGCATGCCGCTGGACACTTGTTGACCGCAGGGACTGGAATCGGTTCGATCCATCCCATCGGCTGCGCCATTGCACGGCTGCTCAGTCCCAGCCCGCCAAGGAATCCAATCGCAATGGCCAACATGGATTCGACGAGCAACCGGGTTCCCTTGCTCATTCGTACATGCATCATGTGCCTCCTTTCTTAAAGGACTTGCAGTGCAAGCAGCATCCCGACCGTGTTGAACCGCTTTCAACGAGGCGCCTCCACCAGACCCACGCATTGGATGGACAGGCCCCGGTGTGAGTCCGTCGTGTGGATCAGTATTCGATCATCAATCGAACGCGGTCGCGCCGGAGAATAAGTCACGCGGAGGATTGCGGCAGATCCGCGGCTTTCGAGAAGTTCCACCGAAAGGTCTTCGCTCGAAGCCAGCAATCTGTCCATCTCGAAGGATCGACCGGCCTGGTCCCGGATGGTGACTTCACGAGAAACAGGCGGCGAATCTACGACAAGTCGGCCCAGCCGAACCGTTTCGGGCTCCGCGGTGAGCCCGCCGGAAGCATGGCCTTTCACCCAGATACGTTGTGCAGAAACCGGGCAATGGTCGTAAGTCACGTCCACGGCGCTGTCGACGCGAGCACCCACCGCCGTCTCAGGAATGCCGATGGTCAGCGCCGAATGCCTGGCCGCAGGCCGGATCAAGACGTCGACGGAATGCGCACTTTTTAGTTCGCATCCGCGTGACGCCGCAACTGGGCGCAGGCGCTCGGTGTGTTCGTAAGGCGCCTCAAATGCGCCGAGTATCCATTCCGGCGGCAGTGGGTTACATACTTCCCCTTTGAGGATGACCCTGAATGGGCTCGAATAGCCCCTGCATTGTACGTCGATGAAGTGCTCGAAGGTGCCTTCAACCTCAAGGGGCGCCAGGGCATATTCCAGATCGGCGATCATGTTCGCCTGGAGCGTAAGAGGCAGCTTCCCGGCGCCCGCCGAGAGGCAACCGCAGTATTTCTGCAAACCGTCTATGACGATCGTACGGTTTGATTCGTTCCGGAGCTGGATTCGTCCAAGGATGGGCTCCGAGCACAGCCTGACCCCAACACTTACTGGATTGCCGCCGGTAACAGCGAGTGCCGGAGCGGCAGGATGAAGTTGCCGCACGATCAACACGGCAACCAATGTGATTGTCAGCAGACTCGCGATCCGCAACAATCCCTTCGACATCTATCACCTTACTCGCGCCGTCTTATGCAACCCGCTGCCGCTGGGGCAAATTCGCAAATCTAATCCGGCTTATCCTCGATAAGTGCGTCCGGGCGACAATCAAAACGGTAGCCCTCGCCGCGAACCTGTAGCGCCGCCAGTGCCGGCGCACCCGTATCATTTCCTTCGTACAATGGCCCGTTGGACATGGATACCGATCTCGCATGACCATCGCCAAAACCCAGATTGAAACGATCTTCGCCATGCCAGCCCGCTAATCCTCGAACGGTGAAAGCAGGGCCACCTCCCATGTTGCCCGTTAGTGCGAGTTGCTCCCAAGCAATGGCCTCACCATATAGCACCGTCTCGGCCGGCGCGGGTATCCGTCCGACCGGCCGCAGAAATACGCCAACAGACCAGAATCGCTTGCCTGGGCGATCTCCCAAGACACCAAATCCGCGATAAGCATTTCCCCAATAGCTGGTCCCAACCGAAACATGCATCGGTTGGCTCTCCATAGCCTGATCCCAATAGTCTCCTGCTCCCACGTACTCGCGTTGGGGCAGACCGAGATCAGCCGGGCATTGAAACAGGGAGTAGCCAGAGACATTCACCGAAGCGCCAAATAGCACTCGATTTAATGGCCTGGTCTCCGCGCTTCGCGGGCTCTGCGCCCCCCAGCGCAAGCCGGACCAGATGTTGGACGCGCCGGTCGCCCCGCCGTAGTCGAAAAAGCCCTCATCGTGTAATTCGTTGATATCAGCAATCGGATGAACGGGAAGCAATTGACTGCCACTGTCATCCGAGGCGTACGCACAAGATGCCAATACAACTTGCCGAAGGCGCTCAAGACAGGTAGCGGACGCCGCCTTGCTGCGCATGTTGGAGAGAGCCGGCGCGCTGATGGATACGAGCAGCGAAGTGACAGCTAGAACGATGAGGAGTTCAAGAATGGTAAAGGCCCGGCCCGATCCAGTCCTGCGAAACATCCCTTGCTCCTTCTCGCAGAGTCAGCCAGGCAAATCTTCTGAGCCGACTGCAGAGGAAAGACAAGATGTATCTATACGCATAATGCCAACTGTGCTGTCCGGCGTCAAGCTCATCCGACCCCAAATCACCGGGCTTCCCATGAAGCGGATTCAAGGCATAGAGACTTTGCCCGATTGGGTCTGATCGGCATCCGCGAGATCGCGATGGAAAATCGAACAGACATGGCATCTTAATTCATTATTATACAACACCTTACAGCAAGCTCCGGATTCGAAGAAAACCCATCAATACGAGCGGCCTGCATTGTGTTCAGCGGCGGAACCCGGCCCCTTGTGGAATACCCCCCAGCGTGCTAGCATACGCGGCTCGTTTTGTATCGGCTCGCTGCATGGTAGCTTGCGATCCGATGGTATCAGACGTGCCCGACCACGAGCCGACGATCGTGGCAGACGATTGCACCGTGTTTCATGCCCGGTGAAATCCGTCATTAGAGAGGAATTTCCATGGCAGAAGAACCGTCCGTCGCTCCCGGCGCCGTAGCCGCTGAGGAAACGAGTGCGCCGCCAAAAGGCGGCAAAGCAGGCAAGGCCAAGGCCCCGAAGGCCAAAGCGCAGTCTTCACAGGAAGGCGGCCCGCGAAAGCGGCGCGGCCGTCCGATGCGCAGACTGAGCAAGCGACACTCGACCAACCTCAAGAAGGTCGACGAAAAGAAAAAGTATCCGGTTCCCGATGCGATCAAGCTGCTCAAGCAGATCGCCACGGGCACAAAGTTCGATCAGACCGTCAACATCGTCCTGCACCTCGGCATCGACCCGAAGAACGCGGACCAGATGGTTCGCGGCGCGCTCTCGCTGCCTAAGGGCATCGGCAAGAAGAAGCGCGTCATCGCCTTCGTCGATGGCAACGAAGCCGAGGACGCCAAGGCAGCCGGTGCGGTTGAGGTCGGCGTGGACGATTTGATCAAGAAAGTCAGCGACGGCTGGACGGATTTCGACGTCGCCATCGCCCACCCGCGAACCATGGGCAAGGTCGGTAAGCTCGGCCGGGTCCTCGGTCCGCAGGGCAAGATGCCGACGCCCAAGAGCGGAACGGTGACAGCCGACGTGGGCATGGCCGTGAAAGAGTTCGCCGCCGGCAAGATCGAGTTCCGCAACGACGCCGGGGCAAACGTCCACGCCATCGTCGGCAAGGTCAGCTTCGCCGAGGCCGACCTCGAAGAAAATATCAACGCCTTCATCGGCCAGATCCGCCGCATGAAGCCCGCCAGCAGCAAGGGACACTACCTGAAGAAGGTCTGCATCAGCGGCACGATGTCCCCGGGCATTGAGCTTGAAGTCGCACAGTGACAAATGCAGTTAGCGGATTGCGGATTTGTAATCTGATTTGCGAAGTTTGAAATTTCAGATTTGAGATAACGGACCACTGGCAACTGACCACTGAATGAGGTCTCTATGAGTCGTGAAATCAAAGACCTGATCTGCGAGCATCTGAAGGACACCTACGCCGAGACCGATAGCGTCATGGTCGTCAACGTTCACAAGCTCAAGGGCACGGAGGTCAACGCCGTCCGCGGCGCCCTCAAGAAGAAGAACATCGACATCCACGTCGTGAAGAACCGCTTCGCTCGACGCATGCTCATGGGCACAGCCATCGAGCCAATCGGCGCGGTCCTGACAGGACCCTGCGCCCTCGTGACGGGCGGCGTAAGCCCCGTGGACACAGCCAAGGAGCTGATCGGCCTGCTGAAGGAGTACCCGGCGCTGGAGCTTGGCGGCGGCGTCGTTGAGGGCGAGTTGGAAGTCTTATCCATCGAGGAAATCTCCAAGCGCCGCAGCAAGGCCGAGCTTCAGGGCGACGTGGTCGGATTGGCGATTTCGCCGGGCCGCCGCATCGCCGGCTGCCTGAACGTCGGCGGAAAGATCGCCGGCTGCATCAAGGCCATCGTGGACAAACTGGAGAAAGGCGAAGCGATCGCCAAGGTCGCCTAGCGAGATACAGAAGGAAACCTACACCGCTCCTGACAGCCCCGTATGAGAGGCCGTTGTGGCACAGGCAGCTTGCCTCTGTGTGGCACAGGCATCTTGCCTGTGAACGACGCCGGCGAATCCGTCGGCACAACGGTCGGGTTAAATGAGGTCAGTGGGACCTCGGCCATCGGGAGGGTGAAACCAGGTCGCGAGCACGCGAAAATGCGGCCACGACCGTAGATCGAGAGGAGTTCGGTTACATCATGGCAGAAGCACCCGCGAAGGAATTCAGTGCGGCAGTAAAAGACATCGGCGAGAAGATCGTCAATCTGTCGGTCAAGGACGCCCAGTCGCTGGCAGACTATCTCAAGGACACCTACGGCATCGAGCCCTCCGGCGGCGGCGCGGTCATGATGGCCGGACCGATGGCCGGCGCAGCGGCAGAGGCCGAGGAGGCCCCGACGGTCTTCGACGTGGTCCTGACGGATGCCGGCGCGAACAAGATCAACGTGATCAAGGCCGTCCGTGCGGCGACGAGTCTGGGCCTCAAGGAGGCCAAGGACATGGTCGACTCCACACCGAAGACGGTGAAGGAGAGCATCTCCAAGGAAGACGCCGAGAAGCTCAAGAAGGAACTGGAAGAGGCCGGGGCGAAGGTGGAACTCAAGGGCAAGGCATAAGGCCCTTTCACCAGCGTCCATACTCCCTGTAAGTAAAGAGACCTCGCGGATGCCGGATGCATTCGCGAGGTCTTTTCTCATGCAGGACACACGCAGCGATTACGCGCGCGTGATATGCAGCTTCAAACGAAGGGGCCCTTGTGGGCGAACGGCTACGTTCCCCGTACGAACACCTCGATGCCGTCCTATCTGCTGGCAGGTTCCTTCACGATTGCATTAGAGCGAGACAGAGCCCGCATTTCCCGCGGAGGCATCGCCCACGGCTGTTTGGACAAGAGCTTGATCCGCATGATATTCAGCGCGGTCTCAAGCTGCGGGTCCACGTCCGGATCTTCATCCACAGGCAGGGGCTCGTCGGGCTGACTCGTCGGACGGCGTTCGAGCACTTCCTTGGGAATCTCGCCGCCATCCTTGCCCTTGAGCAGGTCGCGCTCGCGCCGCAGACGCAGTATCTTGCTCTGCTCCTGCGGAATCACCTTGACTACCACATGCGGTTCCACGCCCCAGTTCTCCGAGCCGGGCCGCTTGTGGAGGCAATACCACGGATCCTCGGGCAGATCAGCGTCATAGACGTAGTAATACGCCGTTGTCAGCTTGAGATAGGCCTTGTTGTCGGCGATGGGAATCAGATTCTGAACGCTCCCCTTGCCGAACGTGCGTGTACCGATGATGCAGGCCTCCTTCAGACCTGCGACGGCCCCGGCGACGATCTCGCTGGCGCTGGCACTGTATTCGTTGACCAGCACGATCAACGGAGTGCCGCCAAACTTGTGGTCGTTCTTCGAGGAAATTTCCATATTCTGCTGGCGGCTGCGACCCTTGGTCTTGACAATCGGTTCGTCGCGACCGAGGAAGAGTTCCGACATCTTCACGGCGCTGGTGAGCAGACCGCCGGGGTTGAAGCGCAGGTCCAGAATGAGCCCGTTGGAACCCTCGGAGCGAAGCTGCTGAATCGCCCGATCCAGATCTTCCACGGTCTTGTCCATGAATCCGCTGACCCGCACGTAGCCGATCTTGGCATCGGGATCAATCATGAAATCCCATCCGGTCGCCCGCGAATCGTCACGCTGATGGCCGCGAACGGTGCGAAGCTTGATCTGCTCGCGCCTCAGGACGTAGTCCTTGACCTCGTGCGTGACGCCGTCTTCGATGGTCAGCGTCACTTTCGTGCCCGGCTCGCCGGTGATCTCCCCGACCGCCTGGGTGATGGTCATGTCCTTGGTGTTCTTGCCGTCCACCGCGGTGATGAAGTCGCCCGGCTTGATGCCGGCCTTGTAGGCGGGCGAGTCTTCGAGCGGCGTTTCCACGCGGATGAATTTGCCGATGTCCTGCGTGATCTGAATGCCCACACCGACGAACTCGCCGCGCGTATGCTTGTTGAACTCCTCGACTTCGGCCGGCCAGATCACCGACGTGAACTCATCAAGCGGATCCGACATGCCGGTGACGAACTCGTCCACCAGAACGGCCTCGGGAAGATTCAGGCCGCTCTCCTTGTTGGCGACCAGCACCCGGTTGAACACGGCGCCGACATCGCGAGCCCGCAGAGAAGGCCGATTATCGACGCGCGTCCGACGAAGCCCCTGCAGGCGCGTCACGAAGTGGCTGACAATATCCCGATCGGCCAGGGTGGGAAACGTCTTGGAGAGCGACTCGGCCTCCGCCAGAATAATGAGCTGTTCCACCCCCTCGATGCAGAGCTTCTTCAGGTCGACTTCCTCGACGTAGTCTTCCTCGATTCGATCCAGAATCTGAGGAATGGCCGACGCCGTCACTTCGCGAAGACTCTTTCGCCACTGGCTCTTGGGTCCGTAGATAAACTCCAGATGGGCTCGCTTGACGAGATACCGATGGTTGTCCTTGTATTCCTGATCGTTCGAAAAGATTTCTCTCAAATACCCGTTGAGCGCGAGGGCGTCGGACCATTCATTCTTTTCCTTGTGGCGCTCGATTTCAACCAGGACATGGTCAACGATTTCCTTGAGCCAGGGCTCCTTACGAAACGCCGCCTCGTCGCCGGCATTCATCATCGCCGCCAGGCAGTAGCTCAACGCCCGGCTCCACTTGTAGCCACCGTCGTCCTTGTCCTCGCCTCCTTCGCCTTCATTGTCATCAATCGATGACACCGAGGGTGCTGGTTCCGATTCGAGTGCGAGGTCCGGTTCATCCGACTTCACCTCGGACGATTCGCGCTTCTTCTCCGGCTTCAGGCCGGCCGCGACCGCCACGTCGTATTCCTTGGCCTCCTCCATCGTCTTGAGGGCCTTGTTGACGTAATACTCATACGTCCGCTCGCGAAGTCGCGCACGGCTGGCGTCCAACTCCTGAACCTTGCGCAACCAGGAGATGACCGTGTCGATCTGATCGTTTCCCGGCTCGACTTGTCTGATCTTTTCGAGGGTGGGAAGAGCCCCTGCAAAATCGCCGGAAAGGACCTGATCCGATCCCCTCAGCCAGAGCTCGCGAGCCCGGGCCGATGCAAGTTGCGGCTCTTTCACGTCGGCCCGGATCGAATCCGGCGTCAGGCCGAGCGTCAGCAGACATGTCAGTACAACGAAGGATTGCCATCTTGGCAGTAAGCGATGCATGGAACCTCCAAATCCTGGCTCAGAAAGCACGCCTAAGCGTCGTCATCCTGAGGCGGCTTCCAGAACTAAAAAGTCACAGGTAAGCCGTGGGTTCTGGGACATTTGCGTCCATGTCGGATAACAGAAACGCTTCCGGTCGATCTTATTACTCCATTCATGCCGGTCCACCAACGCGGTCTTGCGGCCTGCCCGACCAGAACTGGGTCTCTGGAGCCCCCCCCCTCTGCTAAGTAGAACGACGGGGCTTCCGGCCTGTTCACTTTCATCTAATTATATGTTTCCCGCAATGTGACCATCAAGAAATCGCCCAAAGAGCGTTTCTATAGGAACATCGGTCGCTTCCCACCACACACTGGAAGATGCGGACGACCATCCTCGGGCCCGTCCACAGGCCCATTCCGCACCAGGAGGGCACTGCGATGACTCGCGAATGGAAGGATAAGAAACAAATGGGAGAGCGGATCCACCGCCCTATGAGCCCGGCAACGCTTCCTTCACGCTGTCGAAAACTCGGAATAGGTTGGTCAGCCGGGTCAGCTCCAGAAGCTGCCGAATGGGCGATGGCGGAGCGACCAGTCGCAACTCGCCGCCCTGCTTTCGTGCCCGAAGATGCCCGGAAACGATGCCGCCCAGGCCCGTGGACTCGATGAAAGTGAGCCCGCTCAGGTCCACGATAATCAGCGGCCGGGGCCGCGAGGCCAATTCGAGCAATCGCTCTCCGACCGCACTGGCCACATCCATCGTACAGGCCCCGTGAATGTGCAATACGGCAACCTCGCCGACGTGTTCTACTTCAATCGAAAACGGCGCGCTCGTGATGCCGGTGTCGGAACGGTCAGGATGTTGCGGAGGATTCATTTCTTCAGCTTCACCATGCGTACGGAGTTTCCTGAGCTATTGTACTCAACCTCGTCCAGATACGCGCGCATCAGCATGATACCGCGGCCGTGGGGGCGGTCGATGTACCCCGGCTGCGTGGGGTCGGGAACCTCCTCAGGGCAGAATCCGTCCCCTTCATCGACGACCTCGATTTCCACTTGCTCGGGCGTGACGCAAAAGCGTACTTCGATATGTTTGGCCGGATCGCACTTGTTCCCGTGACGAAAAGCGTTGGTGATCGCCTCTTCGAGAGCAAGCTTGACGGCGAACGCGGCATTCTCACCATAGCCGTGCGATGCCAGTTCATGGAGAATCGCCTCCTCCGGCTTTTTCGCCGCGGCAAGGTCATTCTCGACGATGATTTGTTTGTAGTCCCTCAAATCCGTCGTCCTCGCGGATGATTGAATCCCCCTGTCGGGCAATCCGTCGCCGCCTCACCAACCAGACCGAGCGGGGAAGTCCCCGCGTGCGCGCAGGACCATCAGGCATCCTGAAAACTGGCCCGCGCCTTCTCCTGCGAGGGATGGATGTCGAAAATCTTGTTAAGCCGCGTGATCTTGAACACTTCGAAGATCTGCGGATTTATGTCGCTGAGCTTGAGCCGGCCCTTCTTTTCTTCAACTCGCTTTTTGAGCGTAATCAGCATGCCCAGAGCCGCACTGGAAAGGTGCTCCACGTTCTTGAACGAAAGCAGCAGATTCCCCACCTGGCCCTTATCAACGATGCCGCTCAGTTCTTCCTGAATCTCGTGGATGCAAAGTTCGTCAAGAATCTTGCGATCCGAGAACTCCACGAGGGAAACACCCCCGAGATCACTCACTTTCAGTCGCGTTGCCTGTTCCGCCATCATCGCTACTCCGAAGCCCCCTGTCGGCAAGTCCTCATACGAGCAAAAGTTATTGTAGCTTCACGATCCAGCGACGCCAAGTGCCCTGTCGCGACGCTTTCCACCCCGGGCTCTGTGTCGGCGCAGGCGGTGGACCGTGCCGAATTCGCTGCCCGGCTTGGCAAGCTCTCGACCGGTTGTCTGCGGCGACGCCTTCCCCGACAATCCCACGCAAAGCCGGTAAACCGGAGAGGAAAATCACAACGCCCGGCGAGCTCCAGAATCATCAACAACCCCCAAACACAGCGGAGGTGCTCGGTATGCCGTCCTTCATTCATCGCCTTCTGCGAAACCTTGCAAGTCTCACGCCCGTGCTCTTCGCGGCCGGCGTGCTCTCCATGGCGTCGCCCGCACTGGCTGACAACGTCTTTACTCCGCGCGACGTGGCACGACTGCGTGCGGCATCCTCGCCAATCATCTCCCCGAATGGCAGGCACATCGCCTACCTGCAATCCGTCCAGCGCGACCCCTACGCTGATCCGGACAGCGGCGAGACGAAATTCAGCGACGGCCCTCCGTACATGGAGCTACACGTCATCGACCTGCCGGACGGCGAGCCCCGCCCGTTCATTACCGGCGAGGTTTCCATTGGAGGCGTTTCATGGTCGCCGGACAGCAAGGCAATTCTCTTTCTCGACAAGCGCGGCAAGGACGAGAACAAGTGCCTGTATCGCCTACCCGTCGATGGGGGCGAGGCCCGACGCGTTCTCTCGCACCAAACGGACATCCTCTCATATTCACTCAGCCCGGACGGCACACGAGCGGCCTTTCGCGCTGAAGATAAGAAGCCGAAGAATAAGAAAGAACTAGAGGAAAAGGGCTTCAAAGCGGAAATCTACGAAGAGGACCTCAGCCCGGTCCGTCTTTGGGTGGCGATCCTCGATCAACCCACCGAGAAACCCCGCAAATTGGATATCGAGGGTTCCGTCGTCCGGGCCTATTGGAGCCCCGCCGGCGATCAACTCGCCCTCGCCGTCGCACCCTCGCCGTTGATCGACGATGTTTACATGCAGTCGCGCGTGCAGGTGGTGGATGCCAATACCGGTGAGGTGATCTGCAAACTCGACAACCCCGGAAAGCTCGGTCCCCTGGCGTGGTCGCCGGATGGTCGCCATGTGGCGATGATCTCTGCCGAGGACATCAACGATCCTTCCGAAGGCCGGCTCATGATCGCCCCCGCGACCGGTGGACCTCTCAAAGACCTCCTGCCGAAATACCTCGGTCATGTCAACACCATCGCATGGCAGGATACAGAGACGGTCATGTACATCGGCGATGAAGGCGTCTCCACGGTCTTCGCCAAGGTGCGGATCGACGGTTCCGAGCGCAAAGTGCTTGCAGGCCCCGGCGACTTGATCATGAACACATTCACCCTGTCGAAAGACGGCCAGAAAGGCGCCTTTCTGGCCGATAGCGCCGCCCATCCGTCGGAAGTCTATTACATGCAGCACAACGACACGTCCCCGCGACGTCTGACCGACAGCAACCCCTGGCTGGCGGACATGCGACTCGCGCGACAGGAAGTCGTCACCTTCAAAGCCCGAGACGGCCTCGATCTGGAGGGCATCCTGATTCGACCGCTCGACGAAAAGCCCGGCGGGAAGTACCCGCTGATTCTCTACGTCCACGGTGGCCCGGAGGCCCACGAGCAAAACGGCTGGATGACGAACTACGGCCGTCCGGGTCAGATCGCGGCGGCGCGGGGCTTCGCCGTTTTCTATCCCAACTATCGCGGCAGCACGGGCCGCGGTGTCGCCTTTTCCAAGCTGGGTCAACAGGATGAAGCCGGCAAGGAATTCGACGATCTCGTCGATGCCGTTGAGCACTTCGTCAGCAACGGCCTGGTGGACCGAAAGCGCGTCGGCATCACCGGTGGCTCCTACGGTGGTTACGCATCCGCATGGGGCGCCACGGCGCTGACGGAGCACTTTGCCGCCAGCGTCATGTTCGTCGGCATCAGCAATACCATCTCCAAGAAAGGCACGACGGACATCCCGAATGAGGACTTCCTCGTCCACGCGCGCACAAGAATGTGGGACGGCAACTGGCAGTTTCATCTGGAGCGCAGCCCGATCTACTATGTAAAGAAAGCCCGAACGCCGATTCTTATCCTTCATGGCAAGGAGGACCCGCGCGTACATCCCAGCCAGTCAATGGAACTCTACCGCCACCTCAAGACCATTGGAGAAGTGCCGGTTCGATTGGTCTGGTACCCCGGCGAGGGCCACGGCAACCGCAAGGCCGCCGGGCGGCTCGATTACAACATGCGAATGATGCAGTGGCTGGAGCACTATCTCATCGGTCCCGGCGGTGAGCCCCCTGCGATAGAGCTCGACTACGGCTTCAAGGAGTCCACAAAGGCCATGCCCACCGAGACGGACGAAGAACCGGACAAGGATGCACGCACATGAACGCCGCGATCGGCCAGGCAATTTACCTGCGTCGTCAATGGGTGACCGTTTTGTGCGATCGTGTGCGAGACCTCGCCCGATGTGCGACGTTTCTCCTGATCGCACTTGCCGGCGGCTGCGCATCGGTCAAGACCGAAGTAAACAGCTTCGTAGATCCGGACTTTGCCGGGCGGACGTACGAGCGCATTCTGATCTCCCCGCGATACGACGATCTTGGCTTGCGCTCCGCCACGGAAGCAAACTTCGGCCAGGCACTGACGACGACCCACGCCTCCGCCGTGCCTTCGATGGAGCTGCTTCTGCCCACGCGCGAATGGAAAGACGAAGAAATCTTCCCGCTCATGTCCGAGCGCAACATCGACGCCGTTCTTCTTGTCACGCAGACAGGGGCCTATCAGGATCGCGAATTCATTCCCGAACGGATCGATGTGGACACCGATCAGTATCTCACCGCCCGCGCCTTTCGTCCCTACCGCGGCTGGCGAAATGGACAGGTTCGCACACGGACGCGCGTGACCCGCAGCGGCGGCTACTATGTGGACCTGCCGCGGATTCGCCATGAAATCCGACTCTACGACGTGTCGTCCCGCCGGATGGCGTGGTACGCAACGACCCTGACCGCGGGAGACTCCTCCGCATCCGAACAGCAGATGATCCAATCTCTCGCACGCGAGACCGTCGCACGACTCGTCACCGACGGCCTTGTCCGGAGTACGAAGCCCGACGAAAACGACTAAGGCGACCACATGGAGCCGGTCGCGCACTGGCTCGATCGAGCGGCGAACGATATACTCGCTCCAAACGCCGCATCCGACGGTTTGATGACCATGCCTCCTGGGAGTTTCGATGGCCGTTTCAACCAACGTATCAACCGCGAGCCGCCGCTTCATCGCCGATTTGCAGCCCGGTGAGCAGGTAGCCGACCAGGTCTTCATGATCGCCAAGAAAGATCTGCGCACGACCACCAACGGCGGGCTCTACATCCATCTCGTCCTCGCCGATCGCACAGGTCAGCTCCTGGGTCGCATCTGGAGTGCCACGCAGCAGCAGTACGACTCGATCCCCGAAGGCGGCTTCCTTCGAATTCGCGGCCGCACGGAAAGTTACAAGGGCGCCCTGCAATTCATCGTTGACGGCATGAAGCCCGTTCAGCCGAACGAGTACGACCTGGGCGACTTCGTCGCCCGAACGCCGTATGACGTCGACGAAATGTGGGAGCGTACCCTGGCCATCCTTCGCACCATCAAGAACCCGCATGCGTTGGGCTTGATCAAGGCCTTCGTAAAGGATGACGGAATCGTCGCCGGCTTCAAGAAAGCGCCGGCCGCCGTGGCGAATCATCACGCCTATCTCGGCGGCCTGCTGGAACACACGGTCAGTCTGCTCGAACTGGCCACGCGCATCTTCGGCAGGTCGGATGACAAGGACAACTTGTACCCCGAAGTCAGCCGCGATCTGGTTCTCGCCGGCATCTTTCTTCACGACATCGGCAAGACCGTCGAACTCACTTACGACACCAATCTGACGTACACCACGAGCGGACAACTCGTCGGCCACATCGTCCAGGCCGCGATCTGGATCGACCGCAAAGTCGTCGAAGTCGAGGACGAAACCGGCAAGCCCTTCCCGAAGGACATTCAGGACGTGATCACCCACATCGTCCTATCCCATCACGGTCAATATGAATTCGGCGCGCCCAAGCTGCCATCCTGCCCCGAGGCCATCGTGATTCACTACCTCGACAACATCGATGCCAAGCTGCACATGGCTCTCTCGGCGATTCGCAATGCCAGAAATGCCGATAGCGACTGGACGGAATGGGTCAAAGCACTGGAAACCCGCATCTACAAGCAAAATGTGCTGAACGAATCCAGGCCGGTCTCCGAATGATGGCGTGATCGTTTGCTCGGATATAGAGTATTCTCAACTGTAATGTACCACCTGATGCATCTGTGTAGCGGACGGTGTCTCCGCCGGACGAGACCCGCCAAAGAGGCGGTTTACACGTGCATACGACAGACTCTCTTGGCTTACATCGCTCAGATGACATTACCGGATTCTTCGTACACGACACATACCCCGCTCCATACTTGACGCATAAATTGGCGCGGAATGGAATGCGTCACGCCGTCATCCCAGATTCGGGACAACGTGATTATTCCGTTAATTCGCATGGGATCCTCTAACCATCTACATGTCCTTACCATTCGTGGTGAAGGAAATCGCTGAAATTCAGGACTACTATTCCCCTTCATTTCGATGAATGATCCCGATCAATCGACTATTATTCAACAACCTTCGACTCCGATGTTTCCGCACGAATTTGAAATTTTACAAAATTGTCGCTTAACACAGCAAGGATTCGCGTGTATGTTAATGTCCGCCAGAGTAGAAAAGGGGGCGGAAATTAGAAAGGTATTTTCATGAAAAACGGCACCATCGGCCAACTACAAACCCTGATTCGCAAGCTCTCAACCGAGCGCCAGCAGCACCTTGACGCCCTCGCGAAGATCGAGGAGGTCTTCAGCGATCTGGGAATCTCACCTCCCACCGGCAAACGCCGCGGTCGTCCGCCAAAGTCGGCCGGCGCCGTTCGCCGCAAGCCCGGCCGCCGCGTCAAGCGGGGGCGACCCGGCCGAGGCAAGCGAAACCGCTATGCCGTCAGCGGCACGCAGTCCATCCTTGCCTTTGTCAAGAAGGCCGGCGCCAAGGGCGCGACCGGTGCCGACATCGCCGGCCTCTGGAAGAGGGAAGGCCGCGCGGGCAGCAGCTACAACATCATCAACGCGATGCTCAAGAAGGGCATGCTGAAGCGCAAGAAGCTCAAGGGCGAGCGCGGCAGCGCCTACCGCGCCGCGTGAGACGGCGCACATAAGAGTTACATTGAATCGGGGAGCCGGGCGGACGCAATCGCCCGGCTCCTTCTCTAGAATCTCAGGATCGTCTGGATATAGAGCCGATCGCTGTCCGGCGAATCTCCGGTATTGCGAACGAACGCGCCGGGGAGGAAGTGGGCGTAGCCGATTTCAATCGTCAGATGTGCGGTGAACTTTCGCCGGAAGAAGAGGTCAATCTCCTGGCCGATAAACCTGCCGCTCTCGCCGGTCGGGTCGGATCGGTTGCCACGCACCCAGCCGTCCCGTTTGCTGGCCAGCCAATTCGCCCGGTAGAGCAGACTGACGCTTGTGTCATCGTCCGGGTGAAGCCGCAATTCGACGGCCGGCTGCATGAGATTATCCAACGTGAAGTAATCGGTGAAGCCGTAGAAAGCATGTGAAGAACCGAAGAAGCGGTCAAAACGTTGATCGAGATTGTCACTTGGATTCTTGTCACCGCTCGCATAGTTGAACCAACCGGCCAACCGCGGCTTCCAAGCGTGTTCAAAGGTGTACCCCAGCTCCAGGTGCGTCGCAACGGCCTCCTGGCGAGACCCCTGGTTCTTACCCAGTTCGAGCGTACCGTTTACGTCATAATCAAATCCTGATCGGCCGATATCGCCGTAGGCGCGCAAGCCCAGTGCGTGAAGCTCCGTGTCGGCCGCCCGCCATCCTTTGAGGTCTTCATCCAACACAAAGTAGTACGGCTCGAGGGTGACCCAGGGCGACCAGCCCCGCCAGGCGCCGACCACACCGTAAAACCACTGCTCCTCATTGGGCCGATCCGGCTGACGCGGACGAATCACCACGGGCTGGGCGGCGAAAATATCCAACTCCCAGCGACTTTCCCTCTCACCAAAGCGAAGCCGGAACCCGTCGAAGGCATTGGTGGTGTTGCGAAAACCATTGCGACTTCGCAGGCGACGATCGATGTAGTCGACGGCCAGCCGCCCCGCCTGGATTCTCATCGGCTGGCCGGGGCCCAGCAAGTCCTTGAAGTACAATTCGCCGTAGGCCTGAAGAAAATCGTACTCGTTCACATCCTGAACACGGTCGCGATCGAGGTTATTGAATGCCCGCGAATCCATGAATTCCACGCCGAAGCGCACGGGGTCGATGATCTCGCGTACGCCGAGAAACGCCCGTGATCGCATGAGGATCGGCTGGTAGCGTTGCAGGTCGAACAGGTAGCTGTCATCGAAGTACTCATAGCGCGTACGCTGCTCAACGCCGAACAGAAGCCACGAGGGCAGCGGCGCCGACTCATCGCCCCAGTAGCTGAGTGGATGTGCGTAATCCACCGGTTCTTGAGCGCGATTCGCAGAAATTGACTTGGGTCGGTCATACCAGTCTGAGCGCGCCGCCGCGGGGGTCTCTTCCGAAGCGCCGTCCGCCACGGTATCGAGCGAATCGAGACGTGCATGTTCCGGTGGACATGTGCTCGGCACATGTTCTTTGTTCGACGAGTCCTCGCCCTGCCGTCGGCTCTCAAGCGACAACGGCGCCTGGGCAAAGCTGACGTTGAGGGTTCCAGACAGCACAAGCAGGAAGATTCCCGAATTGATCGGTGGGAGAAGCCGGTGGCCGAATGCTTGATGCCGCACGAATCACTTCAACTCGAAGAGTAGAATCCACCGCACCGCCGGTCACCCAATGCAGTGCACGATGGACTGTAACGGGCTACTGACGGTGCAGCATACCTCCTCAGCCGGACTTTGCCACTGCGGAATCGACCGTCGGATGCACCTCGAAGAACCGGTCCAGCCGGGTCGTTTGCAGCACATCCTTCACAAAGGGGCTGATGTTGGCCAGGAGCAGCCGCGATCCCTGAGAATTCGCCAGCGCCGTGAGCCGTACCAGGTCACCAAGGCCCGCCGAGCTGATGTAACCCACTTCGCCCATTTCCAGCACAACAAATGCTCCACTCTCGTCGATGAGCTGAGTCACCGGAGCGATCCAGACGCGATCTTCCCCGCCGGTCATCGAACCATTCAGCCAGACGATCTTCGCCGCACCGCGCGCTTCCACGTGAACTTTCATCGATGCCTCGCTTCGAGTTCCTGTACACAAAGTAAGAGCGAATCAGCGAGTCACGGCTAATTCTCCCGGGACTCACGATCCGACCGCTCCTGCATGTCCTTTTGTTGCTTGCTCAGTTCAACTGTGCGACGGCCGTCCGCCCAGCCACGCTCGTAGCCGTCCGCGTATTCCTTCTCCTTCATCCACAGCCACATCCACCCTGCATGATCGTCGAAAAACGAATCCTTGGCCTCTCGCATGCCATCCCGATAGCCCCGGGTGAATTCGCCGGTGGAAACGGTCATCGACCGATCTTCCCCGTTCATGTCCCAATCCGAGCAGGCCGAGCCGACCACTCCCAAGGACGTGGCGAAGGTCATCAGAACCGCCACCCGGCGACGCTTACCGCGCTGCCAGTTGACCCGTATGCCGATGCGACTCCGCTTCGCCGCCATTTCGAATCCCTCGTCCCAGCTGCAAGTTGAATCCTAATCGAAGAAAATGCAAAACGCGAATTCGCCACGACCGGCCTGAGGTTACTTCTTCGGTCTCCGATAGATGCCCCGTTCACAGGAAACGACGAACGTCTCGGCCGTCGTCTTGAGTTGCTCCCATTGCTCGCGAATCCGATCGGCCTCGTCCGCTTCGATGTGACCGTCATCCGCAACCGCCTGGCTGACCTCATTCAGGAGTTCGCTGAACGCCCGCACAAGATGCTGCGTCGATTGAAGCAGATCGGTATTGATATTCTCACATGCCGCCTCCGGATTATGCACGAAGAAACCGCCCGCCTCGTGGCAAAGCCAGCTCACGACCGGGATGTAGCCCGTCACACGGACAATCTCACGCAAACGGTCGAGCGGATTGCGCGTCCCGCTGGCGTCCGGGTCGTCCGTCTCCGACTCCTCGCACCACTTGTAAATCAGGGCCGGGCTCAGTCGCAGCTCCGCGGCCAACGCCTTCACGCCCACACGGTCCGCCGCCCGACGAAGTACTTCATGTGATTCCATGACCATGCTCTCCGTGACGAACACGAGGCATTGCCGCTGTCGCCGCCCCTCGCAATCGGCCGCACCAGCGCAACATCCCGGGCGGCATTATAATCCGTATTGCGAGAGGAGCACATGCGTGAGCGCGACATCGAAGAATCCCGGCTTTCAGACGCAGACGACCATCCGCGCGCTTCTCGATTCAGCCGGCCTCTCTCCTCGAAAACGCTTCGGACAGCATTTTCTCATCGATGCCAACCTCATGCACAAACTCCTCGACGCGGCGAAGGTTGGCCCCGAAGATTGCATTCTGGAAGTCGGTACGGGCACCGGCTGCCTGACCACCCTGCTCGCCGCGAGCGCCGCCGCAGTCGTGACGGTCGAGATCGACGACCAGATGGCAGAGATCGCGGAGCAAACGCTTGCAGAGGCGACCAACGTCACCCTGATCCGCGGCGACGCCCTGAAAAGCAAATCGACGATATCCCCCGAAGTGCTCACGACGGTGCGTGCCACATTGGCCCGTTGCCGGAGCGAACTCAAGCTCGTCGCCAATCTGCCCTACGACATCGCCACCAGTCTGGTCATCGACCTGCTCCTGACCGACCTTCCATTCACGCGACTTTGCTTCACGGTGCAAACGGAAGTTGCCGACCGATTCATGGCTCGGCCCCAGTCTGACGACTACGGCGCCGTCGGCATCATCGCCCAGACGCTGGCAAAGGTCCGCCGCGTCTGCAAGGTTCCGCCAAAGGCCTTCTGGCCGCCACCGAAAGTGGACTCGACCATGCTCTGTCTCGAACCCTTGTCGAAACCCGGCTGTCCGACGACCGACCCGGCAAATTTCGCCCAATTCGTCCGCGGCTTCTTCTTCCATCGTCGCAAGACCATGTCCCATCTTGTCAAGCAAACCACGCACGCCGAGCAAGCGCTTCAGGCATTGGCCGACCTCGGCATCGATGCACGCAGCCGACCGGAACAACTGACCATCCTCCAATGGCAGAAGTTCCACGAGCGGCTCCGGTGACGAAAAAGCCGCGATTCGATATAATCTCCCAGGTCCTGCCGAATGCCCGTGGATCGTCAAGAGTCGTGATTCGAGGAACCCGATGCCCCACAACAAGTTGCGATTTCCACCTGTAACCAACACCCATCTGGTTAAGGGCGAGGACCTGAATCACCACCAGACGCTCTACGGCGGTCGTTGCGTCGAATGGTGCGTCCACATGGCCTACGTCGCGGCGCAAAGCTGCTTTGAAGACTCCCGTCCGTTGGTTTTCATGTCGATTCGCAGTCTGCTGATGCGCACCCCCGCTCGACTGGGCGACCTGGTTGAATTCACGGCCTGTGTCGATTATCTCGGCGAGACAACCATCGGCGTGCGCGTCGATGCCCGTAGAGTCCAGCCGCGCGATGATTCCAAGCCGATCGTGACCGGCACCTTCCTCTTCTGCACCGTGGACAATGAAGGCCACGCCGTCCCGCACGAGCTGCCGCCGGTTGAGGGCACCACCAACGGAACGCGAAACCGATGGAAGCGCGCCGAGGAAGAATTCATGTCCGCCGCGCCCTGACCCTTGCAGCCCCTGATCGAATCGCTGTCATGAATCTCGACGACACCATCGTCGCCATCAGTTCACCGCCGGGCCCCGGATACCGCGGAATCGTACGCATCTCCGGCCCACAGGCCCTTCAGATCGCGCAGACCGTATTCGCCACAGACGACGGCCGCGAGCTGTCAACCATCACAGAGAACATTCGCCTCAGCGGCATGGTTCGCATTGATCAATCTCGATTGCCGGCGTCGGCGATCCTCTTCCGAGCACCCCGCAGCTACACCCGCCAGGACCTCGTCGAATTGCATCTCCTCGGCGCGCCGATCATTCTGAGTCTGATTACGGAAAGCTGCTTCACGGCGGGAGCCCGATACGCCGAACCCGGTGAATTCACTGCTCGGGCGTTCCTCGCCGGCGCGCTCGACCTGTCCCAGGTGCACGGCATCGCCGGAATGATCGCCGCACGCAGCGACATGCAACTCCAGGCCGCGGCCCGTCTGCTGCACGGCCACCTCGCCCGCACCGCCGGCCAGGCGCGCGAAGAACTCGCCGACCTGCTCTCACTTGTCGAAGGCGCCCTGGACTTCGCCGACGAACCGATCGAATTCATCACGCCCGACGAGCTGCGCCGCCGTCTGAACGAAGTCCGCAGCATCCTCAATGCGACGGCCTCCGCCGGTTTTCGCGCCGAGCGATGGAACGAACTCCCGCGCGTGCTGCTCGTGGGTCGACCGAATGTCGGAAAGTCCAGTCTACTCAATCAGCTATCCGGGATGGATCGAGCCATCTGCACGCCGATCGCAGGCACCACGCGTGACGAAATCACCGCCCCGCTGATCCTTGACGGTCTGGAATGCCTGCTGGTCGACGTCGCCGGCCTGGACGAAGCGCTGGACGATCTGGACGCAAAGGCCCAGGCCACGGCGCGTGCGGCGATGCGCGACGCGGATTTGCTCCTGCATGTCATCGACGCGACAACGCTCAAACCTGATTCGACGGCTCAACCGGATGGCGACGCATTTCTCACGAATTTCGCCCCGCCGGATAAACGCTCAATCGTCGTACTCAACAAGTGCGACCTGCTCGCATCGGCCGATCGCAAGCAGCTCGAAGACACGCTTTCATCCGACGGACAAACCTCGCCGATTCTTGTCAGCGCTGCAACCCGGGAAGGTCTCGCCGAGCTGAAGTCGCTCATCAACGACGCCCTGCACGATCGTCACATTGATGCGCGGGATGACGTCATCGCCCTGATGACCGAACACCGCGACGCCCTCGTACAGGCCATCGATGCCATCGGCCGGGCCGTCGATCTCGCCGTCTCGTCCGGCGAGGGCCTCGCCGATGCCGATCTCGTTGCGGCGGAACTGCACACCGCGGCCGAGGCCCTCGGACGGCTCGTCGGCCGCGAAGATACTGAAGCCCTGCTCGGCCGTATCTTCTCCCGATTCTGCGTGGGCAAGTAGTCACAGTCTGCTCGCCGGAACCCTCCCAACAGCCGTGCTGCCGTCGATCCAAACTTCGATTAAGATGCCGTGTTTCAGGAGCACCACATGGAACTGGACGGCATCTTCCTCGACTTTTACGGAACCCTGACCTCAGGCGACCGCGCCGCAGTCGAAACCGTCTGCGAGCGGATCGTCCGTGAGAGCGGCGTCCCCATTTCCGCATACGAACTGAGCGTCACCTGGGGAGAGCGATTCTTCCATGCACTCGATTTCGCCAGCGGCGACGGCTTCAAGACGCTCTTCGAAGTCGAGGTACTGACCCTGCGAGACACCATGCGAGAACTGGGCGTACAGATCGATGCGGAACGTTACGCCCGACAACTCAAGGATTATTGGGAAAACCCGCCCATCCAGCCCGAAGTGTCCGAGTTTCTCTCGTCGATTCGTTACCCGATCTGCATCGTGTCCAACGCCGATCGCGAAGACATCGATCGTGCCCTCGAGCGCGGCGGCATCCGCGTCGATCACATCGTCACGTCCGAGGAAGCGCGCTCCTACAAGCCCGATCGAGAAATTTTCGAGATGGCCCTGAAGCGCACCGGCTGGCGGCGTGACCGCGTCATCCACGTCGGCGATTCACTGCACAGCGACATCGGCGGCGCGATCATCGCCGGCATCCGCAACGGCTGGCTCAACCGTGCCCACCGCATCCACGACATCGGCACCCACGTCCCGGACCACGAGTTCGACGACCTGCTCGGCCTGCTCCGCCTCGTGCAGAAGCAGCCCGTGGCATAAACCGCATCGTCATCCCCAGCGAGAACAAGCCGCCCACTCACCTGGGCGTCAGCTTCCGCAATTCTCTTCGCAGCGAATCCAGGTTGATCCGCGCCGGACCATGCGCCGGATCGATCTCCAGCGCTTTTTCATACTCGCGAATCGCTTCATCGAACTGCCGCCGGCGCGCCAGGATGTTCGCCAGATTCACCCGCGCATCCGGAAACCTGGGATCAATCTCAATCGCGCGTCGATACGATGCAACGGCATCATCCTCCCGCCCCATCGCTTCATACGATATCGCCAGGTTGTAATGCGCGTCGCGCAGGTCGGGCTCCATGCCGATCGCCCGATGAAACTGCTCCACCGCCGCCGGATGCTCACCCCTTCGTGCAAGCATGACGCCGAGATTGACATTGGCCTTGGGATAATCGTGACGATGTCGGGTCGCCGCCAGAAAGGCCTCATACGCCGCGCTGTCGTTGCCCCGCTGCACTTGAATGCGACCCAGTTCATACCATGCCAGCGCGTGCGTCGGCTCGGCTTTCACCACGCCGGCGTACGCCTCAAAGGCCTCGTCCATGCGTCCCAGTTCCTGATACGCATTCCCCAGATTAAAACGCGTTTTGACGTGATTGGGATTAACATGCAACGATCGCCGAAAGGCCTCGACCGCCGCCGATGGATTATTCACCTTCGCCAGCGCGCAGCCATAATTGTATTGAGCCGCGTAGGAGTGCGGCTGACAGGCCGTCCCATGCGTCCACAGCGTAAGCGGATCTTTCCATTTCATGCACTGTTGCCACGTTAGCATCGCAAGGATCGCGCAGGCAAGCAGTGTCACACCGGCCAACCCGAACCCTGCCGGACGATGATCGGGCTGACGGAGCCACTGCACGATCAGCCCGCCCACAAGCAGCGAAACACAAATCGCCGGCAGATAACTGTACCGATCTGCCACCTCCTGCTGGCCGCTCTGAAAGAATCCCAGCACGGGAGCCAACAGGACAACGTAGCAAGCGGTCGCCACAAAGACACCCGGCAGCCGTCGCCGAAGGACGATCACGGCGACACAGACCATCGCAACGATTCCCGCGGAAATGAAGTACTTCGGCTGCCGCCAGATCGTCGGTAACGGCAACTCATAAAACGGGGCAAGACACACCGGCAGAATCGTCTTGTGCAGGTAGAACACAAGCCCGTAGCAGGCCTGAAACAACCGCGCGAGCGGCCCATGATGCTCCCACGAAATCAGCGCCCCGGTCGCTGCCTGCGCCCTCGGCGCGATCAACGCAAAACACGCAGCTACAACGATGAAGGGGATTTTCTCCAGCCACACCCGACGCACCGAACGATTCATCCACCCGCCAGCCGCCGTGCCGATTCGCCGCAGAGGATACCAGTCGAGAAGCAGCAGGATCACCGGCAGCGTCACACCCATGGCGCGGCTGAACAACGAAAGAACAAAGGCCCCGAATGCCGCCGCCATCCACCCATTGCGCTGTTCAGCACGGGCCGCATCATTCGCCCGCAAATAGAACACAATCGCCACGAGTAACCAGCAGCTGCTCAATACGTCACGCCGCTCCGTCACCCATGCAACAGACTCAACCCGCAACGGGTGAACGGCAAACAACATCGCCGCCACGAACGCGCCGCACCCGATCGCCCACGGAGGAACACCCGGGGCCTCCTCGCCCCGCCGGTCCCCCCCGCGCCAGGCAAGCAGCAGTAATCGCGCGACAATCACAAATACCAGGCCCGCGTTCGCCGCGTGCAGAAGCTGGTTCGTGAGGTGATAGCCGCGCGGATTCATCCCCCAGATGACATAATCCAGCCCGAGACTCATCCACGTCAGCGGTTGATAGTGACCCATCAGAAACGTGGAAAACATCCACTTGAGATTCGACCACCCCAGCCCGCGATAGTTCTCATTCGCCAGGATGATCTCGTCATCATCGTAGTTGAAGTCGCAATCCAACACCGGCCAGAATACCAGAAAGCTCACCAGCGCAACCGCCGCCGCACCCAGCCAAAGCCAGCCGCCGAGCGACTGCTCATCCGGCCTGTGATTTTTGACGGTGCGACTCACGCCTGCGCCTCAGCGAGTAGCTCACGGGTTCGCGCATCGTTCGGAGACGCAAAGACCTGCGCCGGCGTTCCCGACTCGATGACCTGCCCATCGACCATGACGTGAACGCGATGCGCTGAACGACGGACGAAACTCATCGCATGGCTGACCACCAGCATCGTCTGCCCGCTTTTCGCGAGGTCCGCCATTACCGCCAATACCTCCGCCGTCATGCGCGGGTCCAGCGCGCTCGTCGGTTCGTCAAACAACATCACCTCGGGCTCATTCGCCAGTGCCCGAGCGATCGCCACGCGCTGCTGCTGTCCGCCGGAAAGCGTCGCCGGCCGCTTGCACAGCTTGTCCGCAAGACCGACCCGATCCAGCAATTCCTTCGCACGCGCCGTGGCGGTCTCGCGTGATCGCCCGAAAGCAAAGACCGGCCCGCTGATCACGTTTTCCAGAACCGACAAGTGCGGGAACAGGTTGAACTGCTGAAAGACCATCCCCACGCGCCGGCGTAATTGCCGATGCAGCTCGTGCCGATCTCCATGGGCGCCGGGCTCAAGCGTCATGTCCCCCACGCGAATCCGGCCGGCCTGAAACGACTCCAGCGCGTTGATACAACGCAGGAGGGTGCTCTTGCCGCCGCCGGATGCGCCGATGATCACCGCCGTCTCGCCGCGCTGCACTTCCAGCGTCGCGCCGCAAAGAACCGGCAGCGTCCCGAATCGCTTATGCACATTCTCGACTACGATCATCCAGGTTCCCCAAGGCCGCGTTACGATCGTACATCAGGGTGCACCGTACAACGCTTCACGCCTTACGCCGCCGCCGGCATTCCCTCGCCCGCCAGCCGCCGCTCCGTCCGCCGGGCGAACACCGACAGCGGATAGCTCATCGCCAGATACAACAGCGCCGTCATCGCCGCCACCTCCAGCACGGCCGTCGTATTATTCGCCAGCATATTGTACTGCTTCGTCAGTTCAACCACCGCGATCACCGAGCAGATCGACGTGTCCTTGAATAAGGCGATGAAGTCGTTCGTCACCGGCGGAATGACAATACGCACCGCCTGCGGAATGATCACCCGCCGCAGCGCCGTGCCGCGCGTCATGCCCAGGGCCAGCGCCGCCTCCATCTGCCCTTTGGGAATCGCCTGCAAACCCGCGCGATAAATCTCGGCTTCGTATGCTGAATAATTGATCGCCAGCCCGGCAATCGCCGCGAAGATCGGGCTCAATCCCACGCCAAGCAGCTTCGGCGCGAGGAAATAGAGCACATAAAGCTGCAACATCACCGGCGTACCGCGCAACACTTCAACATATACCGTCAGCACCGGCCGAAGAAACGCCGGTCCATATTCGCGTCCCAGCGCCACCAGAAGCCCGATCAACATGGCCAGCGGCATCGCAACGACAGAAATCAACAAGGTAAAAGCCGCCGCCTTCAACAGCGTCGGCCCGTAGCGCGTCAACGCTTCCATCCCCCGTGCGGATGCATATTCAACTTCCTCAAGCGCCGCGTCGCCGAGTCCCTCCTGCGTTGTGTTCCACAGCCCGTGCCGCTTATACATCGCAGCTAGCCGTCCATCAGCCAGCAGCCGCTCGATCACATCATTCAGCGCTGCGGCAAGCCGATCCTCACCCTTGCGGACAAACATGACGTAATACCCGCGACCCACGGGTTCACCGACAAACTTGAGCCCGCGCCCCTGCGGAAGATTTCGATAGAAAACGGCGATCGGCAGGTCTTGCAGCGTGGCGTCGTGCAGGCCGCTGGTCACTTGCTGCATGGCGTTGACATTGCCGTCATACTCGAACAACTCCACGCGATCGCCGCAGCGCGCTCGCAGGTAGATATCCGGAGCGGACCCAGCCAGAACGCTCACCTTGTAACGAACGCCCGCCGGCGAATTGCAGAGTTCATCCACAGACGCAAACCGCGACTCATCCGCCCGGGCCATCAGTTGAAGCTCGTAAATGTAATACGGCCGGGTCGACGTCATACGCTCGGCGCGCCCCGGCGTCCATTCGTAACCATTCAGTACGACATGTATGCTCTTGTTCTCAAGAAATTCCGGCAGCGTGGACCAGTCGGCCTGAAAGAAACGCGCCTTCACGCCCAGCTCGGCCGCCAGTAAGTCTGCCAGATCAACCTCAAAGCCGAGCAGCCGTGATGGATCCGCAGGATCGGGATAAACGTAAGGCCCCCCGCCTTCCTGATCCGCGCCCCAGACGAGCTCTCCGCGTGCGAGCACGTCATCAAGGGCATCCGCGCGTACGATGGCGGGAAAGAGAAATGCAATCAGAACAAATGCAAGGAGGGTGCGCCGATGGAGATGATTCAGTGCGCTTCGCAACCATGCGTCCCCGAATCCCCAGAGCCGTCAGGTCATTCCTTCTTCTTGCCGGCCTTGCCCGACTCCGTCGTCTTCGCAGGAGGCGTTGCCGGCGTACTCTTGGCGCTGTCCGTCGAAGAGGTCCCTGCCTTCGAATCGCCGGCCGTCGGCTTGGATTCCGTCTCGGCCTTGACCTTCGACTTGTAACTCTCGCTGCGATAGTCCGTCTGGTAGAAGCCCGACCCTTTGAAGAGCACCGCCCCGCCCGTGCCGATCAATCGCCGCACCGGCCGCGTTGCATTGCACGCCGCGCAATGCGTCTTGGAGAGCGGCCGCGCCTTGATCGACTGAAACACGTCCATCGACGCGCCGCAGGTCTTGCACTGGTATTCATATGTCGGCATTACCTACGCCTCCATCACGCCGAAGTGCTGCCATCGGACGAATCGGCAGATCTTGTGTGCGAGTCAGCTTCACCCGCCCGCTCAGCCGCCACCGTCACCCGCGAAGGCCGTAGCACCCGGCCATGCATCGTATAGCCGCGTACCAGCTCAGCCGTGACCGTGCCGGGCGGCAGGTTCGATTCGTAGTCCGACATCAGCGCTTCATGGTGTGTCGGGTCGAATGTCCGGTTCGTCGCCTCGATCGGTGCGATGCCATGATCGCGCAACACCTTCTCGAGTTGTGCGGCAATCAGTCGGACGCCTTCGAGCACCGATTCATCCGCGCCGGCCGTCTTAAGCCCTTCGATCGACCGTTCAAAGCTGTCCACGACATTCAGCACATCCCGGGCCAGCCCCATGGATGCCAGCTTCATGGACTCGGCATGTTGCTGGTGCAGCCGCTTGGAGATGTTCGCGCACTCGGCCTGCGAGCGCAGGAGCTTGTCCTTGCACTCGGCGAGTTCACGCCGCAAAGCGTCCACCGTCTCATCACCGGACGGCGACGGAGCGGAATCGTCCTGCGGCCCCTCTGCATACTTGCGAATATCTTCGTCGGTCGGCACGGCTATCCTGTCGTCGTCTTTCACCATGTTCATTCATTCGTCAACGGCTCGCCCGGTCGGTCCGCCGGCGCATCCCAATCTACTCACTCTGCGGATTGAGAAAATCCTTCAGGCGGTCGAAGAAGCCCCGGCTCTGCGGAAGCACATGGCTATCCTCCGACTTCGCGAACTCCCGTAACAGCTCTTCCTGCTTCTTGCTCAGTTTGCGCGGGATTTCAATCAGAATGCGGACAATCTGATCGCCCACGCGCCGCGTGCGAATGTCCGGCAAGCCCATCTTCGCCAGTCGCAGCAGCTCACCATGCTGCGTGCTCGGCGGGATTGTCACTTCCGCCTTTCCGATCAGTGTCGGTACCTCGATCTTCGCCCCCAGCGACGCCTGCGTGAAGCTGATCGGCACATCGCAAACCAGATCGTTGCCATGCCGCTGAAGGAACGGGTGCGGCTCGATGCGAATATAACAATGCAGATCGCCGCGCGAAGTGCCCAGCTCTCCCGGTTCGCCCTCGCCGCGCAGGCGAATGGCCTGCCCGTCATGGATGCCCGCCGGAACTTTCACCGTCACAATGCGATGACGCTCCGTACGCCCCGATCCCCGACATTCGCCGCAGGCCTGGCTGAACTTCGTGCCTCGACCTCGGCAATCCGGACAGTTCGTCACCACGCGCGTCGAGAAAAAACCCCGGCCGCTGGTTCGCTCGACCTGGCCGTAGCCGCCGCAGGTGCCGCAGGGATTAACCTTTGTGCCCGGCTCAGCGCCTTTGCCGCTGCAATGCTCGCAGTAGTCACTCCGATTGAACTCGATCTGCTTCTCGGTATCCTTCGCCGCGTCAGCAAGCGTGATGACGAGTTCCGTCTGAAGATCAACCCCGCGGGAAGACCTCCCCCCCATCCCTCCGCCGAATACGTCGCCGAAGATGTCACCGAAGATGCTGAAAATGTCGTCCGGCCGCATGTGCGAGAAGTCATGCATGCCGGCTCCGCTCAGACCGGAATGGCCGTAGCGATCGTAGCGGCCGCGCTTCTCCGCGTCGGACAAGACCTCGTACGCCTCGGCGGCCTCTTTGAATTTCTCCTCGCTGTCCGCGCCGTTGGCCCGGTCCGGATGATACTTCATCGCCGCCTGTCGGTAGGCACGCTTGATCTCATCCACCGCGGCATCGCGTCCCACGCCGAGCACTTCGTAATAATCGCGCTTCATTGCCACTGGCATCGTCGCCCACGCATCCGTATTCGCCATGCACGCCGCTCAAAGAGCGGTTACGCCCGAAGCGTTCGCATGGCTCCTAAACGCGGATCGGGACGGAGCGATGAACTCCGTCCCGACCGTTACCGTTCAAGCCCGCATACTCTCTCTATCGGACAGAGCCGGGGATTTCATCTTCCTTGTCCTTGTCTTTCAGTTCCGTGATCATCACGTTGGTCATCAGGAGCATCCCCGCCACGCTCGCGGCGTTCTGCAGGGCACAACGAACCACCTTCGCCGGGTCGATGATGCCTTCCTTGATCATGTCGCAGAACTGGCCGCGCCGGGCGTCGTACCCGTAGCTGCCCTTGTTTTCGAGAATCTGATCGACAATCACCGCGCCGTCCTGGCCGCTGTTGTCGGCGATCTGCCGTGCCGGCGCCTCCAGCGCTCGAACGACGATCATCATGCCGGTCTTGTCGTCGCCCTCGGTCTGCTTCGCCGCCTGCTTGATCGGCTCGATGCACCGAAGCAGGGCCACGCCGCCGCCGGGAACAACGCCTTCTTCCACCGCGGCCTTGGTCGCGTGGAATGCGTCGTCCACCAGATCCTTGCGCTCTTTGACTTCAATCTCCGTCGCCCCGCCGACGCGGATGATCGCCACGCCCCCGGTCAACTTCGCCAGCCGCTCCTGCAGCTTCTCCTTGTCATAATCGCTCGTCGTTTTTTCGATCTGCGCGCGAATCTGATCGGCACGGGCAGTGACATCGCTCTTCTTGCCGGCGCCTTCGATGATCGTGGTCGTATCCTTCTCGATGACGACCTTGGCCGCGCGACCGAGTTGGCTCAGTTCCAGATTTTCCAGCTTCAGGCCGCGATCCTCGCTGATGAACTCGCCGTCGGTAACGACGGCCAGATCGCCCATCATGGCTTTGCGGCGATCGCCGAAGCCCGGCGCCTTGACGGCACAGCACCGCAGAACGCCGCGAAGCCGGTTGACGACCAGCGCCGCCAGGGCCTCGCCGTCCACATCCTCGGCAATAACCAGCAGCGGCTTGCTCGATGTGGCGACCTTCTCCAGCAGCGGAATGAAGTCCCGCAGGGAGCTGACCTTCTTTTCGTAGATAAGGATGTAGCAGTCCTCGAGGACACACTGCATCTCCGTCGCGTCGGTAATGAAATAGGGGGAGACGTAGCCCTTGTCGAACTGCATCCCCTCCACCACGCGTTTCTCGGTTTCGAGACTCTTGCCTTCCTCGATGGTGATGACGCCTTCCTTGCCCACCTGTTCCATCGCCTCGGAGAGCATCTTGCCGATGGCTACGTCGCCATTGGCGCTGACCGTGCCCACCTTGGTGATGTCGTTGGAGTCCTTCACCTTGATCGAAAGCTTCTTAATCTGCTCGACGGCGATCTCGACGGCCTTATCGATCCCGCGCTTGAGCAGGAGCGAATTCGCTCCGGCCGCGACGTTCTTGAGACCTTCTTTGTAGATGGCCTCCGCCAGAACGACGGCCGTTGTCGTGCCGTCTCCGGCCAGATCGCTCGTCTTGCTGGCGACCTCGTTGACCATCTTCGCGCCCATGTTCTCAAAGGGCTGCGGAAGCTCGATCTCCTTGGAGACGCTGACGCCGTCCTTGGTGACGCGCGGCGCGCCCCACGACTTCTGCAGGAGCACATTGCGCCCCGTCGGACCGAGCGTGACCTTCACCGCGGCCGCCAGCTTGGAAAGCCCCGAGACGGCGCTTTCAGAAGCCCGCTGATCGAAAAGCATTTGTTTGACTGCCATAGGAACTGTTCCTCTCTCGTTCGATGTTTACTTCTCGACCACTGCCAGTACGTCGCTCTCTCGCAAAACCGTGTACTTCTTACCGGTCAGTTCAACCTCGGTGCCGCTGTACTTGCCGTAGATCACCTCGTCGCCGACCTTCACGCAGAGCGGTGCCCGGTTACCGGTGTCGAGCATCCGGCCCGAACCGACCGCCAGCACCGTACCCCGTGTGGGTCGCTCCTTCGCATTGTCCGGCAGGACGATGCCGCCGGCCGTGCGATCCTCCGCCTCATGCTGCTCGACCACGAGCCGATCATCCAGGGGTTTGATATTCAAGCGTGCCATGACTTCATAACTCCTTTGAGATAACTTCAGCGTTCCGCGTAAATACTAATTACGAATTACGAAATTCGAATAACAAAATCGGGCTCGGCATTGCACGTGAATTTCGGCTTCGCCATTTCGTCATTCGCCATTCGTCATTTCTTCCTTACATCATCCCGTCCATGCCACCCATGCCACCCATGCCGCCCATGCCGCCCATGCCGCCCATCTCGTCGTCCATGCCGTGGCCGTGGCCGTCATCCTTTGCGGTGGGCTTCTCGGTGATGCAGCAGTTCGTGGAAAGCAGAATGCGTGCCACACTGCTGGCATTCTGCAGGGCCACGCGCACCACCTTCGTCGGGTCGATCACGCCGTCCTTCACCAGGTCGGTGTACGCTTCGGTCAACGCATTGAATCCATACGCGCCGTCCTTGCTTTCGACCTTGTGCAGGACGACGCCCGGCTCCAGGCCGGCGTTCCGTGCAATCGCCATGAGCGGCTCGGCCGCCGCGCGATGCACCACACCCACGCCCACCTGCTCGCCCTCCTGCTTGAGCTTCAGCTTCTGCAACAACACGCCGCGCGCGCGGACCAGCGCCACGCCGCCGCCGGGGACAATCCCTTCCTCAATGGCCGCGCGGGTCGCGTGCAATGCGTCCTCGTAGCGGGCCTTCTTCTCCTTCAGCTCCGACTCGCTCGCGGCGCCAACGTAGATCTGCGCCACGCCGCCGGCGAGCTTCGCCAGACGCTCCTGAAGTTTTTCCTTGTCGTAATCGCTTGTCGCCGCTTCGATCTCCCGGCGGATCATTTCGATACGGCCCTGAATATCCTTCGAAGCACCGGCTCCTTCGATCACGGTCGTGTTGTCCGCGTCGATGTGAATCTTCTTCGCCGTGCCCAGGTCGGTGATGGCGACGTTATCCAGCTCGATGCCCAAATCCTTGAAGATCGGCTTGCCGCCGGTCAGGATGGCAAGGTCCTCCATCATCGCCTTACGGCGATCGCCGTAGCCGGGGGCCTTCACCGCCGCCACCTGCAGGATGCCGCGCAGCTTGTTGACCACCAGCGTCGCAAGGGCTTCGCCCTCGACATCTTCTGCGATGATCAGGAGCGGCCGCTTGGTCTTGGCGACCTTCTCAAGAAGCGGAACCAGCTTCGTGACGCTGCTGATTTTGTCCTCATAAACCAGCACGAAGGCCTTATCGAGAACACATTCCATCTCTTCAGGATTGGTCACGAAGTGTGGCGAGAGATAGCCGCGATCGAACTGCATGCCCTCGACGACTTCGACCGTCGTATCCAGACTCTTACCTTCCTCGATGGTAATGACGCCGTCCTTGCCGACGCGCTTAAACGCCTCGGCCAGGTTCTCGCCCACCTCGCGGTCATTATTCGCAGAAATGCTGGCCACGCGAATGATGTCTTCAACGTTCTTCGCATCGGCCTTCACCGGCCGCGACAGACCCTTCAACTCCTCGATGATCGCCGCAACGGCCTTCTCGATGCCGCGGTTGACCGCCATCGCATCATTACCCGCCGCCACGCAGCGGAGGCCTTCTTTGAAGATCGCTTCGGCGAGCACCGTCGCCGTCGTAGTGCCGTCACCGGCCGCGTCGGAGGTCTTCGTGGAGGCCTCTTTCACGAGTTGAGCGCCGAGATTCTCGTACTTGTCCGAAAGCTCGATCTCCTCGGCCACGCTTACGCCGTCTTTGGTGACAGTCGGAGCCCCCCAGCCCTTGTCCAGAATGGCCACCCGGCCGCGAGGTCCCAGCGTGGACTTCACCGCTGCGGCAAGCTTTGTCACGCCGCTGAGCAGGGCATTTCGAGCGTCTTCATTGAATGATAATTGCTTGGCACCCATCGATGTATGCCTCCGGTTGAATGACTGTTACCTGTGAGTTGCTATTCCTTGTGCGGGAACTTGTCTTCCTTCCACTCGCCCCGAAGCCGGGGCAGACTCTGTCCGTGATCTCCTAGAGCAATGTTCGTGCCGCACATGGCCGCAAAACGATCTCTTCATAACTAATTTATTGACAGTGTATTAGGACCAATACACAGATTCGCCCATCGTCAAGCCAGACTGCCACTCCGGCAGAGTCGAGTTCCGCCCCCTGCCGATGTGTCAGGCCAGGCACGGCGCAGACCGAATCCGCCGGTTCGAAATGGTTCCGTGACGAAAATGCTGAGAGGACTAACCCGCGAGCGGCGTTACCACGCAAAATGCGCAAACGCCTTGTTCGCGTCGGCCATGCGGTGGACGTTGTCGCGCGTCGTCATCGCCGCACCCTGGCGGTTGAAGGCGTCAATCAACTCGGCCGCAAGCCGCTGATACATCGGTCGCCCGCCCTTGGCCCGCGTGGCGTCGAGAATCCAGCGAATCGCCAGCGACTGGCTGCGACGGGAATTGACCGGCATCGGCACCTGATAGTTGCTGCCGCCGACGCGCTTGCTGCGGATCTGAATGTGCGGTTTGACGTTATCGACCGCCTGTTCGAATACTTCGATCGGCGGGCGATCACTGATCTTCTTGGAGATCACATCCATCGCCTGGTAGAAGACTTTCTGAGCTACGGTCTTCTTGCCGCTCCACATCATGCAGTTGACGAACTTAGCCGCCAGGCGACTGCCATACCTGGGATCGGGTCGAAGCTGCTCGCCCGAGTGGGTCCACTTCTTATAAGCCATCTCGATATCCTCTCTTGTTCTGGGGTGCGGTCCGTCACGCGACGGTTCGCACGAATGCCGGTGCATGCTTCGCACCAAGCCCCATACTCGACCACATTTCTCGCGGCCGATGAGATTCGTGACCATCCATCGGGCTCCGTCGCCCGCGATGCACGAGAAAAAACGCGCTGATTACCCCTTCTTGCGCTTGGTGCCGTACTTGCTGCGCGACTTATTCCGGCGTACGCCGAACTTGTCCTGATCTTCCACGCTGGCACAGTCCAGCACGCCGCGAACGATGTGGTATCGAATGCCCGGCAGATCGCGTACCCGGCCGCCGCGCACGAGCACGATCGAGTGCTCCTGCAGGTTATGACCGATGCCCGGGATATACGCCGTCACCTCGCGGCCGTTCGACAAGCGCACGCGAGCGACCTTGCGGAGCGCGGAGTTGGGCTTCTTGGGTGTCATCGTCTTTACGATGAGACAAACCCCGCGCTTCTGCGGACTGTTATCCAAGTCCTTCGACTTCGACTTGGTGACTTCATTGCGCCGCGGCTTCGAACAAAGCTGATTGATCGTTGGCATTCGTACCTCAAAATCTTCATCTGCCGCCGGCCCCACAAGGCCGACGCGGAGCCCTGTAATTTAGGGCCTAACGGGCAGCCCTGTCAAATCCTCAGACCGTCTCCTCGGCAGTGTCGTCCTCGCCCGAATCGTCATCCTCGGACAACTCCGCTTGGCCGCCTTCAACCATGGTCAGGGTCGCCACGACCTCGGAATCCACTTCCATACGCTCGGCATCCGGAATATCCAGCACGCCCGTCGCCCGCTGCAGCTCGGCAAGGGCATCGCGGTCCACCTGGCCGGGGACTTCCGGCATGCGAATCTCCGTCGGCGGCTCCTCGATCGGCGTGCCAAGGTGCCTCAGTTCCAGATCCTGATGGGTGTGGAAGCCCGTGCCTGCGGGGATCAGGTGGCCAAGGATCACGTTCTCCTTCAGGCCGGTCAGGCGGTCCACCGCGCTTCCCAACGCCGACTCTGTAAGCACCTTGGTCGTCTCCTGGAAGCTCGCGGCCGACAGGAACGATTCACACTGGAGCGCCGCCTTGGTGATGCCGAGGAGCACCGAGCCGCCCGTTGCCGGCTTGGGCTTCTTGCCCTTGGCCGGGGCCTTGCCGGCGTTTTCCAATTCCTCGTTCGTTGCCGACAGCTCTTCCTTGCTCACGATCTGGCCTTCGCTGTACTTCGAGTCGCCCGAATCGGATATCTTCACGCTGCGAGCCAGGCGCTCGTTCTCGCCGCGGAAGCGGAACTTATCGACCATCTCGCCAGGAAGCAGCGACGAATCGCCCGCCTGCTCCACTTTCACCTTGCGAAGCATCTGGTTGATGATGATCTCGATGTGCTTGTCGCTGATACCCACGTTCTGCGAACGATAGACCGACTGCACCTCGTGAAGCAGGTAGCTGTAAAGCGCCTCTTCGCCCTTGATTGCCAGAATATCGTGCGGCACCAGCGGACCGTCGCACAGCGGATCGCCCGCCTCGATGCGATCACCGGCGTGCACGAGCAGGTGCTTATCCTGCGGAACGTGATGCTCGCGGGCTTCCAGGTCCTTGCTGTCCGGGTGGATGACGATCGTCATCTTGCCGCGGCGGCGATCGCTGCGAATCTCCACCGTGCCGGAAATCTCCGCCATGACCGCCGGCTCCTTCGGCTTGCGGGCCTCGAAGATTTCCGTGACACGCGGCAGACCGCCCGTGATGTCCTGCGTACCGGTCAGTTCACGCGGACGTCGCGCGAGCAGGAAACCGGCCTTTACCTCCTGGCCTTCGGTCACTTCGATACGGGCCTTCGCCGGCAGATAGTGATACTCGATAATCTTGCCGTTCTTGTCTTCGATGATGACCTGCGGGTTTTTATCGCCGCGGTGCTCAACAATGACGAACTTCGAGGCCTTACCTTCGATCTCCTGCCGGACCGTCTCGCCCTCGACGACGTCCTGGAACCGGATGAAACCGGACGCTTCGGCAAGAATCGGCGTCAGGTGCGGGTCCCACATGCAGACCACCGTACGAGACTTAACCGTATCGCCGTCGGTCACATGGACACGAGCGCCGTAGGGAATCTTGTACCGCTCAAGCTCACGGCCCTTTTCATCGTTGATCGACAGTTCGCCGTTACGCTTCAGTACGACCATCGACGTCTGCTTCGTCTCCGGGTCCTCGAACGGCACGGCGTTCAGATCGTGGAACTTGACCGTTCCGCCGCTGACGCACTTGATGTCGCTCTCAATGACCGCACGACTGGCAACACCACCCGTATGGAACGTACGCATGGTGAGCTGCGTGCCCGGCTCCCCGATGGATTGCGCCGCGATGATGCCCACCGCCATGCCCTCTTCCACCAGACGGCCGTTCGACATATCCACACCGTAGCAACGAGAGCAAATGCCCATCGGGCTCTCGCACGTCAGCGGACTGCGTACGCGAATCTTCTCCAGGCCGAGGCCGCCCTCGATCGGCGGGCTTTCGATTCGCCGCGCGATCTCCTCCGTGATGATGTCATGCTCGCGGACGATAATCTCGTCGGTCACCGGATGGCGGATCGTGTCACGGGCGATACGACCGCGCACCGTCTCGGCAAGGGAAACGTCAACTTCTTCTCCCTTGTAGCGGGCTTCTTTAGTAATGCCGTTGATCGTGCCGCAGTCGTACTCGGCAATGATGACGTTCTGCGCCACGTCGGCCAGCTTGCGCGTCAGATAACCCGAGTCCGCTGTCTTGAGCGCCGTATCGGCCAGACCCTTGCGGGCGCCGTGCGTCGAGCTGAAATACTCGAGCACCGAAAGACCCTCGCGGAAGTTTGCCTTGATCGGCGTCTCGATAATCTCGCCGGAGGGCTTGGCCATCAGGGCACGCATGCCGGCAAGCTGACGAATCTGGTCCACGCTGCCGCGAGCGCCCGAGTCGGTCATCAGGTAAATCGGATTCAGATACTTGACGGCGCCCGCATCCTCCGGTCGAGCGTAGATGCCGTCTTCCGTGCGATAGTCAGCTTTCAGCTCGGTCATCATCACCTCGGTCACCGCCTCGCGCACGTGGACCCAGATGTCGATCAGGGCGTTGTACCGCTCCAGATCGGTAATGGCGCCCTGCTGATACGCCTTGGTAATGCGATCGACCTTCTTCTGGGCATCCTCGATGATCCCCTTCTTCTTCTCGGGGATGCGCATGTCCGTCAGACCGAAGGAAAGCCCTGCCAGGGTGCTCCACTTGAAGCCGGTCTCCTTGATGCGGTCGAGCAGGTCGATGGTCTCGGCGCGGCCGAGCTGCGCATGGCAATCGGCGATGACCCGCGCCGCACCCTTCTGGCTGAGCGGATAGTTATAGAACGGCATCTTCGGGTGAAGGATGTCATTGAAGATCAAGCGCCCGACCGTCGTGGTAATCAGGTGGTTTTCCGGCACCGGCACCGGACGCTTTTTTTGCCCTTCAACCATCTGTACACGATCGATGCGTACCTGAATCGAATGGTGGATCGAGACGTGGCCCAGGTCGTACGCCAGGAGCGCCTCAAACGCGTCCTTGAAGGTCTTCTTCGATTCGCTCTTGCCGGTCGGGCTGTGCTCCGTCGTCAGGTAGAAAATACCCATGACGATATCCTGGCTGGGCGACATGATCGGCGTGCCGCTTGCGGGGCTGAAGATGTTGTTCGTCGACATCATCAGCACGTGGGCCTCGACCTGCGCCTCCACCGACAGCGGAAGGTGAACGGCCATCTGGTCGCCGTCAAAGTCCGCGTTGAATCCTCGACAGACCAGCGGATGAATCTTGATCGCGTTGCCTTCCACCAGCACCGGCTCGAACGCCTGAATACCCATGCGGTGAAGCGTGGGAGCGCGATTCAACAGGACCGGGTGTTGATAGATGACTTCTTCGAGGATGTCCCAGATTTCCTGATCGCGCCGTTCGAGCATCTTCTTGGCGCTCTTGATCGTGTCGGCATAGCCCCGCTCCTTGAGCTTGCGGATGATAAACGGCTGATAAAGCTCCAGGGCGATCTTCTTCGGCAGGCCGCACTGATGCAGCTTCAGGTCCGGTCCGACGACGATCACGCTTCGTGCCGAATAATCCACGCGCTTGCCGAGAAGGTTCTCACGGAACCGACCCTGCTTGCCCTTGATCATGTCGGTAAGCGACTTGAGCGGCCGATTCGACGAGCCGAGCACCGGTCGACGGCAGCGGCCGTTATCGAACAGGGCATCCACCGCCTGTTGAAGCATGCGCTTCTCGTTGCGGATGATGACCTCGGGGGCGTTCAGGTCGATCAGCTTCTTGAGTCGGTTGTTCCGATTGATGATGCGACGATAAAGATCGTTCAGATCGCTCGTGGCAAAGTTGCCGCTGTCGAGCAGGACCAGCGGACGAAGGTCCGGCGGGATGACCGGAATCACGTCCATCACCATCCAGGTGGGGTCGTTCGTGCTGTTGCGCAGACTCTCGACGATCTTGAGACGCTTGGAAAGGTCCTTGGTCTTCTGCTTGCTGTTGGTGTTGAGAATCGCTTCGCGCAGCTCGTCACTGAGCCGCTTCAGATCGATCTTCGTGAGCAGCGTCTTCACCGCCTCGGCGCCGATCTGCGCCTCAAACGTGTCGCCGTACTTCTCGATCGCGCTGCGATACTCCTCCTCACTCAGAATCTGACCCAGCTTCAGCGGCGTGTCCTTCGGGTCGGTCACCACGTAATCCTGGAAATAGACCACCTTCTCAAGGTCGGAGGTCTTCATATCCAGGAGGGCGCCCAGCCGGCTCGGCATCGCCTTGAAAAACCAGATGTGGACAATCGGCGCGGCCAGGTTGATGTGGCCCATCCGCTTGCGACGCACACGGCTGTGCGTCACCTTCACGCCGCAGCGGTCGCAGATCATGCCCTTGTGCTTCGTGCCCTTGTACTTCCCGCAGAAGCACTCCCAGTCACGCTCCGGACCGAAAATGCGTTCGCAGAACAATCCGTCCTTTTCAGCGCGATACGTGCGGTAGTTGATGGTCTCCGGCTTGCGAACCTCGCCGTAGGACCACGAACGTATGTCGTTCGGCGATGCGAGCGAAATCCGCACGGAACCGTAGTCATTTACGCGATCGTACATGCTTTCAGCCATGAGCGTCTCTTTCCTTGTCGATCTTCCAGGGCCCCGCCGTGGGGGGAGCCGTTATTTCTCAACTTATTCCAAAGCGCCGCGGCGACTACCAACCGGCTATGCCGTCGACGCCGCCTGTGCGCCCACCATGCCCGCGCGACATCCCGCCATGAACGCTTTCACGTCCAGCGACATCGGCACGACACCGACCGCGCGCTTGAAGCCGAGCTCCTCGCAGAAATCCACCTCGGTGCCGTAGGCCGCCGCGTCCACTCGTTCGCAGCCCTGTTCGGCCAGCGCCGACAAAATCAACTCCGCCATCCGACGGGCAATTCCGAACTGATCGTGCTCGATGCGTCCGTCAATATGCGTCACGGCGCCAGGCCCCTGACGTGCAGGATCCAGCTTGCACTCCGTCAGATACCCGCGAACACCGTCGGCCACGCCGCGCGCGATGCCGATCAAACGGCCGTCCGGGTCGCGAGCGGTCACGAAACAGACCGAGTTGTCGATCATCTTCGACAGCTTGTCCACGGATTGAGGCATGACACATCCCTGCGCGTCGTAGAACGCCTTCAGTTCCGAGACATCAATCTTGTTGACCACTTCACACTTGACGCCGTCCATACGACACCTCGACCTTCTGCCGGCTCGCCTGCGCTGCGCCGATGATTCGCTTCGCGATACGTCGCGAAGCGAACGCGCCGCCCTCGTTCGCGAACCTTACATCAACTTGCCTTTCTCGAGCTGGATGTTCATTCCCAGCCCGCGAATCTCGTTGCAGAGCACGTCGAAGGAGACCGGCGTACCGGCTTCCAGCGTGTTTTCACCCTTGACCATCGATTCATAAATCTTCGTACGGCCTTCCACGTCGTCACTCTTGACCGTGAGAAGCTCCTGAAGAATGTACGCCGCGCCGTAGGCCTCAAGACCCCACACTTCCATCTCACCGAAGCGCTGGCCGCCGGTCCGCGCCTTGCCGCCAAGCGGCTGCTGCGTAATCAGCGAGTAGGGACCGGTCGCACGGGCGTGAATCTTGTCATCCACAAGGTGATGCAGTTTCAACATGTACAGGTAGCCGACCGTCACGGGCTGATCGAACTTATCGCCCGTTCGGCCGTCGTACAGTCGAATCTTGCCGCCATAAGGCATCTTGCAAAGCAGCAGGTTTTCCCGGGCGGCGTTCTGAATCGTCGTCAGGTCCTGCGACTGCTTTTCCACGAAGGCATTGGCCTCGCTCACGGCCTGGTGAAGCTCCACTTCCTTGCAGCCGTCAAAGACCGGCGTGATCGCCTGGAAGCCGAGAATCTTCGCCGCCCAGCCGAGGTGTGTCTCCAGAATCTGACCGACGTTCATACGCGAGGGCACGCCAAGCGGATTGAGCATGATGTCCACCGGGGTGCCGTCCTCGAGGAAGGGCATGTCTTCGACCGGAAGAATCTTGGCGATGACGCCCTTGTTGCCGTGGCGTCCGGCCATCTTGTCGCCCACCGACAGGCGTCGCTTCGTGGCGATATAGACCTTCACCATCTCGAGCACGCCCGAGGGCAGCTCGTCGCCTCGCTTGATCTGCGCGACCTTGCGCTCGCGCTCCTCGATCTGCTCTGCGATAACCGGCCAGTAGCGGTCGTAGATCGGCTGACACGCATCGCGATGGGCCGCCGGCTTGATCCACT
Organism: uncultured Planctomycetaceae bacterium; assembly: GCA_964385225.1. Taxonomy (GTDB): domain Bacteria; phylum Planctomycetota; class Phycisphaerae; order UBA1845; family UTPLA1; genus UTPLA1. Next base: position 105,654 of record CAYLOE010000012.1, read on the forward strand.
TCATGTCGAACGACCAGTTGCCCGGCTCGCCGATCTGCTCCATGACCACGTCCTGGATTTCACTGCGACCGACCAGCTGCTTGGTGTTCGGGTCGACGATGGGCTGCTCCGTCACCGCCTCCATTTCCTCGATCATTTTGCGAAAGATCGAGATCGTGCGGCCGTTACTCGACGCCTTGAACTCCTTGATGCGCTTCTGAAGCTGCTTCTTCTGATCCTCCGTCATCTGCGTACGACGGCTGAAGCGCTTCGTGTCAATGACGATGCCGTAAATCCCCGCGGGCACTTCCAGCGAATCGTTCTTCACGTCCTCGCCGGCGCGGCCGAAGATGGCGTGCAGCAGCTTCTCTTCCGGTGACAGCTCGCTCTTGCTCTTCGGCGATACCTTGCCGACCAGAATGTCGCCCGGCTTCACTTCGGTGCCGACGCTGATGATGCCGTCTTCGTCGAGACTGCGCAGGGCACGCTCTGAGACGTTGGGTATGTCGCGCGTGAATTCCTCTCGACCGAGCTTCGTCTCGCGGATTTCAATGTCATGCTCCTCGACGTGGATGCTCGTGAACGTGTCGTTCTGCACCAGTCGCTCGGAGATGAGAATCGCGTCCTCAAAGTTGTAGCCGTCGTACGTCAGGAAGCTGACGAGCACGTTTCGGCCCAGTGCCAGTTCGCCGTTCTTGCAGCCGGGGCCATCGGCGATGATCTGCCCCTGCTTGACCTTCTCGCCCACTCCTACCAGCGGCGTCTGATTCAGACAGGTGCGCTCATTGAGCCCCTGAAACTTCCGCAACATGTATTCGTCCGTGTTGTCGATCACGATCCGCGAGGCGTCGACAAATGTCACCGTCCCATCACGATCCGACCGCACCACCATGCCGCTGTTCGCCGCGACGATCTTCTCCATTCCCGTCGCCACCACCGGCGGCTCCGTGATGAGAAGCGGCACGGCCTGACGCTGCATGTTCGAACCCATCAACGCGCGGTTGGCGTCGTCGTGTTCGAGGAACGGAATAAGCGATGCCGATACGCCGACCGTCTGCTTCGGCGAGATATCGATGTACTCGACCTCGTCTCGACCGACCATGGCCAGATCGCCGCGAATGCGCGCCATGATGTTGTCGCCGGTCACGCGGCTCGTCTTCGGGTCCACCGCGTCCGGCGGCGCCAGCACGGTCTTCATCTCCTCATCGGCCCGCAGAAACTCATAGCCGCCGTTGACCTGCCCGCCGCCTTCCACCTTGCGGTAGGGCGTAATCAGGAAGCCGTATTCATCAACCGTCGAATAAATGCTCAGCGAGGCGATCAGACCGATGTTCGTGCCTTCCGGCGTCTCGATCGGGCAGATGCGGCCGTAATGGCTGATATGAACGTCGCGCACTTCAAAGCCCGCCCGCTTGCGGTTCAGACCGCCGGGGCCCAGCGCCGAAAGCCGCCGCTCGTGCGTAAGCTGACTCAGCGGGTTCGTCTGGTCCACCACCTGCGACAGCTCACCGCGGCCGAAGAAGAACTCAATCGCGCCGGAAATCGCCTTCGAGTTGATCAACTCGGCGAGCTTCCCGAGCTGGTCCGGCTCGCGCATGCTCATGCGCTCCTGCACCGTGCGACGCAGCTTGAGAAAGCCCTTGCGAATTTCGTCGCAGGCCAGCTCGTCGATCGTCCGAAGGCGCCGGTTGCCAAGGTGGTCGATGTCGTCCTCCTGGACAATCACCCGCGTCGGCCGCCAGCCGTATTCGTGGACGTTACCCACCGAGAGCAGATCCGCCTGGCCGTGCCGATGCAGAATCTGCTCCACATTCTCGAATGTATCAAACGCAACGTGCTTCGTCCCCGCGCCGAAGATCTCACGCCACTCCGCCTCGATCTCCGCCTCCTGCACGCCCGCCAGTCGCTTGGACTCCGCTTCGCTGAACGTATAAATCACGCCCGGGTGCGGGTAGTAATTCATGAAGTCGATCTGGGCCAGATCGCTGTGCGTCTGGCGTTCCTGCTGAAGGTAGGCGTCGATGCCTTCAATCAGGCGCATCGCCCGAGTGCGAATCGCCGCGACAATAAAATCCCGTGAAAGCTTGTTGACTTCCACGTCGCGATCCTGCTTCGTCCGTCCCAGAAGCGTTCGCAGCTTGTTCGTGTCCAGCGTATTCGTCGGCACCCACTCCGTCGGCGTATCGTGAAGACTGGAAAGCTGGCGGCGCAATTCCGTCAGCACATCAGTCGGCTGAAGCTTCTTGCGGCCCTCGCGGATCGAATCAAGCTGCCCGAGCGCGATGCCCTCCTTCGGATCCTTCACCAGTTGGCCCTTGGTCTGATAGACGTTGATCTGCTGCGAAAGCTCGCGCGCCCAGCGAAGCATGCAAAGCTCAAAAGGCAGTCGCTGCGGCACCGAGAAGCCCACGCGATCCTGGCTTCGCAGGTCCATCAGGTAACGCAGACAGGCAATGAAGTCCGCGCCCGTCAGCGTGTTCAGCGAGGTCGGCAGCGCCAGACCGAACTTACGATTGATTCGGAAACGCCCCACGCGACCGAGCCGATAGCGATTGGCATCGTAGAACTTCTCGTGAAAGAGCTTCACGGCCTTGTCGAGCTGAGCCGGGTTACCCGGTCGCAAGCTCTTGTAAATCCGCATGAGAGCGTCCTCATGCGAGTGGGAGCCGTCCTCGTGCAGCGTATTGAGAATCAGCGGGTCGTTGACCTTCTCGATAACCTCTAGCTGCTTGACGCTGCCCGCCTGAATCTTCGCCAGGGCATCGCCGATCTGCGCGCCCGCGCGAACCAGCGGCTCCGAAGCGTCGGCCATGTCCTCCGGCCACACGTCGGATACCACGAACATGTCCGCCTTCAGACTGCCCGTGCGCACCGTCTTCGTCTGGTAAAAGGTGCGAATGATATCCTCGTCGCGCCCGTAGGCCGGGTCCATCGCCCGAAGGAAAGTCGTAGCCGGAATCTTGCTTGACTGGTCGATCCGCACCGCCAGCACGTCCTTGCGCGTGATATTGATCTCGATCCAGCTACCGCGCTCCGGGATAATTCGGCACGCGTGAAGCGGTCGGTCGGCTTCGAGCGTCTCCTTGATAAAGTCCACGCCCGGCGAACGGTGAAGCTGAGAGACGATGACGCGCTCAGCGCCGTTGATGATGAACTCGCCGCCGCCGATCATGATCGGAATGTCGCCGAGGTAGATGCGATCTTCAAAGATTTCATCCTTATCACGCCGCGTAAGGCGCACGTGAACACGCAGCGGCATGCCGTAGGTCAGCCGAAGCTGCCGGCACTCGTCCGGCGTGTAGCGCGGCTTGCCCAGCGAGTAATCGATGTATTCGAGAAGAATGTTTTCGTCGTAGCTCGTGATCGGAAAGACCTCGCGCAGAAGACCTTCCAAACCCGTCGGCGTGCGATGCTCCGGCGGTGTGTCGGACTGAAGAAATCGCTTGTAGGACTCCACCTGAATGGCGATCAGGTCGGGAATCGGCATGGCATCGCCGAGTTTTCCGAAGTTGCGAATCTCTTTCGTGACAATCATCGTGGTCCTTTCAACTCAAACGCCTGTTGCCGCCGACCGCGCAACTCCGCTTCGCGCGTAGGAAAACCCACGACGCGCGCACTTCTCGCGCGTCGAGGTTGGCCTTTCGGCATGCGATGACGAATTGTCGATGCGTCTTGTTTCGAGGCGTCATCGAGTCGGTGGCGCAGGCGGCTCACCCAAAGTATGTTGCCCAGGGGACTTGCTGCCGCGGAGGCCATCTAACATGAAGCCGACCAGTCCCGTTCCCGATCAACCAGGTTCCGCCTCCGCAGCGGCGAGACCCGTCAGTATAACCAGACCTCCCCAGGATGCCAGTCAAAAAATTCCCACAAATCTTGCTTGCCTGCCCTGCGCTCCCCATGTCGGGACAACCCGCATCCGCGACGCACCCTACGTAATGTCGCCCTGACACGTCGCGCACAATCCCGCCCCCGCTCCAACCCCAGCACACCAAGCCGCCACAAGAATGCGGCATCTAAATAGAAGCGCCTGCTTCACTTACATCACTCACTGCAGCCTCATCGCGCCCTGTCAACGATGCTCCACCGCCGGTCGAAACCCTTGACGAAGGCCGCTCAGGACCGTAAAAGCCCTCTTATGGCAAAAGAAGCTCCCATCGAGTGTTCCATCATCACCCCCGAGCGGCTGGTGCTCAACACCCCCGCGACGGCTGTCGTATTCCCCGCGCATGACGGCATGGTCGGCATCCTCAAGGACCGCGCCCCCCTGCTCTGCGAACTCGGCACAGGCGTCCTTCGCGTCGATGTGCCCGACGGCCAGACGAAGAATGTCTTCATTGACGCCGGCTTCGCACAAGTGCTCGACAATCAAGTGACCATCCTCACCGAGCGCGCCGAGCTTGCGGAAAACATTTCCCGCACCGAGTCGCAAAAAGCCCTCTCCGATGCCGAAGCCATGCCCGCTCACGATGTCAATTCCGTCACCGACCGCAACAAAGCCATCGACCGTGCCAAAGCCCGGCTCAGCATCGCCCGCCAGTAATACCCAGTCGCAGCAAGTTTCAAACCCCATCGCCCATCACACGACCATCCTGTCGTCGCTCAGCGCATCACGGATTGTCCGAAACCGCCATCCGTCCTGCTCGCATCGCTTCATCCACGGATCGAGTTCATCCGCGAAGGCCTCGTGCAGCCCAAGAATCCACTCGTGGACGCCGACGAGCAACAGGCGGCTAGTCGGTGCCGCTTCGATGGCATGCTCCGTCCATTTGGAAAGCAGTTTCCCGGGATCGCCCTCCGGACCAGCGAGGTCCCAGTCATCCGTACGCACGGGAACGCGCACCAGCTCGCGGTGAATCCGATAGGCCCGCTGCGACGGATCGCGCTCGGCGTTCCAGTGATAACCGTGCCGCAAGAGCGCGGGGAGCAGATGGACGGTCCAGGCGGATTCAGGAGCGCGGAATCCCCTCGGGCGGATCCCCAATTCCGCAAAACATTCACCGGCCTCATGTAGCACGGCGTCGATTTCTTGCGACGTCAGATCGCGCGGTCGCTCGTGGCGATAGCCGTGGCAGGCAATCTCGTGACCTGCGTCTCGAATTCTTCGCACCCGTTGCGGATGTGATCGACAGAGTTCCGCGACGACGTTGAACGTGATGCGCATTCTTCGTCGGTCAAGTAGGGACAGCAGGCGGTCGGTGCCGACATCGGCATGGGCTGCCGCGACAGCTCCTCCGAAGTACCCCTCGAAGTCGCAGTACAGGCAGCAGGTCGGCTCTGCGGGCGAGGGAAGGCCGTGCAGCACCGCCCCGAAGGTCGTCGTCCATCGTCGTCGTCGTTTTTCGAGCCAGTGGGAAATGGCATTCATTGTCGGCATCGCATTTACGCTAACCCCGAACCCGTCGAATCGCAGCGAAGCGATCGCTGGCACAATCGCGCTTCATGATCCATACACATGAACCCGGCAATGGCTGCACGATCCTGGCATTCGGGCAAATTGTAGACCGTTAGGGCGATGAACGACACAATAGCCCCGCATGTTAACCCGACCATCCAGCGCCGCCGCGGGAAACGCATTCGACGATTCCACAACCGCTCACGCTTCCCGCCCCTGTCCGCTCTGCATTTCGAGCGAAGCAACTCGGGTGTTCTCGGGTCGCGATACAGTGTACGACACGCCCGGCACCTGGTGGGTCATTCGCTGTGAGAGCTGCGGCATGATGTTTACCGATCCGGCCGTCTCGCCCGCGGACATCCGCCGGCATTATCCAGATTCGTATGCCGCACACGAAGCGGCAGGTGCACAGCGACGACGGCGCTTGCGCGATCCGTGGGATCGACTGCCGCCCATCGGGCAGATGCGATTGCTCGACGTCGGTTGCGGCAGCGGCGGATATCTGACACGGATGCGCGATCGAGGGTGGCGCGTAGCAGGCGTCGAACCTTCCGGCGCGGCGGCGGAAGCAGCGCGATCGGCGGGCTTAAACGTCGTGGAAGGCGTGATCCCAGGCGCGGCGCTGTCGGAGACGGAGTTCGACGTCACAGTCATGCTCGGCGTCATCGGGTGCCTGCCTGATCCACTGGCGACGCTGCAAACGCTGCATGCCATGCTGGCGCCGGGCGGGAGGTTGATCGTATCCGAGCATAACGCCGCATCCGCGGCCTCCGAGCGATTCGGGCCGTACTGGCAGGGGTGGGATTTGCCGCGGCATTACAACCACCTGACGCCGCAGTCGATGGCCGCGCTGCTCACGCGCGCCGGTTTCCGCAACGTCCGGCTGATCGGTCGAAGACGCTCCTCGCGCTGGCGGCACTCGGCAAGGGCCATGCTGCACGAGCATCCCGACGACCGCATGACGGCGCTGATTGCGAGATCGCGTTTGGCCGCAAGCTGGCTCTCGGCGCTGTTCGGTCGCGGTCAACGCGCCGATGAAATCATCGCCGAAGCTGAGCGATGAGCGCGAGCGACATCGGCAAGACGTGGTTGCATTGAGCAGGCATGGCGGGCAGTGTCCACCCTGCAAAGCTATACCCTCATGGTCTCAAGCCCGGGAAGGATCCATCCGCTCCGGGTCGATGCCGAATTCCTTGATGGCCTCTTCCACGACACTCGCTTCCATCTCCTCACGCTGCGCCAGGGTGTGCAGCGTCGCAACGCAGATCGATTCGGCGTCAACCTCGAAGAAACGCCGCAACTCCTCGCGCGCTTCGCTGCGACCGAAGCCGTCCGTGCCCAACGGGACAAACTCCGCCGGCGCCCAAGGCGCCACCTGCTCGGAAACGATCTTCATGTAATCGCTCGACGCAATGATCGGATGCGCATCGGCCTCCATCTTCTTCGCAAAGTAGCTCTTCTTCGGCCGTGCTGTCGGGTGCAGCCGATTCCAGCGATCGATCATCAACGCCTCGCGCCGCAGTTGCTGATAGCTGGTAACGCTCCATACATCCGCCGACACCTTGTATCGCTCGGCCAGCATCACCTGCGCCCGAAGCGCCTCGTTAAGAATCGCCCCGCTGCCGAAGAGGTGTACCCGCGGCCAGTTACGCTTGCGCTCGCCGGGCTTGTAGAGATAAAAGCCCTTGAGAATGCCTTCGGTGATATCGTCGTCATCCGGCATCGGCGGCATCTCATACGGCTCGTTATGAATCGTGATGTAGTAGAAAATGTCTTCCTGCGCGACGTACATCCGTCGAATACCCTCGCGGATGATGACCGCCAGCTCAAAGGCAAACGCCGGATCGTACGAAAGACAATTCGGCACCGTCGTCGCCAGAAGCTGGCTGTGCCCGTCCTGATGTTGCAAACCCTCGCCGGCGAGCGTCGTCCGCCCGCTGGTGGCCCCCATGATGAAGCCCTTGCCGCGTATGTCGCCGTGAGCCCAGATGCTGTCGCCGATGCGCTGAAAGCCGAACATCGAGTAAAGCGTGAAGAACGGAATCGTATTGATCCCGTGCGTCACATAGGCCGTGCCCGCCGCGGTGAACGACGCCATCGAACCCGCCTCGGTGATGCCCTCCTGCAAAAGCTGGCCGTCCTTCTCTTCGCGATAATACATCAGCGACTGTCGATCGACCGGCTCGTACTTCTGCCCGGAGTGCGCGTAAATGCCGTGCTTCTGAAACAGCGAATCCATGCCGAAGGTCCGGCTCTCGTCCGGCACAATCGGCACAATCAGCTGGCCGATCGTCTTGTCATCCAGCATGCGGGCCAACATGCGTACGAAGACCATCGTCGTCGATGCCGCGCGCCCGCCGCTGCCCTTGTAAAACTCCTCAAAAATCTTGTCCGCCGGAGAAGTTAACGGCTGAGCCCGAACCATCCGCCGCGGAACGAAGCCGCCCAGCGCTGCCCGCCGCTCCAGCATGTACGTCTCCTCCGGGCTACCCGACGCGGGCCGATAGAACGGCGCATCGCGCAGCTCACGATCGGAGATCGGTATCTCGAACCGGTCGCGAAACTCCTTGAGCTCCTCCTCGTTCAGCTTCTTCTGCTGATGCGTGATGTTCTTGCCTTCGCCCGCCTCGCCAAGACCGTATCCCTTGATCGTCCGTGCGAGAATGACCGTCGGCTGCCCGCGATGTTCGACCGCCGCCTTGTAGGCCGCATAAACCTTCGCCGGGTCATGCCCGCCGAGCCGCAGCTTCTCTAGTTGTTTGTCCGTATGGTTCTCCACGAGCTTCAGCAGACGTGGGTCCGTTCCAAAGAAATGTTCGCGGATATAATCGCCCGGTGAAACGCTGTAACGCTGCCACTGACCATCCACCACGCCGGCCATCCGCGCCGGCAGGACGTTGTCTTCGTCATTCTCAAACAGCGGATCCCAGTCCGATCCCCAGAGCACCTTGACGACATTCCACCCCGCCCCGCGGAAAGCCGCCTCGAGTTCCTGAACCATGCTGCCGTTGCCGCGCACCGGACCATCCAGCCGTTGCAAGTTGCAGTTCACCACGAAGATCAGATTGTCCAGCCCCTCGCGCGAAGCCAGTGTGATCGCCCCCATGCTTTCCGGCTCGTCCATCTCCCCGTCGCCCAGAAAAGCCCACACGCGGCAATGCTCCGTCTGCGCGAGACCTCGATCCTGCAAGTAACGATTAAACCGCGCCTGATAAATCGCCGAGATCGGACCCAGACCCATCGACACCGTCGGAAACTCCCAGAAATCAGGCATCAGCCACGGATGCGGATAGCTCGAAAGCCCGCCCCCCTCGGCCAACTCACGACGAAAATTGTGCATCTGCGCCGTCGAGAGTCGCCCGATCAAATACGCCCGCGCATAAATTCCCGGTGCAGAGTGCCCCTGAAAATAAATCTGGTCGCCGGTTCGTTCCGGGATATTGCCCCGAAAGAAATGGTTGAATCCCACTTCGAGCAAAGTCGCCGCGCTCGCGAAAGTGGAGATATGCCCGCCGATGCCCGGTGAACGCCGATTCGCCCGCACGACCAGGGCCATGGCGTTCCAGCGCATGTAGCTTTTGATCCGACGCTCGAGCGCCCGATCCCCCGGATACGGCGGCTGCCGATCCACGGGAATCGTGTTCACATACGGGGTATTGGCATTGAACGGTACGGCCACGCCGCGGGTATGCGCCCAGTCCCGGAGAGCGGTAAGCAAAAACTGCGCCCGCTCCGGACCCGCGGTCGAAACGACCGCTTCCAGCGATTCCAGCCATTCCCGAGTTTCTACGGGGTCCTTGTCCGGCATATAAGGGTGTGACATTCGGCAAACTGTAGCGAAGAGCCGCCGAATTTCAACCGGGTCATCACCGCGCACAGCGCCACAGGCATTCTTCACACGTTAAACCGGCCTCATCGGCTGCCCTATCCGCGAAGCCCTTGCCGATACTCTAAGGAAGTACGCCGGGGCCTCACCGCCGGCAAGGAACAACAAAGGAAACCGCTGATGATACGACGAGCCCGGGCCCTATTCGGATTGTGCCTCGCCGCCGTGTGGCTCAGTGCCGCCTGCGCGCCGGATTCCAACAAGCGGCTCAACTCCCCGCCGCAGGGCGCGAGCGACGAACGACCCGTCTGGGCAGACTACTACACCTATCACAACGACCAGGGCATGCTCGCCGACATGTCGCTCGCTGACCTGCACTTCGTCCCCCACTCGACCGAGCTCTCCGGTGTGGGCCAGGCACGGCTCGAGCGATACGCCGAGCTGCTCGCCGCCCGCGGCGGCACGCTCTACTACGACACGGCCATCGAAGACGAAGTTCTTCTGACCAGCCGACTCGACTCGGCCATGCGATTTCTTGCACAGTGCGCGCCCGGGCGCCAAAGCGTGGAAGTCGTCGTCGGCGCACCCGGCGGACGCGGCATGGACGCCCGCGAACAACTCGCCGGTCAGGGCATTGCCAGGCAGCCCGAGCCCCGACAAAACGCCTACCGCCTGCGAAAGTATTCCACGGAAGGGGACAACTAAGCCGTGTCACCGCGAAACCCATTGCTGATCGGTGTCATTGGCCTGACCTTTTCGGTCGGCTGTTCCTTCGATCGCTCGGAGCGCGTGTCAGACGCGTCCGGCATGGAGGATCGCAAGGTCGATCACGCTCAGAAGGCCCGCCCCGCCCCGCCGCCGCGCATCACGGCCGACACCCACCTTGCAGCAGGCCGCATGCTCGAAAAGCAGGGCGATCTTCTGGCCGCCGTCGCGCAGTACGAACGCGCCATCGTCTCCGAACCGCGACTCGTTCAGGCCTACAACCGACTCGGAATCGTCTATCAGAAGCTCGGCCGATTCACCGATGCCGATCATGCCTTCGAGTCCGGCCTTCGCGCCGATCCCGGCTCGGTCACACTTAACAACAACATGGGCTACAGCTTGCTGCTGCAACAGCGCTTCGAGGATGCCGAACACTATTTCCGCGATGCACTCACCATCGATCCCGAGTTCGAACGCGCCCGAATGAATCTCGCCATCACCCTCGGCTACCTCGGCCGCACCGAGGAAAGCCGGTCGGAATTCACACGCGTCGTCTCAGCGGACATTGCGCACTACAACGTCGCCATGCTCGAACTCCACCGCGGCAACTACGTCGCAGCACGTAAATTGCTCAACGATGCATTGGCCCTCAATCCGTCATGCCCCGGCGCAGTCGAGCAGCTTCGAAGAGTGGAAGCCCTCGCCGCGGGCGATCCGTCCGCGGCGCCTGCGCCGTCGCTGCAACTGCAAGGCCCCCTCGCCGGCACACCAACGCCGGAGTCGGAAGTCGTACCATGACGCCACCGGCCGAGCCGTTTCCACCATCTGCCAACGTGTTTAACATGCTCGGCATGAAATCTCTCCGAGATCCGTGGGTTGGCGGGTTCGCCATTACCCTTTTCGTGCTCATCGTGTTGGCAACCGCGACGCGCGTCTCGCCGCCCACGCCGTTGCAAAGCGAACGACCCGCAACGCCCGTCGCCAATACCGATGCGTCATTCGTCCGCGGCCCCGAGCAATACGCCTGGCTGAACCGAAGCCAGATGCGCAGCTATGTCCCGCTGATAGAGAAAATCCCCGCGCCGGAAGGGTTCCAGCGAGTCAAAGTCGCCCCGCGCGGTTTCGCCGACTGGCTTCGCCACCTGCCCGTGGCGCCGACCGACACGCCGGTCAAGACAGGCAGGCGGAAGATCGTCATCCCTGCCGAACATGCCTCGCTCGCGGCGGTCATCGCCCTCCAACCGACCAACGACCGACTCCTTGCAGGGCCGAACATGCTCGTGCGCCTGCGCGGCGAATACAGCTGGGCATCGAAGAATCTCTCCGGCCTCGGCTTTCATTTCACGAGCGGCTACCGTCTTTCCTGGGAGAGTTGGGCCTCGGGGCAGCGGCCGACCGTTCGAGGTCGCGAAGTCATCCTCAAGCAGGCCTTCGAAATCGACGAAAGCCGCGAAAGCTTCTGCAGCTACCTCGAAACCATCTTTCAATACGGCTCTGCCTACAGCGTCACCGATGACACCACGCGCGTCACTGACGGTTCCATTGCCCCGGGAGATATTTTCCTTCGCGCCGGCAAGAAGAGTTACTCGCTCATGGTGCTGGACGCCTGCGCCGGACCCGAAGGCGCCATCCAGGTCCTCCTCGGTGATGCCGGCACACCGGCGCAAACCTTCCACGTTCTGAACGCCTCCGACGGCAGTCCGTGGTTCTCCGTCACCCAGCAGCGAGACATCGCCCTCGTCGACGGACGAGCCCTCAAGCTCACCGACCTTCGTCGTTGGAAGTAATTCAAGGATGTTCGAATGAATCGCGGCCGACCACACGAGCAGGGTCGCGCCCATGCGCGACCTGCCCGCGTAAAGCCGTCATATCTTGATCGAATAGTGGTAGGACGTTACTCCGGTTCAACCGCCTCAACCGTCGTCGCCTCGAAGCCATCCTGCGGCTTGATCGCGCCCGTGGCGATCAGTGCGAATCCCTGCGGCAATACCGTATTCACCGCCGCGGCCTTCACGCGCACGATGTACCGACCGACCAGCGGCGTGTTGAACTGCACCTGTTCGACGTTGTTGCGAATGTCCGCCGTACCGCCCGTCGTCGATTGTCCGTTCAGGTACACATTGCCCAGATAGGTCTGCTGGTTGGGCGCACGAACCTCCAAATTGAGATTATTGATATACGCCGGGTTGGCATTCAGTGCGGCTTCCTTCTCCGTCCATACTAGCGTGATCTTCACCGGGTGAAGGTTGTTCGAGCAGGTGAATCGGAACACCGCCTCCTCACCCGTCACCATGCCGTTGGCGTTTCGCGTGTCCGCGAGAACCATCAGGCGGCGATTCTCACCCGTGAAAGCGAGCGCGTTGTCAAGCAGGACACGGCCCCAGCCCTCACGCGTACTCGGGAAACCAGCGATGTTCGTCACGTCCACAGCGGAGTTGATCAGCGTCGCGCGAATCAGCGCCCCGCTCGGAACGAACGCATCCGAAGGATTCGCCGCGCCGGTCGGATAGTATCCATCCGTGTAGTACTGCCGGGCCAGCAGTCCTGCGCCGGCCACGGCCGGACACGCCATCGAGGTGCCCGTCCATCCCGAACCAACGAAACCGCACGTCGTCGTGGACTGAGACGAAATCGTCGAGCAGCCCGGCGCCATGAGTTCCGGCTTTTGACGACCATCCTGCGTCGGACCAAAACCGCCGACGCAATGACTCGTGGCAGGGGCGTCCGTAGTAGCCGCGACAGCCAGACAATTCTTGCCGTTCTCCGGTGTGCGAACCGCGCCATTGATATTGGTGACCGCGAAGAGCACCAGATCGTCTTCGAAGTTGTAGCTGAATGCGTCGATATCACGCGACCAGCTCGTGTAGGCCGTCGTGCCGTCGTTGCCCCAGCTGTTGCTGTGAACTCTGGCGCCGGACGCGTTGTCCTGGACGAACTTCGAAAGCAAATTCACGGAAGAAACCGTGTTCAGATTCGTGAACGCCAGCTTCGCCTTGTATGCGACACCGCGAAACCCGATGCCGTTGGCCGGGCGTTCATCGCCAAGAAACGTCCCCGCCGTGTGTGTGCCGTGCGAATCCGAGCCGGTTGAGCCGAAATACGCCACGATCTTGCCCGCCTCGGTAAACGAACAGTGCGTCTGCCGGACGGCGCCGTCGATGTGACCGCCGATCTGACCCTCACCGCGAATGCCCCGATCCCAGATGGAGCGAACATTCGAGATATTGCTCTGCAGAATCCACCCGTTCGAGTCGTTGCGATACGTCGCCTCGCCGGCCTCTTCCACCCATTGAACAGCGGAAAGATCCGCCAGCGCGACATGGTTGCCCTGCGGCATCGTGATCTCAATCAGGCCGACATTGCCGCTCATGGCTTTGTCCAGCACCGTCACGCCCGGCATGGCTGCAAGCCGGTCCGCCGCGGCATTGAGGTCCTCGCCCTCAAAGAGTGCAACCGCCAGCTTCGAGATGCCCTGATTCGCAAGGTCAATCCGCTCCTGCGTCTGGAAGAACTGTCGTCCGATTTCCGGATCGATCTTCCAGCTTTTCTCGAAGGGGCCGACCCAGCGTACGAAATCAAGACCGCCGATCTGCACCGCAGGTCGAAAACCCGGCTCGAATCGAACGATGTAAGCGTTGACAGGCAGATACTGGCCAAGTTCAACGCCCGCCTGATTCAACGCATCCAGTCGCTCCGGCGTCAGCGGACCATCAAGCTGAAGGACGTAATACCCCGACTGCTTGATCATGCCCCCTCGCGCGGCATGAAGCGACGACTCCGGCGCCAGCGCAACCTTGCCGGTCTTCAGGTGCAACGCCGTCGGCTCCGGCGCGGCGGCGGCAACCACCCCAGGCGCGGCCTTGAACTGCGCTGCGGCCGGGTTGGCCGAGATCGAAAAGATCAAGCCAAGAATGGAGAACGTGACAATCAGACCCTTCATAATTCCCGTTGACTGCTTCACTCGGATACTCCCTTAATGGACTACATGGATAAGACTTCCACCCAGGAAAGACAAACCCCGCAACACGAATGCAATTTCTGACCACATGGCCTGCAACGATGAAACCAGACGTGGCTCGAAAGAGGCGGTCGGGCCTCTGACCGGTCCCCGAGGAGGGACGTTGGAAGGGTCAAGTGGCAGCAACCACAAAGGACCACATCCACCCGGTCGTAGGTTTTCCTTAGTGCCAATCATATCAGACCCCGGCCTCAAGTCCAACCCTTTCGGCCGGGTTCTTTCCGATGGAATCTTCAGTGTATGGCCTCAGTGATCTTCGAGATCCCCGGCCATTGGCCGAAATGACCCCGGTTCACGGCCGTGACATGATGGCAAATCGCTCCGGTATGACGGTGCCGGCGATCAGATCCTCGTCCCGCCGGAACCCAATGAAGCTGCCGTCCGGCTGAAGCTCCCCGGTGAAGATCATCCGCAGCTTCCGCTCAGGATTGGCCCGAAGGTTGTACGTCACCCGGATAATGATCGTATCCGATGCACGCGTAATAATCGGCGGGTCAAAAATTCGAGACGCCATCCCCGAGCCGTTGCTGTTGCAACTCGCGTCAAAGATGGAAACACGGAGTTCCTGGATGACAAAACAAGATCGTGCCGCCGCCGAATCCTGAAGGATCCATCGCCCCTCAAGCAGCTCCTCCGTGTTATACAGCGCGCTCGCCGGTATCGGGAGGATGATCGGGATCGGCAGCGGCAACGGAAGCGGTGTCACGCCCCCGCCACCCGCACCTCCGCCCACGCCGCAGCCGGGCAGCAGCAAACCCACGAACAGAATGTGCAACCATCGTCTCACGGCAACCCCCTCGCGCGGCAGCTCTCGGCTGCGCGCGACTGCGCCGTGTCCCCCCGCTCGCGTGGAGCGTATGCGTATCATTCTACCGCGCCGGATGCCCGCGCTCCAAGCCCCGGCCCGGCGTTTCATGCACAATATTGCAACTGCCGATAACTCTTCGTTCGCCGGTGATTCCGGTCCAGAACCCGGAGAAACGGCCGATGATTACAATCCACAGGTTATAGACGACGCGGCAATCGTTCACGACAATGTGATAAATCCGACGCAGAGAATCCCATGAGATGGGACGACAGAATGGGAGTTTGTTGAATGAGTGATTTGAGGTACGCCCGATTCCTTGTGTGGATGTGGATGTTGGCCGTCTTCACCGTCGGCTGCGACAAGCATCACGACGGTGGAAAAGCAGCCCCCCCGTCGAAGGAGGCCGCTCAAAAGGAAAGCCCCGCGCCGGCAAAGACCGACGCGGCGCAGGATGCGCCAACGCCCGTCGCCGCAACCGACAAACCCTCAACACCGCCGGCGACGGCCGTTCAGGAAGACTACGACACCATCCGTGAAAAGATTCTCGCCCTTCGTGGCACGATTGATTCCTTCCGAGGAAGAATCGACGTGCGCTTCGATTCCACCTACGCCGGCGCCTGGGTCAAGAGCCATACCTCCGGCACCGTCGAGTACGTCTTCAAGGGCGACAAAATCTTCTACCGCTTCGACCTGAAGATTGAAACCCGGCGCTTCGGAGACGGCGACGAGGTCGAAACCGTCGAGGAGCAGGTCCTCATGAGCGACGGCGATTTCATGTACCAGATCGGCGTCGATGCCGGTCAGAAGGCCGCGATCAAGGCCAATATCGACAAACTGCAAACGTCCGTTCCCAGCGAAGAATTCTTCTTCTTCCTCAACCGCGACTACCGAATCACCGTCCTTCCCGACGACCAGTTCGATGGCAAAGACGTCTGGATCCTCCGCGCCGCCAAGTACTCGGAGGACGAGGTGCTTCAGCTCAAGACCGACACCTACTTCCGCAAGGACATTCCGCTGATGGTCAAGACGGTCAACTTCGATCGCTTCGACAACGTGATGCAGGTGACGGAAATCCGCGACATCGAAATCAATGTCCAGATCGATCCCGATCGTTTCAAGTTCATCCTCACCCCGGATATGAAGTTCGACGACCAATCCTGGTAACCATCAAACAGCCCGAAGTCCCCAAGCAGCGATCCGGCGACCGTTACCCAATTAAAAAGCCCGCCGGGGTCAATTGGACACCCGGCGGGCAAATCTGACTGAGACTGCCAATATGCAGCCACGTTCGCTGCCTTACGGCAGTCTCCTGCGTTTACCTATATCCACGGATCACCTCCTCTCATAGGGCCAACTCCCCGAACTGTCGCTGCGGTAACAGCGATGTCGGGCCTGGACCTGTCCGCCGGCCGTCGTCGGCGAACCCGGTACGGAGGGCTCTCGTCCGAAAGCCGCCCGCCATGGACCTTCGCAATCCGCCGCGCGATTCCGCCCATTTCCGGACCGCGACGTGCGAACCACCTCAGGCCCACATCCAAAGTCTATCGATCTCCCCTCCTCCGGGTCAAACGATTTCTTACAAATTACCGTGGAATTATGCAGACTTTGTCCGTCATTCCGACGCATTTTTCGCGCCGACGCCGCCCGCGGGAATGCTATACTGGGTAAATCGTCCGACAGCGATAAACGAGCCGACCTTACCCGAGAGGTGATGACGGCCGCTGCGTAGTTGCCTGCCATCAAGAACTCCCTTCAGGACCCAAGTAAACCGGATGAAAAAAGACCGCCCGCTTCCATACCTGCTTGTCGCCTCTCTCCTCGCACTGGCGACCTCGGCCGCCGATGCCCAGCTCCGCATCGTGAACTTCAACGTCGCCCAGCTCGGCGGAAACATGACCTCCATGCAGGCCGTCTTCACCGCGCTGAACGCCGACGACAAACCCGGCTTCGCCGTCGCGCCGCATCTCTACATCTTCCAGGAAGTACGAACAACCAACGTCGGCCCCCTCCTCACCATGCTCAACGCCGCCGCTCCCCCCGGCATCTCCTACGCCCAGGGCACCTACACCAACATCAACGAAAACGGCACCGCCGGTGCACAGGCCATGTTCTATCGACCCGATGTCCTCGTCGAGATTCCCTCCGGCCATGTAGACATCTTCACGCAGGCCGGACGCTACAGCGACCGCTGGCAGCTAAGACTCGTCGGTTATGACGCACCCGATGCCATGTTCTACATCTACAGCACCCACCTGAAGGCATCGACCGGATCATCCAACGAGCAGCTTCGCCTCACCGGCGCCACGGCCATTCGCACCAACGCCGACGCCCTCCCACTCGGCACCCATATCATCTTCGGCGGCGACTTCAACGTGTACCACAACAACGAACCGGCATATCAGAAGTTCATCTCCGCAGGTGTCGCCCAGGCAACGGATCCCCTCGGTACCGGATCATGGGCTTCCGCGTCCAACGCCATCAAGCATACCCAGTCGCCCTGCCGAAACGGCTGCACCCTCGTCGCCGGCGGAATGGACGATCGATTCGACTTCCAGCTTTCCACCGCCGCCTTTCACGATGGCGACGGCCTCTCCCTCATGCCAGGTACCTATCGTTCCTTCGGAAACGACGGCAATCATTACGACACCGACATCAACGCCGGCAACAACACCTATTACCCGACAGACATCCCGCGATCCAACGCTCTGGCCAATCATCTCAAGGTCGCTTCCGATCATGTCCCCGTCCTCGCCGAGTACCAGATTCCCGCGGTCCTGCAGACCGATGTCGCGGCGAATTTTGGCCGCGTCATTCAGGACGCCGAATTCGCGCTGGACGTGAGCATCTCCAATGCAGCATCCGTCATCGTCCCGCAGGGCGCCGATCTGCTCCATTATCAGTTGACCGGCTCCGGTGTCCTTTCCGGCGGCGACTCCGGCTCGATTCCCGCGATGAGCGAGGCATTGGTTATCGCCCTGCCCGTCGATACCTCGGCGATCGGCCCGGCGATGGCGACCGTACAGGTCAGCAGCACCAGCGAGGCCGTTCAAGGTGCGCCGTCGCTACACCATTCGTCGGGTCACATCGTCCGTACCGCGCGTCCGTCCTTCGACGACGAAAACGTTCTGCAGGCGCATACGATTTCGCTCTCACTGCCCGCCGACTCGGGCTCGCATCCGATCGACGTGGCCATTCACAATCTCGGTTTCGATGCCGATCAGGCCCTGCTCGATGTCGACGATGTGGAAAACATCCTGGCACCCTTCGCCCTCTCACCGCCGCTACCGACCGGCATCGGCGCGGCGTCCGCCCTCATCTCGTTCACCGTCGATACAACCGGTCTGACCGCCGACACCTACACAAACTTCGTCACCCTCCACGTCAGCGACGAAGACCTCCCCGGCGAAACGACGACCAACCTCGTGTTGACGCTCGAACTCGTCGTCCCCGGCCTGACCGCCGACGTAAATTGCGACGGCAAGGTCGACCTCGACGACGTAAACGCTTTCGCCGAGGTCCTGCTCGGTCTCGAATCGGCGCCCTGCCCGGTCGAGCGATCGGACTTTGACCAATCCGGCGCCGCCGATAGTCGTGACATCGCTTTTTTTCTCAGTGCATTTCTCGCGCCGTGAGCCCCACGGAATGAGCCGCTTTTTCTATGAAGTAACGGCGACCTTGCACGACGAGTCAATCGTCGAGGCATGGACCCGCTGGATGCAGGGCGAACACATTGCCGACGTCGTCCGCGCGGGAGCATGTTCCGGCCGACTGATTCGCCTCGATGGAGAAACCCTCCGCTTCGCGATTCAGTACGAGTTCGACTCGCGCGAGGCCTTCGAGCAATATCTGCGCGACCACGCCCCGCGCCTCCGCGCCGAGGGGGTCGCTCGCTTCCCCGCGGATCAAGTCAGCTACGAACGCCGAACCGGCGAATTCCTCGATTCATGACGGCATACGCCCAGTCTGTCGATGCGATGCGATGCGAAGAATGCCGGCCCGGCCCGATTTCCCTGATCCGCCCCTTTGCCCTAGAATGCCCCGCTTCGCCGACACCCCTGGAGACATCGAAAATTAAATGGCGGCATTGGGACCCAAAGCAAACATGACCATCACCACGCGCAAGGGCGGTTCGCCTCTGCATCTGCTGCGCGTGCTGAAATTCGCCCGACCCTATTACCGATACCTCATTCCCGGCCTCATCTGCATTGTCATCTTCGCGATGACCTACTCGCTCAACATCGCCGCCCTGCTCCCCACGGTGAAGCTCATCGCCGATGACCAGGGCCTGCCCGCATGGGTCAATCAGTACGTCGCCGAGAAACGCCTCGGATTCCTTCTCGCCCCGGGCGAGGGCGGCCTGCGCGTCTTCTCCACCTCGTCGAGACAACCCCTGCCCGACGAAATCCAGCCACAGGACATCATCAAGAGCATCAATGGCCGCGCCCTCGCCGAAAGAGAAGCATGGCGGGAAGTCGCCCACCTGCCCGACGACGCACCCGTCCGGCTCGAACTCTTTCACCCCAAGTCCGGCCGTACCTATCAAGCCACGATCGAAGCCGCGCCCATCTCGCTGCCAAACTACTGGCTCCGGGAAATAGCCGAGAAGTTCCCGCAGGGCACGACCAGAGATGACCGCATGAAGACGCTCTACATCCTGCTGGCGGTCGTCCTGACCATCACGCTGATCGGCGGCATCAGCAGATTCTTCGGCGAGTATCTCATCGCGCTGGTCGCAGGACGCACGGTGGTCGCCATCCGCCGCAAGATGTACGACCGCGTACTCAAGTTTCCCGTCTCCTACTTCGCCACACGCGGCGTCAGCGACACCGTCAGCCGTTTCGTGCAGGACAGCCAGGACATCTTCCGCGGGCTCAATTTCATCTTCGCCAAGAGTCTGCGCGAGCCGCTCAAGGCCTTCTTCGCCTTCACCGTCGCCCTCTTTCTCGACTGGCGCATCACCCTTATTACCGTCGTCGTCGCCCCGCTTGCCGGTCTGCTCATTCGCAAATTCGGCAAGCTCATTCGCAAGGCCCAGAAGCGCCTCCTCGAGGGCTACGGCCGAATGCTCAGTGCCCTCGAAAGCGCCCTCGTCGGCATCCGCGTCGTCAAGGGCTACACGATGGAAAACTACGAACGACGACACCTTCATGCCGTCGATAACCAGATGCTCAAACAGGCCATGAAGATCGAACGAACCGACGCCCTGACCGGACCCGCCTTCGAACTGATGGGCGTCTTCGTCGCCACGCTCGGCATCATCTACTTCGCCGGCCTCATGTTCGACAATCGAATGGACTTCGCCCGTTTCGCCACCATCGCCGCCTGCATGGCCGGCATGTTCGACCCCGTCCGAAAAATGTCATCCTTCTACAACCGCGTGCAACAGGCCAACGCCGCGGTCGATCGCGTTTTCGAAGTGCTCGATGCCCCGATGGAAGAAATGAACCAGCGGCGGCTCCCAGCCCTGCCGTCCCTGTCTCAGGCCATTGAGTTCGAAGCCGTCCGCTTTACCTATCCCGAGGGTGAACGACCGGCCCTCGACGGTATCACCCTTACCGTCCGCCGTGGAGAGCGCGTCGCATTCGTCGGCCCCAACGGCTCCGGTAAGACCACGCTGCTCGCCATGCTCATGCGATTCTTCGATCCCGATGAAGGCTGCATTCGCTTCGACGGGCGTGACATCCGAGATTTCTCGCTCGCCTCCCTGCGCCGTCAGATCAGCTTGATCACTCAGGACACCGTTGTCTTCGCAGACACCCTCGCAAACAACATCGCCTACGGCAACGAGCCGATGCTTCGTCGCCTGGTCCTCAAACAGCGTCACCCCGATCGCTTTCCCACGGGGTCCGACCCGGACTTCGAACGGATCGTCGACGCCGCCAAAGCCGCATACGCCGACGAGTTCATCCGCGAGAAGCCCAAGGGTTACGACACTTACGTCGGCGAGCACGGCGCCCAGCTCTCCGGCGGCCAGAAACAGCGAATCGCCATCGCCCGCGCCATCCTGCGAAACGCCCCGATCTTCATCTTTGACGAAGCCACCAGCCAGATCGATAGCGAAAGCGAGCAGAAAATTCACGATGCCGTGCAGAAATTCCTCGAAGGACGCACCGCCCTCATTATCGCCCATCGCTTCTCGACCATCCTTCAGGCCGATCGCATCGTGGTCATGGACCGCGGGCGAATCGTCGACAGCGGACGCCACGATGAACTCATCGATCGCTGTCGACTCTATCAGACGCTCTACGGTTCGCAGATTCTCGACGACATGAAACCCGGCGCCGCCCCCGTCACCAGCGGTGCATAGACTGCGTTACGTCCGCCGCGCCAACACGACCGACACATCATCCGGGCAGCTTCCCTCCTGGATGAACTCCGCAAAGTCCGCCGCCAGATCGCTCAACACCTGCCCCGGTGCGTTGCCCAGCGCGTCACACAGCGCGTCTTCCAGCCCCGACAGGCCGAAGGTATTCCCGTCGGCGCTCACCGCGCTGTGAACCCCCGCCGTGGCAACTGCCAGCGTTTGACCGTGGCCCAGGTCCAGCGTCTGTAATTCGAGTGCCGGATTCTTGGCCCTGCCGATCGGTTCGCCGCGCTTCGGTTCAAGCTTCTCGCAGGTGCCGTTGGGCAGGATAACACCGACGTACACCCCGTCGCCCGCCACGCAATAATTCACCTTCCCCGACGCCGGTGAAATCCAGGCCGTCACCAGGTCCACCGTCTGCCGACCCTCGCCCGTGGAGAGCAGCCAATTCAAGCTCCGAGCGAACAGGTGCGGCGCGTCACAATGCAGCGCCGCGCTGCGAAAGGCCGCGCGAACTTCCGCCAGATACCTCGCAACGGAAACTCCTTCCACCCCCAGCCGCGCGACGATCAGTGCGCAAGTCTTGTCCGGAAGTTGCACCACGTCGTAGTAATCGCAGCATCGCGCCGATCCCATGTGCCGATAGCCCGCCACCTGAAGCTCGTTCCACTGCGGCAACGCCTTCGGTGTCACCGCATCCTGCGTCGCTCGGGCAACGTTTTGTTCCGTCGCAACCGCCGCCATCCGCTTCGCTGCCGACCTGTGGATAAACGTCTCAAGCGGAACAGCGGTGCAGCAGGCGATCGCGCTGAAAACGTCGAGCGACTCCTCGTTGAAGGGCGCGTCCCCGACATTGTTCTCCACGTACATCATTCCAAGACTGCCCGACGCGCACGGCATCGGCGCCGCCATCGCCGAACGAACGTCCGCCGGCGGCGCATCCGGGCAACAGAGAAACTGCCCCTGCGCCATGCAACGCTGCTCCATGGTCAGCGAGAAGGCGGGGCGATCACAGGGTTGCCCCTGATCGGTCAGACCAAGCGTCCACACAAACTCCTGTCGATCCGCGGGACGCATGCCGATCCACGCCCGCCGCGCACTCAAAACGCGCAGCATGGACCGAAGCACCGGGAGAATGGCCTCCCGCGCCGACTCGATCTGCGAGACCCGCATGGACAGGATCGTCATCTGCATGATATGGTCCTTATGCAGACTCACGAAATGATCAAACTTCTTGACGATCGTTCCGAGCGGCAGCGCCTCGCCGTGGGCCTTCGACAGGGCGACCATGCGCTCGCGCCGAAGCTCTTCCTGCGTGCGGTGCTCCATGAACAGTCGGATGGAAAACGTCCCCAGCTCGACCTCGTCGGCATGACGCAGCTTGGCCCGGCCCTTCTGCACCGCACGGTTCAGACACGTCGGCACGCTGGCATCCACCACCTCCAGCCACCATTCACCGGCCTCATCCTGAACCAGCTTCGCCTGTTCGGCGCAGATCCGAGGATCCGGCAGGTGTACGCCGCATTGCGGATTCGATCCGATCGACAGCACCGCCGCCTCAACCGGCAGCACCGTCCGCAGCTTCTTGTTCTCCAATATCATGAGCCGCATGGACCGCTCTCCCGCCCTGCTGGAAGTGATGACCGGGCACATGGGACGCGACAGGACACCCTATTCTAGAGCAAAGGCGTCCTGAACGGCAAACGACCCCCATCGATGACCCGCAGGCGAGTCCCAGAGCCGCGTCACCCGAAGTGACGAGAGTGACGATTCTCGAATCGATACAGTAGCAGGTCGCGCACGACCGGATTATTCCATGTGCGTAGCGAAGTCCGATCGGCCCGACGCGGAATCACCCTGCCGTGGCCACCTCGGCACGGGTGAATTGCTGCCGAGTCGGTATGTCCTTCCCACACTCCGGACAGCGCCCCGATACATTCCCGGTCAGGTCATATCCACACGTCGTACACAGAATTCCTCTCGGCTCAAAAGGCATCCGATGCGCCTTCTTCACCCAGATCACGCCGGTCTTGGCCCACAGATCCCCCATGCGTCGACCACGTACAAGCTGAAACGCGACAACGAGCGGCATAAAGGGAACAACAAGAATCAGGTTACGCTTGAAACTCTGCAGAAAGCTGATCGGCTCCCGTGTTTCCCAGTCGACGACCCGAACCCCGCAGACCCACTTCCCCGGCGAGTAGCCGCGAAAGCCATCCTTCATCGCAAATAAAAGCGGCACAACAACCCAGAAAAACAACAATTCAAGCACGTCGGCGGAGAGCGACGAGTCGTCCTCCAACGGAACGACATCTCCGAAGAACAGGACGTATAACACTCCCCCGAAAAAGAAGACAATCATGAGCAGCGTCCAGTCGATGACATAGCCGAGCTGCCTTCGGTTGGCGAAACCGTTTCGACACTTCGTACATACCGGCGTGCCAAAGAGTTTACGCGGATTCTTGGTCTTGATCTGCCGGTCGCAGACAGGGCACGCGTAGGATTCCAGATGCTCAGACGCAGCGACATTCGACATGATGCTCCTCCGGCCTGCGAGCTTTCAATCAGGAAGCGAATTCACCAATCACAAAGGAAACATCCCGCGCAAGGTTGCGAGCCGGCCAGTCATAAAGTGCGACTTCATTCCGGCCCTCGCTTGGATGCTTTCGGCCCACGATCACAAACAATCTTTCGACAACACATCCCATCTCGCCAGAGATGCGTCACCTGCCTCACATGCTACAAATGAAGGGTCTGATGTCAATGCCGCCGACTTAATCGGAGCCGTCCACGCAGGACAAGCCCTCCACAAAGTGGTCGTGAATACGACCCGGAGTTGATGCTACCTTCAAGACCTCGATACGACCCGAATTGTCTCAAATATCGCGGTCCGATTCAATCAGGAAGTGAATAAGCCGACGTGCGAACGCCAGGCACTTCCACACGCAAGACGGGTCAGGTAATCAGCTTATCTCGCAGAAAATCGACCGCCCGCGACTTGTCAATCCGCTCCTGCGCGCCGGAATGCAACGAATGCCGACACCAGTACGAGCAGCGGCATCCACGAAACCATCCCGCAGAACGGGAACGGGAGCAGCGAAAAGTCGATCTGCGGCGCCTGACCATCCGGATCGTCCGTCGGTGCCGTCGGGTCGCCTTGTTCAAAGCAATCCGGGATGCCGTTCGCGTTTGCATCCGAGTCTGGCACGCCGCAGCCGCACGCGCCGGGCTGCATCTTTTCTGGATCGTCCGGGCACAGATCGAGCGTCAGGCAATCAAGTACGCCGTCTCCATCGGTGTCCGCATCCACGACGCCGCAGCCGCACGCGCCGGGCTGGAGCTTCAACGGGTCGTTAGGGCAGCCATCCTGGCAATCCTGCACGCCATCGCCATCTGTGTCGATCGCATGGGGGCAGGGATCGAGGCAATCCGGGATGCCGTCGCCGTCAGTATCCGCCAGATCGTCCGCGCCAGGACATTGGTCGCAACCATCGAAGATACCGTCACCATCGGTATCTGCGGGACAACCCTGTGCATCAACCGAGGCCACTGCGCAGGGCGGTGTTCCCTTGCAGTGGTCCTCATCGTTCAAGACCCCATCGCCATCTTCGTCGGCCGTCGAGCAGCCGTTGGCGTCTACCGGGTCGCCCGCCAATGTCCCCGGGCACTGGTCACACCCGTCGAATACCATGTCACCATCGGAGTCCGCCGGGCAACCCGTCTCGTCCACGATCGCGCACACCGGTGTCATCGGGCAAGCATCGTTGCAATCAAGAACACCATCACCATCGCTATCCACATCCGGCACGCCGCAACCACAGAACCCGGGATCGAGCTTGTCAGCATCCAGGGGGCATCCATCCAGGCAATCCACAACTCCGTCCGTATCGCTGTCGGTGTCTGCGACGCCGCAGCCGCAAATGCCCGGGGACGTCTTGGCGGGATCGCTCGGGCAGCCGTCGCAGACATCGGGGGTGCCATCCATGTCGGCATCCGGCGGTGTCTGTACCTCCACCGCGCCGACATCCGCGCTGCAACCGACCGGCCGCGACAGGCCGCGTTGATCCGTCAGTGGCGCGCCGGTGTTCGTGCCACGGTCAATCGCGAGGCTGCCGGACATGGGGAGCATCGTGCGAGTTCCCCCGCCGTTTGCTCCCAGCGCTCCGAGGTTCGGATTCAAAGGACTGCCGGAGGTGCCGACCTGATCTCCTGTCGTGGCTGTGAATCCCGAAGAGGCATTGTTTCCGACGAGGTTGTATCCAGCCGATGAAAGAGTCCCACCGGTGGTGCGAAAATCCGGCCCCAGGCTGCTCGCCGTGTTCCCCGCGACCAAGGTGTTGCGGAGTGTCAAGACCCCGCCGGCAAGGGCGATGCCCCCGCCGTTGCCGGCGGAATTTCCGCTCAGCGTACAGTTCACAATTTCGGTCGTGTATGCCGTGCTGTTGGATTGACGGACTGCGCCGCCATTAGTCGTAGCCATATTGCCCTGAAACGTACAGTTCCGCAGCGTCACTTGAGCCGTCTGCGCCGCTCCCTGGCCGAACCAGATGGCCCCGCCGTTGTTCGCCTGGTTTCCCGTGAACGTACACCCGTCTGCTTCGAGAGAACCCCCGAGAATGACAATACCCCCGCCTTCAGTCGATGCCGTACAACCCACGATCTCGCAGTCTACAAGTTTCAGGACACCGATGCCGACAATCCCCCCCCCCGAGGACCCCGTGGCCAGACCATCGGCAAGGGTGAGCCCTTCAATCTGAGCCGCTGTTCCATTCACGAGGAATACACGGCTGGTATTGCCGCCACTCACCGTGAGCACATCCGCACCGGGGCCAAAGATGATCAGCTCATCCGAGAGTGTCAGCACCCCGGCGGTCAGCGTGATGGTTCCCATCAGTGCTCCATCAAACACGATAAAATCAAGCCCGGCGCTCGAGTTGGCGCTGCTGATCGCTTCACGCAGACTGCCGACCGGCGCAGGATTGCCGTCATCCAGAGTGGTCACGGTATACGTCGCGCAGTACGCAACCTGCGGCGATGCGGCAATTCCTGCCAGCGCGCCGATCACCAGCATGTGAACAGTGAATGCACCCGATCCGAAGTTGCTTAGTCGTTGAGTCCGTATCATCGTTCACTTCCTATCCGTTTCACATCCTCTTGCGAGACGGGCTTGCGGCTAGAGTTCATCCGTTTGATCCGTTTCTGCCGGCAATACCACTACGACAGCTGTGCTGTGCGGTTCCGACTTGCTCCACTACGTGACGAGTCGATCATGGAGGTACGCAACGACTTTCGACTTGTCCATCCGCTCCTGCGCCCCCGTATCCCGGTCCCGCACCGTCACCGTGCCGTCGTCCTTCGTCTGCCCATCCACGGTGAAGCAGTACGGCGTCCCCGCTTCGTCCATCCGCGCGTAACGTTTGCCGATCGACTGCTTGGCGTCGTACTGGGCGGGCCATCGCTTGCGGATGTCACGAAAGAGCGGCTCGGCGATCTCAGGCAGGCCGTCCTTGTTCACCAGGGGGAAGACGGCCGCCTTGATCGGCGCAAGCCGCGGGTGAAACTTCATCAACTCCGGGCTCGGCCGCGATGCATCAACCGTGTACGCCTCGCAGATAAACGCCAGCGTGCTGCGGTCAGCTCCGGCGGACGGCTCGATGACCGTGGGGAGGAATCGCTCCTTCGACTCGTCATCGAAGTAGCTCATGTCCTTGCCGCTGTGCTGCTGGTGCTGCGTGAGGTCGAAGCAGCCGCGATGGGCCACGCCTTCAAGCTCCTGCGGCTCGTCGGCGAAGGGGAAGTAATACTCGATGTCCGTACAGGCCTTGCTGTAGTGTGCCAGCTCCTTGTCATCCTGATTGCGCGGCTTGAGATTCTCCCCGGCCAGCCCCAGCGACTTGTACCAGTTGATCCGCACATCCCGCCACCATTCCCACCACCTCATCGCGTCCTTGTCATGACAGAAGAACTCAATCTCCATCTGCTCAAACTCGCGCGAGCGGAAAATGAAGTTCCGTGGGTTGATCTCATTGCGAAACGCCTTGCCCACCTGAGCAATTCCGAAGGGAAGCTTCACACGCGTCGAATCGCACACGTTCTTGAAGTTGGCGAAGATGCCTTGAGCAGTCTCGGGGCGAAGCCACGCCCTGTTGTCCTCGTCGCGGAGAGCGCCGACGCAGGTTTCGAACATGAGATTAAATTTGCGGGCCTCAGTTAGGCTTGCATCGGCATCACAACGAGGACAGGGATTAGAGTAACCTTCTGGAGTCGGTGCTAATAATGACCGATACGTGATAAGAAGGTACTTACTCAAGAACTTCGCGACATCATCCTCAGTTAATTGACCACCCGATCCATCTGCAAGAGTCTTGGCAACATTCGGATTGCTAACAACGTTTTTTCGGTATTGCTTGCGCGCGAACTTTGCTATCTTCTCCATCCGGGGGTCCAGCGATCCTTGGTTCGTCAGGGCTTTGACGTATTCGATAACCTCCGGGTCGGTCGGTAATCCCGCTTCCAACGACCGACTAAACAAGTACTTCGCATTAATGTGCGCGTCGATGACGACAATGTGATCAGCTCGAAACCTAGCCTTGCATTCTCTACAGTCCACCATCGGATCCGCAAACCCCGTCGCATGCCCGCTGGCTTCCCAGACCTTGGGGTTCATGATGATCGAGCAGTCCACCCCCACCATGCTCACCTCGCGGCCGTCCGGGCCGACCGGCGGATTGCGCACCATGTCCTGCCACCATGCCTCCTTGATGTTCCGCTTCAGCTCGACGCCAAGCGGCCCGTAATCCCAGAAGCCGTTGATCCCCCCGTAAATCTCGCTGCTCTGAAAAATAAACCCCCGCCGCTTGCACAGGGCGACGATCTTCTCCATCTTCTCCGCGTCTTTGGGCATTGCTAGCTTCTCGTTGTTGTTCAAAGGTTGGTTTGTAGATTCTGCGGTCGGTCAGCATATCCTTCGGTGATGCGAAGAGCCGGACTTGAATACGCGACCGATTTCTAGGCCGAAGCTGCAAGATGGTGCGTGTGTTGGTCAAGCTTGCGAACGGCGTCCTGAATCCAGTCGACTTCCTTCGGCTCGAAATAGGCCTCACCGCACTGTTGGCAGACCCATGCAGGCACCCGGTCCAGGATCAGGTGAGAACCCTTTCGGTCCACCTGAAACGGCGCTTCGCCCCGAACCATCTTTCCGCGACAATGAAGGCAGGTCATGTTCGTCTCCTGGTCTTGTAGTCCGGCTCCCATTCTACGCCGCTGGGCAAATACGCCGTGATGACTGCGAGGTATTCGTCCTTCGGAGAACAAACCACGTGAGTGGCTCGCTGGTTCACACCGGCCCCCAGCATGAGGCAACTTTGCCCACGAACGTCGTCTGGATAATCTTCGATCACTTCGCCCTTCATGATGGTTTGAAGCACCTCTTATGAATCAATCATCCTGTCAGGACGCACCATCTGTCGGATCGCATGCGGCAGGAACAGGATTCGTCTGGCCGCAGTCTCTCGTACGCGCGTCAGGATATCCATACGGCGGGTCCACCTTGCCCATGCGATCTCAGTGCATGTTCATTGACGCAGAGGATTATAACCTCCAGCTCAATCAACGAACAACCCGACATCGATGAGCCAGATATCATGCAGATTCATTTACGCGTCCTCGTACTGCGCCGCTCTTGAAATACGAGCGCTTCCCAGTAAAATCGCCTCCCGTCAATCGCAACATCTTCAGATCGGAGGGATCAACATGCTTCGCGTACTTTCCCTGTCGGTGTTTCTCATCGGCACCTTCATTATCGGCTGCGCCGGCCCACACGGCCTGACCACATCGGCTGAGCCGAAGCCGCAGCTTTTCGAAGGCATGGGCAATCATCGCCGCACCGTCACGACCAGCGACCCGCAGGCGCAGGACTTCTTCAATCAGGCCCTCGTCTGGACCTTCGCCTTCAACCACGACGAAGCCATCCGCTCCTTCCACGAAGCCGCCCGGCTTGATCCCGACTGCGCCATGTGCTGGTGGGGCATTGCCCTGGCCAGCGGCCCGCACATCAACAATCCCGTCGTGCCGCCGGCGCGTGCAAGTGCCGCATGGGAGGCACTACAGCAGGCCTCCGCCCGGAGTGAAGCGTGCGACCCCGTCGAAAAGGCCCTCATCAACGCCATGCGGAAGCGGTTCAGCGATGCGCCCACCGACGATCGCCGCCCCCTCGACGAGGCCTACGCCGCCGCAATGGGCGAGGTCTGGTCTACCTACGGCGACGATGCCGACGTCGGCGCCATCTACGCCGAATCGCTCATGGACCTCCAACCGTGGGATCTCTGGGAAAAAGACGGCTCGCCAAAGGGCCGCACTCCGGAAATCCTCGCCGTCCTTGAATCCGTCCTGCGAATCGACCCAGACCATCCCGGAGCGAACCACCTCTACATACACGCGGTCGAGGGCTCACCGAATCCCGAAAAAGCCAACGCCTCGGCCGATCGCCTGCGAGAATCCGTTCCCGCCTCAGGCCACCTCGTCCACATGCCCTCCCACATCGACGCCAAGGTAGGACGCTGGTCCCTCGCGGCCGATCAAAACGTCGCCGCCATCGAAGCCGACAGGAAATACCGCGAACTCGCCCCGAAGCAGGGCTTCTACAACCTCTACATGATTCATAATCACCATATGCTCGCCTTCGCCTGCATGATGGAGGGCCGAAGCGAAACCGCCATCAGCGCCGCGCGCGAAGTCGTTGAGATGCTTCCCCCCGACTATCTCCGCCGCGAGGCCGCCCTCGCCGACCCCTACATGGGCGCGAAATACGACGCCCTCAAACGCTTCGGACGGTGGGACGACCTGATCAGCGAGCCCGCCCCACCGCGCTACCTGCCCATCACCACGGCCATGTGGCGATTCAGCCGCGCCGTCGCCTACGCCGCGAAAGGCGAGATCGATCGCGCGGTCAGCGAACAGGAAAAGTTTCGCGCAGCCGTCCGCAAGGTGCCCGAAGACGCCCTCATGTCAATCAACCCCGCGCACAAAGTCCTGTCCGTCGCCGATCACATGCTGGCAGGCGAAATCGCCTATCGTCGCGGCGAAATCGACGAAGCCGTCCGCGAACTGACCCGAGCCATCGAGATCGAAGACGACCTGCTCTACATGGAGCCGCCGGAGTGGATTCAGCCGGTCCGTCATACGCTCGGCGCCATTCTCGTCGACGCCAAACGATACGACGAAGCCGAGAAAGTCTACCGCAAGGACCTCGAAACCTGGCCGGAAAATGGCTGGGCGCTCCTGGGCCTCTCCAAGTGCCTGCGCGCCAACGGCAATACGCATGAAGCTCAGGAAATTCAGTCACGCCTCGACAAAACATGGGCCCGCGCAGACAAAAACATCGAAACAAGCTGCCTTTGCGTGCAGTCCCGCAAGCAATAGCAACCGCGCATCTGAAATCTCAGATTTGAGATACTGCAAGGAAGTACGCGATCTCCTGGATTCCGCGAAAGTGTGACAAGAATTCATATTCTCTCATGGCGAGCTCCGAAATCGAAGCATGACTGCCTCAACCACGAGATTGCCAAACTGCGTGCCGTCGCCCCTTGCGGGTAACAGCGAACTCGTGTCGTGCTTCAAATTGTTGAGCCGGCGAACCGCCACGTTGCCGACAAGCAACACGCCCGAACAACCCGACCCCGCACGCCAACCGCCCGTCCAATAATTCTGGCCGCAAGTCCCCACCCCACAAGCAGTTCGAAACGGCCCCCGCCCGCCGCGCCACAATCGACGCAAGGCACCCTCATTGCCTCGCTTCCTCCCAAGGGGAGAGAGGCCGACACGACCCGCGTCGTCGGCAATCGTGAGCGAGGAGTGTCATGGTCGCCGCATTCGCCGATTACTTGACGATCGAATTCAAGAAGCGAGCCAAGATTCTCATCTTGACCTTCTTCACCTACGCCGCGCTCTGTTAAGTAGCACCCCCCAAATCAGCGACCCGCCACCCCGTCAATCCCTCGGCCCCTTGGACCCTCGGCCCCTACATTCTCCAGCCACCCTCATCCCTTCTTCTTCCTCCCGCGTCTCGCCAGCAGCATATTCGCCCGCATACCCACCGGACACGCGCGCACGCACGCCTCGCACAGCCCCATGATCGCAAACCGATGCGATAACGCATGAAACCGATGATCCGCCGCGATAAGCGTCCGCAAACGTGTCACGTCCGCGGCATCAAACTCGATAATCCGCCCGCAGCGCCGACAAACCATGTGATCGTGCGGGTCTTGCCCGTAGGTGTGCTCGTAGTGAATCTGCTTGTTGGAGAAGTGGACCTCTTTAACGATCCCGCAGGCGACGAGAATCTTCAGCGATCGATAAATCGTCGCCTTGCCGACGCGATGTCCGCTCTGCCGCATGTCCAGAAGGAGCTGCTCGGCCTCGAAGTGCTCGTCGTTCTTCATAACGGCCCGAAGAATCGCCTGCCGCTCCGCCGTATACTTGAGCCCACGGTCGCGCAGATATTCCCGGAAGACATTCTCCGCCGTCTCGATCACGTTGTCACTGACCGCTCGGGCCATGCCGATCTCCGTTGCGCCTCGCCGCTAGCGCCCTGTTCACACTGGACCTGTACAGACTCTATCGCAGCCGCACAACGATGTCCAAGTCGCGGCCATTTGTGGCCGCGCCGCGTGACACCTACAATTCCTGAAGCATCGATACAGTTTCCGCATCCGTACGAGACAGACATGGCCGATCCCGACAAACGCATGGAAGACCTCGAACCGCACGACCGCCGCGGCTTCTTCCGCGCCGGTTTCGCCGGCATCCTGCGCCCCATCGCCGAATACGTCGAGAAGAAACTTCCCATCGCGCTGCCCGTGATGCGCACGCACCTTCGCCCGCCGGGCGCGCAGCCCGAGGAGGCCTTCCTCGACACCTGCTTTCGTTGCGGAAGCTGCGCCGATTCCTGCCCGGCCGACGCCATCTCGCTCATGCAGTCACTCGACGAACGCCTGCGCGGCACGCCGTACGTGGACCCGAACCGTCAGGCCTGCGTCATTTGCGACGAATTGGCTTGCATGAAATCCTGCCCGAGCGGCGCCCTGCGGCTGGTGGACCGCCTGGAAATCCGCATGGGCCTGGCGGAAGTGAATCACGACCTGTGCCTTCGATCGAATGGCGAAGACTGCCGCATCTGCATCGAAAGGTGCCCCATCGCCGACACCGCCATCCGGCTCGACGAATCCGGCCGCGTGCAGGTCATCAACCCCTCACCCACCGGCCACGGCTGCACCGGCTGCGGCGTGTGCCAGCAGCATTGCCCCACACGTCCCATCCGCGCGATTCGCGTGGAAGCGAATTAAAAGCTCCGCGCGCGAAAGTACCGACCGGCTTCCACGCCCGCCCGGTCGAGTCGTTGTGTCGACCGGCAGACGTCCACCAGACAAGTCGCCGCGGCAAACCCGCGAAGCGGCTGCTCGTGTGGTCGGACGGGCGCGCAAAACCCCATCAAGGACGAAATCGCGTCCAGGGCGCGTGGTCTTCGCGGCACTGGGCCTTCAGCGAATACCCCAGTCGAAGTCGACGCCGAAGATCACACGGATCGGAAAGGTGGCGAGAAAACCGATGAGTCGCCAGGGATACGTGATGAACGTGACAAAGTTGCCCAACATAATTACACCTCCCATGAAAAGTGAGGAGCCGTGGCGCAATTGATTAGTCTGTAATTGGCGGAATCGTAGGCATGCCGATCGGCGCTGTCAATAAAAACCGGACGAAAATCGGCGCGGCGGCATGGGCACACTCCACGCTGGATGGCGAAGAATTGGGACACGTCACATCGCTGAACTTATGCTGCGTTTACGCCGCCTTCTCCGACGCCGTCGGCGTCTTGTCAAGAATATCCTTCAGCACCACGTCCGGCTCCAGCCCTTCCGCCTGCGCCTCGAAGTTCAGCAGCACCCGATGCCGCATGGCCGGTAGATAGATCCCGCGTATATCCTCAAAACTCACGTTGTACCGCCCTTCGAGGAGCGCCCGCACTTTCGCCGCCAGACTGATCGCCTGCGACCCGCGCGGACTACTCCCCCATCGCACATAGCGATTCGTCAGTTCCGTCGCAAACGGCCCCCGCGGATGCGTAGCCAGTGTCAGACGGATGGCATAATCCTGCACGTGCGGCGCGACGACGACGCGCTGCACCAGCTTCTGCGCCCCGATGATCTGCTCCCCGCTCATCACCTGTTTGATGTCCGGCTTGTGGCCCGTCGTCGTCCGCTGAAGGATCGTCGCCAGTTCCTCGCGACTCGAATACTGAACGACCAGCTTGAAGAAGAAGCGATCCAGCTGCGCCTCCGGCAGCGGATACGTGCCCTCCTGCTCGATCGGGTTCTGCGTCGCCATCACGAAGAACGGCTGCGTCAGCGCATAGCGCGTCCCCGATACCGTCACCGTCTTCTCCTGCATCGCCTCCAACAGAGCCGACTGCGTCTTCGGCGTGGCACGGTTGATCTCGTCCGCGAGCACCATCTGCGCAAAAATCGGCCCATGCTGAAATTGAAACTGCCGCCGACCCGTCTCCGGGTCTTCGTTGATGATGTTCGTGCCCAGAATGTCCGCCGGCATCAGGTCCGGCGTGAACTGAATCCGCGAAAACTCCAGCCGCAACGCCTCCGCCATCGAACGAATCAGATACGTCTTGCCCAGCCCCGGCACGCCCTCGAGCAGCGCATGCCCACCGGTAAAGAGACAGATCAGCACCCCCTCGACGATCTCGTTGTGCCCGACGATCGCCTTGCCGATCTCATCACGCACCGCCTTGAACTTAACGCGAAACTCCTCCGTCGCCTTAGCGATCGCCGGGTCAACCTGCGCTGCCATAACGTTCACTCCTCTTTGCTCACGCTACTTCTGCTCATCCTGCTGATCCTGCGCCCGCTTCTTCGCCTTCAGAAGCCGCGCCGTCGTCGACTCAGCCGGCGGTTCATCCTTCTTCGCGCCCGGTTGCGACGGAGGCGCCGGCGCCTCTCCATCCGCACCGCCCAGCGCCTTCGTCAGGTCGCCCGCCGGCTTTTTCAATCCCGGCCCCGCCTCAAATTTCGCACCCGCCGCATCATCCGCCCCACGCGCCACGCCCGGTACATCCACGCCCGCCGCACCGCCCTTCGTCCGCTCGGAACGAACTTTCTCGCGCACGTCTTTCAACCCCGTCAACGTCTCCGCCGCGCGCTGCCCCGGCGAAAATCGTCCGGCAATACTGGCAATATAACCGCGAACATACGCCAGTGTCTTGATCGGATCGACCGCAATCCGCCGAATCGCCACATCCAGCAGAAAGACAAACAGCGCCAGCTTCAGCAAAGAAGCCCAGATCGGCTTCCGCGACACTGTCGGCGGCAGATTATGTGCAAACACCGTCTTCGCATCGGCGGACAACGACAAAATCCGCCCCTCCGTCACGTCCGCAAGTTCTCGCAGCAGCGCCTCGTTCGGTTCCAGATCACGAAACTCCGGCGAATACGCAACCGTCACGCCCGTGCGGATCATCGTCGCCTCCGCATCCTGCCCACCCGCGCCGATGATATTCAGCAGATAAGTCCCCTGCTCACTCATCGCGAAACGACCCTCATATCTCCCCGGGCCGGTCTGGATGATGTTCACACCGGTCGATGTTCCGTCCGGCCCGATCGCCCGGCCGACAAACTGCTGAAAGTTCTCGAACCCTTCTCCCTCCCCCTTGCTCTCAATCACGATGCGCCCTTCGTCGCCCTCCACGGTCGTCAGTATGTCATAATTTGCCGCGCTGCCCTGCTGCATGCACCAGCGAACGGCCTGCGCCCAAAGCTTGCTGAAGGCCGGCCATCCGGCCCACTCCGTCCCCCAATGCTTCCACCGCCCGCTGGTAAACGCCAGTGTCCGACCGAAACCGACGAGCCAGTGCGCCAGAAGCGGATCGCCTCGCTCCGTCACCAGCGGCATCTCCACGTCGACCACCTTTCGCGGCGTCGTCACCACATAGCCCTGAAGCGGCGGAAGGTCCTCCCCGATGCCCGCCATGATCTCCGACAGATGCGGTCGCAGCTTCGGCGTGAACACTTCGTCACGAACCACCGGCCGCCGAACGATGCGCGCCTCCTTCGTGAAGATTCGCGGCAGCTGCTTCTCGTCGCCCGCCTGGCTGAGCGAGTAGTAACGGCCCCCCGTCACGTTAGCGATCCGTTGCATGATGGCGATTTCCTGCCCGCCATGCGGAAAAATGGACACGGTCGAGCAAGTGATCTTTCTTCCCACCATCTGATTGAGCAGCCCCGTCGACGGCGGCGCCGGGTCGCCATCGGAGATGATGATCATGTGCCGTTGCGCTGCGTCTTTGCAGTTCATCAGCGCCTTGTACGCCATCCGCATCGGCGTATCGAAGTCCGGCATGTCCGAGTTCTGCATGCGGCGAATCTGATTGACCACTGCCTCCTTGTTGCTCACCACCCGCATCGGCACTTCCCAGACGTATCCCCCCAGCCCCCAGCCCACGACGCCGTAATAATCCAGACTGCTCAGCGTCTTCAGCGCCGCCACGGCCGTCTCAATGCCCCACTTGTTCCCCTGCGGCATCTCGCACGAGTGCATCACGATCGCCAGCGCCCCGCGCGGAATCTGCCTCAGCGAATCCACATCAAACCGCACCGGCATGATGCTCTCAACGACCGAACCCTGCCATCCGCCCGCCGCGAAGCTCTCATCGCCCCCGATCATCAACAAACCGCCGCCCAGATCGCGCACGTAGCTTGCCATCGCCTGTTGCTGCTCGGCACTGAACAACTCCGCGGGAACATTCGCCAGCACGATCGCCGAAAAGTCCTGCAAAGCAGCGGTATCGAGATTGAACACCTCCGCCTGTTCCCACTGAACACGGATCCCCTCGCGCCGAAGCGCTTCGACAAGAAGTTCGTCGTCCGCCTCGTCCGTCCGTGTCCCCAGATACAGCACCGTCCGCGGTCCCTCGACATTCGTGAACGCCCGCGCCACGTTGTTCTGTGGCATGGCGTCCGCCGATTTGTCATCCGGTACAAACTCCGCCCGAAACTCGTGCGCCCGCGATTCCCTGATCGGCACACGCACGTTAAACGCGTTGCGACCCGGCGCCAGCGTCACCCGCTGACCCGACCCAGGCCCGTCGGGCGTCAGATCAATCAACTCCTCCTCCTGCCCGACACGCTGGTAAATGAGAAGGGTGCCCGTCGTGGCGCGATCGCTCTTGAGAATCGGCCGCAACGGAATCTGCTCATGCAGATTCGCATACGGCGGAGCGACAAGCTGCTCAAAGACCACCTCGGAGCCGTATTCATAGCGAAGGGGAACA
Source organism: uncultured Planctomycetaceae bacterium (assembly GCA_964385225.1). Classification (GTDB taxonomy): domain Bacteria; phylum Planctomycetota; class Phycisphaerae; order UBA1845; family UTPLA1; genus UTPLA1. The sequence continues at coordinate 142,020 of CAYLOE010000012.1, forward strand.
ATGTCGATGGTGATCCGATTGGCCCTCGAGGTCTTGGCTTCCTCCAGCGCATCGCCGACATTCTGGATGCCGTCCGAAAGAAGGACGATGCGATTATTCGTCGAATCCATCGCGCAGGCCGCCGCGACGCGCAATCCATGAGAGACATTCGTTCGATCGGGCCGCTGTCCATCCGCCAGCGGCATCGGCACGTGGATGCCCCCGTCCGGCCCCGGCCTGCTCGGGAGCTGCTCAATGTTGGCCGAGCCGTCGAAAGTAATAATCGCCAGGCGATCATTCGGCGGCACTTCGGCCGCAACCTTGAGGAGAAATTCCTCCGCCCGCTTGCGCACATCCGGCGGAACCGACCGAGATTGATCCACGAGAAATAGAACGGTCAGATCGTCATTCTTCAGAATGCGATGCATGCCGGCCATCGCCAGCACAAGCAAAATCAGCACCGTCGAGCGCGCCGCCAGCGCCAGCTTTCCCCGAATCGGTCCCAGCCCCGACAGACTCTTCCGCGCGATCCACCAGAAAACAACGATCAGCAGCGCAAGCCACAAGTACGCCGGCCGGTCGAATCTCTCCAGCGTGAAGAAGAAGCTGCTCATCGCGCTGATCCGGCCCCGCAATCCCCCAGGAATGTTTCAATTCACGTTGACGAATCCGACAGCTCGCAATTCGACGGGTTCAATGTAATCCACAATCCCCGATCCGCAATCCGAAAACAAGGATCGCTCACCAGTTTATCACCTGTACACGATTGTTCCACGAGTCCAGGCAGTAAATGTTTCCACGCAACGCGAGCGCCACGCCCCACGGCTGCGCGATCTGCCCGACCGCCCGCCCCGCCGTGCCCCAACTGTCAAGAAATCGTCCCTCCCGATCGAATCGCACAATGCGATTGTTACCCCGATCCGCGACAAGAAGGGTCCCCGACTTCTCAATCGCAAGGCCGTACGGATAACTGAACTCCCCCGGCCCGCCGCCCGCCTTGCCGAATGCCAGCGTCAATTCACCCTGCCGATCAAACCGACAAATGCGATGGTGACACGAATCCGCAACCCACAGCGAGCCCGCTTCATCGAGCGCCATCCCCACCGGCCGCTCAACCCATGCGTCACCGCTCGTACGATCCGCGAAACTGCTCACATACGTGCCGTCCGGTCGAAACTTGCTGATCCGATCGTTCCCTCCATACTCACCGACATAAACGAATCCTTCCCGATCAATCGCCACGGCGCACGGAAACACAAACTCACCCGGCCCCTCGCCCGCGCTCCCGAAGCGAAACAGCTCTTCCCCGTCTCGATCAAAAACCATCACGCGCGCGTAATGCGTGTCCGCCACCCACACGCGATTCTGCCTGTCCACCGCCAGACTCGTCGGCTTGCCGTTGCGGTACTCCGGCATCCGCCATTGATGCTCATACGTCCCATCCGCGCTGAACCGTTGAATCCGCGCCGTCTTGTCCACGATATAAAGGCAACCATCCACCGGCGAAACCGTCAGCGCCCGCGGATAACTGAACTCCCCCGGCGACAAGCCCGGCCCCCCGAAAACCTTCCGCACCGCCGATTCATCCGCCCCGTCCCCGCCGCACCCGACGAGCAAAAGCAAGAGGAGCGATACCGCAAAGAGTCCATTCATGAACCGGCCGCCGCGCCTGTACCAGCCCGAAGCGCAAGCGAGGAAATCAATAAGCAACATGCGCCCGAACCAGCCCGAAGCGCAAGCGAGGGAATCAAGAAGCACCCCCCGTAGGGTGGGCACCACCCACCACGAACCCGATGAGGCGCACATCACAACCCGCTCGCCCCGTCGCGAATTCAACGCATACGACTTCACGCCATGCCTCTCACTTCGCCGTCGCAATGCTTCGCGACAGCATCGGCGCCGCGATCGCACCAAGAATCGCCGGCAACATCAACATCAAACTCATCGCGATTGTCTCGTCCTGTCGCCCGTAGTGCATCTGCATATCCACCTTCACCGCCAGACTCCCACCGAAAAATCGCGGCGGCTGCACCAATACGCTCGCCGCAACCTCCGAAATCGCCAGACACCCGCCCATCAACGCCGCCGCCAGCACCGGCCGCGCAAGCAGCGGCAACCGCACGTGCGCGATCCGCCCGATCCCCGAAGCTCCGTCCATCCGCGCCTGCCCCAACAGCGACTCCGGCACTCGATGATTCAAGAGATGCGCGACGCACACCGACAAAAACGCATACCGCGCCAGCATCGCTGCCGTCCAAGTCCACGGCGTACAATCATAGACGCTCCAACGACTCATCGGATCGCTGATTCGAGAATAAAACGAAGCCAGCGCCGTCCCCGTCAACTCCGGCGGAAACACCGCCGTCACAATCACGCCCGCCGTCACCAGCCCGGCGACAAGCCGCACGGTCCGCGAGTCATCCCCATCCGCCATCGCCGAAACCGCCGCGCCCGCCGCAAGCATCGCCGTCAACAGGCCGACCATCACCGTCGCCAGCCCGTCACTGCGAAACGTACGCAACGCCGTAGCAAACGACTCGCCCACCGTGCTGCGCCCCGTACTCAGTTCAATCGAGAAGACGATGATCGGAAAAATCGTGATTCCCGCCGCCACGACACAAGCCGCAAGCCAGAAGCCGTTCCCCCGAGTCCCGACGGCGAAACCCCCAAGCCCGGTAGCAGCTGACCCACAGACAGCCCGCCCGCGCGATGATCCCCCGGAGACAGTCTCACCACGGACACCGAAGCTCCGCATCGAACCCACTCCGAAGCTTCGCTTCGCCTCCCCCCCCAAATCCCCCGCATCCGTCGAATCCCCCCAACGCGCCATCTCGCGCAATCCCGGAACCACCCCCGCCACCACCAACCCAATCACCGCCAACATCGGCCACGCATGCCAGAACAAATACCCCACCGGTCGCGCATGCCGCGCCGCCGTCGAGGCACGCGCCATCATCTCCACCGCCCAGACTTCGCTCGCCCCCATCAGCGGCGGCACCGTGCTGTCCGTTGCCGAGAGAATGAACGTAATCCCCAGCGCCGCCACCAGCGGCGCGCGCATCAGCGGCAAAGCCCCTCGAAAAAATGCAACCACCGCCGAAGCATCCAATCGCGCGAGTTGATAACCCGCGCGCCCGACCTGTTCAAAAGAAACCGTCATCACCAGCGCCGGGATCGGCCACAACCACGTCGCCATCACCCACGCCGCCTGCAACGGTTCCAGCCCCGCGCGATTCCAGCCGATCAGATCGAGCAGCCCCGCTGAAATCCCCCCGCGCCGCGTGGCGATCAACATCCACGCATACGCAAAAATACCCGGCATCGTCACCAGCGGCATCACGACCAGCGCCAGCAAGACGCGCCGCCGCCAGACGCGTGCTGCCTGCGTCAGCGCAATGACCGCCGGCAGCGCGAGCCACATCGCCAGCAGCGTTGCCGCTCCCGCCATCCACACCGTCGTAACCAGGTAACGCCACTCGCGCGGTGTCGGCCAGAGTTCCTGATTCTCCAGAGGTCCACCGGCCGCCTGATAGATCGTCGCGCCCAGCACAACGCCGACCGACGCCGCCATCGCGGCCCAGCCCAGCCATCGCACCACATGTACCAGAAGGATCGAAGTCACTTCAGCAGCATGTCGCGAGCCAACTGGTCTGACAAGTCGAGCAGTTCAGCCGCCGCCTGATAAGCCACCGCCGCCTCCTTCGGCGCCGTCGCTTTCAGCTTCTCGCGCAGCGCCGGTCGCACCGGCACATTCCGCGATTCGCTGGCGTACAGCTTCTCCTCCACCTCCGCCGAGATCAGGTAATCGATGAGCCGTTGCCCCGCCTCCGGATGCGGCCCCCCGCGAACCAGCCCAACCGAGCAGGGTATCCACAGCGTACCCGGCACGCGCGGCCCGTCACCCGGCGCGTCGAGGTCCGGGTAGATCATCGCCACCGAATCCCCTCGCTCCTGTGCCACAATGACGTCATCCGTATCCGTCGCCACAAACTCCGTCACCCCGCGCGAGAGCAGCAACACCGCCTGCGCATTGCCGTCCGCCAGCTTGCATTCATTCGCCAAAAGCCCTGCGTAAAACGCCTCCATCGCCGGCCGACCCCACAATGCGAGTTGCACAGCCATGTGCCCCCGCGTCGTCCCGAACCGCGGATCGGCAAGCCGAAACCGCCCCTTGTACTTCGGGTCCGTCAGATCACACCACCGGCTCGGCAAATCCTCCACCCGGGTGCGCTTCGGATCGTAGGCAATGACGCGCCCGCGCAATCCCGTCGCCGTCCACATGCCCCCGTCGTCGCGATACATCTCCGGAATATCCGCCGCCACACTGCTCGTGTACGGCGACAACACCCCGCTGGACATAAGCTGCATCGTCCCGAAAATCTCGCTCGACCACCACACATCCGCGCGTGGCCGATCCTTTTCCGCCAGCAGCTTGTTCACCAGCCCCGTTGTCTTTCCGGCCTCCGTATCAAACACCTGGTGAACTTTGATGCCGGTGCGTTTCTGAAATTCCGCCAGGATCGGCTCGGCAAACGCAGCATCCACGGAGCAATACACGACAACCTCGGCCCGCTCCATGTCATCCGGTTTACAAGACGCGACGCTCAGGACCAACGCCACGCCAAAGGTGCAACGACTCAGAAGATGCTTCATGGCACGACCCTCTCAATCGCTCGATCGCTGCTTCAGGACACTCGCAATTACGTCGTTGCAACCGCACCGACCCCTTAACGCCCAGCGCCCGTACCAGCCCGAAGCGCAAGCGAGGGATTCACACATACCGCCCGTCACTGCCGGCCGAGGTCGACCCGTAATGCCCTTCATGCATTCCCACAACACCGCATCATACCGCCGCACAAGTTCGATAATAACCACAAACGCAATGCTCGCCGGTTGCAACCACGGCTCAATTTGCATAGAATGGTTCAATACTCCCGAGCCGGACAATCAACGCGTTGCGCAACGGATGACGATCCTATTCCGGAGACTGCCATGATTCAGGCATCGGACCCGAAGGTAACAAGCATCTCACCCCGGCGAATCTTCCTCCGGCTCCCGCTCCTCGCCGCCGGCCTGCTGCTGTCGCTCTCCGCCGCATCTTTCGCCCAACCCGGTTTCCTCGTCGACCTGCCCGTCGGTCAGGTCGCAGCACCCCGCGCTGCCGACGAGCCCACCGTCATGAAGCAGCGTTTCGTCGAGGTTCAATTCGACGCCGTCGAAGCCCTCAGTCCCGGAGAAAACGCACGCCTGCGATTCGACCTCTTCGGCGACCTCCGACCCATCGGCATCTTCGAGCGCCGCGAGGAAAACGCTGCCGACAGCTACTCCTGGTATGGCCGCTTCGATGGCATCCCCGAGAGCTACTTCATCCTCGTCAAGCATCGCGATGTCATCTTCGCCCAGGCCGACCTTCTCGACGAAGGCGTCTTCCAGATCCGCTACTCCGCAGCCGGCCACCACGAAGTCGTCCAGCTCGATCCCGCGCAGTTCAAGCCCTGCGCCACAGGCCCCCAGCAGGCCGTCGCCCTCCCCCAGGTCGCTCAACAGGAAGCCCCCGCCGATAACGAAAACGCCGCGCCGCGCAGCGACGACGGCGCCAAGCACGACGTACTCGTCCTCTACACCACGACCGCGCGAACCGCGGCCGGCGGCACCAACTCCATCGAGTCCCTCATCATTACATCCGTCAATCTCACCAACAACGCCTACACGAGCAGTCTGGTAAACCCCCGACTCCGCCTCGTCCACATGGCCGAGACCGAATACACCGAATCCGGCAGCGCCGGCACCGACCTGAGCCGCTTCGCCACCATCGGCGACGGATTCATCGACGAAGTGCACGACCTGCGAAACACCTACGGCGCAGACCTCTGCGCCCTGATCGTCAACAGCTTCGACGCCTGCGGAATCGCCTATCTCATGACGTCCGACTCACCCGGCTTCCAGTCCCTCGCCTTCAGCGTCACCGCCCGACCCTGCGCCGCCGGAAACATGACCTTCGCACACGAAGTCGGCCACAATCAGGGCTGCCACCACGACCGCGACAACGCCGGCTCCGCCATCTTCCCCTACTCCTACGGCCATCGCTTCACCGTCTCCGGTCTGCTTCGCCGAACCATCATGGCCTACGAACCCGGCTCTCGCGTTTCCCACTTCTCCAATCCCGACGTGCTCTTCGGCGGCATTCCGACCGGCGTACCCATCGGTGAGCCGCTCCAGGCACACAACGCGCAAACCATCAACAACACCGCCCTCACAATTTCCAAATTCCGCGCCGCCCTCCCGGAGGATTTCGATCCGCCCGAGCCGAATCCCATGACCTTCAACGTCCCGCCCCAGCCGGTCAACTCCACCAGCATCACCATGTCCGCAACCATCCCGACCGACGAAAGCCCCCCGATTCGTTACTTCTTCCAGGAAACAACTGGCGGCCCCGGCGCAAACAGCAGCGGCTGGCAGTTGGTCTCCTCCTACGTCGATTCCGGACTGACGCCCAACACCGAATACGGCTATCGCGTACAGGCCCGCGACAATGAGACCGTGCCGAACCAGACGGCCTTCTCCGAAATCGAGTACGCCGCCACCCACATTCAATCGCCGACAAATCTCGGTGCCATCACTTTGTCAGCAAGTTCCATTCAGCTGATCGCCTCAGGAACCTATACCAATCTCTCTCTCGGACAATCCGGCATCCTCTTCGAGGCCGATCCCCCCGGCGAGTACGGCGGCATCGGAGTCTGGAATCAGTCCAACTCCGTCATCGTCACCGGCCTCCTCGGAGGCCGCGCCTACGAGTTCCGCGCCAAGGCCCGCAATCAGTTCGGCGTCGAAACCGCCTGGAGCAACGTCGCCATCGTCGAAACCTTCCCCATCTGGGGCGATTGCAATGACGACGGCCTCTTCACCCTCGAGGACGATCTGCCCTGCTTCGTCGACGCCCTGCTCGGCATCGAGAGCTACCCCGGTTCCATCGAACGATCCGACATGAACTTCGACGGCGCCACCGACGCCCTCGACCTGCCCGACATGATCTTCTGCCTGACCTTCGGCTGTAACTGACGTCGGCCGGCCCGTGCCATTGCGAATGTCCCCGCCGCGCAGCGCCGCTCAAGCGCAAAGCAAGCGCTCCACCCATCCGCGCAGAGCCGCTCGGACGTTACAACGTTACGACGTTACAACGTTCCGACGTTTCAATGTTCCGACTTTTCGACTTTTCGACTTTTCGACGTTTCGACGTTTTGACGTTTTGATTTGGCTTCGCCGTTGGGCGAAGAACACGATCACCGCCCGCCCCGCCTTGACGGCGATTCCCCCTCCCGCTAACCTCTCCTCGCTCCGCACGAGACCCCAGCCCGGGTGGCGGAATTGGCAGACGCGCTAGGTTGAGGGCCTAGTTTCGGTTAAACGAAGTGCAGGTTCGACCCCTGTCCCGGGCATTATTCCCCACACCACATCACAAGAGTCGTTAGCTACAGATCCAGGTTCAGCTATCTCAGACTTGCCGCACTACCCCTCCTGCGACAACCCCAGTCGCTCCGCCTGTTCCCGAAGCAGCTTAAGCGCCCGATGGCAGATCATGTGAATGGAGCCGATGGAACGCCCAAGCCGCTCCGCAACTTCCGCGACCGGACGCCCCTCGATAAATCGCATCTGAATCACATCTCGATAATGCTCCGGCAAAGTGGCCACGCACGCCTGCAAGACCCCCAGCGCCTCCTCTTTCCGAACCGCCTGACTCGGTGTCGAGCCCCCCGCTGTTACGCGCGTCAGAAGGTCGATATACGTCGTCTGCCCCGCACGAGCCGAGGCCGGCTTGACCTCCCGCCGCACATCCCGCCGTTCAGCCCGCAAGGCCCGATGCTCGTCGATCAGTTTCCGATCCAGGATGGCGTACATCCAGCGAAGAAAGCTGTCCGGCCCCTGATATTCGAATTGCCCAATGGCCCGAAACGCCTCCAGATACACCTGCTGGAGAATATCCTCCGGCTCATGCTTGGAACGCATGACAGCATCCATCTGCCGGAGCAGTCTTGCTTTAAGGCGCGGATGATAAAGCACCAATAGCCGCTGAACGGCCTGTTCGTCGCCGTGGAGGGCCTTCTTGATAAGAACCTGCGTTTCGCTCGCGTCAGGCAAACTGCACCCCAGAGGAACGCCTAAGGGAATATCCGCCCCGCCTTCCACCTCAAAAAAGGAGGAATCTTCGGCGTCCGGTCCACAATAAGGTACCAGTTCGGCCTGCCGCGGTCACCACAATCCGCCCGGCCCCTGAAATTCAGGGTCAGCTTGAAATTGAGGGTCAGATTGTAATGGTCAGATAATCCGGATGTGATACCTTAGAATGGGGAACAAGCCGACCTCAGGCCCCCCAGCAGCCGTACGGTGCATGGCAGCGGGAATTTCTGCCCCTGCGGAGCCCGAACCGGCTCGTCGCATTGGACGCGATCGATACAGGTCGTTCTGATATAAGGAGATACCGGAACCGCACTCCCCAATGTCGTTCCGCCGAATGAAGCAGCAAGGCCCCAATCCCTACGAATCCTTCGAGGATAATCCCCGCGAGGCAAAGATCGGAGAACTCCTCAACGAGTACTTCGATCGTCGCCAGAGCGGAGAACAAATCTCCGAGGAGGCCTTCCTTTCGGAACATGCCGAATTCGCGGACGAATTGCGCGCCCACCTCGGCGGCCTCGACCTCATCCGTGGACTCGGCTCCTCCGACGGCGATGCCACGCGCGAAGCTTCCCCGCGCCGCGGCGTCGGAAGTTCCGGCGATGAACAGCTCGCCAGGGCACCGGTCGAAGTCCCCGAGATTCCCGGTTACCAGGTACTCAAGCAGATCGGCCGCGGCGGCATGGGCGTGGTATTCAAAGCCATCCAGTTATCCACCAAGCGCGTCGTCGCCCTCAAGCTGCTGCTCGAAGGCCCCTTCGCGTCGGAAAACGCCCGCCGGCGATTCGAACGCGAAATCGCCCTTGCCGCCCAACTGCGACATCCGAACATCATCCCCATCTACGACAGCGGCGAAGCCAAGGGCCGCATGTACTACGCCATGGAGCACGTCTTCGGACTGCCCCTCAACGATTACCTGCGCGCCCACCAGTTCGACCTGCGAAGGAAACTCGGCCTCTTCGTCAAGGTCTGCGAGCCGGTCAGCCATGCCCACATGCGCGGCGTCATTCATCGCGATCTGAAGCCGTCCAACATCCTCGTTGACGGCAACGAAGATCCGCACATTCTCGACTTCGGCCTCGCCAAGGCCGGCTCCATCGTCGACAACACCACGAGCATCTCCGCGCAGATCGTCGGCACACCCGCCTACATGTCCCCCGAACAGGCATCCGGCGACCCGACCGGCGTCGACACGCGCGTCGATATCTACGCGCTCGGCATCATCCTCTACGAAATGCTCACCGGCGCCATGCCCTACGATACCAACGTCGCCATGGGCAAGGTCCTCCACAACATCGCCCACGCCGAGCCCGCCCCGCCGCATAAGGTCAACAGCCGCATTGACGCCGATCTCTCCACCGTCGTCCTCAAGGCGCTCGAAAAGCGCAAGGAAGATCGCTATCAGTCCGTGGACGCCCTGTCCGGCGACGTCAAGCGCTTCCTCGCCGGTGAACCCATCACCGCCAAACCGGCGAGCAGCTTTTATCTCATCAAGAAGGCCGTCTGGAAGCACAAGCTACCCACCGCCATCGCCGCCGCCGCCGTGCTCTTCGCGGCCACCACCTTCCTCATCATCAATCACTTTTCGCGCAAGCTCGAGATCAAGGCCACACAGCTCGAACAAAGATCCATCGAAGTGTCCCAGTCGCGCGAGGAGCTTGAGAGAAAGCAAGCCGAAGTCGAGGAACTGGCCCGCCAGGAACGCCAGAAGCAGGACGTTGCCCGCGTCCAGTACGACTCGATCAAGCGCAATCTGCCGCCCGACGCTCAAAAATCCCTCGACTCCCTCGTCGGCGCCATCGCCGCAGGCAGCGGCCGTCCCGAGGAAATCGGCCTGCGCATTCTCGCCGAAGCCGTCAGCCAGCAGGTGCTCGCCGAGACCGAGGCCCCTCCGATCAAGAAAGGCCCCGTTGATTCCAGCTCCATGCTCTTCAGCCCGCGCCCGGAGTGGGCCCCTCCCGGGGAGAAATCCGGCATGTCCCGCGAAGAAATTCTCAGTGAAATCGGCAAACTCGCCGGCGCGCTCATGAATGCCCAGCCCGAGTCAACCACGACACAACCCGCGACCACCCAGCCCGCCGCATCGCAGCCGGCGCCCGTGGCTCCTTCCGAGACGGCCGCCGCCGAAACCGCCAAGGGAGAAGCGGCTTCCGCCGAAAAAACCAACGGCGACCCCAAAGCAGAAACAGACACGGAGCAATCGCCGAGCTAGAGCGTGATTCGCGCGACCGCAGCGTCACCCCTCGTGCGTGACGACGACATGACACAACCCGACCCGAGCGATGCTATCCCACAACCGCCCGCGCCTTGCTGGCAACCCCCGACGATGTGATCATCTCTCTCAATTCCCGAACCGCGCGCGGCAGCTCCACGAACGACGTATCTTCCACCGGCCCCGGCTCGTAGCCGACGAGGCACCCGCCGATGCACTCCCAGCTTCGCGTCGCCGGCTGCCTGACCAGCCACTCCACGACCGATTCAGTCAGCAGCGCCTTCCACTCCGCCTCATCCTCTACGATCGCCACCAGCGGCGTCGCGCCGGATGAATCGAGTACCAGCTTTCTCCGACCCGGTAGCTGCGCCGTCACAACCAGCCACGGCTGCGAGGTGACAAGCGCATACGACCGTGCCGAGCCAAGCTCCGCCGCGACAACCACCCACCGATGCAACTGCCGCCGCCGCTCCACTCCCGTCTCGCAATGATAGGGAAAAAAATACAACTCCCCCGCCGCGCGACAGACATATTCCATGCACCGGCTGTGCCCGACCTGCATCAGCGCGAGCCCGGCAAGCCGCGCATCGAGTTCCTCTTCCACAAGCGGATCCGGAGTCCAATCGTACCGCGCCGCCTGAGCTTGCCGCGCCGCCTCATCGTGTCTTCGAAACAGCACGACCGAAACAGCGGCCGCCACGACAAGCCCCGCTCCGGCAATGTAGAGTCCCGGCATCACCGCTCAATCCCTCGCCGCTTCAGTGCTCCCGGCATTCACCCCCGCGCTCAACGCGCGCCCTCGTCGTCGTGCTCATCCGGCCCGTCATGCGCCTCGCCCGGCAGACTCGTCGGACCCTCATCAAAGAAACTCACGCCATAATTGGGCGCCGGCTGACGCAGCGAAGCGATCCACTTTTCAATCCGTCGATAACCCGGCGCACCGCGCGTTTGATAAATCGGACGCACACCCGACCGGCCCGGATGCCGCATCGTCGGCCTGACTTCCTTATCCGGCAACATGTACGTCAGCAGCAGGGAGTTCTCCGGCTGGGCGCGATTGATCAGCGGTTCGCCGTTCACCGTCACCTCGTTCAGCATGATGAAGTTCGCGTACGTCGTGGACGCGATCTTCTTCGGATCACGAAACAGCCCGAAGCGCGCATCGTCGTGATAATTCGGTGAATGACAACCCGTCGTCGCGCAGCCCCGCAGGACAATCGGCATCACGTTCTTGCGAAACTCCACGAACGCCTCGGGGTCCGACAGAATCTCCACCTTTTCGATGAACGCCTCTCCCTGATACAGCGCGATGTAATGCAGCTTCTGCGCCGGAGTAAGCTTGCGAAACTCTCGCCGCGTCGCCTCGCCTCGAAAGTCCGGATGCCCCTCCATCTCCAGCAGAAACTCATCCACCGTCCGCCGCGGAATCTTCACTGTCACCCGATCCGGCTGATTGGATGAATGCCGCAGCGAGCGGAGTTCCAGATAGCGGATCCGCTGTACCTCCTCGTTCGTCAGCCGTCGAAGATGAGCGACCGGCCGTTCCACGCTGCCCCGCTCATCCTCAGCTTCGTCCCATTCGCCCAGGCGATCGCGATCAGGCGGTACCCCGTCCTGCTTCGCCGCCCACGCTATCTCCGCCCCGGCCGCGCTCAGCGCCGCGATGGGAGCCGCCGCTCCATCTCGCGCATTCCACGCAATCCCCGTCGCGAGGATCGCAGCCACACCCGCGATTCGTAACAGCCGCTTCGTCATTGGCTGATCCATGTCCTGCCCTCGGGGTCTCATGCGACCGATTCAAGAAATGCGCGGTGACGGCTCACGCCATTCGCTCAATCTTGCCCGGCCACGATTTCGCTCCTACCCTAGTGTAATGCCTCTGAATTTGTGACGCTCGCAGTAACGGGTAGCATGGGCATCCGACCCGTACAAAAGAATCAAAATCACGGCCATGCCGAACCCGAAAACTCAACGTGGTCACACTACTAGTTTATATCGCCAACTTCACCATGACGAATGCCGTGTTCCTTCCTCTTTCGACGCCTGAAGGATGACCATGCCCGCCGCCCGCAATTCCAAGTCCATACCTGGGAAAAGCCCGAAACCCGCCCCCGATTCTGCGCAACCAGCGCCGAAGCGTGAAACCGCCGCCCGGCGCGATGCGCCCTCCGCCGTGGGAATCGCCGGTTACCTCGGCCGAAAGGTCGTCCTCGATACCGAAGGTCCGATGATGTACCTCGGAACCCTGCAAGAAGTGCTGCCCGAAGGTTACTGGCTCGAAGATGCCGACATCCGCGACCGCAACGAAGGACATGTCAGCAAAGAGAGCTACGCCTGCGAAGCAAAATTAAACGGCATCCGCGCCAATCGAAGACGAATCTTCGTGACCGCCAAAGTCGTCATCAGCGCGTCCGCCCTCGAAGACGTGATCGTCGAATTCCCGGAAGATGAGTGAAGCGTGCAAATCGCCGTACCATTCGACGCGACGCTTCATTTCGTCAGCAACGCCTGCACCATGTCATCGAGGTCCGCCTCGTCCACCATGCCGTTGCCGCTGAAATCACCCTTGGCCAGATCGAGCGGATCCGTCGAGAAACTCATGATCGCGATGACAAACGGCTGAATGTCCAGACCATCCACTTCGCCGTCCCAGTTCATATCACCGTCCGGCGACTCGCAGATATCAGCCGTGCCGTTCATGTTCGTATCGGCGCAGTTCGTACCGACCCCCTTCCACGAATGGCCGAAACCCTCGCAAGGCGCCTGCGCGGACACATTGCACCCGCCGCTCGTCAGGCAGCACGCCCCCTGCGGCTGCGGACACGAAACCTGCCCGCAGGTAACGCCCGTACCCTGATACACACCACCCGCCGCGCTGCAGGCCGACGCCGTCGAATCCGGCTGACAGACGCCGCTCGGCAGGCAACAGGCCCCGGTCGGACACTGATTCGCCGAAGGCCCCACGCAGACCGTTCCAGTGCCCTGCGGCACACCGCCAAACAGCACACAATCTTCCGGTGAGATCATCGCGCAGAAGTTATTCGACGGATTGCAACACGCCTGCGGCGGCTGCGGACAATCCACAAGTCCGCAGCTCGATTCATTGCCCTTGTAGGTCCCGCCCAGCGCCTGACACTCAGACAAAGTCACTCCACCCTGGCACGATCCATCCGGCTTGCAACAGGCGCCGACCAGTATGGGACAATTCACATTCGCACACTCCGAGCCGTCCCCCTCGTAAGTGCCGCCGTTCTGCGTGCAAACTGTCTGCGTCACGCCGGGAACGCAATCTCCAAACACCGTGCAGCACGCACCCGTCGCTTCCGTACAGTCCACCACGGCCCGAATGAAAAAATCACCGCTGACCCCCAGCGCACACGAACTGATCCAGCCGATGCCGATCGCATTGATCGCGTTGCGCCCCGCCTGACATCCATCGGAATCCGTGACCAGACTCGGGCCAAAGAAAGGATTGGGGTCGCTGGCAAATCGAAAAACAACGGCGAAGGTCTGCCCCTGATTGACCGGCACGCTGATCGGTACCGTGTTGTCCTCATCAAGATAGCGATACTCATTCAGAAAGTTGTCATTCAGTACCGGGCCTTCCAGAAAAGCCAGCGTTGATCCTGGAATCGGAAAAGTTCCCGCGCTGTTGATCGTGATGTAATCCTCAAGACTCGGCGGCGTCCCGCCCGTGATGGATCGCCAGAAGATTTGAACCGCAACGATGTTGCCGCTGCACGGCGAAGTCAACCAGACCGCCGCGCTTTCGCCCGAGTCAAAGCCCGCCTGAATGGCCGCCGAGCTCCCATCGACCACCGAGTCGTTCTTCACCACGACTTCCGCCGCGCCCGCCGACGTGGCCAAGAGCAGGACACACAAAATCGCCCCACTCAGAAAACAACCCGTCTCGCGCCGCCGACAATTTACGATAGGATTCATCTGTATTCCTTCCCCGCGCCGGGCTCAAGGCGCTCACCCACCCCAGATTATTCGCGCACCCCACGCGTCAATCCAATGGCAACCTAAAAAATGAGTCGATGAATCCGCCCCCCGAAGCCGCCGAGGCAGGATTCCTCAAAAAATACCCGCACTAAAAGGGTCGTCCGGCACCGGAGGCGGCTTGGAAACAGCCGTCGTCGCCGCGGCGCGTTCTTCACGCTCCGGCCGAGGCGGCGCTGCGGGAGGCCGCCGTCCGCCCTCACGCGGCTGCTCTCGCGGTGCGCGCGGCTGCTCGCGCGGCTGCTCGCGAGGTTGCTCGCGAGGCGGTTCGCGCGGCGTGCGAGGCCGGTCGTTCGATGCGGGAGCCGGCACACGCGTCGAGTCAGTCGAAGCCCCTCCGCGTCGATCATTCCGATGGCTGACCGAATCCCGAATCTCCGAGATAAAGTCGTCGTATTCCGTCTCAACGCTTTCTTCGATATCCACATACTGCGGCTGATAATCCGGCTGCTCCGCCGCCTCCAGCTCGCGCTCGTAAGCGACGATCACTTCACGCTGAATCTGCTCCCGGCCGGCTGCGTTGATCGGGTGCGCCACGTCGGCATGAAGCTTCACCCGGCCCTCCCCATCGCGCGGGGCACGACCCGGGTCCAGCTTGCCGCCGCACTCATTGCAGTATTTTGCCCGGAGATGATTCTTGCAGCCGCACTTGGGACACCGATCCGACAGCTTCCGAGAAGGCATCGCCACGAAAGGTCCGCTGGCTCCGTCGATGACCTTCAGATCCCGGATGACAAACGACCCGTCCAACGTCACGCTGCAGAAAGCCCGCAGTCGCTCCTCGTTGTTCCCGTTGCCTACCAGCTTGACGCGAATCTCGGTGATGTTCATCCGCCGCACCTCTCTGCAATCCGCGCTGGATATTGGATACCTGGTTGTCGCGCTACCCGCCGCTAAACCTTAACCGAAATCCCGCAACGCTTCCACCCGTTGCCCTACAAAGTACTCACAATCTGCAGACGTACCTCGGAATCAATTTTCGACCGCGCCTGTCGGGCCCATGCGTTCGCCTCTTTCACCGAATCAAAGATCGAAAACAGCGAGCTACCGCTTCCCGTCAGCCGAACCGGCCGATCGTCCAGCCCATCCACTTCCCGATGAAGCTGCGCTAGCTGCGGCTCGCAAGAGAATGCCGCCGCCTCAAGATCGTTGAACAACAGGGGCGCCAACCGACGACTCTCCGTAATACCCATCTCCCACGGTCGAACACGCTCACGCGCCGTGATTCCCAACTCCCGGCATCGGGCATAGACCCGCGCCGTCGAAAGCGAATACGGCGGAATGATGAGTACGAGATAAAACCGAGACGTGTCGTCCAGCAAGTCCACCCGCTCCCCGCGCCCGCGCAGAATCATCGAACTACCGGAAATGAACATCGGCACGTCCGAACCCAGCTGCCCCGCAATCTCGTAGAGCTTGTCCGACGACCAGTCGAGCCCCCACAGCTCGTTCAGCCCCAGAAGCGTCGCCGCTGCATCACTGCTGCCGCCCCCGAGACCCGCCCCGGCAGGTAGATACTTCTCCAGGCGTATCTCGACATCCAGTGGCCGACCTGCCGCCTCCGCCACGCGCTCCCCCGCGCGCCAAACAAGATTTTGATGGTCGTCCGGTACCCCCACGATCAGTCCCGAAACCTCCAGCCCCGGCTCCGACGATCTGCGAAACATCAACCGATCGCGAAGATCAATCTGCTTGGCCCAGGACTCAATCTCGTGATACCCGTCCGGGCGTGTTCCCAGCACCGCAAGCGTGAGATTCACCTTGCCCGGTGCGAAGCGCTGTACGGCAGGAGTACTGTCATCCACCAGAACAGTTGGAGCGGTCGTCATCGTGATTTCCCTCGAACTCCGTGGCCAACCCGTTCGATTATACAAGATTCCGTCGTCGCGCCCGATGGTCATTCTCAAAATGCTCGGACGCCCATGCAATTGCCACCCTGCCGGTCGAGAGGGTATGCTGAAGGCCCGAGAAGAGAGGACCATGGCCCGCGTCAGCTTCACGCAGAACATCCAACGGCACGTCGACTGCCCCGAGACAGTTGCACCCGGCGCGACGGTGCGAGAAGTGCTCGACGCCGTCTTCCGTGAGAATGCCGCTGCCCGCGGATACGTCCTCGACGAACACGGCGAAGTCCGACGCCACATGATCGTCTTCGTGGACGGCGCCGCTGTTAAAGATCGCCGCGGCCTGTCGGACCCGGTCGGACCGACAAGTCACGTGTACATCATGCAGGCGCTATCCGGCGGCTGAGCGCTGTAAATCGTTACCTGTTAGCCGCACATGGAAGGGTTGCACGCTCGATTACCCACTGAGATCGAACCATGAGTAAACGCTTTTTCGTCGCCACAAGAAAAGGACTCTTCACCGTCACCCGCCAACCCACCGGCTGGCGAATCGCCGACGCCGCTTTCCTCGCGCAAAACGTCCCGATGATGCTGCCCGACCCGCGCGACGGCGCCCTCTACGCCGCCCTGCACCACGGCCACTTCGGCTCAAAGATTCATCGCAGCACCGACGGCGGCAAGAAGTGGGAAGAAATCGCCGTCCCGACCTATCCCGAACCACCCAAAGACGCCGAACCCGACATGTGCCCCTTCCGCGGCATACCGATTCCGTGGCGCACCGAACTCATCTGGTCCCTTGAACCCGGTGGAACCGACGAGCCCGGCGTCCTCTGGTGCGGCACCGTCCCCGGCGGCCTCTTCCGCTCGGATGACGGCGGCAAGTCGTGGGAGATCATGAAGTCCCTCTGGTACAACCCCCGGCGAAAGGAATGGACCGGCGGCGGCCTCGACTTCGCCGGCATCCATTCCGTCTGCGTCGATCCGCGCAATTCAAAGCATGTCGCCGTCGGCGTATCCTGCGGCGGCGTTTGGGTGACAAAAGACGGCGGCGAAACCTGGGCGTGCCAGGCCACCGGCATGCGCGCCGCCTACATGCCCCCCGAACAGGCCTACGAGCCGAACGCCCAGGACCCCCACCGCGTCGTGCATTGCCCTGCAAACCCCGACGTCATGTGGGCCCAGCACCACAACGGCATCTTCCGCACGACCGACGGCTCGGCGTCCTGGAAGGAAATCGAAAACGTCCAGCCATCCGGCTTCGGTTTCGCCGCCGTGGTCCACCCCGACAATGCCGACATCGCATGGTTCGTCCCCGCGGTAAAAGACGAGGAGCGCATCCCGGTCAACGCGAAGGTCGTCGTGACGCGAACGCGCGACGGCGGCGAATCGTTCGAGCAGCTCTCGAAGGGCCTGCCGCAGGAACACGCCTACGACATCACCTTCCGCCACGCCATGGACATCGACGAAACCGGCCGCGTACTCGCCTTCGGCACCACGACCGGCTCGCTCTGGGTCAGCGAAGACGACGGCGACTCGTGGCAGACCATCGCCGAACACCTTCCGCCGATATACTGCGTTCGCTTCGAGAAGCCGGCGTAGCGATTCGCGCCGAATGTAGCGGCCTGCGTCCCCGCAGGCCGAAGATGGCGAAAAACCGTTCCGAAACGAAGCCGACGGATTGCCATCCGTCGGCCCCATCGCGGCAATCCCTTCAAGCCGCACGCGATCGAACATGGGAGCAATCGAAATGACCCCGCACGACTCGCCGACGCAGGAAACTTCCCACGACCCATCCGACCCTACTCCCACCAGCGACAAGTCCTCCGCGACCGAGTACATCGTCATCGCCGCGCTCATCCTCGTCGTCCTCATCGGCGCCATCACCCTCATGGGCGAACGAACCTCCGGCATCCCCGAACCACCCCCCACCGCGCAACCCGCACCCTGATCATTCC
>CAYLOE010000013.1:0-157737 GCA_964385225.1 uncultured Planctomycetaceae bacterium
GGGCAGGAGGACTGGGGGAGGCTCGCCGCGGTCTACCGGGAGGCCCCCCGGGGCGGGGGGGCCTCGGACACGCCGACGCTGGTCGAGCGGTACGTCTACCCCCACGACGGGAGGGGGTGGGTGGGGGCGGAGGGAGCGCGCCTCTTGTTTTGCGGGGGTCCGCCTCTTTTTTTGGTTTTCTCCGGTGTGGTGGCTCCCCCCCCCCCCCCCCCCCCCCCAATTTGATCCATTTGTCATGTGAATCTTTACAGCTCATTTGGGCAAGAAGATTCTCAATGACGCGAATGCATCATGGCACGGAACCGATCATCGCCAAGCAGCTCAGGGAGCAACCGCCTCAGGGTAACAGGTCCTCGAGGAACGCCGCGATGTCGAGGCCGTTGATTTCGCCGTCGCTGTTGCGGTCGTAGAGGCAGAGCAGCTCCGCGTCCGGGGGGTCGGCCAGCATCGTGCTGACGAAAAGGCCGATATCGGTCCACTCGGGCTCGCATCGGTCGAGGACACGGTTGTTTTTGCAATCGTTCACATAGCCCGGTCGGAAGGCGAGACCGGTCGGCATGGGCAGGCCTCCGTCACCGCGGACGTAGGAGCGCACGAAGACGCCGTTCTGTGCAAACTCAAAGACGCGGATCGGGCTGCCGGACTGGACCAGGTGAATCGTCTCGTCCGGTCCGAGCCGAATGCCCCAGGCAGAGAGGGTGGCGATGGACTGATTGAAAGCGCCGATGTAGGCGCCGGTCGCGCCGTCGTATTCGAGGACGAAGTTATTGGTGGAGCTTGTCACGAGGAGATTGCCGTTGGAAAGAAAGGCAAGACCGCGCGGACTGGCCAGGCCGCCGCTGCCGGACGTGACGAATACGCCGAGAAAGTCGCCGGTTGTGCCGTCAAACCGTCGCACCGTGTTGTTGGCGCAGGAGACGAACAGATCGCCGTTCGGGCCGAAAGTCAGACCAAAGGGCTGGGTGCCGGCGAAGTTGGAGGCGAAGACCTGCACGAACGCGCCGGCGCCGCCGTCATACTCGTAGATGGCGTTGCTCAGACGCCCGGCGACGAAGAGATTGCCATTGGGCCCGAAGAGAAGGCCGCTGGGACCGTCGAGGCCGCCGCTGCCGACATTGACGAAGTCGCTGACGGCGCCGGTGTCGACATCGATGCGGACGATGCGGTCGTCACCGTAGCTGGCGACGTAGAGCTGCCGATCGGGCCCGAAGACGCAATCGTGCGGATCGGAAAGCTGGCCTGCGCCGAAGTTACCGATCGGGTAGCCGCTTCGACGGTGATATTCGCGGACGAATCCGTTGCGATCGGCGACAAAGAGATTTTCTCCGCGGCCCAGATCGATCCAGTCTGAGACACCGTTGCCATCGCAGTCCTGACAGATATCCGGCACGCCGTCGCGGTCGACGTCGACGTAGGTGCCGTTGCGAATGTCGAGAAAATCGGGGATGCCGTTGCCGTCGCAATCGGGCTCGCATTCATCGGGGACGTTGTTGCCGTTCTGATCGTTGGAGGGGTTGAGGTCGCACTCCCACGCATCGGGGATGTCGTTGGCGTTGCAGTCGGGCTCGCACTCGTCGGGGATGCCGTTGCCGTTTACATCCTGCGAGGCGCCGAGGAAGATGTCTTCGTCATCGAGGATGCCGTTGTTGTTGCAGTCTTCGCACTCATCGGGGATGCCGTTGCTGTTGGTGTCCAGAGAGGTACCGAGCAGGATGTCTTCGGCATCGTCGATGCCGTTGTTGTTGCAGTCGTAGGTATAGCAGTTTTCCGTGAGGAATTCGTTCTCGATGACATCCTGCACGCGGCGATGGAAGCGCAGATCGGTGTTGGTCGTGCCGCCGGGGAGAATGTGGCAGTAGCTCATGATGGTGCTGCGTGCGGGCACGCCGCCGGCGCACTGGTCGATGGGCGGGTTGTAGCCGTCGTGGGTGTGGTAGGTGCCGCTGTTGTGGCCCATTTCGTGGGCGACGACGATGACATCCCAATTGCCGAGATGCGGGTCGCCCAGCGGCGTGGGGAAACTGCCGAGCATAAAGGCGCTGACGCCGTGGGCGTAGCCCTGGCAGGTGCCGCCGACGAACGCGATGCCGCCGTAGCCGGTGTCACGCCGGCCGCTGAAGAGATGAACGTAGTTGTAGAGATACCAGGGCTCGTTGTCCCAGTAGTAATTGAGCATGCTGTAGATGTCGGTGGCGACAAAGGGCTCGCCGCCGTCCGGCCAGAGCCGGACGAACTCGAGCACGAGCTGGATGTTCAGGTCGCGGATGTAGATGTCGCTGACCGCTCCGACGAGTTGTATGACGTAGGTCTGGGCATCGGTGACGTTATCGAAGAGATTGACGTACGCCTGATCGCCTTCGATGGCAACTTTTGTGATTCGAGGTCCGCGCTCGTTGGTTATGCTGCCGCGCGGCTGGGCTGAGAGATCGATCACATGCTCGGCGCCCTCGACACCGCAGAGCGTGGCGAATTCCGGCAGCGAGAAGGCGCCGGTCGATTCGTGGATGGTCATGATCGGCTTGCCGGCGCGCGGGCCGACTTGTAAACCTGCACGATCGGGGGCTGTTGAGACGTATACGGTTCGGCCGTCGCGTTCGACGTAGCCGTTGGCGATGCCGTCGGCGCTCAGTGCGAGGTAAGCTTGAGAATGCGGCTCGTCAGCGACGCGTCCGCGAAGGATGACCACGTCGGGAATCGCGGTGGGTGCGATGCCGGAGGCCGACGCCACGACGAAGCGAGCATCGTCACCGACGATTCGGAATCGCTCCAGGTCGAGGGCGATGGACTCGCTTTGGCTGACGGGCAACTGGATGCGGCGCTTCGCCGGTCCGACTCGGAGTTGATCGAAGGCCGCGCGGTTCAGCTCGACTTCAATGGCGTCTCGACCTGCAAGCGGTCCGACGACACGAAGCGGCTCGGCGACGACGGTGTCCGCCAACAGATCGACACCGGCACGGGCCGACTGTGCATCGGCATGCGGCGGCATACCTGCCAACACGGCGATTGCGGTTGCGATGAATACGACTTGGTGGATGGCCCATCCCCTGCGCGGGCTGAACAGCATTTATCTCTCCCTCACAATGCGGAATGAATCCTCGGCGGGCTCGCTACGTGCCATCATAGCAGAAGTCGCAATCCAATGGGCGCCTGGGTCAAGAAAGCCCGAAAATGAACGATTTTGCCTGATGTGGGTGCCCAATGGAGTGCGGTGTCAGTTGCCGCGAGTCAGTGGCAACATCTAATTCGACAACGCCTCGTTCCTACGGGGGGGATGACAAGAGCGTTTCTGTTTCCACGGATTTCCGCTCGCGCGACGTGCAGGTACTTGCGAATCCACCCTGTTCGGCCCGCTTTTCCAGAATTCCTGAAACGTTTCGGGCGGGTGCATGCCCGTGCTAGAATGGGAGGACTGCACCGGCCGAGTTCGCCAGTGCCACGACGAGGGCGGAAACGCGACATACGAAAGGTCGTCACGCATGGATTTTTCACTGACACCGGAGCAGCAGGAATGGCAGAGTGCGGCGATTGAGTTCGCCAGGACGTCGCTGGCCGACGACATGATCGCGCGCGACCACAAGGGCGAATTCTCGCGCGACTTCTGGCAGAAATGCGCGGACTTTGGTGTGCAGGGATTGCCCGTGCCGGAGCAATACGGCGGCAACGGGGCGGACGTGTCCACGGCGATAGCAGTCATGGAGGGTCTGGGCTACGGCTGCAAGGATGCGGGGCTGCTGTTTTCGATCAACGCGCACCTGTGGACGAACTCGGTGCCGATCCTGCTTTACGGAAAGGAGGAGCAGAAGCAGAAATACCTGCCGGGTTTGTGCAACGGGTCGCTCATCGGGGCAAACGGCGCGAGCGAACCCGAGAGCGGCTCGGACGTCTTCGCCATGAAGACAAAGGCGGTCAAGCAGGGCGACAAGTACATCCTCAACGGCACGAAGATGTTCGTCACGAATGCCCAGGTGTCGGACCTGATCGTCGCCTACGCCACGCTCGATGAAAAGATGGGCGTGCTGGGCATCTGCGGGTTCATCATCGAGAAGAGTTTCCCCGGCGTCTCCATCAGCAAGAAGATCGACAAGATGGGGCTGCGAACAAGCCCGATGGCGGAGATTGTGTTTGAGAATTGCGAGGTTCCGGCGGCGAACCTGTTGGGGCGGGAGGGTCGCGGGGCGGAGGTGTTCAACTGTTCGATGGAGTGGGAGCGAAGCTGCATCCTGGCGAGCTGTCTGGGGACGATGCGGCGGCAGATTGAGAAGTGCGTCGAGTATGCCCGGATGCGAAAGCAGTTCGGCAAGCCGATCGGGAAGTTCCAGAGCGTGGCGAATCGGATCGTCGATATGAAGCTGCGGCTGGAGACGGCGCGGCCGCTGGTCTATAAGATCGGCTGGCTGAAGGATCAGGGCAAGTCGGCGGTGGCCGAGGCGGCGATGGCCAAGCTGTATCTGTCGGAGTCGTTCGTGAAGTCGTCGCTGGATGCGATCCAGGTCTTTGGCGGCTACGGCTACATGACGGAGTGCGAACTGGAGCGCGACCTGCGCGACGCCGTCGGCAGCCAGCTTTACTCCGGCACGTCCGAAATTCAGCGGAATATCATCGCCAGCATGATGGGTCTGTAAATACGAACGGAGCGGCTGCCGCTGGGAAGCGCAGAACTTGACGCCCCATGCCCTCCGGCTAGCATAAAACCACAGAAGGACTTCCTGTCCTCCGATAAACCTGACACGCAGGGAATCTACGTCGATAGTCGGCGACCTGCCCGAATCATCGAGGCCGGACCGAGAGGACAGCATGCACGGTGCGGCTGCCTCACGCGACTATGACCGGTCGTGTGGCGGCCCAGCAGCACGGAACTCTCGACCTCATGTCCATGCCTCTCGCCATCGCCGAGCGAAACGCAACCCGTGACCCGGTGAAGTATGCCCTGCTGCTTGTGCAGCTTGCGGCCGTTCTCTTTGTGATCTTCGCGTTCAAGATTGAAGGGCGTATCTTCGGCGAACTGACCGCCCTGATTGCGGCCGGGTTTGCAGTTCATTACTGGCTGCCGCTGAAGTGGAAGAAGCCGTTCTTCGTGCTGCTCTCCGTTGTCGGGGCGTTTGCCCTGCTGCATCCCATCACGGCCGGTGCGATCATCGGCGCCGGGCTGCTGTTCTATTTCATTTTGCACTTGCCGATCGGTTACTGGTATCGCGTCGCGATCGTGACGCTCATCGGCGTCGCGGGCCTGGTGTTTCGCAATCATGTGCCGCAATCCGCCTATACGGGCGACATCCTGTCGTCCTTCTGGCCGGTCTTCGGCGGGATCTTCATGTTCCGCATGATGATCTACATGTACGACCTGCGCGAGGCGCGATCGGCCGGCAGCTTTCTCGATTATTTGGCCTACTTTTTCATCCTTCCGAATTATTACTTTCTGCTGTTTCCCATCGTCGACTATCAGACGATGCGAAGCACCTATTACAACGCCGAGTTTCATCGGCAGGCCCAGGAAGGCATGCGATGGATGGCCCGCGGCCTGGGACAGCTGCTGGTCTATCGCCTGATCTATCATCTTCGGCCGAACCCGGCGCCGGACGATGTGACCAGCTTCGGCGGACTCGTCGTGGCGATGGTGCTGACGTATCTGCTTTATCTGCGACTCTCGGGGCAGTACCACATCATCATCGGGATGATGCACCTGTTCGGCTTCAACCTGCCGGAGACGCACCGGCGATTTCTCTTCGCGGAGAGCTTCACGGACTTCTGGCGGCGGATCAACATTTACTGGAAAGACTTCATGGTGAAGATGGTGTATTACCCCGTCTTCTTCCGGTTACGAAAAATTGGAGAGTTGAAGGCCACGGCCGTCGCTACGTTGATCGTCTTCGGCGTGACGTGGTTCCTTCACGCGTACCAGGTCTATTGGCTGCGCGGCGTCATCCACATGGAATGGCATGACGTGCTGTTCTGGGGGATTCTCGGCGTGCTCGTGCTGGTGAACGTGTTGATCGAGACGCGCGCCAAGCCGGCGCCGATGAAGATCGGTCAGCCGCCGCAGAAGCCGAATCAACTGATTCGCGGCGTCAAGATTCTGGCGACGTTTTCAACAATTACCGTGTTGTGGTCGATGTGGAATGCGAAGTCCCTGACCCAGTGGCTCGACATGCTGACGTACTGGAAGGTCGGATGATCCAGAAAGACTTCTATTTTCATTTGCGCATGACCATCCCCACGCTCCTTGTGCTCGTGCTGGCGGCGGGGTGGAAGTACAAGCTGGGCGACAAAGAGCCCGAAAACCGCGCCGAGCGCACCCTGGAGATCATGGGCCGCACGGGACTTTCCGCGATGGATGAGGCCGAACTGACGGCGGGCTACTACGAGGGTCTGCTCGACGGAGCACAGCAGACGGCCCGCACGCGCCGCGGCCTGCTCAGCAATCTGGCGATGCTCAAGACGCCGCCGCCCGACTGGCTGAATTTCGCGGACACCGAAGGCATTCGCCGCCGCGATGATTTCCTCTGCTACGACATCAAGCCGAATGTGGACATTCCGCTCAAAGGCGACCGTCTGGTTTCCAACCGATGGGGCCAGCGCGACAAGGACTACGAAAAATCCCGGCCACCGAATGTTCGCCGAATGGCATTGGCGGGTTCGTCGATCTCTTTCGGTTCGTGCATCGCCGTGCAGGATACTTTTGAAGCGTTGCTCGAAGATCGGCTGAACGCCGACCCCCCGTGCGATCGTGGGCTCCGCTATGAGATCATGAATTTCTCGGTGCCCGGCTACATGATTACGCAACTGATGGATACGGCGATTTCGATCACGCCCGAGTTCGAGCCCGACGCGGTATTTCTCGTGCTGAATTACCTGGCCTTCGGTCCGGAGTGGTCCAGCCATCTCGCCACCCTGGTACGTGACGGGCACGATTTGAAGTATGATTTCCTGAAGGAGTATGCGGAGAAGGCGCGGCTTCGGCGTTCGGATACCGCCAGTCGCATCGCCTCCAAGATTGCACCGTATCGGCTGGAGGTCATCGAGGGATGTATCCGTGAGACCAAGCGTCGGCTCGATGAGAAGGGTATCGAGACGGTCATCCTGATCATTCCATTTCCGGCGCAACGCGATTTGCTCAAGCGACAGACGCGGGAAGTTCTGAACCGGGTGTCGGACTTGAATCTTCCCGTGTTGGATGCAGTCGGCGCCTTCGGGACGCGTTCGCTGGAGGAACTGCGGGCAAGGGAATGGGACAATCATCCGAACGAGCTGGGGCATCGGCTGATTTTCGAGGTACTGGAAGAGCAGATTCGCACCGACCCGCGGCTGCGGAAGGTCATCGGCGGATGCGACGATTAGAATAGTTCGAGCAGGGGAAACCTGACCACGACGAAACTATCAGGGAGACAGCAGCCATGAGCGACGTCAAAGAATACCTTCGTGATTACATTCTGCAGGAGTTTCTGCCCGGCGAGTCGCGGGAGAATCTGACCGATGACTTGCCGCTGCGTACGAGCGGAATCCTCAACTCGATCAAGCTGCTACAGCTCATCGGGCACTTGGAGGAGAAGTACGGCATCGCCTTCGACGCCCACGAAGCGGGCAATGTCGCGTACTTCGACACGATCGAAGGCATGGCCGGTCTCGTCGCCACCAAGAAGGGGTAAGTCGCTGAATGGCCGCCTTCACGACACTCTCGGACTATCTGGAGAACAGCGCTGCCCGCGTGCCCGACCGTCCCGCGGTGGTTGATCCTTCGGGAGAGGCCTTTACCTACCGCGCGTTCGACGAGCGAGCCAATCGCGTCGCCAACTGGCTGGTGTCCGTCGGCGTGCAGCCCGGCGACCGCGTGGGGATTTGTCTGCCGAAGGGAGCGAATTCGCTGTCGTGCGTCTTCGGCATTCTCAAGGCGGGCGGTGTTTATGTTCCGGTGGACTACACGGCGCCGGCGGAGCGCAACCGCTACATCTTCTCGAATTGCCAGGTGAAGGCGGCCTTTGTCGATCATCGCTGCACGGCAATTTTCGAACAACCCGGCGAAAACGGTCATCTGCCCGGCGGGATCATGGTCTTCGGCGACGCGAAGCAATGGATAAGTGCCGATGCGTTGTCGCAACAGCCGACAACACGGCCGAACGTTGCGCGGCGAGCGCCGGATGATCTGGCGTATATTCTCTATACTTCCGGTTCGACGGGTCTTCCCAAGGGCGTGATGCTCAGCCAGGAGAACGGCACGAGCTACGTCGATTGGTGTACAGATGTTTTCTCGCCGACGCAGGATGATCGCTTTACCAGTCATGCGCCGTTTCACTTCGATTTGTCGATTCTCGATATCTACGTGCCGATCAAGCACGGCGCGACGCTGTACATCATCTCCGAGGAACTTGGCAAGAACGCCGCGGCACTGGGACCGTTCATCGAGCAGAACCGCATCACCTGCTGGTATTCCGTGCCATCCATCCTGTCGCTCATGACGCAGTTCGGAAAGCTTGAGCAGTGCGACGGTTCCAGTCTGCGAATCGTGAACTTCGCGGGCGAGGTCTTCCCGGTGAAGTACCTGCGCCGACTGCGCGAGCTTTGGCCGCATCCGCGGTTTTTCAATCTCTACGGACCGACAGAGACGAACGTCTGTACGTACTTCGAAGTGCCCAGGATGATCCCGCCGGAGCGCGAGGAACCGTATCCGATCGGTAAGACCTGTTCGCACTGCAAGGATCTCGTCATCGGCGATGACGGCAAGCCGGTGCCGCACAGTGAAGAGGGTCTGCTCTACATTGCCGGAAAGCCCGTCTTGCAGGGCTATTGGGCCGACCCCGATCGGACGGCGAAAGCTTTTCTTACGTTCGACGGCGAGCGCTATTACAACACCGGCGACGTCGTGCGGCCCGATGAAAACGGCGATTTTGTCTTTCTCGGCCGGAAGGATCGCATGGTCAAGCGCCACGGCTACCGGATCGAGCTGGGCGAGATTGAGGCAGCCCTGTACAAACATCCCGGCGTAGCCGAGGCGGCGGCGATTGCCTTCTCGTCCGGTGGCGATGCGGTGACGATACAGGCCGCATTGTCTCCGAAACCCGGCGCGAAGCTCGGCATCATCGCCATGAAGCAGCACAGCGCGGCGACGCTGCCGGCGTACATGATCCCGGATACCTTCGTCTTTCTGGAAACCCTGCCGCAGACCTCAACCGGGAAGATCGACTACCAGGCCCTGCTGCGACAGGCCCGGGGAAGTTGACGAGAACGAGCGATGCACAGTAACCGAGTGAAATGACGAGTTGCGAATGACAAAGATTTCGCATGATCCGGTGATTCACGATGCGCGCGGCTCGCGGCCGTTTCATTCGTAATTTGTAATTCGCCATTCGTCATCTGCAACTCATCCTTTGCCCAGGACGCCACCGGACTATGGCCCTGTTTAGACCACGGCACCGTGATCCCGACGCAACGCGGATGACGTTCGGCGATCATCTGGAAGAACTGCGGCGACGGGTGATTTATGCCCTGCTCGGTTTCGCCGTGGCCGTGGTCATCTGCTGGAGCGCCGGCGGCTTCATCATCGAGACGCTCAACGCACCCTACACCGTGACGATGGAAGAGTTGGGCTACGACCCGCGGATGGTCCAGCTCAACCCCATCGAAAGCTTCATCGAATACGTGAAGATCACGATGGAATTCGCCCTCGTACTCTCGGCGCCGTGGATGCTGTTTCAGATCTGGCTCTTCGTCGCGGCGGGGCTGTACCCTTCCGAGCAACGCATCGTGCGCGCTTTTGCGCCGACATCGATCGCCCTGTTTGTTGTCGGCGCGTCGTTCATGATCGCCATTGTCCTGTCGGGCCTGCTCAAGTTTCTGATTTCCGTCTCGATGTGGCTGCCGCTGCCGGATGACGACAATTTTCTGTATCGCTGGCTGCGGACTGCCCCTCCGGTTCATGTGCAGACGGCGCATCCGGACGAGATGCCGCTGCAGGCCCCGGTGCTCATGGAAGATCCGCTGTCGCCAACGGACGGAGACATCTGGATCAATCGGTCGAAGCGACGGCTGAGCGTGCAGTACGACGGCGAGACGTATTACGCCCCCTTGCAGTCGGCCGGGCGGCAGAAGTACGTGCAGCCGTTCTTCTCCATCGCGGAGTATCTGGGATTCGTCGTGAATCTTGCGCTGGCATTCGGCCTGGGTTTTCAGATTCCGATTGTCGTCGTGTTTCTCATTGTGCTGGGTGTCCTGCCCTCGGCGACGATCGCGGCGGCGCGGCGTTACGTACTGTTGGGCGTGGTCGCCTTCGCGGCGATCCTGACTCCGACACCGGACGCGGCGACGATGCTCTTTCTCGCCGTGCCGATGTACATGCTGTTTGAAATCGGACTAATGGTTGGGAAGATGCTGGAAAAGCGCGGCCAATCGGTCGAAGGCGAGTGATAATTACATAGGGCGAATTACGCATAACAATCGCATCATCAACTTACGATCGGTCGCGGATGGCTTACTTGTTCTTCTTGCGGCCGTTCGTGCGAGTGCCGTTCATGTCTTCGAGCGTCGAGACAAGCAGCAGATCGATGACTTCGAACGTATCGTCTGCCTTATAGAGGATGGCCGAACGTCCGCTCGGAGATCGCATGATGAAGTTGGGATGCTCGACGTTCAGGTGTCGGCCGTCGGCCAGGTGGATGCGGAATGGGAGGAAAGGTGTCGCTCGAATCATCGCAGTAAATTGTTCGTTCGTCACGGTCGATTCCCGCTGATATTTTAGTGAAATCGGCCGAAGCGGACAAGTTCGCCGTCCTGCTTGCATTCGCCATTTGTCATTCAACTTACGAGGCCCGCCGGCTTGTTGCCGACGGGCCTCGATAAACAGCTGAGCTGAATGAATCCGACGCTGAATTACATCTTTGCCAGCTTCTCGTCGGCGGCCTTCTTGGCGGCGTCGTACTGGGCCTTGGCCAAGGCGATGCGGGCCGTGACCTCGCAGCCGGTCTTGTCTTCGCCGACTACATAGCTGACCTTGCCGGCCTTCTTGGCCGACGGGCAGACCTGCGTGGAGCAGCCGACTTCCTTGCCGTCGACCATGTACTTCATCTTCACGAGCTTGACCGAGCCCATCGCGGTGTCTCGGGCCTTGGCGGCGTCGTCGTAGCTGTCGAAGCTGCGGTTCAGAACCATAAACTTCGTGTCGCTGGACTTGACGAGCTTGCCGAACTCTTCCTTGGAGACACAGGCGATGTCACCGGTCGAGCAGCTCTTGGCAAAGCTGGCGACTTCCGCGCCGGCCTTGCTCTTGCTGCAACCGGAACCCTCGGCCTTGGCGAGCTCGGCCTTCTTGGCGCTGCAGCTCTTGCCTTCTTCGGCGCTGGCCAGGGTGGCCTTGGACTTGCTGCAACCGGAACCTTCGGCCTTGGCGAGTTCGGCCTTCTTGGCGCTGCAGCTCTTGCCTTCTTCGGCGCTGGCCAGGGTGGCCTTCGACTTGCTGCAACCGGAACCTTCGGCCTTGGCGAGTTCGGCCTTCTTGGAGCTGCAGCTCTTGCCTTCTTCGGCGCTGGTGAGGGCGATCGTCTTGGCCTTGCTGCAGCTCGATCCGTCGGCGGATGCGGTCTTGGCTTCGCCGCAACCGGTCAGGTCATCCTTGCAGTAGACGAGCTTGCCATCGACGATCGCTGCGATCGCCATGTAGCGCTTGACATAGCGCTCGGACTGATCGGCGAGCGCGGCGAGGGCTTTGTCCTTGCAGTCGAACGTCTCATTCGCAACGGCGAAGCGGACCTTGCCGCCGTTGGCTTCGGCGGCCTTCTCGGCAGCCGACGGGCAATCCATCGTCTTGTCGCCCACGAGGAACGTCATGTGCGGGAACTCGCCCATCGAACAGGACGTCATGGCGGACATGGTCGTGTTCTTGGTGTCCATCTTCGACTTGCAACAACCGGGGCCGGCGAAAGCGGCGGACGCACTGAGGCCGCAGACCATCGCCAATGCCAGCGCGATGCAACAAACTCGCTTCATGTTGATACTCCTTCCAATAGGTTTGAATGATACCGGACTACTTTCGGCAACGCCGTTTTTCGCGAACGGGACCACGCGGCACCCGTCTATTCCAAACGCATAAACTTTGAAGGTCTTGCCGGGCGAGCCGACTCCATCAGTTACGCGAGACAGCTCCGGCAGGTCGGTTTGGATGCATTATAGACCAACGCATCATCGATTGCACGGCCGTCGGACCACCTAAAGTCGATGCCTGGGGGTCATGGCAGGTTACGAGAGATTCCATCGCACATGTAACCTATTGAAGCATAAGTGCCTATAAGAACACGATATAGAGTATGGACTACTCGGCCAGGCGAGAGGGAATATTTTCCCGGCTGGCAAGGAACCTCGGGCTGCGGCTCAAGTAGCTCCTGCGAATCGAACGAAACGCGACCTTGTCGTATCTCAAACCCAAGCTCGCTTGCATGAGAAGGCCGTGGTCACCGTCGATACTCCGGTGAAAAGAAGAACGTTGAATTCGCTTGAACAGACCCGGCTCTTGAGGCGGAAATGCGGATTGAGGTTGAATAAAGTTGAACGCGCGGGAACCCAGGGGAACGCGGAATTCGGAGTGCGGAACTTGCGCGCATGGAGTTGCCTTCTACGGGAAGAGTTGCTCAGCGCTCGGGGCCGAAAAAGGTGTCAGGCCGAAAAAGGTGTCAGGATGATTTTTCAGTCTTGAGGGCCGAAAAAGGTGTCAGGATGATTTTTCAGTCTTGTAGGGTGGGCACTGCCCAACACAACCGCGAGCCGCCTCCCCTTCTGTCATTCGTAATTCATCATTCGCAATTCGGACTTGTAGGATGGGCACTACCCACCACGACCGCTGTTCCGTCATTCGCACCGCCGCGCCAATCTCGAACCGCTCGCCCGCGAAGCGTGCCCCTTCCGCGCCCTCGGCCCCTTGCGCCCTTGATCCCTCGGTCCCTTGACCTCTTTTCGCAATGCAGAATTCGCCCGAAGGGCGCGCACGATGAGCAAGGCCTGTTGACATGATCCTCCCGCCGCGCGGCCCCGCCGCCCGCGAGGGTAAAATTCAGGGAATTCAGCTTTGTTCAACATGTTATTATTTTTTGCAGCCCGATCGTAGAGGTGGATTTGCTGCGTGAATCGAATCGCCGTCCCGGCCTGCGGAACAGGATGAGGCGCCCGGCGAAGGACTTGAAGCCCGTTGCCTCCGTGCAGTAGCGCCCGGCCCGCCTTCGGACTGTGCCGTTTGCCGCGCGGCATCCGTTTCCGCGCGACCACCCCGATTGTGAATTCAGTATATTATCTCAGCGTCGCGGCTAAACAACAACGGAGTTTCAGCCCGCTTGACTTTGTCGGCGAGACGAAAATATGAGCGAGCCAGGACCAGAGTCTGACGCGACGTCGATTTCGGCCATAACCGTTCCCTCCGGGGAGGACGCCGCGCCTGCTCAGCGCGTCACCTTTCGTGAAGCCCTTCGCACCTGGGTCTATATCGGCCTTAACAGCTTCGGCGGACCCGCCGGACAGATAGCTGTCATGCACCGCGTGCTCGTCGAAGAAAAACGCTGGATCAGCGAAACCCGTTTCCTCCATGCCCTGAACTACTGCATGCTGCTGCCCGGTCCAGAGGCCATGCAGTTGGCAACGTATGTTGGCTGGCTGTTGCATCGAACGCGGGGTGGCCTCGCGGCGGGCATCCTCTTCGTACTTCCCGGATTCGCGACCATCCTCGGACTAAGTATCCTCTATGCCGGTTTTCACGACGTACGCATCGTCGAAGGGCTGTTCTTCGGCCTTAAGCCTGCCGTCCTCGCCGTGGTCATCGAGGCGGTCGTGCGAATCGGCAAGCGAGCCCTGAAGAACCGACTGATGCTTGCCATTGCCGCTTTTGCATTCGTTGCCATCTTCTTCTTTAGCGTGCCGTTCCCGCTGATCGTGCTCGGAGCAGCCCTCCTCGGGCTGATCGGTGGACGACTGCGTCCGGACAAGTTTCAGGCGACCGGGCACGCCCCCTCCGGTCCGCCGAGCGATGAGAGGGCTTCAGCGATCGGTGCAGACGTCCACGAACACACACGTCCGACGCTGGGACGGTCATTGCGCGTCCTCTTCGTCTGGCTGGTGCTCTGGCTATCGCCCATTGCGGCGCTCTATGCCACGGTCGGACGACAGAACGTATTCACACAGGAGGCGGTCTTCTTCAGCAAAGCGGCCGTTGTGACGTTTGGCGGCGCCTACGCCGTGCTCGCATATATTGCCCAACAGGCGGTTGACGCCTACGGGTGGCTACAGCCAGGTGAGATGCTGGACGGACTTGGCATGGCCGAGACGACGCCGGGGCCGCTGATCCAGGTCGTTCAGTATGTTGGCTTCATGGGCGCTTACCGCGACCCGGGAGAGTTGCACCCGATGGTCGCCGCGACGCTGGCTTCCGTGCTCGTGACGTGGGTGACATTCGTACCCTGTTTCCTTTGGATCTTCCTTGGCGCGCCGTTCGTTGAGGCACTGCGCGAAAACCGTGCCATATCGGCGGCACTCTCGGGCATCACCGCTGCCGTCGTGGGCGTGATTTTGAATCTATCCGTCTGGTTTTCGCTGCACACTTTGTTCGGAGAAGTAGGTCACGCGGCGGCATTTGGAATGCGAGTCCATGTACCGATATGGAACACACTCAGCGGCGTCTCGCTCGCCATTGCCGGCCTGTCGATGCTCAGTCTCTTTCGTTTCAAGCTCGGAATGATTCCTACGCTTGCCGCCGCCGCTGCGCTCGGAGCGATCTGTCGTCTTCTATTTGCCTAGTGTCTGTCTGGCTTTCGGACCACGCCGCTCGCGCGTTCTACGTGAAAGCAAGGCTCAGGAACCGCCTGATCCTGGCCAGTTGCTCTGCAAGAGTCGAGGCAACGCCGCAGCAAAGCAATCCCCGGCGCGCACGCTGAACAAGGTTATTCTCAGAATCCCCGCCGCGCGCAAACATTGCGCCGATCGGAGTAAAATTCAGGGAATTCAGCTTTGTTCAACATGCAATTATTTTTGGTTCTTCACGGATTTCCGGGGAGCGACGGCAGCATGGGCAGATGTGCCAACGTCTTGCGTCGATTTTCGTCGGCTTCTAGCCGACCGGTTTTTGCCACCGACTTTGAGTCGGTGGGATCCGTCAGACAAGCACCCTTGCGAGCCGGCTTCAGCCGGGCTTCTCGCGTGGTCAAAAGCCGGCTTGAAGCCGGCTGAAAGAAAACGTGTCGGCCGCGATCCACCGCCTGAAGGCGGTGGCAAGAGCCGTCCGGCTGAAAGCCGGCCAATGCCAACCGGTTCCCGCAAATCCGTGAAGAACCTTATTTTTTGCAGCCCGATCGTGGAGGTTGATTTGTTGCGTGAATCTCGCACCAGCACCGGATGAGGCGCCCGGCGGGGGAATCGACCGGCTCCGGGCTCGGACCTCAGAAATCAGGGTTTCTGCCGCCTGCAAGCGGTTTTTTGCATTTTTCGGCGATTTGCTAACGATCCGGTTTGCAGCTTGTCTTATATAAGTGAGGAGGATAGTCCGCGAGGATGGCCACAAGACGGTTGCTGATGCAATCCCAGTGATGTCACCTTCGCTCAATACCCTCCGGGAGCATTCCAATGATTACTTATCACACCCGCGTTTCAACCCAGCGATTGCTCTTGGCAGCCGCCCTGCTCCTCGCCTTCTCGACACGGATGCAGGCACAGGAATATCAACAGATGCAGTCGTTCCAACCGGATCCGACGTCCAACTACCCTTCCTCCGCGCCGGACACCGGGCAGGCGTACATCCCCCTCGCGCCTCAACAACTCGATGAGCTGCTCGGGCCGGTGGCGCTCTATCCAGACCCACTGCTCGCGCAAGTCCTCGCTGCGGCGACCTATCCCATGGATATCGTTCAGGCAGTGCGATTCTTGAGCTCGTCTTCCGACCTTTCCCAACTGGATCAAATGGGGCTGGACCCGAGCGTTCAGGCCCTCGCGCGATTTCCTGATCTCTTGCGGATGATGGATGAAGAACTCGATTGGACGAACGCGCTCGGCGCCGCTTTCATGAATCAGCAGCAGGACGTTGTAGCGACGGTTCAGCGGCTTCGCACCCAGGCCGTGTCCACCGGCGCCTTGCAGGACACGCCTCAGCAGGAGATCTACACCGAAGAAGGATTCATTGGAATCCTCCCGGCGGATCCGCAGATCATCTATGTGCCGCAATACGTGCCGGAGGTCGTGTACGGTTGGGTAGAACCGCCGATTGGCGGCTACTACAGTGCGGTCTCGTTCGGCTTCGGCTTCAGCACGGGCTCGTGGCTGCATCTCGGCTTCAATTGGGGCGGCGGCTGTCTGGCTTACCGGCCATGGGCTTTCGGCCACCGCGCCTTCCATCGCGGCGGCTTTGGCGGATTTTACTACGGTCGTGCCGGTTGGGGCCGCGCGTGGAGTCGCCGATTCGGCCCACCGCTCCCGCGCTTTCACGGCGGAGTAGGTAGATTCCGAGGCGGGCGGGGCTTCAGCTCGCTCCGTGCTGGATTTGGCAGCCGATCGGGCAGTGGGTTTGCCAGAAATTCGGGGGGTCAGCGGGGCGGCTTTGGCAACAATCCGCGCGGTGGACCCGGTGCAGGTTTTGGACAAGGTGGACAAGGTCGTGGCGGCCCGAACGCCGGACTTGGTAACAATCCCCGCGGAGGACAGGGTCGCGGCGGTCCGAACGCAGGATTTGGACAAGGTGGACAGGGTCGCGGCGGTCCGAACTCAGGATTTGGACAAGGTGGGCAAGGTCGCGGCGGTCCGAACGCAGGACTTGGTAACAATCCTCGTGGTGGACAGGGTCGTGGCGATTCGATCGGTGGCTTTGGAAACAATCCGCGCGGCAATCCCGGCAGCCCTGGGTTTGGCAGCGGACCGCGAAACAGCGGTGGCCCCGGCAACAGCGGCAGGTTCGGAGATGTGCAACGTGACAGTCAACGTCGCGGCGGCTCCCCGAGTGCTTTCAGCAGTGCACAGCCGCGCCGAGAGATCGATCGCTCGCCTGGCGGAATGAGAACCCCGATGGGCAACAGGGGCGGTTCCGAAGGATTCGGCCGCAGCCCGCGCGAGGTTGCTCCCAATCGTTCGCAGGGCGAAGTTCGGTCTGCTCCTTTCGGCAATCGAGGCGGTATCAATGATGCTCGCCGGCCGGCTCCTCGGAGCGACAGCGCGTTCCAGGGCGGCGCTCGACCCAATCCATCGGGCAGCTCGTTTGGCAGAAGCCAGCCGCGCAGTTCAAGTGACTCGCCGCGCGCCTTTGGCGGAAACCGGCCGGCAGTTCGAGGCGACTCACCGCGTACGTTCGGTGGAAGCTCGCCCGGCATCAGCAGGTCCGCTCCCCAGAGGTCCGCTCCCCGAGGCATCACCGGCAGCGGGTCTGCACCTCGAAGCTTCGGCAGCAGCGGGTCGCGCGGCGGCAGTTCGTCCGGTTTCTCTAGGGGTAGCCGTCCCTCCGGTGGCAGCGCGTTTCGTAGCGGAGGATCGGCTCCGTCCGCTCCACGGATGCAAGCCCGCTCCGGCGGCTCGTCGATGCGCTCGCCGGCCAGCAGTTCGCCTAGGAGCATGCGAAGCAGCGGGATGTCAGGCGGCGGCGGTCGAAATAGTGGCATGCGGAGCGGCGGCGGGAGCCGTGGCGGCGGTGGATCGCGCGGTGGCGGCGGCAGCCGCGGCAGGTAGGCGTCGAGTGACTCGAACTTCCAAACCGCATGACTTGTGGAAGGACGATTCGAGTTCCACAATAGCGCATCGATGGACCCGCTCCGAATCTATGACTACCTGATCAAGGCGCGCGAGCGCGTGCTGGATGCGGTCCGGCCGCTCGCGCCGCAGCAATATCTTCAAGAATTCACCCTCGGCCTGAAGTCGATCGGCACGACGCTCGCGCACATCATGATCTCCGAGTGGTACTACATCGAGCGCCTCGAAGGCCGACTGGTACCGCCCTACGACCAGTGGCCGATCAAGTACGAAGACCCTCCCGCGTTCGATGTCCTCGAAAAGACCTGGCGCGAGCAGGCAACGAACACACGCGCGTCGATCGCGGCGGAGCGAGACTGGAATCGCAGGATTACCTATCTGAGTTTCCCCGACGACCACGGCAAGCGTTACCACATCACCGCCACGGCGGGTGATTTCTTCACGCAACTGGCCCTGCACGAAGTGCACCACCGTGCCCAGCTCATGGCCATGCTCCGCGAACTTGGCGATGCCGCTGCACCACTGCAGGACATCGACTACAACGAAATGATGTACCAACGGCGCGAAGTCTCGTAGCGATCATTCACCAGCCGAAGGCGAATCGGAATGCCGGTTCGTCATTGGAATTCGCTAACGAGGGCATTCGGGCCTGGAACGGTCAGTGGTGCTGTCGAGCGATGGCCGATCATCGCCGCTCCATCACATCTGCATTATACTTCGGGAGTGGACGCGCGACCGACCATCGATCCGGAAAGACTCTGGCGGGCACCCGAGCCGATCGTGCTCGCGCCGCACGATCCGCGCTGGCTGACGGACGCGGCAGATGAGTGCCGCCATATCGCCCATGCATGCGAGCCCTGGGTGATCCGCGTGGAGCACATCGGCAGTACGTCCGTCCCCGGTCTGATCGCCAAGCCCGTACTCGACCTGATGCCCCTGGTGAAGACGTTCGAAGACGGATTCGAGTGCGTCGAGCCCATGCGGGCGATGGGCTACTGGTACGCAGGCGACTTCGGCATCCCCGGGCGGCACTTGTTTATCAAGGGCTCGCCGCGAACGCACCACACGCACATGCTCGTGGAGGGATCGAAGGAAGCCCGCAGACATCTGGCGGTACGCGATGTCCTTCGGGCCGATCCGGAAGCCGTTGCCCGATACGCGGCGCTGAAGAACGAGTTGGCGCCGCGATTCGGCGATGACCGGGAGGGCTACGCCGAAGCCAAGGCCGCGTTCATGCGCGAGCTTTTCGACCGAGCAGGTGTGGAATAGTCGCAAGGAGCCGCGCCGCTGTCGCAGATGAGGTTGCGCCGATCGGGCATTGTGACACATGCCGCGACCAACGGAAATAATGGCTGAGAACGAGAGGGAGGCGCGGCTCTGTTGATCGGCGAGATAGCCGTCGCCGCGCGGATACTTTTTTAACTGGCGGCAGCTGCCTGATCGGTAGAGTCAACCGTTTTCTCGTAGTCGATGAACTTCTCGAACGAAAAGGCCATGAGAGGAGTAAGTAGAGAGGAGACCGCAGGAGAGAGGGCAACTGCGCCTTATGGGCGTCCTGACGCGTGAAAAGCGTGATCGCTTTTTCTACTTTCTCCTTACTCCCCTCTCCTGCTCTATTCGCCGAAGGCGAATCGGGGCGACTAGATTCGAACTAGCGACCTCCTGGTCCCAAACCAGGCGCTCTAACCAGACTGAGCTACGCCCCGTTGATCCGAGTATAGCACGCGGGCGAAGGCCGTTCGTCAATCCTCGCGAATTCACGAAGCCCGCAAGCGCGGCGCACTCGGGGAGGCAGAGCGGTCCGTCTTCAGCGACACGCAGTGAGATAACGGCTATTCGATCAGCCATCTATGAAGCCGTCGCCACTTGATTTACGACACATATTAGATTATATTAGCCACTCAAGTGTTCGCGATGTCTCGGCAGGGCCGGCGTTCGATCCGGCTGCACCTTCGCCGTGGCATCTCCCGGTTGTCGGGTGCTTTGATCAACGGCATGGACCGTGTTCGAGGAGTCCGTGCCCATCGGTAAGTGTGAGGCCGACCCTTCACCGGCCTCTACATGGCGCGCGTATGCCGTCGTCTATCAGACTCATGCCGGTTCGTGTCGCACAACCTGTGTGCGGCTGCGGCCGTGCCGTCTGCAAATTCTTCCCAGGAACAATCAGGATTTGAACGTATCGGAATTCGGCCCCGATGCCGATCCGGCTGGTCCACTGCGCAGAGTGGTTGGGTGCTTAGAATCGCCGCCACCGGGTGCGCCAAAGAGGAGAGAGGTCCATGAATCGCAAATCGAATCCGGCATTTCTCGTGCTGCTGCTGTGCCTCGCCGCTGTCATCACCGGTGCGGAGCCGCAGGCCATTCAGAAAGCCGCCGGCGCCGCGGACAGCCAGGCCGACGCGACCCTGCCGCGCGGCGTCATTTGCCATCCGGCGGCAGACGCACAGAGCTGCGCGATCATGGACTGTCCCGACGGAGTTTCGAAATGCCGTCCGCGCTGCGTGAAGATGCTGGCCACGGGCGAGATCGAAGTCGTCGAATGCGACTGCCGCTCAGGCGAGGAATGCTACGTCCTGTGGGCGGCCGGCACGCCGCCGTTCTGTAATACCTTTTGTCCGCCGGGCCAGGTTTGCGAGCGCACGGAGATACTCGATCCCGATACAGGCGATCTGACGATCTGCTGCGACTGCCAGCCGACGACCGAGTGCGGGCCGGAATCGAACGGTTTATCCTGCCGCGCGGTCGACTGCCCGAATCCCGCGGAGCAGTGCATCGCGAAGTGCATCGTTATCAATCAGGGCGTCGTCAGCATCGATGAGTGCGTTTGTCAGTCGCCGGATGAGTGCCATGTATCCTGGGTTCCCGGTACCCCACCTCAATGCGCAGGCGGCTGCCCGCCGGGCATGGTCTGTGAACAGCAGGTAACGACCACGCCGACAGGCGGCACGCGAATCTGCTGCGTGTGCGTGCCGGATGTTCCGCAGGTCTGCGAGCCGACGCCGGATCATCTCGCCTGTGAACCGGTCGTATGCCCGACGGCGGGCGAGGTCTGTCGTGCAAAGTGTCTGCGGATCGGTCCGAACGGACAGCACGAGATCATCGACTGCAACTGCCAACCGGACGACGAATGTTATCTTGACTGGGTGCCCGGTCTGCCGCCGCGATGTCTGGGCGACTGTCCGCCGGGGATGGTTTGCGAGCAATCGGAGACCTTCGATCCCTTCACCAATGAGACGATCATCTGCTGCAACTGCGTGCCGGACGAACCGAAGGAGTGCCAGGTCAACGCCGAAGGCACGGACTGCGTCGGGCTTTGTCCGGACGGCACGCCGTTTGCCTGTCGAGCGTCGAAGCTCACCGAGAATCCGGCCACGGGAGAGATCACCGTCGAGCGGTGCGGGTGCGACTGCTGGCTCCGGCGAAGCGACACACCTCCGTTCGAGTTCATCGGATGCGTGGGCAAGGTCTGCAAGGAGACCGGCCAGCCGTGCCAAATGGTCGTCACACAGAACGGAGACGGCACCATCACCTACGATTGCTGTCAGGAAGCGGCTGTCTGCGAGCCGGAGGAAGACGGACAATCCTGCAAGCAAGTCGAGTGTCCCAACCCCGCCAGCGAGATGTGCATGCCGAAATGCGTGTTCGTCGCTTTCGACGGTACGGTCACCATCGACGAGTGCGAGTGCCGTTCGCCGAATGAATGCCACGTTTTCTGGCAGCCGGGCGCCGATCCGTTCTGTGAGGGCGGATGTCCGCCGGGGTATGTCTGCCAGCAACAAGTCTTCACCACGCCCGAGGGTACACGGATCTGTTGCGAGTGCGTCATCGATCCGCCGAGCTGCGAGCCGACCGAGGATCGCCAGAACTGCAAGCCGTTTATCTGTCCGAACCCCGAGGAAACCTGTCGGCCGCGGTGCGTGCGATACCTAGCGCCGGGCGGAGGGCTTCCGGGCTACACGGAAATCCTCGACTGCGTCTGTCGCCACATCGAGGAATGTCACGTCGTGCAGATCGGAGGCGCGGCGCCGTCGTGCGAGGGCTTCTGCCCGCCGGGGATGTTCTGCGCGCGAAACATCGTGCAGAATCCGGACGGCTCGGTGGACATCTGCTGCGACTGCGTCGCGCCGGAGTGTGATTGCCCCGGTGATGTGAACGGCGACGGCGTGATCAACGGTCTGGACATTGCCGGGTTCGTTCGATGCCTGCTGGGCAATCCGCTGCCGGGCGATAACTGCACCTGCGCGGACATCAACAACGACGGTCTCTACAACGTGCTGGACATTCAGTTGTTCATCCAACTGCTTTTCGACAAGGTCCTCTGTACGAATACGGAATGTTGCCCGCGCGAAGACCTGACGCTGAATCTCGCCACCGGCGTTGACGGCAACGGCAACTTGATCCCCGTGGGCAACGATGACGACGACTGGATCGTCACGGTGGACGCCAGCGGCGGCACGGTACCGCGACCGGCGACGATCGTCTCGCCGCATCCGAACTGGTTGACGATCCCCGGCACGCAGTGGGTCAGCGCGGACTACTTCGGTCCCAATGGCGATTACGCCTACGACTTCTGCTTCTGTCTCGATGATCGCTTCAAGTATCCGACGCTGACCATCCAGCTTCGCGCCGATGATGCCTGCACCGTCTATCTCAACGGCAACTTCCTCGGGTTTGGCGCCAGCTTCGGCGCGGCCACGCCGGTGACCCTCACGACGAACAATGCCTCGTTCTTCCAGGCGGGTGAAAACTGCCTGCGCGTCGAGGTGCAGAACATCGGTGGCGCGCCGACGGGGATTAACCTCGCCGGCACGGTCACGGCGAAGGACGGTGTCTGTTGCTGCCCTGCGGAAGATCTGGACAAGGACATCCACTCCGGTGTCGAGGAC
This sequence comes from uncultured Planctomycetaceae bacterium, assembly GCA_964385225.1. Classification (GTDB taxonomy): domain Bacteria; phylum Planctomycetota; class Phycisphaerae; order UBA1845; family UTPLA1; genus UTPLA1. Next base: position 22,569 of record CAYLOE010000013.1, read on the forward strand.
GGCACGGGGAACTTGATCCCCTTCGGGCAGGACGATGACACGTGGGTCGTCACCACCGACGCCAGCGGCGGCAGCGTGCCGCGGCCGGCGACGGTTATTACGCCGCATCCGGCGTGGCTGACGATTCCGGGGACGCGGTGGATCAGCGCGGCGCAGACGGGCCCGAACGGCGACTACGTCTATGAGCACTGCTTCTGCCTTGATCCACGATTCAAGAACGCGGCGTTATCGCTCTTCCTTCGCGCCGACGACTACGCCACGGTGTGGCTCAACGGGGTGCAGGTCGGGGCGACGCCGCCGAGTTATTCGTTCAATTCGCCGCAACCGACGCACGTGTTTGTGACCAACCAGGCCCTTTTCAAGCCCTGCGAGAATTGCATCGAGATCGTCGTGACGAATTCGCACGGCGTGGTGACGGGCGTGAACGTCGCGGCGACGATCACGGCGGAGGACGGGCTGTGCTGCGACGATCGCGTACTGCCGCAGCTTTCCTGCTGCATGCCGGACGGCAGCTGCGTCGATCTGAAGCCGGGAGATGACCGATGCCCGATCGGCGGCACGCTGATGCTCGGCCCGTGCGAGACGCCGCAGCCGTGTTGCCTCGGGGATGGTTCGTGTGCGTATGCCGATCCGCGATGTTGCCAGCTTGCAGGCGGGACGATTGTGACCGGCCCGGTGGCGGATTGCGAGATTGCCCCGCAGGCGTGCTGCTTCGAGCAGCAGGGTGTACCGGTGTGCCTCGATGTGAATCCGACATGCTGCATCGAGCGATACGCGGGCACGCCTCAGGGACCGGGCACGATGTGCCAGGGCGATGGCAACGGAAATGGAGTGGATGATGCGTGCGAACCGCCGCCGGAGGTCTGTCCGTTGCCGACGGCCTTTTCCGGTCAGCTTTGCGCGCCGCTACAGACGCAGCAGTGCCAGACGCCGCAGCCGCAGGGTCAGCAATGCTGGCCGCAGACGATCATCTCGCAGGGGGGCGGGAACATCGTCGTCGAGCAGTGTCGGTGCTTCGGCCAGGGCATCTGCGGGTCGATCGAGGTACAGCAGGACGCGACGGGGTTTCGTCTGACCTGCCCGCCGGGTTGTCCGCCCGGCGCCGCGTGCGTGATCCACATCGACGGCAACGCGACGACGTCGAATACCGTGCACAGTTCGAATGTGCCGGCGGGCAGCACGGTGACGTGTCGGTGCTATATTCCGTGACCGAGTGACGAAGTGACACCGTCATTGCTGTCCCGCTTCGTTAGCTCGTGACTCGGTCGCTTTGTGCCACTGCGTCGTCACCTGCGAGGGGTGACGCTTCGGTTCCTTCTTGTTCCCCGCCGCCGTGCGGGTCCACGATGATGTCTTCAAAACCGCTGCGCCGCCGGCGCATGGCGTGGATGACAAACATCATCGCCGCGGCGGCCGCGTATCCTGCGGCGATGCGATAGCCGCGATGCAGGAACGTCTCCGGCGGAACGGTCAACTCCAGCGCCGTGCCTTGGGCGGCTTCCTCCGTGCGCTGCCAGACGAGCAGTTCGCGCGCGGTGTATTCATATCGCCCCGGTTCCACGCGGTAGGCATGATGAAACCCCAGCAGGGTGATGACCGCCGCCAAAAGGCACCAGATGCCCGCCGTTCGGAAGCCGCGATCAATCAGAAAGGCCGTGATCGCGGTGATGATCATGCCGGTGAGCACGAAACCGCTGTTGGCCCCCGCTAATGCCAGTACGCCGACGGGCCACCACGCATCGGTGCGCACCGTCTCCAGGGCGGCGCCGTGCTGCACGATCATCGGCAGGATGCCCTCGGTCGCCCCGACGGCCGGAAGCACATGCGGCAGCAGGAACACGGCCATCATCGCCACGGCGGGGAAGAAGCCCAGGGCCACGGCGGGGTAGTGCCGCGTGGGCACGGCCTCGTACGCCTGTGCCGCGATGATGACACCGATCCACAGCACGATGGCCATGCCGGCCTCGATGGGGATGATGTTGACGAACAGCGTGCCGAGTCCGAAGAGAAAGATCACCGTGAAGAACAGGGCGTTGATGATGGAGTATCCACAGCGCGCTCCGAGGGCCTTCCAGCCGGGGTGGCCGATGTAGATCGTCGTCGGGAAGCAGCTCCCGAACAGCCCCGCGGCGATGGAGCCGATGCCGTTGACCGCCATGCACGGGCCGGTGGAGAAGCGATCGCCCGCGGCCTCGGCGGATTCGATGTTCTGCAGGGAGCCGACGGCGTTGATGAGGCCCATCGGCACGATGACGCCGAGAAACGACCAGAGCAGCGCGCGGTCGCTGGTCAGCAGGGCCCACGCCTCCGAGCCGCTGAAGATCGGCAGATACAGCTTGTCCCACGCGGGCGACTCGAAGAGCGCCCCGAGCGACTGACGCACCTCGCCCAATGCCGCGCCGACGGCACTTGCGCTCATCATCTCCGGCCCCATGCCGGGAATCAGCGGCACCGTCCACGCTAATAACGTTCCCGCGATCACGGCCGCCAACCCGCTGGGCACGCCGAGCGGGAAGCGCACGCGTGCGAAGTAGCCGATGAGCACGATGAACAGCGGCACGATGGCGACGAGCGGCCGCTCGAAAATCTGAAACGCGAACGGGCTGGCGATGAAGATGATGCCGATGGCCGCGAGGGCCGAGAGCAGGGCCGCGCGCGGCGTCACGCGGCGAACCCAGCCGCCGATGAAGGCCCCGGCGAATTCGATGAGCCCGCTGCCGATGCATGCGAGCAGGCCGATCTGCCACGCAATCTCCGCGGCCTTCTCGGGTCCGTATTCGGGCATCGTCGAGTAGCGCTGATAGACCGGGGCGAGGATGAAGAGGATGAAGGCGAAGACCGTCGGCGTGTTGATGCCATAGGGCAGGGCGGTGCAGGTGAGATTGCCGTCTCGCCGGGCGACGCGGCGGGCATGGAAGGCGTAGAAGAGATTGCCGATGAACAGACTCACGGCGATGCCGGGCAGGACACGGGTAAAGAGCAGCTCATCGGTAAAGCCGCAGAGCTGCTTGCACAGGGCAACGATGACGAGGACCTGCACGAGGTTATCGACGGCGAGACCGAAGAAGCCGTCGAGATCGCCTTTGACGAACCAGGGGTAGCGTTTTTTCATGAGGGCAATCGCTCCGAGGGTCCGGCCGTGTCCAACTGGGGCCATGAAGTAGTTTTGCCTGCGGCGCGGACAATATTTGATCGGCAGGGGGAGAGAAACGCCAAAATGCCAAAAGAGGGGCCAAGGGAATGAGGGACCAAGGGACCGAGGGACCAAGGGGCCAAGGGCGCGGAGGGGGCTGAAATTCAGGTGAAAAAAAGATTGGCTGAAAGTTCCGGAACAACCGCGTTTTTGATAGCGGGAAGGGGGATTGGTGGTTGAACAAAGCTGAACAAAGGGACCGAGGGGGCGAGGGGGCAAGGGGCCGAGGGAATGCGGAATGCGGAACGCGGAATGGGGAATGTGCCGGCATGGTGAGGGCTCCATTTTGTTCGTCTTGATCCGCGCTTGCGCTTTGGGGTGCTACTTTGTGTGGGATCGGGCGAGATTCAGGCGCAGCAGGTTGGCGAGGACTTTCTGGTCGGTTTCGGCGCGGCGGGCGGCGGCCATGATGGCGGACTGACGGATGAGCGGGCGGGCTTGTCAGTTGGGGAGCCAATTGCCCCGAAGGGGTGTTAGGAATGTAGCCACGGGTGGAGCGGCGCGACCGCCTAGCGGGCCGACGCGGAACCCGTGGAATACGGTGCGTTTCAATATTTCCACCCCCGAGGGGTGGAGGAAGTGCGACGTGCGCCGCGGATCAATCGAACACATACTTTTCGTCAAACTCAACCCCATGCGCGCGGAGCAGACGTAACAGTTCCGACTTGAAGTCCTCTTTCTTGTGATGCTCTGCCTGATCTGAGATGTACTTCTTGACGACAGGTTCCTGCGACTTGCTAACTGAGAACGCGCTGTATCCTTCCTGCCAAGCGAATGCGGCCAGTTGCGGGAATGTCTGATGCACCCAGAGCGACGATCGCGCCTTTACTGTTCTCAACAGGTTCGAGACGGTTTCATCGGGCCGCCACCGAATGTAAAGATGCACGTGATCCGCGACGCCGCCAATGTCGTAGAGGACGCCGCGTTCGGCGCGCACGATGCCGCCGATGTATGGGTACAGTCGCTCTGCGAGATCGGGTGTGATCCATGGCTCGCGACGCCTGGTGGAGTACACGATGTGCAGGAGGATCTGGGTGTAGGTGCCGGGCATCACGCCTCCTTTGCCCCTTACGGGGCATGAAGAGGATAAGAGAATCACGCTTCCACGAGTTCCGCGGCGGGCGGCTTTGCCGCCGTGCCGCTCCACCCGTGGCTACAGCCCGCGACCCCTTCGGGGCCAAGACACGGTACGCCGGCCGCGGCAATATTTGGCCGGCCGAGAGTTATATCGACGAAGTGGGTGGGCGAGATCGGCTCGTTCAACAAGTTATAATTGAGATCATGTCTCGGCAACAGCGAAAACGGCCCTTCCGACTTTCCCGCTGGCTGCCCGGTTCAAGGACAGGGCTGGCTTGTTTGGCGGTATTTGTACTTGGATTGTCGGTGATAGGAGCCGATGCCCTGCATACAGCCAGAGTGCCTCAGGGTCTCGATACCACATACAAGCTCCTGGCATTGATCACGGTTATTGTCGGAGTAATCCTCGTCTTAATCATCATCCGATTCGGCCGTCTATCGCATCGCTTGCAACTCCGATCCTCGGAGAATCAATGCTTGAACTGCGGTTACAACCTCACAGGAAACGTCAGCGGGATCTGTCCGGAGTGCGGGACACGCTATTCACGAAAGCATCTCGTCGGCAAAACAGGCAGAGCTGTCTCGTCGGTATCCGAACATGAAGGCAAGGTCTAAATCGAAGGGGCCATTTATGAAGCGGCGACGGCCGGCCCCATCGAAGTCATCGACAAGGGCCGGAGCGTGGTCGTCCGGGCATTTCGCCCGCTGCTTCGTCAGGCCGCGATTCCTTCGACGGTCAAATGATGAATGTCCGTTCGCGCGTTGGCGTGTTCAAACGTGATGGCGCAGACGTTGCCATCTGCATCCAGGTCCATCACCGTGTTTTTATCCAGGTCCCTTGATTCCGAGATATCGTTCGGACGGAATTCGATATAGAGCGTGTCGGTATCCTCAACGTATTGAATCTTCATGGTAAGAACCTCTATCACAATCTTGCACGCTTAAACAGGGGATCGTTCTCGGATTTTATACATCGTCGCTGGCGTGCAGCAGGGTCTCATTGGCCCGCTCATTGTTTGCGCGGTAGCATCGTCGGGTTATGCGTGGCGCGTTTTTCGTGTAGCCGGCGCTGTGCGGCGGGACGGTCCAATCGGCGGCGATGCCTATGGCTGGCGACGATCACAAGTGCATCACCATTCGAGGGGCGAGGACGCATAATCTTCGCAACATCGATCTGGACATTCCGCGCGACCGGCTCGTTGTCATTACCGGCCTCTCCGGCTCCGGCAAGAGCAGTCTGGCGTTTGACACTATCTACGCCGAAGGTCAGCGGAAGTATGTCGAATCGCTCTCCGCGTATGCCCGGCAGTTTCTCGGGCAGATGGTCAAGCCGGACGTCGACCACATCGCCGGGTTGCCGCCGACGATCGCCATCGCCCAGCAGAGCGTGCGGGCCAACCCGCGCAGCACCGTCGCGACGGCGACGGAGATTTACGACTACCTGCGGCTGCTCTTTGCCCGTGTGGGTACGCCGACGTGCCCGAAGTGCGGACGCGCCGTGGCGGCGCAGACCGTGCCGCAGATGGTGGATCGTCTGCTCGCGCTCCCGGCGGAAACCAAGCTGATGATCCTCGCGCCGCTGGTTCGCGGCCAGAAGGGGGAGCACAAGGAGGTGCTCGCGCGTGTCTTGCGCGAGGGCTTTGTGCGCGTGCGGATTGACGGCGATGTGTACGAAGTCAAGACGCCGCCGAAACTCGACAAGGCGAAGAAGCACCCAATCGACGCCGTGGTTGACCGGCTGATCATCAAGCCGGACCTCCGCACGCGACTGACCGAGTCCATCGAAACGGCCCTCAAGGCCGGCGACGGCGTGGTCGTGGCGTCGCATTCGCCCTCGCAAACCGAAGTGTGGACCGATGATACTTTCAGCGAGCGCTACGCCTGTACGCGCTGCGACGTGCGCCTGCCGCCGCTCGAACCGCGACTTTTCTCCTTTAACTCGCCGCATGGGGCCTGTCCGCAGTGCGATGGGCTTGGCACGGTGCTGGAATTCGACGCTGAGCTGGTGGTCACCGATCCGGCGCTGCCGCTGGAGCGAGGGGCCATCGCGCCGCTGGCCCGCGGCGGCCGTGGCATGGCGGCGGTGCATGCGAAGTTGATCCGCCAGTTCTGCGAGGCCTTCAAGGTCTCGCCGTCCACCCCGTTTCGCTCGCTTCCGACGAAGTCGCGTGACATCCTGTTGCATGGAACGACCGACGAAGATGCCGAGCGAAGCGGCGCCGCCTTCGAGGGCATTCTGCCGAATCTTCAACGTCGATGGCGCGAAGCCGAAAGCGAGGAGGTCAAGACTCGTCTTCACGCGTTCATGTCCGAGCGGCCCTGTGGTGCGTGTTGCGGCGCGCGGCTGCGGCCGGAGGCGCTGGCAGTGAAGGTCGACGGCCGAAACATTGACGACATCGCGGGGCTGAGCATCGACGCCGCGGCTGGATTTGTCTCGGCCCTGCGGTTTGACGGCGATGCCGGACAGATTGCCGCTCCCATCGTGCGTGAGATTACGCAGAAGCTGCAATTCATGATCGACGTGGGCATCGGCTACCTCACGCTTTCGCGGGCCAGCGCCACGCTTTCCGGCGGCGAGTCTCAGCGCATTCGTCTCGCCACGCAGGTCGGCAGCGGGCTCGTCGGGGTGTGCTACGTTCTCGACGAACCGACCATCGGCCTGCACCAGCGCGACAACGCCAAGCTGATTTCCACGTTGCGGCAACTGACCGACCTGGGCAACAGCGTGCTGGTCGTCGAGCATGACGTGGAGACCATTCACGCGGCCGACTGGATCATCGACATCGGCCCCGAGGCCGGGGCCCACGGCGGGCGCGTTCTCGTGAACGGCCCTCGTGCCACGTTGATGGCATCAACGGAGTCGATCACCGCGAAGTACCTGCGCGGCGAGTTGAAGATCGAAATGCCGACGAAGCGTCGAGCCGTCACGATGAAGCGCTGTCTGGAGATCAAGGGCGCGGCGGAGAATAACCTGAAGAAGCTGGACGCGCGCATCCCGCTCGGGGTCTTCTGCTGTGTGACCGGCGTTTCCGGCTCGGGCAAGTCCACGCTGGTGAATCAGGTCCTGCTGCCCGCCCTGCGGCGACGGATCGCCGGCTCGCATGAACGACCCGGCGCGCACGACAAGGTTCTCGGCATCAGCCAGATCGACAAGGTCATCGAGATCGACCAGTCGCCGATCGGCAAGAGCCCGCGATCGAATCCGGCGACGTACACCGGCGTCTTTGACCTGATCCGTGATCTTTACGCCAAGACGCGCGAGGCGAAGCTGCGCGGCTATGGCGCGGCACGGTTTTCGTTCAACGTCAAGGGTGGTCGCTGTGAGGCATGCCAGGGGCAGGGCACCCGGCGGATCGAGATGCACTTTCTACCGGACCTGTTCGTGGAGTGCGCCGAGTGCAGGGGCACGCGCTACAGCCGCGAGACGCTGGATATTCGCTATCGCGGGAAGACGATCGCTGACGTGCTGGCATTGCGGATCGAGGAGGCCGTCGTGTTCTTTGAAAGCTTCAACAAGATCCGCCAGATGCTCACGGCTCTGTGCGACGTGGGGCTGGGCTACATCCAGCTTGGCCAGTCTTCGACGACGATGAGCGGCGGCGAGGCCCAGCGCGTCAAGCTCGCCGCTGAACTGGGCCGGTCCGCCGCGGGCCACACGCTTTATGTCCTCGACGAGCCGACGACCGGCCTGCACTTCGCCGACATTCACAAGCTGGTGGACGTCCTCAATCGCCTTGTGAACCTCGGCCACAGCGTTCTCGTCATCGAACACAATCTCGACGTGGTCAAACAAGCCGACTGGATCATCGACCTCGGCCCCGAAGGTGGCGACGCCGGCGGGCGAATCATCGCCGAAGGCGCGCCGGAAGAAATCGCGGCATCCGACCGCAGTCAGACGGGCCGCTATCTGCACGCACTGCTGCATCCAATTCGATAGCCCCCGCAGCGCAGCTCTTGGGTGGCGAAGTATCTTCTCACTCCATTTGGGCAATGAGCCGCTTCGCCACCTGGTCTCGAAACCGTCGCTCGCATCGTGTCAGCCGGCCCACGGAACAGCCCAGCTCCTTCGCCAGCGCGCGAAGCGGCGTCTGTTCCGTCGGCTCGGGGATCATCCACCGTTGTCGGGCACATTCCTCCACGACGCGCCGATACCCTCGCCGGCCGTAGGTCGAGCGTTTCATCTCGCCGATGACTTCGTCCATGACGCGGTGGAGGTGATCGCCCAATCGGGAGGAATCGCGAAACGACTCCTCACGGTCCGACGGATGATCCGGCCGGGCGCGTCGAACGCGGTGCCGTGTCGTTGGCATCATCCGCTCGGACAGACTCCACACGCGCGGCGCCGCGTCGGGATGATGCCGATCCGCATTCTCGCGTGCTCGGGCACGCCGTCGGCGTTGCGTGATCATCGGCACGCGAATCGCCGGCCCCTGCTCCTGCGCGTAGCGACTCAGGGCGAACTCGATGCGCGACATCGCATAAGCCGCGAAGCCCGAGTGCCGCGACGGGTCGTGCCTTCGCACGGCCTCGGCCAGGGCGAGGACGCCTTCCTGAAAAAGATCGCGCTCGTCGCGCTCCGGCCGAAACCGCCGCGCCGCCCGGCCGACTCGACGCATGGCCATCCGCACCAGCGGCAGATGCCGTTCGACGAGGGCGCGCTGGGCGGCGCTCAGCGCACTGAGGGGGATTACCTGCTGGTTCATTCAATCTCACCCGAAATGAAAGGCCATGCCGGAACCCCCGGCTCATACCTAACATAGACCGAATATGCGGAAAAGTCAAATGAATTACGCTGCGGGTGCGGATTGGAAGATCGTGCCTGGAGTGTCGTTTCGGGCTGGTATTAACCAAACCGGCCGCGTTCGCGGGGGGCACTGGATTTGAGCAGGTCGAGCTGGTAGTCGCCGATGTAGCCCTTGCTCTGGAAGTGCTTGAAAAGGTTTTCCACGGACGGGAAGACGCGCGTTGCCGTCTCCGTGATGAAGGGGGAGGGTTCCTTCTTCGGCCGCCAGATGACGTAGACCTCTTTCGTCCCTTCGAAGGCGTGTTGCAGCTCGCGCTCTACGCCGCTGGAAAGCCCCGGGATGCCGCCGGGAAGCTCGGGTACGTAGCTCACGATCATGTCGGACTGATCAATCAGCTTGAAGTCGCGGGCATAAATCTGGCTGTCGATGTCCGGCGCCACGTTGATGACATCGGGCACGTTGAAATCGACCATGCGGCCGTTGACTTCCAGGGTGATCTTGCCCTCGCCGCGTTTCGTCGCCTCGGCTGCTTCGAAGAGCATGCGCTTCTCGTCGAGATCGCCGGGGTCGAAACAGATGAAATGTTCAGCCAGCGCATCGCGAAAGCCGTCGATCTCCGCCAGCACGTCGGGCATGTCCATGACGTGCGACATGGGAAAGCTCGGGTAGATCCGCTTGCGCTGCGACTCAAACATCAGCCGCACGAGCGACTCGGCCGTGGAGGCGGCGTGGCCGCGCGCGAGGACGTAGTATCGCCCATGCCCGCCGATGGCGTGGGAGAGAATCTCGGTCGCCAGAATCTCCTCCTCGCGCCAGACCATGATGTCCTTGAGCGTGTGGACAATGTCATGCTCACGGGCGAGCCGCTCGTGAACGGCGTCGACGTTATCGACAAGCGTGACGTAGAGATCGGCGTCGAAGGCCGTCATGTGGTCGAAGTCGAATGCTTCGAAGAGGCCGTGCTTCCAGCGGAAGGTGGCGTGCGTATTGACGATGACGTTTTCGGTGCGTTCGGCGAGGTTGAGAATATCCTTGAAGACGGCTCGACGGAGCGTATTGAGGCGCGAGCGCGGGAGATCGAGGATGCGGCCCGGCACGACGTCCGGCGCCTCTTTGTACATCATGTCGCCGACGTTGCAGAGGTGGACATGCTTGCCGCGCTGCTCGGCCTTGCGGGCGACTTCCTCGAGAAAGTCCTTCTTGTCGACGCCGACCTGGCCGGTGACGACCACGCGGACGCCGGTGTGACGACGTTTTCCGAATAGGGTGGCATTGCCTGGGGGCATTTTGCGTTCTCCGATCTTTTCGTGATTCTAACCGCGTTCGGAGTTGTCGCCAAACGGCAAGTCACGAAGGGGGTCGTGGGCGTTGGGGGGGGCGATAACTTACGCGCGATCACCAATCGAGGGGGTGCTTCCAGGCGTGGTCGATTTCCTTGAGAGGGATTGTTGCGATGGCCGGTTCGTCCCACGTTTCGAATTCGAGCAGCGGCTCGCCGGTCGGTGGGGTTACGTCGGTGGTCGCGAGGAGCAGCGAGGGGACCGTGGTCGCGCGTTGCTGAAAATCCGTGAGCCGTTCGTTTACGACTTCGACGACGTACGCGGCGGGGAAGGCGCCGAAGTAGAAATCGGCGGGCGATTCGTCGGCGCCGCCGACGAGCAGCGGACTGCGGCTGGATTGCTCGCCGGAAGCGAGCCAGTCGCCGAGGCCGTGGACGCGGCAGGAACGCCCGGCGGCGAGGCACATCTCAGCGATGGCGACCAGGAGTCCGCCGTCACTGACATCGTGAACGGCGCATACGAGACCTTCGCGGATCATTCGCGCGACGGCCAGGTGCGTCTCCAGCGCGACGCGCAGATCGAATTGCGGGCGACCCTGTGGGCCGCGTTCGCCGAAGCGCGTCGGTTGCCCGATCAGGTAGAGCTGCGCGGCGGGCTGGTTGAGGTCCATCGTGACGCAGTGTCGAACGTCGTCGATCAGGGAGACCGCGGAGATCAACAGCGTGTAGGGGATCGCGATGCGGCCGTCGCGCATCAAGTGTGAAGTGCCGCTCGCTTCGTGCGGCGCGGGGCGGCCGTTATCTCGGGGCAGGGCGAAGGAGAGCTTTCTCGACGCCGCGAGAACCTTCTCCACATCCGCCGGATCGAGCACGAATTCGTTATTCAGCGAATCTTTCCCGCTGATGAAAGGAAGACCGTAGACCTTCGCCGCGTCATAACACGCCTGACACGCGCGAACGAGGGCGCCAAGGGAGTCGGGGCGATCCACGCGCGGCCAGCAGAAATTATCGAGAATCGCCGTGCGTGACGGATCGCCGCCGACGCACACGACGTTGCGTAGTGCCTCGTCGATGGCACAAACGGCCATCCAGTAGGGGTCCACGTCGCTCAGCTCCGGGCACATGCCGCATCCGACGGCGATGCCGCGGTCGCTGCCGAGCTTCGGACGTATGACGGCGGCATCTGAAGGGCCTTCGTTCCGGCCGACCAAGGGCTTGACCACGCTGCCGGACTGCACTTCGTGGTCGTACTGATGCACAAGCCAGTGCTTCGAAGCGACGCAGGGGTTGGAGAGGTGCGAGATCAGCTCGGTCGCGAGGTCGATTTTGTTTTTTGGATTTTGTTTTTTGGATTGCTTGCTCGCCAGCAGCCATTCCGCAGGTGCGTGAATCCCTTCTCGCACCACATGCCATTCCGCAATCAGTTCCCTTCGCGGCACGCCTTCATGGAGGAATTGCAGATCGAGGTTGCCGACCACGTGACCTTGATAGCGAACAACCAGCCGGCCGGTATCGGTGAAACGGCCGATGGCTGTGGCCTCGACATCCTCTGACGCTGCCAGGGTAAGCAGCTTGTCAAGGTTTTCCGGCGGGACGGCCACGACCATCCGCTCTTGCGACTCGCTGATCCAGATTTCGTCATATCGCAGACCGACGTATTTGAGCGGCACTTTTTCCAGGTCCACTTCGCCGCCTGTTTCCGCGGTCATCTCGCCGACGGCCGAAGACAACCCGCCCGCGCCGCAGTCGGTGATGGCTGAGAAAAGACACGTCGCCCCGCCGTGCCCGTCGGGATAATTTCGTGCCAACAGGATGGCATCTAGAACTTTCTTTTCTTCAATGGGGCTGCCGATCTGCACGGCATGGGCGAATTCATCCTCGTGGGTATCGGTCAGCTCGGCGCTGGAAAAGGTCGCACCGTGGATACCGTCGCGACCGGTGCGGCCGCCCATGACGACGATCACATCGCCCGGCCGGGCCTGCTTGTTGACACGGTTTCGCGGGATGCGACCGATGCAGCCGCAGAAGACGAGCGGATTTCCCAGATAACGAGCGTCGAAATGCACGGCCCCGTTGACCGTGGGGATGCCCATGCAGTTACCGTAGTCGCGCACGCCGGAGACGATGCCCTTGAGGACCGTGCGCGGGTGGATGACTCCGCGCGGCACGGCGTCGATGGGCCAGTCCGGCGGCGCCACGCAGAAGACATCCGTATTGGCGATGGGTTTGGCGCCAAGCCCGCAGCCGAGGACGTCGCGGATCACGCCGCCGACGCCTGTGGCCGCCCCGCCGTAAGGTTCGATCGCGGATGGATGATTGTGCGTCTCAACTTTGAAAGCGATGGCATCGCGCTCGTCGAAGGCGATGATGCCTGCGTTGTCCTTGAAGACGGACAGACACTCCGGCCCGCGCCCTTCAGCCATCAACTCAGTCGTCGCACGCGCGATGGTGTCCTTGAGAAGGTTGGCGTAGCGCCGTTCGAAGACGACGGATTGCAAGCCGACGGCTTCGAGCGGCATCGGCGCGCCGCGGTAGATGATCGCGCTCTTGAGCGTCTTATGAACGCAATGCTCCGACCAGGTCTGCGCGAGCGTCTCCAGTTCCAGGTCCGTCGGTTCGCGGTTCTGCGCGGCGAAGTGCGACTGGATTGACCGCATCTCGTCGAGCGAGAGGAACAAGTGCCCATCGCGGCTCAGGCGAGTCAAACCGGTTTCGTCCAGTTCGCGGATCGAGACCGTGTGCAACTTGAATTCGTACCGCGGCGGCTGCGGCGGCGGCATGATGGGCCGCGTGCCAATGATGACTTCCTGTATGCAGTCGTTCCCCAGCAATCGAGGAATTCGTCGCAAGTCGGCATCACTCGGAGGCGGCGAAAGTTCATATCGCCTCGCCGTCCGCACACTTCGGGCTTCGATGCCCATGTCTTCCAGCGCGAGAAGCGTCGAGTTGGCGACGTTATCCATCACGCCGGGCTTGAAATGCACCTCGATCGGCAGGCACTCCGCCGGCTCCTCGATCGGCTGGTCCTGGCCGTGGATGACAAATCGCTCCGCGACCGGGTCGCAGAGCAGGTCTTCCGCTATCCGTCGGGTCAGCTTCGAATCGAGCTTGTCGGGGAGGTCGATCAGGTAGATTTTCGCGGAACGAACAGCCCGGACGCCGCGAATGCCGAAATCCCGCAAAGTCTGCGCGGTCTGACGGCCGACCGGGTCGGGGTGCTCCAAAGCGGTGTTGATCTGAAATCGCCAAAGTCCCAAAATAACTATCCTCGAAGGTCCGATATGGTTTATATCAGTGTTAATATCATGCTATTTCTTGAGTTACGGATTGATGAGTCCTATCATTCAGCGTCCGAGCTTACGGCCGATGAGTCCAGTCGTCAATTGCCTCTTGTCGATGACTAGACAGTTGGCTAACCTTTCAGCCACGGATGAGGGGCTGCGAATGTTGCCGGTCGGCCTTAGGCCGGGGCAGATGTCGCGGCCGCTTTGAGAAGTCGGGCTCGTCATGCTTCTGCGCGGGAAGCGACGTAATGGCGGCGGAACAGGAGCCGACCTGATAGGCCCGATCGGACCACTGGCAGCTAGTGCCAAGACTCGATCATTACGAACGATGAACTTGGTGTCGACCCATCAAACTGGTTGCCGGGCATTCTGAGGAATTGCATGAGCACGTTTACCAATGGATCAAACGGCCTGAATGGCGGCGGCTATCTCGAATTCGAACGCCCACTGGCCAGGATAGAGAAGCAAATTGAAGAGCTCGAATCGGCCCAGTCGGCCACCGGACGCGACCTGACGGATATGATTCGCACGGTCCGATCTGAGTTGCTTACGGCCAAGCGCAAGCTCTATACCGAGCTGAACGCCTGGGAGACGGTTCAGGTGGCACGACACCCCCGTCGGCCGCTCACGCCCGACTATCTCGGCATGATGGTCCGCGACTTCTGCGAGCTGCACGGCGACCGAAACTTCCGGGACGATCGCGCGATCATTACCGGTTTCGGGCGCATCGGGCCGCACAAGTGCATGTTCATCGGTCACAACAAGGGCAAGGACACCAAAGAGCGACTGGAGAACTGCTTCGGCATGGCTCATCCCGAGGGCTATCGAAAGGCCCTCGCAAAGATGAAGCTCGCCGAGAAGTTCGGCGTGCCGGTCGTCTGCCTGATTGATACCGCCGGTGCTTATCCCGGCATCGGCGCAGAAGAGCGGGGCATTGCTTACGCCATTGCCGTCAATCTGATGGAAATGGCCCGCCTGAAGGTGCCGGTCGTTTGTGTCGTGATTGGCGAGGGTGGATCGGGCGGCGCGTTGGGCATCGGCGTGGGCGACCGCGTGGCGATGTTTGAGCACGCCTATTACTCGGTGATTTCGCCTGAGGGTTGTGCGGCGATTCTCTGGAAATCCTCGGAACACGCCCAGACAGCGGCCAAGGCCCTGAAATTCACCTCAAAGGAGCTCAAGAAGCTTCGCCTCATTGATGATGTCATCAAGGAACCGCTCGGTGGGGCGCATCGTGACCCCGCGGCTGCGGCGGCCTCTCTTGAAAAGTACATCGTCGAGTCCCTGCGCGATCTCAAGCGTGTTAAGACCGACACCCTGCTCAAGCGGCGCTACAAGCGCCTTCGCGACATCGGCTCTTTCTTCACGGACGACGGTGCTGTGGCCGCCAAGGCCGCTGCCAAGCCGCGGAGTCGAGCAACGATCAAGCGCGTCCCGAAGGTGGTCGCGGCGACGCCGGCAGTTTCCCGGCCGGTGGCCGTCGAGGCCTGAGGGATCACGCCCGACTGCACGAAATAGAATTTCTGAGTAGGCCCGAGACGTGCCGTTTCGGGCCTTTTTTTATGGAGGAGTCGCGCTGAATCGCGCGGCAGACAGATCAGGCCGGATCGGGTCCGATCGAAGATCGCAAGTCGGCCATCATATTCTCCTAAGTAAGCGTTTATAAACAAGTTAGGAGTTTTTCGTTCGTGTCACTTGCATTTAGATATTTATGTGATATCATTATGATAAATACGCATCGGCCGGCAAGCTGATCGTGGAGGTTATTGTCATGGCAAGCGAATTTGATCGGATACCCAAGAGCGGCTGGGTGGTACTGCCGCTGCAACTGCTCCTCAGTCTTGGCGTGGTCGCCGGACTCTGCTGGTCGATCAACCTCGCGACGGGATACCGAGGCGCCCCGCCAGATGTATCGCGCTTATGGCCCGCGCTGCACATCATCGCGTGGGTGTTCGGCATCATCGGTGTGATCACGCTGTGGTGTGGTTTCTTCATGCTTCAGCCGAACACGGCCGCCGTGCTGCTGCTCTTCGGGGAATACAAGGGCACGGTTCGCAAGGCCGGTTTCCACTACGCCAATCCGTTCTATCAGAAGATCAAGGTTTCGCTCCGTGTGCGAAACTTCAACAGCGAGAAGCTGAAGGTTAACGATCTGCGCGGCAATCCGATCGACATTGCCGCCATCGTCGTCTGGCGTGTGCAGGACACGGCCCGCGCGGTGTTCGATGTGGATGACTATTCAAACTACGTTCACATCCAGAGCGAGTCGGCCGTGCGACACCTGGCGAGTCGCTATCCGTACGACACGCTGGAGGATCACGAGCTTTCGCTGCGCGGCAGTCTGGACGAGATTTCTCATGCGCTGACGGATGAGTTGCAGGAGCGGCTGTCGAAGGCCGGCGTGGTTGTCGAAGAGGCGCGTCTGAGCCATCTTGCCTACGCGCAGGAGATCGCCGGCGCGATGCTGCGGCGACAGCAGGCCGAGGCGATTGTCGCGGCGCGGCGGCGGATCGTGGATGGGGCCGTGGGCATGGTGCAGATGGCGCTGGAGCACCTCGACAAGGAGAAGATCGTCGAACTCGACATGGAGCGCCGGGCCGCAATGATCAGTAATCTGCTGGTGGTGCTCTGTGGTGAGCAGGCGGCCCAGCCGGTGGTGAATGCAGGGACGCTTTACTCGTGAGAGAAGCGGGGAGAGGGCGTCGCGGTCGACTGCAGGCCGTACTCGCAAAAGGGTGATTGGATTGGGTGAATTCAGGGATGCCGTCGAAAAAGTCCATTCTGCTTCGCATTTCTCCTGAGCTCTCGGAGCAACTCTCCCGCTGGGCTCAGGATGAATTGCGAAGTGTCAACGGGCAGATCGAATTCATTCTTCGCGAGGCGGTACGAAAGCGAACGGGGCGGAGCATCGTGGCGACGGACGAGGACTCAACGAAAACGCAGGATGACGCCCACGATTGACGATTTCGCACGGGCTGAACCTGGCAGCGGAGCCGACGGACTGCCGTCCGTCGGCTTCTTTTCACTTACATGAAATTGACCGGCGCGGGGGCGGCGGCTACCATTTTGCCGAACGGATGCCGCTTGATGGTATCCATGAGGACTGCGTCATGGCCGACTTGATCACCAGCATCTCCACCGAAGGCGAGGGCGTTGGTTACGGGACGCACTCCATGGGTCATCCCAAGTGCCACAAGTCCTCGATCGGCTGCGATCCCTTCATGTCCAAGGTCTTCAACGAGTGACCTTCCCCGACAAGTCTTACCCCCGGCCTGACGTTCGCCGATAAAGTGGTGCGCCCGCACTCGGTCGTTCGTCAGGGTGTTCTCGCACGTTTACTGGCGCGCAAAAGTGCACTCGGAACCCAACGAACTACTGATTCCTTAAACGGTAACGGATTCTGCCATGCAAACGACCATCGAACTCATGGACGCCGGGAAAGTCCTCGGCGAACTCAAGAAACACATTCTGGTAGACGGCTTTGAAGTCGTCATCGACCTTGAACGAAGCGAAGGTTGCCGACTCTACGACGCCCACGGCGAGCGCAGTCTCATCGACCTCTACAGCTTCTACGCCTCGATGCCGATCGGCTTCAACCATCCCTACTTCAACCAGCCCGAAGTGCGCGAGGACATGCTCGAAGCATCGCTGGTCAAGGTGGCGAACTCCGACGTGTACACACGGCGCTACGCGCGCTTTGTGCAGGCATTCACCCGAGTCGTCGGCATCCCGGAGCTCGATCGCTACTTCTTTATCGAAGGCGGCGCTCTGGCCGTGGAGAACGCGCTGAAGACGGCGATGGACTGGAAGGTGCGGAAGAACCTCGCCGCGGGCCGTGGCGAGATCGGCACCGACGTGCTCCACTTCCGACACGCCTTCCACGGGCGCACCGGCTACACCATGTCGCTGACGAACACCGACCCGAACAAGGTCAAGTACTTCGCCAAGTTTGACTGGCCGCGGGTATCGAGCCCGAGGTTGGACTTCGCGCTGCCGGAAAACGAACGAATGATGAAGGCCGTTGCCGATGAGAAGGCGGCGCAATTGGAGATCAAGGCGGCGATTGAAGCTCGGCCGCATCGTATCTGTGCGATCCTCATCGAGCCGATCCAGTGCGAGGGCGGCGATAACCATTTTCGGCGCGAGTGGCTGGCGACGCTCCGGGGCATCTGCGATGAGAACGACATGCTGCTCATCTTCGACGAGGTGCAGACCGGAATGTGCATGAGCGGGCGGACGTGGTGCTGTCAACATTTTGACGTGCTGCCGGACATCCTCGCATTCGGCAAGAAGTCGCAGGTCTGCGGCATCATGGTCGGTCGCCGGCTGGACGAGGTGCCGGAAAACGTCTTCAAGGTATCGAGCCGTATCAACAGCACCTGGGGCGGCAATTTCACCGACATGGTACGCTCGACGCACTATCTGAACATCATCGAGCAGGAGCACCTCGTGGAGAACGCCCGGGAGATGGGCGATCGCTTCCTCCATCGACTGCACGAACTTCAGGCCCAGTCGTCGAACATCTCGGCCGTTCGCGGCAGCGGGCTTCTCATTGCCTTCGATCTGCCGGATACGGAGACGCGCAACGCATTCTGGAAGGGATGCTTTGCCCTTGGCTTGTTGACGCTTCGCAGCGGCGAGCGCTCGATCCGTCTGCGCCCCGTGCTCGACGTTCGGCCGGAAATCATCGATGAGTCCATCGGCATCATGTGCGAACAGCTTCGACGGATGGGTGGATAGGTTTCGATACGGATCGGCACATCGTTTGTGACGCAACCCCGTTGGGGTTGGTTGCCGTTTGTATCGTTCACTGCAGAAGAGGTCGAAGTGTTCCGCATCGTTTTCTTTGTTTATCTTGTCCTTTGCGTGGTGATGATGGTGGCGTCGCTGGTGACGGGGCGGCGGGCGACGGTTGCCAGCGGGCATCCGCATTATCTGTACACGCGGACGGTCGTACTGGTTGAGCGTGAGGCGCCGTCCGATAGTGAGACGGACGCCGAGCTGGATTCCCTGTTCGCCGAGGCGGGCGAGGACACGCGGATGACCGAGGAGAAGCCCATGTTCGTCCTGGGGCTGTTGGACGCCACTTTGCCCGTGATTCTGGCAGGGGGCCTCTTGATGGGGGGATGGGCCGGGGTTCGGCGGCTCAGGCGAGTCGGCCATCAGCCCTGATTGAGGGGTCCGCCGCCCATTGTCACGGATCATCCCGAAGAACTATCATAGAATCCTGCGATTGTGAATCGACGCGGCGGATCAATCGGGTAATTGATCACTCGGGTCGCATGGGACTGCATCCCGTGCGTGATGAACCGACCCCAACTTATCGCGTCGAAGAACGAGTACGGTGAGCAAGACGCATCGGGTTTCGGCGAAGGTGGAGAACTTCCCATGAAGAGTGTACGCAATAGGAAAAACCGGGGCGCGGCCATGTGCTGCGTCGTGATGGCCTGGCTGCTGACTTCCGCGATGACATTCGCGCAACCGACGCCCGGCGGGATGGGCTTCGTCGAGAAGCCGAAGGAACCGCAAAAGGTCGGCTTCGCGTCGGCGCCGGATGAAGTCGTGAAGTATGTCGTCGATGAGACCTCCAAGCGCAATCAGGTTGTCTTCGTTTCCACGACGCCCAAGGAGACGATCAAGGGGCAGACGAAGAAGCTCACCGGCAATTTGACCGTGAACCCGCACACGATCAGCGAAGTGGCGGGCGTCTTCGAGGTTGATTGGAATGACATTTCCACCGGCAAGCCCATGATGGACGAACACATGCGCGATGAGCCCTGGGTGAATGCCAAGAGCCATCCGAAAATCGTCTTCAAGGTGACCGGTTTCGAGCCGGCCGAGAAGCAGCCCAGCAATGAAAAAGTTGTCAAAGGCAAACTCGTCGGCACTTTCGCCATGAACGGCCGCGAGAACCCCGTGGAGATCCCTGTGACGCTCGCCTACGTCGCGCCGGGCGAAAGCAAGAGGGGCAAGAAGATCAAGGAGGCCTTCGGCATTAAAGCGTCCTTCACCGTCAGCTTGTCGGATTACGGCATCGAAGGAAAATCCAACGGCCCGCAGAAGTCTGTCGGTACATCCGTCGCCGAAAAGCCAAAGATCACTGTCTCCGTCATGCTCGCCCGGGGCACGGACGACGCTCCCAAAGACACTGACAAGAAAGCGGCCCGAAAGACGAAGGGCAAGAAAAAGGCCGATCCGGAGGCCTGATCCGATTTCTCAAACGACCCTCGTTTAACACCCAGGAGCAGACATGCAGGACCTTCTTCGCAAGCTCGGCCTCGAGCAGGTAAATCGCGGTGTTTTCAACGGCACGTGGATGGGCTCCGACGCCAAGCTGGACAGCATCTCGCCGATAGACGGCAAGCTGATCGCTTCCGTCACGCAGGCCACGCCAGAGGAGTACGAGAAAACCATCACTGCCGCACAGGCCGCTTTTGAGAAGTGGCGCACGACGCCCGCCCCGAAGCGCGGCGACCTCGTCCGTCGGCTCGGTAACGCCCTTCGCGAACACAAGCGTGATCTTGGCGCGCTGGTCACCCTGGAGATGGGGAAGATTCGCGCCGAGGGTGAAGGCGAAGTGCAGGAGATGATCGACATCTGCGACTTCGCCTGCGGTCTTTCGCGCCAGCTCTACGGTCTGTCGATGCACAGCGAGCGGCCCGGGCATCGGATGTACGAGCAATGGCACCCGCTGGGCGTGGTTGGCGTTATCAGCGCGTTTAATTTTCCGGTGGCGGTGTGGGCGTGGAATTCCGCGCTATCCGCCGTTTGCGGCAACAGCACGGTCTGGAAGCCGTCGAGCAAGACGCCGCTGACGGCGATCGCTACGACGAAAATCGCCGAGCGTGTCTGCCGGGAGTCCGGCGTGGATCCGGCGATTTTTTCTCTGGTCATCGGCAAGGGATCGACCATCGGTGAGAAGTTCATCGCCGACCGTCGCGTGCCGCTGATGTCCGCGACCGGCTCGTGCCGCATGGGGTATCGCATCGGCGAGGTCATCGGCAAACGGCTGGGTCGCACGATTCTTGAGCTGGGCGGGAATAATGCCATTATCGTGACACTCGAGGCGGATCTCGATCTGGCCGTGCGGGCGATCCTCTTTGGCGCCGTCGGCACGGCCGGGCAGCGCTGCACGAGCACGCGGCGGATTCTCGTGCATGAGCGCGTGAAGAAGGAGCTGACTGATCGGCTCATCGCAGGGTACAAGCAGGTGAAAATCGGCGACCCGATGGCGGAGGGCACACTAATGGGGCCGCTGATCGACGGCGAGGCCGTCGGCGCGATGATGACGGCCATTGAAAAGCTCAAGCGCGAGGGCGGTCGCGTGCTTTACGGCGGGGAGAAGCTGAACGGCAACCCATTTTCGGGCGGCTGCTACGTGACGCCGTGCATCGCGGAAGCGAAGAACGAGTACGAGATCGTGCAGGAGGAGACCTTCGCGCCGATTTTGTACATCATCCCGTACGGCAAGGGGAGTGCGGGCGTCTCGCCCGCCGCGTCCCCAGGCCCCAAGCTCCAGGACTCAGGTCTGCTTGACGACCTCGACGAAGCCATCCGTCTTCACAACGACGTGCCGCAAGGGTTGTCGAGTGCCATCTTCACGCGCAACCTGCTGGAGGCGGAGCGATTTCTGTCGGCCGCCGGAAGCGATTGCGGCATCGCCAACGTGAACATCGGCACGAGCGGCGCGGAGATCGGCGGCGCCTTCGGCGGCGAGAAGGAGACCGGCGGCGGCCGCGAAGCCGGCAGCGACAGTTGGAAGGCGTACATGCGGCGCCAGACGAACACGATCAACTACACGACGGAGCTGCCGCTGGCACAGGGGATACGGTTTGGGGAATAGCTCAAGCCACGGCCTTGTCGGCATGGTTTAAACGATATAATGTATAGTACAAGAGGACAAACGCCTCAAATCGAGTATGGGAGCGGCGTGTGATGGTTCGTTCAGTTGAAGCGGTTTACAAGAACGGCAAGGTCGAGTTGCTCGAACCGGCTCCGGAACATACGGACGGTCGAGTCATCGTCACTTTCATGACGGAACCAGCCAAGGATGACCTCTCCGCGCGAGGCATCTCGCAGAACCAGGCGGCTGAACTGCGCGCACGACTCGCGGCTTTCGCCGAGGATTGGGAACGACCCGACATGGAAGTCTACGATGCCCTATAAACGCGGCGACGTCGTGCTCGTACTCTTTCCAGATTCCAATCTACGAACGGCCAAGCGCCGTCCAGCCCTTGTGGTCCAGGCAGATCAACTGGACACCGCTCTTTCCCAGTCCATCGTAGCCATGATCACAAGCAACATGGGTCGGGTCGGACATCTATCAAGAGTTGCGGTCAAGCGACAATCGAACCAGGGCAAGCAAATGGGCCTGCTGACCGACTCCGTCATCATGACGGACAATCTCGCCACGGTGCTTCACACAGAGATCGATCGGAGTATTGGATCTTGTCCTGATATGGCGCCGGTCAACGTCGCATTGCGGCATACTCTGGCGATTTGACGCCGTCCTGCTGTTGGATCGTGATACACATACCGTGACGCGGCGGCCGCGAGGCCGGCAGCGACAGTTGGAAGGCATACATGCGCCGCCAGACGAACACGATCAACTACACGACGGAGCTGCCGCTGGCGCAGGGGATGCGGTTTGGGGGTTAACCGTTGTACTGCGTGCGTTGCCTTGAACGGAATCATGCTTCCTGCGGTACTTCACGAAGCAGTATCTCGAGGCGAGTAACAGAAGGCAGCGGCGCATCATCAGTGCCCCTCAGCTTCATCACGGGGAGCCGGGCATCTGTGGCACGGCGGATCGCGGCGTTGGTCATCGTGGCGAGTCTTGCTCAGGTCTGTGGGCCGCTGCATAATCACCGGTACGATGTTAATTCGATGATCGCCGGTGGTCGGTGATGCGAATATCACGGATCTGAATTGGAGTCAATCGTGCGTATTCGATATCTCGTTCATCGCGGCTGCACCGGCATGCTTCTGGGCGGAGTCTTTCTGCTGTCGAGTTCGGGCTGCCGGCTCCATCCTGTGAGTCTGGCGTCGATGGCCATTGGCGACGTGATCGTTGACGCCGATGTGAAGAAGCGTCAGGAGAAGCTCTATGGTGAGCCGGTCGCCTCCGCGGACGCGATGTTCGGCGAGCGGGAGGAGACGCTGGTTTACGCCGATGACCCCGGTCGCGAGCTGATCACCTACCCCGTGAAGGGTGACTTGCTCGATGAACAGAACTGGGTCGTCGAGTCTCGAGACGGTCAGCTCGTGGCGCTTTCCCGCGTAAAGCGAAACATCGACGGCGTCGAAGACGTCGTGAAGTCCGCAGCGATCAAGTCCAAGGTCATCGGCAAGTCGCCGGATGCGTGCCGCCTCGACGCAGAGTTGAAGGAGCCGCTGGCCACGCTGCACAGCCGCGACACCGGGCAGATCATGCGGGTGTACGATGTTCGCAACTGGACGAATACGCGCGGGGCGCGGTATTGCGTTTTGCGTTTCGACCAGGAAGACCGCTGCAAGGACATCCGGCTGCTCGGGGTCAGCGCGTCCACGGTGAAGGACCCCCTCGCCGATACGACGAATTAGAGCGTATTTCACGCGGCCGTAGCGTCACCCCTTTCGGGTGGCGACGAGACAGGTCGAGCACTCCGACGTCAGGCACACGTCGCAGATTCGCCGCCTGCGGGGCCTGACGGTGAATTCTCCGGCGATTGAATTCGTCACCCACAAGGGGTGACGCTACAGCAATTGGTAATAAAGTCGCATATTCAGAGGAACTACATCAGCCGGCGCGCGAGGCGTTGGATTTGAGAGGGTGAACTGGGCCCGCTCGGACTCGAACCGAGAACCCGGAGATTATGAGTCCCCTGCTCTGACCATTGAGCTACGGGCCCCCGAAAAACGCGACGGCGCGGTGCAGGCCCTTTTCTTCTATCCCGGCGAAGCGCGTTTGACAAGCCGTGGCTTTCGGCAGGCAAGCTGCCTGCGGTACGCCTCCTTGGCAGGATGGCAGTACCACTCCACATCGGGCTCGGCGGGTTTGACCGCGCTTCGAAGCAGTAGTAGATTGCCCGCCGGTGAAGCTCCTCCCGCAGCTTGCAGCTCAACCCAACAGTCGGCGATTGCCGGTCATTTCCCTTTTCGTCACCACGGTCGCGCTGCTGTTTTACTCTGCCCACCTTTCGGGTCAGGAAGATGCTGGTTCTCAGAGCAGCCCGGATTCTCTACATACGGGTCAGTTGCCGGCACCGCAGGATTCGGAAGCAACACCGGCGGACACTTCGGCCGATGTACCTCCTTCGTCGTCAATCACAAGCGGCGACGCGACGGTTCGGCTGCCGAAGGACTACTACGGCCTCTGGTCACTGTTGCCGGCGCTGGTGGCCATCGGGCTGGCCATATTCACGCGGCAGGTCGTGCCGTCGCTCGCGCTGGGCATCTTCACGGCGGCGGTGATGATGTGCATTTTCGGCGGTGACAACAACCCGATCCGCATGGTCGTCTATGCCGTCGAGCACTATCTGCTCGGCGTCTTCATCCCGCCGGATCACACGGACCTCGACCGCCTTGGCGATGGTTACAGCCGCCTGAAGGTCATCGTCTTCACGCAGTTCATCGGCGCCATGATCGGCATCATCGAGGCCAACGGCGGCACGCGTGCGATGGTTGCCAAAGTGACGCATCTGATGCGAACCCGCCGCCGCGGACAGCTCGGGGCGCTGGGCGGCGGCATGATGGTGTTCTTCGACGACTACGCGAACGCCCTGATCCTCGGCCCGGCGATGCGGCCGGTCTTTGATCGCCTGCGACTCTCTCGCGCGAAGCTCGCCTACATCGTCGATTCCACAGCTGCGCCGGTCGCGTCTGTTTTCATAGGGACCTGGCTGGCTGCGGAAATTAACTTTCTCGACAAGGCCCTGTCCGGCCTGTCCGATGTGCGACCGGAGTTCATCGCGGAGATGACCGGCAGCAAGGCGTTCTGGGGGTCAATCCCTTATCGCACGTATGCGTGGCTGGCGCTTTTTTTCGTGTTTCTCGTCGGTCTGACTGGGCGCGACTTTGGGCCGATGCGCAAGGCCGAAGCCGATTCAATTTCAAATGACGAATTACGAATGACGAATGACGCAACTCGAGGCGGGCCGCGAAGCTCTACTTCGTCCGTGGCCACCGACGAACCGGAGCTGGATGGCCGCTACTGGCTGCTGGGCTTCCTGCCGGTGTTCACGCTGGTGACCATGGTGCTGATACTCCTCTTCGTCACAGGCAAGCAGAAATGCGATGCCGAGGGAATCGCCATTTCGTTCTCATCATTCGCCGATCAGCGGGCGGCCGTGATGGATCTGCTCGGGAAGGCGGATTCCTACGTCGCGCTGCTCTACGGCGGGTTGACGGCGGTGCTCGTCGCCGTCGTCTCGACGCTGGCGATGCGCCGCCTGTCGCTGGAGCGCACCATGCAAGCGATGACCGGCGGGATGCAACGCATCTTCGGCGCACAGATCGTGCTCATCCTCGCATGGGGCATCTCGACGGCGACGCAAGACCTGCAGCTCGGTGAGGCCGCGACGATTTTCCTGCAGGACAAGGTTGACCGTGGTCTGTTTGCCGTGCCGCTCCTGCCGACCGTCATCTTCCTTACTGCCTGCGTCGTCTCCTTCTCCACCGGCACGAGCTGGGGGACGATGGGCATCCTCTGTCCGACCGCCGTGGCCATTTCCGCTAACCTGCTCGCACCGCTGCCGGTCGAACAGGCGATGCCGCTCTTTTATGCATCGATCGGCGCGGTGCTGACGGGCGCCGTCTTCGGCGATCACTGTTCGCCGATCAGCGATACGACCGTGCTCTCCTCCATTGCCAGCGAGTGCGACCTTGCCACGCACGTTCGCACGCAGATGCCCTACGCCCTGATCGTCGCCGTTGTCGGCCTGCTTTGTACGGACATACTCGATTACCTGTTGATCGGGTGGAATCCGGACTTCTACAATCGCCACTGGAACGTCTATTACGGCACGGCGCTCGGGGCCTTGGCGCTCGTCA
Source organism: uncultured Planctomycetaceae bacterium (assembly GCA_964385225.1). Classification (GTDB taxonomy): domain Bacteria; phylum Planctomycetota; class Phycisphaerae; order UBA1845; family UTPLA1; genus UTPLA1. The sequence continues at coordinate 48,177 of CAYLOE010000013.1, forward strand.
TCCTCCTCCTGCTTATCGGGCGACGCCCGCAAGGCCTCGTCGGCGAGCCCGCTGCGCTGAGCAAGCCCGTGTAACGCCTGCGAAATGGCATCGGGCGGGAGAACACAAGACTGTTGGGGTAGATTGCCAGACGCCCAACTTGTTGGGTGCTTTTCTCGTTCTGCAGACGCCGGGGGAGAAATCTGGACGTCAGACGGCAAGCGTCATACTATCATTCTCGACCTGTCGCCATGACAGGTCGGCGGGCGGTCCGTCGTCTATCTCTACATGCCGCCCGCCTGTTTCCCGCGAATAACTGTTTATGAATAGAGAGGTTAGGCAACGTGACCCAGCTCGACGTTAAGCACATCGGACCGCTCATCAAAGCCGCCAGTGAGCCGTTTACCCGGCTGCGCGACGAAGTTTCCAAGGTCATCGTCGGACAGGAGGAGATGCTTCATCACATGCTCATCGCCATCCTCGCGAACGGCCACATCCTGCTTGAAGGCGTGCCCGGCCTGGCGAAGACGCTGACGGTTTCATGCCTCGCCCGTGGCATCAGCACCGGCTTTGCCCGCTTGCAGTTCACGCCGGACCTGCTGCCGGCCGACCTGATCGGCACGCTCATCTATCAGCCGCAGACGGGTCAGTTCACGGTCAAGAAGGGGCCGATCTTCTCGAACATCATCCTCGCTGATGAAGTGAATCGCGCGCCGGCCAAGGTGCAAAGTGCCCTGCTCGAATCGATGCAGGAGCGGCAGGTGACGATTGGCGATCAGAGCTACCCACTGCCGGTGCCGTTTCTGGTCATGGCCACGCAGAACCCCATCGAGCAGGAAGGCACCTATCCGCTGCCGGAAGCACAGGTCGATCGCTTCATGCTTAAAGCGACCGTCAGCTATCCCACGCCGCAACAGGAGCGCCAGATTCTCGATCGCATGGCGTACACCAACCCCGAAAAGCAGGTGCAGCCGGTCATGACGCCCGCCGATATCGCCAAGGCCCGCGAAGCGGTGGACGAGATTTACATTGACGACAAGATCAAGGACTACATCGTCAGTCTCGTGGTGGCGACGCGCGATCCCGCGTCCTACAAGCTGAACCTCAAGCACCTGATTCAATACGGCGCCTCGCCGCGCGCGACGATCATGCTCACCCTCGGCGCCAAGGCCGGCGCCTTCCTCGCGGGCCGCGGCTTCGTCACTCCGCAGGATGTCAAAGACATTGCCCCCGCCGTCCTTCGCCACCGTGTCATAATTACTTATGAAGCGGAAGCAGAAGAAATGACGAGCGATGCGATCGTCAAGACAATCCTCGACCACGTTCCCGTTCCGTGATTATGGACGCCAAAGAACTGCTGAAAAAGATCCGGCGGATTCATATTCGCACGAGTCATATCGCGAATGACTTCTTCGCGGGGCACTACCACTCTGCTTTCAAGGGGCAGGGCATGGAGTTCGAGGAAGTGCGCGAGTATCAGCCCGGTGATGAGATACGGCGGATCGACTGGAATGTCACCGCGCGGCAGGGCAGGCCGTTCGTCAAGCGCTTCCGCGAGGAGCGCGAGCTGACGGTCATGCTGCTTGTCGATGTCAGCGGCTCGCAGGAGTTCGGCACGTCCGGGCAGCTCAAGCGGGAGCTGGCGGCGGAAGTCGGGGCGACGCTGGCCTTCTCGGCCATCAAGAACAACGACAAGGTCGGCCTGATCGGCTTCTCCGACCGCATCGAGCGCTACGTCAAGCCCGACAAAGGTACGCGACACGTGCTTCGCGTCATCCGCGAATTGCTGACGCTTGAAGCGACCGGCCGCGGTACGGACATCGCTGGTGCGCTGGACTACTTCCATCGCGTGATGCGCCGGCGGGCGGTCACGTTTCTCATCAGCGACTTTCTGGCGGAGGGTTACGAGCGACCGTTGCAGGTCGCCAAGCGTCGGCATGATCTGATCCCCATCGCCATTACCGACCCGCGCGAGCTCGAATTGCCGAAGGTGCGTTACATTGATCTGCTCGATACCGAGACCGGCGAACTGGTGACGGTGGATACGTCGAGCGCCGCCTTTCGCCGCGAGTATCAGCGGCGGGCGATGAAAGGCGCCGACGAGCGGCAGAAGCTTTTCAAGAAGGTCAAGGCGGACTCGATGGAGCTTGTGACCGGCCGCTCCTACATCGAACCGATGACGCGCTTCTTCCGAGCGCGCGAAGCGAAAAGGTGAGGCGGAAGAAGGATGAAGGACAAGCAACGACGGACGAATAACGAAATGAATCCGACGGATTGCGATCCGTCGGCCTCCGCGTAACTACGCCAGGCGTATTAACTGCAAACGAATACTTAAACGAATGAATCGGCTTCGAAAGGTCTTTCTGCTCCTCTTCGCCGCGCTGACGGTTTCCGTCGGTTGCGAGCAGACGCCGCGCGCTGATGCCCCCGCGCAGAAGAGCGAAACGACCGCGCCGGCATCGTCGCCGGTGTCGCGATCGGCTGAGTCCGGTCCGGTCCGTGTCACGGTTGAAATCGACCGCGACGTCGCATTGGCGCCCGATCCGATCACGATGACGCTCACCGTAGAGGCCGAGCGCGGCGTGACGGTCACCATGCCGGAGATCGGTGAGCTCCTGGGCGATTTCCTCGTTCAGCGCATCGAAAAAACACCGCTGACCGAAGACGACATGTATCGACGGGAAGCGTGGACGATCCTGCTCGAACCGGCGCTACCCGGCGAAGCGAGCATCCCGCCCATCACCGTCGGCTACGAGGATCGTCGTGAGCGCGTCGATGGCTCACGTGCGGATGTGGCCGATCGCGTCGAGTCGCCGGCTCTGGTGGTGCGTGTCGAACAGCATCTCGCGGATGTCAAAGACCCCGCTTCGATCATCGTTCCGACTTCGTACACGCTCCTGGCGTGGTTTCTCGGCGTGGTCGCTGTCGTTGCGGCGGCGGCACTCCTCGCACGGTGGCTCAAGCGCGACCCATCGCCGGTGTCGCGCCCGGCCGCGCCGTCTGTCCCCGCGCACCTCTGGGCGCTGGCCCAGCTCGACATGCTGGCGGCCGAAGGGCTTCTGGATCGCGGCCGCGTGCAGGAATGGTACTATCGCATCAACGCCATCGTGCGGCAGTACATCGAGCGGCGCTTTGGTCTGCTGGCCGGCGAGCAGACCAGCGAGGAGTTTCTGCGAGACCTCCAGCGCACTGCGATTCTTTCGCCTGAGCATAAGCAGCTTCTCCAGCGTTTTGTCCGCGCCTGCGATCCCGTGAAGTATGCACGGCACCAGCCCGACGCCGCGGAGATTCAGTGGGTGGATGCCTCCGCCCGCAACTTTGTTCTGCAAACAGCCGAGACCGCAGGCAGCACGGCATCCGTCTCGCCGAGCGGCCCCGGCGTTGTGCCCGCTCGACCGGTCGAGCAGGAGTCCGCGACATGATCTCACTGGCCCATCCCTGGCTGCTTGTTCTGCTGGGGCTCATCCCGATCATCTGGTGGGCGCATCTCAATCCGCGTCGTCGTGCGGCCGTGCGTTTCAGCGACGTGTCGCGCTTCACGGCCCAGACCGTCACATGGTCGCAGCGCGCGCGGCACCTTCTGCCGTTGCTTCGAAGTCTGGCCGTGGCGTTCGTCGTGCTGGCCCTCGCGAGACCGCAGAAAGCCGACGAGGAGACGCGCATCTCCACGGAAGGCGTTGCCATTCAGATCGTCCTGGATCGCTCCGGAAGCATGGCGAGTGAAGACTTCGTCGATGAGCGCGGCCGCGCGCAGACGCGTCTCGACGCCGTCAAGAAGGTCGTCCGACAATTCGTCGAGGGCGACGGTCAGGACCTGCGCGGCCGCGACGACGATCTCGTCGGTCTGATCGTCTTCGCCCGATACGCCGATACGGAGTGCCCGCTGACGCACGATCATCAGCATTTCATCCGTGCGCTGGACAAGGTGCAGATCCCCGGGACGCGCGACGAAGACGGCACCGCGATCGGCGACGCGCTGCTTCTAGCCGTCGAGCGCACGCGCAACATCGCTCGGCGCTTCGGGCCAGATGACGCCTTTAAGATCAAGAGCCGGGTGATCATCCTGCTGACGGACGGCGATCAGAACTTTGGCAAGTATTTACCGACGCAGGCGGCGGAAGTGGCCGCGGCGGTCGGCGTGAAGGTCTATACGATCGGCGCCGCGCCGGAGTTTCAGCAGCAGCAATTCGGCGGCGGCTTCTTTCAGCCGCGCACCCAGCGCGTGCCGGTGAATGTGGACGAGGAGGAACTGCAGAAAGTGGCCGACCTGACCGGCGGAAAGTACTTTCGGGCGAAGGACACCGGTTCGCTGAGGGACATCTATGAGGAAATCGATCGGCTGGAGCGCAGCACGATCGACCGGGAGAGTTTCTTTCGATATGAGGAACTGGCCTACCGATGGTCGCAGTTCGGCTCGCTCCGCCTGCCGCCGCCGATACTCGTCGCGCTGGTACTTCTTACGTTGGAAGTGCTCCTGGTGAATACGCGTCTTCGGAGGATTCCGTGAGGCGAAAGGGAAAAGGGGCCAAGGGTCCGAGGGTTAAGGGGCCGAGGGATTGAGTGAATGCGGGTTCGAAAATATCAGAATTGCGGAGTACCGATTGGCCGGTATGGCGATGGGGCGTCAGAATCGGCTTTGCCGCTTGGCGGGGCCCCTTTGCCCGCAGCAATCGCAAACGGCGAAACTCCACGAGATACAAACTACAAGCCACTGAACAATGAACGAGTTTCAGATCGACAACGTTAAACAGCTCTACTGGCTGCTGCTGGTCCTCGGTTGCGGCGCCGTCTTTGTGTACGGCATCTCCGCCCGGGCACGGGCCCTTGCCGCCTTTGCCGCGGCGAACCTGCTTGGCGTGCTTGCTCCCGATGTCAGCCGGACGCGGCAGGTTGTGAAGGCCGGTCTTGTGCTCGCGGCGATGGTGTCGCTGGTATTGGCGTTGATCGGGCCGCGCTACGGCGCCCATTTTGAAGATGTCTATCGCCGGCAGCTCGACATCGTGATCTGCCTCGACGTTTCCCGAAGCATGCTCGCCGAAGACGCAGGCATGTCCCGGCTCAACCGGGCAAAGGATGACATCAAGCGGCTGCTTGACAAGCTTCAGGGCGGCATGATCGGTCTCGTGGCCTTCGCCGGCCGCGGAGAGTTGATTTGCCCGCTGACGGATGATTTTGATTATTACCGGCTCTCGCTGGAGGACGTCGGCATCCACAGCGTGCAGCTCGGCGGAACGAACATCGGCGAAGCCGTCGCCGTGGCGACGAAGGCGCTCGGTCCTCACCGGAGCCACCATCGCGCCATCATTGTCATGTCCGACGGCGAGGATCACGGCGAGGCGGCGGTGGAGATGGCCCGATTGGCTCGTGATAACCAGATTGCCGTGTATACGATCGGCATCGGCGATCAGGACCGCGGGGCGTTGATTCCCGCCGATCAGGACGGCCGGCGGAACTTTCTGATGTATGATGGTCAGCAGGTCTGGTCGAAGATGGACCCGAAGACGCTGCAAAATATCGCTCTGGCCGGCGGCGGTGAATATCATCCCAGTGGTCAGGTGTCGGCCGGCCAGCGTACCCTTGAATGGATTTATTCCGATCGGCTCGCCCCGATGCAGGAGGCCGATCTGAAGAAGAAGCACGTGCCGACCCAGAAACCGCGCTTCGCATGGCCGACAGGCCTGGCACTCGTGTTGCTCATGCTCGCCACGCTGGTGAGTGAACGGCGCGGCCATGTCGAACGTCCTGCGTTTTCAGGACGACCGGAAAGCCACCCGGCCGGGGTGAGAAGGAAAGTCGTAAGTACAAACGTACTTGAGAAAGTGTCATGAATCGTCGAGATCTCGTCATCGCATCTGTCGTATTACTTGCGGTCACCGTATCTGCGGAGGAACGCGCCGGCGCGCAGACCGATTCGTACCAGCCCGAGGCGCGCGCAACTTCCGCTGCCCTTCGCGCGGCTGCCGAACAGGTGCGCGAGGGCAATCGCCTGCTTGAAGAAGGCAATTTCGGCGAAGCGCTCTCGAAGTATGACGCCGCAAAGTCCCAACTGCCCGACGCGCCGGAAGTTGCTTATAACCGCGGCCTCGCGCTTTATCGCCTCGGTCGTTACGGCGAGGCCGAGTCCGCCTTTCAGGATGCGCTCAAGCCGGGAAACCCGGAACTGGAAGCCCGTGCTCGTTACAACCTCGGTCGCAGTGCCCACGCGGCCGCGCTGGGCAATCGCGAAAATCTGCCCGAGGCGATTAACGACCTTGGCCGCGCGATCGGTTTTTATAACGACGCCCTGCAGCTCGCTCCGAAGGATGAAGAAGCCCGTCTGAACAAGGAGGCCGCCGAGCGTCTTCGCGCCTATCTGGAGAAGAAGCTTCAGGCGGAACAGCAGGAAAAGCAGGAGAAGCAGGAGAGCGAGAAGAACGACGAGGATTCCGAAGAAGAGAAGGATGAACAAGAGCAGCCAAGCTCGCAGCCGTCGGACGAGCAAGAGGAACAGCAGGATCAGCAGGAGGGGGAACAGGACGGCGAGCAGGACCAGGAGAATTCCCAGGAGCAGGAGTCGGATCAGGAAGGCGAGTCTGAGAAGGACCAGCAGGGAGAATCCAAGGATCCATCCAAGTCGGGCGACTCGAAGGGCGATCCGCAATCTGAAGCGAGCCAGGCGCCGCCTGATGCTTCGCAGGAACAGAAGATGTCGGAGGAGGAAGCCGAACCGATGCTTCAGGAGGCGCGCGACGCGGAACGGCAGCGCCGCGAGGCCAAACGCATGCAGATGCTTCGGCTGCGCGGTCGAATACCGGCGGATAAGGATTGGTAAACGTCGAAACGTCAAAAAGTCGAAACGTCGAAAAGTCGGAACGTCGGAACTTCGGATTAGGGAAATGAGACGGTCTCGGTTGAGCTTGCAGGTGGCTTTCTTGGTCCTCGTTGGTGGGGCGATGCCGGCTCTTGCGCAGGCGATTCGGGCGGAGCTTTCCAGCGCGGAGGCCGAACTCGGCGAGGTACTCGAACTTTACGTGACCCTCGTCAACCCGTCGCAGGCCAGCGCCCCGATGCCGCCGGAGTCGAATGACTTCGAAATCCGCCTCGCCTCCGTCGTGCCCAGCCAGAGCAGCCGGATGACCGTCATCGGCGATCAGGTTTCGCAGGAAAAATCGTATACCTATCGCTACGCCGTCCGCCCCTTGCGCGAAGGCAACCTGCGGATTCCCCCCTTTACCTATAGCGAGAAGGGCCGCGTGCTTTCGACCAAGCCGCTCTCCGTCGCCGTGGGCAAGGGCACGTCCGGTCCCTACGTCATCTGCGAGCTGGAGGCGGACAGCGAAGTGGCCTATATCGGTCAGCCCGTCGCACTGCGCCTGAAGATCTTCATCCGCAAGTTCACTCAGGCCGGCTACGGCACGCTCGACGCCAACAACACCTGGGGTCTGCGCGATACGCGAAACTGCTCCTGGGGCGTCTTCAGCGAGGTGAACCTGGTGCCGGCGGTCCAGCATGCACGCCGTGCCGACGACGGCGGCGTCGATCGCGACTTCTACCTGTACACACTGGAGACGATCGTCTACCCGTCGAAAGCGGGCCCCTTCGACTTTGGTGACATCGAGTTCATTTATCAATATCCCGTTCAACTCGTGCGGTCACTTCTTGGCTATCAACTTGATCGCGCGCGCCGCATCAGCACGAAACCGCATGCCCCGAAGCTGCTCATCAAGCCGATTCCCACCGAAGGTCGCCCCGCCGATTACAACGGCGCCGTCGGTGTCTATTCGATGTTCGTCACCGCCAAGCCGACCGAAATCCCTGTCGGCGATCCGATTACGCTCACCCTGTCGATTCGCGGCGCCGGCTCGCTCGATCGTCTGACTCCGCCCCGGCTCGATCAGGCCGAAGAACTCCGCAAGGATTTTGAAGTCTCCGGCGACATTCCCGCAGGGCGGATCGAGGGCGATCGCAAGGTCTTCAACGTGACCATTCGCCCTTTACGAGAAGAAGTCAAACAGATTCCCCCGATCCCCATGAGCTATTTCAATCCGAAATCGGAGCGCTTCGAAACCGCGATGAGCCGGCCCATCCCCATCAAGGTCTTCCCCGCGGTTCGGTTGGCGCTCCCCGGCGCCGCGGAAACCGGTCTCGACTACTCCGCCGGCACCCTGACGCCGCTTGTTGAAACCACCGCCGGCCTATTTCCGAACTTTACCGATCCGGAACTCGTGCTGGCTACTTCGACCGGCTACATCGGCACCGGTGTCTGGGTTCTGCTCGCAGCGCTGCCGCTCATTTACCTCGTGACGTGGATCGTGCAAACGCGCTCCGCCCGGCTGCGAGACAACGTAGCCCTTCGTCGGCGCACACAGGCCCTGCCCACTGCACGTCGAGCATTGGCAAATGCCGCATCCGACGCACCGGGACGTATTCGCTGCGTTGTGCTTGGCTATGTCGCCGATATGTGCAACGTGCCTGCGGGAGGGCTGACACGCGCCGAATGCGTTCGGCTCGTCTCGGCGCGTGGTATTCCGACGGAAATCGCGTCGCGACTGGACACCTTCATTGAGCAGCTCGAATTCGCCGAGTACGGCGGCGGCCGCGGTTTGCCCGCGGATGTCGTGGATCAGGCCCTTCGGCTCGTTGACGAAATGGAGCGATGCGGCTTCAAATGACCCTTCCCGTTCGATTCATCCCTTGCAGCTTTGTCGCATCGACTCGCTGCGCGCGCCGCATCGTCTACTCGGCCCTGATGCTGCTCGTCATCGCCGTGCCGCTGCGTGGGCAGGCGCCGCTCGCCACAAACCTGCCCACGACGGATGCCGAACGTCGCGCCGTTCTCGAAAAAGCCCTTGCGGACTTCGAGGCCGCCGTGGCCATGAAGAACCACGCCGGCCCGCAGGCCCGACAACTCTACGAATCCTCACTGGTCGGTCTTCAATTGTTGATCGACAGCGGCGTGCGCAACGGCCGCCTGTACTACAACCTGGCGAATGCACACCTGCGACTCGGAAACGTCGGCCAGGCCATCGTGAATTATCGCCGCGCCCTGCGCCTCCTGCCCGGCGATCCGCAGACGCAGAAGAATCTCGATTTCGCGCGGAAGCTTTGTGAGGTGCGCTTCCAGAAGCCCGCTTCGAGTGCCATGATCGAGACCCTGTTCTTCTGGCATTACGGCACGTCGCTCGCTGCGAGGTTGAAGTTCGCCCTTACGGCCTACGTCCTTTTCTGGCTCCTGGCTCTGTTTGCAAGGTTTCTGCCGCGTCGTGTGCCCGTCGTCACGTGGCTGACCGTGACCGTGGCGGCGTGCGGCCTGATGGTCGGCGGCAGCGTGGCATGGGAATCGTTTCGTGGCGACTCGCCTTCTGGCGTTCTCGTGGCCGATGAGGTCGTCGTCCGCAAGGGAAACGGGGCCTACTACGAGCCGCAATTCGAGCAGCCGTTGTCGCAGGGCGTCGAGTTCGAAGTGATCGAGACGAGGCCGGATGTGGACAATCGATCGTGGTATCGCGTTCGCCTCCCCGACGGCAAAGAGGGCTGGCTCCGCGCCGATCAGGCCGAGTTGATTTGAGGCCGATCTTATCGGCGAATCGAGTGACACTTGCGGTTGCAGGGGGGATGTGATTTGATCGCAAGCAGGCCGACGACAGGCGATTTGGCCCTGGCGAATCGAGCGGGTAGGATAGACAACATCGATGGCTCCGAATGAGGGTTAGGGCTTGTCCACCCATCCTCCAATCGGGAAGGAAGCGCCGTGATGAACACGGATTCAAGGCCCATGTCTATGTCGAAGTCCGATCCTCACCGTGGACCGCTTGCCGGACCTCTCGGCATTGTTTTTTTTGTGATCCTCTTCGGCACCGCTGGGTTTCTCACTTATCGAACGCTGACCGTCGCGCCCATCCCACCGACCGAGCCGATCGAAATGACTTTCATGTGCATCGAGACGAAGAAGCCCTTCGAAGGCCAGATGATCGAAGGTGAGAAGTGGCCGGTCCTGTCGCCTTTCTCCGGCAAGAAGACCGGCTACCCCGTCGAGAGATGCTACTGGACCAAGGACGGCAAGCGAAAAGAAGAGCCCTCCCTCGTCGTCCTCAATGAATCTCTCGGTAAGAGCGGCGACACGATCTGCCCCGACTGCGGTCGCCTCGTGATCGGTCACAATCCGATACCCCCCGAGGAGACGCCATTAGCGGAGAGCACATCCCAGCCGGCGGAGACTTCGTCCACGCCGCCGCCGACGACACAACCCGCCGAATGACGCTGCTGTCATTCGACGGACCGACAGTCATTTAATCCTCATCACAGCCCGGCGAGAATGGTAAAGAGACTCGGTATGGGAATGCCGAGCATGCCGAAGAGCGGCGTCAGAAACGCGGCAAACAGCGTGTCTGCCATGCCGAGCATGAAATTGAGCCACCCCGTGACAAGTTGCGTTGGATCAAACATCAGCAGCGACTCCCGTCTCCCCCCGATGGGAATTCTACTGCAATGCCGTAGCGCGATGAAGTCACGCAATGATAACCGCACGGCGTTTCCCAACCGGGCTGATTGGGCAATTCGATAATGTTCAGGAAATAAAACGGCGGAGCCGACGGCTGTCCCGCACCAGGTTAGAGATTCGTCGATCTCGGGATGCACCGGCCAGAGGCCGATGCTACCCTTTTCGAAAACGTCGAATATTCAGAGGCAATACCCTAGGGCAGCATGAGTTGTATGAACCCTTGAACATCCAGAGCGTTGAGGATCAGATCGCCATTGATGTCGGCACGGTTGATGTCGCAGTCGTCGTAGGCCGCCTCGTAGGCGTCCGGATCGAGCAGCGCGAGGACGAACGGTTCGATATCGCTGTGGCTCACCACGCAGTCGCAATTCATATCGCCCAGTTCGTCCGCTGGTGCGACGATCTCCACGACGACCGACGAGGCCAGCATGTTGACCGCGACGCCGAAGCCCGGCGGGCAGGGCACGTCAAGCGATGCGAAGTCGCCGACTCGCGATCCGTAGGTCATCACCGTGAAGGACTGGCCGATTGTGGGAACGAATCCATTCACAAACTCGATGGAAAGCGTGCCGTTCAGTGTCGCCACGCCGCCCACCACGAGCCGATCGTAGCTCGATCCGGGCGTCGTACCGCCGATCTCGATTTTCAGCAGGCCGGGTGCGGTCTGCGTGTAGCCGCTGTTCATCGTCAGAACGCCGGTGGACGTTCCGGGCGCCACGATTGAGGCATTCGTGACGGCCGTCGAGACGGTCCCGTCGCCCGCGAGCGTGCCGCCCTGAATGTCGATCAGCCCGGTGGCGATGAGCGTGCCGTGTACGGTCGTCGTTCCCGCCGTCTGGACGAAGTTCCCCGTTCGGGCGATGGTTGACAACGGGTCGACGACGACGCTTCCGGTCGTGACAAACGGGCCATCGGCGATGTTCATCGTCGCGCCGGCTGTCGCTCGCAACATCCCCTGATTGTCGAGGCCGATGGTATTGTCGGGATTGACGGTCAGGGCGACGGACTGGTTGGCGAGGATCGATCCCTGATTGGTGATCGGCGTGAGGTTGACGCCGAGCTGCCCCGAGCCGGAGAAGGTGTTATCCACGTTCAGCAGCGCGCCGCCCGAGACGGCAAGGACACGATTGTTCGCGTGATTGGAGAGGGTTACTTGTCCGCCGCCGGTAAACGCTACGAGTCCACCGGTCGGTTCGAGATCGGTTAACGAACCGGTCGAGGCCAGTCGAATGGTGCCGCTGTTTTCGATTGTCCCACGTACCGTCAGATCGCCACCGTTGGCGACTTCGACGACGGCCTGGTTGTCGATGGAGTTTGATGAGCCGTCCAACGTGTTTTGTACGAGGGCTCGGATCAATCCGCTGCCAAGCGTCGACAGGGTTCCGCCGTCGATATTTGTTCCGCTCAATTCAACGAGGGAGCCCGTCTGCGCCTGGATGACACCGTCGACGTTGTCGAAGCCGCCGTTTTGCAAGCGAAGCGTGGCGCCTGACTGGGCAATGAACATTCCGCGATTGACCATCGGATTCGTGGCGGGATCGAGCGTGAGGGTCGCCACCTGGTCGGCGACGACCATGCCGTGGTTGGTAAAGTCGGTTTGATTCACGCCGATCTGACCGGATCCGCGGATGGTATTGTCCATGTTGACCAGCGAACCGCCCGTGCTGATGATTCGATTGTTCACGTTGTTGGACAGGTTCACGACACCGCCGCCGGTGAGCGTTACCACGCCGACGGCCGGCCGCAGGTCTGTCACATTGACCGTCGATCCGATATCGAAGTTCAAGAGATTTCTGATTTCACCCTGAAGGTTCAGGACTGAACTGTTTAGCTGCGTGATTCCGCCGACGAGCGTGACTTCCTCGACCGTGCCGTCCAGCGTGGAATTGCCGCTGACCCGAATGCCGTTGGTATCCGGCGAGGTGAGGGTACCGCCGCTGACGGTTGCCGAGACAATCTCCACGATCGAATCGTTGACGGATTCAATCAGGCCGCCGATGTTTTCGAAGGCGCCGCCTGTCAATCGCAGTGTGCCGCCGTCATCCGCGCGCATCGTGCCTGTGTTGACGATCGGGGTCGCCGGCGGATCGAGGATGAGCACCGTCGGCTGATTGGCGATGATCGTACCGTGGTTGGTCAGCGGCAGGGCGTTCACGCCGATCTGCCCACTGCCCTGGATCGTGTTGTCCACATTCACCAGGGTCCCGTCTCCGGTGCTGGTCATGCGATTGTTGGGGTGGTTGCTCATCTGCACGATCCCGCCGCCGCTGAGCGTCACCGGCACTTCGGCCGCGCGCAGGTCCGTCAGACTAAGAGTTGCACTGAGCAGGAGTATCCCGGTGTTATCCAGGTCGCCGCGGAGATTGAGAATGATACCGTTCGCCGTCTCCACGGTACCGTCGATGTGAACGGGCTGCACGACGCCGTTCAATGTACTGGTCGACGTGACGCGCACTCGACCCGTGTCGAAAGTCGAGAGCGTGCCCCCGTGAATCGTCGCCTGCGAGAGTTCGACGATCGAATCGGCCAGCGCTTCGATCTGGCCTCCGGCATTCTCGAACTCACCGCTGATCAGTCGGAGTCTGCCGCCGGATTGAGCCCGCAGGGCGCCTGTGTTGACCATCGGCGACGAGCTGGGGTCGATGCTCAGGGCGGTCGGCTGATCGGCGATGATGGTTCCCTGATTGGTCAGTGCCGTGGTGTTGACGCCGATCTGCCCGGCCCCTCGCACGATTTGATTGAGGATTTGCAGCGAGCCGCCGCTGGTGCCGTAAATGCGATTGTTGGCATGATCTGACATGATGACCACACCGCCGCCCGTCAGCGTGACCGGGCCGTCACTCAGTCGGAAGTCCGTGAGACTCGCAGTGGATTCGAGCCGCATGATGCCGGCGTTGTGAATCACGCCTGCGTCATCCCCAGCGACAATCGTCAGCAGGCGCGAGTTTGCGATTCGCAATTCGTCATCGGCGTTGATCGTCAACAGGTCGATCGTCGGGCTGAGATCGAGCGTGACGACGGAGGCCGTCATGACATCGGCGTTATCGATGCGGACATGATACGTATTGACCGCGTTACTCGGGACGACGGCCGGGTCCCAGTTCGCCGCTGTGTTCCAGTTGCCCTTCCCGCCGATCCAGACGGCATCGAACTGATCGCCGATCGCCAGATTTGTGAGGCAGAGAAGGATCGAGAGAGCGCAGAACACAGGCCGAAGCAGGGTTGATTGCCGCAGGATTTGTTCCGGTGGATGAAAGTCCGAGGGCGGCATCTGCGCTTCTCCTTGGGATTATTGCCTCTGTCAGCCGCGCGGGGATCGATCGAACAAAAAATCGGGGAGAGCTCCAAGCCCAGACTGGTTATTTTACCGGAACAGCAGCAAGATTTCAAGAAAATCGCCGGAATCGGCATCGCCCCAGGACCTGTTTTTTCGATTTTCAGCGCTGCCGATCAAGCTGGCGATAATGCACTGCCTCGCTGACGTGTTCGGCGCGGACATGCTCGGACCCTTCGAGGTCAGCAATTGTTCGTGACAACCGCAGCACTTTGTCATGCGCGCGCGCTGAAAGCCCCAGCTCGGTCATCGCCTGCTTCAGCACCAGCTCGCCTGCCGAATCGAGCGGGCAATATTGCCGCACCATCCTCGGGCCCATGCGCGCGTTGAGCTGCGTCTTCTTCCCAGCGAATCGAGCGCGCTGTCGCTCTCGCGCTGCCAGCACCTGCGAACGCATCGTCGCTGAATCCGTCCCCGGCTTCGCGTGGCGCAGTTCGTCGAACGGAACGCCCGGCACGGTTACGTGGATATCAATTCGATCAATCAACGGTCCGCTGACGCGCGCGCGATAGCGTTCGATCTGCGGCAGCGAACACTTGCAGGGCCGACGCGGATCGGAGAGGTATCCGCAAGGACATGGATTCATCGCTGCGACCAGCATGAATTCCGCAGGGAAGCGCACCACGCTGTGCGACCGTGCGATGGTCACGCAGCCGTCCTCCATGGGTTGCCGCAGCGTCTCGAGAATGGACCGTTGAAACTCGGGGAACTCATCGAGAAACAGCACGCCGTGATGCGACAGCGATACTTCCCCCGCCTGCGGCACGGTGCCGCCGCCGACCAGCGCCGGCGCGCTGGCCGAGTGGTGCGGCGTGCGCACGGGTCGCGTGGCCATGAGCGTTGCTCCGGCCGGCAGCTTTCCCGCCGCCGACCAGATGCGCGTCGTCTCCAAAGACTCCGGCAACGCGAGCGGCGGCAGGATCGTCGGCAGGCACTTGGCCATGAATGTCTTGCCGCTGCCCGGCGGGCCGACCGTCAGGACGTTGTGTCCGCCCGCTGCCGCGACGATCATCGCCCGCTTGGCGAACTCCTGCCCACGAACGTCGGCGAAATCCAGATCATACGCAGCCGCTTTCGTGAAGGTCGCCTCGAGATCGATCAGGGTCGGCTCGATCGGTAGCTGGCCGGTTACGAAGCCGACGGCCTCGCTGAGCGAAGTGACGGCGATGACCTCAAGCCCATCGACGACGGCCGCTTCGTTGGCGTTCTCCCTTGGCAGGAGCACGCCGCGATAGCCCTCGCGCTGCGCCGTCATGGCGATCGACAGCGCCCCCTTGATGGGACGCACGCGACCGTCGAGCGCCAACTCTCCGGCGATCATGTATTGCTTGATATCGGAGGGCGCCATTCCGTCGGAGGCGAGGATCATCCCCAGGGCGATCGGCAGGTCCAGCGCGGGGCCTTCCTTGCGGATATCGGCCGGCGCGAGATTGATGACTGTGCGATGCACCGGCGGCTGATAGCCGCAATTGGTGATGGCCGTGCGAATGCGTTCGAGACTTTCCTTGACCGCCGCGTCGGGCATGCCCACGACGGCGGGATTAGCGAACCCGCGCGAGGCGACGTTGACCTCCACCTCGCAGACCACTGCGTCGATGCCTACGAGCGTGGCACTGTGTACCTGTACCAACATGGGTCGAAAGCGTAATGGCCGGGGCGAAGCCCGACAAGCAATTTGATCCGCCATCGACCGGGCACGCCGGATGCCTGCATCCCGATGCCCGTGCCGGGCCCGCCCCCGTCAATCCGGCCGCCCGGTTTCAATATCACCTCCGGCCGCTGCCGATACCTTGTATGTGGCAGTTCAACTTGATCGCCGGCCCGAGCCCCTGTCGCACAGGCAATCGCCCGCGGCTTCGCAGTCGTCGCGCGGCCATCTGGTTGTGACTTACCACTACCTCCGCGAGCGCAATTCCGACGGCGTCACCGCCCTTACGCCGCTGGAGTTCAAAGCCCATCTGGCCGCCATCCAGAAGCAGCATCGCGTCGTATCCGCCGAGGAATTCGTCGCGGCTCGGGAGCATGAAGACCGCCTCGCGCTGATTACCTTTGACGACGCGGTCCGTGATCAATATCTCGCGGCGTCCATCCTCGATGATCATCGACTGCCGGGCGTGTTCTTCGCGCCGATGCGGCCGTTCTCCGACGAGGCCGATCGCTGGTGCTCGCAGCATTTGCTTCACGCCCTCGCGGAGCATCTGGGATGGCGCGAGTTCGAGCGGCGCGTCGAGCCGCATCTGCGCGGCGTGGAGATCGACATGGAGCGGATGAACCAGCTGTATTACTACGAAGCACCCGCGAAGCGCCGCCTGAAGTTCGCCCTGGCCTTCGCCCTGACGCCGCAGCGATCGTGGAGCGTTCTGCGCGAGATCAACGCGACCGTCGGACTCTTGTCCGAGGACTGGTTCATGTCTCGTCGCCAGCTTGCACAGTTGCAGGACAACGGCCACTGCCTCGGCGGTCACGGCTTCGATCATGTTCCGTACACGATTCTGTCTCCCGATGCGCAGGCCGTCGACATGCGTCGCGCTGTCGAAACGATGAACGCACTTTTCGGCGAACGGCCGCGCCCGCTGGCGTATCCCTTCGGCCGATGTGATGCCACAACTGAGGCACTCGCCCGGACCTGCGGATACACGATGACATTTACCACAAGCGACCGCGTCGATGCGAAGTTTCTCCTGGATGAACTTGCGCAACGCGAACAGGAGGACCGCCCATGACCATGCAGATTCGTCCCTGTGAAGACGCCGATCAACTTCGTGAGTATATCGACACCTACTGGCGAGCCGGCCATGTCCTCGCGGTGAACGATGACATGTTTCGCTTTACCTACGCCACGCCCTGGGTGGATCGAAGTATTTTCCCCGGCGGCATCAGCGTATGGGGTCTGTACGACGGCCGCCGCATGGCGGGCTTTCTCGGCTCAATCGTCACGCCTTATCCGCGAAAGCAATCCTATTGGCTCGCACTCTGGCACGTCCTGCCGGAGACGAAGGGGACCGGTCTCGGCGGCAAGCTGCTGGCCCGGATGCAGGCGATTGCCGAGGGCGGCGGCGGATGGATCGGCACCTTCGGCGCAGGTCCCGAGGCCCTGCCGGTCTATCTGAAGCGCGGCTACTGCGTCCGGGCCGGGCGTCGGTGGATTTTCGTCGGGGGCGCCGGCGGCGCGCACGACGCGGATGTGCACACGTCGACCGCGCCAACGGTTCTGCATACCGCTGAAGCAGAGCCGAACCCGGAATGGATCGACTATCGCTTTCGCCGCCACCCCGTCTTCAAGTACGACATTCGCGAGGGCGGCATCTTCCGCACCGAGGAAAACGAATGGGGCATCGTGACGCATGCCTGTCGGCTGGATCGCGGGTGGGAGGAAGATGTCCGCGCCGTTTACCAGCAGGCCGGCGCGCGTGCCAACAAGCAGGGTCGAAAGTATCTCATGGATGCATGGGCTTTCGACTGCCCCGGCCCCGGCTGGTCGCTCGCGCCGGATGACCTGCCGAGCGTCTTTCATCCTCCGGCCGCGCGCGGCAACGTCATTTATGCGGTCGGCCGCCCGTTCATCGTTTCTCGCATCCACAAAGGCGACTGCGATCAGGACCGACCGAACCTCGACGCATCTCCGGCGGAATCGTCGTATGCGCTCACGCTGAGCGAGAAGTAACCCCACCTGACGAAGTTGCGTCGAGAAGGGGATGCCCGGGACTTGGAATCTCGGGCAATGGCGACGGACTACCTGAACGCAAACCCATCTTCCGCGGCGTCGACGGTAATCGTCGCCCCCTCCGTGAATTCGCCGGAAAGAATGCACTTGGCTAGGGGGTTTTCGATTTGCTGCTGGATGAGCCGCTTGAGGGGCCGCGCGCCGTAGACGGGGTCGTAGCCATCGGCCGCGAGCTTGTCCTTGGAAGCGTCGGTCAGTGCCAGGGTCATGCCGTGGTCGGCGAGACGCTTCTGCAACTGTCGTACCTGGATGTCGACGATTGATCGCAGGTCTTCGCGTGAGAGGCGGTGGAAGATGATGACCTCGTCGATGCGGTTGAGGAACTCGGGGCGGAAGTGGCGCTTCAGCTCTTCGCGGACGGCGTTTTCCAACTCCGTATCTGAGGGACTGAGGGACCGAGGGGCCGAGGGCGCTGATCGAGCAGTATGCGAAGCATCCCCCTCCCTCTTCCCTTGGTCCCTCGATCCCTCGGCCGACAGGCGGGCAATCTGTTCACTGCCGATGTTGCTGGTCATGGCGATGATCGTGTTGCGGAAGTCGACGGTGCGGCCGTGGCCGTCGGTGAGGCGGCCGTCGTCGAGGACTTGCAGGAGCACGTTGAAGACGTCGCGGTGGGCCTTCTCGATTTCGTCGAGCAGAATCACGCAGTACGGCCGACGGTGTACGGCTTCGGTGAGCCGGCCGCCTTCTTCGTAGCCGACGTAGCCGGGCGGCGCGCCGATCAGTCGGGCGACGCTGTGCTGCTCCATGAACTCGCTCATGTCGATGCGCACGAAGGCGGCTTCGTCGTCGAAGAGAAACTGGGCGAGGGCTTTGCATAGCTCGGTCTTGCCGACGCCGGTGGGGCCGAGGAAGAGGAACGAGCCGATCGGGCGATTCGGATCGCCCAACCCCGCGCGGCTGCGGCGGACGGCGTCGGAGACGGCGCGAAGGGCTTCATCCTGACCGACGACACGGTCGTGCAGGCGGTCCTCCATCTTCATGAGCTTTTCTTTTTCGCCTTCGAGCATCCGCGAGACGGGCACGCCGGTCCATCGGCTGACCACTTCGGCGATTTCCTCCGTCGTGACCTCCTCGCGCAGAAGGCCCTTGCCGCTCGTGTGCAGTTCGTCGAGTGCCTTCTCGCGCTCGGTGAGGGTTTTCTGAAGATCGGGGAGATCGCCATAGCGGATGCGGGCGGCGCGTTCGAGTTCGCCGCGGCGCTGTGCGTCGTCCAGTTCGTTCTGGAGTGCTTCGATCCGTTGACGGGCGGACTTGATCTCGTCGAGGCGGCCCTTCTCGCTATCCCACTGGGCTGATAGCGCCGTGTTTTTCTCCTTCAGTTCGGCCAGTTCTTTTTCCACCGCTTCAAGTTGCCGGCGGCTGCCATCGTCCTTCTCCTTCTTGAGGGCCTCGCGTTCGATTTCGAGCTGCATGATCCGCCGGCGCAACTCATCCAGCTCGGCGGGCATCGAGTCGTTCTCGATCCGCAGGCGCGATGCCGCCTCGTCGATCAGGTCGATGGCCTTGTCCGGCAAGTGGCGGTCGGAGATGTATCGGTGCGAGAGCATGGCCGCGGCGACCAGCGCCGAGTCCTGGATGCGCACACCGTGATGAGCGTCGTAGCGGCCCTTGAGGCCGCGGAGGATGGCGATGGTGTCCTCGACGGTCGGCTCGCCGACGTAGATCGTCTGGAAGCGGCGTTCGAGGGCTTTGTCCTTTTCGATGTTCTTGCGGTACTCGTCGAGCGTCGTTGCGCCGATGCAGCGCAGCTCGCCACGGGCCAGGGCGGGCTTGAGCAGATTGCCCGCGTCGGGCGAGCCCTCGGTCTTGCCGGCGCCGACGATGGTGTGAAGTTCGTCGATGAAAAGGATGACCTGCCCGGCGGACTCGGTGACTTCGCGGATGACGGCCTTGAGGCGTTCTTCGAATTCGCCGCGATACTTGGCCCCGGCGATGAGTGCGCCCATGTCGAGGGCGACGACGCGTTTGTCTTTGAGGGCCTGGGGGACGTCGCCGGCGAGGATGCGCTGGGCGAGGCCCTCGACGATGGCGGTCTTGCCGACGCCGGGTTCGCCGATGAGCACGGGGTTGTTCTTGGTGCGTCGGGCGAGGACCTGCATACACCGGCGGATTTCGTCGTCGCGGCCGATGACGGGGTCGAGTTTGCCCTGACGGGCCATGGCGACGAGGTCGTGGCCGTAGCGCGTCAGGGCCTGGTAGGTTGATTCCGGGTCTTGTGACGTAACGGTGGCACTTCCGCGGATGCTCTTGAGGGCGGCGAGCAGGGCGTCTTTCTTTGCGCCGCTGACGGAGAGGACTTCCCTGGCTTCGCTCTTTACGTCGGCGAGGGCGAGCAGCAGGTGCTCGGTGGAGACGTACTGGTCCTTCATCTTGTCGGCCGTCGCCTCGGCGGATTGCAGGACGTCGGCGAGGGTGCGCGAGAGCGAGGGCGTCGCGCCGGAGACCTTCGGCAGGCGATTCAGTTCGCTGGTGACGATGGAGCGGATCTGATCGACGTTCGCGCCGGCCTTCTGCAGGACGGGCACGACGATGCCGCCGGGATGGGACAGCGAAGCTCCAGCTTCGCCCTCCCCGTTGCCTCCGCCGTGCGCCGCGGGGTCGATCAGCGCGCTGAGCAGGTGCAGCGGGGACAGTTCGGCGTGGCCGTTATTCATGGCGAGCCGCTCTGCATTCTGCACGGCCTCCGCGGCTTTGATAGTGAGTTTGTCGAATCGCATGAACATCTCCTCCCGGCGACCGGGATCATGGGTACGCCGCAGTCCTCATGAGATACGAGCAAGGGTTGTTCCACCGTGGCGTGCGTGTAATTCTTGTATTTACAATGAATTATAGATTCGTGAAGTTGGCAGTGCTGCCAATGTGACAGGGCAAAACGGCAGATCATTTATATTGGTCTTACTTCCGCGAGTGTCCGATGCTTCGGCTGCGGTCACGATTTGTCAGTGCGAATTGAGCGCCAAATTGTCGATTGAACTAAGGTTATAATCAAGTTTGATGAAGCCTGGAGGATTCAAAGATGCAGGTCATGCTATCAGCCGAGTTGCAGCGATTTGTAGATGAACAGCTTGCCTCCGGTGCCTATGCGACGCCGGAGGATGTTCTTCGGGCGGCCGTGGCATCACTGCAGCAGTCAGAGCGATTCGGCGACTTCGCGACCGGGGAACTGGATGCACTGCTGGCGGAGGGCGAGCGCGGGCTGGAGAACGAAGGCGCAGCCAGCGCGGATGCAGTGTTTGACGAGTTAAGTCGACGAAGCGCACTACGACGCAGAGGGCAGTCGTGAGGACCGTCCAGTTCACTCCACGGGCGCGCCGTGACGTTATTGAGATATGGGAGTATATCGCCAGGGACAATTTCGAAGCCGCCGATCGTGTCGTTGCAGCGATTAAAGAAGCGACGCGGATGCTGGCGGAACTGCCCGGTATTGGTTACACGCGGCCCGACGTACATGACACGCGCTATCGTTTCTGGCGAGTTTATTCATACCTGCTGGCCTATCGAGCTTCCGATGAAGCACTGGTTATTGTCCGTGTGGTACACGGCGCGCGCGACCTTCGTGACATATTGAACCCTGCCTTACCTTGAAATCAGAAGGTTTGAGCAACAGCCCTCGATCGCCGGGCGAGCGCCGGCTGCTGAAGCTCAATGCGAATGGGACAAGGATGTCTATCTTATCAGGTCTCAAGGTTTCGGCCGAAACGGAGAAAGAATACCGCGGCGCCGATGAGGCCGAGCGTGCCGGCGAGATAGAAGGTTGCCAGCGGGCCGGTCCCGGGGGAGATGCGGTCGCCGAGGATCCAGGCGATGGCGCCGACGGGGGCGGCCCACATGACGGCGGCGCTGCGGATGCTCCAGTAGAGGCCGATGGACTGGGTGCGGACGTCTGGAGGGACGAGGTCGGCAATCATGGCTTTACGAGCGGGTTCGCCGATCTCGCGGAATCCGCCGATGACGAAGGCGAGCGACAGGCCGATGACACCCGCCCAGGGGCCGAGCACGGCGATGCTGATGGGGAACAGTGCGAAGAAGACGAAGGTCAGGCCGATGTAGGGCTTCTTGGCGAGACCGGCGCGGCTGGCGAGTGGGCCGATGACCATGTAGAGGATGATGTTGGTGACGGCCTGGATGTTGAGCAGCAGCGACTGGTAGATGGCCGTTCCGGTGGCGATGTCATTAGCCAGCAGCGGCACGCAGTAGAGGATGATAAAGGGGCCGGCGAGGCCTTCGGCCCAGCGGGCGAAGATGTCTGCGGCGAGCAGGCGCTTGAGGTCCGCGGGAAAGCGTGACAGCAGGCGTCGCGGGCGGTGTAGTGCCATTTCGGTGTCACGGCTTGCGGTTTTCATGTAGCGATACTGGATCACCACGGCCAGCAGGATCAGCACGATGGAGATGGCGATGTCGGCGCGCACGCCGCCGACGCGACCGAACTGCCAGACGAGCAGACCGCTGAGGCCATAGGCGATGATGCGCGAGACTCGGCGGAAGATGGCTTGCAGAGAGAAGGCCATTGTGCGGCGGTCGGGCGGGATGGCATCGCCGACGACGGTGAGGGTGGCGGGGCCGGCGATCGAGTCCCAGACGAAGATGAAGGGGATGGCGAGAAAGACGGCGACGGGGTTCTGCCATGCGAGGAGGATGGCGAGGCCGACGAGGGGGATGGCATTAAAGAGCAGCAGCGCGCGGCGGGTGTTGAGCCATGAACCGAGCGCGCCGCCGGCGTAGTAGTTGATGGCTTCGAGTGCGTCGCGATAGAAGCCGTAGGCGCCGATGAGCAGGAGGAACCACGGATCGCCGACGCGGTCGGGCTGCTTGAGGGCCTTGAGATACTGCGGCATGAGGGGGGACCACAGCTCGGTGCTGGCGGTGATGAGGAGGATGGTGGCAAGGAGGGCGAGGGTGGAAGCGTTGAGGCCGAGGAAGCGTCGCCAGGATTCGGGAGTTGGCCGCGGTTGGCTGTCCATGATCGGTGACGCTAAATGAGTGAATCGAACGGGTCAAAGGGCACCAGTTCTTGATGGTTCTGCGCAAGGTTGCCTACATGATTCGCAGGCGGGCGCCAGAGTAGAAGTCGGCGTGAGACCTGTGCAATTTTCCCGTTATACTGACGATCCCGTCCGGGCGATGAGGGTGGCTTGGGACGGCCGGCTTGTCTCTTTTTCAGCCCTTTGGTTCTGCTTGCTCCCCGCGTCGGGGGACATTCCTTTCGAAGACCGCCGTCGGGCGGATGAGGTTTTCATGAAGCGCATCGGTTTAACATCCCTTGTCGTGCTGCTCTTTGCTTCCAGTCTTCTTGCCGTTGAGCGGCGATATGCGTTCGAGCAGATCGAGCTCGACAACGGCCTGAAGGTCATCACGCTGGAGGATCACTCGTGCCCGATCGTCGCCGTGCAGGTGTGGTATCACGTCGGCTCGAAGAACGAAGAGCCCGGCCGACAGGGTTTTGCGCACATGTTCGAGCACATGATGTTTCGCGGGACGGACCGTCTGAGCGAGACGGGTCACTTCGACAACATCCGGCGCGTCGGCGGCGATTGCAATGCGTACACGGCGTTTGATCAGACGGTGTACGTGCAGACGGTGCCGAGCAATCAGCTTGAGCTGGTGCTGTGGCTTGAGTCGGAGCGGATGGCTTTTCTGAACATCGACAAGAAGGGCTTTGAGACGGAGCGAAAGGTCGTTGAGGAGGAGCTGCGTCAGGGGCACAACCGGCCGTATGGTCGCATCCCGGAGAAGTTGCTGGCCGAGGTTTATGGCGAGGTGTGTTACGGCTGGACGCCGGGCGGGCAGATCTCGCATCTGCGCCAGGCGACGGTCGAGGAAGTCTCGAAGTTCTGGGACAAGTATTACGCCCCGAACAATGCCACGCTCATCGTGGTCGGCGCGGTGAAGCATGCGGATGCTCAGGCGATGGCGAAGAAGTATTTCGCGTGGGTACCGGCGTGTCCGCAGCCGGCGCGGCCGACATGCGACATGGAGCGGCCTGAGAAACCGCGGACGATCAAATTGAAGGAAGACAAGGGTCCGCTGCCGGTATTGGGCGTGGCGTACATGACCGTGCCGGAGAGTCATCCTGATTCGCTACCGCTGGAAATTCTCATGGGCGTTCTTGGCGGCGGCGAGTCGAGCCGGTTGTACGTGGACATTGTCAAAGACAAGAAGATCGCTCAGGTGGCGCTTGGCGCGGCGTTCGGCTTTGAGAATGCGGGCATGGCGGCAGCGGGCGGGGTGTTGTTGCCGTTCGGGAAGAAGAAGGAGCTGATGGCGACGATCCGTGAGCACATTGATCGTATCCGCACGGAGGGCGTCACCGCGGACGAGATGGAGAAGATGAAGAACCAGCTGCGCCGCGGGGAGGTTCAGGGTGCGATGACGGTGGCAAGCAAGGCGGGCTTGCTCGGGAAGTACGCCGTACTCTGGGGCGATGCCGATCGCATCAACCGTCGGCTCGATGAGATCGACGCGGTGACCCTCGACGATGTTCAGCGCGTGGCGAAGAAATACCTGGCGAAGAAGTCGGCGGTGAATATTTCCGTCGAGCCGGACGCCGCAGGCATGGTGGGCTCCCTTTTCAGCGGCAAGAAGGAAGACGCGGACGATCCGGATAATGCACCGCCCGTAGAGGATGACGGCACGAACCGTGTGGCGAAGCGGACGGGTCCGAAGGCGAAGGCCGCGCGGCCGAAAGATTTTCCCGTGGAGCCGCCGATCGGGCCGATGCTTGATGCGATGCCGGATATGTCATCCACGGACAAGACGTTGGCGAATGGTCTTCGCGTCGTGGTGGTGAGTAATCACGAGGTTCCGATGGTGTCGCTGACGCTTGGTGTTCGCAGCGGGGCGTGGACGGAATCGAAGGCCGGCGTGGCGAGTGCGGCGATGAACCTCCTCACCAAGGGGACGACGACGCGTACCGCGAAGGAACTGGCGGAGATTCTGGAATCCAGCGCGATCAATCTGTCCGGCTCGGCGGACATGGACGCGGCACGTGTGAGTTGTTCGGCGCTGGTGGGGCAGCTGGACTTCGCGGCGGAGCTGATGCGCGATGTGACGGAGAATCCCACGTTTCCGAAGGAAGAATTCGACCTGCAGGTTCAGCAGACCAAGATGGGCCTGATGGTTTCGTCGCGGACGCCGGAATACCTTGCGGATCGCGCCATGCGGCAGCAGTTGTACGGGAATCATCCGTACAGTCGCACGGTGACGGGTGAAATGGAAGACGTGGACAAGCTGACCGTGGATGAACTTCGCGCGTGGTGGGGCGAACATCTGCGACCGGAGAACGCGGTGTTGTACGTGGCCGGGGACATCGCGGCGGCGGACGGGTTCAAGCTCGCGGAAAAGCATTTTGCGGATTGGAAGGTCGATCGACCGACGCGCGCGGTGAAGCTGCCGGAGATTCCGGCGAAGCAGAAGACGCGGATTTATCTGGTGGACCGGCCCGGTTCTGTGCAGAGTCAGATTCGCGTGGGGCACGTGAGCATTCAGCGGGATGATCCAGACTACTTCACCTCGCGGGTCTTGTCGCACATCTTCGGCGGTGGGTTTAACAGCCGGCTGAACAAGGCGATTCGCGTGGACAAGGGGTTGACCTACGGGGCGCGCGGCGGGATGTCGGCTTCTCGCTTTGCCGGAGAATTTCGCGTCAGTACGTTTACCAAGACGCCCTCGACGGCTGACACGGTTCGGGCGATTATCGAGGAGATCGAGAAAATCCGTGCGGAGGATCCGACGGAGGAAGAAGTGACGACGACGCAGTCGTACCTGACGGGCTCGTTCCCCGGCGATCGGGAGACGCCACAGGCGGTGGTGGGCGATCTGTGGCTGATTGAGCGGGAGGGTCTGTCGAAGGATTATTTCGCGCGGTACCTGGACGGTATCAAATCCGCATCGACCGCGGGGGTCCGTAAAGCTGCGCGGAGACTGATTGATCCGGAGCACCTTATCTTTGTGGTCGTCGGTGAGGCGAAGCAGGTGAAAGCGGACCTGGAAAAGATCGCCCCTGTCACGATGCTCGATCAACCAACGGAGGCCGAGGAGAAGGGTGAAGCGAAGGACGGCAAGGGCGAGCCGCTGACGCAGCGATAGGGGAATGTGAGGCGGGGTCAGGTGGGCGGTTCGCCGGGGAGGCGTGATTGATCGTCCACGCCAGGCGGCAGGCCGGGTTCGTTGCGCTTCCCGCGCTCGGGGGGCCGAGGTCCGATCATAGCGGCCGACCGTGGATCCGTCGGCAGCGGGTCGGGTGGTTCGTTGTTGCAGGCCCGCTAACAATTTAGCGATGCGCAAACCGATTGCAGGTTCCCGTTGCTTCTCATCTGGCAGGCAGGTACAATTCATGGGAGACGGTCGAGGGTGGTACCTCGGAGGGGATATTCGACCGTTCAACCCGCCCGAATCGCCCGTCCGGCCTGTGACGGGTTCGGCAGTAATGCCAAGGTTTCCCCCGGTGTAGGAATCTGCACGTCGCGGACGAGCCCACACCGCATGCCCTCGCTCGTGTTCACCCGCAAGAATGCCTTCAAGGAGGCGAAGCAATGGTAAGCCGACTGCTCCGAGTATCGACCGCCGGCGTGCTGGTTCTGCTGATCGCGATGACGAGCTTCCTTCAGCTCGGTTGCGGCGGCGCGAACCCTTTTCTGGCGGCACAGTTTGCGTCCACGATCGGATCGATTCCCCGGCCCGGCCCGCCGTCGCCGCCGACTCCTCCTGTGGACGGAGGCACGGACGAAGTTCTGGGCAGCGTGTGCAACGTGGCGACCGGCCTGCGGACGATCAACGTTTCGCTGCAGAATCAGGCACAGCAGCGCGTGCGATTCGCCATGACGTTTGTGGTTTCGGCGGGCGCCGGCGGTTTTGTCTGCGACGAGGAAGTGCAGAACTACATTAATGCCGGCTACACGGACGCTTTTGCGCCTGGATCGGCGACCAGCTTTACCATCGGCTGCGACACGGTGCAGTTGCTCTCGGGCAACCGCATTCTGCGAATGAGCTTTGGTGTGGATCAGCTTCCGGAACTGTTGCTTCAGCCCAGCGTCGGCGGTAACCAGGGTGGACAGCTTCCCACGGTTCAGCTTCGGCGCCGCGACAACGGGCTTGAGTTGATTCCCATCCCTGAGATCATCGTCTTCGGCAACGCGACGGCCAACTTCACCTGCGTCGGCAACGACCTGTGCACGCAGCGCGGATTTGTCTATTCGAGCATCAACAATCTTCCCATCGGCAAGGCGGCCGACGCGGCCCACATCCAGGGAACGGTTTGCCAGACGCTCTTCGGTACCGCGCCGGAGTGGCGGCTGGATCGAACGGTGAATGACAACATCACACAGCCGTTTCAGTTTCCGCTGGGCGCCACGATTGTCGTATTGGTTCTGGATCGCTCCGGCGACTCGCTGAACGATCCGCGCGTTCAGGTGGTCTGGACCGTCACGAACGCGGCCGGGCAGGTGGTTCACAATCCAACGCCGTAAGCGGCCCGTTTCTTAGACTATTGCGGTCAGGTATTCGGCAGCCACATCTTCCGGTGCGCCGTCCGCGGCAACGCGGCCTTCGCGCATCCAGACGGCTCGATTGCAGAAGCGTTCCACGATCTTCATGTCATGCGAGACCAGGATGACCACCTTGGTTCGCTCGATCAGTTTTTCCAGCCGGTTCAGGGCCTTCTCCTGAAACCCCACGTCGCCACCGCCGAAGACTTCGTCCAGGAGCAGAATGTCCGGGGACACTTCCGTCGCCGTCGTAAAGGCCAGCCGCATGGCCATGCCGGTTGAGTAATACTTCACGGGCGTGTCGACGAATTTCTCCAACTCGGCGAATTCCATGATGCCGTCGACGCGGCCGGCCATCTGCTTCTGGGTGATGCCCATGATGGCTCCGGCCTGAATGATGTTTTCCCTGCCGGTCAGTTCGCCGTTGAAGCCGAAGCCGACGGTAAAGATGGGGATGAGGAAGCCGTGGTGTTCGACGCGGCCGACGGTGGGCTGGTAGATGCCGGAGAGGATGCGAAGGAGCGTGCTCTTGCCGGCGCCGTTTCGACCGATGATGCCGACGCGCGAACCGGCGGGAAAGTCGAGCGTCACATCGCGCACGGCCCAGAAATCGTGATAGCCGTTGTCGCTGCTCTTACCGCGCAGCCAGTGGATGACCGCCTCCTTGATGTTAGGGTGGCGGTTTCGGTAGAGGCGGAAGCGGAGACTGACGTTGTCGACTTTGACGTAGGGTTCCATGCGGTTCACAGTCGGAAGATGAGATGATCCTCCATCTTGAAGAAAACCGCCAGCCCGACGAGGCAGGCGACGACGGCGCTGATCGTGGCGACGAGCAGGACTTCGGGTGTCGGCAGGACGCCTCGGGAGATGGGTGCGTCGAACATCTCCAGCATGTGATACATGGGGTTCATGGCGAAGTAGCGTTTGTATTGATCCGGGATGGCTTCAAAGGGGATCAGGATCGGCGTCAGATAGAACCATGCTCGAAGGAATACGCCGATGAGGTGTTCGGCATCGCGGAAGTATACGACGGCGACCGCGGCCATCGCCGCCAGGCCGACGAGCAGGATGAACAAGAGCAGGATGGCATAAGCGATGATGAGCAGCTCGGGGCCGGGCTTCAGGCCGAGGAAGAGCGCGACGGGAAACAGGGCGGTGAGGGAAAGCAGCAGTTCGACGAAGGCGAAGAGGATCGTCCGCATGGGGAAGATGAGCTTGGGGAAGCGATACTGTCGGATGTAGCTTTCGGAAGCAAGGATGGATCGACAGCCGGCTTCGAGACTTATTGCCACGCAGGTCCAGGGCAGGAGCGTCGCGAGGAGGTGGAGGGTGTATTGGCCGCGCGTGCCGGGAAAGAGAGCGGCAAAGGCCACGGAGATGACGATCAGCATGAGCAGGGGGTTGAGCAGCGACCAGAAGAAGCCCAGCACGGAGCGGCGATACTTGATCTTGATGTCTTCGAGGAGGAAATTGCGAACGATCCCCCGTGCGAGAAAGAGTTCGTGAAAGCGGTTTGAAAGCGTCATCTATACGGCACTCCGAACCCTCAGGCCCTACCGGCGAACTTCATCGCACACAGGCATGGGGCAGGTCCCCGGGGCGTTGGTCGCGTGAATCATCGCATGTTGTACCGTCGGCTCAGCGTCCGTCCAGAAGGGCCTGGCGGACTTTCGCGGCGACGAACTCGACTTCCTCGTCCGTCATCTCGGGAAACATCGGCAGACTGATGCAGCGATCGGCGATTCGCTCGCTGACGGGAAACGCCCCGCGTCGGTGTTCTGCGGCAGCCATTGCCTTCTGCAAATGGACGGGGACCGGGTAGTGCAGGGCCGTGCTGACGCCGAGCGACTGAAGTTTATCCCGAAACGCGTCGCGGTTATCCATCAGGATGACGTACAGGTGGTACACGCCGCGTGCCCCAGCCGCTTCGGTCGGAATCTCGATAAGGCCGTCGCGCGCCGGCGAGGCGAAATGTTCGTTGTATCGCGCTGCGATTGCACGGCGGCGATCGGACCAATGTGTCAGCCGGCGGAGCTTGACGCCGAGAACCGCTCCTTGAAAGCCGTCCATTCGATAGTTGTAGCCGACTTCGTCGTGGTGGTATCGCTGTGACTGGCCGTGGTCGCGGAGGGCTCTGGCGCGTGCGGCGATGGATTCGTCGTTCGTGACCAGTGCGCCGCCTTCGCCGTAGGCGCCGAGGTTCTTTCCGGGATAGAAGGAGAAGCAGCCGACGCGGCCGATCCCGCCGATGCGCTTGCCGTCGCACACAGCGCCATGGGCCTGGGCGGCGTCTTCGATGACCGGGATGCCGTGCGAATCGGCGACGCGCAGGATTTCGCTCATGTTAGCCGGTAGGCCGTAGAGGTGAACGGGGATGATCGCTTTTGTGCGCGCGGTAATGGCGGCCTTGAGCTTCGCCGGGTCCATCGTTCGGCTTGCCGGGTCCACATCGACGAAGACCGGCGAAGCGCCGGCGTAACAAATGCCCCAGACCGTGGCGATGAAGGTCATGGGGACGGTGATGACTTCGTCGCCGGAGCCGATGTCCAGGCAGCGCAGGGCGAGGTGGAGGGCGCTGGTGCCGCTGTTGACCGCGACGCAGTGTTTCGTGTCGGTGTATTGCGCGAAGTTGGACTCGAAAGAGGTGACTTTCTCGCCGAGGATGAAGGCGCTGCGTTCGCAGACATCTCGCAGCTCGGCGTGAACCTCGTCGGCGATGGAATCATACTGGCGGCGCAGATCGAAGAAGGGAACGCTGGTGATCAAGGTGATTGCTCCGGCACTCGTGTTTGCTGTCAGCTCCCGGTCCACATTCGCCATCGCAGCTTCCACAGGTCGGCGAAGGTGCGGATCAGCCGTGAAAGGGTCGCTCCGGTGCTGCTTCCGGCGGTGCGTGGATAATGCGGGAGACTGAGTTCCACGATCTTCGCCCCCTTGCGATGGGCTTTGATGAGCAGCTCGGTATCGACCATCGGCGTCCGGCTGTGGATGGTAATGCCATCGAGTACGTGCCGTCGATAGAGCTTGACCCAGTGCAGGTCGCGAATCCACACGCCGAAGAGCAGGGCGACGAGCGTTTCGTCGACGCGCGAGATCAGTTTTCGCATCGGCGGGTCTTTTCGATCCGGCCGTCGGACGTTGACGACGTCGGCGTTCTTGAGTGCATCCAGTGCCTTCGGGAGGTCCTCCGGGGCGAACTGCATGTCGGCCGGGAGGATGGCGGCGATATCGCCGGTGGTTTGGCGATAACCGTCGATCAGGACATGACCGATGCCGAGATTCGTCGGATGATGCAGCGCGCGGACCTCGTTGTGTTCGCCGGCCAGTTCGTCGGCGATTTTCCCGCTGCCGTCGGTCGAGCCGTCATCGACGATGAGAATCTCGAACGGCTCGGCGAGGCCGCGCAGGACGGCGAGCGTGCGCTCGACCATGGGCCGGAGGGATTCGGCTTCGTTGAAGCACATTACGGCGATGGAGATACGGAGCGTCTGTGCGGCAGGTGCGGACGATATTGCAGTCGTGTCTTCCAAAGCGGACACGGGTGAGGTGTTCTTGAGCGGTTGCGATTCGGCTTCGATACTCACCCCCGTAGTTTCGAGCGTTGAAGGGTAATTCGCAAGCCGCCTTGATTTACTTTCTTATGATCCGCGACGGATTGCCGGCGACGGTTGCGCCGGGCGGGACGTCTTTGGTTACCACGGCGCCGGCGCCGACGATGGCTCCCTCGCCGATGGTTATGTCGCAGAGGATGACCGCGCCGCTGCCGATGGACGCGCGGCGTTTTACGACGGTCGGGCGGACCTGCCAGTCGGCCTCGGTCTGCATCTCGCCGTTTTCGGTGGTCGCGCGCGGGTGGCGGTCGTTGATGAAGACGACGTGGTGGCCGACGAAGACTTCGTCTTCGATGGTGACGCCTTCGCAGATGAAGGTGTGGCTGGAGATCTTGCAATTCCGGCCGATCTTCGCGTTTTTCTGAATTTCGACGAAGGTGCCGATCCTGCTGTCCTCACCGATTTCGCAGCCGTAGAGATTGACGAAGCCGAAGATTTTCACGCCCGGCGCGAGCTTGACGTCGTCGGCGATGCGGTTGTAGGTGGGAAGTTCGTTGCTCATGGTACTTGCGTTACAGCATGATGCGCTCGCCGGTGGCGATGGATCGCTGGGCGCCGTCGAGGATGCGCACGACGCGGAGGCCGGCGGCGCCATCGGTCAGCGGCGATTTGCCTTCGCGGATGCAGTAAAGGAGGTGTTGCACGGCGCGCTTGAGGGCTTCGTCCGTGGAAATCGCCGGGGCGTACATGTCGCCCATGCGATATTGCACCATGGCCTGATGGATGCCCTCGATGCTGTGCAGCTCGACGCCGCGGTCGTAGATCTTCACCTTTTCGGTCACGAGGTTGTCGTCGTAGACCAACATCCGCTTGCTGCCGCCGACGATGATCTGTCGCACCTTCACGGGGCTGAGCCAGTTGACGTGCATGTGGCCGAGGATGTTGTCTTCGAACTGTACGGTGACGTAGGCCATGGATTCCACCGGCTGGCCCGCGTGGCGCGCGCCGGCGGCCTGCACCCACTTGGCGGGCTTGCCGATGATGTGTTCCATGATGGATGCATCGTGCGGGGCCAGGTCCCAGAGGACGCTGATATCGTGCTGAAAGAGTCCGAGGTTGATGCGAACGGAATCGTAATAGCAGAGGTCGCCGAGCTCGCCGCGCTTGATCAGGTCTCGAATTTTTTCGACGGCGGGGTGATAGATGAAGGTGTGGTCGACCATGAGCACACGGCCGTGCTTCGCGGCGAGATCGACCAGTTCCTCGGCTTCGGCGACGTTGCCGGTGAGGGGCTTTTCCACGAGAACGTGTTTGCCGGCGGCGAGGGCCTGCTTGGCAAGTTGATAATGCGTGTGGACGGGCGTGGCGATCGAGACGAGCTCGACCTTCTTGTTGTCGAAGACTTCGGCGACGTTGTCGGACATCTGCGCGGCGGGGTACTGGCGGCTGATTTTCTCCAGGCGCTTGCGATCCTTGTCGCAGATCATGACGAGCTGTGAGCCGTCGGCCGTGGCGAAGTTGCGCGCC
This sequence comes from uncultured Planctomycetaceae bacterium, assembly GCA_964385225.1. GTDB lineage: Bacteria > Planctomycetota > Phycisphaerae > UBA1845 > UTPLA1 > UTPLA1. The sequence continues at coordinate 80,257 of CAYLOE010000013.1, forward strand.
AGGTTCGGTCCCCAGTAGCCCATGCCGATTACCGCTGCGCCGATCATGGATGGATTCCTCCCGAACCGGGTTCGTCGATTTGCCGCTCGACGAGGTCGCAGATGATGTGGTACGCCAGCAGGTGAAGCTGCTGAACGGCGTAGGCCGATGATGCAGGGGCGACGAAACAGACGTCGGACAGGTCGGCGAGTGCCTTTCCTTTGTCACCTGTGAAGCCCAGCACCTTGCCACCGCGCGAGCGGGCGGATTGCGCGGCTTTCAGGATGCTCGGACTGTTGCCGCTGGTGCTGATGGCCCAGAGGACGTCGCCCTTGTGCAGGTGGGCCTCGACCTGCCGGGAGAAGACGTGGTCGTAGCCGAAGTCGTTGGCGATGGCCGTCAGGTTGCTGGTGTTGGCCGTCAGGGCGATGCAGTGCAGGGCGCGGCGGTCACGCAGGTATCGGCCGGTCAGCTCGCCGGCGATGTGCTGGGCGTCGGCCGCGGAGCCGCCGTTACCGCAGATATAGAGCGCGCCGCCTGCGCGAAAGCAGTTCAGCAGCAGCCGTGAGGCGGCCTCGATCTGTTCGCGTCGCGCGTCGTCCAACCTCTTGATGCACACGGCGGCTTCGTCGATCAGTTCGTTGATTCTCGCTCGCATTCGATCCCTTTCGAGGGGGGTATCGTAACCCGAAATGGCCCCTTGCGCAAGCGAGCCGTGGGACGACGTACCGACGACGCTTGAGCGGCGTTGTCTACGTGCCTCGCCGAACGGCGAAGCCACGGTCGGGCCTCGTTGCGCGTGGGCGTAATCTGACAGTTTGTGAGTTTAGTCCATGTGCGATTGACCTGGGAATCCGCTAATCTCGCATCGGGTCGCCGGTGGACCCGTTTCGAGCGGCTGGTACAATGCCGCCACTTCTTTGCAAGTCGGGCTAATGTTCGCAGTCGGGTCGCCCCGCACCGCCGGGAGAAAGGGAATCGGTTATGAAGGGCATTATTCTCGCGGGCGGAACCGGCTCGCGGCTCCTGCCTCTTACCAAGGTCACCAACAAACATCTGCTGCCCGTCGGGCGTAAGCCGATGATTTATTATCCCGTGGACAAGCTATGTGGGGCGGGCATCGAGGAGATCCTGATCGTCACGGGCGTCGAGCACATGGGCGACGTGGTGGGTCTGCTCGGCAGCGGTCGGGAGTTCGGCGGGCGGTTTACTTACAAGGTGCAAGATGAGGCGGGGGGTATTGCCCAGGCGCTGGGCTTGGCGGAGAACTTCGCCGGCGGCTCGCAGATCGTCGTCATCCTTGGCGACAACATTTTTGAAGACAGCTTGAGCGAAGACGCGGCTCAGTTTGTGAAGCAGGGGGCCGGCGCGCGGCTGCTCTTGAAGGAAGTGCCGGACCCGCATCGATTCGGCGTCGCGGAGATTGAGGACGGCCGGATCGTGCGGATTGTCGAGAAACCGAAACAGCCGAAGAGCAATTACGCGGTGACGGGTATTTACTTTTATGACGGCGCGGTCTTCGACATCATCCGCACGCTCAAGCCCTCGGGGCGCGGGGAGTTGGAGATTACCGACGTGAACAACGCCTACCTGGCCAAGGGCAATCTGTCGCACGGTTTCTTTCGCGGCTGGTGGAGCGACGCGGGGACGTTTGAATCGCTGGATCATGTACACAGTCTGCTGCGCGGGAGCCATCTGAAGTGACACAATCATCTATTATGTACAGCCCGCGTGCGGTGCTCGTGACCGGTGGGGCGGGTTTCATCGGGTCGAATTTTGTTCGTTACTTGTTGGCGACGCAGCCGGATGTGCGCATCGTCAATATGGATTGTCTGACCTACGCGGGCAATCTGGAGAACCTCGCGGAGGTGGCGGGCGATCCTCGGTATGCGTTCGTTCGGGCGGATATCTGTGATCCGCAGGCGTGTCTGGACGTTTGTCAGAAGAACGGCGTCGACGCGGTCGTGCATTTTGCCGCGGAGAGCCACGTCGATCGCAGCATCACGGGTCCGGCGGCCTTTGTGGAGACGAATGTCGGCGGCACGCTCAATTTGCTTCAGGCGGCGCGGGAGTGCGGCAATCTGCGATTTCTTCAGGTCGGTACGGATGAGGTTTACGGCTCGCTTGGTCCGACGGGCTTATTTACGGAACAGACACCGCTCGATCCGCATTCGCCCTACAGCGCCAGCAAGGCGGCGGCAGATCATCTGGTCAGTGCCTTCGGCACGACCTACGGCCTGCCGGTCGTTATTACCCGCTGCTCGAACAATTACGGGCCGTATCAATTCCCCGAGAAGATGGTCCCGCTGATGATCAACAACGCTCGGCAGGACAAGCCGCTGCCGGTTTATGGGGACGGCTCGAACGTGCGCGACTGGTTGTACGTGGAGGATCATTGTCGTGCCTTATGGATGGCACTGACGAAGGGGACGCCGGGGCGCGTCTATAATATCGGCGGCAACAGCGAGCGGACGAATCTGCAGGTGGTTAAAGCCATTCTGCAGCACATGGGCAAGCCGGAGCGTCTGATCCATTTCGTGAAGGACCGACCGGGACACGACTTCCGCTATGCCATCGACGCTTCGCGGATCACGAGCGAGCTGGGCTGGTCGCCTACGGTCGATTTCGAGACGGGGATGGGTCGTACGATCGACTGGTATCTCGGCCATCAGCAATGGCTGGATCACGTCGTGTCCGGCGAGTACAAGAAATACTACGAAGCGATGTACGCCGGGCGATAGTTTGTTGCAGGTTCTCTCGGAATCGCACGTGCAGACGATGGGGTATTCCTGATGATCCTGTTAACCGGCGCCGCTGGACTTGTCGGACGTGAGTTGCTCGCGCAGCTCGCGGAGCGCGGGTTAACGGTGCGCGGGATGGATATTCTGCCGACTGAAGCGGAGGGCATGTCGGGCCGATTTGAGTACCTCGTCGGCGACTTGCTCGATCCGGCTGCATGCCGGCGCGCGTGCGAAGGCGTCGACACGGTCATTCACACCGCGGCATTACAACATCACAGCGGAATGCCGCGCTGGGGACGGCGTCGATTCTTCGATGCAAATGTGGCGATGACGCGGAATCTTGTCGGCGCGGCCACGGCGGCGGGTGTCCGGCACCTGGTCTTCGTCTCCAGCGACATGGTGTACGGGATTCCGCACGGCCGGCCGTTTACGGAGGCCGATGAGCCGCGCCCGATCGGGCCGTATGGCGAGAGCAAGCTGGCGTCGGAGCGAGTCTGTTTCGGCGCGAGCGAGCGCGGCATGACGGTGACGATTCTGCGGCCGCGGCTGATCATCGGACCGGGTCGATTGGGCGTCTTACAGAAGCTCTTCGACCGCGTGCGGCTCGGCCAGTCGGTGCCGATCTTCGGGCGAGGGGATCATCGTTACCAGATGGTATCGGTGTCGGACGTGGCGGCGGCGTGCGCGCTGGCGGCGGAGCGGCGCGCTTCGGGGGTATTCAACCTCGGCTCAGAGAATCCGCCGACCGTACGGGCGTTGATGGCGGACCTGATTCGTCGGGCGCGTTCCACCTCGCGGATCGTTTCGCTGCCGAGGTTACCGGCGCGCATGGCGCTGCGCACGCTTCACCTCGTGCGGATGTCGCCGCTGTCTCCGGAGCAGTTTCGCATTGCGGACGTGGACTATGTGCTCGACACGACGGCGGCAAAGCGAGCGCTCGGCTGGCAGCCGAAGCTCGCCGACACGGACATGCTCGCCAGTGCCTATGAGACCTACCTTGCCGGATTGATGCGCGAGGTTCATCCGAGCGGAGTCAACTCGCCCGGCGAGCTTCGACCGCGTGCTGCCGGTTAGCCGCTACGGCGACGTGTCGCACGCTACGATAAATCTGAAGGCGCTGTGATCGCCCGGTCGGCTCGTTGTCCGGGGCGCGTTTCCGCGATATAGTGCGGTGTTTCCTGAGGGAACAGGATACTTTCCGGCATCGGCGGCATCCGTTGTGGCGATGGCGACCGGGCCTCGTGTCGAGAGCGCTTCCTTTGATCGGTACCATCCCACCGCCAGCCGAGACCGTCACGGCGCGTCGATTGACGCACGTGTCCGTTGCACCGTCGTCACGCATCGCGGCAGGGCGCGGGTTCGTCGCGCGGGGCCTCGTGCTGATCACGGTGGTCACGCTGGCGACGCACGGGCTGGCGCTCTTCGACGGCGTTGTACTCGACGATTACTGGCATCAGAAGGGCCTTCGCGAGCACGGCTGGACCTTTACCGGCCTCTTGCGGACGCTGGACATCACGCCGTCGGAATTCATCGAGACCTGGTGGCAGACGCGTGAGGTGAAATGGCACTACATGCGGCCGTTCTTCATTGTCTGCATGAAGACGGTCTATACGGTGATCGGCGGTAATGACCCCTTTGCCCTGCATGTCTTCAGTCTGCTTCTGCATCTCTTATCCGCCCTGCTTGTGTGGCGGTTGTGCTGGATGCTCACGCGTCATGCGGCGTTCAGCATCATCGGCGGCCTCCTGTTTGCGATTTATCCGCATTCGTCGGTGACGGTGGCTTGGCCATCGTCGCAGAACGTCGTCATCCAGACGACGCTGCTCCTGGCGACGATCCTCAGTTACCTTCGGGCGACGGGTTTGTCGGTTGGTCCGGAGACCTGGCGAACTGGATTGAAACAAAGTACCGACGATCCGCCGCAACTGTCGCGCGGCTTCACGGCGCTGACCTTCGTATTCTGGTTTCTGGCGATTCTCACGCGGGAGAATGCGATTCTGCTTCCCGCGATTCTTGCGGCGTTTGAGCTTTCCTTCGGCAGTTGGCGTAGATTGTGGCATCGAAAAGGGCTTTACATCGCCTTCTTCCTTGTCGGCTGCGCGTTCATGGCCTGGCGCGAATGGATGCGAATTCCCCCGTTGCCGGATGTCTATTGCGTGCGGCCGAATGGCAACTGGGCCGAGTATCTGCCGTGGCTGGCTGCGAAGTTTCTGCACTATCTCACCGTGTCGATCTGGCCCGCGCCGATGACCGTCGGTCCGACCGGGCGATACAACCCGTGGAGCGAAGTGCCGGGCGATTGTTTTCTGATGCTGGGGACAGTCATCGCGATCGGCGCGATCTATTTTGTCGCGGCGCGTCGAGCGCGGGGCTGGTGGATCTGGCCGACGTGGATCGTACTTTCGATCGTGCCGGTTATGGCCGTGGTGGCGACGCCGCATTCGGGCTACATGTCCGGCGTGGGATTTGCGATCGGCATGGTCATCGCCTGCACGGCGGCAATACGATTCGGGTCGATTCATGTGCGCCGCGTCACGCTGGGAACGGCGGCGGGAATCTTTATCGGCGCTGCGTTCATGTCGCCGGTCAATCGCCTTCAATGGATCGCCACGTTCTCCGCCGAGCGCTATCTGCCTTCGTGGGTGATGGTGTCGCCGCCGCCGCGCGAGGTCCGTGACGTGTTTTTCGTCAATCTGCCGTTTGTGAATGTCTATGTGAAGCCGAATCTGACGGCGCGGCTGGGTGACTGGTTCGAAGAGGTGAACTGTCATGTGCTGACCTGGGCGCCGCAGGCACTGGAGATGGATCAACGGACGATTCTCGAACAGGAGGACGCGCACAGCTTCACCGTTGCCGTCGAGGGTCAGGCGTACTTTTCGCGGCTGCTCGGCCGCTTCGTACTCGAAGCGTTTCGTGGGAAGGAACGATTCCAGCAGGGTCAGGCGTTTGCGGCCCGCGAGTTTGACGTGACGATACTCGATGCAGACGACGAGGGCGTCTGGAAGCTGCGGTTCACATTTCGCAAGCCGCTGGCGGATCCGAGCTATTGCTTTTACCTGTCGAGCAAAGCTTGCGGCGCGGCGCGAGTTCGGTTTTCTTCGATGCGCGTCGCTGCGGTCGAGTCGCCGTCGGGTCTGAGCCGAGACACATTGCCAAGCGATTGGGATGTCGAACTGGCCTCCGGGCGACTTTCCGGCGGGCGGGCGGAGGCGGCGCTGCCGCTCTTTTCGGCCGTCATGTCGGACAATGCGGAGCTAGCTGCGACGGCCGAGTCGGCGCTGCGTCCTGTTGTGCAATACATGGCGACGGCATTGGCCGCGCCGATTCAGTCGCTGCTGGATGCGGAGTCGCTGACGCAGCGTGAGTGGAGGCAGGTAGCAGAGTGGTGGGTGCGCAGTGTGGACGACACCTTTCTATCGGAATTGTGGCTACGTCGCAGCGATCTTGACGATCTGCGCTGGCTGCGCTATGAGATTTTGTGGGATCGCATCCTCGCCGGCCATGTGATTCGCTCGGACCTATACCTGTCGGGTCCGCCGTATGCCGGACCCCGGGGGTATTGATTCAGCGCTACGAAGTGTCCCGCGCTGCGCTGTAATTGTTTCTGTCCGTGGACCGCACACGCTTGCCGCGCTTTAATTGTTCAAGTGCGCTGCAATGAAGATGGGAGAAGCGATGAGTTTGGTCGGAATATCGAGCATCGAGCGGGCGCGGCATCGGGGACGGGGCTGTGCCTTTGCTGCGCTGTTTGCCTTGCTGTTGTTGAGCGGCAACGTGGGCTGCTTCGTTGAGACTTCGCACCCAATGTGCGAGGGCGATCTTGTACGAATATCAATGGCCAGGGAAGTCGCTATCGAGAAGCCCTCGACAAGGCAATGGCTCAGGCAGGCGCACGAGCAACTTGCCCCCCTGCTCCCACAGCAGAATCCGAAGGCCCTGTTGACGGAAGACCTGCTCGACGCCGACGGGAAGCCGATCGATGTTCTGGCGCATTTCGGGCGAAGCAAGGACAACCTCGAGTCCATCTTTAACAACTGGGACGGCCTGGCGCACACGGCCCAGCTATCGGGCACGGACAGCCCGCGCGACCCCGGACCGCCGAACTGGCCCGATTTTGAGGAAGTCTGGATACCGGTGACGGAATCGTTGTCGCTGTTCGGGCTTCTCGGTTTGTCGTGCGATGAAATCGGCCGACCGCGCGAGGCCGATTGCGTCATCATTCTGTCCGGCATTCTCGGGCACAATCGGACCAAGCGCACGCGTGATCTTGCGACGGCCTTGCGAGCATCGGGCACCCACGCACTGGCCCTCGAACTTCGCGGCCACGGACAAACCGACCGTCGCCATCCCGACGTGTTCTACACCTTCGGCTCGATGGAGACCGATGACCTTGTCGCGGTCTCCCGATGGCTTCAGCAACAACCGCACATCCGCCGCACCGGGTTGATCGGCTTCTGCTGGGGGGCGAATCAGGCGATGCTCTGTGCCTGGTACGATGGGCGGCCGCCGAATCATTTGAGCATCTCGCCGCAGTTGGCCGGTCACTTGCGCGAGACGTCATCGCAGGAACATTTTCAGGCGGGCGTCATCGCCTTTTCGCCGGTGCTGCGATTTGAGGAGATCATCGAGTCGGTCTGGGAGTATCGGCTCGGATTGACTTATCCCGTGCTCGCGACGCTGCAAAGCACGGTCGAGACGCGCCTGCGCTTCAAGGAGCACGACCATCATCCGGATTACGATCCGTCGTATTATCCCGGAAATCTTCGCAAGCTGATCGACTATGAATACGCACGGTCGGAGTTGAACTATCCCGGCAGCGTGGAGGACGGGCTTCTGTTTCTACGGTTTCTTCCGTACAAGGGATTGCCGGACGGCGACAAGCTGATGTCGGCCAGATGCCCGGTGTTGATCGTGCAGGGTGCGAACGACCCACTGGCCGGCGCGCAGGACGTGGCTGACTTGATTGCCAAGACGCCGAATCCGAACGTGGCCGCGGTGGTTCTGTCCGGGGGGGGCCATGTGGGCTTTGCCGCGTATGCGCGGGCGTATTACTTCAGTCTGATTATCAATTTCTTTGATACGACCCGCGGGCCGGGCGCGACGCGTGCCGCTCAGTTAACGGCGAACTGAAATCGTAATAAAGAACGGAGGCCGACGGGTGTCATGCCGTCGGCCTCCGTATTCACTTCGTATGGAGCTTTGATGCGATATCGCTGCTTCGGCGAGCGATGCGATCGCATCACCGATGTCGGGCGCGATTACAGGAAATCGAACACGTTTCGCAAGTCATCCGGTGATACGCTGTCCGGATCGAACGTATCGCCGGTTTCCTGGAAGGCGGCAGCGAGTTCGGCGAGGCCCTGGATCGAGCCGGGATCCTGCGCTGCTTGATCGAACAGGTTCTCAAGGTCCTCACAGTTTAAGACATTGTTTGCTGCGAGGAAATTGACGATGGCCTGGGCCTGCGCATCGGTCAGTGCGGTTGCTCCGGCGGAGGGGTCCTGCGAGTTGATGGCGTCCGCGGCGACCTGACTGAGCGCTTTGAACTCCGCGGCGGTCAGCGCGCCGATCTCGCAGTTGGCCAGCTTGGCCAGCGCGCTGGGAATCGAAAACAGATCGCAGCCGGCGGCGCCGAAGGTCAGCGCGCCGAGCATCATCACACAAACTGCGTAGCGGCGTTTCAACATGGTTTCGATCTCCTGTTCTTGTCCTTGCGAGGACGGGCTTGCTTTTTTTTGCACGGTTGCAAACACGAGCGTATTTTACTGAATATTTAGATTCAGCAGAAAGTTTACGAGTCGGTCGCCTTCGGGCGTTTCGGGTGCGCCAATGGCGTCGCGGATGGCCTGTCGCCTCTGGTCCAGGTTCAGTGAGCTATCCTGTTGAATGGCGCGAATATCGGTCAGCGTAAGTCCTTCCAGTTCATCGGGCAGAAGGGGATCGAGTCGGTTGAAACCGCATCCGCAGAACGATGCCGCGAGCAGAACGAGGAAAAGAGCGGGTAATGGTATTTTCCTGAAGGATGTGCGGAGACCGTTCATTCATACCTCGGCTGGAGGTCAGCTTGCACCACGCGAGGGCTGACCCATAGTAGCATCGGTCCATCGGACAATCAACCTTGAGTGGCGGCATCGAGGGCGCAAATATCGCATAATGGCGGCCCGACCGGGTTTTTGACGCCTTATTCGACACACCTATAATCCGGCCTTCGCGCGGGCCTTGCGCCGACGAGAAACGGTTAAGATGCAGCCGCGACGGCCAGTAACTTGATCCAACCGGGACAATGCAAGTGATTCACTCAGTCGGCACGGCTATCGATCATCGGATGATAAGCTCGCTTGTTTGTCTTGTCTTGATGCAGACGGCGCCGGCTGCGCCGGTTTCAAGCGAAAAGGCGAGCGCGGGGCCGAAAGCCGCGTCGGGCTGCGAGACTTATTACGACAGGGTCCGCCAGGCCGCGGATCCGCTTGACGAAGCGGCTGCGAGTATTTCCGCGGCGCGATGCGTATTGGTCGAAAGGTGCGCCGAGCCGCTTTCATTTCTTCTGCACGGTGATGCCGATCGGTGCGTACAGCTTGCCGCTCACGCGGCGGAAGCGAAGCGGCTCTTGAACGAAGCGACGACGACATTGGCTAAAGTGGAGCTGGGCGACGACGTGATGTTCGAACTCGAATCCTGCATTGAGCAACTGCTTGCATTTGCCGAGATGTTTGCCGCACTGGCCGACACGCCGAATGCGCCGGATGAGAAGGGCCGCAAGCAACTTATGGATGCATGCATCGGGTTGTCGTTGTTTCTGGATGATCCGCGCGCCGGCGTCGTGGAGGCGTCGCGACTGTGGCAGGGCGCGGCCTATCGCCGCGCCGGCCGACCCGATCGGGCCTTGCAGGTGCTTCGGCCGGCATTGACGACGCCGAAATCACCTCGCATCGGTTTGTTGGCGCGCGTGGAGCGCTGCCGGGCGTTGGCGGATCGCAAGGAGTACGCAGCAGCGCTGGCGCTCGCCGCGCGACTGGCTCGTCGCGCCGAAGTCTGGTTTGAAGCGGAAGATGACCGGGTGCGGCAACGCGCCGTTGATACCTTACGACTTCTGCGCGTCGAACTGCTGAGGCAGTGGGCCCGACAGCTTCGCGACGATGGTCATGAGGATCGCGCGAAGCAGGCCGAGGCGGACGCCGGTCAATTCCTCGGCGAGGATGATTGGCCGGCGGCGGTGGAGCGCAGAGTGATTCTCGATGCAGGCGTCACAGAGCTTCCGACTTGCGAAGAGCGAATGGCGGCGCGGACGACGACCGCTGCATCGGATGAGATGGACGACGCGGAGGAGGATGACGCGCCGCCTGAGCGAGAGGAACACTCGGACGAGGAGTCGGAGGGTTTCCAGAAGCCGGATGGCGCGTATTAGGAGCGGCTCTGCTTCGTGGCGCCTTCGCCGGATTTTTCGGCCTGGCTATTTTTTCCGGCCTTGCCGGTCAGTTGGCGCACGCGGAAGTCGTCGATGACGGCGCTGCGGTAGGCCGTTGCCCAAATGCCGGCGAGCATGGCTCCGCCTTCGACGAGTCGGTCCTCGATGAAGGCCTTGCCCTTCGGGCCTTTCAGTTCGCCGGACTTCTCCAACGCGTAAAGCGGCTCGACGAGCAGGAAGGACTCGTGCAGATACGCGCAGATGTCTCGCCAGTATTTCGTCTTGGTTACGCGGCGCGCGGGCTTCGCCAGATGTTCCATTCCGTCGGGCGTCAGTTTGTGATGGGAAATCACGCCGCCGTCGATGTAGGCGTGGAAGCCCTTGTCCGTGGTGTATCGCCTGGGGTTGTCGCCCACCCAGCCGTGATGATGCTTGGTCAGGTGCAGCGGCTGGCAACCGTCGCCGACGAAATGGCTGAGGATGCCCATCTGATAGATGATGTTCTGTCGGGCGTTGTCGATCATTTCGCTGGAGACCAGTTCGCGGTGTTGCTCGTAGGTCTTGAGGGTCGTCCAGCTTCCCGCAAGTTTCCATTGCAGCTCGGCGATTTCGTACGGCAACAGACCGGGGACGAGATTGGTGTAGGATCGATCGCGCGACCGGTCGTATCTGGGAAACTTGTCGGGCTCCAGCGCGCGTTGGGCGGCCATGATGTCGAGAAGCTCGCGACGCAGCGGCGGCAGGTTCTTGAGCGAGAGGCCGAAGGGGTAGAGATATTCTTCGTCGAGGTAGTGATTGGGGTTGTTGCAGTGATCGAGGTGTACGTTTTTCTGTCCTCGCCAACGATCCGGCTCGGAAGAGAGGTACTCCAGTCGGTAGCGCACTTCGGGCGTCCTGAGCCAGTCGGGCATATCATCCGGGAGTTTTTCGGAAGCGAGCCGCGTGACGATGATATGTCCGGTTTCGTCCCATGCTTGAGCAGTCGCGTTGAGTGCTCCGAGCTGAATCACAGCGAGCAATGCGCTGGCAAATCGTATAAGGGTCATAATTTGACGCCTCCGCCGGGAAGGTCTGTATGTGATAGAACCGACTGCGATTCACCCACTTTATGCGATAATCCACTCCGCCGCCAGACTGCACGGCTTGACCACTGCGGATCTCGAAGCTACATTTTTTGGGTCATCCGACACAAATCGAAGACACCGCTAAGAGAGGAGCATCGACAATGGCATACGAACTACCCGCCCTGCCGTACCCGCATGATGCGCTGGAGCCCCATATCGACAAGATGACGATGGAGATTCATCACGGCAAGCATCACAATGCGTACGTCACCAACCTCAACAAGGCGCTGGAAGGCCAGGCCGCCCTTGCCTCCAAGCCCATTGAGCAGCTTATTCGCGAGCTCGATCAGGTGCCGGAGAACATCCGGCCGGCCGTCCGAAACAACGGCGGCGGCCATGCCAACCACTCGCTTTTCTGGAAGCAGATGTCCAAGAGCGGCGGCGGCACGCCGGGCGGCGCGGTCGGCGAGGCGATTACCAAGGCCTTCGGCGGCTTTGACGCTTTCAAGGAGAAGTTCGCCGCAGCGGCGACGACGCGCTTTGGCAGCGGCTGGGCCTGGTTGTGCGTCAAGGACGGCGGCCTGAACATCTGCTCCACGCCGAACCAGGACACGCCCCTGATGGGTGAGAAGATCGCCGGATGCGGCGGCACCCCGATCCTCGGGCTCGATGTGTGGGAGCACGCCTATTACCTGAAATATCAGAACCGCCGGCCCGATTACATCACGGCATGGTGGAACGTGGTGAACTGGAAGTATGTAGACGAGTTGTTCACCGCGGCGAAGAAATAAGCCGCTGCGCGTTGGCGGCGCCTGCGCGCGGTGACATCCATCGCAAGCTCTGCATCGCAAGATGCGGGTTGCACAATTGCGTCTTGAACCAGCCCCGGAGCGTCTGCTCATAGAGCCGCGATTGATTCGCCAGATGAAACTCCACGCCGGTCAGGGCCTTGCGGACGAGCGCTTCACTCCAGCGCGACTCCTTGCGGTGCTGGGCTTCCGCACGGGCCAGGAATACGATCGCATTGAAATCGAGCAGGTGTTGATGCACGCCGGCGATGATCGGCAGCCGTGTGCCGACGATCCATCGCTGCCAGAAGCGCGAGCGGAAGTATCGCAGTAGGAGCCGCGTCGCCGCCGGATCGATTTCGCCGTCGATGGGATGATTCATCACGGCGTCGATGGAGACATTTCGGCCGAGAATGCGAGACGCGTAACCCCCGGTCATTTTCGCGAGCGACATCCATCTCGGCATGAGCAACAGGCGTTTGAGCAAGCCCACGCGGCCGGTTCGATTCGCGGGCAGCGTATCGGGGTAGAGCGTGGCGGCGAACAGCATTCGGGCAGGCATTGGCGCTGCGGACGGGTGGTCCCACATCGTTGCCTTCGCTTGATCGTCGACGACGCCGTCTGAATCCTTCGCGGGGCAACTTGCGCTTTCGCGCATGGAGATCAACCTTGCGATCAATGCTTCGAAGCGTGCCCAGATGTCGCCATCGCGATTTTCGTCGAAAATCTCCAACGCGCCATCGAGGAGCGTTTCATATTCTTCATGAGAGACCGTCGTGACCGTATCGAGCGGCACGCGGACGCCGGCGCCCTTGTGAGGCCGCGCAGGCATCATTGTCACCTCGCGGATTTCATCCTGCTGGTCGGCGAGCGATTTCCCCTGACGCTGCTGTACCGTCGGGCAGCCGTAATTCAACGCGACGCGGTCATCCGTCCATGTGCGCGACGAGAGATAGGGGAATTGGCGACACATCGCCGGCTTGGCTTCGGGGCCAAGTTCCTTGTGGATGATGCAGCGGCCGTCGGTGTCAAGAAAGAGACACCGCGTGCCCTCGCCTTTGGAGAGATCGTAGAATCCATCGCGGCCGTCGGCCGGCGCATGATAGAACCGCCTGCCGGCGAGTTGTGGATAGCCGCTCCAGTCGTGGCGATCGAGCGCATGGGCCTTGTCGGTCTCGATCATTGTGCGCCACGGCTGATCGCAGCAGGACGTGCAGCCGCCGCAGGAGAATTGTGCATTTTCATCGAGCAGGGGTAGTTGCATCGGAGACCTCACTCTTGCGTCGGTTGCTGCCGCGGCGGGCTTGATTTGTTCGATGGCGGCGAGCTGGATCATCGCGCGCCGTAGAAGTACAGACCGATAAAGTGCTTCCGAAGTGTGGTCGTCTCGCTCTTTTCGGGGTATAGTCTCTGTCACGCACGAAACAATTCGCCGATGCAGGTCGAACCGCTCCCGGAGGGCTTCCGCTCGAAGATGTCACATACTCGCAAGCTGCTGATCGTTGCCAACCGACTCCCGATGCAGCGGGCCCGCGAGGGTTCGCATGGTCGCTGGGAAATCAGCCCCGGCGGGCTGGTCACGGCGATGTCTCCGATTCTCAAGCAGCACGGCGGCGCCTGGATCGGCTGGTCGGGCGTGGCGGGATCGGCACCGAAGCCGTTTGAACTGGAAGGCATTCGCATCGTGCCGATTTCGCTGTCGCAGGGGGAGATTCGATCGTACTACGAAGGGTTCTCCAACGAGACGCTCTGGCCGCTGTATCACGACGCGATCCGTGCGCCGAAGTTTGCGGGGGATTGGTGGAAGCCGTACGTCGACGTGAACTGGCGATTTGCCCAAGCGGCGGCGAAGGAAGCTCGGCGCGGGCAGATGGTCTGGGTGCATGATTATCATTTGCAGCTTGTTCCGCGGATGTTGCGAGAGTTGCGGCCGGACGTTCGGATCGGCTTCTTTCTTCACATTCCCTTTCCGCCGGAGGAATTGTTTGCCTGGCTGCCGTGGCGGAGGGAGCTGCTTCAGGGAATGCTCGGGGCGGATGTGATCGGTGTTCAAACCTTCGCCGACGTGCGTGATTTCTCCCGAGCGGCACGGATGTTCACGACGGCGACCGGCAGCGATACGCGGCTGCGTTACCGCGGGCGTCAGGTGCGAGTCGGAGCGTTTCCCATCTCGATTGACTTTGCGGCCTTTGAGGAACTGGCGAAGCGTCCGGCGATCATTCGGCGCGCGCAGGACATTCGTCGGCGCATCGGCTCGACGCGGCGGATTCTGCTGAGTGTGGACCGACTGGACTACACCAAGGGTCTGGAGCCGCGCTTGCAGGCCTTCGAGGAGCTTCTGCGTCGCAAGATCATGACGGTTGATGACGGCCTCTTGATGCAGGTGGCCGTGCCGAGCCGCGAATCGGTGGATGAATACATGAAAGTGCGGGGACACATCGAACAAACCGTCGGGCGGATTAACGGGGACTATTCCGTTCCCGGGCGTGTGGCGGTCCACTACTATCGGCGAAATCTGAAGCGAGAGGAGCTGGTAGCATACTATCTGGCGGCGGACGTGATGATGGTCACTCCGCTTCGTGACGGCATGAATCTGGTCGCCAAGGAATATGTGGCCACGCGGACGGACAACTCCGGCGTGCTCTTGTTGAGTGAATTCGCCGGAGCAGCCCACGAACTCAAGCAAGCGCTTCTGGTCAATCCGCGCGATATGGACGGCATGGTGCGCACGCTGGACACGGCGCTGCACCTGCCGCATGCCGAAGCTCGTCGGCGGATGATCAAGCTCCGCGCTCACGTGCGACGGCACGATGTCTTCGGCTGGGCAGAGGGTTTTCTGGATACCTTGATGAAATGAACCCGCTTCACCAGAGATTGCAGGAAATCGCCACCATGCCCGTGTTGCTCGTGGCGTGCGACTTCGACGGGACGCTTGCGCCGATCGTCGATGAGCCGTCGTCGGCTCGGCCCGATGCGCAGTCCGTTGCGGCCTTGCGCGGGCTGGCGCAATTGCCGCAGACACATGCCGTGGTCATCTCCGGTCGCGGCCTGAAAGACCTCACGAAACTGATCGGTGAGGTCAACGGTGTCGAACTGGTCGGCAGCCACGGATGTGAATACGGCGATGCTTTCACAACCGAGTTGTCCGCCACCGCGCAAATGCTTCTCTCGACCCTTGCGAGCGACCTGGTGGACATCACAAAGCGTCATCCGGGCACCCGGCTCGAACACAAGCCCGCCAGTGTCGCCGTGCATTATCGAGGCATGGACGAGAACGCCGCGCGGGCGGTTCAGCAGGCCGTGCTTGAAGGACCGGCTCGGCGCGAAGGCGTTTATGTTCGACCGGGCAAGAAGGTGATCGAGCTGGCTGTCGTGGAGATGAGCAAAGGCCGCGCCCTGCAGACGCTTCGCTTTCGACACGCAGCGGCGGCCGTGCTGTTTTTCGGTGACGATCGCACAGACGAGGAGGGCTTTGCCACGCTGGCGCCGCCGGACCTGGGCGTGAAGGTCGGTGACGGCGAAAGTCTGGCCTCGCACTTCGTCGAGGGCGTCGAAGACGTTCGAGCGGCGTTGGAGCTGCTGCTCGCCACGCGCGAGCGCTTTCTCGCTCAGTTCACGCAGACGCCGATTGAAGAACACTCCATGTTGTCGGATCAGCGCAGCGCCGCGCTGGTCACACCGAATGGTCGCATCGTCTGGCTGTGTCTTCCACGGATCGACGGGTCCGCGATCTTCTCTGAATTGCTCGACGGTCCTTATGCGGGACATTTCACCGTCGCTGCGGCTGACGGCAGTTCGCCCGTCGGCAAACGGTATCTCGATCATTCCTTCGTCCTGGAGACGCGCTGGAACGAGTTCTTCGTCATGGACTACATGGATTGCTCCCACGGTCGGCCCTTTCGGCGCGCCGGGCGCACCGACCTGATCCGCGTGATTCAGGGCAGCGGGCGCGTCGCCGTCACCTTCGCGCCGCGAATGGACTTCGGTCGCATGGCCACGCGGTTGGCCATTCAGGAAGATGGGCTGGAAGTGGACGGCGCGCTCGAGCCGATCGTGCTTCGAAGTCCAGGCGTCGCGTGGCAGCTCGTCGACGACGGGCCGCATCAATATGCCACCGCGGAGATTGAGCTTGGCGCCGAGCCGGTCGTTCTTGAGCTTCGCTACGGCACCGGCAATCTGGAGCCGTCCTCCGTCAACGAGAAGGATCGTCGCGAGCAGACCATTCGCTTCTGGACCTCGTGGCTGCAGGCGATTTCGCTGCCAACGGTCGCGCCGGAACTGGTACGCCGGAGCGCTCTCGTTCTGCGAGGTCTGTTTCATGGACCCACGGGCGCGATTGCCGCGGCCGCCACAACGAGTCTGCCGGAACATTTCGGCGGCGTGCGAAACTGGGATTATCGCTATTGCTGGCCGCGCGATGCCGCGATGGCTGCCGCGGCACTGGTCCGACTTGGAACGACGGGTCAGGCGATGAAGTTTCTCGACTGGTTTCTCGGCGTTCTCGATAATTGCCCTTCGCCGGAATATCTTTCGCCGGTCTATACCGTTGCCGGCGGGCATCTCATGTCGGAAGCGGAGTTGGGCGGCTTGCAGGGTTATCGCGGCAGTCGGCCCATTCGCATCGGAAACCTCGCGGCGCAACAGGTGCAGCTCGATGTGTTCGGCCCGATCGTGGACCTTGTCGCGCTGCTGGGAGAGAGCGGCGCGGCTCTCTCGACGGAACACTGGCGGCTTGTGGAGATGATGGTCACTGCCGTCGAAGCGCGATGGGGTGAGCCCGACCACGGCATCTGGGAGATTCGCAAGGCCCGACAGCACCACGTTCACTCAAAGGTCATGTGCTGGCTCACCGTTCAACGCGGCCTAGTCGCCGCCCGCTGGCTGGGACGAAAGCGGCCCCATTGGTCCGATCTTCGCGATGCGATTGCACAGGATATCCTCGCGAAAGGATACAATCCATCGATCGGGGCGTTTACCGCAACTTACGAAGACGACGATGCGGACGCCTCAACGCTTGCCGTGGGACTGTGCGGACTCGTCGCGCCGGATGATCCACGCTTCATCGGCACCGTGGAACTGGTGGAGCGCGAGCTGCGCGACGGACCGACCGTCTATCGCTATCACTACGAAGACGGTTTGCCGGGGCCGGAAGGCGGGTTTCATCTCTGTACGACGTGGCTCATCGAGGCCTACGCAATGATCGGCCGGCGCGATGACGCCGAAGAACTGTTTCGCCAGTACACGGCACTCGCCGGCCCGACCGGGCTCTACTCTGAAGAATACGATCCCGAAGCGGGGCTCGCCCTGGGGAACTTCCCACAGGCCTATTCACACCTTGGATTGATCAACGCGGCCCTGCGATTGAGTCAAACCTGAATTTATTCCAATGCCCGGTTTGCGACGGAATGTGAGGTGTTTGTTTCTTCGGGCGGTGTTCAATTTGCTCGGAGCGCCGTACAATTCACATCCGGCTGCATACCTCGGGGTTTCTCCGATCTGATCCCCGGGGCCCGCTTCGCTGCAAGCTGGTCTACCCCAGATTGGTTGGCGAGTACCGCGGCATGTTGATTATCAGTACCTCGGCGTTCACCTTTCTCAACGCGCACCCGGTGTGCGTCGCGGCGATCGCCATTTTGCTGCTGACCCATGTGATGGTCCTCGGCGTGTTGTGGGTCCATCGCCATCGCCGTCAAAAGATGGAGCGAGCTCTGCACGAGAGCGAAGCGCGGTTTGGCGACATCGCGAACACCGCGACGCTGATGGTGTGGGTGACGGACGCGACCGGCCGATGTGTTTTTGTGAACAAGCCATGGCAGGAGTTCACGGGAGGAGAACAGAAGGAGGAGCCGGGGCAGGGTTGGGCCGATCGCATTCACGAGTCGGATCGGCGCGCCGTTCTTGAATCCTTCGAGGTTGCGACGGCCGCACATGAGCCGTGGGAAACGGAGTATCGCCTCCGGCGTCACGATGGCGCGTATCGCTGGTTTCTCGATCGAGGCATCCCGCGATACGGTTCAAGCGGTGAATTTCTCGGTATGATCGGTTCGCGCATCGACATCACCGATCGTAAGCTGGTCGAAGAGGCCATCCGAGATCGTGAAGCGCGTTTTCACCAGCTCTTTGAGAACAGCATCGACGGTATCGTCGTGGCGGACGACACGGGGAGATACGTCGATGTGAATGCGGCCGCCTGCCGCATCTTCGAAATTCCGCGTGAGTCGTTTCTGAAGATGTCTGTCGGTGAACTGATGGCTACCAGCCGCCAGGCGGCGGAAGCGCAGTACCGCGAATATCTCCAGGTCGGTTCGCAGACCGGCGAATTTACCGTCACGCTTTCCAATGGTCAGCTCCGCACCATCGAGTACGCCGCGTGCCGGTTCGCCCCCGGGCTTCATCTGAGCATCCTTCGCGATGTGACCGAGCGGCGGGCGACCGAAGCCGCCTTGTGGGCGAGCGAAGATCTGTTTCGCGCCATTGCAGAATATTCCATGATCGGCATCGTTCAGATCACGCCGGAAGGCAGGGTGTTGTACGCGAATCCTGCCGCATTCCGAATGTATGAAGTCGACGACGCTGCCCAGCTGATCGGGAAGCCCGTCGAGTCCTTCCTCACGCCCGAGAGCAGGGAAACGGTGCGTGCGCACCATGCGATGCGCAGCACCGGAATTTCATCCGAGTATGAGGTCGAGTTGGTCGGCGCCCGCGGGACGCGTCGAATCGTGCATATCACCGGCACACCGATCATGACGTCGGGTGGAATGTACAATTCGATGATCGGAACGATGATCGACATCACCGAGCGCAAGCGGATGGAGAAGGCGTTAAAGGAGGCGAACGATCGGCTCGAACATCGTGTGTTGGAGCGAACATCGGAGTTGCAGGACAGCGAAGAGCGATTTCAGCAGCTTGCCGACGCGACTTTCGAAGGGATCGCGATTCACGATCGGGGAAGGATCCTGGCCGTCAACCAGGCGATGTCGGACATTTTTGGTTACACCCGGCCGGAGTTGCTGGAGCTGACCGGCATCGAGTTGGTCGTGCCGGGCATCCGTAACGAAACGGAGGCGACGCGGAACGCGCGGGCGAGTCAGGGCATGACCGAGGTCTTCGAGAGCACCGGGGTTCGCAAGGACGGCTCGACCTTTCCGGTGGAGCTTCGCGGAAAATGGATCCCGTACGATGGGCGCGTAGTTCGCGTGACTGCCGTGCGTGATATCACCGACCGCATGCAGCATCGGAAGGCCGAGGATCGGCATCGCAACGAACTGGCGCACGTCATGCGACAGATCACCCTTGGCGAGTTGGCTTCCGGTCTGGCGCATGAACTCAACCAACCGCTTGCCGCGATCGCCAACTATTCACGGGCCTGCTTACGACGACTCGAGCAGGCGGCTCCCGACGAAGAAACCATCCAGAACGCACTTCGGCAGGTCGCGGCTCAGAGCGAACGCGCGGGCGAGATCATCCGCCGCATGCGCACCTTTGTTCGCAAGGGCGAACCCCAGCGGGTCTCGATGGACCTCAATCAGATTACACGCGAGGCCTGTCGCTTCGTTTCGCTCGACTTCGCAGAGTCCGGGGTCCAGGTTGATTATCAACTGGCCGATGAGCCCGTTACGGTTCGGGCTGACCCGGTGCAGATCGAGCAGATAATCCTGAACTTTCTACGTAACGCGTTCGATGCCGTGAAAGAGATGGATACGAAGGATCGTCGCGTCACTATTGGAACCCGAACGCTCGATGCGAAGGCGGAAGTCTGGGTGTCTGACACGGGGCCGGGAGTGTCCGAAAGTCTGTTGCGGCGCATCTTCGAGCCCTTCGCGACGACGAAGCTCGACGGCATGGGGCTGGGGTTATCCATTAGTCGCGGAATCGCGGAGGCGCACGGAGGGCGGCTCACATTCGAAAACCATCCCAAAGGCGGCGCGACTTTTCTGCTCAGTTTGCCCTGCGAAGTACTTGTTCATGGAGAGACGGTTCAATAACAAGCATCCGTATCTCCTGGTGTTCGTGTGTCATATCCGGCACGTTGTTACATGATTTGCATCGAGTTTGAGTGTAATCAGAGTATGTTCGGAGCCGAAACTCACTAGGAAGCCCTTCGCGATTGGACAGGCCGGTCGTACCAAAATAGCAGCACTCCGTTTGCTCTGTAGGTATTAGCGCGCTATAATATGGTTGTGGTCCGAACTTGAAGTTCGGAGTAGTGCCTAGGGCCATGTCGCAATGTAAGCGATTTCCCGTATCACGGTACATAATTATGCTTACTGAACTGGAAACGCCGCGGCGTGTAGAGTCTACCCGGGACGCTCCGATGAAGCAGATCGGTTCGTGCGTTCATGTTATCGACGATGACGCCGCGGTTCGCGACTCGCTTCGTCTCCTTATCGAGTCGGTAGGGCTGCGAGCGAAGGCGTACGAGTCAGCGGCCGAGTTTCTCGAAACGTGTGCGCCGGATGCCGCCGGTTGTATTCTGCTTGATGTCCGCATGCCGGGCATGAGCGGTCTTGAACTTCAGGAGCGCCTCAACTCGCGCGGCGCCACCATGCCGATCATTCTGATCACCGGGCATGGCGATGTTTCCATGGCGGTGCGAGCCATGAAAGCCGGCGCGTTGGACTTCATCGAAAAGCCCTTCAGCGACCAGGTGCTCCTCGACCGGGTCCACCTCGCCTTGGAGAAGGATGCCCGGCAGCGCGCTCAACAGGTGATCGAAACCGAGATTGAGCAGCGCTTTGCCCTGCTCTCGCCGCGTGAGCGAACGGTGATGAGCATGGTGGTTTCCGGCATGTCGAACAAGGCGATCGCCGCCGACCTCGGCCTGAGTCAGAAGACCGTCGAAGTCCATCGGGCTCATGTCATGTCGAAGGTGAATGCCGATTCACTGGCGGAGCTGGTACAGATGGCCATTCGCAGCGGCGTAACGCGCGCCGAGTGATTTCTTATTTCGCGACCTCTCGTCTCCTCTATACACCCTGACATCGGGCGACACCGTGGCACAAAACGGGGTCGTTTTTGCCGGTTTATTGGCCGGTCGGGTGCGCATCGCCTGGATTTTAACCAACGATCCCGCCTTTAGGGTGTCCTGCCTATTGTGCCGTCGCACGCGATCGCGGCGGAGAAAGGCAGGACGATCATGTTGCGAATATCTCACTTTCTGTGTTATTCGGCTGCGGCGGTCCTCGCCCTGGCCCTGACTCAACCGACGAACGCCCAGGGCTGGGGCTGGAATGTTCCCACGGTTAAGACCAAGGCGGATATCGACACACTCAAGGCGGATATCCGCTTTGATCGCGGGCAGTGGCTGCTGACCGTTCAGTACGAAGTGGAGGTCAAGCGGCCTCACTCGGCGGCGCTGCTCGATCTGGAGCTGGCGCTCACGGAGCGTAAGCATCAGGTGTTCGACGCTTCGGGTCAGCCGGCCGTACTCCGTGTGCCGTTGGTGCGTCCGTCGAGCGGGAATCGAAAGGGCGACAAAGTGGTCTTCCGCGATGTCATTTCGGTTTATTTGCCGGATGGGATTTTCCATCGGGCCAAAGACCTTCGCGTGGAAGGCAGAGTCATCGCCGCGGATTTCGGCCGCGTGCTCGACCGGAAGAATACGAGCGTGAAGTTTGATCGGCGCGGCCCCTGGATTGCATCGGGAATTGGCGTGGTACGGCACGACGCTTATGCGAATCGGCACGGCAATCGCTGGTAATGGAATTACGCCTCGCGCCGCGGACGACTCGGCCCACCGCGGCGCGGGGCGGTTCAGGATCGCAGCAGGGCATCGAGGAAGCGCAGGGTCTCGCCCTTTCGCTTGACCACGAGCACGGGCGCCGGGGAGTAAACAATCAGCTGCTCCGCGAAACTACCGAGCAGGACGGCGGTGGCGGAAGACATGCCCCGGCTGCCGATGACGATCAAGTCGAGATTCTTCGAGGCGGTGAGATCATAGACGGCGGTCGAGGGGTGGCTCGAACAGGTGTATACCACTTCGAGTTTGACGCCGTTGGGGTTCACGCGGGTCATGAAATCATCGATTTTCTTTCGGGCGACTTCTTCCTGCCGCTGGACGGCCTGCGAAAAGGTGAGACCGGCGTACTGGTAGCCGTAGCCGACCTGAAAAATGGTCTGCACGATGACCTGCGGATTGGATTCGCCTGACGAACGGGCGATGTCGATAGCGGTTTGCAGGGCGATCATGGAGTGCTCGGAGCAATCCACCGGAACGAGAATTCGGCCGAAATGGGGATAGCTCTGGTTGGGCACCACGAGGACGCTGCACGGGGCTTTTCGAGCCAGCCGGGCGAAGGCGCTTCCGACGGCCATCTGGTCGTGTGGCTGGCGGCGGCCAACGACGATGAGATCGAGAGAGAGATCGCGCGCGCTGCGAAGAATCTCGGCGATGCCGGTGCCTTCGTGGACTTCGACGGTCGTCCGATCGGCGACGGCAGCGGGGAGTTTCTCGCGGATGAGATCACGGATTTTTTCGAGTTCTGGGGCCGGCGCACCGGTGTGGTCTTCCACGCCGCGAACGTGGACGCACAGGATGGATTCCGATTTTGCGTTAGCAGCCAGCTTGGCGGTGAATGCCAGGGCTTCGTCATCGCCCGGTTCCTCATTGAGAAACACACCGAGTTTCTGGAATTCCTTCATGACGGGCTCTCCTGTCTATCGCAGGGCGCAAGATCGCGACAACTTATACTTCGGCCGAAGGGGGACCGGGCCGCGTGTTCAAAATGAGTTTAGACGTCGCATGGCCTTCCGGCAATGCAGGTCGCTCCGGAAACCAACTCGGCTTTCACGTCTTCTCGGACGCGCTCTGGTCCGGGCTGTCCAGGGTATGGCGGCTGGGGTCGTAGCGTCCGCGCAGCTCGTCCATGATGGTTCCGCTCCAGAGGGGCACGCCGGTGAAGTAGGCGGCGCGGCCGATCATGTGCGCGGCAATTGGAGCCGTCAGAAAATAGAAGGCAATGACGAGCAGGGCGCGGATGGAGACGCCCACCTGGTCGAAGTGGACCACGACGGCCAACAGCAATGCAACAGCCCCGAGGGTCATCGATTTGGTCGTGGCCTGCATTCGGGAGAGCAGGTCCGGCATGCGCAAGATGCCGATCGCTCCCACGAGCATGAACAACGCGCCGGTCAGCAGCAATGCCGCGGTGGCGATTTCTCTCATCTCGTGCCTCTCTTTTCGGTGTATCGGGCGAAGGCCACCGTGCCCAGAAAGCTGACTAAAGCGAGGACAATCGCCGAGCGCAGCATGGCCGGACTCTGCGAGGCGATGGAATAGACGGCGATCACCCCCACGACGAGCGTGGCAAACTGATCGAGCGCGACGACGCGATCGGGAAGCGTGGGGCCGATGATCAATCGAATGAGGGAGCAAAGCAGCGAGACGGTCAGGATGACCATCACGGCCTCAAGCACAATCGCGAGCATGGAGCCGTCGCCGAAGATCATCGCAGCACCTCCAGGATTCGCTTCTCCAGGCCGTCCTTGATCTCCCTTACGAAGGCGTCGTGGTCGCCGATGAACATCGTGTAGATGTAAAGCACCTTTCGGTCGGTGGAGACGTCCAGACTCAGCGTGCCCGGTGTCAAGCTGATGAGATTGGCCAGCGAGGTGATTTCTTCATCGGTTTTTGCATCGAGCGGGATGGCGACGATGGCGGGGCGCATGTGATAGGTCGGGGTGACGATGTCGTAGGCGACGCGAAGGTTGGCCTTGATGAATTCCTTGGCGAAGAACGCGAGAAACGCAAGAAACTTTGGAAACTTGGTGATGAAACCGCTGACGCCGAGAACGTGTTGCGAAGCGTAGAGGATGGCGTAGCTGAGCGCGAAGCCGATGCCGAGGTTTGCGAGGGTGAACTCTTCGGTCATTGCCGCCCAGAGAATGGAGAGCAGAAGTATCCAGACGAATGCGGTCATGAACGCACCTCCATCACGGCGCGGATGTACTCCGTGGTCTCCATCAGTTCCCGGGCCGCGCGGGAGAAGACTTTCAGAATCGGCTCCGCCCCCAGTCCCATGCCGATGGTCATGAGGGCGAGCACGATAATTGGAATCATCATGATTCGCGTTTGAAGTTGCGATACCGCGGCACCCGCGTGGAGATTAGCGTTATCGAATTCCGGCTCGTCCTTCCAGAAAGCGGCCGCCCATATCTTGGTCATGGAGAACAGGGTCAGCATGCCGACGAGCAGGGCCGTGGCGACGAGGGTATACTCCTTAATTTCTAGGCCTGCCTTGACGATGACCAATTTCGCGAAGAAACCGGACAACGGTGGAATGCCGGCCAGCGCCATCGCGGGAATAAAGAACAAGCACGCCAGCAAGGGATACTGGCGATAGAGCCCGCTGAGCCGCGAGAGATCGTAAGTTCCTCGTATTCGATAGGCGACGCCGCTGACGAGAAACAGACTCGACTTGGCGACGATGTTGTGCATGAGGAAGAAGATCGCCCCGGTGATCGCCGAGGCGGTGAACATACCCAGCGCCATGATCATGTATCCGATCTGACTGACAATGTGGAAGGAGAGGATTCGTCGAAACTCGTTCTGCGCCGCGGCGCCAAGCACGCCGGTGACCATGGTCACCGCGCCCATGATGGCGATCAGCGTATGGGTATAGCCGACGTCGTGTACGAAGAGCAGCGTGAAGACGCGGATGAGTCCGTAGACGCCGACCTTGGTCAG
This sequence comes from uncultured Planctomycetaceae bacterium, assembly GCA_964385225.1. GTDB lineage: Bacteria > Planctomycetota > Phycisphaerae > UBA1845 > UTPLA1 > UTPLA1. The sequence continues at coordinate 104,919 of CAYLOE010000013.1, forward strand.
GAGGCCCGCGAAGACCGCCGAGACGGCAGAGGGCGGCGTGTGATAGGACGCCGGCAGCCAGAAGAACATCGGGAAGGCCGCGGACTTGATCCCGAAGGCGACGAGAAACATCATCGCCACGGCGGTCACAAAGCCGCCGTGCCCCGGACTTCCATCCTGGGGTGCGCAGACTTCCGGCAGTCGGGTCGCCACATGCGCCATATTCAAGGTGCCCGTCAGGCCGTAGACGATGCCGACGGCGGAGAGCAGGATCGCCGAGGAGACGAGATTGAGCGTGACGTACTTGATGGCTCCTTCCATCTGGGCGCGTTCGCCGCCGAGAACGAGCAGGACGAAGGAGGCGATCAGCATGACCTCGAACCAGACGTACAGATTGAACAGGTCGCCGGTAAGGAACGCGCCGCAGACACCCATCAGGAGGACGCACAGAAGCGGGTAATAGCCGAAGGATTCCCGCGCGGGGTCCATGGAAGCGGTTGAATAGACGACGACGGAGAAGCCGATCAGCGAGGCAAGGAGGACCATGATCGCGCTGAAGGTATCCGCGACGATTGTGATGCCGTACGGTGCGGGCCAGTTTCCGACCTGCACGGCGCAGATGCCCTGCCGCCAGACCGTCGCCATCAGTGCGATGGCGACTGCGAAGAGGACCGCCATGCCAATCACACCGATGGCGCGCTGAGCGACGCGGCTGCGCCACGCGAGCAACGAGACGGCCGCGGCGGACAGCGGAATGATGATCGGCAGTACGAGCAGGGTCTTCATGCGTCCGTCGATTTCATCTGATCAAGATCGTCCGTCCCAACGGCGGCGTAGACCTTGTGAACCATTACCATCGCAAAAGCCAGCACGCCGAATCCGATCACGATGGCCGTCAGAATCAGGGCCTGCGGCAACGGATCGGCATAGGGTGGCGAGAGCGTTTCCATGTTGGGCTTGATCAACGGCGGTTTGCCGCGCGTCAGGCCGCCGGAGACGAAAATGAGCAGGTTGCTCGCGTGGCCGATCAGACAAAGGCCGATGATCAGCTTGACGAGACTTCGCCGAGCCATCAGGTAAAGTCCTGCGGCGTACAGGCCGCCGACTACGATTGCCAGAACCAGGTTCATCTCAATCCTCCGCCATGCTCAGGATGATCAGCATCGTGACGCCCACGACGACGAGATAAACACCGACGTCGAACAACAGCGGCGTACCGAGGGTCCATTCGCCCAGCCCTGGCACGGCGAAACTCGCCCACTGCCCGGTAAGAAACGGCTCGCCGCCCGCGATCGCCACGAGGCCGCCGACCAGCGCCAGTAGCAGCCCAGCGCCGATGAGGGTATGCGGGTTGAACTTGAGGGCCCGTCGGGCGGTCTGTGCGTCGTGGGCCAGTGCGTGGAGCACAAAGGCCGATGCCGCCATGAGTCCGCCGGAGAAACCTCCGCCGGGCTCGTGGTGCCCGCGCAGCAGAAGGAATACGGAGAACATCAGCAGGAGCGGATGCACGAGCTTCGAGGCCGTCGTGAGGATGATCGATTTCACGGCGACTCCTTCTTTTGCGCCCCACGCAGCTTGAGCAGGGCGAAGACGCCGACGGCGGCGACGGCCAGCACGGTGATCTCGCCGAGGGTGTCGATGGCTCGGAAGTCGACGAGGATGACATTGACGATGTTGCGTCCGTGCGCGTCGGTCAGACTCTTCTTGGCAAAGTACTCGGAGATTTTTGGATGCGACTGGATCGCGCCTGCCGCGAGAATGAGCAGGGTCATCATCGCGCCGAAGCAAATCGCCAGGATCGCGTCGCGCAACCGGGCGGCCCTGCTGGAATAGATGGAAAACGGCGGCAGATGATAGAAGACGAGTACGAAGAGAATGACCATGAGCGTTTCGATGAGAAACTGCGTCATGGCCAGGTCCGGCGCGCCATAATAGACATAAATCAGCGCGACGCTGTAGCCCACCGCGCCGATCGATGCCACGGCCCCCAGCCGCGTATTGGCCCGGACGGCGGAAACGGTGGCCAGCAGGATCATCGCCGCGAGCATGACCTCGAAGGGCCATGCGTCGGAGACTTGCAGGATATCCGCGAAGGTCGTGTGCCGAAGGAGCGGGTAGCTGACCAGGGCGACGGTCGTTGTCAGGATCGTCAGCAGATACCAGCGAAGATAGCCGCTTTGCAGCACACGCGTCTGACCCCTGGCGACCCAGTTCAGGCCGGCGAGAGCTTTGTCGTAACCGGCGGCCGGGCCCCAGTTCGCCAGGCCGCCGATCGGCGCGGCTGTCTGAAGCAGCCGCCGCCGAAGTGCTACGAGCAGCAGGCCGCCCGTGAGGGTCAATCCGGAAAGCGCCAGCACCGGCGTGAAGCCATGCCACAACGAAAGCGTTGCATGCGCCGGGGACGCCGAAGTTCCCGCTTCGGATGCGCCACGAATCGCCGTCACAGCGGGGAAGACGAGAAACTCGCCGACGCGTGACACCCATACACCACCGATCACGCCGGCGATCGCGGCCACCAGCGGCCCGAGCCAGAGACTGGGGGAGACTTCATGCGGCTTCTCCGGAGTCGGCCTGGTCGCCCCGAGGAAGGGACGAAAGCCCACTCGAATCGCCACGACAAAGAGAAGCATGTGTGCCGCCACGACCAGCGCCGTCAGCCAACGCACGATGAGCAGCGTTGAGCCGGATTCACCAACCGCGGCCAGCGTCGCTTCGTACAGGGTTTCCTTCCCGACGAATCCGAGCATCGGCAGGATGCCCATCATGGACAGCGCGGCGAGCATGCCCGCTGCCGCGGTGAGGGGCATCGCGCGCCGAAGTCCGCCAAGAGAATCGGCGTCGTAGGTTCCTGTTGCATGGGAAATGGAACCGGCGAGCATGAAGAGCGCGCCTTTGTAGAGGGCGTGGGCCATCAGGTAGATGACCGCCGCTTCGATCGCCGTCAAGGTGCCCAGACCGATCAGCATCGTGAGCGTGCCGAGGACGCTGATGGTCGAATAGGCAAGGATGCGTTTCAGGCCGTCGCTGCTAAATGAAAGCACGGCGCCGACGAGCAGGGTGACCGTGCCGATGATCATGAGCGATTGCTGCCAAGCCACGGTGCCACCGAGCAGCGGCGTGAGTCGGGCAAGAAGAAACACGCCCGCCTTGACCATGGTTGCCGAGTGCAGGTAGGCGCTGACGGGCGACGGGGCCTCCATCGCCGCGGGCAGCCAGAAATGGAAAGGGAACTGTGCGGATTTCGTCGCAGCGCCCAACAGGACGAGTATCAGAATCGGCAGGTAGAGTGCGTGCGAGCGAATTGTCGGCGCCAACGAATCTCCTGCCGGGGACAGCAAAGCTCCAGTTTCGCGCTCTCGTGCGAGAAGCTCGCTCAGTTCATAGCTGCCGCCGGCGATACCCATCAGCAGCAGGCCGGCCAGCAGGGCCAATCCTCCCAGGCCGGTGACGAGCAGGGCTTGCAGGGCGGCTGCCCGGGCCGCGGGCCGTTCGTGGTCGAATCCGATGAGCAGATACGAGCTGATGCTGGTCAATTCCCAGAAGACGAAGAGGAGGATGACATTATCCGCGAGGACGACGCCGAGCATCGAGCCCATGAAGAGCAGGATGTAGGCGTAGAAGCGTCCGAGGAGCGGATGGCTTGCGAGGTAGCCGCCGGCATAGATCACGATGAGCGTACCGATGCCGCAGATGATGAGGGCGAACAGGAGCCCGAGCCCGTCGGCCATCAGGGAGAAGTTGATTTCCAGACTGGCGATCCATGGGTACGAGACGCGAAGGGCCAATCCATCGCGTGCCGCGGACAGTTGAAGGGCCAGCCAGGCGGTGATGCCTGCGGTGGCGGCGCCGAGCGCCCAGTGCGAAATTCTCCCGAAGGCCCGATGGAGAAGGGGCGCTGTCAAAGCGAGTCCGAAGATCAGCACCAGGCATGAAATCATTTCATGGACCGCGCTCACCGGCAGGATGCCGTTGCCATACCACTCCTGGAAGGATGCCGATGCCACATCCTGCCGGCGCCGCAGGTTGCCGGCGAGATTCTTTCCGTCGGTCGTATGTTATAAACGCGATGGTGAGGTGTCGAGCGGCGAAGCCGCGCTTTTGCGCGGCGCTGCGCCGTCGGTGAGGCCGGTGCGATGGGCGTGGGTATGCGGCGAAGTGCGATGGCCGCGTATGTGATGGCCTGTGCTATCCGCCGTGACGTGCCGGGTCGTATTCGAGTCCGAAATGTTTCATCTTCTTGTAGAGCGTCGTGCGGTTGATCTGCAGGACCTCGGCTGTGAGCTGGCGGTTCCAGTTGTTCGCCTTGAGGGCGGCCTCGATGATTCGGCGCTCCGGATCTTCCAGCGCATCTTTGAGCGACATGGGTTTCCAGACAAAATCCCTCGTCTCACCGTTTGATTCGCCTTTTGGCGCGTCGAGTTCCAGCACGCTCGCAGGCAAGTCTTCGTGCGTGATGTGGCGACCCTTGCAGAGCACGACGGCGCGCTCGATGGCGTTCTCGAGTTCGCGAACGTTGCCCGGCCAGTGGTAGCGCTGCAGGGTCTGGATCGCCTCCGGTGTCAGGCCGACGATCTGCTTCTTGTTTTCGGCGCAATACTTCTTCAGGAAGTGCTCGGCGAGCAGGGGGATGTCTCCCAGGCGTTCGACGAGCGGCGACATGTGGATCGTCACCACATTGACACGGTAATAGAGATCCTGTCGGAAGCGGCCCGCTTCGACTTCACGCTTCAGATCGACGTTGGAGGCAAGGATAACACGCACATCGACGGAAATCGTCTGGTTGGAGCCGATCGGCTCGAATTTCTTTTCCTGCAAGACGCGCAGCAGCTTGACCTGCAGCGCGGGCGAGGCGGAGTTGATTTCGTCGAGAAAAAGCGTGCCGCCGTCGGCTGCCTTGAACTTGCCTTCCTTGTTGTTGACCGCGCCGGTGAAGCTGCCTTTGACGTGGCCGAACAGTTCTGACTCGAGCAGCCCCTCGGGGATCGCCCCGCAGGAGACCTCGATAAACGGCTTGGTTCGTCGGTCGGAGCGATGGTGGACGGCCCGGGCGACGAGACTCTTGCCGGTGCCGGATTCGCCGGAGATCAGCACGGTCGTTCGGCTGTCGGCGACGGTCTGCACGAGGTCGAAGACTTTGAGCATCTTGTAGTCGTGGCCCACGACGCTGTCGAGCGAGTAGCGCAGATCGAGCTGCTGTTTGAGCGTTCGATTTTCGCGGATGAGTGATTGCTGCTGAATGGCCCGCTGGACGACGAGGCGGATTTCGTCGTCGGAGAGCGGTTTGGTGAGGTAATCGTAGGCCCCCATCTTGATCGCCTCGACAGCCGATTCGATGGTGCCGTAACCGGTGATGACGATGCTGACGATTTCCGGCCAGCGGTCATGAAGCGTGCGCAAGAGCTCGAAGCCGTCGGCGCGCGGCATGTTCACGTCAGTGATGACGAGGTGGTAGGACTTCTCGTCGAGCGCGGCGACGGCTTCATCGACGCCGCATGCGCCATCGACTTCGTATCCTTCGAGCCGGAGAAATTCGCCGAGGGAATCGACGATGATGCGGTCATCGTCCACCAGAAGGATGCGGCTCTTCAGGGTCGCGTCGGCGGCCTGCGTCGAGGTCCGTCGGCTGGTTGCTTCGGAGGACTTGCTCATGATGTTACTGTTGCCCACCTTGTGTATCTCCCATCTACTCGGCGATTGTCTGCTTTCGTTCTGAATGCGTCGTTGTTACCGGTGATTCGCCCGTACTGCACCCGTTGCTGACGACGTACTGTTTGCTCCTGGCGAACCCGTTGGTACGGCGGTACAGCTTCGGATCGGTATGCGCACGGTCATGAGGGTGCCCTGGGGTTCGTTTCGCGTCGGCGTGATTTTTCCGGCGTATTTTTCGATCAGGTCCTTGGAAACCGCCAGGCCCAGGCCCGTGCCGTGGCCGGTCGGCTTGGTGGTGAAGAACGGTTCGAAGATTCGTTCGGCGCCGTCGGGCAGCCCCACACCGGTATCGGCGATGGTGACGACGACGTCCGGCGGTTCGACGCGCGTGGCGACCGTCAGCGTACCGCCCTGCGGCATCGCCTCGATCGCGTTCTTGATGAGGTTGCAGAAGACCTGGAAGAGATTGCTTCCGCGAACGACCGGCATGTCGTTTTCGTGCAGGTTACAGATGATGGTGATGCGTGCATCCTGAGCGCGTCCTTCCATCGCCCGCAGCGCGTCCTCGACGATTTTGTTGATCGTGGCCTGTTCAAACGTGCTCGGTGTGGCGCGGGAGAACTCCAGCAGATCGCCGGTGATCTCGGTCATTCGGACAATGGCCGACCGCGCATGTTCCAGGTAGCCGATCAGCTTTTCATCGACGGCCGCCTGGTCCTGCGGCTGTTCGATCGCCGCTTCCGCGGCAAGCTGTCGAAGTTCCGTGGCTCGTCGAATCGCCAGGTTTGTATATCGAAGGATTCCGTCGAGCGGGTTGTTCAGTTCGTGTGCCACACGGGCTGCGAGTTTGCCGACGGCGGCCAGCCGTTCAGAGACGGCAAGTCGCCGCTCCATGCTGATGCTCGCCGTGACATCCTCGGCCATCAACACACCGCCGAAGGATTCTCCGTCGTCGGCTCGCAGTGGATGAATCAGAATATTGAGAAACGTTTCGTTCCCCTTCGCGGCTTCACCCTGACGATGTACGCTGACATCGATCCTTCGCGGAAGCCGCGTCTCCATCACGCGGCGCAGTTCCACGGCCCAATCCTCGAAGCGACCTTCGACGGTCAATCTCGAAAGCGCCACGGACAAGTCCGGTTCATCCGAAAAAAGCGGCGCCGCCGCCGCGTTTCGTACGAGTACATGCAACCGGCGGTCAAAGACGACGAGTGCGACGGGAAGCGTTTCGAATGCCCTGCCCAAGAGGTCCAGCGCAACACGATCCTCCGGATGTTCAGCCGGATCGGACATGGCGTGGTTCGTGGTCATGATGAGGAGATTTCCCCTTTGGCCGGCCACCTCCTGATCACCCGATGAACCCCGATTCGATCAAGTAAGGCAAGTGGATCGGCTTATTCAGTATCGGTGGCCTTCGAGGTGAATCAAGCAGAATGTTGCTTTTCGGCAACGTGGCAGCGTGGGGAATGGAGGTATTCGCGATTACCGGTCTGTCAGGCAATTGATGCGGGGATGGAAGCAAAGCAGAGCTGTGCAGTCTCGTGGCTGGGTGGTGGAAGCAACGCGCAGTGCTGCTGTCCACAGTGCTGCTATCCACGGTGGGAGTTCGCATCATCGCTTGTGCGTCGACCGACTCGACGCACCGCCGCTTGAACTGCCGCCCGGACGCTGCGTTGCCGAATTCGCACCCTTCCAATAGCATGTTGCCTACGCTGCGAATGGGTCGTCGGGTTCGTTGCCCACGAGGGGTGACACCGCGGCTCGCCGGCCACTGCCTCCGGAGCATTCACTATCATGATCGTCGGCTGTGTCAGAGAGATTAAACCGGACGAGTATCGTGTCGGCATGATCCCCGCAGGGGTCGCCGAGTTGACCAGGGCCGGCCACAAGGTCCTGATTGAGAAGGAAGCCGGGACCGGCTCCGGGTTTGTCGACAGCGAATACATCGCTGTCGGCGCGACCATCATCCCCACGGCGAAGGAGATCTTCGACAAGGCGGAAATGATCGTGAAGGTCAAGGAGCCGCAGCCGATCGAATGCAGCATGCTTCGCGACGGGCAGGTATGCTTCACGTACTTCCACTTCGCCGCGGATAAGGAACTCACCGAGGGCATCGTCAAGAGTCGCTGCATTGCCATCGCCTACGAAACCGTACGCGACAAGGCAGGGCGGCTTCCGCTGCTGACCCCGATGAGCGAAGTGGCGGGGAAAATGAGCGTGCAGGAAGGCGCCAAATATCTCGAACGCCCGATGATGGGGCGAGGGATTCTCCTCGGCGGCGTTCCGGGCGTCGAACCGGCGACCGTTCTGATTCTCGGCGCGGGTATCGTGGGTACGAATGCGGCAAAGGTCGCGGCCGGTCTTGGATCGCATGTCATCCTGATGGATGTCAACCTGGAGCGCCTGCGGTATCTCTCGGATGTGATGCCCGCGAACGTGCAGCTCCTGTTCAGCAATGACGCGATGATTCGCGAGCATCTGGCGTTGGCCGATCTGGTCGTCGGCGCGGTGCTGATACCCGGCGCGCGATGTCCGGTGCTGATCCCGCGTGACTATCTGAAGCTGATGAAGCCCGGCGCGGTGATTGTGGATGTCGGTGTGGATCAGGGCGGCTGCGTGGAGACGATCCGTCCGACGACGCATGCCGAACCGACGTACATTGAGGACGGGGTGGTCCACTATGGCGTAACCAACATGCCGGGGGCAGTCGGGCGGACGAGCACGTTTGCCCTGACGAATGCGACGATGCCGTATGTGCTGCGGCTGGCCAATATGGGCTATCGCAAGGCGACGCAGGCCGATCCGGGCCTGGCAGAGGGCGTCGATATTCATCTCGGCGTGGTCACGAACGAGGCCGTGGCGAAATGCTTCGGCATGGAATGTCAGCCGTTTCGGCCTTAGAATCCGGTTGTGAGTGCATTCAGTACGTCTGCCAGCGCATCGGTCGTCTTCCGGCGATACGGGCCCTTTAGAGCCGCCGAGCGGCGTTGCCGTGAAATGCGGCCCCCTTACCCGATAAGTATAGGACGGACTTGTCCACGCTTGGCGGTGTAGTTGGTTCAGCAGGCGGTAAGTTCTGACGGCAAGCGGGGCTATGCAGGCCCCGGCTCAGGTTTACGGTGGAAGTCCCCGGTGGTTTCCTCGCAGGTTGCCACGGTTGAGTTTGTTATCAATTAAAGCGGAGATGGCGTTCCGCGAGGCAGGTCGGATATGGGCAAGAAACTGATCATCGGCGGCGGCATCGTGCTCGTCGTGGTCATCGGTCTCGTCATGATGACGCGACGAAGCATGAGCAATCCGTGGCTGGACGGCGAAAAGGGCCAGGCAAAGCTCGGCAATCTGGTGATCCCGGTCACGGCGACGGGAACCGTTCAGGCCAACAAGTTCGTCAGCATCAAGAGCAAGGCCAGCGGCCAGGTAGACCACATTCATGTGGTCGAAGGGCAGATGGTCAAGGTCGGCGACATTCTGGTCGAACTCGACCCGGTGGATGAGAAGCGAAACCTGGAAGCGTCGATGGCGAACCTCGATCGGGCGCGTTCGGCGTACGAGAAGGCGAAGATCGCCATGGAAAATCAGGAGCGCGATCTGCCGCTTCAGACAAAGTCCGCCGAGGCGCGGCTGCAGGATGCGGAGTCGCGGTACAAGGAAATGGCCTTCCGCTGGGAGAAGATGAAAGGGTTCATCGAGGGCAATGTCGCCGGTGACATCGAAGCCGTCTCGGCGGAGTCCGCCTATCTCGTCGCGAAGGCGGCGCGCGACCTCGCGGCGGTGGGACTTGAACAAGCGCGAAACAACGAAGAAATCCTCCTGAAGAGCGCCAAGCAGGACGTGGTGCAGGCCGAGGCGACAGCGACGGCCGCACAAAAGGACGTCGACGAGGCCAAGCTCCGGCTCGACGAAACGACGATTCGTTCGCGCACGGACGGCATGGTTTACAACATTCTGATTCAGCAGGGCGAGATGATCCAGAGCGGTACTTCCGGTTTCACCGGCGGCACTCCGGTCATGACCATCGCCGACATCAGCGCGGTTTATGTCATGGCACAGGTGGACGAGGCCGACATCGGTGCGATCCGCAAGATCGCGCCGGATTATGCTCGACCCGGCAGCTCGACGAAGTTGACCGACGAGGAGTACACCGAGCGAGCGGTGAGCTATCTTTCCGAATTTGAGGGCCGCGCCGTCGAAGTGACGGTGGAGGCCTACCGCGGCCAGACCTATCGCGGTGTGATCGAGCGAATTCTTCCCGAGCCGCAACGCGTCAATAATGCGCTGGCGTTTAACGTTCGCGTGCGGCTTGTGGGAGATGAGTTGCAGCAGCTGGTCGGACTGCAGGCCGATCTTGCGTTTACGACCGAGAAGCTTGAAGACGTCGTCCTTGTGAAGAATGAAGCCCTTTTTTCTGAAGGCCGGGATTGTTACATCTATATCCCCGTCAAGCTCAGCAGCGGGCGATGGGGCGAAGAGAAAAAGTCGGTACGGATCGGCGTGACTGATGGCGCGTTTACGGAGATCGTATCCGGCGTCGACGCCGGCGAGGAAATCTGGGTGCGCCGGCCGCGCCAGACAGAGCGTGAGCGGCAGGAAAGCGAAAAGGCCAGTCTCTAGTGCAAGCGAGTCGGGGATCGCGAAGCCCTGATTCGCGCCCTGCGAATTCGAAACATGGTTTCGTGGTTTTTTTGGAAAACCCGCGAGACATTTTCGACGAGCCCACGGATGATTCTCCGTGGGTTTTTAACCGACGGGATCCATGAAGACGCTGATTCAGACCAAGCGATTCACCAAACACTACGTCATGGGAGACACCCTCGTGCGCGCGCTCGACGGCGTCGACCTGACCATTAACGAAGGCGAGTTCATCTCCATCACCGGCGCGTCGGGCAGCGGCAAGAGCACGTTGATGCACCTTCTGGGCTGTCTCGATCGACCGACGCAGGGCGAATACTGGCTGGATGGCCAGCTCGTCTCGTCGATGACGGATCGTCAGCTGGCGGTGATTCGCAATCAGAAGATCGGCTTTGTCTTTCAGACGTTTAACCTCATTCAACGAACCAGCGCCGCGGATAACGTGGCCGTTCCACTTTTTTATGCGCGAAAGGCGTGGACGAATGAGGCCTCGCTGCGCGCCCTGGATCGCGTGGGACTGGCCCATCGGGCTTCGCACACGCCCAGCGAATTATCCGGCGGTGAACGTCAGCGTGTGGCCATTGCCCGGGCGATCGTCAACGAGCCGAAAATCATTCTCGCCGACGAACCGACCGGCAACCTGGACAGCCGCACCGGCAAGCAGATCATGGAGATTTTTCACGAGCTGAGCCGCGCGGGGGTGACGATCATCCTGGTGACGCACGAAATGTCCGTCGCCCTACAGGCCGAGCGGATCATCTGCATGAAGGACGGTCGCATCACGGAAGACGGCGCCGCGGACACTGCTCTGATTTCAAGAATGGCCGGTCAGCCGGAGGCGCTTCCGGTACATGAAGCCCCTGCCGCAGAGGAACTGGCGGTACCGATGGCTCGTCCAGCAAATACATGAGGACTCCGGATTCCTGACCACGAAACCACGGACCACGAACTCGTAACCACTGAACACTGCCCATGTTTTTCTTTCGGATTGTCATGATGGCCCTTCGCAGCTTGTGGATTCATCCACTGCGCAGCGTATTGGCCACGCTCGGCGTCATCATCGGCGTCGGCGCCGTCGTCGCCGCGATGGCCATCCTGCAGGGCATGGGCGAGGAAATCCGCGCCGGGTTTTCCACAATGGGGTCGAATAAGATTTTCATCTCACCCAACGTCGAGCGCCGCAGCGGCCGACTCGTGGGTAACTTCGACTCGCTCAAGCTCGATGACGCCGCGGCCATCGGCAAGGAGTGCCCGTCGATCTCCGCGGTCATGCCGCAGGTGCGCAACACCGGGCTCGTAAAGTATTTCTCCAATAACACGACGGCCGACATTCTTGGCGCGACGCCTGAGTACCCGCGCATCAGCAGCCATAACCTGCTGGAGGGTGAGTTCATTTCGGATGTGCATGTTTCCGGCGGGTCGCTGGTCGCCGTATTGGGCTCGAAGGTCAAGCGGGAACTCTTCGGCGGCCGGCCGGCCATTGATGAGCGCATCAAGATCAGCGGCGCGCTCGGCTCGCGTACCTTCACGGTGATCGGCGTGATGGAGGAAAAGGGCAATGTCGCCTTCACCGACGTGGATCGACAGGTGATCATCCCCATCTCCACGGCCATGGACAAGCTCTGGGGCATCAAGGCGGTGCATACGATTCTTGCTGAATCCCTCTCCCCGGCCGACAAGGACATCGAGGCGGCCAAGGCCGAGATCAAGAAACTGCTGCGCCAGCGCCACAAGATTCGCGCCGGCCAGCAGGACGATTTTCAGGTGCAGGCCCAGAAGGAGTTCGTACAGCAGTTCTCCACGTTTCAGAAGCTCATCGGCGTCGTGCTCGGCTCCATTGCCGGCATCTCGCTCGCTGTCGGCGGCATCGGCATCATGAACATCATGCTCGTGGCCGTCACGGAGCGCACGCGCGAAATCGGCGTTCGCATGGCCATGGGGGCGCAGCGGCTGGACGTCTTGCAGCAGTTTCTCGTCGAGGCCAGCATCGTCTCGCTCCTCGGCGGCGCGCTCGGCGTTCTCGCCGGCTGGGGGCTCGCGACCACCATCGAGCGGATGACTCGCGTCATCACGACGGTCACCACGACCTGGGCGATCTGCATGGCGCTGGCCATGGCGACGACCGTAGGGATCGTCAGCGGCATCTACCCCGCCTGGAAGGCCTCTCGCCTCGATCCGGTCGAAGCGTTACGATACGAGTAGAAACAAGGGGTCGAGGGGACCGCGAAGTACGCTGCTTCGCGGGTGCTTCGTAGAGCAAGGTACTGCGGCAGGGTGCGACCGAGGATCGAATGGCGAACAACACCCCCAAGACGGCTGTCTTTGCCGGGACTTTCGATCCACCGACCTACGGCCATCTCGACATCATTCACCGTTCGCAACGATTGTTTGCTCGGACGATTGTTGCCGTGGGGCGCAACCCCGAGAAGCAACCGCTTTTCTCTCAGGAGGAGCGTGTCGAGCTTCTGCGCCAGCTCGTGGGCGACTCGACGAACGTGGAAGTCGAGGCCTATGCCGGACTGACCATGGACTATGTCCGCCGCAAGCAGGCCGATGTCATTGTCAAAGGCATCCGCGACAGCGACGATCTTCGTAACGAGTTGCGGCAGGCGAATGTCAACATGATTGCCGGCGACGTGGAGACCGTCTTCCTGTTCACCACCGACACCACGGCCCTCATCAGCGGCACGCTCATTCGTCAGATCTGCGAACTGGGCGGACTGGACAGCACAAACATGAACCGGCTCATTCCGCCGCGGGTCATCGAAGCCCTGCGGGAGAAACTTTCCCGCGGCCCGGCAGGCGGCTTACCGAAGAAGAACAAACGGGCGGCCACAACTTAAGAAGCCATCACAACCTCATTGAACTCGCGCACAACCATGATCGAATACGACGTATCCAAGTCCGCCGGCACCTGTTGTGTGACCGGCCGCGCCATCAACGAAGACGAAGTATTCTACTCCGCCCTGATCGAGACCTCCGAGGGTTTCGAGCGCCGTGACTACACCGAGCAGGCCTGGCAAGGTCCGCCGGAGGGCGCTTTGTGCTTCTTCAAAACGCGCATGCCGAAGAAGCAGGAGGCGCGGCGCACTTTCGTGGATGACGACGTGCTGATCAATTTCTTCCAGCGGCTCGAAGGTGCCGACGATCCGTCGAAGCTACGGTTTCGCTTTGTTCTGTCGCTGATCCTGCTGCGCAAGCGCCTGCTCAAGTACGAGCGCACGCTGCGTGAGGAGGGCGGTGAGTACTGGGAAATGCGCCTGATGCGGGAAAAGTCCTCGCACAAGGTCTATAACCCCGTACTTTCGGATGAGGAGATCCAGGACCTCACCAGTCAGCTCGGCAGCATCCTCGCCGGTTACGTACCGGAGGATGACGCCGAGGATGGCGATACATCGGTCGACGCATCCACTACCGCCGACGAGTCCGCCGACGAAAGGCAGGGTGACGAATGACGGCTGTGCTCACCGAAGCGAGCGAACACCATCGATGGGCAACTCGGTTTCGCACGCGGATCGGTCCGGCGAGCGAGTTCGGACATTTGCGAGTGTGGATCGCCTCGTCTTTTCTGTTTGCTTTATTGCTGTTGCTGCCGACCGGTTGCGGGCAGCGCGATGATGACGGCATTTCCTCAAACGCTCCGCGCGGTGAGCCGCGTAATCTGAGCGAAATCGTGGAGACCATTTCCGCGAACTCCGCCAAGCTCAATGCGGCGTTGTGGTCGAGTAATGTCTCGGCCACGGCCCGATTTCGTGACGACAAACACAAGGAACACGTCTTCAATGTCGATGGCAATCTGCTCTTCGTCAAGCCGCGCGATTTTCGGATGGACCTTCGGCCCGGCCTTGGCGCTCAGATCATCGGCGTCGGCTCGAACCAGGAGACCTTCTGGGTCTGGATCGAGCCGGAAGTACGTGTCATGCGCTGGGGACATCATCGAAACGCCGGTCGATCCTGCAGCGAGAAGATGCCCATTCGCCCGGATCAACTGATTTCCGCTCTTGTGATCGGCGGTCTGCCGGATTCGTCTTCGGGCCTTTCGGGGCCGGTGCTTCAGGCGGGCAAGCAGTACGACATTCTCACTTACACGGCGTCTTCGACAGGGGAGCGTCGCCAGTACTACATCGAACGCGCTCCGCCGTATCTGGTGCGCGTCGTGCGATTTCAAAATGCAGCCGGTCGTGATGTGATGAGCGCCTCCATGGAAAGCTTCAAACCCGCATGGTCCGGCGGCCCGCTCCTGCCGCACGCGGTCAGCATCTTCTGGCCGTTGGATGACGCCAAGTTCACCATGCGCATCGGGAGCTATCGATCTCGTACGCATCAGGAGGTCAGCCAGAACGCTTTCGTCATGCCGACCCGGGAGTCGCTGCCTTCGAGCATCAGGGAGATCATCCAGGTCGACGCGCCATGCGATTGAATCACCCTCGATCGCGGCGATTGACCCGCCTCGCTCCACCTAGAATAATCCCAGCATGAATCGAGCACTGCTAATTCTGCTGCTGCTCTCAGGTTATTTCGTCACGACTGCCCGTGCGAATACCTGGCAGGCGTCGCGCGTCTGGGTGGTGGGCACGGACGATCACGCATGGGTCATCGGCGCGTCCGACATGGCCGACGCCGCTTTGCCGGTGCTTCAAATCTGGTACGCGGGCAACGGCGCGGAGAATAAGTCGCCGTCGCTTCTGCCCACCTTGCCGCCCATATCCGGAAACCCCATCGCGATCTGTGCGGACTCCGAAGGCCTGCGCGTTCTCTTCGCGGATCTCAACCAGGTGGACTATTTTCCGAACAAACCCCTGGCGCCTGGCTCGCTCTGGAAGGAGGAGTGCCGACGTCCGCCGCTGGCGTGGTCCGGCGATGCGACGAAACCGATCGTCTGGGCCGTCGTGGCGAAAGAACATCTCGTTGAGCCGATGGCTCCCGGCGCGATCGACTCCGACGAGGACCCCCGCGGCGAGGCAGCAGCCGAATCCGACCTTGCGACGGACGATGCCGAAAAAAGCGCGCTTCCCGTCGATCCGCAGCGGCAGCCGCCTTCCATTACGGTGCCGCCGTCGTCCGGCCATGTGCTGCTCATGCTCGAGCGCGGTGTCTGGTCGCGACATGCCATCACGCCGGCGGCCGAGAATGCCGAGCGATACTGGATCGCCTCACGCGATGGGTTGCCGCGGCTCTTCTGGCAGAGCGGCGCACAGGTTCTTGTCAGCACGCGCAAGCAAAATGCGGACGGCATCACCGACTGGTCCGAACCGACGGTCGTCGTGGCGAGTGCGGTGCTTCGCCATGCCTGGACCGGCGACACAAAAGCGGGCCCGATCTTCGTCGCACTCGTCGCGAGTTCGGACGCCGCCGCACAGGTGCATGTCTTCACGCCCGACGCCGACGGGCGGTGGGACCGTCGCGCCATCCTGCGCGAGAATCTCGATTATCTCGCCGTCGATCCCCTGCGCGTCGGCGTGGCGATAGCACGGGGGGGCATCGCGATGGCCCGGATCGCTTCGGGGGCAGAGGTAGAATTTGCGGTGATCGACGTCGAGACGTGGTCGCCGGTTCGGTTTGAGCCGCTGTCGCTGCGAAGGCCGGAGCCGACACGCCCTTCGAGATGGCAGGACTCGATGGCCCTTCTCGTCGCGCTGTCGATTCTCACGATCGTCATGTGGACGCGGCGAATGCAACTGACGACGCAACTCGCGCTACCTATCGGCTTGCTGCCGTCCGCGGTTTGGCGAAGGATCATGGCGACCTTTCTCGACTTCGCGCCGGGGGCCTTGCTGATGATGCCCCTCGCGCTGCGTGCCGTGCCCGAGCTTGCGGACGGCGCGGACCTGGCCTCGATTCGCGAGCAGCTGGACGACCCGGCCATACAGACGAAACTCCTCCCGTTTCATTATGGCTCCATCATCGCCTACGGGCTCTGGTGTCTTGTCTGGGAGGCGATCATCTCCACGACGCCCGGGAAGTACCTCTTCGGGTGCCGTGTCATCAGCGTTCTGCATCGCCCGAGCGAGACGATGGGCGCGCCCGACGCGCCGGCGATCGAGGAATCAAGTTCGTCCGAATCCGAGGAGCCCATCGCCGTAGTCGGTGCATTACGCCCATCGACACTCGGCGAGCGGCCGCAATTTCGTCAGCTCGCCGTTCGCAATCTCTGCCGCATCATCATGGTGAGCATCGGCCCGCCGGGGTGGATCATCACCCTGATGATGATGGGAATGCTCAGCCGGAACCGCCAACGCGTCGGCGATCTCATGGCGGGGACGATGGTCGTCGAGGAAGGCGTGCCGATCGAAGACCGTGCGCCGGACGAGCCGCAGGACGGGCAATTCGGTTGATGTCGGCGAATCGAAATAAAAACGCCAGAACGCCAAAATGCCAAAACTTCGATACTTCGAACCGTCGAAAGGCCGGATGCTTCGTGGCCCGCGAGGGGTGACGTTATGTGAAGAGGTGGCGGCTCAGGGGCAGGTAGATGGAGCCGTTGGGGCTGAGGGTTGATTCGTAGAGTGTTACGCCGTCCACGGCTTGCGTACCTGCTGAGAAGTTGCCGGTGGTTTCCAGGGCGCGGCGGATGTCGGCGGAGGCGGCGGGCGTTTTGTTGCGGGCGATCGTCAGATGCGCGGAGAAGGGCCGGTTCTCCCGTGGGAATCCCAGCGGTATTAAGTGCGATTCGCAAAGTGCCTGACAGGCGTGCAGCGCGCCGTTTTCGTCTTTCACGCCGACCCAGATGACGCGGACCGGACCGGTCGACGGGAAGGTTCCCACGCCGGACACCTCGATGTCAAATGGCTTGCACTGGGATGCCAGCGTCGCAAGTGCCCCACTGACGATCGTGATCTGCTCGGGCGCGATCTCGCCGAGGAACTGGATCGTCAGGTGGATGTGGCCCGCCCGGACCCAATTGAGCTTCGGGCAATCCGGTCGCAGTCGATCGATCAGCCGGGCCAGGTCGCGCTGGATGTGCTCGTTGAGATCGATGGCGATGAAGGTACGCATGAGAAATCTGGCGGGCAGCGCCCATCCTGCTTGCTATAGATATTGACACCCCTCGCCAGCGCTTCGTGCAGGTCTTGTCGCCTTTGCTTCGGGCTGGGATTGGTGCCGCTCGCGCGTGAGTCCTTTATCGCATCCGCTTGCACAATCAAGCGAACGTGAGCATAGCTTTGTAACGTGTCAGGCGCTCGGCGAGTGTCTTCGGCGTGGCGGCGGTGAGCGATTGAAGCGAGAAGGCCTCGATGGTGATGGATGCGACGCAGGCCCCGCGCGACATGGCTCCCTTGAGCGTATCGGCATCGATTTGATCCGTTGCCGCCAGATGGCCCATCATGCCGGCAGCAAAGCTGTCGCCTGCACCGGTCGGGTCCACCACTTTCGCCGTCGGAAACGCAGGCAGTACGTAGACGGCGTCCTGCGAAATGAGCATGGCGCCGTGTTCGCCCTTCTTGATGACTGCGAAGGTCGGCCCGAGCTTGAGGACGTCGTGGCCGGCGCGAAGGAGATCGGTCTGACCGGTCAGGAGGCGGGCCTCGCCGTCGTTGAGGATGATTCCGTCGACCATCGCCAGCGTCTTGAGGAGGTCTTCGCGATGCTCGTTGATCCACAGGTTCATCGTGTCGCAGACGATGAGCTTTGGGGAAGTAAGCTGTTCGATGAATGACCGTTGGACTGCCGGGTGCGTATTTGCGAGGAAGACGTAATCGGAATCGCGAAAATGGGAGGGAATCTTCGGGGGTTCATCGGCGACAACGTTCAGGTCCGTACGGAGGGTCTCGGCGCTGTTCATATCGCCGACGTATCGACCCTGCCAGCGAAAGGTCTTTGCGCCTTTTCGTGTTTCAAGCCCGTCGAGGTCGATCGGTCGATCCCGGAAGAGTTCGCGGAACTCGGCCGGGAAATCCTCGCCGACGACGCCGACAAGGCGCACCGGCGTAAGCAGACTCGCGGCAAATGCAAAATAACAAGCCGAGCCCCCGAGCACGCTCTCGGCGCGCCCGTGTGGTGTCTCGACCGTATCGATGCCAATCGTACCGGTTACCAGTAGCGACATTTTCCACCCTGTCTTGTTCGATCTTGAGTCGCGCGGTTGCCGCGCTCTCAGGTTCTTAATCTATCCCCTCTTGCAGGCGGCGGGGAATTGTCCTGCTTTATGGCCGGTAGGTCAACCGATTTACTGCACTCAAAATCGAGGAATTGCGGCGATTGAGGTAGCGAGCAGCTAGCCCACTGCCAGCCGGGCCGTTGGAGTGAGTCAGAATGCTCCGGCTCTCGCTGCGTGGTCGCTTCCCGTGGTATTTCGTGTGACGGCGCAGGAGAATTTTGCCGCACCGCAAGCATCCTGATCGGCTTTACGAGCGATTTGGACCGGCTCTCTACGATGCGAGCATTCGCCCGATCTTTCGATGATGACTGGCTTTGCGCAAAATCGGCGGCAGCGGGGTCGGATCGCGCGCGGGCCCGTTCACCGTTGACGCTGCATCACAGGCAGACAACAATCCAGCAACGTGGGGTGTCAGGGGGAGGAACGTGGATAATTGCGGCGCTCCTTTGGCAACGACGAGTCAGGCGGTTCATGCTCCTGCGAAGCTCGATTTGGGTGATGGTGAGTGCGTTGATATGCGTCACCGGATGCGGCGGATCTGGGGCCGCCACGCAGCCGGCCGGGCAGGAGGCCTCGGCACAGGGGCGTAGCGATACGAGCCGATCCGGTGAACCTGCGGAAGAGTACGTTGATTCCTCCGCCTATCACGGCCAGACACATTGGGTGCAGACCGGCGACACGCTTTACAGTCTTGCGAGGCAATATTACGGGGACGAAAGTCAGTGGCGAAAGATTTACTCCGCCAACCAGAAGCGTCTTCCAAACGCCAACCAGCTCCCCGTCGGGACCAAGCTGATCATTCCACCGTAGGCGACGGGCCGAGGGGCAGCGGGGACGCGCTGGCAGGGGGGGCGCGGCTTCCCGGCTTGTCTGACCGTGTTCAATTTCTACCGGGGGTGGGGCCGAAGCGTGCCGAGCTGCTGGCACGAGTCGGCGTGCGGACGGTGGGTGATCTGCTCGAGTACTTCCCCCTGCGACACGAAAAGCAGCAATCCCGCCAGATTGAGAATCTCGAAGAAGGCATGTTTGCCACGGTCGTCGGTCGCATCGCCGCGGTGAACACGCGCTACAGCCGGCGCGGGCCGACCGTCGCCGCGACGCTGCTGGATAATACGGGCCGCTGCTCACTCTCCTGGTTTAATGCCGGATGGATGGCCGATCGCCTTCGCAAAGGCATGGTCGTGCGCGCGACCGGGCGCGTGGGAGTCTACCGAAATCTTGCTCAAATTTCGAATCCGAAGATTGAGGAACTCGGCGACGACGCGGGTCCGGTGGACGAGTCTGCGCCGGCGCGGTTCACGCCGGTCTATCCCGCGACGGCGGAATTGCCGAGCCGGGTGATTGCCAGGTTGATCGGTGAGCACTTGTCACGGTTACTGCCGCTCGTGAAGGAATGGCATTCGCCGGAGTATCTTCGCACGCGCAAGCTGTCGGCGCGGCGGCAGGCCATCTCCGGGATGCATCGACCGACGAATGACGCGGAGCTGGCGACGGCGCGGCGGCGGTTGGCGTATGACGAACTCTTTCTCATGCAGACGGCGGTCATGCTCGCCCGGCGGTTTCTTCGCAGCGGGGCCGAGTCGCACGTGCTGCACTGCAGCGAGGAGATCGACCGGCGAATCCGGCGGCGGTTCGACTTCACCCTGACCGCGGCGCAGGATCGGGCGATCAAGCCGATCGTCACGGACATGGCCCGGCCGCGGCCGATGAATCGACTTCTGCAAGGCGACGTGGGCTGCGGCAAGACGGTGGTGGCGCTCTATGCGGCGCTGGTGGCCGTGGCGAACAAGCGACAGGTGGCGATCATGGCGCCGACGGAACTGCTCGCCCATCAGCATCATCGCTCGATCAGCAAGTATCTCGACGGCAGCCGCGTGCGACACGCGTTACTGACGGGCCGGCAGAGTGCGCGGGAGCGGCGCGAACTGCTCTCGAAAATCGAGCAGGGTGGGGTGGACCTTGTCATCGGAACACACGCATTGATACAGGAGAGCGTGCGTTTTGCGCAGCTTGGGCTCGTCGTCGTGGATGAGCAACATCGTTTCGGCGTTCGTCAGCGGGCGATGATTCGCAGCAAGGGCCCGTCGCCGCATTATCTCATTATGACGGCCACGCCGATTCCGCGGACGCTGGCGATGACCGTCTTCGGCGACCTCGACGTGACAACGATCGACGCGCTGCCCCCGGGGCGAGTGCCGATTGTGACGCGACTGGTGAAGCCGGCGGAGCATGGTTCGGCGTGGGATTTTGTCCGAACGCGGTTGGCGCTGGGCGAGCAGGCATTCGTGGTTTACCCGCTGGTGGATGAGTCGGACAAGCTCGAGCTGCGCGCGGCGACGACGGAGTTCGCCCGACTGCGTGATCAAGTGCTTTCGCGATGGCAGGTCGGACTTGTGCATGGCAGGATGGATTCGACCGAGCGCGAGAAGGTGATGAAGGAATTCATCACCGGAAGGTGCCAGGTTCTCGTGGCCACGACGGTGATCGAGGTCGGCATCGACGTGCCCCGCGCGACGTGCATGGTCATCGAGCACGCCGAGCGCTACGGGCTCTCGCAGCTTCATCAGCTTCGCGGGCGCGTGGGCCGCGGCGGAGCGAGGGGCTATTGTCTGTTGATGGCCGCGACACAGTCCGCTGACGACAATGAGCGGCTGGGCGTGCTGGTGCGATCGACCGACGGGTTTCGCATTGCCGAGGAGGATCTTCGGCTGCGCGGCCCCGGCGAACTGCTCGGTACGCGACAGCACGGCCTGCCGGAGTTGCGCGTGGCGGACCTGATTCGCGACGGCGAACTCTTGAGAATGGCCCAGCGCGATGCGGAGCAACTTGTCCGCGAGGACCCGATGTTCAAGCGGTCCGAACATGCCGCGCTGCGGGCCGTATTGGCGGAACGATATGACGAGACGATCGGCTTTCTGAGTGCGGGTTGATCGTGGGATGACGGTCTACGAACGGGAGGACAAGCCGGAAATGACGATTCAGAAATTCATTGTATCGCTGTCGATTGTTCTGGGCGCTTTCTTCGCGGGACTCGGCACGGCATGGGGCAACGCCGGGACGGCACGGGCCGTGGTCTTCGTTGAATTGGAATTGAAGCCGCCGGAGATTCGCGGCGTCCTGTGGATTGATCGGGACGCGGTCGAGGTCAAGTATCCGATAGATCGGGACGGGGACACGGATTACACGGAGGCGGAGCTGTATCTGACGCGCGGCCCGCTGACGGACTATATCAACCAGAACTTCCATCTCATGTGGGACGGCGCGGTGCAGCCCATCGTGCTGACCGACATGGTGTACGACGTTCGCCCGATCTCACGGAATAGCTGCGTCAAGATGATGTTCACCGTTCCGAAATTCTCTGAGGGGTCGGAGTTGGTTGTGTATTCGCGTGTACTGTCGGAATTCTCTCAACGTGCTCGCACGATGGTGCGGATCGATCGCGGCGGCGAACAGGAAGTCTGGGTGCTGAGCCCGCAGCATTACTACGACACGCGTTTGAAAGGCGAGGCGAAAGCCGCGCTTTCGATGCCTCCGCCGGTCATCGGTCGCTCCGCGACGAAGGACCCTCGCCACGCCTGCGCCAACCTGTGCCTCGGCGTGGACCTGACCAAACCGCCCGGCAAATGCCCGAGATGCGGGGCGAAGATCGTTCGGCTGTTCGGAGCGCCGGTGCCGGGTGCGGGCCAGATCGGCAGACTGGGCGGCGCGTCAATGCCGTTCATGCCGGGTCAGTATCGCGTCGAAGCGCTGCTGGCGACGCCCGAGGAGTTTCGTTTTTATCTGAATACCGAGTCGCTCGAAGCCGCTCCGATCGGTCGCCTCTCCGGTTCCGTGCAGATCTGGACCGACGGAATGATGGAGACGACATCGCACAAGGAAACGCTCAAGCTGTCAAAGGACGGCGCCTACTTGTGGTCTTCCGTGCCGAAGGGAATGATCCTTCCCCTCCGCGCGCGCTGCATGTTCGAACTCGGCGAGGGCCGCGGCACGCGCATGGTGGATTTCTTCCTGACGGGCGTGGTCGAGGTCAAGGATTGACGAGAGGGCTGATCGTCACTTCGAGCTGAGCGCCTTGTTGATGACTTCGGAGATTTCCTGTTCCTTGTCGGGCAGGAAGCCGGCGCTGGCGTAGAGGATGCGGCCGTTGGGGTCGATGATGTAGAACGTCGGCAGGCCCTCGAGCTTGTACGCTTCGGCTGCGTCGTTGCCCTTGAGAAGCAGGCCGTAGGTGTAGCTTCCGCCCTTCATGTAGGCGGCGGGGTCTGCGTCTTTTCGTTCCCAGGTGCTGATGCCGAAGACTTTGACCGGCTTGCCCTGGTACTTATCGTGCAGGCGCTGGACGCCGGGCATGGCCAGCTTGCACGGGCCGCACCAGGTGGCCCAGAAATCCAGCACGACGACGTTACCACGCAGCTCCTTGAGGGTGATGACCTTGCCCTCCGGCGTTTCAAGAGAGAAATCCGGCGCGGTGCCGCCGACGGGCAGGAGCTTGTCGGACATATCGCCGAATGAATCGGGGTCGAACAGGCGTTCCTCAAAACCCTCGGGCAGTTCGAGCCGGAAGGTGCCGATGTCCATCGTGGGATTCGTGTCCAGATTGGAAACGACGAGCACTTGCGCGCTGCCTTTCGTGCCTGAGAGAATGCGATCCACGCGCCGCGGGAGAAAATCTTCCTTGCCGAAGAACCATCGCGATTCGGTGTTGTTCTGATATACGACATAGACCACGTGACAAGGTACGCCGTCGATTTCCTTCTGGCCTTCGTAGGTCGCTTTCTTCGCGTTGATCTCATCGCTGAACGGCGTGGGGTGGATGAATTCCGTCATGAGCAGGAAGCGGCCGTGTCGCAGGAGCTGGCGACCACCGGGAAGACCGCCGCGCGTGAAGTGCTTAGCCAGCGGATCGATGCGATAGACCGTGCGGCCGTCGCAGGCGATCTTGAATGGAATCCATTCCTCGTCGCCCGGGAGCTGAACCTCGCCCTCGTAGCGAACCACCTCGGCGGAGCCGCCGAAGATGTTGCTCATCAGACTGCGACGGCTCTCGCGAGCAAAGACCTTTCCCCGCACGCGAAAGATGCGCTGCACGTCCGACTCGCTTCCCTCGCCGAAGAATGCCGCGTCGTAACTGACGGCCTTGACTGCCTTGGTATTCGCATCGGCCTTCCTAAGAATCTCAAGAACTTCCGGCTCGTCGTCTGCCCGCGCCAATGTGCAGGGCAGCACGATCCCGATCAGACAAATTCTCGACATCGACCAGATTTTCATTACCGGCTCCCGGGTGCATTTCTCATAGGCGATCCACGATGGGTTTCCCCACTGCATACATACTTTAGAACGGACTGCGTCGTGTCGCTATTCACTTATTCGCGTCCCTTCGCGTCGAAATGGCGATTCTACCGCGGCATCGGATCCTCGGACCTTCGCCACCATCGGACCTCCAGGGGCGGCCCTCCTCGGGATTCGTGGCCGATCGGAAAGGCGGCAAGCACCTTTCCGCCCCCGAATCGGCCGCTGATTTCGACCACCAGCCCTTCGGCGTCCGGCGGGAGGCGGTCGAAGGCGGTTTGAAATGCAAGGGTCAGCTCGGGTGTTTTTTCCGGTTCACGCGGCGGAAGGAAATATTTTCCGATCTGATTGACCTGGTGAAATCCGAGGATGTCCGGGCCAGTGATTCGCGGCAGGTCGGCCAGCTCGCGCGGTGAGATGGGGGCATACAGCAGGACGTAAATATAGGGCTGATTGAACCAGTGCGTGACGAGCACGAAATCCGCCTTATCGGCGCGTGCACCTGCGAACTGCATCGCCCGGACCAGCGCCGTCTGATAGCCGAGTTCGAGGTGCTGCGGCATGCGGCGGAAGTACACATCAGCGAAGTACACGGCGTTCACCATCAGTGCCGCGATGGCTGCCGTCGTCACGACACGCAATCGACCAGGCGTCCATGCGGCGGCGAGCAATCGAACGCCCTGCCAACCGAGGGCCGTGACCAGCGGATACCAGAGCATGCCCGAGACGGTGCGCATGGCGTGTGGGTTCCAATCGACGCAGATCGCCGCGGGGATGGGGTACAACATCAGCCAGGCCACCAGCAACCGGCGCCATCGTTGTGTTCGGCAACCGATCACGATTTGAATCAGTCCCGCGACAAACAAAGGCGCCGTGACGATGAGGTGAAGTCCGACGCCCTGCATATCGACGCCGGTGATGTCTTCGAACCGCATGAAGAAGTACTTCGGCGAGAGGTTCGACGCGAAGTTTCCGGTCAGGATCGTCACGTAATCGGTGACAGTCAGGTTCTCTTGCGCGACGATCGTGACAGGCGCACGTGCCGCCACACGCTCCGGGTGCGTCAGCGCGGTCAACCAGATCGGCGCGGCGCCGAGGACCAGACCGAGGAACGCGGCGGCGACGGACACATGGCGTCGACGATCCGAGCCGCGTTGAAACCATCGGGAGCCGTAAATCAGGAGGAGCGCGACCAGAAAGAGCGGAGTGAAGAGGCGGGTGGCGGGGTAGATCCAGGTGTGCCACGCGAGCATGACGCCTGCGACGAAGGCCCAGATCGCTCTTCGCCGCGGTGTGTCAGATGAAGCGAGCGTGTCGGATTCGTCTTCCGACAGCAGGTCGCCGCGTTGACAGGCGAAGAGGGCCATCATCAGGAAGAACGGCGCGAAGCCGGATTCGTGACCGGTGCGGCAGAGACTGATGTGCCAGGGATCGACTGCGAGAATCAGTGCGCCGGCCGTAGCTGCGCCGATGTCGAGCGTACGCCGGAGAAAAACAAACAGCAGGGCGACGGTCAGGACGCCGAAGAGGGCGTCCGGCAGGCGGGTAGACCATTCGCCCGGCCCGAGGAGCGCGACGAAAGGGACCGTGAGATAGGTCGTCAGTGCCGCGGTAAAGTCACCTTGTCCGAAGCTTTCGAGAAAGAGGGGCCACCGCTGTCCGTGCCGATCCGCTCCGGTTTCGAGGATGCACCATGCGTCGTATCCGCGGGAGGCCTCGTCCTGATTGAGCGGCGGCGGGGCGGATCCCAGACCGGGCAGGCGCATGACGGCGGCAACGATCACAAGGACAGGCAGGATGTAGCGATGGTTGGAGCGCGCCGTCACCAGGGACCTCCCGACGGATGGAACAAGCGTCGTCCCATTGTCGGGAGCCGGCGGGCTTTGTCGAGCCGGTTCGGGCGGAAAGCGCTCGAAAGGGGCGCGGTGGCCGAGTTATTCCTTCTTGTCGGCCTCGGCGGTTTTTTCGTTGGCTTTGAGAATCTCGGTGATCATGTTGGCGAGCATCTCATCCAGATTCGGCTGCCAGCCGGAAACGGCCCAGGCGATGTTGCCGTCCGGACCGATCAGGTAGAGGCAGGGGATGCCGCCGACGATGTAGCTCTCAGCGACTTGATCGCCGCCGAATAGCTGGGTGTACGTCAGGCCGAGGTCTTCGATCACCTTGTAGGCGTCGGTGATGGGCGCATGCCGTTGTCGGCAGTTGATACCGATCACTTCCACCGGCTTGTCCTTGAAGCGTTGATGCAGCTTCTCGATGCCGGGCATGGCGATCTTGCAGGGACCGCACCAACTCGCCCAGAAATCCATCACCACGACCTTGCCTCGCAAGCTCTTGAGTGACACCGTCTTCCCCTGGGCTGTCTTCAACTCCCAGTCCGGAGCAGGTCCGCCCGGCGCGAGCAGATTGTTCTTACCCATCCTGGGCTTAGGGGCAAACGTTTCCTCACGATAACCCTCGGGAGCGGTGAAAGAGAACGTGTCCCCGTTGATCGAAGGCGAAGCGTCCAGATCAGTCACGGAGAAGATGATCCGACCGGATTCCGGCTCCGGCCTGCCTGGTACGCGGACGCGCATGTGGTTCTCGAGGCGGCGAACGAGATGATCCTCTCGGCCGAACCAGTAGATCATCGCCGCGCCGCCCGTGGGGTCGTACATGACCTTCACTTTGTCACAGGCCACGCCGTTCACATCCTCGACGCCTTCGTGCGTGACTTCGGTAATGGTCAGGTCCATCCGATAGGGCGCATCGGCAAGGTACTTCGGCGGGAGCAGGGCGCTCATCTCCGGGCTATTGGCGTCTCCGGCATTGCCGCTGATGAAGATTTTTTGCGTGTCGTCGATTCGATAGGCCTTCGTCCCGTTCGTGGCAAACTTGACGGGAACCGCGTTTCGCGATCCCGGGTCTGAAAAGGTACCCTCGATGCGGACACTCGTGCGATCCGGCGTCGTTCCGCGCTGGGCGATGATTTTCCCGGAGACGCTGGGGACTTGTTTTGAAACCACCCCCTCGCCCAGGAACGTCGCGTGGTACGAGATGGCGCGAAGATTCGCGGCCGCCTCGTTGGCTTTTCGAAGAAGCTCGTGAGGGTCCGGACGTGCGGAGTCATCTGCACGAACGGAGACCGCCGCCGCGGCAACCAGAACAAATGCCAGGACCATTCTCATCTCGAATTACTCCTCAGGTAGCTTGGGTAAGCGGGCGATGACCGCTCTCCGACGATTCCGGCGGCTCGAATTGCCAGAGACCCGCGAGGGAGAGAATTACCCCCCGGCGCATCGACCGACGGAAGGCCGTGGACCACTCATCAACGGAACAACACATTATAACAGAGATCGAGCCCGAGGCGACGGGCTTTCACGGATGCGATGCCCGGCAGGTCTCGCATGGTTTGTGGACCCCTTCCTCGGAGCGGCCCTGGCGCAGTCTGACCGCCGATAAGCCGGGGGGCTACGAAGATATGGGCCTCATCGGCGAGCCGGGCGTCCAGAAAGCTTCCGAGAACGCGTCCGCCGCCTTCCACGAGGACGTTGGTCATCATCCGGCCGTGGAGTTCCCGCAGCAGGGCCTCGGGCGATATTCCTGAAGCGGTGGATTTGCCGCTGCGTGTCGATTTCAGACGAATCACCTCGCAACCCGCCTTTTCCAACAGCTTGCGAGCACGACCGTGCGACCAGCCGACTTCCGTTGTCACGATCAGGGTCGGCGGCTTTCGCGCCGAACGGACGATCTTCGCGGACAACGGCGTGCGAAGGCGCGAATCGAGAACGATACGCGTAGCCGTCCGTCGCGGCCGTGCGAGGCGGGCCGTCAGTTCGGGATCGTCCGCGATGACCGTCTCAACGCCCACGACGATCGCATCGACCCGGCCGCGCAGGGCGTGCGCGGCCCGTCGGCTTTCGAGCGAGGTGATCCACTTCGAATCGCCGCTACGCGTGGCGATCTTGCCGTCGATGGATTGTGCCCATTTGAGGATGACGTACGGCCGCCGGCGCGTCTGAAACGTGATGAACGGCGCGAGCAGTGCCGCGGCCTCGTCATGGAGCAGGCCGACTTCCACGGCGATGCCTGCGCGGCGAAGCTGTTGAAATCCCTTGCCCGCCACCTGTGGGTTCGGGTCTCTTACAGCGGCGATGACGCGTGCGACGCCGGCAGCGATCAGGGCGTCCGTGCAGGGCGGCGTCTTGCCGTGATGGCAGCACGGCTCGAGCGTGACGTAGGCGGTGGCCCCGCGCGACCGAATTCCCGCAGCCGCCAGCGCATTTCGCTCGGCGTGCGGCCCGCCGAATCGGCGATGAAAGCCCTCACCGACGACACGGCCGCACTTGACGAGGACACATCCGACCATGGGATTCGGCTCGACGCGGCCTTCACCCTGGCGCGCCAGTGCGATGGCACGGTGCAAGAACTGACGGTCGGTATCGTTCCATTTTGGCATGTTTGCCTGAATCTTTTCGATACGCTCGGCGCCAGTGTCTTCGTTGTGGCTTGCTGACGCACTACCGGATGTCGTATTCCTTGATCTTGCGATAGAGCGTTCGCGCGCCGATGCCGAGCTGCTTGGCGGCTTTTTCGCGGTTGCCGTCGTGCTGCGTCAGGGCGTGCTGGATGGCGAGTTTTTCCAGGTCGCGGAGCGTCAGATTCATCGCACGCGGCTTGAGCGGCACGATCTCCGTCGTCGCATTGATCGGCGGGGTGGAGGGCAGGTCCTTGATGTCGAGACTTTCGCCGTCGCAGAACACCACCATCTGATTGACCACATTTTGCAGTTCGCGGATGTTGCCGGGCCAGCGGTAATTTTCCAGCAGTCGCAGACACTCCGGCGAGATGCCGCGGACGTTTTTGCGGTGCAGGAGGTTGGCCTGCTGGATGAAGTGGTAGGCCAGCGGGGCGATGTCTTCCCGGCGATCGCGAAGGGGCAGGAGATTGATATCCGCCTGATTGATCCGGAAGAACAGGTCCTCGCGAAATTCCCGTTCGGCAACGGCCTGCTTGAGGTCGCGGTTCGTCGCACAGACCACGCGGACATCGACCTTGTTCGGCTTGCTTGACCCGACGCGGACGATCTCGCCGTTCTCCAATACACGCAGTAGCTTGGATTGCATGTTCTGCGGCATGTCGCCGATTTCGTCGAGAAAGATGGTGCCGCCGTCTGCGGCCTCGAAGAGACCGGCGCGGTCGGCGTGGGCATTCGTGAAAGCGCCTTTGACATGGCCGAACAGCTCGGATTCGAGGATGCCCTCGGAGATGCCGGCGCAATTGACCGGCACCCAGGGCTTCTTGCGACGGTCGGAGTTGTTGTGGATGGCTCGGGCGATCAATTCCTTGCCGGTGCCGCTTTCGCCGTAGATGACGACGGTGAGCTTGGTGTTTGCCAGTCGGCGGGCGCGGTCGAGGGCGCTGCGCATGGCGCTGGATACGGCGATAATGCCTTCGAAGGAGTAGGCCTTGTTGAGTTGCTCGCGCATCAGGTGGTTTTCGCGCAGGGTGATGGCCTGGCGGGCGGCGCGGCTGACGGTGTTGCGAATGGCTTCGAGATCCAGCGGCTTGGTGAGATAGTCGTAGGCGCCGCCTTCGATGATGGCATCGCGGGCGAGCTGCTCGTCACCGTGTGCGGTAATGAGAATGCCCTGCGTCCAGGGGCTCATCTCGCGGGCCTTCTTGAGGACATCGAGCCCGTTGAGTCGGCCGCCGAGGCGGAAGTCGGAGATGACCACATGCGGCAATCGGGCCTTCATCGAGGCCAGGGCGTCGTCGCCGGACTCGACGAGGTGACAGACATGGCCGCTGCGTTCGAGGCCCTCCTTGACGGCCTCGCCGTGGGAGCGCTCGTCTTCGACGATCAGAATGAATGCGGTGTCGGACATAGCCGGGTGAATGTTATCTGCGACCGGCGCGGGTATCCAGACTTGAAGCGTCAGACCAGGGCGCGGTTGGCCGGTGTCGGGGACGCGGCGGCTTCCTCGGTACGGGCGGAGCAGGCGGCTTCGTGAACGGGGGCAGTCACCGGCGGGAGCGTCTTGATGCATTTCGCCGGGACGCCGCCCCAGATGAAGCGTCGCACGGCACCATCAAGCAGGAGGAAACCGCGTATGCCCGAGCAAGGATCAAACGGCTTTGCGTGCTGCGTTGACTTGAGCCGGGCAACCAGCTCTTTCGCCCGTCGCCATCTCGAAGGTGGACGGCTCGAACCGGCGACGAACACAATCGAGCAGGCGTGAAATTCCACGCTGCGTGCCACGAGAAGTACGCTGCGGCGATACTTGCGGGTACCTCTGTGGTCAATAACTCCTCAATTTGTACGCCACCTCGTCGCCTTCAAGTGCCTGGCGCTTGCTTTTGCAGGATCCGAGCTCGATTGACCGCTGGCATGACAGTTGCCGCAAGAGCACGGCAGAGGAAGGGGTGGTGTGCAAGTTGTGCCCTTGACCGTGAATTCGGCGTTTCATCGCCCCGAGGTGTCACCATGAAAGTCTTCATCGCCGACAAATTTGAGCAGAGCGGAATCGACAAGTTGCAGCGGCTCGGCTGCGAAGTGGACTATCGACCGGGGACGGCGGGCGAGGCCCTCACCGATGCCCTGAGGAAAAATGCTTACGGCATTCTGATCGTTCGTTCCACACGCGTACCGCGCGAGACGCTGGAGGCAGCGCCCGAACTGCACATGGTGATCCGCGCCGGCGCCGGGACGGACACGATCGACGTGGACGCGGCGAGCGAGAACGACATTCGCGTCTGCAACTGTCCCGGCATGAACTCCGTTGCAGTCGCGGAACTGACCCTCGGGCTGATGATTGCCCTCGACCGCCGGATCGTCGATGAAACCGATGACCTGCGCCGCCGCATGTGGAACAAGAAGGAATACAGCAAGGCCCGGGGGCTCAAAGGGCGCACGCTCGGCATCTGGGGACTCGGGCGGATTGGTTGCGAAGTGGCCCGTCGGGCAAAGGCCTTCGAGATGCGGCTGCTCTACTGCGACGTGATGGAGCGACCGGACATGGAGCGTGAGCTGGGTATCCGTCGTGTCTCGACGGAGCAACTGCTCGTGGAGTCGGATTTTCTCACGCTTCATGTGCCGGGCGGCGTTCAGACGAGGCATCTCATCGGTGCGGAGGAACTGGCGATGATGAAGCCGACGGCGTTTCTGATTAACTGCAGCCGCGGCGGCATCGTGGATGAACAGGCGCTGGCACAGGCCATTCAGGACGGCACGATTTCCGGCGCGGCGCTGGATGTGTACGAGGTGGAGCCCGGTGCAGACGAGCGGGAGTTCAAGGACCCGATTCTGTCGATACCGGGCGTTTATGGAACGCATCACGTCGGTGCGTCCACCGAGCAGGCGCAGGCGGCCGTGGCCGAGGAGACGGTGCGGATCGTGCAGGCGTTCATGGAGCGTCGCGAGTTTCTGCACTGCGTCAACCCGCCGAAGCGCGCCGCGATGTTCAGAACGTAATCGACGGGATCCGGCCGCGCCGCAGCGGCAATGAAACGGCAAGTCGGGGTTCACGGCATCGCCCTGCGGGGGCGCGGTCGTGTGCGATGCCCGGACTTCTTTTCTTGCGCGGACATCAATTCTTTTGGCGATGTATCCGATGTCATATAATTCTCGATTCGCACGTTCGGGTGAATTTGGCGAAACCAGGTCGAGCCGATGGAAGCGAGACAACAAGAATCTGTTGCACAGCCGAAGCGCGGGTACCCCTTCCTGCGCGAGCTGGCCGCCGGGCTTCTGCGGTTTTCGGGCCTGCCGTGGCTCATTCGCCACACCGTCGCGCGGCGAAACGTGACGATCATTCTCTATCACGATCCATCCCCTGAAGTATTTGAAGCTCATATGGAGTACCTCTCGCGGAGGTATCATTTTGTCGGCATGAATGACCTGGCCGACGCCATCGAGAGCGGGGACTGGTCCCGCTTGCCGCGGCGCAGTCTGGTCGTCACGTTTGATGACGGACACCGGAACAACTATCGGCTGCTGCCCATCTTTCGTCGCTACGGCGTACGGCCGACGATCTATCTGGTCAGCCGCGTCATCGGCACGGATCGCCACTACTGGTTTCAGCACGACGGCGTTCATTCCTGGTCGCTCATGCGCCTGACCAATGCTCGACGGCTTCGCGCCCTTGAGGAGCAATTCGATTTCACGCCGACGCGCGAGTACCCCGGCGATCGACATGCGCTGTCCATCGCCGAGATCGAGGAGATGAAGGACGCGGTGGACTTTCAGCCGCACACCTGCTTTCATCCCGTCCTGCCGAGTTGCGAGGAGGATGAAAGTCGGCGGGAGATCATCGAGTCCAAGAACGATCTCGATAAACTGCTCGGTCGCCCCTGTCGATCCTTCAGTTATCCCAATGGGGACTATGGAGAACGGGAGATTCGCATCGCCAGGGAAGCCGGCTTCGCCTGTGCCCGAACGATCGACGTCGGGTGGAACGGCCCGGGGTGCGATCCGTTTCGATTGCGAATTACCGGCGTAACCGACGACGCGTCGATCAACATTCTCGCCTCGCAGCTCTCCGGCGTGACGATGTATTTTCGCTATCGCCGGCGGGGCGGCCGCGGTGGGCGTTACCCTCAGGTGGTCGTTGAAAGGGGCACGGCGTGAAACTCGTTCTGCTGGCGCCGTCCGTGCTGCAGTCGTTCGACCTGCGCGTGCTGGAGCATGTGTTCTCCTGCGATCGCATTGACGTTGTCGGCGCGGTAATCGACGTGCGTCCCGTCAAGTCGCGCCTTGAGCGTCTTCGCGAGGAATTTCGCAAGGGACGCGGCGGCTATGTTTTCGTGATGGTACTGAATGATCTTTTTCGGCGATTCAAGCGGTTGCCGAGTGAGGAGGCAGCCGATTACTTTGCCCGGCGCGGCGTACCGGTGTATCCGGCGAAGAAACTTTACGCCCCCGAAACGCTGGATTGGATTCGCTCAAAGAGTCCGGACGCGGTGTTTCGCTCCGCTTTCGGGATCATTCGCGAGCCGATGCTCTCCATCGCCCCTCAAGGCGTGCTTTCTTATCACCACGGCAACATTCGTCGTTATCGCGGGCAGCCGGTTGCATTCTGGGAGTTGTACCACGGCGAGGGCGAAGTCGGCGTAACCATCCAGCGTCTCAACGCAGGCCTCGATAGCGGCGCGATCGTCAGGGAAATCGCCGTGCCGATCCGTCGTAACGATAGTTGGTCGTCGCTGTACCAGCGTACGTACGATGCTTCGTTTGAATTGCTGCGCGATGCCTGCCTGGCCTGTGACGAGCCTGGCTTCGAGCCGCTTGCGATTCCCGAGGATCAACTCGGGAGGGTCTACACGTCGCCGAATCTTCGGCAGTGGCTGATGCTTCAGGCGAAGGTATTCAGGCGAAGAATTTGCAGTGTCCTGGGAGCGTGACGACGCGTCTAACCGCGAAGTTCGAGGCCCTTTGCGGTGAGGTAGTCCTTGAAGCTTCCCTGAAATTCGCGGATGTCTTCGTCGCTGAGCGTGCCGTCGTCGCGGGCGATTTCAGCACGGAAGGTCAGACTGCGCTTGCCCGCGGGGATCGATCCGCCCTGATATGCTTCGACGAACTCGATCCGTTGCAGCCGCGGGTGTGAGAAAGCGGCCAGCTCGCTCTGCACGGTCGCGTAACGCTTCGCTGCGTCGCACAGGGCTGAGAAGTCCAACCGTACGCGCGGGAATTTCGGCAACGGCGCAAGCTTTTCGTGTCGACCGAGAAATTGCACAACGGTCGTCAGGTCGATCTCCGCCAGCGCCATCGACATGGCCCGAAGCCGTTCGTCGATACGCTGCTTGATCGCCAGCGGAAGCACGGTAACGCGGCCGATGCGTTGACCTTCGAGAATTATTTCCGCAACACGTGACTCGTCTTCCCATGGCTGCGTCGCCTGCGTTTCGACGAGTTCGATGCGGCCTTCCAGCACCTGCATGGCCCAGCCGTCCAATGCTGCATTGAGCCGGTCCCAGACGACGCCGTCGGCCTTCGCGCCGGATTGCGCCGTCAGCAGGGCCAGCCGCCGATGCTGGGCCTTCTCGATCACATCGATGCCCGGCACGAAGACGCTGCCGATTTCCGCGAGACAGAAGCGGTCGAAATGATGCCGGTTGCGTTCGGCGATGGCGAGCAGCCCCGGCACGAGTGTCTGCCGAAGTCGCGCGCAATTCTCCGCGGCGGGGTTTCTCAACGTGATGCACTTGCCGGGCTCGAAGCCGATCTTGCGGATCCAGTCGTCGTCGTACCAGATGTAATCGTGAACCTCCACGAACTCGCCGCCGACACAGAGATAATCAAGTGTGCGCTCTTCCAGTGACCGATCCGCCGATGGTTCGAAATGTCGCGCCGCCACCTTTGGCAGCGTGGGCTCGATGTTACCGTAGCCCACGAATCGGGCGATCTCCTCGATCAGATCCGCCTCGATGGAAATGTCCTTCGTCGACCGATAGCTCGGCGGCGTCACCAGCAGCTTGCCGCCGTTGCCGCGACAGGTGAACTCCAGCTTCGACAGGATACGCGTGATCTCCTCCGCCGTGACTTGTTTGCCGATGAACCGTGCGGCGAAGGCACAGTCCAGCTCGATCGTCGGCGGCTTCTTCGGAGCGGGATAACAATCCGACAGCGCGCTGGCGACCTGCAAGCCCGGCAACTCGGCCTTCGCCAGCTTGTGAAAGCGTGCGATGCCCAGGACGGTATTCGCCGGGTCGAGCGACTTCTCGAATCGTGCGCTGGCCTCGGTGCGGTGGCCCATGGCCGTCGCTGCGCGGCGGATCGTCGCCGCGTCGAAGTTCGCAGATTCAAGCAGAACCGTCTCCGTTCGCGGGCCGACTTCCGTCTCCGCGCCGCCCATGATGCCGGCGATGGCCACGCTCTTGCGACCGCATTGAATCATCAGCGTGCCGCCCGGCATGGTGCGCGTCACGCCGTCAAGCGTCGTGAACTTCTCGCTGGGTGCGGCCGTGGCGACCCGAATGTTCGTCAGCTTCGCCCCGTCGAAGGCGTGCATCGGCTGCCCCAACTCCATCATGATGTAGTTGGTCAGATCGACGAGCAGGTCGATCGGTCGCTGGCCGCACAGGGCGAGCCGGGTTTGCATCCACAGCGGCGCCGGCTGCGGCGTGAGTCCCTTCATCAGAAGCCCCGTATATCGCGGACAGAGCTTCGGATCGTCGATCTCGATCGATATCTCCGGCAGGCCGTTCGTCGGCAGATTCGCCACGTCCGTTACGTCGTACTTCTTGAGCGGCAGGTCGAGCATCGCCGCCATCTCTCGGGCGATGCCGTAATGTCCCCAGCAGTCCGGCCGATGGGTGATGGACTTGTTGTCCACTTCGATGATCCAATCGTCGAACAGCGCGGGGTCGATCGGAGTGCCCGGTCTTGTATTGGGCGGCAGGAAGATCGCATTGGCACCGATCAGATTCAGGCCCAATGCCTGACCGGCGACGATCATCCCCTGCGACGGCCGACCGGTGGGGTCGGTTTCGCCGAAGGTATGGCCCGCGACGCTCGCTCCCGGCGGGGCGTAGATAAGTACCTGACCTGCGAGCAGGTCCGGTGCGGCCGAAAGCGTGGTGTATGACTTGTCGGTTGTGAGGGTGACGTGCCGCAGCTTGGCCTCGCCGTCGATGCGATCAACCTTTTCGATGCGAGCTGCGACAAGGCCCGCGAAGTCGGCCGCGTGGTGTTCGATGCCGTCCACTTCGGCTGTGGTGATGGTGAAGCGCAGCGCCAGCTCCCTCGGGTCGATCCCCGGGGGAATATCTACGAAGTCTCGAAGCCAGTTCAGTGAAATCAGCATGCCGGTTTACTCGTCTGCCGCTTGTCGTTCTCGCCGTCGGCGCGGGGGCTCATTCTGAGGTTTAGTCTCGAAGTTAGCAACCGGCGTTTCGGGCAGCCATCGCGCAGGAAGGGCGGCTCGAATTGGGGTGAACGGATTCTGATACGTGGTGAGAGGTGTCTGTTTTGATCGGTAGGAGCCCGATCTACTCCGCAATTTGTTTCTCGAAGATGATGAGGTTTTCGGTGCGGTCGGGGTCCCAGCGGACGCCGACGATGTTGAAGTCCATCTTGATGGCCATGTGCAGGATGGCGCGATGGCCGTTGTGACATTCCATGCGGATGTGGTGATAGCCGTGCTCAAGGGCCCAGGCCATTTGCGCCTCGTGGAGCTGCGAGGCGATTCCGGCGCGGCGGTAATCCGCAACGATACCCGTCAGCCAGGAAAAGTAGACCGTCGGTTTGAGCTCGAAGCCGGTCGAAAAAGCGACGGGCTGCTTGTCCACCTGAGCGACGAGCAGCAGCGGGTTGTAGCGGCCGACAAGACGACGGCGGAAGAACTCCACGTCATGCGGGGGACGGAAAATCTCGTTGTAGAGATCGGTAATCAGCGGTAATTCGCCGGGACCGACGATCACGACTTCTGCGTTGGCCATGGGGCTCGAACCTCCGTAGGTTTGTTCGCTCGGAGCGATTATACACGCAGAGTAGAACAGGCGGGGGAGGGGAGGACGAGGGATCGTGGGAGAGAATCTGAGGGCTAGAGTCGTTCTTTAGCCCATGCCGGGTTGGGGGAGGGAGCCGCCGGGTAAGCTGTCCGGCAGGTCCGACTCCGGTCGGGTGATGACCGGTCGCGCCGTCGGCTTCGGCGGCGTGTTTTCATCCGCGAGAATGCCCGACAAGCTGGGGCGGTCGAGGGCCTCGCCCTGGCAGAGCCGACGCACTTCGTCGGCTTCGAGCGTTTCGTGCTTGAGCAGGGCCTGGGCGACGGCTTCCACCTTGTCCCAGTTTTCGTTGAGCGTCCGTTCGGCGTCGCGGTAGGCCTCGTCGATTAATCTGCGAATCTCGTCGTCGATGATCTTGGCGGTTCCGTCGGAATAGCTCTTCTCGGCGATCAGCGACTCCCGTGCGGAGTCCGGCGCGTACTTCACGAAGCCGAGCTTCTCGCTCATGCCCCATTCCAGCACCATCGCCCGAGCGATTCGCGTGACCTGCTCGATGTCCATGGCGGCGCCGCTGCTCACATCGCCGCTGTGACGCATCTCCGCGAGCCGACCACCGCACAGGACGCGCATTGTGGCCTCCAGCCATCGCAGGCCGAAACCGTAACGATCCTTCTCCGGCAGCGACATCGTAGCGCCGAGTGCCCGGCCGCGGGGGATGATGGTGACCTTGTGAAGCGGATCGGCGTCCGGCAGGAGCATCTGGAGGACGGCGTGACCGGCCTCGTGATAGGCAGTAGCGAGGCGTTCCTTCTCCTCGATGACGCGGCTCTTGTTGGAGCGGCCGTAGCGAACCTTGTCGCGGGCCTCTTCGAGGTCGGCGCTCTCGATGAGGTCTTTGTTTTCCATGGTGGCGATGATGGCCGCTTCGTTGATGATGGCGGCCAGCTCGGCGCCGCTGAACATCGGCGTGCCACGCGCCAGTTTCATCAGATCGACACGCGGGGATGTCTTCACCTTCTTCGCGTGAACCTTGAGAATCTCCAGTCGTCCCTTCACGTCGGGCAGGGGGACATAGACGCGTCGGTCGAAACGGCCCGGCCGGGTCAGGGCGGGGTCGAGGATGTCGTCGCGGTTCGTCGCGGCAATCACAATCACCTGGTCCGACGTGTCGAAGCCGTCCATCTCGACGAGGATGGCATTGAGCGTCTGCTCGCGTTCGTCGTGGCCGCCGCCGCTGTAGGCCGCGCCGCGCCGCCGACCGACGGCGTCGATCTCATCGAGGAAGATAATGCAGGGCGAATTTTCCTTGGCGGACTTGAACAAGTCGCGCACGCGCGAAGCGCCCACACCGACAAACATCTCCACGAAGTCCGCGCCGCTGATCGAGAAGAAAGGCACATCCGCCTCGCCGGCAATCGCCTTGGCCATGAGCGTCTTGCCGCAGCCGGGCTCGCCGACCAGCAAAACGCCGCGCGGCACGCGAGCCCCAAGCCGCTGAAACTTCTTGGGGTTCTTGAGGAACTCAATGATCTCGCCGACTTCCTCCTTGGCCTCGTCCACACCGGCGACGTCTTTGAAAGTGATGTTGGTCAGTTCTTTGTTGCTGACGCGATGGCGGCTGCGACCGAAGCTGCCGAGCATGCCGGCTCCACCGGCCGAAGCCCGCAGATGGCGGAAGATCATGAAATAGACGAATCCGAAAATCAGGATCCACGGGATGATCCCGATCAGCATGTTCATGAAAGGTGCGCTGGAGGGCTGATACTCCACCTTCGCGCCGGGGGCGGTCCTGCGAATTTCCGCCTCGACTTCGGACATGCGGCCGACGGTGTTGTAGGCGACCTTGAAGCGTCGATGAACCTGGCCCTGCGGCAGTCCCTGGGCCGTGGGAGAGTATTGACCGGTGATCTCGGTGTCCCCGATGGTGATCGACTCGAACCGTCCGGCCTTGGCGTCCTTCCAGAAGGTGTCGATGGTGATGTCTTTCGGCGGCGTGTAATTCTGGGAGACGACCAGGGCGATCATCATGGCAATGAGCAGAAAGCCGATCCAACTCATGACCCCTCTGGACATGCGCATTCGCGGCGGCGGCATGCCCTTGGGCGAGGGTCGCTTCGGTCGGCCGGACGAGGCGTCCTGCTGGTCGTCCATGTTGGGGTCGTTCTCGGGCATAGAGTCCTGTAATTAACGGTCAGAGTTATGGGTATCTTACGAACACTGTAGGCCGGCAGGTCGCGATTCTTCTATCGGATTATAGTAAGATGTTCCACATCACCAATTGGTGGTGTACATCTCTTCGATCATGCGTTCGCTGAGGCGGTCCATCACGCGCTGGCTCGCATGGTAAAAATCCTCCCCCAGCGGCGGGACGTAATCCACGGTCTGGACGTAACTTGGACGATCCAGAAGCACCTCGCCCGTGCGGAGGTCCTTCCACTGAAAGCTCAGAACGACGGTACAGGTTGTTTCCCGCGGGCGAACCGTCCGAAAATCGCGTCCGATTGTCGATTGGCGAACTTCGCGAATCACCCCGGTAATCAGCGTATCGGCCTGTTGTTTCTTGGCGAGCTTAAAGGGCGTTTCCTGTTCAATTCGCTTGGACAGCGCCTCGGCAAGCTGCAATTCCAGCCCGCGGCGAAACTCTTTGGATTCAAAGATGTCCACCGCGACGGTGCGGATTCGGTCATTATTCGAATTCTCCGTGCGGAAGGTTTCCGCTCGATCCGCCGTGTACCCACAGCCGAGCGAGAGCAGAAGCACGATCGACGCGGGATGAATGAACGGGCGGATGCGAGACATCATGTCACCTCATTGCACAACGGCCTCTTGCCGATGTGACGCCGGCCTCTTGCCGATGTGGCACCGGCATCTTGCCGGTGATCGTGTGGCACGGGCTGATCGTTCGTCACGACGCAAGGCCGAGGCCCGCAGCCCCGAGGGCAAAATCACCGCACCACGTCGAGAGGGATTATACCCCGCCCGCCGCGGCGGGCAATCGCTTCGGCAACCGCCGGACCCACAGGGTAGCATCGGCGTCCCGCCGGTGCGTTTGCACAACCAGCCCGAAGCGAAAGCGAGGGAACTACGGTACTGCCTCTGAATCTGCGACGTTCACGAAAACGTCCGGGGGTTGACGCCCATTGCCGGTGGATTCTTGCAGCAGCGCCGCTACGAACGCGGCGATATCGGTGGAATCCACTTTCGACGCGCCCTCAGCCGTTACGTCGCCGGTGAGATTCGCCAGATAGCGCACGCAGTCCGACTCACCCTCGGGCTCCAGCATCGCCGCGACAAAGATCGGCACGTCGGAGAGATCGATGACGCCGTCGCAGTTCATATCGCCGGGCGCGCAGTCCGGCCCCCAGCGGGCGTAGAAGAAATAATCTGAATGTTCTTCGTCGAAATACGGAAAGCTTCCACCAAGGTGGAGTTCACCGCCAAACACCTGAAGACTGAGTCCCGCGCCGAAGAGTTCTTCTCCGAGCAGTTCCCAATCCGCCCCCGTCCATCGCGCGAGACTGCGGGTCGATTTACCGTCCGGAGCGGAGAACCACCCTGCGGCGTAGAGTTCGCCATTCATGATCTTAAGATCATTCAGCTCGTACCCATGGATCACCGAAGTCATCAGGGACCACTCGACGCCGTTCCATTTTGAAACCTGATACGAACCAGACGAGCCGCCAGGGCCCAGCGCCAGCAGTTCGCCGTTTAGAACGGCCATGGGTCCGCCGTAAGCGTTGTTGTCCGAGCCGTCGAGCGGCTGCCACTCTGTACCGTTCCATCGCGCGATGTACCGCGCGGCGACCCCACCCGCGGTGGTAAAGCCACCCGAAGCGATCAGTTCATCGTTGAAAACGATCAAATGGCCGACATTTCCGTTGAGGCCCAGGCCGAGCGGCTGCCATGCCTTCCCATCCCATCGGGCGATCCGATTGACGGCGACCTCTCCCGCCATGGTGAAGTTGCCGCCGGCGATGAGTTCACCGTTGTAATTCGCCAGTGCATTTACTCTCTTGTTGAATCCCGAGCCAAACGATCGCCACGTTTCGCCGTTCCATCGGGCGATGCGCAATGCGTCGGCTCCGCCGATTCTTTGGAAGTTTCCTGCGGCAATCAGTTCGCCGTCAAATACTTCCAATACATCTACTTGGCTATGAATGGAGAGCGGTTGCCCCAGTGAATTCCACGATTCTCCGTCATGGCGAGCGAGATAACCATCGAATAAACTTCCATTTTTTTTCCCGGCGGCGATCAACTGACCATTGTAGACAGTCCATTCATGCACAGCGCCGATCAGCCCCTTGCCGGTGGCATTCCAGTCGTTGCCGTCCCAACGAGCGATTCCTGCGACCAAGAGATCGTAAATCGTTGACATTCCGCTGACATAGAGGTCTCCGTTGTAGACTTCCAGCCGATTGGCGCGACTCATATCCCCCGGATCGCCCGATCGGAGCGCCTGCCAGGTCGAGCCGTCCCACTTTGCAACGTTAGGCATGGCCGTCCTGCTGATGGGTTGAATGTTTCCCACAGCGATCAGGTAGCCGTCATACAGGGTCAAGTCAAAGAGATGTGTAGATCTTGACGTATCCAAGCCGCTGTCCATGGCGTTCCATGCGCTGCCATCCCATCGGGCGACTCCTCTGGCGAAGATTCCGCCGATCTCGTAGAACGTTCCGCCGACGATCAGATCTCCCTGATAGACCTCCAGTGCCTCTGCACCGAAGCTCGCGATGTTGTTTCCCGTTCCGAACGGGTGCCAGGACGATCCATCCCAGCGTATGATCTGGCCAGCTTGTACGCCGTCCACCATACGGACATTCCCCGCAGCGATCAGTTCCCCGTTGTACTCTTCCAACGCTTTGATGATGGGGACGGGCTCGAATGTGTTCGTACCCATGGACTGCCAGTTGTGGCCATTCCAGCGTGCAACCGAGCTGGCCGTGACGCCTTCAATGGAG
Organism: uncultured Planctomycetaceae bacterium; assembly: GCA_964385225.1. GTDB lineage: Bacteria > Planctomycetota > Phycisphaerae > UBA1845 > UTPLA1 > UTPLA1. Next base: position 145,947 of record CAYLOE010000013.1, read on the forward strand.
GTGAAATAACCCGCGGCAATCAAGTCGCCATTAAAAACTCGGAGCGTCGCTATGTAACCATTGTTGGGCGTGTCGATCCTGCCAATCGTCTGCCACTCGTTTCCGTCCCAGCGAACGATGGCCACGTCACTGAGAGACGGATCCGACCTACCGGCCGCGATCAATTCGCCGTTGTAGATTTCCAACGCAAATACAAACAATAATGGATTCGTACCCACGGGGCGCCATGCCTTGCCGTCCCAGGCCGCGACATTCTCTACGCGTGTGGTTCCGGCAAACGAAAAATTGCCGCCGACGACAAGCAGCTCCGGCTCAGGACCGTCTCCGTCCGGATCCCATCGTGTCATGGCTTGAATGGTTCCGCTCACTCCCGGTATGCCGTCGGTCGGGCGCAGCTGGAGGGTACATTCGCCGGCGGCCTGCGATGTGGATGAAAACAGGATCGACACTCCGCACGCAACGGTGAGCATTGCGCCACCCCAACTCGCCGCTTTCGTTCGATCGCTCGTCGCGCGCGCGGACCTTCCGCCGTACCATTTCTTGCCTCTGACCTGACTTGTCATGACTTAGCTCCCGCTGCCCCCGGATACTGGACCCGCTTCAAACGTTCGGGGCGCAAGTCCCACGATGAATGGACCCAGAAGCTGACAGCGAGATGCGCGAATGGATAATAAATATGGTGGCTGGCGTTTCGGCCCAATCGAAGGATAAAAGGATGGCTGGGCCGCACTCTTGCCGCTGGCCAGGTCCGACACAAGTATAGGTCTTCTGTCGGCATTCATCAAGCAATTCCGCCCTGTATTCGTCGCAAGGATTCCCGCGCCACGTCCTCGCAGATTCCCGATTGCCCTGCAACCGGCCGAAGGTAGAATCCGCCTTTGACCGTTCCGCGGCGCGGAATCGCTTGCATACTCGAGGCACCGCCATGAAGCATGGATGCATCCCGGCGATGATGGTCTTACTGGCCACGCTGGCCGTCGCGCGCGCGGCGGATGACCCGCAAACCTATCACGAACGACTGGAATACGACGCGAAGACCGGCGCGTGGCGCGAGATCGCGCCGCCCATCCCCGGCACGGAGGAGGGCGATTTGGCCCTCGCGCGTTCGCTGTTGGCTCGCAGCGAGTTCAAGGCGGCTCGTAAGGCCTTCGAGGTGTGGTTCAAGACCTACCCCGGTTCGGAGCATTGGCCTGAGGCGCTTTTCTACGCCGCGGAGGTGGAAGTCTCCGCCGAGGATCAGGAACACAAGTCCGGCCATCTGATCAAGGCCTACGAATGGCTCGAGGAGTTGCTCGACGGCTGGCCCGGTACGGAACTGGCCGACCGCGCCATTCGCAAGGAACTCATCATCGCCGAACTGCTCCTCTTCAAGGGGCGCAAGCAGCGCGTCTGGAAGGGCATGTTCTGGCTCTCCGGCAAGGAAGAAGCCATCGCCATGCTCGATCGCATCATCGACGATCGGGCACGCGACACGCCGATCGCCGAGCAGGCCCTTCGCCTCAAGGCGGATTACCATTTTCTCGCCGGAGAGTTCGAGGAGGCCGAACTGGCCTATGCCCGACTGATGCGCGAGTATGGTCGGGGGCGCTATGCCAAGTTTGCCTTACTCCGCGCCGGCGAGTCGGCGCTGGCTCGGTTCCCCGGTGTGGAGTTCGACGACGCCGACCTGCTTGAGGCGGAGGTTTACCTGCGCGACTATCAGTCGAAGTATCCGCAGGACGCGGCCGAGGCAATGGTGCCGCAACGACTGACGCGCCTGAACGAGAGCCGCGCGGAAAAAGAGTTTCGCGTGGCGCAGTACTACGAGCGCACCCGCGCGATCGACGCCGCGGTGTTTTATTATCGTCTCGTCGAGCACGACTGGAACGCGACGACCTGGGCCTCGCAGGCCCGGCAGCGATTGATCGCCCTGGGAGCGATCGAGCCGGATTTACCGCAATTCGATGACGACGACGAAGACACGTCAACACCCGACACTGACGCGACGGAGTCGGTCTCTCAAATCGAAGAAGATTGAGCGGCGTGTTCAAGCAGGACGCCGCCGACGGGCGAGGTTCTTGCGTGCCATGTTGAAGGCACTTCGATCGTCATGCCGTCTTCTTGCAGTTCGATCGGGCCGGTAACCGAGGAGCCGTCCTGCGAAATCGACCGCCACGCCATCGGCGGCAGCATCGGCGAGTGCGACTGAATCGTGACGCGAAGGCCCGCCGCGAGCACTCGAAAGTCATCCGGCGGCGTTTCGCGACCGAAGCTTCGACGATACTCCCTCCGGCAAAGCCCGATGAGACCCTCCGCGTCGGTCAGCGCTTCGCAACACAGGTTGAGTCTTTCTTCCGGTTCGCCGGTTCCCATCTCGGCGTAGCGCTCACAGATCGTGTCGTCGATGTCGAAGCCCTCCATCGTGACAGCGTGGGCGGCCGTGTCCATGAGCCGGGCGAAGGCGTAACGCAGCGCGGTGACATCCGGCGACTGCGGCGGCATCGGCTCGCGAAACTCCAGCGCGCGGTCCTGCATCAACATTCCGACGGCCCCCAGCGTTGCCGCGTAGTCCGGCACGAACACGCGCGTCAGCCCGCACAAGTCCGCGACGTTCGCCGCAAGCGAAGGCCCCTGACCGCCGAAGGCAACAATCAGGTCGGGCGCAGCGGTATCGCCGTGAGAATCCTTCGATACACCGATGCAAGCTGTAATCGACTCGGCGAGAAGCGGCTCGAAGTCGCCCGAGGCGCCGTCATCAGACCGTTCTCCGAAACGGTGGGCGGCTAATCGTCCGCGACGGTCCAGCACGCCGCATTGCCAGCGCCGTGCGCCGACTTCGAGAAAGCACAGCACGCCGACGCGCAGTCGCGGCATCATCGCTCGCAGCAGGGTCAGCGCCGGGTCGTAGGACGCACCCAGCGCAACGGTGCGCAGGCGTGTGGCCCCGTGGGACTGAGCCAATTCCTCGATGGCCCCGGTTGAACTCGCGCCCCGAAACACCAGTTCGTACGGCGGCGTCGGATTCATCCGCGTGATCCACTCCGGCCAGCCGGTTTGCGGTGACTTGGCAGGGAGCTTTGCCACGCGCAAAATCTCGCCTTCCCGGCATGCCAGGCCGACACACGCGGAACCGAGGTCAATGGCGACGATGGTCATGAGAATCAAGCCCGTGCGATTTCATCGTTCGCGACCCTGCCCAGCCGCCGCATCCTATGCTACAACACACCATCCTGGATGACACGGAGCACGGCAAACGCGGTTAAACGCACTTCGGGGCTGGTCCCCATCGAGCAGAGCGACATGCATACCAGCGGCAATCATTCCGGCGGCAGTCCTCCCACGGCGATCAACCGTCCTCTGGCCATACTGCTCATTTTGCTTCTCGCGGGATGGCTCCTCCGAAGCAGCGGCACCTGCCAGCCGGTCGGCCTCGAGCGCAGCGTTCACCCGGGCATCAACAAGGAATACAAGAACCCCGACATTCCCCGATGGATGGGCCGCTTCGAGAGCGAAAGCCGGGAAATCTACGAGCATCGCCGTCGCATCGTCGCGGATGTGCTTCGCATACCGCCCAGTTCATCGCTATTTGAAGCAGAGTTCGCACCCGTGACGCGCGAGATCGCGCTCGCCGATGTCGGCGCCGGCACCGGCTTTCTCACCGTGCTGTTCGGCAAAGCGCTCGGGCCTCAGGGTCGCGTCTATGCGGTGGATATCGTGCCCGAGTTTCTGGAGCTTATCCGCCGGCGAGCGGAGGACGAATCGCTGAACAATGTTTCGACCGTGCTTTGCACCGAGCGGGATGTGAGTCTGCCGCAGGAGTCCGTCGACATTGTTTTTGTTTGTGATACCTATCACCACTTTGAGTATCCCCGAAGCACGCTGGAGTCGATTTTCCGCGCCCTGCGTTCCGGCGGCGAGCTGGTCATTATCGACTTCCAGCGTATCGAGGGGGTCAGTCGTGCGTGGATTCTTGAGCACGTCCGCTGCGATCAGCAGACCGTGATCGACGAAGTCCTCGCCGCCGGCTTCGAGGTCGATGAAGCCCCCGACGCGGATTATCTCGAAGAGAATTATTTCCTCCGCTTTCGTAAACCGTAGGCGCGAAGCGGCAAGCGGTGGACAGCGCCGATGGAGAGATTGTGAAAAACGCGCCCGCCCTGGTGAAGACTTCTTGCGACGTACGCGATGTCGTAGCGAAGGCACGCGCCGCGGGGCAACGCATCGGCTTTGTCCCCACGATGGGCGCGCTGCATGCAGGGCATGTCAGTCTCGTGGAGGCATCGAAGAAGGACGGCGCGTTCACCATCGTGAGCATCTATGTCAACCCGACGCAGTTCGCGCCGAGCGAAGACCTCGCCATATACCCGCGCACGATGGAGGCCGACATGGCGACCTGCCGCGCAGCCGGTGTCGATCTGATTTTCGCGCCGGACAACGCGGAGATGTACCCGCCCGGCGACGCGACGCGCGTCACGCCCGGTGCGCTCGCGGACAAACTCTGCGGCGCTTTTCGTCCCGGGCATTTCGAAGGCGTCTGCACGGTCGTGGCCAAGCTGCTGAACATCGTGCAACCCGACAATGCCTATTTCGGTCAGAAAGACGCCCAACAGGTCGCGATCATTCGGCGAATGGTCGAAGACCTGCGAATGCCGGTCGAGATCGTAGTCTGCCCCCTGATTCGCGATGCCGACGGGCTGGCGCTGTCCAGCCGAAATGCCCGCCTGAGCGTGGAAGACCGCGCCAGGGCCCTGTCGCTCTTCGCGGCGCTCACGAAGGGCTGCGAACTGTTGCGGAGCGGAGAACGTTCGACGGGCCGAATCCTTGCCGCCATGCGTTCTGCCATCGCCGCACATGCCGATATCAAGGTGGACTACCTGAGCATCGTCGATCCGGATACGCTTGAGAGCGTTCGCGAGCCGCGAGGTCGCGTGATGATCGCCGCGGCGATCCGCGTCGGAGCGGTGAGGTTGATAGACAATATGATCGTCGAATTGCCGTCAAGCTGAGGTCGTCGATTCGATTTCCCGACGTTTTGACGTTTTCTGGAGCACTCATGTACCCCACGATGTTCAAGATTCCCTTTCTGCCGGAATGGCTGGCTGACATCAAGAGCTACGGCGTCATGATGACGATCGCCTTCCTGTCAGGCATCTGGATGGCCTGCCGTCGGGCCGACCGGACAAAGGCCAACGCCGACATCGTCCTGAACATCGGCTTCATCGCTTTGATCTTCGGCGTCGCCGGCGCCCGCGCGATGTTCGTGCTTCACTACTGGGACACACGCTTCGCCAATCAGACCAATCCCTTCATGGCGATCTTCGACATCCGCGCCGGCGGGCTCGAGTTCTGGGGCGGGCCATTGCTCACCATTCCCGCGCTGGTCATCTACCTTCGCTACATCGCCAAAGTGTCCGTGCGGTGGTATCTGGATATCACCGCGCCCTCGCTCGCGTGGGGGCTGGCCATCACACGCATCGGCTGCTTTCTCAACGGCTGCTGCTGGGGCGCTGTCTGCGTCGATCACCAGGACCCCTCGGCAAACAAGCCGCAATATCCCTGGGCCGTCCGCTTTCCGTACGGCAGCGCGGCCATGGTCCAGCAGTATCGCTTTGGCCAACTCACGATTCCCAAGGAGTTGATCTACACCTACGAGCGATCCGGTGAGAGCATGCCGATGCCGGCGGATCTGATCCAGGGCGCCATGGCCGACGGGCCCGATCTGCGCCGTGACCTCGAAGAACGCTATCAAAAGGCCCTGACAGAGCTGAAGGCCGCTCACACCGCCGGCGCAGAGGGCCCCGCCTTCGAAGCCGCCAAGGCGAGCGAGCAGGCCGCACGGCAGGCCCTGCGAGAATACGCCGCCACGGCCGCCGGTCAGGTCGATGCGCATTGCCTGAAATACGGGATGACGATCCCGGAACTTTCGCAACTGGCGAGTTTCTACCGCTCCAAGCCCGTCCATCCGACGCAGCTCTACGAAACGATCTCCGCGCTGCTGATCAGTTGGCTGTTGATCAAGCTGTACTACTACCGGCGTCGGCATGGCATCGTCTTGCCCTGGTTTCTCATTCTCTACTCCGTTTCTCGCGTTCTGCATGAAGCCATACGGCAGGATAATCCGCTGGATGTCGGCGGGCTTACGATTTCCCAGGCCATCAGTCTCGGCACTTTTCTGGCCGGCGTGCTCCTGCTTGTGCTAATCTATAAGAGGATGCCGGAGGCCAGTCTGCGGGCCGTGCCCTTCGAGTATCCCGATGAAGAACCGACGCCGCCCGCCCGCAGAAAGTGAACGTTCGGCGACGCATCAGCGCAGCGCCCCCTCCTCGTGAGGCGGTCCTGCCCCGGCTTCGCCGCCTGGCGACGAAGGAGTATCGCCCGTGCCTCCGATCCGCCTGCTCGCAATCGCCGCATGCGCGCTATTGACCGCGCCGCTCGCGGCCCGCACCTCGGCGCCGGATCGAATGCTCTTCCGCAACAACCTTTTGCCCGGCCAGTTGACCGAACATCTTCTCGTGCGAACGACGCAGCGGACCGTCCGAAAGCCCAGGCACACGGAAACGCTCGTCTGGCAGCAGCAGGCCAGACTGGTCCAGTGCAACATCGACGAATCGACGCCCGGCAGCGTGATGCTCTATCAGATGATCGTCGATCGCCCGCCGCGCGTGCTGCGCTTGCTTCAGGGCGAGAAACAGGTCACACCGACGCCCGACGCGGCGATGTTCAACCTGCCCCAGCGCTCGACACGCCTGCACAGCGCTACGCTGACGGCGCGCGACGCGCCCGTGCATGTTCCCATGTCGGATCGAATTCACCGTACGTTGCTCGAAGCGCTGCTCGACTTTGCCCACTGGCCTGTCGAGCGGATTGACGCGGGGCATCGCTGGCAGCGGACGCTCAAGCTCGATGACTTCTCCGGTTCGCAGACGATGGAATTCGTCGAACTCGTACAGGAAGCCGGCGAGGTCGCGGCACGCGTGAACATGACCATCAAAGGGAAGTTTACCGGCAAGCTGGAGCGTGATTATCAATTCGAGCGCGGCGAAGCCGTCATCTACTGGTCTCGCCCGGACCGTACGCTGCTGAAGATGGACGGCCGTATTGCTTATCAACGCAAGCGGGAAGTCGGCGACGAAGCGCACGAGATGCACCTGACGGCCGCGCTCACCGAGCTGCGGCAACTGAACGACAACGAACAGGAACTCGTCAAGGTGCAACTCACCGAATTCGCCGGCGCGATGAAGGAATGGCAACGGGGGCGACAGGTCGAGGCGGTTCGGCGGTGCAAGGCGTTTCGTGAGAAGTGGCCGAACTCGCGCTGGCTGCCGGCCGTGGCGCAGCTTGAGACGCAGGCCTCGCCGGACAAGGGCGGCTCCGGCAAGCTCTCGACGCGCAAGCTCCGAGAGCTGATCACGCGCAGCATCATCACATGGGAGGCGGCGCGCAACAGCGGTGAGCACGACCTTGCGGAAAAGACGCAAAAGGTCTTTGCGCGGCTCGCCGAGGAGTATCGCGACAAGCTGGTTGAAATGTCACGGGATAAGGACGACGCCGTGCGCGCCGGCGCCGCCTTCGCACTGGCCTTCGGGACGAAGCCCGAGGATGTCGATCGCGTTCATCGCGCGTTGCGGGACAAGTCCACTCAGGTTCGCTCGCTCGCTCTGGCGGGGCTCGCGGCCCGGCGACCGGAGAATATCAAGCCCAAGACGCTGCTGGCCCTGCTGGACGATACCGATGCGGCCGTTCGACGTCGTGCGTGTCAGGCCATCGCCGCCTGCATACCGCCGGAGCATTTTTCCATCGTGGAGGTCGTGGAGAAGATCGACCACGTCATGATTCACGATGACAAGGACATCGTCCGGCGAGAAGCCATCCGCACGCTGGCGGTCATCGGCGCGCCGGCGGACGTGCCGAAGCTCGAACAGGCCCTGAAGCACGAACTCAATCAGGGCATCCGCGCTGAAATCGACCTTGCCATTCGTGCCCTGAATGACAAGGAATAATCATCGCTGATTTTCCCGTGCGGCGATCACGCTTCGACGATGACCTCGAAACCGCCGTAGGCCATTCGCTTGCAGTCGAACGGCATCTTTTTTGCGCACATCTTCTGGATCTGCGGGTCTTTCATGACCTTTGCATTGACCTGGTCGCGGTGCGCCCTGGACTTGTAGACGATCCACGCGAACATGACCGTCTCGCCGGGCTTGGTCTTGACCATCTTCGGAAACGGTACCATCCCCTTGATCGCGAGGTCGTCACCGACGCATTCACAATATTGCAGCGCCCCGTGCTTGCGCCAGATTTTGCTCGCTAACTTCGCCATGCGCTTGTACGCGGCAAGGTTCTTCTTCGGCATGGGCAGGACAAATCCATCGACGTATCGCATTTGAGTTCTCCCTGTGCGGATTCGAATTCCAGCACGAGCTGTTGATTGTACAAGCTGCGTGCGGGTTGACGAGCCCTGCCGAGCGATCGGGCCCGAGAATCGCCTTGCAGGATGCTCGTTCTGCTTCCGCGTCCGCTCTGGATGACGGGCCGGATATGGCATGAAGTGATATTTTTTATTCAGCACCCGCGTCAGGTTCATCAAGCGCATCGTCTGGATAACGCCTCTTTTGGCGGATAACCGTGCGAAGCTGGATAAGCTCCTCTGAAGTCACGGCCTGCGTGATTGGGGCAAGCTACGTCCCGGATTTGCTCACGGCGCCCACGAATCCTAACTTTCAATCCAGACGAACCTTGCGTTTGCTGAATGCTTCCAGAGTGAACGACAGGGACACACGATTGGGGGACGTCGACATGGCTCGCATCAACTCCTCAACCATCCTGACTGCCACGCTCCTGGCGATGATCTGGGTCGCTTCCGGGCCGCCGAACGCGGCTGCCGAGGTGAGCTTCTACCTGCATCGCCACGGAACCGCGACCGATACGGCGCACGCGGAATTCTTCGCGGCGATGAACGATCCGTACGAGGAGGATTTTGAGGATCCGGACATGATACCCGATGAGACCGAAGTGCCGATGCTCACCTTCGGTCCGCATGCACTTCACTTTCAGAGTGAGTGGGACGGCCCCTACGTTCCGATGGTCGGATACTCGCCGGCCTTCAATGTCCCGGGGCGCGTATTCAACAACGTTCTCGTGGCAGGGTATGAGCTGACCATCACGCCGGGTGACGATGCCGATCTCCGCGCGCTGGGCATGTGGATCTTCGATGACCGTCGCGCACGGGATTCGGCCTATCTGATCGAAGTCGTTGAAGTCAGCGGGATGGTCTGGACCGCTGTTCTGGAGAATGAGATACCTCGTAACAGCAACGGCCACGAGATCGAGGGCTTCGCCGGGGTCCTGTCGGACGTGGGAATCGCCTCGATGCGCATCGTCGCGGTTGATCCAGTCACGCTCATGCCGCACGCGGACTTTTTCGAGGTCGATCATGTGCTGGCCGATTTCCGTCGTCCGCCGCCGGTGGAAAGCGAACCGGCAAGTGGACAGCCCATCTCCGGTCCGCCGTTTGGTCCGCCGGCGTTCGTCAATCTCCCGCCGCAGGCGCAGGCGGCCTTGGAGAAGGCAAGGCAACAGGTTCAGGAGAATGCACCGGAGTCAATTACGGAACCGAATCGCCAGCGCGGGATCGAGAAAGCCGCGCAGAACGTCGCACAGAAGGGAAAGAAGTAGCACGCGAAAGCGTGGTTCGAATCAGGTGATCCTGAGCTCGAGCGGCTGGCCCTGGCCGAGGTTCTTGACGCTGACCTGGCCGGCCAACCGACGGACGAAGGCGAGGATCGCGTCGCGCGTGGCCTCGTCCGTTTTCTCGAAGCAGTCGGCGGGCGTGCCGGCGTCGCCGCTGGTGCGGATGCTGATGTTGATCGGTATCTCGCCCAGGAACGTGACGCCGACGCGCTCCGCGGCTTTCCGGGCGCCGCCGCGACCGAACAGATCGTATTCCTTCCCCGTGTCCGGCGCGCGGAAGTAGCTCATGTTTTCCACGATGCCGAGGATATCGACATTGAGCTGCTGATACATCCGCAGGGCCTTGATGGCGTCGAGCAAGGCCACCTCCTGCGGCGTGCAGACCACGACCGCCCCGGTCATGGGGATGCTCTGCGAGAGTGTCAACGGCACGTCACCCGTTCCCGGCGGCAGATCAATGATGAGATAATCCAGCTCGCCCCAGTCCACCTGTTCGAGGAACTGCTTGATGACCCCGTGAACCATCGGCCCGCGCCAGATGACGGCGCGATCCGGCTCGACCATGAATCCCATCGACATGACCCGCAGACCATGCGTTTCGATGGGCAGGATTTTTTCATTTCTCACGCGGGGCTTCTCGAACTCAATGCCCAGCATCTTGGGGATCGACGGCCCGTAGATGTCGGCGTCGAGCAGGCCGACCTTCGCCCCCTCGCGCATCAGACCGACGGCCGCCAAGACGGCGATGGTCGATTTGCCCACGCCGCCCTTGCCCGCGCCGATGGCGATGGTGTTCTTCACGCCGGGAATCTGGCCGGCCAGCTTGGGCGCGGCCCGCACCTGCGCGCTCCACTCGATCTGGACGTCGCTCGCGCCCAGCGGCAGGATGGCCTTCTCGATGTCCTTCTGAATCTGATCCTTCATCGGGCAGGCGGGGGTGGTCAGCTCAATCCCCAGCCGCACGACGCCGTCGGCCACCTCGACATGCTTAACCATATTGAGGGTGACCAGGTCCTTGTGCAGTTCGGGGTCTTGAACGGTGCGGAGGGCGGATCGAACGGTTTCATTCGTTAAGGGCATGTTGCTCTCGCGGTGGTGAGGTTATGACACTCAAGTCTTCAGGGAGTATAGAGGATCCAGGCACGGACAATCCACGATCGGCAGGAAGTCGGCTGACGGAGGTCTCAGTCTTCGAAGTCCTCGTGCGAATGCGGCAGGCCGGCTTCGCGGGCGAGGGCCTTGAGACGCTGATAATGCTCTGCCCCTTCCTCGGCAAGCTCGTGGAAGAGGGCTTTCAGCGTTTCGTCCGGCACAAGCTTGCTGTGATGGGCATAGAAGCTGGCGGTTTTGCGCTCGGTCTGAAGAATCATCCGCATGGCTTCGCGGAAGTCGTCTTCATTACGGATTTCGAGCAGGCGTGTGCCGGTGACGACCAGCTCCTTGTCCTCCGCGGTGAGCACAAAATCCGCGTCGGGATACATGCTCGCCAGTAGGCCTTGCAGGCGCTGTTTGTGTTCCTGCTCCTCGTCGGCCATGTCGGCGAACTCCTTGCGCATGTGTTCGCCGGGGGCCTTCTCGGAAAGAACAAGGTAACGATAGGCAGCGACCGTCTCGCCGTACGCGCCGATGGCGAGCAGCTTGTCCGGCCCGCGGCCGGCGGCGGCGTCTGGCGTGGGCGCATCGCTCATGGGGACATTCTGTGCGGGAAGCCGTCGGATTGCAAACTGTCGGCCTCTGTCGGCTTTCGGCGTTTTTCCATCCGCCGGGCGGCTGCGCTCGATTGGGCGGCTTCGGTCGTTGAAATTCAACGATGCAAAAAAAAGATGCTTGAAAATGCTTGAATCTCTTGAATTTTACTCAGCGCTGCGGCGCGGAGCGGGCATCGACGCGGCCTTTACGCCGCGCGCGGAGGCGGCTTCGGGCGCTCTACTCATGCATTCAATATTGATCCGCGCTCGCGCAGGCAGAAGACCCGCAGCGCCCGGGGAGTGCGGGCGTCTCGCCCGTTTAAAAGCACGAAGCGCGAGTCGAAGCCCCGCCTCGGTGTTGGGGGAAAAGGTGTCAGTTGGGGGAAAAGGTGTCAGGATGAATTTTGACGGGGCGGGCCGGCGGGATTAACCTA
>CAYLOE010000014.1:0-150248 GCA_964385225.1 uncultured Planctomycetaceae bacterium
TGGGGGCGCGGGGGGCGGGGGTGGGGGGGCGGGGGCGGGGGGGCGTGGGGGGGGGGGGGGGGGGGGGGGGGGGGGGCCGGCGGGGGCGGGGGGGGGGGGGGGGGTGGAGGGGGGGGGGGGGGGGGGGGGGGGGGGGGGGGGGGGGGGGGAAGGTCACACGCACTGCTGAAACGCTACAGAAATGCGCAATCCGCTCTAACAGCAATGGCGCGCTATCGCCCCTCACGCAACTCCACATAAAATCGCTTTACCTCATCGCGTCCTCTTGACATCGCTCGATAGGTTTCGATCGATTTGGCCGGAAGGAAAATCTGCTGCCAGAGAGAAGGCGCCTCAACCTCCTCACCACCACCACTGAGAAAATGTACTCTACCCTGCACATATTGGTCAAAATCGGTCACATTTCTGAGGCGCACCCATACCTCGTGAGTTCCCGTTGCCGTATGCTTATGGCCGTGATCTTCGAGAACAATCTTAACGGTATTTCCAAAGAAGCTTTGGCTTTGCAACTGCTGATCGAGTACTACTGGTCCATCCGTGTGAATTTCCTCTCCCGTCCCGAACGCCCGCTCAGGTGGTGCCGTAGGACTTTGGCAACCCCAAATCAGACCACTTATCACACAAAAGAAAGATATTCGATAAATCATGTGCCATTCCCTTAGTATTTTCTTCATCACTACCGATACATCGTCGGCAACGTTGCGCCTTTTTTTATATCATACGGCTTGCTACTCCATACAATTTCACTTGTATCAGGCACATATAGCTCAAAGATAATCTGGTAGCTAGAGGAAGTACGCCCGTGTGCGTCTGGCGGCTGAATAGTTGATGTTATCTCGCCCGCTAAGCAAAGATCATAGCCGAAAGCACCGTCTGCATTGCCTCCCTGAGCGCCTGCCAAGCGCCCGCGCTCAGGATTAACGATAACGAGTCGTCCATTTGACGCTCGCTGCAGCTCTGCACGCAAGCGGCCAGTAAATGCCTGCCGTGCAACCGGATCCATGCTTAAATTGCGAAATTCCTCGCCGTCAACGGCAATTCGCGGTTTAGCCACAAAGTTCATCACTGCAGCGGATGCAAGCATATCCGGAACCGCTGATTCTGCTGCTGAAATAATGTCCTGCGAGTCAACACCTAGAGTTTGAACATGCGGCTCCCTCGGATCAGTATAATGTCCTGGCGTGCCGGCCTCGTTACGGACATTTGTACAAGCAAGATGTAGAAAGAACATTCCGCATAGCATACAAACCACATAAAATTTCAGTCTCTGAATCATAGTCTCTCCTGCTACTGGTATACCCGTACAATATATACTATTGGACGCGAAGTCACTTGTTTAGAATTCTGCAGCACACTCTCACCCAGGAGCGCGCCGTTGTCCGAGTACACTTTAAGTCTGTATGGCTCAAGCGATGAATCGACCGTCGCAATATAGATATATCCGGGAGCATGAATGGATCTCAAGTCGGCCGTACTATCGGCTTTCGCTGAGGCGTCTTTGGAAACTGCACTAGCGATAAATAATGGATACACGGCGAGATTGACGAACGGAATTCCCATAATGACAGAGGCAATCACCTCCGAGGCATCTCCCACCCCCTGGCCAAACTCCTTTGATTGCTGTTTAGCTGCGAGCAGCTTATCCATTTCCCTCCTGCCGTTGGATGCCGCCTGAATGTAAATATCTTCACTCGGCTTAGTAATCCGATATAGCGGACGCTTGGCATCCTCCCGCAACTCATCGCAACTAACGAGATGAATCGGGCGCTCTGAATCAGCGCTGCGATCAGGATAATCATCAGTCTCGGTCGCCGTAGCGTATTCTGATGTCTGATACTGCTCGTCCACAGATGCATAAACCTCAATGGCCGACACTTTGGAGGGGACGGGGCTGTATGTTAGCCCGTGCAGCTTACCTCCATGCTGATGTCGCTTAGCAGGGCACAGGCCCGTGAGGACTACAATCAGCGTGTCATCTGATGAAGAAAAAACATTGATTTCGAGATCTTCTGGAACATCGATGAGTCCGTGAAGGCCCATTTTAGTTGGGCAATAGAAATCTGCGTATGCGGCTAGAAATCTAAGCGAAAGCCAGTTGCCGGTATCTTCGCCGCCAGCCCTTGCCGGCTTATACATGTCTGCCCTGAGAAAGCACGCTCTTGCATTTTCGTAATCGCCGTCGGCGAGATAGACTAGGCCCCGATAGAGATTACATATTGCTCTCTCATGCGACTCTCCTTTAAAGATTTTGGTCCGCTCTTGACCAGGCAATGCCGCAACTTCCTTTACTTTCTCCGGGTCGTAGATAATGGCATCCATTATCTCCAGAGATGAATCAAGCGCATTTCGAGCTATCTCCAGGTCTCCGAGATGCGTGGCACAGACTCCGAGACTGCACATGGTAAGTGCCCGGTTTTCCAACGGGCTATTATCAGCAGTACCTAGATGCTTAATAAGTGTCTTTTTTACTTCAGAGCGTACTACCGTTTGCCCAAGACACGCCACATCGATAACTCGAGGTCGTTGTGTTTCATCGTACTCGCTTGCCGTCCATGTACTCCCGTCAACCCGGACTTTGGGCTCAGGGGCATGGCAACCGCAGAAGACTGCAACAACAGGTATCCAGGACATGCGCATTAACATCACGGGAGCTCCCCATCCTTGGTCAATGTAGAGTATGCCACTAATCCATCATCCTTAATCGCTGCGGCGAGTTCCGGAATAATTTTCTCCCGAATGAGTTCTTTTAATACAATGGCAAGCGCTTTTGGTACTTCAGTGTGTGCGGGAGGTACTCCTACCATAATTACAAGACCCGCGTTACTTGGAACATTCTTCTTTATATCGTACTGCTTACTCAGGACAGGAACACCTTCTTCATAATACTCCACTGTAGTCGAAACGTGAGGCATATAGCCCGTACCGATTAGAGCCGCCAGTATTCCTCCAAGATGCCAGCCCGTCGGCTGAGCTCTGATCAACGTTACATGCCCCGAGATGGCTCGGCCTCCTCCGGGCGTCGCGCCTTTGGGAAGTGCTACCACGGTGGCACCTGCATGTTCCAACTCAACCTTCAGCGCATTTGCGAGCCAGACTCCAGCATTTTGGCCTTCGGCCAGAACCAACCTTTTCTTGTACACATACGGGTCAGTGCGACCATCCAGAAAAGGTGTTATTGCAATGGTGCAGCCAGAAAGATCGGCGACAGCTGTCTCCCTTTCTTGGATCGCATATCCCAACGTGATGGGTTGGCTGCTGGATACCTTGCATCCACCGGCAGCCAATAGGATTGGAGCTGCTGCTGCGAGAAAATACTTGCGAGGGATGCCGGCAGCAGGGACGAAGCGGGACTCAGATGTGATGGCGGCCGTTTGAGCACTCAAGAATTTCGAGACTTGAACTCTACTCGTGGTCATTTGCAAATACCTCATTCGTTATTCGTTGGACTGTACTTCTCCGAATCCCGATTGCTCCGCCCCGCGCAGAATGCCGCAGGCAGCATGTGCGAGTGCAATGAGCTATCTCTACTCTTCATGCGTCGGGTGAGTGGCTCCGGCGCAAAGAAAACTGGCAAATAAAATGTTCTCGCGTATCTTGGCCTCTCGTTTAGCCAAAAACGCGCATAACACTAGTAAAACAAAGATGTTATGGTTATCCCCTGCTTCTCAGGGTATGTGAATTATTAGACCCACGGAGATCGGGTATTAAGAATTATTACGGCTCGGATCGGTGAACTAGGTCGGTGCGATCGCACATTTGCACACGGCAGGTCGACGGCGGAAGACGGAGTCCATGACCGCTTGTATCTTTCACGGGATTCGATTATGCAACAACACGATGTCGACGAGGAGCGCGCGTTAACCTAGTGCCATTCGGGGCATTCTACTTCTCCCGCGTGTCCTCAGTCGTCCGCGTCGAAGTTCGGGACTTCTTCAGCGGAGAAGTGCTTTGGACGCAATCTGTCGGTTGCATTCCAACAATCAGACGCTACGCGACGAGGATTTCGTTGAACCTCACGCGTCGGCGACGGCTGCCGCCGTCTTGAGCAGTCGCGGGCGGTGCTGTTTCAGCAGGGCGTCGAGCCGCTTGCTCAGGCCGGGGTGTGTGCCGTCGAATTTCAGCTTCGCCGGGCTGGCCGCAAGGGCGACGAACCACTTCACGAGATTCTCAAAGTCGCGCACGTCGATGAACTCCGGGCCGATTTTTTTCTTCTGTGCGTCCATGTTGTGATAGTTGCCCAGCGGCAGGCAGATGCCCGTCGCGTCGTAGCCGTAGTGGCAATAGGCCGTGGACTCGCAGGTGCCGCCGTCCATGAGCTTGCGCTGGTAGCGAAATGACTTATCCTTCGCCGCGAGTTCGTCCGCTACGACCTGGCAGTATGCCGTCGCCGCCGGCGTGAACACACTCGCCCGATCGCCGACGCGCAGCACGGGCCCATCCCCCAGCGCTACGCCGGTGACTGCCTTGCTGCACTCGACGGCGACGACGATCGCATTTCGCGGAACCGTCTTCGCCGCCACGGCTGCGAGCGCCCCGGCGAAGCCGACCTCTTCCGCACGCGTGAAGAAGGCCATGCACGGCACGCGCTCCTTACGGCGGCAGATTTCATCCAACATGCACAGGATGCCTGCCAGCCCGGCGATGTCGTCGCAGACCCGGGCCCGAAGCTGATGGCCGCGGATCACCGCGTCGCTCAGTCCCCACATGCCGGGGCTGCCGGGCTTCACGGGCTTTGCAACGCGAACGATGACCGCGGCGGGCGGGGCCTCGGCGCCGAAGGACCGCGCGCTGGCGACGGCGCGGCGTGCGTCGGCGTTCGTGGGCTTCTGACGGATGACCTCGACGATCTTGCCGGGCACCCAGCGGCCGTCGGAGTAGAACTGCACGCGCTCGCCCTGAAAGTAGCTGCCCATGACCCAGCCGCGCCACTCGGCGTGGACGTGTCGATCATCGTGCATCTTCGTGGCGCAGAAACCGGGATGGTCCATGTGCGCGGCGAAAAGAATCGGCCGGCCGCGGAGCCGCGCGCTGCGTCCCGGGTTGTATCGCACGAGCAGGTTGCCGAATCGGTCCGTCGAGAGCTTCAGCGCCGGCCGCTGGGCGACGAAGCGGCGGATGAAGTCGATGACGCGCGACTCGCAGAACGGCGCGGTCGGCAGATTGACCAGATCGGTCAGCAGCTTGAGTCGACGCGAGCGGGACATCTCATACCCTCCTGAACCAACGCTACCTTCCATTCACCGTCGCGCCAGTTGTCATCCACAAGGGGTGACGCCACGGACGCGCGTTACATTCTAAGAAAGTTCGCCAGCAGTCGCGTGCCTTCGACGGTGAGAAAGCTTTCGGGGTGAAACTGCACCCCCTCCAGCGGCGCCGTCCTGTGTCGCAGACCCATGCATTCCTTTTCGTCAGTCCACGCGGTGATTTCGAAGTCCTTACTGAGCGTCGAGGTATCGACCGTCAGTGAGTGATAGCGCGTCGCCGTGAACGGGTTCGACAGTCCCGCATAGATCGTTCGGCCGTCATGGTGGATTTCGCTCGTCTTGCCGTGCATGATGCGGTCGGCGCGGACGACCTTCGCCCCGAAGGAATGGCCGATGCACTGATGGCCGAGGCAGACGCCGAGCACGGGAATCTTCGTATGAAAGTGCATCACGGCATCGTTGCTGATGCCGCCCTCGGCCGGAGTGCAGGGGCCGGGGGAGATGACGAGGTGCGTCGGCTTTTTCGCTTCGATTTCGTCGAGCGTGACCTGGTCGTTTCGGTAGACGACCATCTCGCGGCGCAGGGCGGCGTCTTCCAGCCCGATCTCGCCGAAGCGCTGGACGAGGTTGTAGGTGAAGGAGTCGTAGTTATCGATGATGACCAGCATGCGAACATCCCGAGGCCGCTCGCGCCGTTTGCCTTTTGATGGACTGTGGGCGCGGCGTTAGAATTCGACCTTGAGCTTGAAGAATACAACAGGGGCCGCGCGGAGTATAGCCGTGGACAAGAAGCAGCAGCCGGGCTTTGAAACGCAGTGCATCCACTTCGGCGAAGACCGCGAAGACCGGCTCGGGGGAGCCGCGCCGCCGATTTATCAGTGCTCGACCTTCACCTACCCGGACAGCGAGCAGTTCATCGGCCGCATCGGTCCGGAATGCGATCGATTCGATTACACGCGCGTCGCCAATCCGACGACGCTGCTGCTGGAGCGGAAGATTGCCGTGCTGGAGTTCGGCGAGGCGGCGAGAGCGTTCGGTTCCGGCATGGCGGCGATCTCCGCGGCGATTCTCTCCTGCGTGAAGGCCGGCGAGCATGTCGTCTGCATCGATACCGTCTACGGCCCGACGCGTCGATTGCTGTCGGAGTACCTGCCGCGCTTCGGCATCGAGACGACCTACGTTCGCGGCACGGAGACGGGGCAATTCGAAGCGGCCATTCGTCCGAATACGAAACTGATTTACCTCGAATCGCCGTCGAGTCTGCTCTTCGAGTTGCAGGACCTCCCGGCAATCAGCGCGATGGCCCGATCGCGCGGCATCAGCACGATTTGTGACAATTCCAACGCGACGCCGCTGCATCAGAATCCGCTGTCGCTGGGCGTCGATCTCGTCCTTCATTCCGCATCCAAGTACATCGGCGGACACAGCGACCTCGTCGCCGGGCTGGTGGCCGGCTCGAAGGAGCGCATCGCAGCGATCGCGTCGATGGAAGGCCAGCTGCTCGGCGGCATCGTCGATCCCTTTGCGAGCTGGTTGATGCTGCGCGGCCTGCGGACGCTTTCCGTGCGAATGGAACGGCATCAGAAGTGCGCGACGGCGATCGCCCGACTGCTGGAAAGTGACACGAACGTGGCACGCGTGCATTACGACGGACTGGAATCGCATCCCCAGGCGCATCTGGCGCGGCGGCAGATGCGCGGCCACAGCGGCATGTTGAGTTTCGAACTGCGCAGCGGCACGCGGGAATCGACCTTCGCCGTGGTCAACGCCCTGAAGTACTTCGGCATCGCCGTAAGCTGGGGCGGCTTCGAGAGTCTCGCCATCCCCGTGGAAGTGGTGGATCCCGAAAGCGGCAAACGGAAATGGATCATTCGCCTGAGTCTCGGCCTGGAGAGCATCGAGGATCTCAAGGCAGATCTCTATCAGGCGATTGCCGCGGCGGATTGACGCACCAGACGGCGTGTCAAAACTGGGTTGTTATCCTTCGCACAGATCACGGTCCATGCTGCCCGGATGCGCAAGCGTTCCCGCGATTGAGACTTGCAGCGATTGCAGCGCGAAAGGTGATTCGCCGGTAAGTACCGATTTGCTCGTCAGTTGTGAGCTCTCATCTCTCGGGCTATAATTCCGTTCGTACTCTTGAGTTATCGCGTGATCGCGGCACGGCGCGGGTATGTTCCTGTTCGCCGCCGCGACGACCGGATGACCGACGTTGGCCAGCATCAAAATTCTGATCCTCGATGTCGACGGGGTCCTGACGGGCGGCGAGCTGCCCTACGACGCGGGCGGCAACTTCCTCAAGACGTTCCACGTGCAGGATGGCAGCGGCATCCGGCTCTGGCAGAAAGCGGGCGGGACGGTTGCGATCCTGAGCGGGCGTGAGTCGCCGGCCGTGGAAGCGCGAGCCCGCGAGCTTCAGATCGCAATGGTCGTGCAGGGCGTCCACGACAAACTGCCGGCATATGAATCCATCCTCAAGCGGGTTGGCGCGACCGATCAGGAAGCAAGCTTCGTCGGCGATGATCTGCTGGATATCCCGCCGATGCTTCGATGCAGTTATCCGATTGCGGTCGCCAATGCCGTGCCGCTGGTGAAACGGGCGGCGCGATATGTGACGAGGCGGTGCGGCGGGACCGGAGCGGTTGCCGAAGCGATCGAACGGCTCATGCGGCTCAACGGGACCTGGTCGGGGGCGATCGGGAAATGGATGCAAGGATCGCGCCGATGACGCGCGGAGAAATCCGATGATGAAACCCGGCATGGAAGGCATACAGAAGAAGCTCGTTCTCATGGGCGTTACGTTTGCGTTGGTCGCCGGCGCCTACTTCGTGTTCACGCGCGAGGACCAGACGACGCGACCGCCGCCAAGCCAGGATTCCTCGGAGGCCGTGCGCCGATTTGTCTCGCGACCCGCCAGTACGCAGCCGGCCAATACGAACTTTACCGATGCCGGCATGACTTTCAGCCCCGGCGATCAGACGCGCGTGAAAATCTACGACGAAGTGACCGGCCGATTGAAGTACATCTTCGAGGCCAAGAACTGGGAGCCGATTACCGAGTCGGACTTTCATCTGCGCGATCTGTCGATCCAGATCTACATGCCGCGCGGCGAGATTACTTACATCAATTCCGACGAGGCCGAGGTGACGCTCTCGCGCAAGACCGGTTCGCGCGTGGATCCCAAGCGCGGCCGTCTCTGGGGCAACGTCACGGTCACGATTGACCGGACCACCGCCAAATGGCGCGAGGAGAATCCGGCGCTGGCCGAGCGCTATGCCCACCCGGACGACCTGATCAACATTCATCTGCCCGAGGCGCGGTTTGACATGGATCGGGCGGAACTCCGGGCCGACGGTGACGTTCTGGTGGACAGCGTTGAGGCCCGGATCGAGAACTGCCGCGGTCTCTTCGTCCAGTGGGACCAGGTGGATAATCGCATTGATCTTCTGCGTTTTGAGCAGGGCGGGCGGATGATGCTGCGGCGCGGCGGCCGCATGGTCGACTTCGCCATGCCGGGAACGGTGCGCGAGACAAAGCAGGACGTTGCCGATTCATCATCGACACCGCGCGCTGCCGGTTCACACGGAGTGTTGCCGCGAGCTCAGGCAATGAAGCCGCTGTCGATTGGCGCGATCTCGACGGCCGAGGCGGCGGCGGAAATACGACTGGAAGGCGGCCTGGTGTCGGCCAATCAACCGAAGTCCATCTCCACGGCAGGTCGTGCCGCAACGCAGCAGACATCGACCACGGAGCGGACAGCGCCGGCGGGTAGTTCCGAGAAGCTGCGAAGCGAGCAGGAACTGATCAGCGCGGTCGGCGCGCTGAAGGATGAAGCTCGATCGGCAACCGCGGGTGAACCGCTGTCGCAGTCGGTTCTCGACGACGCCCTCGCCAAGGCGCGCGCCCGCATTCATACCTATCGGGCAGTCTTCAAGAACGAAGTGATCGTCGAGCAGATGGAAGGGCTCCGGACGATCGGCAAAATGGAATCCGATCAGCTGGAGATTAATTTCGATTTTGGCAAGAAGCAGCGCGGCATGGCGTCAGGTCGACCCACTTCGCAGGAAGATTCATCCGACGACGCCAACGAGCCGCAGGTGGCGGATCGGGCGCGCTCGAAGGATGCGAGACTCGCTTCGGAACAATCCGCAGGGGCCTCGCCGATCGGATCCCCCTCGCTTGCGGATGATCCCACCAAGCTGGTGCTGACTTGGAACGGCCCTCTGGAAATGCGGCCGATCTGGACCGCGGGCGAAGAGCAGACCGGCGAGCGATTCGACGTGGTCGCCGGCGGCTCGCCGGTCAAGCTGATGAGCGCGCAGGGCGCACAGGGAAAGGCGGCCCGCGCGACCTGCGACCAGCTTGTCTATCGGCATGAGCGGCGACAGGTGTGGATGGCCGGCACGGATCAGCGACCGGTACAGATTCACGTGGACGAATCGGGCAAGCTCAGCGGCCACGAGGTGTTCTTCGATCAGCAGCGAGGCCTCGGTCGTGTCGAAGGGCCGGGCACAATGAGTGACGACCGCGGCGAGTTCGGAGAGGAGTCGTCAGATACTGCGATCTTCGCGGCGGCGGGCGGTCTGGCCGATCAATTGGCGCATGCGGGCGGACCGGCGCGCAAGCAGCGAGATCCCGTGCTGATTCAATGGACGCGCAACGTGGACTTTGAACTGGGCACGCGCAGCATCGAAACGATCAACGCAGCGACGGGCCTGCGCGAAGCCAAGAACAAGGAGTTCCTGCGTCGCGCGTGGTTCCACGGCGGCGTGAACATTCACCAGGGCGATGAGCGACTGGTCGGCGACGAAGTGGCGGTCACCTTCGGGGCGCCGAGCTCCGGTGAAGATGTGGCCGATCACATTTCGCACCTCAACATGTCGGGCAAAGTTCGGCTGGAGCGCGGTCGGGACGTATTGGCCGGCGAGCGGCTCGATGTGCAGATGACAATCACTCCGGACGGCAAAAACGTGCCCAAGGTTGTCGACGCGGCGGGCGACGTACTCGCGAAGCAGGATGATCGAGAAATCCGCGCCGAAGAGATGCACGTGGAAATGAGCGCGTTCATGGGCGAGCCGCGAACCGCGCCGGACGGCGTGACCATGCTACCAGGCAAGTCGCGCATCGGGATCGAGCGGGTGGACGCCGCGGGCGACGTGCTGGTACGTGACCCGGCGCAAAACCTGAAGATCAGCCGTGCCGACTCGCTCAAGGCCTCCATGCGAAACGGCAACGAATTGGTTCGCGCGACGATCCTGGGCAAGACGCCCAACGCGTACGCCCGAGCGAGGTTCGGCGACGTCGCCATGCACGGTCACCGAATTGAGATCGACATGGATCAGCAGGCGATCGAAGTACCGGGGCCCGGCGTTTCGTACATGCGAACGATGGAGGACTTCGGCGGTCGCAAGCTGAATGAGCCGACGATCGTGCGGACGACCTGGAGCGACCGTATGGAGTTTCACCTGTCACGCAACTACGGCGTCTTTCTCGGTGATATCACCAGCCGCACGGATAACTTCGCGCTGACCTGCGACAAACTGACGGTACGGTTTGCCAAAGCCCCGCCTGCGGCGCCGAAGGGCAAGTCGCGAGACTTTTCGCCGGTGAAGCTGATCGCCTCCGTTCGCGAGGAAGCGACCATTGTCGATCGTTTCGCCTCGCCAGGCGTGGTGGCAGCGTACACAACAGCGCGGCTGGTCTGGGGGATTCCGCAGGGCAAGCTACTCGGCAGATTCGCAGGGATCAGCGACGCCGGGGAGAGTCGCGAATCCGTCGCCTATGCTTCGTTGAGCGGCGAACGCAAGCAGCCGGTTTATCTGGTCGCCGAAGGAAACGCGGAAGCACTGAGCACGGAGCACGGCCCACGGACACGATTGGGCACGAGCGGCCGACTGCTGTCGCGCCTGCGCATCGCCGCGGCACAAATCGCGGTGGACCTCGTCGCCGAGCAGATGAACATTCCCTGCAAGGGCTCGTTGTTGATCGAAGACTATCAGTTCGACCCGCGCGAGCGCAAGGCCGAGTCGATGGCGTCCAACGCTGCGGGCTCTCCGATGATGAGCAGCTTGCGCAGCGACGGCCCAAGCCAGACGGCTGTCACCTGGACGAACTCGATGGACTATTTCGTCGATCGCAATCTGGTGGTGTTCGATCGTGACGTGACCATGTCGCATCGCAGCGGCCGCGAGATGGTGATGCAGGGCGAGCTGGCGACAGCGATGGGCATTGACCCGGATCAGATGCTTCGGATGGGCAAGGGGCGCATCGCCACGCTGCGCGCCGGCAATCTGCTGCTGGAATTCAAATCGACGAGAAAACAATCCAGTAAAGGACGCGGCCCCGAGGACTCCATGCGCGCCACCGACCTGCAGCGGCTCATTGCCAAGGGCTCGGTCTTCATGCGCGAAGACACCAAGAGTCTCACCGGCGAGCACCTGCAATACATGGCCGAGACCGGGGAGGTTCGCGTCGACGGCGGCCCGGGCTTTGAGGCCACGATCATGGAGGAGGAAGAGGCGGCCGGGCGATTCATGATGTGGCGGGGGCCCGTACTCACCTGGGACCGCATCACCGGCCGGATCGATGCGCCCAAAGCCGTCGTGCGCACAAGCCGTCGCTGATGCGGCGATCGTCTCGCAGCGACCCATTCATCATCGAGTTCAGCCGACTCTCAAAAAAAAGGGAGGATGGGGCTTGCCTTTGCCAACCTCAGGGGAAGAATTTGTACAGAGGCCTGAGTCAGGCCGGAGAATCGTCGGGCGCCAACCAATCTTTGGTGCCGCTGGATTCTAAGAACGGCGATGCTCACAGGGTTTGACGGCCGGGTGAATCGACGCGTAGGCGTTCTTGAACTCGGCAGGCCACGCGGCGTCATTCGAAACGTCGCAAGCAATGCGCGGAACTCGCACTTCGTCAGCGCAAGACTGCTTCTTAATCAGCGCCGGATTCGTCCATTCGGGAATTCGCGGCGTGGTTCACAGATGACGTGGGAAGAGGAGCGTGCAACGATCACGGTGCGTCGCCGTGATCGTACGGGAGGAGTCCGCGCCAAGACGAGATGGATGGTGAGTTGTGAGAAGCGCAGCTGAAAATCGAGTGAAGGCGCAGCCGATAATTGGCTTCTTTCCTCCGATCAGGTGGTCGCGAGATGTAGCGGCGCAGCGGTGTCGGTCACCGTGTGGAGGGGGAATCGACCGCATCGGCCGTGAACATCTCGCGACCCCTGGCAGGAAGCAGATATGTGTCGAGATGAGGGAAGACGGCGGGAGTGAGGGGAGCTTGGGGGGGGCTCCCGCCGTCCAAAGCTGATGACGCGGGGCGACCGGGAGAAACGCAACCGGCGGTGAAAGAAGCCGGCCGGCGTTGGAGCGCGATCGAACTGGCTCGCCGCGCTTCAAATGAGTCGGCATTCGGCGCTTTCCGTGAGGGGCGAAGGTCGGTTGCGATAACGTGAAGCCGCGGATGACTTCGGGGAGAGGCAACGCGGCTTCACAAGGCGAGCCGTGGTGGTACGCGGGAGTTCACCACGGCCGCCGTTTTTTTTTGTCACGATGGGACACTCGAGAAACGCCCGGCGATTCACCGCGGGGATTCCGCCGCAATCTACAAAAGGTATTTCTCAAACTCCGCCCGGGCCTGGGCAAGTTCGGCGGCGGGGTTCTGGCTTGTTGTTCGCGTGAGAATCATGTCGCCGGAAAAACCCGCATCCATCAGTGCGGCAAGGAACAAGGCCGGATTGAGCTGTCCTTCTCCTAGCGGCACTTCATAGCCGACAGCGCCGGCCGCGCCGGCGACCGCATCGCGCGCGCGGACCAGACCGATCCGTCCCGGCATAGATTCGGCGATGTGGTGCGGGTCTTCTCCCTGCATCAGCATGGCGCCGGAGTCACAGCACGCCCGAAGTTGCGGGCAATTGATTTCCGTGAGAATGCGATGCAGAACGGAGGAAGCGATACCGGCGCTTTCGATTCCCACGGTGATATTCAGCCGATCCGCGTCATCGGCGAGCGAGGTGAGACACTCCCGAAGCCGCTCCTTGTCGCCGATGTCCGGGTCGCGAGCGATCGGGCCAAGCGTCGTCGAGACGACGGGAACACGGAGTCGCCGCGCCAGCTCGATAACCTTCCGCATGGTGTCGAGGCGGCGCTCGCCCTCGATCGGGTCGTGAAATCCCCGACCACCCGTTGGCCCACGGAGACTGGCAAGCCGCAGTCCCAGGTCGCCAAGATGCTTGATCAGATGGCGGCGGCCGGTGTCGCTCAGTTCGGAGGGCGAGATGGGACCGCTGGTCGCGGCGACGTCGATCGCGCGAAAGCCGAGGGAACGTGCAGTCTGCATCGCCGCCTTGGGTTCAAGATGCAGATCATCGAGGCAAATGGCGAGTTTGGGTGTCTCCATGTTGACGACTCAAATTGGCCGATTCGTATGGCCGGGTAATCCGGTTTTCCCATGCCGCATGATCGAGAATGCTTACGGTCACGCCTATTGTAACGTACCATGGGACGACGGGAGCGGCGGCTGTATGCCATGCGCGTTGACAGCCGACATCGTTTCGCAAGAATCGGTCTAGCGGCTCGTTCTAACCGTTGGACGAACGACCGGAACCGCGTCAATAAACCGACACTCGGAAGGAGAAACGTACATGCTGAAGCAAGTAAACTCCAGGGCAAGGGCACTTCTCATCGTCGTCGGGGTCACCGGCCTGGCGGCGGGTTTGATCGTTTCGGCACAAGCCCAGCCGCAGGGCGCCGCGGTGGAAGCGCCGCCGGCTTTCAAGCCGGCTCAGCCGCTTGAGCAGATGATGGAAGGGCAGAACAAGCTCTTCAAGGAAATCCGCGCGGGGATTCTCGACAAGACCTGGAAGGAGTCATCCCTTTCGGCATGGATCCTCGCGGAAATGGCTAACGCAAATCAGTATCAGAATGACAATCCGGATTACCGCCGGATGGCCGCAAAGATGTCAGAGCAATGCGTCGAACTCGCCAAGCTGCTCAAGAACAAGGACGAGCAGGGGGCGATGAGCCAAGTCAGCGCGATCGGCCAGACATGTCAGGCTTGCCACGACAAGTTCAAGAAGTAACCCGAAACTTGCCGCTCGCGCACTGCATGGTGTATTTCCAAATAAACCTTGGCGGCTGCGCGCCAACCTAGCAGCCGGCGTCGCCACTGGGTCCGGCGCCCCTGCCGGACGCAGATTGCGAGCGCATGCTCAAATCGTTGGAGCTGCAAGACGCGAAGTGAGCGTAGCCGAAGAAAGGAGAAGCCGATTACGGATGATCGGAGGGGAGGCCGTTGGGGTTATTTACGGCAGTCTGCTGGCGGCTTACGAGTGCGCTGAAGACCTGGTCATCCACGGCAAAGAACTGACCTCGCGTGGCCGATGCGATAGCCGACAGGTCGGACTGCTCGGCGGCCTTGCCAATGGCGATGACATTGACCACGGCGCCCGTCTGCTCGGCCGTACGCGTCAGGACTCGCAACTCCTGCTTGTCGACCGGCTTGGCGAGAACGAGGAAGAGCTGATCGGCATACCAGCCGGAGGCCATGGTGAGAGCCGTCGCCAGATCAGTTCGGCCGGTTGAGAGCTTCGTGGTCAGCGTCGGACGGATATCCGCGGTGGGCTCCATGACTTCGCTGAGATAAGCGCCTTCTTCGGAGTATGCCCGAACGATGCCGAATCGGCGTGTGCCCAGCGGGACTGCGGAGGTGACGGAATTGGTGAAGAAGGCGAGGTCTTCCATGTAGGGTGCCATGGACTCGTCCGTATCGACGACGAAGGCAATCGTGTTGCCTGTAAGGCGCATGCCGAAGTAGTGGGACAGCGGGTCCACCGTAAGGGCGGCAATGGCCTCGCTGGAAAGATCATCAGGAAGCTGCGGCACGGGCTGCATGGCCACCGGCGCGTGGACGGACGGTTGCGTCGAGCGGTGAGCCGCGATGTACCACGCAGGGGCTGCGACGGCGAAGACCAGTACGACAAGCGCAGCGCTAAGCCGCGAGGGCGTTGTCCAGCGAGTCGAACGTGTACGAGACGCCGGCGAAGCAGCAGCCGCAGTCGCACTACGTGGCCGCTGCTGAACTTCATCTGCCAAGGGGGGGCGCGCCGGTCTGGTTGCGCGAGACGCGCTGCCGCGGCGATTTTGTGAGGAGGTCGATGCGGATTCTGCATCGGGAACTTGCAACATGGCGCGGCAATGTCGGCAGCGGCAATGCGCGCCGGCAAATGCGTCCTCAAGGACGAGGACTCGTCCGCAATGTGAGCATTTCAGGTGCAGCGGCATTTGATCCGCTCCCGTTAAGAATCCACCCAGGACGAAACCTGCACCGTGCAGAACAGCACGCCGCCACTAGATTATACACCGCAGCGGATGTGTCGGATCGCTGCGAGCATGAATTGCCGATGCGAAACCTTTGGCGGCTATCGGCTTAGCTCATCCCTCTGAATGCCAAATATACATGAAAGTAGGCCTTTTTGTCCAGTAAAAAGGCACATGTACATTTATTAAATTGATCGTCCATGAGGGCGGCGGAGCAGGAGATTGTGCATAAATATTTGGCGTCCAGCTCAACGGGCGAATGTAACGTACTGTAAGGGCTGCCTTTATGCCGGCTCGCTCCTTGGCGACGCAGATGGCATCCTGCAGACCCCCTATGCGGTCAATCAGACCTGCCTCTAGCGCTTGTTCTGCAACGTAAACTCTTCCATCTGCCAGAGTTAAGACTTGCTCACGGGTCAATTTCGGTCGCCCGGCGCACACCACATCCACGAATTGGCCGTAAAAATTGTCCACCAAACCCTGAAAAATTATTCTTTCGTCGGGTCGCATTTCCCTCAAAGGGCTGCCCGTATCCTTGTAAGGGCCTGACTTGATGGCATCCGCCGAGATGCCCAACTTCGTCATCGTGCTCGAAACATCCACCATCTGCATGAGGACGCCGATGGAGCCCGTGATGGAGGTTCGCTGCGCGATGATTTCATCGGCGGCGCACGCGAGGTAGTACCCTCCGCTGGCGGCGACATCCTGGAAGTACGCCACGACGGGCTTGCCCGTTTTCTGCTTAAACGCCCGGATTTCTTCATAAAGGATGTCGCTCGCGGTCACGGTTCCGCCAGGTGAATTGATTCGCAGGACGACGGCTTTCACGCGCGAGTCCGCCGCGGCGGCCGTCAGGTGTTCGACGAAAAGCGAGACGGGATGCTCCCCCTCGGAGAAGAAGCCGGGCTCGTGGGCGTTCATGAGAATGCCCGAAATCTCGATCAGCGCGATGCGTTCGCTGATCCAGCCGGGATCGCGTTGAACGACTTTCTCCCGCAGGGTCTGATCCGCGGGGACCGGCGTGATCTTGAACCCTCCTGACGGCCCACAACCGAAATCAAGCCCGAGGAGGGCGAGCACCAGGGTAACGCGGAGCGTCATCAGCTTGATTCTGTCGATTGCTTTCACGTCGGCCTCCCATTTTCTGCAATAAAACCGGGTTTCAGGGAACATTAATCACGAGCATATCCGTTAAACTGGTGGTTGTCTGCCATCGAAGTATTCAGCCGTCAAGCGGGGGTTATCCGACAAGCCCCGGGGAGTCTTAACCAAGCCAGGAGTTGTCGATGTTTTCGTATCCGCGTCTTGTCATTCGTGTCACTGTGGCCAGTCTGATCATCGGCCTGTCAGCATTTGCTGCCGAGTTGGTCGCTGCATCGAAGCTCGAACAGCCAAAGCTCGAGATCGCCCCGTTCGCACGAGCAATCGTAGCAGTGGATGGGCCGGTTGTTCGACTTCGACCGGATGCCGCTCAGCTTCCGCGATTGCGAAGCGCTGATCGCGTACGCTTGCGTGACTTGCCGATCGACGAAACTCGATCCATCTCGCTCGACCTGCACCGGATCGACGTATTTTCTCCCAACGCACGGATCGTCCGGGGCACGGCAAACGGCGACGAACCGCTTCCGATGCCTGAGGTCACCCTGTTCGGCGGTCGCGTTGTCGGCCGGCCGGACTCATCGGCCTTTCTGAGTGTCTCGTCAGGACATTCGCAAGGTTGGATCATAGTCGGACGAGAGACGTTCATTCTCTCCGACGGGCCACATGGCAAGAAAGGCGATCTTGTCATTTATGCTCCTGCGCGCCTGCCGGAGAATGCCATCAAGATGCGGCCATTCTCCTGTGACAGCGAACGGTTGCAGATTCCCGATCGAGTTCTGCCGGGCGTCGC
Source organism: uncultured Planctomycetaceae bacterium (assembly GCA_964385225.1). Classification (GTDB taxonomy): domain Bacteria; phylum Planctomycetota; class Phycisphaerae; order UBA1845; family UTPLA1; genus UTPLA1. The sequence continues at coordinate 17,415 of CAYLOE010000014.1, forward strand.
ACAAGTCGCGGGGGCCCTTCCGCGTGGCACGTCCGCTCCGAGCGCCTGCCGAAGAGCCGATCTCGCGATCGAGACGGACTTTGAATACACGAACGATCTGTTCGGCGGCGACCTCAGCGCATCCGCCGACTATACGGCGAGTCTGATCGGCGCCGTTTCCGAGATATTCAAACGCGATTTCAACACGGAGCTTCGCATCGTCTACCTCCGCCTCTGGGATACGAGCGAGACGCCGTGGAATCAGGGGAACACACTCGACCAGCTCTTCCAGTTCCAGGACTTCTGGAACACCGAAATGACACACGTGGCGCGCAACGCTGTGCATTACCTCTCCGGCAGACCCCTCGGCGGCGGTGTCGCCTACCTGCCCGGTCTCTGCTATCCGGGTTACGACTACGGTCTGTCTGCCAATCTGGGCGGCGCTTTTCCCTACCCGCTCGAACACAATCACTGGCAGAACTGGGATCCGTTCGTCGTTGCACACGAGATCGGCCATAAGTTCAACGCACCGCACACGCACAATATGTCGCCCCCGGTGGACTGCTGCGGCGGCTGGGCCGGTGATGGTCATCCCTCGTGCGGCGGTATGCAGGATTGCAGCGTCGTACCAGACGGGACGATCATGAGCTATTGTCATACCTGCGCCGACGGGATGCTGAACATCCGGCTCGAAATGCACACGCGCACGGTGCAGGAGCAGATTCTTCCGCTGCTGACGAATCCGTGGTTCTGCGATCTGGTTCTACCTTGCGACCCCGTGGGCGACTGCAACGGCGACGGCGTGCTGGACCTGGCGGACGTCGACTGCTTTGTCGACGTCGCCCTGGGCAACAACCTCTACAACGGCCCAATGCAGCGCTGCGACCTGCGCAACGACGGCGCCGTCAACGGCCTCGACGCTCAACCATTCGTCGAAGCGCTGACAGCCCCGTAAGCGCGCTGTGCAACATCGATTCGAATCGAATTTCGATCGCAGCGATGAGCGTAGTACGATGCCAACTTGCGGGGGATCGTGTTTGCCCGCCGATACAGGTCGGAATATAATCCGCATATGACAATCCGAGAGAAGGTCATTCAAGCTGTGCAAGACCTACCAGAGGATGCCTCGGTCGAGGATGCCATGGAACGGCTACTGCTGCTGGCAAAGATCGAGCGCGGCATCCAGCAGGTGGACGCGGGCCAGACGCTTCCGCATACACAAGTCAAAGAAAGGATGGCGAAGTGGCAGAAGTGAGGTGGTCGCCTCAGGCGGCAGACGATCTCGATGCCATCGCAGAGTTCATTTCCACTGACTCACCACATTACGCAAGTTTGTTCGTCACGGATGTGCTCGCAACCGTTGAGCGAATTGGATTATTACCCCGGATCGGTCGAGTCGTCCCGGAAACGAATGACCCGCTGATACGCGAAGTAGTCCTCGGCTCCTACAGGATTATCTACCGCGCCAAGGGCGATCTCGTTGAGGTGCTAACGGTCTACCACGGCGCCCGGTTGCTTGATCCGTCTCAAATCAAGTAAGCCCTCCGGATGCGTGGCGAGGTTGGAGGTCGGCTCAGTTCCACCTGTTGCAGGATCACGGGCTTCAAGCAGATGGTCTACGTCGTACCGTACTCCGCGCGATACCACTCAAACGCTTCGCGCATGCCGTCGGCGAATTTGACCATCGGTTTCCAGTCGAGGAGTTTCTGCGTGTAGTCGCAGTTGATCCGCTGCGGCAAACCCGTCAGCGCGATGGCGGAGCGGCGCATCACGGCCGCGCGCGGTCCCGTCTTGAAGAGGTGTTCCCCAAGCCATCCGAAGAAAAACGCCACGCCGTAGGGAACTTTCTTCTTCACCCGCGGCAGGCCGAAGCCGTCGGCCATCGAGTCGAAATACTGCCGCTGCGTGACGTGCTCATTGCCGCCCGCGATGAGCGTCTTGCCCGCCGAATCGGAGCAGGTTCCCGAACGAAGGATCGCCCGAGTGGCGTCGGTGACATAGACCATCGCCATGGGGTTCGAGCCGTCGCCGAGGATGGTCATGATGCCGCCCTTCATCACCGGCTCGAGGTAGGTTTTCATCGTGCGGTTTCGCGGGCCGTACAGGTAACCGAGACGAATGATCGTCCACTCCATCGGGTCGGACTGTCGGCGGACGATTTCCTCCGCGTGAAACTTGGCCCTCGCATAAGGAAACCAGTGCGGCGGTTCGGGCGAATCGGTGAATTCGTCTATGACCCGGCCGGCCGCGAGCAGCGCTGGATGATAAATTCCACATGAGCTGACAAAGACGAAACGGCGGACCTGTGACCGTGTGGCGGCATGCAGAAGACGTCGGGTTCCTTCGATCGTCGTGCGGCTGTACTGTTCCCAGGCGCCGACGATTTCGACGCGAGCGGCGGCGTGATAGACAACCTCGCAACCGGCACAGGCAGCATCGAGCGAAGCAGGATCGTCGAGATCGCCGTACCGAACCTCGGCGCCAAGGGTTTGAAGCAACTGGTCGTTGCTGCCGCGCCGACACAGCGCGACAACCTCGTCACCGCGCTCTCGCAGTTGCTCGATCAGGTGGCTCCCGACGAAGCCGGTACCTCCGGTAACGAATGCCTTCATTCGACGCTTCCGCCGCGCGGCGGTCGCGGCAGCCAGCGCGGTACCTGCTGACAGTAGTCGGTATAGCTTTGACCGAATCGCTCGCGAAGTCGCGGTTCCTCGATTCGCGTCACCTGATAATGTGCGAAACCCATCCCGACGAGGACCAGTGCGGCGATGCCGAGCGAGTTCAGATAGATCGCCTCACCGAGGACGGTGAGGATCAGTGTGATGACGACGGGATTCCGCACCCAGCGATACGGTCCGGTGGCGACAAAGACCTTCGGCGGGTCAAACTCCACATGGGGTCCTCGACCGTGGAAGATGAGCCAGACCGAGCAGAAGGTGTATGCGCCAAGGCCGATCGCGAAGACAGCGAGGCCGATCAAGTGCTGAAAGTGAAGCCAGAACTCACGAATGATCGCGGCGGGCTCGGCATCGGCCAGAAGCCACTGCGATGCAAGATGAAAAAGCGAAGGCACAATGCCCAGCACAACCAGCAGAAAGCCGATCGTGTAGATCGTGCTTCGCAGAGCGAAGGGCTTATCACTCGCCGGGGAAGTTACAGGCCGCGGGTCGCCTACCATCGCACTGCGAAACCCGCGGTCATCCATTTGCTGGACTCAACAGCGTGAACAACGGCCAGCTCTCCGGACTTGATCTCGCCGGCCCGCACCATCTCATCGAAGTGCAGAAGCGTGGCAGCGCCTCCGCAATAGCCGATCTTGCCGCTGCGGAACTTGATCTTGTCTCGGGTAATGCCGAGGCGATCAAGGAAGGCAGGGATGTGGTCTTCGTAGAGTTGGAGCGTGGGGATTGAAACGACGTAGTGATCCACGGCGCCCGGATCGATCTTGAGCTGCTTCGTGAAGTTGCACAGACCCTGAAGGAGCAACGGAGCGGCATTGTCGTTGACCGCGGAGAAGTCCTGCCACAGGTGATGGGTGCCGTCGTTGTAAAGCTCGGGAATTTGGTGCTTGGATTGCATCAGGTCCGATGCGGCGCCGCCGGCAACCATTCCCGCGGGGCGGCCTGCGCCGACGGACTCGACGAAGGTGCCGATAATCTCGTGGCCGGGCTTGCCGTTCTCACCGGCCTGCAGGACGAGGGCCCCGGCGCCGTCGGCGAGAATCCACCGAAGGGCGGCGTGAACCTTGTCCATCTTGGACTGATTAAAGTAGCAGCTTCGCAGATAGATCGAGGAAAGCTGGCTGTACGCAACGAGGGCCGTTCGATAGCGACCGCTGCGAAGCGCATCGTAGGCAACCTGTACGCCTTTGCCGACGCCGGTGCAGTTGGAGTGAATCTCCATCTCGGCGCAGTTCTGAATACCGAGGCGCTCCTGAAGGAGTGTGCTCGTCGGCGGCGTGCTCTGATCGTAAGACGGACAGGAGATGATCAGCAGATCGATCTGCTGGGCCTCCATCTGCGCCATTTCGAGAGCGCTGCGCGCGGCCTTCTCGGCAAGACTGCTGAAGTTGAACGTCATGTCGCCGGTTTCGGGATCGACGGCGAAGTGTCTCGTGCGGACACCGCCGCGCTCGAGCATCTTGGGGCCGAGGTTTTCGATGAAGCTCTTGACCTTGGTCGGTGCGTTGGGCAACGGGCCAAGCACGGCCTCAAGCCGATCATTCGGAACGGGCGGACCCGGAAGGAAGCTTCCGGTGCCTGCGATCTTTACAGGTAACAAGGACATAGCACTCCTGGTCAATAAATCGCCTTTGAGGTCGTCGGTCGCCTCATACCTGGACCACCATTTTGCGCACGGCGGTTGACCACGCCAGATAGCAAACCGGGTATTCTAGCAAGACCCGCGCCAAAAGGGCAGTCAACATGTTTACACGAAATCATCGGCACTGCCAACATCCGCGGGCTACCCCGTTTCGAAGGCACGGGGGGCGGGACACGGGGTGGTTGAACCCGGGGTATCTTGCGTTTAGTCCTTGTTTCACAAATAATTGCGTTCTATGGAGGACTGAGGATAGGGGCTTTTTAGTCATTTGGAACATCCGAAATTGAGGGTTTCGGGAAGGGGCCTGCAATTTGACCGATTGCAGTTGGAAGGGGAGAAAAGGGCGACTTGATGGAACTTACCTGGCAGAGGATGCCTCTCAAGCTGGCTGCTCCGTTTCGTACAGCCAAGGCCCTGCGCCAGGATAAGGAAACAATCTGGGTGAAAGTTGCCCAGAACGGCGTCACGGGGTGGGGAGAGGCGGCGCCTGTCGACACCTACCGACAGACCCTGGAATCGGCGGAGCAAACGCTTCGCAGGGCGGCCGGGATGCTTCGCGGCGACGCGATGGAAATCGAGCGACATGTCACGTGTCTTGTCTCGGAGTTCAACGATCAACTCGCGACGGTCGCCGCAATCGACGCAGCGCTGCATGATTGGGCGGGTAAGCGTTTCGGCATCCCGACGTATCGCTGGCTGGGTCTTTCGGCGCAATCAATACCGATCACCTCCTTCACGCTGGGCATCGTGGACGATCCGGAGCTGCTCGCCGAACGCGTTCGTCGCGCGGCGGAATACCCGATTCTAAAGGCAAAACTCGGCACGCCGCGCGATGAAGAGATTCTCCGAATCATCCGTCGGGAAGCGCCGCGACAGTCCCTTCGCATCGACGCGAACATGGCGTGGAGCGTCGAGGACGCGCTGTCGAAGCTGCCAATGCTCGCATCGTACGGCGTCGAATTCGTCGAGCAGCCGTTACCCGCGGAAGATCGCGACGGGCTGCGTCGCCTGCGCGACGCTCGGATTCTTCCGATCTTCGCCGATGAAAGCTGCGTCCGACCGGCGGATGTCCTCGCGCTGGCCGGTTGCGTGGATGGCGTCAACATCAAGCTCAGCAAGTGCGGTGGCATTCGACAGGCCATGACCATGATCCGGCTGGCGCGGCTCTGTGGCATGAAAGTGATGCTCGGCTGCATGATCGAAAGCTCGCTCGGCATTTCCGCTGCCCTGCAACTCGCATCCCTGGCAGACGCGCTCGACCTGGATGGGCATCTGCTGCTCGCGGAGGACCCGTTTGAGGGCATCGACGGAAAAGTGGGCCGTTTGTCGCTCCGCGAGCGGCCTGGTCTGGGTGTGCTGCCGGTCTGAGGGGCTGCCTGGCCGATTACTGGCTTGTTAAATGGTTGCTGCTGTATGAATTAGAGCAATCTTGCACCGGTGCATTCTAATAACTTGACGGACACCCAAAATGGTAAACAATAGAGGGTGAGCCGGTTGGGCTCTCGAAGGGTAGGCAGAACCCGCTCCCTTCGCTCTCCCACCGCCCGGCGGAGCGCCAAGTCGTTCCGGCGCCGCGGCAGCATTTCCACCCGGTACATCGTGTGTTCGTGCTTGCGCCTGTACCGCATTTTATTGCGGAAGCGTTCCTGCTTGCCGGTTTTTCCCGGCGAGGCGGACGTTCTTTGGGCCATGCGCTTCAAACACATGAGATTGCCTCGCAAAGCAATCAGGAGAAGGTGGCCATGCTGGAAGAACTGTCGCCGCGCACAGCCGAGAAGGGTGCATTGCCCGAAGGCCGATTGAGCTACAAGTTTCAGCGACTTCGGGAACAGATACGACAAGCTATTGTGAGCGGTGAGTTCAAGGGCCAGCTCCCGGGCGAGCGCGAATTGGGCCGGCGGTTCAACGCCAATGCCAAGACGATCAACAAGGCCCTGTGCGACTTGAGCAGCGAAGGGCTGCTGGTTCGCATCATCGGCCGTGGCACCTTCGTAGCCGATCGCACGGGCTCGTCGTCGGGCGATCTGCGATCACTGACCTATCACCTTTTCTCCCGCTCCGATCAGCAATCAACGCCGCACCGCGCAATGATGCTTCAGGCCTTGCAGGACGCGCTGCAGAAGCGCGGCCATCAATTGGAATTGATTTCACTGAATCGTCCGGATGAGTTGGATTCCATCCCCGCGAGTGCCTGGGCGGCTCAGCATCGACGTCATTCGGCAGGTCTCGTTTGTCATCCGAACGAACCGCAGTCGGAAAGCAGCGGCCATCCGAGTGATGATCTCATTTCCGAGGCGTGGCGACGGCATATTCCCGTCGTCTTGCTCGCTGCGACATCAGCCGGGGCGAAGGTGAATTCGGTCATGCCGGATTTCACCCATGCGGGCTATTGCCTTGCCGAGCATCTGTTCATGCTGGGTTGTGAGGGGGTCGCGCTTCTTCGGGCTCGCGCTGAGGGGCGCGAAGCCGATAGGGTCGCCGTCGGCTGTCAAACAGCCGCGATGCGCTTTGAGCGTCGAATGGTCGCGCTGACCATCGAAGGGGAGGCAGACTGGGTCGGCGGGCTGCTGGGGGACAGCTCGCCGACTGCTGTTTCCTCGCGCGGCGCACAGAAGCGCGGACCGCGGACCGGCATCGTTTGCGTGGGAAGCAAGGCGCTAGCGGAGGCGCGGTCGGATCAGACGATTGCCGATCTGGTCGCGCGCGGCGAGCTGGTGGTGACGTGTGTGCTGGAGCCGGGCGACGCCGCCGGGCAGGAGGCAAACATGACTTCCTTCGAATTCGATGTGACGAAGATTGCAAGTTGGGCGGCGCGGCTGTTGACGGAATCGAAGCCGGGCCGGCGGCCGGTCGAGGTGCTGGTTCCCGGTGAGTTGCATCTTCGCGGCGCCGCCCCGACGAACGGGCGACATCGCGCATCGAGTGACGAGCTGAGTAACAGCGCCGGCAGATCGGTCAGGAATGAGCGGTTCGTCGAGGCAGTAATCTGAAAAACCTGACGCGCTGCACGCTTTTTTTGATCGATGTCTTGCAGGTTCGGCGCAATCAGGCGTCGACGGGGACCATCCGACGGGAGGCCTCGTCCGATGCGATGCGCGGATCGTCCCGGCTGACCGGTCGGAACTGCTGCATGGCAATGTGCCGGTGGCGGTCGAAATTCTTCGAAAAACCGCCCGCATTGATTCTGCCTTAAGTTCGCTCCATAATGGCGGGTCGCCGGCTACCGGCCGCACAGGGTAATCGACTGAACTGAGTCCGAGAAAGGATCACACCTTCCATGGGAGCCACGCTCGACGCACTGCACCGCCTTCAGGAGGTTGAGTTGCAGATTGCAGAGCTTCGCAGAGTCATCGACCGAAAGGTCCGCGCCGTCAAACAGCAGGAAGTTCGAATCAGCGAGTTGCGAGTCCGCAGCGTCAAGGAGCATGATGCGCTGCGAGCTGGACAGATGGACGCCGACCGGCTCGATCTGGACGTCAAGTCGCGCGAGGCGGAGATCGCCAAGCTTCGTCTGGCGCTACAGGGCGCCAAGACGAACAAGGAATACTCAGCGCTGCTGACACAACTGAACACCAACAAAGCGGATAACAGCAAGATCGAGGATCGCGTCCTGGCGATCATGACCGAACTCGACGGCAAGCGCAAGAACTACGCCGCCCTTCAGGAGCAGTTGAAGGCCGAGGAGACGCGACTGGCTGAGTTGCAGGAGGCGGTCCGCGAAGCCGAAGACAAGTCACGAAATCGAATGGATGCCCTTCGCGCCGAGCGAGAGCAGGCGGCAGCCGCGGTGCCGCCCTCAGCGCTGGAGGCGTTCGAGCGCATGGCACGCAAGAACGACGGCGAGGCGATGGCCAAGGTCATTCGCACGAACCCCAAGCGGGCGGAATATGCCTGCGAGGGTTGCAACATGGCCATCACGATCGAGCAGGTCAACGCAATTCTGTCGCGCGACGATGCCATCACTTGTAACATCTGCGGCAGGATTCTCTATCTCGACACGGCCGCGGCATCGAGCATGAGATAAGTACAAACAGCGGAGCGCGTCGTTCGGTCGAGTGCGGGCATGTCGCAATCGACGGCTCGACGCCGTGTAATCGGCTGCACGTTGCTACAGGCCGGCCAACCAGAGCATCCTCTCTCGCACCCTCCGACACCTTTCACATGGACCTTCGCATACACATCGACGGTGGCGCTCGCGGGAACCCCGGCCCGGCCGGTGCGGGTGTCGTGGTTCATCGCGCCGACGGTGGGCCGGTCCTGGAGGCGGGTTACTACCTGGGGCGAGCGACCAACAATGCGGCGGAATACACGGCCCTGCTCCGCGCCCTTGCGGTGGCCGAACGGCTGGGCGCCGCGCGGCTGGATATCGCTTCCGACAGCGAGCTGATGGTTCGGCAGATCAACGGGGAATACCGCGTTCGCAACGAGGGGCTCAAGGACCTCTACGCCGAGGCGTATGAACGGCTCAACCGATTCTCGAACTGGCGCGTGCGGCACGTGCGGCGCGAGCAGAACGCGCGGGCAGATGAACTGGCCAATATGGCCATGGATGCCTGTGAGGATGTCATCGCTATCGACGACACCGCCGGTGGCGAAGCGCCCTCGCGTCGGCGCAAAATCAGCGATCCGGACGGCGCTCCTGTGGGTGCCAAAGGTCGGTCATCAACCGCCGCCGCTGAGGAGCGCGTATCTGTCGTGGTGACTTGCACTCAGCCGCCGGATGCCGCTGTCTGTCCGGCGCCCTGCCCGGCCGATGCCAAATTTGAATTCACGGATGTCACACCGTCCGGCGTTTGCATTCATGCGACGCCGACCCTCGTGGAGGCCGTTATCGCGGTCCGTTCGGCAAGTAAGCCGGCGACGGCCTCGTGTCCGCGTCGAAACTGCAAGGCGAGGTTTGACGTACGGTGAGTCCAAAGCCGGAGACAGCTTTGACCGTGGAGCCGACGTCACGCGTGCGTGTGCATCCTCGCCCGCCGGTCGATTCGGTAAACTCTCGCGTCATGCCCAGGACCGCATCTCGGAACCCCATCGCGCGCTGGTATGAGCAAACCACGCGGCCCGGCGCCTTGTTGCTGCTGGTCGTATTCGGCCTGTATGCGCCCTCGTTGCGGGACGGTTTCATGCTCGATGACCATCGGGCGATGCGCATTCTGCGGGAATACACCGCCGGCGAACGACCGGAGCCGGACGTCTATCGGTTTCTCGCCGGTGAGGCGGACGCCAATCGACGCGAGCGCGAAGACGGCTGCTATGCGTGGTGGATCGCGGATGATCTGAAGTATCAGCACATGCGACCGCTGGCGGAGTGGCTGCTGTACGCGGAATATCGCGTTTTCGGCGAATCGCCCATCGGGTATCGGCTGGTGAGTCTCCTCTTGTATGTGGCCGGTGTGCTGCTCGTACTGCGGCTCTTTCGTCTGCTTGCCGACGACGAACGGCTGGCGCGCTGGGGGGCGATGATTTTTGCCGTCATGGGTTCGCATTCCATCCCGGTGCTGTTTGTCTCTTCGCAGGGGGATGTCATTGCGGTGGTCTGCGTGGCGACCGCGGTGCTGGCGGCGGGGCATTTTGTGAAGGCCGGCGGTCTCGGCCGGCTGGCCCTGTTTGTTTCCATGTTTGCCACGGGTCTCGGCATGAAGGAAGCCGTGCTGCCGGTGGCGGCGGCGCCGGTGTTGTTCTGGCTGTTCAAACGGTCGTCGCAGGGCGCCGCGGGTCGAGCGGTCCTGAGCACGGCGCTGGCATCGGCGATCTCGCTGGTCTGGCTGGCGATGTATGTGCGGAGCGGCTTTGGAAGTAACACGTCGGTGATGCTCGATCCCATCCATGATCCGATGGATTATCTTCGCGCCCTGCCGCTGCGATCGCTGCTGCTGCTGTCTTCGTGGGTGATCCCGATCAATCCGTTCTTGTTAGAATTTCAGATCGAACTGCGCCCCTATCAAGGGCTCTACGCACTCATGGGCGGCGCGACACTCGCCGCGTTGGCGATCATGTACTGGCGACTCCATCGGCGACAGCAGGGGGTCGCCATGATGGCCTTGTGGGTGTTGATTTTCCTGCCGATCCTTGTCTGCACGCCGCCGGATGATCGAGTCATGATTCTCCCGAGCATCGGCCTGGCCTTTCTCGGCGCCGCGTGGTTGGCAAGACCTCATGCGGACGGTGCGCTGCGACTTCGCAGAATTCCGCTGCTGCTTTTCGTTGGTCTGCAGATTGTCACGGTCGTCGCGACGAGCCGGATCCTGGCTTACCTGGAATCGCAATCCCAACTCCACGTGCGCGTCATGGCGGCGGCGTTTGAGCGGCCGATGGGCGAGGGGGATCACATGTTCGTGCTGAACAATCCGTACTCGTTTGAAGGCCTCTTCATGCAGGATCGCCTGCGCTCGCAGCCCGGTCTGGCGGATGCAAGCAGCGCGGTCCTGTCGGACGTGCGCGATCCGACGATCACGGTGATGGATTCCCACGCGCTGCGACTCGAAGCCGGGAAGAACCCGTTCTTTTCGAGCTTTCTCGGCCGCATGGGTACGACGCGTACGCGACCGAAACAGGCGGGCGACCGACTGAGCAGCGGCGAGATCGAGGCGACGATTCTGAAAGCCGACGAGCACGGCGTGCAGTCGGTGGAGCTGCGTTTCAAACAGCCGCTGGCGTCGGAGCGATATCGCTTCTTTCTCGTGCAGGAAGACGGCTCGCCGACAATCTGGAAGCCGGACTCGCCGCATGGGTGAGATGCGTCGAGTCGACAGCTTGGGAAACGTCGGTACGTCGAAATGTCGAAAAGTCGAAACATCGAAACATCGAAAAGTCGAAAAGTCGAAATGGGGGCCGGGGGAAACGCCAAAGGTACATACAGGGGCCAAGGGGCAGAGGGACCAAGGGGTCGAGGGCGCGGAAGGGGCACGCTGCGCGTGCGGCGGGGGATACTGCTGCTCGTGCGAGAATCCTTTCTCGCACGCACTCGCACGGGATTGAATCCCTCAATACGCGGAAGTCCCCTTTTCTTCTCCCTTCACTCAGTATTGGCTAGCCGAGGATCCATGAGGAGCCGGTATAAGGATGATTCAGCCAATGGGAAGTGCGCTTCCGCTTCGACGAGGCATTGCTGCTTTATTGCGTCGTACGGCGGATCCTTAAGGAACTGGTCCATGAGAAATGGATTATCTGCTAGCGCACGTACATGAGCCGGAGTGCTCACCATTTTCCCTTTTCTCTCCGCAATCTCGGCAATTCTCAATCGGTTGAGTTCCACGGCTTTACCCTCAACCTGCTTCCGTCGAATCTCAATTCTTGCTTGTAGTTCTTCACTCATTCTTCGTTCTACGGCTGCCACAGAATCGGCCTTTTCCGTAAGCAGATAGTTGACTTGTTCCAACTCGTCAACCCTAGCAGCCAATCGTTTCACTTTCGGCGATATTAGCGAGTATATAGTAAGACCACCGGTCATGACTCCAACGGTAAACGCCAGAAAACCTAGAAATGGTGGACCACTAATCGTGGACCTTTGACAGTTGATTTTGTTTACTAGCTGGCCTGTGGCTCGACCAAGACGATTAGTGATAGTAGAACTAGGATTCTTCCCTTCCATCAGGCACCTCCATGAGGGGGCGGGAGGAACAATGTGGACGTAGACTGAAAACGAAGCATTCTACCCTCCAATCCCGCTCAACTTCTACTTTCCTCGGCTGCCTAAGGTAATGATGCCGGGAGTGGCGGAAGGCCCGCGGCACCAATACCGTTGCCGAGGAATGTTTTTCCGCCCACGACAAACCCGGATGGAACGTAAAGATGACATGTGCAACTTCTCTTCACTCAGCTTCTTCCAATATACTAACCGAACGGTCGAGGATTTGACGCCCCTCGGAGAGAGCGTCTTCGACATCTGCCCAGTTGCCGTTTGTTGCTGGGTTTTGGGCGTGCGCTAGTCTGTCGCGTATTCTCCGGAGCTTCTTGAACAATTCAGTACATTCTCGTCTGCTCTTGGCCCATGATTCTCGAATTTCATCTGTGTCCGTACAAATCTTCGCTTTGTCACAAAACTGAAGACATTCCTCCAGGTCGATATCTTCCTCGTAGCACTTGCGGTCCTTATAAAGCTTCTTTGCCTTCTCGATGCGAGATTTGCTCAATCGCGACTGCCATGAGTTCTCTGTGTAATATTTTCGGATTAATGCAAGTAACGTCATCTCCAACATCGAAACTACTCCAAACATTAAGAGCCGCGCGGGCTGCTTGTTCAGGTCGGCCTTTGTGACAATGCACTTTAGTCCACAATCACCCGTCAAGTAGAGCGGACTGGACGATATAATCCGCGTTATACAGTTCCAAAGAGGCTCATTTGGTTTGACAATTCTGTCAGGCGGTACTGTGATGGAACACTCACCGGCGCTCTCTGTCGTCAGTAAGTCTTCTTGTCGGACAAACTCATTCACCACACCATTCCGGCGAATTCCGCATTCGTCAAAATTTCGACTCACCAGTTTCTTGTGGACGTCACTACTCGATGCATCAAACTCGACGGTAAAAAGGGGTTCAACGATAAGCTCAATTTTGATTCCTGTCTGTAACAGCCCGTGAAGCGACTTCAAATGAGCGATCCAGTGCTTCATGTACGGACTACCAGATAGTTCACCCGCGGAGAACCCAGAAGAACCTCAAATACACCATAGTGGATCACTGAACTCCCTGATACACTTGTTGAATAATCGCTGACCTGCAATTTTGACAAGCAATGCTTTGGCAGGTGAGGAATGTTTGTTGCAATGCATCCGCCATTGTCAAACCGTTTAATCTATCCGCCTCGTGCGCCAACAGGCCGGCTCGAATATCTGCATCGGTAGGTGCGAACGTCTCGCACGCATCCCGAAGCAAATCGTTTGGTTCCAGTCGGCCGCTTGGGAGGTTGTTGCCTATCTGCGTTTCACATCCCCAAAGCACTGTCGTAGCAATGATAAGGGTCACGCGCTTCGCAGTCGTTTTGTCAATAAAGTCATCGCTCAGATCCTTTCGTAGCGGGGGAATCATAGGGGACATTTTGGTTTTCATCTCTCCCTTCCTGCGTGACCTTCGGTCATTCCTCTCCAGTTGCTACGCCGGATCGTCACGTCAAGGGTAAACATGAAGGGGTTGCCCACGTCGATCCCCTTGTCCAGGGTTCTACCAGCACTCAGTCGTCTGGCTGCGGAAATCGTTGGCCCTCGTCACCCGCCGCTGCGGGCGATAAGGGCAGGCGCACTCAATTATACGGCCAAACGCATCCCCGATAAACCCTTGTCGCGTGATATCGCTGCGGCGTTGCATCGCCCTCCGTCGGCCGGCGCAGGGCGGGCTGCGCGTCGAGGGTTAAAGCCGCCAGCCGGGTTGCGATCGGTCGCGCCGATCGCATTCTGCGTGCTGCCTGGCTGGCTTGGGCCGGCTTACACCGTGGCTGCTAACTTCTCATCGTACGAGTAGGTTCTTCTGAGTCACCCTTTCAAGACTGAAAGCGGAGCCCTCAACATTTTGGGCCCTCGCTCACGGACCCGCGCGGGGTCGACTGCATTTTCGCGATTGCCGCGGGTCCTATGCCGGCCGTCGCGCGGCGGTTCATGTCGAGGCGGGCCGGACAATTCTTCGGAATTACGCTTCCGGGATTAAAAGAGCAGGTCCTCAACATTTTGAACCCTCGCTCGTGGACCCGGTCGGTCGCGGCGATCGACCAGCGGTTGCGTGGGTCAGGGTGAGGCGAGCCCCGATTCAACCTTCGCCAATGCTGTAATCGTACGTCCCTGTTCTTCTGGTATCGGAGCGCCACATTCAGGGCATATACCACTACTGTTACCAAACAGATTATACTTACAGTTAATGCAGTTAAGCTTACAAAGCTTTCTTCTATAATAAAACAACCTCGATATGAACCACACTTGAATTGTAACCAACAATATCCACATGGGGAATAAAAACCGTCTGTGTCTTCCTATTGGGCTCCTTAAGTCTCTATAATATGGAATGGATAAACCCATGAATTGCTCGCTTTTCCCAAATTGTCGAGAGCCACATGCTGATGGCGGATATAAAGTGGGGTGTTCCGTTAGACTGATGGCTATGCTACCAGAAAAGTATGCAATGCTGATTTCACCGTATTGTATTTCAGCGGCCCAGCGATAAGGTCCACGAATGAGGACCGCAGCAAGGAACAGAAAGGTTAGGCAGAGCCAAATCTTTGAAGTATCATGACGTTGATGTGGATCGAGAGCCCGACGGATTGGTCCAATCGTAGGGATTGCAACTGTGGCAAGTGTCACAGTAATCAACAAGTCTCGAAAGACGACAAACCATTGGCCAAAAAGGAGCAAGCATAAGCAGCAAATTGCGAGGGCCGAACACTTTGAAAAAGTCAATCGCTTATGGCTCATCACCGGCACTCGCAACCGTAAACTGGTCCTGGTCCGACTCTTGTACAAATGAACATACATCCTGTCCCTGGCGGACCATTCGTAGGGCCTTCGGGACATACGCCAGCGCAAAACGAGAACGTAAAGCAACAAGGTGGAGTGAGATTGGGGCCACAGGTGCAACGAGTAAGGTTCCATATTCTCCCGCTGCCTATGATATTGTTCCTGGCCTGTACGCACGCTACTGCATCATTGTAGCAAGATTGTACATTTAGGAAGGCTGTGCAAAGTCCAGTTAGGTCAGATTCATTTGCTGGACAATTTTCTAGATAATCATACACTCTCGGATTTTCAATAGGAATTTCTTCTTCACTTGCTGTGCCTTGGGGCGTCGATGTCATTACCAGGAAGTAGATTTCATATGGCATCGCTACCACAAGGTGAGCGGATGCTCTAAGATCCAAGTACGCTGGGTCGAGCGTATTCAGTGAGTATGACAGCGGATCCCTCGTCGTCCACCTTCCGGTGACCGGGTCTGCAAATCGGGCGCGGTGGTGGTTGAGCAGGAGCTTGCCGGAGGTCGCGGCGGCGGCGGTGTCCAGGGCGAAGTGGGGCACGCCCTGGAACATGAAGGGGTTGCCCACGTCGCTGAAGGCCTGGGCCACGGTCACCGGCGGATTGAAGCCGCTCCAGTCGCCGTACTTGGCCAGGTAGAGCGTCTCGTCGGTGGCGTCCACGTCGCCGTCGTCGTCCATGTCCGCCCGCGGGTCCCAGATGTTCGCGTTGAGCGCGTCGTAGAACCGCGAGGTGTCGGCGCTCGACATCTTGGTGTAGTGCGAGAAATTCCCCGGCCGGGCGGAAGTACCGTCCTGCCTATCGGCGCGGTCACGTGTGGCTGGCCCGAGCGCGAGCATGGTAGGCGTATTATCTCCAGATGGACTCGGTGAAGCAAGCCGGACTCGGCGTCGATTCGAGAGCTGTTGTGGGCAGTGCCCACCACGACCGCCCACGGACTGTTCCGTCATTCGCACCGCTGCGCGAGACGCCCGCCAACACCCAAGACCCCGCAATCCGAAATCCGAAATCCGTAATCCCTCGGTCCCTCTTTTGGAGTTTTGGCGTTTCAACATTTTGGCGTTTCCCCACCGCACGCGAAGCGTGCCCCTTCCGCGCCCTCGGCCCCTTGCGCCCTTGATCCCTCGGTCCCTTGACCTCTCTTCGCAATTCAGAATTCGCCCGAAGGGCGCGCACGCTGAGCAAGTTCAGGTCTTGATGAATCGAGGTACCTCCGCGCCGGGCGCGCGCCGTTCCCGCACCCGCCCGTTCCGCGCCGTGGAAATGTATAAAATTCAACTTTTTCAGGAGTTTTCAATCGCTATTATTTGCAAAGTGAGTCGCCCATGCCCCATTCCGCGTTCCGCAATCCGCATTCCGCATTCCGCATTCACTCGGCCCCTTGGTCCCTCGGTCCCCCAATCCCTCGCCCCCTCATTTTGGCGTTTCGACGTTATGACTCTTACCTCCGTTGCTCCGTGCCTTCGTCCCTCCGTCTCTCTGCTCTTCAACTTCGTTCGGCCACAATTTCAGCTTTCCCGCTATCGAAAACGCGGTTGTTCCGGAACTTTCAGCCCAACTTTTTTTACCGGAAATTCAGGCAACGCTCGCTCAGGATCAGACCCCGGAGCACAAGCTGATGAATCGCCCCGGATTTCAACCGGACAATGAAACCCGTCTTCGGCGCTTCGGGCTTCGGATGAGATGCGGTTATCAGCCAAAAAGAAGCGAGCAGGCCGTCCGGATGGACGAACCTGCTCGCGTGAGTTCTCGCGATATGGGAGCGGCGGTCTTCACTGGCGGGAAGCCCGTGCCACAGCTCAGCGACACCGAGCTTTCACGGGCGGGTAGCCCGTGCCGCGGCTCGTGTCATGCCCGCGGGTGGCTGTTGTCGTAGTCCCGCTTGAGCTGCTGCGTGGTCACGTGGGTGTAGACCTGCGTGGTGCTGATCGACTGGTGGCCGAGCAGCTCCTGGACGCTTCGCAGGTCGGCGCCGTTGTTGAGCATGTGCGTGGCGAAAGTATGCCGCAGCGTGTGCGGGCTGATTGACGGATCGAGTCCGCACATGACCAGGTACTTGTCGAGCTTGCGGCGGACGCTTCGGGTGGACAGCCGCTGGCCGTGCTTGTTGACGAAGAGCGGCTGCTGATCGAAGGCGGCGTTTCGCGGGTCGCGTGCTCGCATTTCGAGATATTTGCGGATGGCCAGGAGGGCCGTCGGGGCGATGGGCGAAACGCGTTCCTTGCGGCCCTTGCCACGAACGCGGAGGCATTCGCCGGCCGCGTCCACGTCGGCCACGTTCAGCGCCACCAGCTCGCTCACGCGAACGCCGGTGGAGTAGAGCGTCTCGAGCATGGCACGATCACGGGCTCCAAGAAGTGTCGAGTCGTCCGGCGTGGTGAGCAGCTTCTGAATCTGCTCGACCTCGAGGAACTTGGGCAGGCGCTTCTCCTGCTTGGGCGTGCGGATGCTGGCAACGGGATTCTGTGCGATGTAGCCGCGCCGCAGGCAGAACTTGTAGAAGCTCCGCAGGGTGGCCAGCTTTCGCGCTGCCGTGGCCTTCGAGTATTCGCGTTCATGAAGGAACGCGAGGAACGAGCGAATCTGCTCGGCCGTTACGCCCAGCAGCTTCTCTCGAAGCACCTGGACCTCACCGGCGGTCTGTGTCGAGACCGGCGCGGTGGCCACGACCGATGAAGCGCTGTCCGCCCCGTAACCAGAGCCCGGTCGCCTGGCCGGGAGCGAAGCCGACGCGGCGGCTTCGGCTCCACCAACCAGGAACTGGCTGAACTGGTAAAGGTCAGCGGCGTAGCACTTGCCGGTGTGCGGCGAAAAGTGTCGCTCGAACCGCAGATAGTTCAGAAAGTCTGTGACGAGAGGATGTTCTTGACTCATGATCGCGGAGCTCTTTTCGGCGATGTCACTTCGATACATATTTCGCAACCTGGCTAAGATTCAACCCCAAAACCGTCCCAACAACTTTCCACCATTTGTTTCACCCTCGCGGCAGGAGCGGGTCTGGCTTTTATCCACCGCGAAGGACCTCTTCTTCAGGGGCGTTTACGGTATCGGGCGTCTTAGGGCCCGAGTTCACCTAACTTTTCAAGACCTTAATTCGTCCAGTTCCAGTTCCAGCCGACGGCCCATCTGGTAGCTCAGGACCGCGGCATCGAACCAATCGAATTCACACTGGTTATCGCCCGCAAGACTGGCAAAAGCGGCAATGACATCGGCCTCGTTGCCGGGGTGATATCGGAACAAGTAGCGATGCTGTCCCTTGACCAGCGAAAGTTGCCGAACGGCATTATCCATTACTGATTCTCCGGTGATTCGACGCAGGCCCATGCGTTGACCTGGAAGCGCCGTTGAGTCAGCAGCTTCGTCAACGCATCGTGCCAGCAAAATCGGATATAAAGCGTTTGCACTTTCAGGTATTGTCGCCAGCCCATTTGCATGTCTTCGGAGCGGCTCGATCCATAGGCCTTGACCGCGTCCATCACGTGACCGTGCGTCGCGTTGTACACCACCTGAACCTGAGCGGTCGGCGACAGCGCATCGGTTGTTTCCGTCATCTGCACGGGCTGGGCCTGTCTCGCTACGGTCATCGGATCCAGCCCGCGCGCCGGAACGGTCCGTCGTACTTCGTAGAGTTGGAGCACGACGCCCATCGCCGGCACATATGCGTCGTACTCCGTGATGCCGGCGACGAGGATGCCATCGGCGCCGACGGCCTCGGCGACAGCGATCGCATGCGCGGGCGATTCGATCTGCAGCTTGCCCTGTGCCGCCAGAACCGCGACGACGCGATTGACCGGCAGAACCGTCGCGCCTTCGACGAAGGTCAGTTCCGAGGCCAGCAGATCGGCCACACGGACCGGATCAAGATCGAACGCTCCGGTGAAGTTCAACACCGGCGCGACCGCGAGCACCAGCGGCTCGTCCAGCGCAATCCGCACTTTGACGGTTTCTTCCTTGCGCGTGCAGCCGATCGCCAGAATGCCGACGAGCGCGAACGTCGCGCCTGCGGCGATTCGCCGAGCCCGATTTATGCTGTTACGAGGCGTGTTCAAAGTTTCACCCGACGCGAGTGCCTCATTCCTGCACCGCAGTCTCAAACACCTGTGCGGCCTGTCGATTTCTGGAGAGCGATGGCGGCTGATCGAGCTGAATCGGCCGAAACGGTCGCAGACTCCAGATGGTCTCACTGCCCTGTCGCTTGGCCGTGAAGTAGATTCGCCCGTCCGATCCCCAGTGCGGAGAGAAGTTCTCGCCGGAGCCGCTGGTAAGCCGTTGAAGTCCCCTGCCGTCGGCATCGACCACGCCGATGTCGGCTCTGCCCTGTCCGCCGACGCGCGGATCCCCGCCCGCGGCGCTGTCGCCGCCGTGCACCCAGGAAAATGTCAGCTGCGACCCGTCCGGCGACCAGCTTGGACCGATCAATGCGGCCTCGGCGCTGCTCGCCACTTCCGTCGGGAAGAGCGCTTCGTTCTCCTCTAACTGAACCGTCCAGATGGAGAACCAGCGACTGCCTCGTGACCGGGCGCGCTGATAGGCAATTCGATTTCCCTGTGGCGACCAGGACGGAAAGAGTCCTTCGCCGATGAGCCGCTTGATGCCGGGATTGTCAATCTCCGCGACCCAAAGCTCGCCGCGGCCCTCGCGCGGATTCACCCGGCAATAGACGAGACGGCGACCGTCCGGCGACCAGCTCGGGTGCAGTTCGGGCAAGGGATTGTCGGTGATCTGGCGGGAATTTCGTCCGTCCGCATCGATCACCCAGATGTCCCAGTGACCGGCGCGATCGCTGCAGAAGGCGATCTGATTCCCGTCGGGCGAATAGACCGGCTGTGCATCGTTGGCCTGCTCATCGGTGATCTGCGTCATCGTGGCGCCGTCCACGGGCTTGGTGTAGAGATGGCTGACTCGTGCGTGCCGGGTGGATGCGAAGACAAGCGTTTTTCCGGTTGGATCGACGTGGGGATCGAAGTCCGCGCCGTCGCTGGCGGTTGTATGCTGTTGGAGGTTTGAGGCCGCCCTGGTCTCAAACGACAGATCGCGCGCCACGCTGCCCTGACCGAAGAGCAGCAGGTCGCGGTCGGTCTCCCAACCGCGCGACGGCTCGTTCGTCGTGGGCAATTCGTGAACGGGCGTGGTTCTCACCACCGGCTCCGATTTCCTCGTCGCGATGCAGGACATGCTGAAGAGCAAGGTTGCCGCGGAGAGCATCAATCTGCCATCGATCCATCGCAATGGCGTGTACATACGAACTCCTGTCGTTCTGCGGCGACGGGTGATTTCTCCCGCGCGCTGCGCCGTCGGCGCCGCGCCGGGACATGACTGATGACTTATCGGTTCTGACCGGCGGCTGATAGAGCTTTCACCGGCGGGTTCGCAGTTGCATTGCCGCGCGCGAAGTCGGTATCGAGCATCACCTTGCGCAGCGATGTCTGTCCGATAAGTCAACGTGAATTTATCGACGATCCGCGAGAGGTGACTTGAAATTCTTCGCACCACAACGGCGCACACAACCTACTGGAATGGCGAATGTTGCGCAGCTTTTTAATTCGACTGAAGTCGTGCGGTTTCGGCCGTGTGAAGCGCATATCTTGCCGGTGCGAATTGGAAGAATCGGGAAGGCGTTCGTGTTCGACATGCCAACGTGCGGAGCGGGTGAATCGCTTGCTTTACCCGCCGGATGCGGCGCGGAGACTGTCCTGGATTTGCGTGCGAAGCTGGAGCGCCTCGGTGTTGTTCGGATCTTCCTCGAGCAGCCGCTTAAGGCGATCGAGCGCGTCCGGTGCGCCGCCCAGCTCCCATTCCATCTGTGAAAGGTAAATGATGGCCGGCTGGAGTCTGGGGTCTCGATTGAGCGCTTCGAGGGCGTATTCCCGCGCGGCAAGCATGCGAATACGCCTCTCGGACTCCGCCTGGTCGCGCATGGACTTGCCGAGTTCGAGGTAGATGTTGGGATCGTCCGGGTTCGCGGCGCGCTGCGCCTGGCGGACCGACATCTGCAAGTCGTGAAGCTGCTTGAACAGCAGATTCTCTTCGGACTTGAAAGGATCCGCGCGGAGCTGGGCAGTCACCAGCGTGACTCCACGATCGACGCAGCGCAGGGCCGCGGTATAGTCCTGCCCGTCGAGGTGCATCTTCCCGATCTTGAGTTGAATGCCGGCGTCATTCGGCGCGAGAATGGCCGCTTCGTCGGCGACTTTCAGTGCCTCCTTGGTTCGGGCCATGCCGTGAAGCACCGACGCCAGGTCCGTCGCGATCTCCGCCTTGATGGGTTTGCCGTTCAACTCGATGGGCGCGAAGTCCCGCGCGCGTTCCAGGGGAAACACCGCCTGGCGATACATTCGTGATGCCTGGTAGATTCTTCCGACGGCGGCGTAAGCCCTCCATTCGTTGCCGACTTCCTTGCTCGCGTTGAATGCCTCCAGCCGGGGAAGCGCTTCCAACTGCTTGCCCATCTCGATCAGCAACAAACCCTCGACGAGTCTGAGTCGATGCAGATCGGGCTTGATGCGCCGAACCTGATCATAGATTCGCTGGGCCCCGACGAAATCGCCGGTGTCGATTTTCTTGATGGCATCCTCGACGAGCACTTCCGGCGTAACGGACTGTCCCGGATCCGTCACCTGGCCCAGCGACACGGGCGCGGCGAGCGTTAGAAACAGGAGTGCCGGACTGACCTGACGAATGACTCGCGCACAAAGCTGACGATGCATGACGCTGCTCCAATCCTGTCGGGGAACACATCGAAAGGGCACTTACCTGCGTTCTTACGAAACGGCCCCGGCGATGGTTCGCCCCACCGAGCTCAAGACCCGCTGATAAAGCCCATTATCGGCTCGAAAGGCCTTGCAAGCCAGTGCGCACGGGATCGTAGGGCTGCCGATTCGTGTGGGCAGGGCAAAAATGACGGCCGTTCGTCTCAACAATGGACGCTCAGGGCCTCGCGGGGCTGATTGGCTGCCGGTTCAACGGAAGCGGGCGGCTGCGGCATCGTCGCGGATGCGTCGCGAATTTTTTCCATCAGCAGCTTCCAGGTCTCGCGTTGGTGTTCGAGTATCCGCAGGGCCTCATCAATCATCGCCGGATCGTGTTGGGTATTGGCCTCGACGAGCCGCCAGTAGATGAAATTATAAAGACCGAAAAGCTGATCGCAGAGACTCGGATTGATCTCCGGCCGCAGACCGTTTTTCATTTCGGTGATGATGCGCTGAGCTTTGAGTAGCTTCTCGCATGCGGATTCGAGGTCCTTCGCCACGAGGGCTTCGCGTGCCTGCCGCGCGAAGCGGATGGCGCCGTCATACAGCATGAGATGCAGTTGCTCGGGCGACGCGGTCATCACGGTGTTTCGCAGGTATTCGTTGGATGCGTCGTGGTTCATGAACGCGCTCGCGAGCATTGGAGCAGGTCAGGCGTGCCTGTGGTTTCGACTCACCGCAAGCATCGGAGAAAGCGAGGTGCCGTCTGAGTGACCTGCGGCAAAATATTTCCGGCCGCGCAAAGTTCGCCGACGTCCCAGAATCTTCGCTTACTAAATGGATAGCATGGACAGGCCGGACAGCGCCGACTGCTGCGTCTGAAACGAGGCAATCAGGGATTCCGTCGCGTTGAACTTAGCCAGCAATCGCTGTCGCCGCCCGTCGATCAGTTTCTCCATCTGCGCGATGCGATCTTTCAACAGGTCTTCCGAACTGCGGATGGACTGTTCCTGCAAAGCGATAGTGCCTGATTCGGCATCGGTGAGACCTTTGATCTCGTCTTGAAGCAGCTTGCCGAAACCGGTTTCTTCCGTGGTGAAGAACGCCTGAACGGCCACGGGGTCGCTCTCGTACGCGGCGCGGAATTTCTGCTCGTCGAATCGCAGCGAGGATCCGTTGGCAAAACTGATGCCAAGCTGACTCAGACGACTCAACGAGGCCTCAGCCCCGGAGAACGTTCTACCCGCCAGCGTCAACAACCGATCGCGCACGCGTCGAGCGGCGGTGTCGCCGTTGAGCACGCCGCGCTGCTGGGTCTCGGCGTCATACCGGCTTAACTGGTCGATGCTGCTGATGACGCTGTTGACCGCGGTCACGAAGCCCGAGAGGTCCTGCACCAGCGCATCGACATTTCTGCGCACGTCGATCGTGACGGAGTTCTGACTGACGCCTACCAGGTCGAGCCGGACGCCGTCGATGACATTCGTCAGCGTATTCGTGGAGCTTTCGAGAATGACCGGAATCGTCGCGGACGGATCGCCGAAGATCACCACCGCGTCGCGCGCTTCGGTGAGCGTGTCGAAGCTCAGGCCTGTCGCGCCTGTGTCGAGTGCCAACGCACCGGCCCTTCCGGATTGCGCGGAGACCAGACTGAGCCGAAAAGGCCGATCGCCGGAGCCGCTGCGAATAATCGTCGCGTTGGCCTGCGCGCCGGACGCCTTGATCTTATCCACGACATTCTGCAGGGTGTCGGAAGCCAGGATCGTGATCCGCGTTTCAAACGATCCGTCGATGGTCGTCGAGCCCTCCGGGGCTTCCTTGAGAATGTTCAGCGACTTGGCGGTCGTGCTGCCTTCTTCCGTGATGCGTAGTCGCGCGCCTCCGCCGGCTGAATCTTCAAGCAGCAGGCCGTCGCCGGTGTCGTTAATCCGCGCTGTCACACCGATGCCGCGCGAGTTGATCTCGTCGATGACATCCTGAAGGGTCACCTCGTTGCCCTGCGTCAGATCCACCACGCCGGACTGGCCCTGACTATTGGTGATGCGAAACTTGCCGCGCACAATGCCGCGGCCGTCGTTCAGGTCGGAAAGCCGGGTGGCGGCGGAGATGTATTGACGTTGCAGGTTTCCGCCGGCCTTCGAAGAGACCGCGTTGTCCACATTGATGCCGAGATCGGTGGTTGTCGATCCGGTCAGGTCGCTGACGGTCAGATTGCCCGTGCCGCCGCTGTGATCGCGCAGCACGATTCCCAGGCCGGAGTCGGAAATCGAGGCGCTTACGTCGATTCCCGCATCGTTGATGGCCGCGAGCACCTCCGCGAGAGTGGATGCAGCACCCAGGTCGATGATTGCCGTGGCGCCGGAGCGATTGGTAATTTGTACGTCGCCCGTCTGAACGCCCCGACCGCCGTTGAGCGAACGGAGCAGGACGGTATCCAACCCACCGACGAGTCGGCTGGATTGAATGACGTTGCCCGATGCCGGCCGCAGCAGGCCGAGGTCTTCGGCAGCCGAGGAGTTATTCAAGGCCGACACCTGGAATGCGTCGCCCCCACTGGTTTGATCAATTAACCGGAGACCGAGGCCGTCCGGAGCTATTTCTGCCAGCAGCTTTCCGTCGTTCTCGACGTGATGATTGATGATCCTCCGAACATCGCCGAGGGTCTCGACGTGATAGATGTCCGTGCCGTTCAGGGCGCCTGCGGTGGCGGCCGTTGTTATTCCCAGCGCGGCCGCGGTCGAGCCGCCGCCGACTTCCTCCACTTTGAATGTCTGATCACCCGTGGCTGCATCGTTCAGGACCAGCTTCGATCCGCCCAGCGAGACGGTGACTCCGGAAACGGCCGCTTCGATCGCCGACTTCACATCGCCGATCGTGACTGCGCCGGTCAAGTCCACCTCTGCCTGCTGGCCGTTTCGCGTGCTGATTCGAATAACGCCCTGCGGCACGCCCGCGCCGCGATTGAGCACGGCCAGCGGGGTACTCTCGGCAAGGCGCGGAGACAAGTCGATACTCAGCGAGGTTCCATCGGCAAGCGACACGGAGAAGTCGGCCTGGTTATTCAGCCGGCGAACGCCGTTTCCGTCGTTCAGGCGTGCCAGATTTGTGGCATCCGTCGCGTACACCAGCGACTCACCGGTCAAGACACCGGTCGCACTGTGACCGAGGATTCCAAGGTCAGCCGCGGCGCGCCCGCCTCCCACCTCTGCGACACTCAACGAACCGGAGGTCAGGCCGGTCTGGTCTCGAAGGATGAGCCGATCGCCTTCGACCGAAGCTGTGACGCGGGCGTTGGTCTGGCCGTTGATGAGGTCGATCACGTCGCGGACCGTGGTGGCCGTGGTGAGATCAATTTCCGCGGATCCTCCGGCACGATCGGTCATTCGAATTCGTCCGCGGCGTATTCCATCGCCATCGCGCAAGGAGTCGAGCGTCGTGGAACGATCGAGTCGACCGGCGGCGGATTCGATGGTCAGCGTACCTGCACCGACCGGCGACGCGTCGGCTGTCGCGAAGCCGGCGGAAATGGCTTGCTGGGTGGTCGCCAGTCGTTTGACGGTGAAGTTGAACTGGCCGAGGGCGGAACCGGCGCCAGCGGAGGCGACGATGGACGATTCATCGCTGCTGGTCACCTGGGATCGCCGGAAGAATTCCGCGTTGGCGAATCGGGTGGCGATGTTCTGCACCGACAGGAGCTGCGAGGTAATCTGCAGGTAAGCCGTGCGTCGGTTGGCCAGCGCACCGAGCCGGGTCTGGAGCTGATTGATCGGTCGGCGCTGAACAGCAATCAACGAATCAACGAGCTGCCCGATGGGAATACCGGAAACCAGCCCAACGCTCGTGGAAAAAGATGACATAGGGAAAACTTCCTGGTGACGGGTTCCAATTCGGGCGGGGGGGGCCGCGCTCGTTTCGTTGATCAGCCGTCGATTCGGGCGCTATCACCCTGCGAGCGGTCTGTCAGCTCGGCTTGGCTGTGCGTCGTGCCGGATCGGCATGGTCGTTTGGCGCGAGCCCCGCCGGCACCGTCTCGTCCGTACGCTGCCCGATCGGAGCGGCGCGGAAGCGTTTCCTGCCGTTGTCGTAGCAGGTGAGAATACAGCCGCGTTTGTGGCACAGTTCGCGTCGAAGAATTTGCGAAGTCATCGACGGTCTCCTCGTCGGCGAGCAGTCTTCCGGACCAGCGACCGGCGTGGCGGTCGGCTGATGGTTTATCGGTTGAATCGCGTCCTTCATCGGATGCCTTCCTTTGTGCATTCGGACCGGCTGCGCCTGCTACCTCGCTGCCTAAAAGGAGCGAGGCGAGAAGGTACTCCGACCTTCTCGCCTCGAATGAACCCATGTATCAGCCCTTGCGATGCGGTATCGGCAATTATCGCAGGAGGGCGAGCACTTGCTGCGGACGCTGGTTGGCCAGGGCAAGAATCTGCGTCGTGGCCTGTACCAGAATCTGTGACCGAGTCAGGTTGGCCACTTCGCTGGCATAGTCCGCGTCGCGAATCGAGGATTCCGACGCCTGGATGTTTTCCAGAGCCACGCGCTGACTGTTGAGATTCGTCTCGATCTGGTTCGCCTGGAACCCGCCGAGCCGACCGCTGAGGATGGCCACCTGCGTGATGGCTGCCTGAACAATGGCAGCCGCCGTCGGGTGGTTGCTGTTATCCAGCACATTTGCCGAGCCGCCGGAACCGAGACTGTTCAAGTAGCCGCTGTGTACCGACCCGAGGTTGGATGTCGTGATCGACGGAATTCCGATCGAGAGGAGACCGTCACTGTTGACCTGCGAACCGATCTGGAAATTCGCACCTCCGCCGGTGACTCCGAATACACTGGAACCGAGCGTCGTACCGAAGGTCTCCGAAAGATCGACAGCCAGATCCAGACCGCCGGAACGGATTCGGGCCGACAGTCCCTGAACGCTGGCGCTCTGGCCGTTGATGAGAACGCCGGCATCGCGGCCGCGATCTTCATGGTCGCCCTGATCGCCCGGATCAACCGAGAAGCTGCCGTTGATGGCTCGAACGCTGACGAATTCTTCGGAGCCGTAGCCGGTGCTGCTGAAGGACAGGCCTGTGGCAGAGCCGGTGCCGGTGGTGACGATGGAAGCGGAAACGCCGGTGATCCCCTTGAAGCTCGAAATCGTCTGAGCGATGGAGGAGACCGTCGTGCCGCCGGTGAAGGTGAAAGTTTCCGTTCCGAGCCGTCCGCGAACCTCGAGGGTCACGTTGTTCGTGGCCGAGAGGGCGCTGGAAGCACCGGATGCGGACAGACCGTTGGCCCCGCCCGCGGTGATGTTGAGCAGTGCCGTCTGAGCGGACTGCGTCACCTGGATGGTGACCGGCAGACTGGCGTTCGACGGGATGCGGGCGCCGAAGATCTGAAGGCGCTGGAGTTCGGATGAGTTCTGGCTGCTGATGGTGTAGGCAAGCTCACCGTTGAGCAGTTTTCTGCCGTTGAACTGCGTGGAGTTGGCCACGCGATTGATGCTTTCCAGAAGCGAATCGATCTGGAGCTGATTCGCCTGGATTTCGTCGGGAGACAGCGCGCCGCTGTTCGTCGACGTGTTCACCAGGGACTTGATCTCCAGCAGGAGCTTGGAGACCTCACCCAGCGCGGAGTCCGCCGTCGAGATGACGTTGATCGCGCGGGTCGAGTTGTCGATGGCCGCGTTGATTCCGCGGATTTCTGCCCGGAGTGACTCGGAGGCGATGAGGCCCGCCGGGTCGTCCGCGCCGCGATTGATTCGAAGGCCTGTGCTGAGCCGTTCGAGGCGCAGGTTCAGATCCTTCTCGTTCGCGACGAGTCTGCTCATCGCCTGCAATGCCGAAATGTTCGTATTGATTCGACTCATGGGTTCCTCCCTGAACACCGCCGGTGATTTTTCAAACCGGCGGGCGGCACACAACCGTGTATGCCGGTAACGTCTGCCAGTTGACGGCCATCATCCG
Source organism: uncultured Planctomycetaceae bacterium (assembly GCA_964385225.1). Lineage (GTDB taxonomy): Bacteria > Planctomycetota > Phycisphaerae > UBA1845 > UTPLA1 > UTPLA1. The sequence goes on from CAYLOE010000014.1 coordinate 44,805, forward strand.
TGTGCGGCACGTCCCGCAGATCAACTGTCCGTGCTATCGGGCCCCTCGGGGTCCGACTTTCATTAAGGGGCAAATATTTTCGTTTGGCAGGCAACGCATACGGACACTTTCTCGGCGGACGGTTATCGGCCTTCGTGTGAAGCGATGCATTCGAGCGATGAATGATGAATTATCGGGCGCGGCCTGAGAAAATACGACTCGTGCCGACCCATAGACTCGCGAAAAAAGATTATTCGATTGAATCGGTATCGCGAAGCGGGCGCGTGCGGCGGTGATTTCCAGCGCGTCCGCGAGAAGCATGATGCGAGGAGGCAAGACACGAGCCGGGCGAGAGGCGGGCTGTCATCTCCACGAAATCGAGTTCGCCGCATGCGGCCTGTGAGGCGGCGGCGTTCTCCCGGGCGATGTCGGACGATTCGGAATCATCCGGCGCCGCCCTGGATACCAGGCCGGCAAGCTGACGGCGGCATTGCGCCACCTGTGCTGAGGCGTGGCGAAGAATAATCAATGCATCTTCGACGCTAGTGACCATCAACGAATTCGCCCCCCCGGTTCGCAGCGACGCCATGCAATTGATCGCATCCGGCCCGAGGTGGCTCGTTTGCATCGAGTGGATCGGTATTCGACGGGAGGAAGTGGCTTCCGGACCTGGAATGGTCGCGCTCCAATAGCCCGTCAGAAGTTGTACGCTGCCGACGGTTGCGCGCTCCGCGATGCGATCGATATCCCGCAGGGCGCCGTCCGTTCGGGCCTGAAGCTCGGCGATCTCGCGCGGCGAGCGCCGGTGCGTGCGGCCGGGGGTCATCATGCGGTCGATCAGCTCGGTCAACAGGGCGTAGATGCCGGCGACGGCTGTTGAAGCCGTGCGAATCGCATCGATGGGATCGGACGACTCGATCGTGTGCTGTGGTGAGACGGAGTTAGCGGGCTGGCTCTGCGGCCGCGTCGACGATTCGTCATGATCATTTCGTACGAGGCGAAGTTGCGGAGGATGCTCCGTCGCTTCGCTCATCAACGGCGGGCGGCGCAGCGCGCTGGGCCGTGCCGCGAGCAGACTCGTAATATGTGAAGGCCGCTTCTTCACGTCATCCATCCGTGCGTAAGGATTCTAGGGAAACGCACGCTCCGTCGGCCGGAGCATCGACACGATCTTCGCATCGTCTTAGCAAAATGCCCGGAACGAATACAGCCCGGGCCCTAGATTGACAGGGATTCGGCAGATTCGGCCGCAGCGCACCGCAGCGCGCTCGAATCGAACGCTCGCTGCCCTTGCATCTCGATTCGGTCGGGCTCATCCGTTCGCCAGGGAGCAGCGGAAAGCACTGGATAGTCGGGATATTGCTCGGCAAGATCATGGGCGTTGTCTTCGGCCACGCCCGGCGAGAGGGAGCCGATGAGGATGCCGTCTGCGTGGCACGGAGAAAATCGCGATTCATGAAGCAGCGGCAGGCCGCGCCATGTATCGCTATCCGTCGGTGCGTCGTAGACCGCAACGATGGGAATGTTAAGTCTTCGAAGCAGATCAATCAACTGTTCGCAGCCCTTTTGTCTTCGCCAGACGGCCACGCGCCCGATGCGCATCTTATCGGCCCACGATTTCAGCAATTCCTGCGCGACATCGAGCCCGAAGAGGGACGCGAACTGTTCATCCGTCAACATGCGACGGCGCATTGGTGCCCTGATGATGGCACGGCTGCCTTCTTCCAATCCTTCACGATAGCCGCGCAGGGCATCTTCCTTGATTGCGACACGGCGATATCGCTCGATGGTCTGATCAAGCAGGTCGCGTCGCATTCCTGCGGGTGCATATCGATTCCACAGTCGCAGATTATTGCGCACGAGCAGTCGAAGCATTCGATGGTTATCGCGATTGCGTGTGACACGGCGGTGCCACACGAGCAAATCGCCGTGCGGTTCGATCTTCCATCCAGCGGCGAGCAGGCGGCAGGATAGATCGTATTCCTCCACGTAATAGTCGAAGTCGATCGGAAATCCGCCAACGTGCAGAAAGGCATCGCGTCGAATCGCTCCACCGCAATTGAAGAAAATGCCCGGCACGCCGCCGGCGTCGTGTCGATGCGGCGCATCCGCGAGCCGAACACGGCAGGCGATCGCGCCGAGGTCGTGGCGCTCTCGGAATCGGCGAACCAGACGGTCGATCGTCCCCGGCTCGGGCCAACTGTCATCGTCCAGCATCAGGAGCAGTCGCCCCTTCGCGGCGGCAGCGCCGACGTTGCGCGCTGCGCAACCCAGATTTGCGCCCGGCGCGATCCAGCGTGCCCGTGGATGCGCGGCCTGCAGCGCAGGGGTCTGATCGGTCGAGCCGTTGTCCACGACGATGATCTCGAAACTGCCGTCGGGCAATGCTTCGATACGGCGCAGGGTGTCGTTGAGCACCGCGGCGCGATTGCGCGTGGGGATGATCAGACTGCACTCAAACGCGCAGTTGTTCATGGGGTGTGCTCACAGGAAAGCGACCGGGCGCTCCGATTGTTATTCTGCTCTCGGGGGTGTGTGTCGATCCGACATTCACCGTTTCGCATTCGGATGACTGCGCAAGCTCAACACGCGCGTGCAGGAGTCGGCGCAATGCGTCGGCTTCGACCGGCGTGGGGCCCACGGAGGCGATCTGAATCGCCGTCAGCGCCTGACCGAGATAGGCGGCCTGCATAAGCGAAGCGCCCACGGCCATCGCCATGCCGGAGATCGCCAGCGATGTTTCGCCGCAGCCGAGTCGATCCACGACGCGATCCGCCATCGACGGCAGATACTCACTCAGCAGTCGGTCACGCCACTGCGGAGTGCTGCGATCGTGCGTGTGCCGATCGAAGGTGACGACGCCGCGCTTGCCGACGGTGACGAGCATTCGCGTCGCCTGCGTGCGTTCCATCATTCGATAGGTCAGCGTCGAGAGACCGGCGCCGGGATCGCTGAGCTCGGATCGCAGGCGACGTTCCGACGTACCGATCAGGTCGAGATCGCGGTATGCTGCAAGATTGCCGAGCAGCTCGGAAGATCCGCCGCAGAGAAACGGAACTCTTTCTCGCAACGACGGGCCGGCCTGTTGCAGCATGGATGGCGTGAGAACACCGTATCCCGCGTCATGGAGGATGGCTGCTTCAAAGTTCGGCGCTTCGTGCAGGAGAATTTCAAATGCTCGGCGCTGGGCGACGGAATCCAGCGGACAGGGTCCACCGCGATCCACCTTGAAGATCTTGTGGTCATCCACAAGAAACCGGGTGCGAAGCGGCATTTCCGTACGTCGGGCAATTTCGACAACTCGCACGCCCAGTTTTTCCAGCTCCGCTACGATACGCCGCGAGTCGGGATCATCTCCCACGCTGGTCATGAGCAAAGGTTTTGCGCCGAGCGCGGCTGCCTGTGCGGCGATGAGCGCGGCGCCGCCGAGGTAGTCTCGGCGGTCCAACTCACTGAGCGACATCATCGGCGACTCGCCGGCGACGGCGCCGGAATCGCAGAGTACGTAACGATCGAGATATACGTCGCCGATCACAAGCACGCGCAAGCCGTGGAAGCGATCGACAATCTCGCACAAATGCGGATGGTTGATGCCGTGACGAGCGCAGAGTGCCCCGAGTCGATGCGATTCGATCTGTTCGGCGGTGAGCGACTCGCCCAGCCGGGTGGAACTGAAGACGACTTGTCCGCTGGAGAAAAGAATCCGCCCGCCGTACGACTCGACGACGCGCTTTTCGTCGAGGAATCGCGGATCGCGGCTCGTCGCGTATTCCTGCCCCTTCACATAGACGTCCGGCCGGAGCGTTGCGAGCAACTCAGAAGCCGTCGGGTTGGGGTCGATGACGACATAGTCGACGAACTCCAGCGCGGCGAGATTCTCGGCGCGAAGCTCTTCGGGGATGTACGGGCGGAGGTCGCCCTTGTGGATCGCCGCATCGCCGGTGATCGAGACGATCAGGCAATCGCCCTGGCTTCGGGCATATTGCAGATAGCGAATGTGACCGGGATGAACGATGTCGAAGCAGCCGTGACACTGAACCACGACGGGGCCGCGCGACTCGGAGCGGTTCGCCCCTTCGTGCGCCTTGCGTGCGGATTCGATCATCGCGCGCAAACGCGCAGCCGGGAGAATCTTGCGGCGATAATCTGCGGATTGCGTTTCGCCAGGTGTCATCATCTCTTCTGTGATCGACCGTCGGCTCATTCCGCCTGCAAGAACATCTTCGCGGAGACGACGGCCGCCCGAACGAGCAGACTCAGCAGCAGCATGAGCAGGAGCCAGCCGACGGCGAGCGCCAGGAGCGGCCAGGCACGCTGAATCAGGTTGGGAAGTCCATCCAGCACGGTCCCGATCAGGGCCGTCGTGATTCCAAAGGCGATGATGGCCCCGAGGTGGCCGCGGATGTTTCCGGGAAGCGGAGCGAGGCGGATGGTCAGGCAGGCCATGAGGTAGATGAACAGGGAGATTTTCCACGCCTCGGTATCCGCCGCGCGAACCGCGTCGAGCGTGCCCTGGCAGAGCGTAACGAGCGCACGGACCTGATCCCAGAATGCGGAAAGTGTCATGGGGACGGCAGTGGAGACTTCATCGGCAGGCAGGTTGACCAGCACCGGATAGCCGAGCTTCACCCCGACGATGTAGATCACGATCGCGAGAAAAGCCATTGGAAGCAGCGCGACGATCAAGGGGCCGATAATTGGCAATTTCGGTTCCCAGTCGGCACCCTTCGTTTTGCCACCCCCTTCACCGTCCGGCGCGGCCACCTGAACGACCTTCGCGCCGGTGATGAGCAGGCCGATAATCCGCCCGAGCTGAGCGATGGCCGTTCCCGGAAAGAGGATGATTCGGAGCGTCTTTGGCTTGGCCAGATCGGCCCAGAGACGATCCACACCCCATGCCAGAAGCACGGCGAGCATGAGCCAGATGGATGCGGCAGCATAGATCATAAATCCGCCTGGGCGCAAAAACTGCGCTGCGCGGAGGGTTTGCGCACGCAGAGTGTTAGTCACATCGGTTATTGCGGCTCGGCGCTTTCGTTATGGGCGTGCACTCGATCGGGCAGGCGGGGCTGACGCTTGCAGGATGGGTCTCGATTTTGGACAATATCGGCGCCGGGGAGTCAAGTCGGAGAATCGGATGGCCCTTGTCGTTTGTTGCCCCTGTGGGAATCCCGTCGACTGCGACCAGTTGGAACTGGTCGTGACGGTCAATTGTCCGCTCTGCAAGCGGGAGCTGGTCCTTGAACTGGAAGACGCATCCGGAAGGTCGAGTCGCGCGATTCTGACGGTTATGGAAGGCCCCTTCTGGGTCGGCGAGCAGTTTATTCTTCCGGTCGGTGTGGAATTGCGCATCGGCAAGGCGACCGGCAACTGGCTTTCGCTGGACCACGACACCCTGGCCAACGTACATGCTCGACTGCAACTCGCTCCGGACGGATCGGTCGTACTCGAAGACGGAAAAAGCGAGCAGGGCACCTGGATCGGCAAGCATCGCATCGCGCGGGGAAAACTGGCGCCGCGCCAATCCTTCCGCACGGGTGAGTTTCGGTTTCGTCTGGACCTTCAATCGTCGGACGGTACGACGGTCGCCGCAGTGCCCGGCGTGACGGGTGGTTCCGGTGTTCTGGATGAATCGGGCTTTCTTCCGGTGATGCGCGAGGTGAAGGACACGCGCAATCCGCTGCGGTGGTTCAGCGTGAATCGGTTCATTATTGCCCGATGGTACATGCTGGTCTTCGCGATTCTGATGGGCGTCTATCATTTCCTCAGCATCAAGCAGTCCACGGAATCGAGCCGTGCCTTGCTGACGTCTTCCCTGTCGGCCGGCGTGGTTCTGGCGATTTTGATTCTCGCCGGGCAACGCGTCACGCTGGCACATCGCCATTTGAAGTATGCCTCTCTCGCGGTCCTGATCCTGCTCGCAGTGGTCGACCTGACGTGGTCCATGCCGATACCGGCCATCGGCTGCTTCGCGATGGCTGCCTCGATGACGGTGCTCATCATGCGCGTCCCCTCGGGTGCGCTGGCCCTGCTCGGCACGGCGGCGGGCCTCTGCTCGGTGACGGTCCTGCTCAGCGGTACGCTCCTTGCGGCGAAGGCCATCCTCTCTGCATAACGCATCCCCTGTCGAATCGCATTGCACGTCCGCCTTGCGCGATGGTATCATGGTACCGTAGCATCTTCGGCGGCCACGGCAGAGTTCCCCATTTCCGGCACGAAGGTTGCCACACTTCGACCGTCTGTGCGCAGCGTACGCCGCAGGCATCCATCCGGGAGGACGACGACATGGCTGAAGCGGTCACCAAGACATGCGAGGGCTGCGGCGGCGTGATTACGTCTGAGCAGATCGTTGCGCGGCAGGCGGGACTGGTCCATGGCGTGCTGCTTTGTCCGGCCTGCGTGGAGAAGAAACGTCAGGAAGCCCTTGCGGCGCAGAGGGCGGCGGAAGCAGGTATCGCCCTTGTCGAAGGCGACGAAGCCCCGCAGCAGCAGGCGTCTTCGAAAATCCGCAGCTTCGCGACCGGCAGCTCATTGGCCGGCGCCCACCATGATGCAAATCTCAAGCGTGCGCTTGCCGGCCCGAACGAACCGGCAACGCGCGTGCGGACGTTTCACAGCAAGCTCACGCCGGCCGCCCTGGCGCACATGGACGATCTGATCAACGAGTGGCTCGACAGCCATCCGGATATTTACATCAAGCACACCTGTTCGACTGTCGGCAACTTTGAAGCCAAGCACGTCGAGCCGCATCTCGTCGTTTCGATTTTCTATTGAGCGCTGCTCGTTGTGCCTATTCTGCGGCACTCAGCGCAAGCCATATCAGCGTTTTGCCATTGAAGATCGCGTGAACCAGCACGACGAGCGTCAGCGACCCCGTTCGGGCGTAGAGATAGCCCAGCAGCAGACCAAACGCCGCCAGGGCGGGCATGGTGTGAACGAGGGGATAGTGAAACAAACCAAAGGCGCCGGCGGAAAGCAGCACGGCCGTCCACGGGCCGCGCGAGGCCGCAGCGAGTACGGGCTGAAGCATGCCGCGAAAGAAGAGTTCCTCAACGAAGGGCGCCAGAATGACGGCATTGACCGCGATGACGACGACGAGCGGGCCGGCGTGTTCGCCGGAGAGGAGCGTGCGGATCGTCTGATGCTCGGGTGGCGCGAACTCGGGATCCGCCAGACGCATGAGGTAAACCGTGAGGTGGAGGAGTCCGAAGCAGATCGGCCAGATGGCGATGTAAGCGACGACGGCCTGTCCCAGCCGACGGAAGCAACGCGAAGCGTCCAGCCCCCATGCACGGAGACTGCCTCGATATCGCGTCGCGCCCATGAGAAGCAGCACCACCGCGGCGCCGAGCTTTCCGACGCCATCGGCCAGAATCAAGGATGCACTGGGCAGCGACGGATCGACGGTAGCGATCGACTCCTCCGATGATGCCTCCGTCGTGGCACCCAGCCCAATGGCCGCGAAGACCAGTTGCGGAAGGAGCCACATGACGATCAGTGCGATCGCGGGGTCGATCGGCTGGATCGGGCTGATCGACGGCACAGGTAGGCGTACAAGCCCCGCCCATCGGCGATTCAACGTGACATGCACCGCCCCGACGACGAGCCAGGCCACCCCGGCCAGCAGGAGGATTGCCTCAGCCATTTCGACCGGTGTCCAGTCCGAGGTCATGTAAGGTAGAATCCGAGATGGGCCGACTTAACGATGGACGCGCGGGAGCGACACATGGGCGGAACTATATTGGATCGGATCGTCGAATCCAAACGGGCCGAAGTCGAGCGAGCCCGACGCGATCGGCCCATGGGTGAAGTCGCGGCCGCGGCGGTTCGGTCCGTGCCTGCCGGAGATTTTTACGCCGCCGTGGTCGGTTGCGCGGACCCAGCGGCCGCATCGGAGATTCGACTCATCGCGGAAATCAAGAAGGCCTCGCCGTCGGCGGGGCTGATTCGCGAGGACTTCGACCCCGTTTCCATAGCGGCAATTTACGAGAGTTGCGGCGCTGCGGCGCTCTCCGTGCTGACGGATCGGACGTATTTTTCCGGCGAGCTGACATTCATCGAGCGGGTCCGGCTGGCGTCGCAACTGCCCGTCCTGCGTAAAGATTTCATCATCGACGACTACCAGGTGTACGAAAGTCGCGCGGCGGGGGCGGATGCGATTCTCCTGATCGCCGAGATTCTCACCGTGGAAAAGATGGACGAACTGTCCGCGATGGCACGCGACCTGGGGATGACGACCCTGATCGAGCTGCACGAGCCGCAGCGACTGGACGCCTTGCTGCCGATGATCTCCCCGCAGCGTCGGACAATCCTGGGTATCAACAATCGCGACCTGCACGCGCAGCGGACGGACCTGGGCACGTCGCTGGAATTGGCGGCGCGACTGCCGGATGGAATGCCGTTCGTGGCGGAGAGCGGGATCAAGACCCGATCGGACGTGGAAACGATGCAGCGAGCAGGTGCCTGTGCGATCCTCGTGGGAGAGACCTTCATGCGCGCCGCGGACATCGGCGCGAAAGTGCGAGAACTCATGGGCATGTAAGATGGATGGGCGACTATAAGCGAACGAAGCCGACGGATTGCAATCCGCCGGCTTCGATGAAGATATCACTGGACGACGCTGTAATGGGGAACCGATCGCCTGCCGAGACTACGAGCCGACGCTTGATAGCGCCGCCTGAAAGTCCTTCTTGCTCGTCAGACCGACGAACTTCTGCACGACCTGGCCCCCCTTGAAAATGAGTACGGTCGGAATGGCCTGGATGTTGAACTTGACCGGGGTCTCGCGGTTGGACTCGGTGTCCATCTTTCCGACCTTGACGCGGCCGGCGTATTCCGTGGCGAGTTCGTCGATCGTCGGACCGAGGGCTTTGCAGGGCATGCACCAGTCGGCCCAGAAGTCCACCAGGACCGGGGTCTGCGACTTGAGCACCTCGGTCTCGAAGTTGTCATCCGAAAAAGTGAGCGTGTCGGCTCCTGCCATCTGTTGATCTCCTTCATGCTAAAGAGTTTCGCGCTGCCGCGGTCGCGACGTTGCTCGCATGTTCGCGAGGGAGCCCGCAGCGTGTGTTCTTTCCGAGCGGTACTCGCGTCGCGGCAGATTCTAGGAGTGGTCGCGACGGCTGTCAAAGCCCCGTGACCCTGTGCGGACCGTGTCGTGTTGACGCCTCCGGCGGCTCGTTCTACCATCCCTATCCCATGCGGTCGCATGAAATCCCTCGTGGGATACCGATCCGACGGCAGCGCCTGCGTAGGGTCCGTGCGGAGAATTCGGAGGTCGAAATTCTAGCTTCGCCTGAAACACGTAGATATTAGGATGCATTCTCAGGCGGGAGGGTTACACACATGTCGCGAACATGCACACTGAAAGGCAATGCACTGGAATTGGCAGGTCCGGAGCTGAAGGTCGGGGATATCGCCCCGGTGGCGACGCTGAAGAAATCCCTGGTGGATGACTTCAATCTCGCCGAGGCCGCCGGCAAGCCGCGCATCTACAGCGTGGTGCCGTCGGTGGACACCCCGGTCTGCGCGGAGCAGACCAAGCGATTCAATCAGGAAGTCACCAACCTGCCGAACGTCTCTTTCTTCACGATCAGCTGCGATTTACCCGTCGCCATGAACCGCTTCTGCGGGGCTGAGAGCATCAACACCGAGCGAATGAAGACGCTGAGCGATCATAAGGAAACGGCCTTCGGCAATGCCTATGGCGTCCTGATCCCCAAGCTGCGCATTCTTTGCCGGGCCGTTTTCGTCGTAGGGGCTGATAACAAGCTCAAGTATGTCGAGTACGTCCCGGAAATCGCCAGCCACCCCAATTATGACGCGATTCTTGCCTGTGTGCGATCGTTGTAGAGTCGATGCTACCTGTGGTCGATATTCAGGAGGACAAGCGCCCGTTCTGAAGGCGGGCCAACCTCGTAACCCGCAGGAGATTGCATGATGTCGAACATTCAGGCCAGTCTAGACTCGTTTCTCAATTCCTTCCTTGGCTTCTTCACCAGTCTTGTGGACACGATCCTCGGAACCCTTGCTTCGTTTTTCGGTGGCCTGGGCTTCTAAGCCCGCTTTGTCCCCGAGAATGGCGAAGTACGGCGCTGAAAAGGCCGACGGCGCATGGTTGCCGTCGAACCACTTTCGGTGCCGCACAGCAACGAATACTTGAATCGCATCCGACGGGCGTCTGATCGACCGCCGACGGGAAACATTCCCGCGGAAGGTCCATCAGACGCTTGTGCGTTTTACGGGTGTTTCGCCTGTGGCTGCGTCGGCGGGTGAGTTGTCAAATCCGTCTATCAGATATTCATCACGTGGTCCGGGTGCTCGCGGACGAAGGCCTCAACGCCTGCGGCGTAACGTGGCATGACAATTTCAAGGACCTGGTCCTCGGTCATTCCGGCCGCAGCATCGGGATCGATCAGCGGTTCCCCGGCGATGAGCTGATAGTAAAAATTCTTCCGGGAGACGATGTAGCCGGGGATCATCGTTGCTCCGCAGCGAAGGGCCATCTGCACGGGGCCGGCGAGAAACTCACGATCCTGACCGAAGAACTTTACCGGATATCGCTTGAGATGCTCGCCGCGCATTCGATCGACATCCAGCAAGCTGGCGACGATGCCGTTGGACTGCATGTGTCGGTAGAGCACGCGCGGGAAGGTATCGGTGAAGACGAGCTTGATGTCCGCCACTTCGGGCCAGGTTTCTCGATACTTCTGATAGATGTAGCGACGAACGTGGCTTTCCTTGGCGTCGCGCACGCCGGCGATCTTGTAGCCCTGCAGGGCCATCATGAGCCCGGCAACGTGATGCGAGCCGTAATGACAGAGCGCGACGTAGAGCCCCTTGCCACGTGACAGGGCGTCGTCGGCCCGGTGGCGATTCTTCAACTTGATGCGGTTGAGCAGCTTGCCGCGCGGGATGCGATCCATGATGGTGTAAAACATCTTGTCGCAGCGGATGCGCATGAAATAGCGTCGCACGTGTTTGCGGCGTTCGGAGAGCGGCATCGTATCGCCAAACAGGGATTGAAGCTTGCGATGCACGCGGCCGCGCCGGCGATAATCGACGAGATACTCGCACGTGCCAAAGAAACGCCCCAGCCGATAGAGCCCCGACAGGCCGAAGAGGCGCGAGTAGCCCACGAGAAAATGCCGCACAAACCCGATACGCAGACAGGTGAAAAGCGGTATCGGCCGCTCGGGCGCCGACGACTGCGCGTCCGCCGCGGCTTCGCGTCGACTCGCATCGATCCGATTCACGGTGGGCGGCTCAAGTTGCATAACCGGGTCGCTGGGAGGCATCAGGCCTATTCATAAAGAGGGAGACATTTCGAACAGCAAGCGACCGAGAAGGCGGTTCAAGCCGCCTCAACCGGTCGGACATGGGTGAGATCTCCACGGGCGATCGGACGAATCTGTTCCGGCAGGAGAGATACGACTGCAACGGTTTCTCCGGCGAAGGTGACAAACTCGATCTCGTATCCGCCTGCATCGTGGATCAATACAACTGTGCCCACATCGCCTTTTTCAAGCCGATGCTCCGGCAGGTCGACATTCAGGACGACACAATCGAGTTCTTTGATCATGACTTCCTCCGACGCAATGGATAGGCCGTTACGAATCTCGGAGTCGGGTTCGTCGTCGCGATGAACCAGACTGAGCGTAAATAAGGCCGACCGCCACCGGGCGTATCCATCGCTCCTTCTATTATATATATAGCGATTCCCGAAGGGTGAGGCCTCCACACTGGCCACTTCGTTTTCGGCAGGGTGACGGGCAAGTCGCTCCGACACCGAGGCGAAGGGGAAGTCTTGATCAGCAGGTAATGGCCAGGAAATACCGACCTACTCGTCCTCTTCTTTATGCGGCTTGTAGGCGGCGATGACGGCCTGGGCTTCGTTGCCGGGCACCGGCTCGTAGTGCGAAAGCTCCATGCTGTAGCTGCCCTTGCCGCCGGTGATCGAGCTGAGCCGGGAATGATAGTCCGCCACTTTGGCCAGCGGCACCTGGGCCTTGATGACCGTCAGATTGCCGGGAAGCATGTCCTGCCCGCTGGGACGGCCGCGGCGCTGAGCGAGGTCACCGGTGATGTCGCCGACGTTTTCCGAGGGGCATGTCACTTCGATGTCCACGATCGGCTCAAGGAGCACCGGCTTGGACTTGAGGATGGCATCCCTGAAGGCGTACTTACCCGCCGTCTTGAAGGCGACTTCCTTCGAGTCCACGGGGTGGTGTTTGCCGTCGGTAATCATCACCTTGATGTCCTGCAGCGGGAAACCTGCGAGGGCACCCTGCTGCATCAGTTCCATGACGCCTTTCTTGATCGCCGGCTCGAACTGCCCGGGAATCGCCCCGCCGAAAATGTCCCATGACCATTCCAGACTTGGCTCGCTGTCGCGCGGCAACGGCTCAACCTTGAGGTAGACTTCGCCGAACTGTCCGGCGCCGCCGGTCTGCTTTTTATGACGATGATGCCCCTCGGCCGGAGCGGTGATGGTCTCGCGATAGGGAATCTTCGGCGGCTTGGTGTTGACATCCAGCTTGAACTGCCGGTGCATCTTCGAGAGGATCACCCGCAGGTGAAGATCGCCGACGCCGCTGATAACCAGCTCGTGCGTCTGCGAATCGTGATGGGCCTTGAAGCACGGGTCGCAATCCGTAAAGCGCCGCACGGCATCACCGATCTTGGTTTCATCGCCGCGGGCCTTGGGCTCCAGCGCCAGGGAATACATCGGGTTGGGAAACCTGGGCGGCACGATCTTGCCTTCCGTTTGTGCGTCAAAGACCGTGTTGCCGATGTGCAGATCGAGCTTGGCCACGGCGAAGATGTCGCCCGCAATGCCCTCATCGATCTCCTTGTGGTCGTGGCCCTGAAACTTGAGCAGGTGACCGGGGCGCACGCCCTTCTTTTCGCCGGGCAAAGTCAGGTTCGCATCGGGCTTGAGATGACCGGAGAAGCCACGGATGAAGGCGTACTTGATATTACTCTTCGGATCGATGGCGATCTTGAAGACCTGACCGCAGAAGGCGCCACCGGTTGGAATCGGCTTCTCCTCGCTGCCAACCACCAAGGCGCGTTGTTTGCCCACCGTCGGTGACGGACAACATGCGGCGATGAATGTCAGTAGCTCCTTGATGCCTACGTTGGCCCGGGCATTCGTGAACAGGATGGGGATGAGCTTTCCTTCCGCGATGGCACGGGGCAGATTTGCCATCACTTCTTCGGCGGAGAGTGAGCCGTCCTCGAAGTACTTGTTCAGCAGGGCGTCGTCGACTTCCGCGACACGCTCGACGATGCTCGTGTGGAACTCCGCGACGCTGCCAAAGTCCGCTTCGCCCGCGTCACTCGTCAGGCAGTCGATGACCGACTTTCGTCCGCCGGCAGGGAGGTTTACCGGCGTAAGCTCCGAGCCGAAGGCGGTGCGCAGGTTGCTGACCAGTTCCTGCAAGTCAACGTTTTCCGAATCGATTCGATTGATGACGAAGATGCGGGCCAGGCCGTTGTTCTTCGCCTGCTCGCGCATGCGTCGGGTGTTCACCTGAATGCCGGCCGCGGCGTTGACCACGACCATCGCGGTTTCCACGGCGGCCAGCGAGGCGATGGCCGGACCGAGAAAGTCCGGCGAGCCGGGTGTATCGATCAGATTGAGTACTTTGCCATCATAGGAAATGTTGAGCACGTGGGAGTCGATCGAACAGACGCGCTCCTTTTCCTCTTCGTCGATATCGAGGTGGCTGGTTTTGTCGGCGATATTTCCGAGCCGGCTGGTCACGCCGGTGGAATGTAGAAAGGCCTCGCACAAAGAGGTCTTGCCGGCACCGCTGTGACCGACAAGGGCGACATTCCGAATGTCGTTGGCTGTGTAGCTGGGCATGGTGCCTCCGTCTCAGATGTACTTGTCTGACAGGTGGTTACCTTTACTGCACACGCGCATTGTCGCCGGGAGGAGCCCGGCCGATCGCTCAAAGATCCGTCATGTTAGCAAGCCGGACGATAGGGGACAAGCACAGGTTGACCGTGCATCCGATGGATTCGAAACGCGCAGTTCGAGGACAGCGGGCACGCCCTACGACGCCTCTTTGGCCTGCGGACCACCTGCTTTCATCGTCAGTGTGATCTTCTTCCCGTCGCGGATGATGATCACTTTCACGTCGTCGCCCTGCTTGTACTTACGAAGGGCGTCCATGTAGGTATAGACATCGGTCACGAGCGCATCGCCGATTTTGTAGATGCGATCCTCGTCCAACATCCCTGCCCTGGCAGCGGGGCCTTCCGGAACGACGCCTGTGATTTCGTAACCCTCACCCTCCGTCTCTCCATACGACGGCATAATTCCCAACCGTACCGGCGGCATCGACGGCATGTCCATGTCGTCCGGCAGATCGCCGTGCGGGTCTTTGGCGGCCGCGGACTTCGGCGACGCAGGTTTACCGTGCGGCGCATCGTGCATAACGGGCTTGTCCGCACGGGCGATTGCCGTGGGATGCGCATGCTCGCGCGCAGCTGTCTTCTGTTGCGGCTTTGTACGAGTGGGCACGCGAATCGTCACGACCGAAGTCAACTCGCCCGATGTATCTGTCGATACGGCGATGGAAGTTTCCACTTGACTCACTCCGCCGGGATATCTTCGGATCAGATCAAGCGTCTCGTCATTCATACGTGAACACAGGTCCGGATCGAGCCCGTTGATACGAAGCACGATCGCTTCGGCTTGCTCCTCGCGTGTGACCTCGATCGCTCGACCCATCAGTGACTCGCGGCGCTGGATCCAATCTGCATACGCCGTCATCAGCTCAACCATGCTTCCCCGCGTCGCGGCGCCATCCTGCATGTGTGCCACGGTGGGCCGTGCCGCCGGCTTCTCGCCAAATTGGATCGGCAACTCGATGTCCTTCCCATCTCGCTTGACGACTGCGGTCGACTCGTCGCCCCATTTCAGGCCTTCGAGAATTACGAGAAGGTCTTCGATGCCGGCCACTTCCTTTTGACGCAGCCGGACGATTCGGTCGCCTTCCTTCATGCCCGCTCGATCCGCCGGTGAGTCCGCGATGATCTCTGCGATTCGCACGCCGTCCTTCGTTTCCGTCGGGTCCGGATGAATTCCCAGTCGAACACGCTCGCCTGCCGCAGCCGGTTGCGTGCCCTGACCCCTTCCGCTTCCTGTCGATGGGGTGCGTGCCCGACCGGCGGCAGCGGCGACGCGAGTTTCTTCGACGTGCTCCTCATCGTCGTCGTCAATCTGTCGTCGGTTGATTCGCGGGCTGCGATTGTCTTTGGCGAATTTCGGAGTCTGTTCCGACGTGTCGATTTCGTCCACCACGTCGGCGACCAGTTTGGCAATCTGAATCGCACCAGGAATATTCAGGAGCGGTACGTCGTCATCGGGCTGGTGGTACTGCCGATGGAGACCGGTGAAGAAAAACATGACCGGAATGTTTTTGTTGTAGAAGCTGGTGTGATCGCTCGGGCCGCGGCCCCCGCCGCCGTCCTTGACCTTGAGGCCGTGTGTCTCTGCCAGGCGTCGCACGAGCGGCTCGAAACCGCCGGTGCGCATGCCGCCGACTTCCAGCGTGTCCTTCTTGAGTCGCCCGACCATGTCGAAGTTCAACATGGCGACAACCCGCTTGAGGTCGACGGTCGGATGATCCACGTAATGCCTGGAGCCGAGCAATCCTCGCTCCTCGCCGGTAAAGAGTATCAACAGCAGCGACCGGTTGGGCGCGCGCCCCCGCGCAAACGCTTCCGCAACGGTCATGACGAGGGACGTACCACTGGCATTATCGTCGGCGCCGTTCCAGATGTGCTTCTCGGCGTCAAAATCTTCCTCGCCCTTGCGGACGATGCCGAGGTGATCGTAATGCGCACCGAGGACGATGAATTCGTCCGCGTTCGGTCCCGTGCCTGGAATTACGCCGATGACATTTCGCGCTGGGCTCGCGACCGGCTCGATCTTCACCTGGCCGCGCACGCTTACGCCTTCGAGCGGCGCCGACCTGGGCCGCTCGGTTTCGTCGATTTGTTTTTCGAGCGTCGCCAGATCCGGCAAACCGCCGGCACGGAGCAACTGCTCGGCCAGATCGCGACGGATATGGAGCATCGGCAGGCCGTAGGACTGCGACCCGAAGCCGCCGGCGCCGCCGAGGCCGGAATCACCGAAATCGAAAAGCGTGTCGCCGTCTTCGTCGAAGGTCGGGTTCACAATCAGCAAAGCCGCGGCATCGCGGCCGTTAGCGCGGCTGGCCTTCGTGCGAAAGGCCATGTCTGTTCGAGAGAACTCAGCGAACCTCGGCGCGCGGCGCAGAACGAGCACGACCTTGCCGGCGACATCGAGGCCGGCGTAGTCGTTGTAATTTTCTTCTTCGCAGATGATCCCGTATCCGGCGAAGACGACTTCACCTTCAAAGGCCTCGCTCGCGGAGAAGGGAAAGGCCGTGTATTGATCGTGCAGCTTCGCCGTTTGTATGGGCGATTCGCCCTTGAGACCGATCCGCAGGCGAGTTCCTGCGGCGATCCGCTTGGAGAGATTCAGCGTGAAGTTCTGGAAGTAGGCGCCGTCGTCACCGCCGGGGAGCACGCCCATTTCAGCGAACTCGGTGGCGATGTAGTCGGCCGCCTTGTCGATGCCTTCCTGCCCTGTACCGCGGCCTTCGAATTCGTCGCTCGCGAGAATGCTGACGCGATCAAGGAAGACCGATTCGGAGAAGTGTGAGTCATTCGCCGATCGCCGTTCACCGGCCGAGACCAGCGCGGCCGAGACTTGCAGCAGGGCGACCCACACGAGCGACGTGCGAAACAACTTGTTCGATTTCATGCGACGGCCCATCCTCGCTCCAGCGTGCTGTGAGCGATAAATCATGGTTTCGTTTGTGAGGCGTCCTGCCTGCGGCTTGATGTCCGGGATACCCGCATCCCCCGCCCAATCCACTCCTGAATGGTTGTACGTCGTATCCATTCTAGCGGTTTTGCCGGTTCCATACAGCTAACCGGATACCGGGCTGCCGGCCCGGCCGGCGAAGCGGCTTCCGGGGTGGGCGCTGGATGCGAACGCGCACGGCGTGTTATACTCCTTACTGCCGAGCGAGGGATTCAGGAAAGGCAGGAACGACGATGGCAACTCCGACGACGACTCCGGCAGGCAAGACCACCACGGCGTCCGCTTCGAAGGTCGCGGGGGAGGATTTTCTCCCGCTGCAGGGCATCGACCATGTGGAATTTTACGTCGGTAACGCCCATCAGGCGGCCCACTACTACCGCCACATGTTCGGCTACAACATTGTTGCGTATCGCGGCCTGGAGACGGGCGACCGGCAGCGTGCGAGCTATGTGCTGGAGCAGGGCAAGATCCGCTTCGTGCTCACCTCGGCCCTGACGCCGGATCATGAAGTCGCCCGACACTGTGCGCTTCACGGTGACGGCGTGAAGGTCGTCGCCTTCCTGGTGAACGATGTCGACGCCTCCATCGCAGCGGTCAAACAGCGCGGTGCGACGATCGTGGCCCATCCGCAAACGCTCAAGGACGAGCACGGTCCATGGAAGTGCGCCACAATTCGCACTTACGGCGAGACGGTTCACACCTTCGTCGAGCGTAGGGACTACAAGGGCGTCTTCGCCCCCGGCTTCGTGAAGGTCGACTGCCCGCCGGGCAAGCCGACCGGCCTCGTCGCCGTGGATCACATCGTCGGCAACGTCGAACTCGGCGCGATGAATAACTGGGTCAACTTTTACGCCCACATTCTCGGTTTCACACAACTTGCCCACTTCAGCGATGACGATATCAGCACCGAATACAGCGCCCTCATGAGCAAGGTCATGCAGAATGGCACGGGGCGCATCAAGTTTCCCATCAACGAGCCGGCCGATGGGAAGAAGAAAAGTCAGATCGAGGAGTATCTTGAGTTTTATTACGGCCCCGGCGTGCAGCACATCGCGCTGAATACCGGCGACATCTGCAAGACGGTGCGGGAATTGCGGGAGCGCGGTGTACAGTTTCTCCGCGTGCCGGATACGTATTACGACGCCCTGCCGAATCGCGTGGGCAAGATTGACGAAGACTACAAGGAGCTGCGTGACCTTGGCATCCTCGCCGACCGCGACGACGAGGGCTACCTGCTGCAGATCTTCACGAAGCCGGTGGAGGATCGGCCGACGCTGTTCTACGAAGTGATCGAGCGCCACGGCAGCCGCGGCTTCGGCGTGGGGAACTTCAAGGCGCTGTTCGTGAGCATCGAGGAAGAGCAAAGGCGGCGGGGGAATCTGTAGGACGTCAGGCATTATGGCGGTGGCAAAATCCATGCGCGTGTATGCGGACACCTCCGTTTTCGGGGGATGTCTGGATCCCGAGTTCGCCTCGCACTCGTTACATTTATTCGAGCTTGTGGGCCTCGGACATATCACGCTCCTGCTCAGTGACGTCGTTCTGCAGGAGCTTGCGCCGGCGCCCGCGGAGGTTCGCGCCGTCCTTCAGCGACTCCCTACCACAAGCGTGGAACGCGTGACACTCTCGGGGGAGGTTCTCGCGCTTCGCAACGCGTACATTGAGTCGGCTATTGTGTCCCGTCGATGGCTCGATGATGCGACGCATGTTGCGGCTGCGACGATCGCTCGCGCCGACGCAATCGTTTCGTGGAACTTCCGGCACATTGTCCGGCTCGACAAGATCAAGGCGTACAATCAAGTCAATCTGGCGAATGGGTACGGAATCCTGACTATAATTTCACCACGCGAGGTGGGTCATGACGAAGTCGGCACGTGAAAAACCGTTCGATTGCATCGAGTTTAAGCGCCGCGTCCAGCAGGAAATCTACGAGACGATCAAGGATATGACGCCGGAGGAAGAGATCGAATATTTTCGACACGCTGTTGAAACGGGACCGTTCGTTGACATCGTACGCGCAACGGGCGCACAGGGGGATCAGCGGAAGTTGGACCAAACGGCCGCCCAGTCGGTCCCAACTCGGAGAACGTAGCGGCTTCGGCGTGGGGAACTTCAAGGCGCTGTTCGTGAGCATCGAAGAGGAGCAGCGGCGGCGGGGGAATTTGTAGGCGCTCGACGACTGTTACCGATTGCCATCGATCGCCGGGTGGCATGCCCGTGACGCGGCGCGGCCATGCTGCCCTTCGCGGAGTGTCGAAACCCGTATCCGGCTCAACCGGTCATTCAAACGCCGAGTCGGCGTATTTCCTTTACCGTCAATCGCTTGCGACCGGCAGGGGCGGGGCTTTGTCGGCATGGGCGACCTGCGATATACTCATGGGCTTGTAAAGAGCAGAAAACATGAGAGAAGAGGTCTGACAAGAAGATGAGTGATACCAGCCCAGCTAGTACAAGTGATTCCAGTCTCCTTAGTCCCGAAGAACGAGCCGCACGCGACGCCGCGATCAATGAATTCGTCCAGCGATACGCCCCCGGACCGGACGCGGACCTCTACGCCAGCATGATCAAAACGGTCTGCCGCATGTCCCGTGACGAGACCAGACGCGCCGAGGTCAAGCTTGTCGATCGAGCGCTTGGCGAGCTGCGCTACGCCTTCAAAATCTTTGCGCCGTACGAAGACATCCCCAAGGTGTCGATCTTCGGATCGGCACGCACGAAGGAAGACCATCCGGAATACATCCAGGCGGTCCGGTTCGCCGAGCGTATGCGCGAGAGCAAATGGATGGTGATCACCGGCGCCGGTGACGGCATCATGAAGGCAGGCCACGGCGGCGCCGGCGTCGAGGCGAGCTTCGGCGTTTCCATCAGTCTGCCATTCGAGCAGAAGACCAACACGATCATCGCCGACGACCATAAGCTGGTGAATTTCAAGTATTTCTTCACCCGCAAGCTGATGTTCATGAAAGAAGCCAAGGCGGTCGTCCTCTTCCCCGGCGGCTTCGGCACGCAGGACGAGGGCTTCGAAGTGCTGACCCTCGTACAGACGGGTAAGGCCCTGCTTGTGCCCATTATCATGATGGACGCGCCGGGCGGCACCTACTGGCAGCACTGGCGAACCTACGTGAAGGCCGAGCTTCTGCGCACGGGCATGATCAGCCCGGAAGACATGCACCTGATCAAGCTGACGGACGACGTCGAAGATGCCGTTCAGGAGATACTGACCTTTTATCGCCGGTTCCACTCGTATCGCTACGTGCGAGACACGCTGGTCATTCGGATGAACGAGCCGTTACCGGAAGAAGCGGTCGTTCACCTTCAGGGCCAGTTCGCCGACATCATCGAGTCGGGCACGATCGAACAAACGCGCGCCCTGCCCGAAGAAGGCGACGAAGTCCCGGACAAGCCGCGGCTGACAATGCATTTTGATCGTCGCTCCCACGGTCGGCTACGACAGCTCATTAACTACATCAACACGGTCGGTGAGCCGGCGGCGATGACGGTCGGGTAAAGGCAACCGCGTCGCCCCCAGCGGCGGACGGCCGATGCCGTCGCCGCGACATCGACCGGGCGAGCCCTCAGCAAATCAACACCATGCAACGAACCTTACTGATCATCCTGCTGCTGCTGGCGCCACCGGCGGCGACGATCGCCCTCTCGCACTTGATCGATCAGGCCCGCTATCCGCGGCGCTTTGCCGAAGTGGTACCGGGCCGAATCTATCGCGGCGGCTTTCCCGCCGTGGATGAGATTCGCCACCTGCGGCAGGACAAGCAGATTCGTACGATCGTCAGTCTGACCGGCCCGACAGATCGCGAGAACGAGCAGGCGATGCTCAACGAGGCCCGCCGCCTGGGCATGAAACTCTACCGCTTTCCGATGCCGGGCGACGGTCGCGGGGATTATGAGATGATGGATCGCGCCGCCGATGCCGTGGCCCAGGAGGGCAACTGGCCGGTCTTTTTTCACTGCGCCGCGGGCAAGCAGCGCTCCAACGCCGTATTGGCCGCCTATCGACTAAGATACTGCGGCTGGACGATCGACAAGGTCCGCAAGGAACTCGTGGAAGAACACGGACTCGACATGTCCGATCCGAAGGAGTCCCAGCTTTGTGCGCACTTGCAGGGCTATGCCGAGCGAGTGCAATCAGCAACCAGAGACCCGTAAGCCGGAGGAAGCCGGATGACGCTTCTTCGTGCTGAGAATTTCTCGCCGGAAAGACACCATGCTTATCCTGATGGAAAAGGGCGCGACGCCCGAACAGATTGAAGCCGTTTGTCGGCGCATTCGCGAAATCGGCTTCACGCCGCACGAAATCCCCGGCAGCATTCGCACCGCCGTCGGCATCACCGGCAACCAGGGACCGCTGCCGCCGGAGACCTTTCAGAACCTGTCCGGTGTGTCCGAGTGCGTCCCCGTCTCCAAGCCCTACAAACTTGTCAGCCGGGAAGTAAAGCCCGATCCGACGATCGTGGACGTGCGCGGAGCGAAGATCGGCGACGGATCGATGGCACTGATGGCCGGCCCCTGCTCGGTGGAGTCTCGCGACCAGGTCTTTCGCACGGCCGAACTCGTTGCCGCCAGCGGCGCGAAGTTCTTTCGTGGCGGCGCCTTCAAGCCGCGCACCAGCCCGTATGCCTTTCAGGGCCTCAAAGAGGAGGGCCTGCAACTGCTGGACGAGGTGAAGCGAAGCTTCGATCTGCGGATCGTGACCGAAGCGAAGGACACCGAAACGCTTCATGCCGTCGCCGAAGTGGCGGACGTATTGCAAATCGGCGCGCGCAACATGCAGAACTTCTCCCTGCTCGAAGCCGCCGGCCGCCTTCGCAAGCCCGTGCTGCTCAAGCGCGGCATCAGCGCGACCCTGCAGGAGCTTTTCATGGCAGCGGAGTACCTGCTCTCACTGGGCAACTATCAGGTGATCCTCTGTGAGCGCGGCATCCGAACCTTTGAAACGATGACGCGCAACACCTTCGACCTGTCCGCCGTGGTGATGATCAAGCATCATTCGCATCTGCCGGTTATCGCCGATCCGTCCCACGGTGTCGGCATCCACTGGGCCGTTCCGCCGCTGGCTCGGGCTTCCGTCCTCGCCGGCGCTGACGGCGTCATGGTTGAAACGCACCCCGAGCCGGAAAAAGCCCTGTCCGACGGACAGCAGGCCCTGAGTTTTGAAACCTATCGCCAACTGGCCGCCGATCTCGCGGAGCTGGCCGCATGGCAGGCCAGACACCGCTGATTCACAATAAAGTAACCGACTCGCTTATTCGTGAAGACGACTGTCACGTTCGAGACATGAAAACAATGTCAGACATGCAGCATCACCCCCGACATCCGCCGCTCGCACCTGATAACGATTCACCGTGGCCGCGCTCGCTGCTCGTCATGGTTGCCGTGCTGACGGTCGCGGCCGCGTGCTTCATGCTGACCGGCGGCCCGCGTCTTGGCGATCACGAAGTCATCGTCGCTCAGACCGCACGGCAGACCCTTCAAAGCGGTCACTGGCTCGTGCCGGACTATCTTGACACGCCCTTTCTGGTAAAACCTCCCCTTTCTGCATGGCTGGTCGCCGCCTTCTCCATGTATATGCCGCCATCGGCCGAGGGTTTGCCCGTCTCGGATGTCAGCGCGCGACTGCCGTCGATGCTGGCGACGATTTTGACCGTATTCATTGTCTGGCGGCTGGCACGAAGCATCTATCCGCGTCACATGGCGAACATGGCCGGCTTTATCGCCGCGACCAGCGTCGGCATGTTGCTGTTCGCCGTGAATGCCACGGCTGAAGCACTCCTCGTCTTATTTTGTACGTGGGCCTTTGCCGAGTTCTGGTGGTCGCAGCAGGCCACGGTTGCGACCCGCTCGCGGATGCATCTGGCACGATTCTACATCGCCCTGGGCCTGGCCATGCTGGCGAAAGGGCCGATGCCGATGCCGATGGTCGCCCTGCCCATCGCTGTCTGGTGGTGGACCGAGCGCGGCATGCGACTGCTGTCGGTCGGTGGGCCGCGGCGCATCGGGCGCATCGCTGCATTCTCCGTGCGCGATTTTCTCCCACGGCTGCGGCTGGCTCTGACCTCGCTGGGCCTCTGGTGGGGCATTCCGCTGTTTCTGCTCGTTTTTCTGCCGTGGATGATCGGCGTCGCACGGCAGGAGCCGTATGCGTGGCAGCTTTGGAACTATGAATTCCTCGATCGCGCACGCGGCGACTACCCCGGCTGCGAGTGGGGCGACTTTCACTATTACCTGCCGATTCTTTTCGGGATGATGCTTCCGTGGTGTCTGTCGCTGCCGGAGGCGTTGATCTCTCCCTTCCTTCGTTTCTACGCGCCTTACCGCAAGCCGCTCATCTATGCCTGGTGCTGGGTGATCGTGCCGCTGATTTTCGCCTCGGCGATGAGCTTCAAGAAGCCGTATTACATCCTGCCGATCGTTCCCGGATGCGTCCTGCTGCTCGCGCCGGTTCTGTATCGGTTCTTCTTCGTGACGGTCATCGCGTCCCAGCGACGTGCCAAATGGGCTGTCGCCGGCATTCTCGCCATCCTCGCGGCCATTCCGATCGTCGGAGGGTTAATGCTGCCGCGACTCTACCCCGAGGCATGGCATGGCTCGGTGGTGCTCCTCGGCGTTGCCTTCAGCGTGATGATCTTCGTCGGCATGTCGGCCGCGGCGATCTGGTACGTTCAAAACCACCGTCAACGAAGCTTTATCGCCGTCGGGGCCACGGCCTTTGTGTGCTTCACGAGCGCGTGGTGCGTCATGGGACCGGCCCTCGGAAATCTCGACACGCCGATGAATCTTGTCACCGAACTGCACAAGTCAGGCGTCTCCGACGATGCCGCCTTCTACTGGGCCAGCAATCGTCCCGACGGTCGCGTCGTTTTCTACGGGCAGCGGCCCCTGCGACAGATCATCGACCCTTACAAGCTCATCGCGCAGCACCATCGCCGTGCTACCGGTGACGAAATGCGCATGATGGTCGCATCGCGCATTTGCGCCCTGCTCGAAGGCAGCGAGCCCGTCTATCTGGTCATGCAGCGCGAAGACTTCGACCTGCTTATGTCCTTCATGAAACCCCCGGCGCGCAAGCTGTTCTCAATCGACCGTGGCGACGTCGGCCACTGCGATGACGACTGGATTGTGCTGACCAATGAAGGCGTCGCACAACGGGGCGGAGCCAATGCAGCAGCCCACCGTGACGGGCGTCCATCCACATGATTCGCCGCGTGTTCGATCGCGGCCCTGATTGAAGGAGTAACGAATGACGACCCGGTTTCTGCGACCGATCATCCTTGCGGTTCTGGCCTCTTCACTCATCTGCCTGGTGACGACATCTGTCCGCGCCGACGACTGGCCGCAATGGCGAGGCCCGAAGCGCGACGGCGTCTGGCGCGAATCCGGGATTGTCAGAAAATTCGACAAGCCGCAACTTGATATCCTGTGGCGCGTGAAGATCGGCAGCGGCTACACGGGGCCGACCGTGGCGAAGGGCCGCGTCTATGTCACCGACCGTTTGATCGAGCCCAAACAGGTCGAGCGCGTTCACTGCTTCGATGCAAAGACCGGCAAACCGATCTGGTCGCACAGCTATGACTGCCCCTACAAGGACGTCGGCTACGACGCCGGCCCGCGCGCTTCGGTCACCATCAACGACGGCCGCGCCTACGCACTGGGGACGATGGGCCATTTCTTCTGCTTCGACGCGGCCGACGGCAAGATTCTCTGGCAGAAAGATTTGGCCGCCGAATACAAGATCCGCATGCCCATCTGGGGAATCGCCTGCGCCCCGCTCATCGAACGCGATCTCGTCATTCTGCAGATCGGCGGCGATGGAGACTATTGCCTCGTCGCCTTCGACAGGAAGACCGGCGAACTCCGCTGGCACGCCCTTTCCGACAATGCCTCCTACTCCGCGCCGGTCATCATCGAGCAGGCCGGTCGTCGCGTCCTTGTCTGCTACACCGGCGACCATGTCGTCGGTCTCGATCCCCTGACCGGCAAACTGCACTGGAAGGCGCCCTTCCCGCCGACGAAAATGGTCATCGGCATCAGCGACCCGGTGTATCACAACGGCATGATCTTCGTCTCCAACTTCTTCGACGGCTCCCTGCTCATCCGACTCGACTCCAAAGAACTCGACGCCGAACAGGTCTGGAAACGCGCCGGCGAAAGCGAGATGAACACCGACAGTCTGCACTCCATCATCTCCACGCCCTACCTCAAGGGCGACTACATCTACGGCGTGGACAGCTACGGCGAACTTCGTTGCCTCAAGCTGATGTCCGGCGACCGCGTGTGGGAGAGTCTCGAAGCCGTACCGAAGGAACGCTGGGCGACGATTCACTTCATCGAACACGAAGACAAAACCTGGATGTTCACGGAAAAAGGCGAATTGATTATCAGCGAATTGTCGCCAGCCGGATTCAAGGAAATCAGCCGCGCCAAGCTCCTCAACCCGACGCGCGATCAGCTTCCCTCGCGGCGCGGCGGCGTCTGCTGGTCACATCCCGCATTCGCCGATCGCCACGTCTTCGCCCGAAACGACGAAGAACTCGTCTGCGCATCGCTCGCTGCGAAATAGAACATTAGCGCTCTCGCTGCCTGGGGAGCGAGGCATCCGACGGCAGAGGATCGACCACAACCAGCACCCGCCCGTACTTGAGGAGCCGCGTCACCTGAGCGCTGTCGGCGAGCCGCTTGCAGTCATCGCGACGCAGGACGATATCGGCGCGCGTGGTTCCGCCCGCCTTCATGGCGCGAACGTGAATCTGATTCCGCCCGACGGGAAGCTCCGCGAGGCCCGGGGACGCGCGATCCGCCGGGCGCGTGGTCGCCCGATCTTCGGATTTCATGTCCTCGTTCGACTCGGTTTTTGGCGCGGCTGCCATCGCGGCCGGGTCCACTTCGACATAGTGCAGGACCGGTAGAATGTCGCCGTGAACCTGCGAACGTCCGGCGAAGTTGTACAACACGCGGCCGTCGGAATTCACCACGATGGGAAACATGCAGGGCAGCAGATTGAGCCCGCGGGCGTCGATGATCAGCACCTCGTCGGCCTCCGGCTCGCCGATTCGCGGCGGCGCCAGCGGCATCCGGGCCGAAGCGCGAGCCCACGTGCGCTGCTGCTCAAAGACGAGCGATGCCACGCTTTTGACCCCCCACATCGGCAAGCGCAGCTGCACACTGCAGACGGGCGGATTCGCCGCATCTTCCCATTTGAGTGAGGTGACTTCATGACCTGCAAGCATCGCCTCAAGATGAACTTCGCCATCCTTCATGTCTCTCAGCATGTTGCTGCGATCCATGAAGAGACCAAGTGCCATCAACGCGGCATTACGCGCCGCCACGACTTCGGCCGCTCGCTCCGCCATTCGCCGGTCCTGGTCCCTGCCGCTCTTGGCTCGACCGATGCCCTCGGCGACGATCTCCCCACGAGCCCAGTCGATCGATCCGCCGGCCGTGGTGTAGACATGCGGCCGGTAACCGGGCGGTATCGGCGCCGACTGTCCGCTCGCCGCCGGCGCCGCGCCGAAGCAGGGAATCGCAGCGATCAATAAAACTCGTACCGTTTGCTGATGTCGATCACGCACGGGATACCTCGTCTGGATGGCCGTTATGGGGCACACACGAACAAGAAACGCAGACAAACAACGCCGGACGGCCTGCAAACTGGAACGCTCGGCATTCTAACCCAAAGCAGCCCCCGTTCACACGCCACCCTCGACCCGCGGCTCCAACGTCCGATCTTCTGCACGCATTGCATGACGATGCGGACGATTGCTGGATTATCCGACTTCGCCGCGCATTTTTCGCCCTTTTCAACCGGATACACCCTTCGCTGTATCCGATGCTTGTATTGTCGAAAGCACGCGTTCCGGCCCAGCGCCGAACGCCGCAGCCGGTGGTCGGGGTCGCATGTCCCCTGCCGACCGTCGTTCGACGGAGGGATAGTTGCGTGCTCCTTCTCAAGCCATCGCGCGGCGCTGCGCCCCGACACTCCGAAGCGTATGATCTTGCGCCTTACGAAGCGCCGGCGCGCCCGACACCCGGTCCGCGACGACCCGGCGGCGCCGGCAAATCCTCGGCGGGGTCGTCATCGCCCTTGTTTCTCTTTGCGCTCCTGCTCGGACTGTGCGGCGGTCTGTTTTACTTCAGCAGTCGCGAAGATTATCTGCTCGGGCAGATTGCCGCGGTCCTACTTGCTCCGCTCGGGATGCACGGACTTTGGCGCGGCGGCTTTCGCAAGCTCGGCATGATCGCCGTCATTGCCTGCCTGGTCATCTTCAACGGTCAACTGAGGGAAACCGTCGGCGCAGGACTCGGCGCCGCGGGGATTACCTCCGAAAGCGCCGGCTCCCTTCTGACAATGATCGCTTCGTTTCTCATCTGGCTCACGGCGTTCTTTATGTGCAGAGCCATCCGCCGGCGCATGATCGAGAAGCGCCGCACGCTGCTGGCCGTCGATCGCTTCTCCGGAATGTCGCTTGGTCTTGTCGAAGCCGCCACGATGGTGCTCTGCATCTGCTGGGCGTCGACCTCGCTCGAACCCTACGGCAAGTCGCTCGCTGACGGGCGAATCGCCACCAACGGCGCGACGGGCGTGAAAATCGGCGAGACGATCGGGCGACTCTCCGCGGAATCTCGCGCGCGATTTCTGGGAGACCTCGTCGTGCGGACCAACCCGCTCGAACGAATCCCCAACCTGCAGAAGGCCGTACATGACCTGAATACCGTGGGTCACGTTTCGGCCGATCAATTGGATCCGAAGACGCTCGATCAAGTGCGGCGACTGCTCGATCAACTGCCCGGCGGCGTGTCCGGTGAGCTCGGTGCGGCGCTTCAATCGCTTCCCAAATCGCAGGCATCCCGCAAGACCGCGAATGCCAAATTGCCGGCCCGTAAGTCGCGCTAACGTCGCAACAAGTCGCAGCCCGCAGGGTGGGCACGGCCCATCGTCCATGGATGCAGTGCCGACTTACGCAGTAGCGTCGCGCAGGCCGGGCCAGTGATGGTCGTAGTGCTCGAGCACGGTTTCGTCGATCCAGGTGCGTACCGGGGATTCGATGAGCAGCGGCGAGGGGACGGCACGGATCGCCGTGGCCAGACGTTCCTCTGACTGTCGCAGTTGCGGCAACAGCATCACAAAGGACATGCGGCGGTACCTGCGGTAGGTCTCGTCGTTCATGCGATCAAAATCGTAGCTCGGCGCGGCCGCACCCTTCGACAGCTCGGGCATGCGTGCCGCGGCTTCGGCATTCCAGAAGATGAAATGCCCGACAAGGTCGCGTACGTTCCATCGCGGCCCGACTCTCGCGGCCTCGGCGCTCGTGTCGTCGAATCGCTCCAGGGCGGCTCGCATACGCATCACGCGGTCGGTCAGTCTTTGCAGAAGCGCTTCAGAGATGGTCATGATCCACCCGTACAAGACAAGGCAAGGAGTCCGTTGCATCCGCAAAGAGATGCTAGGGTGCTCGAATCGCGTTGACGAGCGACGCGAGTCTCGCCGGATCGAGCTCGCTCTCCCAGTTTCCGTCTTTCTTCAGGTAGCTGCCCACGATCAATGCGTCGGCGTGTTGGGCCAGGGCCGGCACCTGCTCGGGGGTGACGCCGCTGCCGACAAAAATGGGCTCGTCGATCGACTCGGAGACTGCGACCACATCTTCGGGCCGCGTGGGTTGGCCGGTCGCCGTGCCGGTGACCACGACACCGTCGGCGCCGGCGAATACCGCAGCGCGGGCTGATTCCGCAAGATTGATGTCTGCGGTGATGGCGTGCGATGAATGCTTTTTCTTCACGTCGGCGATGATGGCCACATGCTCGGCGCCGATCGTTCGACGAAAACGGAGCAGCGGACCGGCGTCGGCCTCGCTCATCAGCCCTTCATCGGCCACTTGCGAGAAGACAAACCCCTCGGCGCGGATGAATTGCAGTCCTGCCGCATGAGCGACGGAGATTGCCGCCCTATTGGCCCCCGCAAGCACCTGTACACCCAGCGGCACGGCGACCGCCTGCCGCACGGCGCAGGCGACAGCAGTCATGGACGCGACGATCTCCGGCCCCACGCGGCGATTGAGGTACGGCAGGTCATGCATGTTTTCCAGCAGGATGGCATCGGCCCCGCCATCGGCCAGTTGCTTGGCCTCGCTGACAGCGCGCTCGACGATCGTGCGGATGCCGTCACGGCTGCGCGGCGTGCCTGGTAGGGCGCGGACATGGACCATGGCGACGAGCGACGGTCGGGAGTGTGACGCAAGGAAGGACAGGCCGTTTGATGTCATTTATTACCCCGGTTGTGAAAGTAGAACTGAGTAAGGCAGCGGCCGCGACGGTTCGCGAAGAAGCAAGCCCGAGCAGGGGCCGTACTAAATACTCAATTCATCCTCCATGCTTGGCAGTACGCGCATGTTCACGTCCAACATCTGCAATTCGCCCAGTTCCTTGTTCGCCTCCGCCGCGCCGAGTTCCTTGAGCCGTCGGGCGCTTGGCTCGGTTCGGCTGGTCCAGTTGCCCACGGCTTTGTTATAGGCATCGGTGGCCTTCTCCAGCGCGCCGCGGATGCTGTCGAGGTGTGAAACGAAGGTGCAGAGCCGATCATAAAGCTCGCGACCCGCGGCGGCGATCTTCTCCGCGTTCTCCGCTACCTGCTGCTGCTGCCAGCCGTGCCGCACTGCGAGCAGAAGCGCGATGAGCGTCGTCGGTGACGCCAGCAATACGCCCTTGTCCACGCCTTCCACCAGGAGATCGCGATCCTGCGATAGCGCCGCTGAGAAGAACGCTTCGCCGGGCATGAACATCACCACGAACTCCGGCGCGGGCGAGAACTGCCGCCAGTATTCCTTGCCTGCCAGACCTCGAAGCGTCGCGCGCACGCTGGATACGAATCGATCCATGTGCCGCTTTCGCTCGTCGTCGCTGGTCGCCTCGGCTGCGTCGAGGTAGGCCGACGTGCTCACCTTGGAATCGACGACGAGACTTCGCCCGCCGGGGAGGCGTACGACCAGGTCCGGCCGCAGCCCGCCTTCGATCGACGTCTGCGTTTCAAAGTCGCAGTGTTCATTAAGACCGCAAAGCTCGACGATGCGCTGG
The DNA here is from genome assembly GCA_964385225.1 of uncultured Planctomycetaceae bacterium. Lineage (GTDB taxonomy): Bacteria > Planctomycetota > Phycisphaerae > UBA1845 > UTPLA1 > UTPLA1. Next base: position 74,734 of record CAYLOE010000014.1, read on the forward strand.
AGCGTCACCTCGCCCCATTTGCCCTTGGCCCCGCTCTGGCGAAGTGCGGCGACAAGCTGGCCCGTCTCGCTGGAGAGTTTGTCGCTGCGCTGTTCGAGCGTCTCGAGTTTTTCCTTGAGGCCGCCGTACGCCTTGTTGCGCGCTTCTTCGATGGCCTTGACGTGCTGTTCGTAGCGCTCCAGTTGCTCGCGGATCGGCTTGAACTTCGTATCGGCCAGCGTGATAAACTGCTCGTTGTTGCTCTTAAGCGCGGCGGAGGACAGCGCTGCGAACGCCTCACGGGCTTTCTCCTGCATCTGCTCGATCTGCCGCTTTTGCTCGGCGAAATGCTCGCGGGCGGATTCCAGCCGGGCTTTGGAATCCGCGCCGGCGACTTTTTCCACCTCCAGCGCGGTGCGTAGCTCGGCCATCTCGCGATCGCGCGTCACGAGTTGTGAACGTAGTTCCAACAGCGTGGCCTGCGAACCGGCGAACTCGCTCTTAGCCGTTACCAGCTCCGCCTCGACCCCGCGTCGGCCGCGAATCATGCCCAGATAGACACCGACCGCGGCGCCCATCACAAGCCCTAGCAGAATCCACAGTGCCTCCGTCATGAACTCAACCCCTGGCCCCATTGCCGTGCCGGACACGTTTCGGCCCGCCAGTGTAACGTCTAGCACGTCGGCTGACGACACAACGAAGCCGGCGGACCGAGCGGCGTCGATCCGATACGATCCACGATATGAACACGGCTTCATTGCCTACGGCCGACCTTGTCGTGCTTGTCGCCTACATCCTCGGCATCGCTCTGCTGGGCTGCTGGTTTCTGCGAACGAGCCGTACGAGCCGCGACTTCATGATCGCCGGCCGCGGGCTTCCCGGCTGGGCGGTGGGTCTGTCGATCTTCGCGACGTTTCTATCCAGCAATACTTTTCTCGGTGTGCCGGGCAAGGCGTACGCGACGAATTGGAATGCGTTTGTGTTCTCGCTTTCGCTGCCGATCGCCGCGTGGATCGCCGTTCGCTACTTCGTGCCGTTCTATCGGCGCGGCTGCGAAATCTCCGCCTACGCGCACCTCGAACGGCGCTTCGGACCGTGGGCGCGGCTGTACGCCATCACCTGCTATCTGCTGACGCAGCTTGCGCGCATGGGGGCGATCATGTTCGGCACCGCCCTGGCATTGCAGGCCCTGCTTGGGTGGCGCATGCAGACGATCATTCTGACCATCGGCGTCGTGGCGACTGTTTACACCGTCCTCGGCGGCATCCGCGCTGTCATCTGGACGGACGTCGTACAGAGCATGGTGCTCATCAGCGGCGCCGGAATCATTCTGCTGCTCATCTTTCGAGATATGCCCGGCGGGCCTGGGGAGGCGATTGCCATTGCGGCGGAGCACGGCAAGTTCGGGCTCGGCGGTTTCTCAGCGAGCATCCGCACTTCCACTTTCTGGGTCGTACTGCTCTATGGCCTCTTTGTGAATCTGACGAATTTCGGCATCGATCAGAATTACGTGCAACGCTATCACACGGCGGAATCGGACCGTGCGGCGGCGCGAGGTGACTTAAAAGAGGCCGGAATATGCGCGATTGGGATGTTGCCGGGAGGAGATAGCGCGAAGCTCGCTCGCAACGCGGCATGTGTTGCTGAGAACGCTAATCGAATCAATAAAACCAAGAAGACGGTTAAGGTCGGCGAAGACCTTGCTAAGTCGTGTCCAAAGCAGGGAGGAACGTATAAACTTGTTGACCCCAAGTCGGGGGAAGTCAAACGAACTGGCCAAACAATTGACTTGAAGAGACGGAAAGGGGAACATAAACGTGGTCAGGAAACAAAGGATTTGGACTTTGTAGGGGATAAGCTATCAAATGACCTCGATCAGCGGCTGGGCCGCGAACAGATTCTCCACGATACTCATAAGCCGCCGTTGAATAAGAGAAACCCAATTTCTCCGAGAAATCCACGGCGCAACGATCTGATTGAGAAAGGAAGGGAACTGGGAGATTGACGTTGAGAAAACGAAAGGCCATCAAGCGGCGTCCCTGCTACGGCGAGGGCGACTGGTTCGCCATCCCCTTGCGAGATGACATGGGCTACGCAACTGGACTGATCGCAAGGGGGAAGAAGGGGAAGATTCTCTTTGGCTATTTCTTTGGCCCCGCAAGAGGCGCGGTTCCGACCATCGAACAAGTTATGGACTATCGGCCCGATGATGCAGTGCTTCTGGCGATGTTTGGCGACCTTGGGCTCTACGAGGGCGAATGGCCGATCATAGGCCGGATCGAGCCATGGGATCGCGCCGCCTGGCCGCTTCCAGCATTCGTTCGTGTCGACAGTATAAACCCGGCCCATTCAGAGATGGTCGTTCATTCCGATGACGACCTCGATCTTAGTGGCATCATTGAGAGCACGCGCTGCGATGCGCGAGAGATGACACACCTGCCTGTGGAACGACTTTGTGGTTCAGGTTCTATTGAGATCCAACTGACTGAATTGTTGCGCCCAGTAGTACTATGAACCGTGATTACACGGGTAGCGGATAGCGGAAATCGTTAGGGGTCATTGGGCTTATTACTGAGTGCGGCACGGAAACCGGGCGAATACCCTTGTGGCCCGGGACTGGAGTACGAGTACGACGTGGAGAACCGGCTGGCCCACATCCGGCGGGACACGATCGACGCGGTAGGCCTCCACGTGCCCGGTTATCCACCCGGAGAGGAGCCCGAGCTACTGGAATCCGTCTATGACGCATTGGGCCACCGCGTGGGCCATCGACACGGGCGAGCGACTTCGTCGCCCACCGCAAAGCGGGACGAATGAGTTGCATTCGTCGTTGCGTCAAGGGCGGGTACAATAGAATACGTGAACCCGGCGACGGGGGCTGTCTGGGATGGTCAGAATGGCCGCCCCGAGCCGAGAAGGACGCGGCACGTGTATTTCGGTTTGGAAGTCATTCAGGAATACGCCTGCGGCGGGGAGAATGTGTTCTGTGAGGCCGGGCCGGCGATGGTGCGCGAGTTTCTGCACGGCGACCCGGCACGGTATCCGGAGGCCGTGGCGATGGTGACGTACGACCTGATGCCGACGGAGGTGCCCTACGGCGAGCCGCCGGCCCCGCCGACGTCGGTCAACCCGCAGGTGTATCATTATCTGCACGACGTGCTGGGCAGCGTCATCGGCGTCGTCAATGAAACCGGCACGCTCGTCGAGCGGTACACCCTTGACGCGGGCGAGCGACTTTGTCGCTCACCGCGAGCGGGGCGAACGCGGAGCATTCGCCGTCGCGTCAAGGGTACGACGTACGACCCCTACGGCCGGCCGTTCATCGAGAAGTGGGACGCCGCCGCCAACGAAGGCAGCAGCGCGTGGGTCGAAAGCGCGAGCGAGTGTGGCACAGGCGTCCCCGCCTGTGGACAGATGCCCTACTCGCCGACCGGCAACCCGTTCATGTGGACGGGCCATCGGTACGACGCGGCCGTGGGGTTGTATCACGCCCACTTCCGATTTTACGACCCGACCCTCGGCCGCTGGCTGCAGCGGGATCCGATCGAGTATAAGGGCGGGTCTATCAATCTTTATGAATATGTGCGGTCGGCACCGCTTATCTTAATCGATCCCAATGGACTTGCCCCGAGGCCTGTTCCTGGTCCACCGACCGGTCTTCCCGGCCCTTTTGGACCACCACCGGTTGAGGTACCCGGATCACCAGGCAACGGGTGGAAATGGAATCCTGATCCCGGTAACCCACGAGGAGGCACCTGGGGACCCAAAACACCTGTTCCAGGTCGAGGTCAACCGACAGGAAGTTGGGATCCAAAAGGGGGACATTGGGATGTCGATGATGGCTTGGGTAATCCCCGTGACCACTACGATAAAGATGGGAAACGGCTAACACCAGAAGAGGCACATGGGAGAGATCCAAAACAATGTCCTAATGAGGAGAAACCTGAGCCTAAGGAAATGACCACTACCGATAAGATCAGGATTATTGCGATTGTAACTGCTGATGTAACCATTGAAACAGCCAAAAAGGGTGCGAAGGCATTGGGCGAGAGTATTAAGAATATCTATATCAACACATCAGATAAAGTAAAGTCTGCAATACTGAACTCAAAACCCCTTCCCCCACCACCAATTCCCGTGCCCCTACCGATTCCTGTTCCCTCACTGGGTCTGTAGATGCTAATGTCAATTCGAAAGTTCAGGTGTTATATATGACTACAAGAAACTCAAATCTTCTCACACCTGGAGCAGGTAATAAGTGGCTGTTGGAACATGAATATATTGTTCCATACGAAGATCAGTTTGATTATAGTGTGAATCTAAGGATACCACAAGACAGTGGGCGGAAGTTCGCCCTTATCAAACAGATTCTGGGGTGGCTTCCGAACGATGGAATGTTGTTATTACTTGTTACTGGTTGGCGAGTGTGGCCGTCATCAGAAAATGAAGAATTATTCCATCGAATGCATGAATCCATCGGTATGAAGCGAATGCCAATAATAGATGCGCCGGGGCAGTTACTCGATCTCAGTGATCGACCATTCTTAGAATGCATGCTAGACATATGTCTGCTGAATCTTTGGGACTGGCTAGTTGCAGACGAAAAAAGACGGTTTTTAATATTGTCGTCACATGATGAGATTCTGTCTATCGCATGCAATAATGACCTCAAGAATGTTTGCGCAACAAACATAGAATGCTTTCTTGTCGAATAAATGATGTGGGCGGCGACGGGGGCTGTCTGGGATGGTCAGAATGGCCGCCCCGAGCCGAGAAGGACGCGGCACGTGTACTTCGGGCTTGAAGTCATTCAGGAATATTCCTGCGGGGCCGGCTGGCCGTGTGAGACGAGCATGCCACTGGTCCGCGAGTTCCTGCATGGCGACCCCGCACGGTACCCGGAGCAGGTGGCGATGATCCGTCACAACCCGGACACGCAGGACCAGTGGACGTATCACTATCTGCATGACGTGCTGGGCAGTGTCATCGGCGTCGTCAATGAAACCGGCACGCTCGTCGAGCGGTACACCCTTGACGCGGGCGAGCGACTTTGTCGCTCACCGCGAGCGGGGCGAACGCGGAGCATTCGCCGTCGCGTCAAGGGTACGACGTACGACCCGTACGGCAAGGTGTTCATCGAGAAATGGGACGACGCCGCCAACGAAGGCAGTGGCGCGTGGGTCGAACGCGCGAGCGAGTGTGGCACAGGCGTCCCCGCCTGTGGACAGATGCCCTACTCCCCAACCGGCAATCCATTCCTCTGGACCGGCCACCGCTACGACGCGGCGGTGGGGTTGTATCACACCCACTTCCGATTTTACGACCCGGTTCTGGGCCGATGGTTGCAGCGAGATCCGATTGGGTACGCCGCAGGGTCGATCAATCTGTACGAGTACGTCCTTTCCGGACCGCTCTTCTTCATCGATCCCCTCGGTTTGAGCTTCTGGGCCGACGTCGGTGACTTTCTATCCGGGGTCGGCAAAGGTGTTGTCGACACTGCCCGCGGCGTGAAGGATGCCGTTGCTGACACGGCGTCCGCACTTTATGACGATCCAAAGGGCACAGTCTGTCGCGCGGCGGATCGTGTTGTGCAAGCCACGGATCAAGTGATAACCGATGCGCAATCGCGGTACAGTGAGGCTAGAGACGCGGGCTATTCGGTGGGTGCTTCCTTGATCGGGGCCGGCGGCGCGACGGCGGGCGAGCTGATCGGCGTCGGTGGAATCAGAGATGGTGCGGACGCGGTCGCCCGAGGCGATTACGCGGCCGCGGGTGAAGCGTACACCGAGGGCACGATCAGGATAGGAGCGACCGTCGTTGGGGCCAGCCAGACCGCTCGCATGGCCAGGGGCGCCCTGGCCGGCGCGGGAGCACGATGTCCAAAGACTCCACACGGTCCGCCAAAGGTGGAGACGCCTGCGACTTGCCCGAAACACGGCGGAACACCAGAAGGCCGTCAGCTCACAAAGCATTACGAAACTGAGGAAGGACCAAAACGGAAAATACATGGAAGCGTGGTAGACAACACGATTAATACGACCAAGGGCGTACCCGTCGAGGGCGGCAAGACGGTCTACTACGACCACGTCAACAATGTAACCGTGGTCACGGGAAATGGAGGCGCAATTGTAAGCGCTCACAAGGGTCCGCCTCGCAAAGGACAGTATTAGATCATGAATGACTTTCCGAAAATTACGACATGGAGGTCAATTAAGGTGGAGTTTTGTCGCGGTTCGGATCAGACCTGGAGTAAGCGCCTTGAAATGGTGCTGGACTTCAGTGAATGGGGCGAAGTGATTGGTGTAGAAATTATCAGTCTCGCTTATCACACAGGGAAGAATTGCCTGGAGCTCATCAGCAAAGTCCTTCCTGCTTCCGGTTGTGAGCCCCGTTTCAGTTACGATGAGGATTGCGACGCCTTCGGGTTGACGCTAAGTCCGGGGCCGTCGATGGATCAGAAGGCAGTCGATGGAACGGTATGCCTAGACGGTAAAGGCAGAATCATCAGCCTGAGCGCCGAGTGGGAAGAACCCGAGAGAAAAGGTCAGAGTTCAGCCCCGGCCTGACCACCCGCAGCGAGGCATGCGTCGTGGACAACCCCAAACGGCTGACGGGAATACAGCGCTGCGACGCGACGCCATCGACGGCCAATCCGGCAACGCCAATAAGCGTCGGACGCGGCACGTGAACTTCGGGCTTGAAGTTATTCAGGAGTATTCCTGCGGGGCCGGCTGGCCGTGTGAGACGAGCGTGCCGCTGGTGCGCGAGTTCCTGCATGGCGACCCCGCACGGTACCCGGAGCAGGTGGCGATGATCCGTCACAACCCGGACACGCAGGACCAGTGGACGTATCATTACCTGCATGATGTGCTGGGCAGTGTCATCGGCGTCGTCGATGAGGATGGCGATCTCGTCGAGCGGTTCACCCTTGACGCGGGCGAGCGACTTTGTCGCTCACCGCGAGCGGGGCGAACGCGGAGCATTCGCCGTCGCGTCAAGGGTACGACGTACGACCCGTACGGCAAGGTGTTCATCGAGAAATGGGACGACGCCGCCAACGAAGGCAGTGGCGCGCGGGTCGAACGCGCGAGCGAGTGTGGCACAGGCGTCCCCGCCTGTGGACAGATGCCCTACTCATCCATCGGCAACCCCTTCCTCTGGACGGGCCACCGCTACGACGCGGCCGTGGGGTTGTATCATACGCTGTTCAGAACCTACTCTCCCACCCTCGGCCGATGGTTGCAACGGGATCCGATTGAGTACGAAGCGGGATCGGTCAATCTTTATGAATACGCTGTGTCATCGCCGTTGGCTTCGATTGATCCCTTGGGCCTTGAGACTCGGGTCGCAAAAGGGAATTGCAGCGCGCCCCCTTCGGATGAGTACCAGCAGGACAAGTGCCGTGCGGCGGCGAACAAGGCGTTGAGCAACTGCCTGGAGTCAGAAAAGGCGGGCGGAGCTGGCGCGCCAACTAAGGACAATTGCTTCAAGTCGTTCACCCAGAGCATGGACGCTTGCGCGAGAGGGAAGCCAGGGACACATGACAAGGAGGTTGTCGCGGGGTGGGACTACTTCGATTGCGTCGGTAATTGCATTGACAACAAGTATGGAGAAATCATTGCCGCTGCGGGCGTCGTATTGTTACCAGGCGCAACAATTCCCAAAGAGGGAACAATAGCTCGACATATCGCTGGACGTACTTCTGGGCTCGGAGGCATCGGTGGGGGTACTGGTGCGGCTTCCGGCGTTGGCACGGGAACGAGTGCATATACGAACGTCGGCAGTGCCGTATCAACTCGACTGCGACTTGGAGCAACTAATCCGTTGAGGTCCTTTGCCACCAAAGTAGGCCCGCTTTTTTGGATTGATGCCGCAACAGCCGCCGGAATCGAAGCTTACTGCGCTACCACATGTTTAACCGGTGTTCAGTCGTCGAATCCATGAATTCATGAACACTTGGTGATTGACTGGAGAATGATCTTGAGCAATTTGTGGCCTTGGCCAATGGCGTGGGTCGTAGTGATGATGGTCGCGTGGGTAGGTTGGTATTTCTTCTACTACCGACCACGATCACCTGAATATCGTTTTTCAAATCGTTCTGGCATTGAAGCTGACGAATTCATTCAAAAATACTATAGTCAGTGCTCACAATACAGCAACTTGATCTTAGACCTCAGAAATGATTTAGCGAAGTGCAGTGGAGTGCATCCAACGCGGATATTGCCGAGCGACCGCCTATTTATTGACTTGATTAGCGGTTCAAAATTGGGAGACATGCAGCGAGATGCCTTCGAAGACATGATTTACCATAGATGTGAGGAGGCAGAGATTTCAGCAACAGATCCTAGTGTTGCGCAGATTCAGACAGTGGATGATTACATCCGCACTTTCTTGAAGCTGCTAAAAGACAAACAACGATCTCGCGGGCCCATCGGCGAGAGTATGAAGTGTTAGCGGGACCCTCCCTTTTGAGGACGTTTTTCAGAATTCGATTTCAGCAATGAAACTGCGAAGCCGGCGCGACCGGAACGACATGGTCGGCCCGCTATCGGGCGGTAATCCTGAGCCGAAGCTGATGGAGTTCGTGTACGATGCACTGGGTCGGCGGGTGGACCCTTGACGCGGGCGAGCGACTTCGTCGCCCACCGCAGAGCGTGACGAACGCATTGCATTCGTCGTCCGCGTCAAGGGCGGGTACGATAGAATACGTGAACCCGGCGACGGGCGGGCTTTGGGACGGCCAGGGCAGCAACCCGCCGCCGCGGAGGACGCGGCACGTGTATTTCGGGCTTGAAGTCATATAGGAATGTTACTGCGACGGGTGATACGTCTCTGGTGCAGCAGTGCAATTGATATAGCTACCAGTTCAGTTGGGCCTGCAACTCATACTTAAGGAGGATTTCAATGACCTCGTATTCGAATCGCGTTCGTGAGTCGGCGGGCGAGAAGCCCGCACTCCCCGGTTCATGCGGGCGAAACGCACGCGGTACATGGCGCTACGGGCTACCCTCAGCGTGCTCGCACGGGCAGATCGGCTCGGTTGCCGTGTTCGAAGCTGTACTTGCCGACCGGTCCGGTCAGGTCCATGGGGTACTTGCCGGAAAAACACGCCGTGCAATAGTCGCCAGACTGTTGGGCGGCGCAGGCGAGCATGCCTTCGAGCGTGAGGTAAGCGAGCGAATCGACTTCCAGGTAATCCCGTATTTCTTCGACCGTGCGGCCGGTCGCCACGAGTTCGTTCTGGTCGGGGAAGTCGATGCCGAAATAGCACGGGTGTCGAATCGGCGGGCTTGCAACGCGCAGGTGAATCTCCTTCGCGCCGGCTTTTCGCAGCGCGCCCATCTTGCCGCGCGTGGTCGTGCCGCGGACGACTGAATCCTCCACGACGACGAGGCGCTGCCCGCGCACCACTTCGCGGATCACGTTCAGCTTCATCTTCACGGCCAGGTCGCGCTCGCGCTGGGTCGGCATGATGAAGCTGCGGCCGCTGTAGTGGCTTGTCGTAAAACCCCGCTCGCGCGGCAGGCCGCTCTCCTCGCTGTAGCCGATCGCGGCGCATCGGGCACAATTCGGAACGGGGATGACGAGGTCGGCATCTGCCGGGGCCTCGCGCGCCAGTTGACGCCCGAGCGCGACGCGAAAGGCGTGGGCGTTCTGACCGAAGACGTCGCTCGACGGGTCGGCGAAGTAAACCTGCTCAAAGATGCAGTATGCGCGGCGAATCGTACTCGGCTCAACAAACATGCGGCTCGACAGTCCATCGACGGAAAGCGTGACGATTTCGCCGGGGGCGACATCTCGCACGTATTCCGCATCGACGATATCCAGCGCGCACGTCTCGCTGGCGATGACGTACGTACCGTCATCCAGCCGGCCGATACACAGCGGGCGAAGGCCGTAGGGATCGCGCGCCGCCTCGATGCGATCGGGAAAAATAAACAGCAGGCAGTAAGCTCCGCGAAGGGAACGCAGGACCGCCGCCAGCGGATCGGGCAGGTCCGCGAACTGCGGGCAGGCGAGCAGATGCAGGATGACTTCGGTATCGCTGGTCGTCTGGAAGATGGCGCCCTGCGCTTCGCGCTCCCGACGAAGCTCGGCGGCGTTGATCAAGTTTCCATTGTGAGCGACTGCAACCTGTCCGCCGCCGTACTGCACGAGCAGGGGCTGGCAGTTTGCATCGCTGCACGAGCCGGTCGTGGAGTAGCGTACATGACCGATGGCGAAGTCGCCGCGAAGATTGGCCATCGCCGTCTCGTCGAAAATCTGCGTGACGAGTCCGCGCGCGGCGTGGCGCTGGACGCGCCCGGCGCGGACGCTGCAGATGCCGGCGGATTCCTGCCCGCGATGTTGCTGGGCGTAGATGCCAAGATAAGTAAGCTCCGCGGCATCGGGATGATCGTAGATGCCGAAGAGGCCGCAGTGGTGCTTTACTTCCGGCTCGCAATTCAAACTGTGCGGCAATGCGGACAAACTCGGCTCCTGCGAAAGGGATGCTGGCATCGGCTCGCTGCGAACTACGATAGAGCTTAGCGGAAACGCCTGCAACAAACCGCCGCTCCCCCAATAAAAGAACCGGATTCCGCCGATCGGCGAGAATCCGGTCCTCACATGGAGCCATACTTCTTTGCAGGAGGCCTGTTACCTGGTGCGTGCGGGCTTGTCGGCCTTCTTGCCCTTCCACCACCCGTCGTCGTAGTAGCCGTCGTCGTAATAGCCGTCGTCGTAATAGCCGCCGCCGCCGTAGTACCCGCCGAATTCAACGTACGTCTCCTCGTAGCCGTATTCGTAGTAGTCGTATCCACCACCCCAGGACGGCAGGAAGTCGTAGACATAGTCGAAACCGCCGTAATAGGAATTATCGCGGCAACCTTGCGAACCCATCAGGGGGACGAGCGAAACGACCAGGGCGACGCTCAACGCCATTTTGACCAGTTTTCCGGGTGCGAGCTTCATCGGTATGACCTCCGTCTCATTGCGGTCGGGCCGCGGTTTCCGCCGTCAGCCGCCAAATAACAAGACACGCTCGCGGCCGCGAGGTTAGGCGGGTCGCACAAGGCCGTGGCAATTGCGGACCCACGAATAATCCCGCCTCAAGGCCTAATACCCCCCTGAGTTCACGGTTTGCATGGCTCGAACGCGGAGATTTTGACCCCGTGGTAGAATCACGATGCCAACTCGGTACAAGTCGCCTGCCGAACGGGAGTTGCAGGAACGGTCGTCGGTGGACAGTTACCAGCGGGCAAATCTGCTAAAGAATCCGGTCTGCGGCTTTTTTGGTCGAATTGCAAGGAGTTTATACATGTTCGGCAGGTTGACTGACGCTCGCCTGAAGGCCGCCGAAGCCGCTGTTGCGGGGGGGCTTCTGGACGAGGCCTTCGCGATGGCCGCCTCGCCGGACCTGGGCGACGGCCGACGGCAGCGAAAGCTCCTGTCGCAGCTTGCGGAGGCACTGATGCGTCGTGGACAGGATCATCTACTTGGGAAACGTTTCGACGACGCGATGACCGATTTCGACCGTGCCGCGCGATGCGGACACCCGGCCGAAAAAGTTATCGAATGGCAGGACCGAGCGAAGGACGCCAAGCGACATCATCAGGCGACGGCCCGTCGACAGGATGCGGCGATCGCGGAGGCGCGAAATCATCTCGCCGCCGGAAGCATTGCTGGGGCGAACCAGGCGCGCGAAACAGCGCCGATGGAAAACAGCGAGATCGCCGCGCTCTCCCAGGCAATCCACTCGCAGGCGGAACGTGCAAAAGCATCACTGGACGCAGCGCGATCGGCGCTCCGTGAAAATGATCTGCCACGCGCCGTTCAGCAGTATCGCATCGCCCGAACGCTGCACGCCAAGCTCGACGGACTCGGCGAAATGGAAACCGTCCTCTATGAACGGGTGATCCGCGAGGTGACACAGGATTATCGTGGCGGCAAGCTGACACGCGCGCATCAGCAGATGCGAATGCTTGAAGACGTGGGTCGCGGACGCAATGAGCGCGTGGAACTCGAAGAAGCCCTGCGACTCGCCGACGCCGCCGCGAAGGCCCTGGCGGGTGATCATTACACGCAGGCAGGCGTGCTGCTTGGTCGGCTGATGCAGGTCGGACTGGAAGCCGGATGGGTTCAGGAAGTGCGCGAGCGATTGAAGATCCTGGAAGAAAGCCGCCGGTCGCTCCTGGAAGGACCGCTGGGTTTGTTGTGCGATGCCGGTGCACGGGATCGACTGGCGATCGCCCGTGGCGTCGAGGCGGAAACGCGATCCATTCCGCGTGACGTGAGAGCGCGAAGCGGAGCTTCGCCGTCCCCGCGAAGCGGTGTTTCGCCGTCGCCACGAAATGGTGTAGCTCCGTCCCCGGTTGTTCCGTTGCCGGTCGATAGCGGGTTGCTGCCGCGGCGGATTCTGTTGCAAATCGACGGCGTGGGCAGCTTTCTGGTACTGCGCGGAGATCGTATCGGTGTCGGTCGTGCCGGCTCGAAACGAGCGGAGTTGGAATTGCTCAGTGATTTGTCCGAGCGCCACGCGGAGATCATCCGTGCAGGCGAGGATTACTTCGTCGTCTGTTCGCAAGGTGTTGAGTTGACCGGCCGCCGCGTCGATCATGCGCTCTTGCAGGACGGCGATCGTGTCCGACTGGGTCATCGCGTCCGGCTGACGTTTCGCCGGCCGAGTCTTAAAAGCATCACCGCGGTCCTGGACCTCGGCGAAGGCGTACGTGCCGCAGCAGGAGATTGCCGCCGCGTCATACTCTGGGATGGACCGATCCTGATGGGCAGCACGCGTGAGTCTCATATACCGTTGCCCTCGCACCTGGGCGGGTTCATCCTGCTCGATCGCGCCGGGCAGCTTTTTGCAAGGACAATGGGACCGGCCGGTGAGGCGTATCATCTGCCGCTCGGCGTGCAGACGACCATCGGAGGCCTTCGTCTCAGCGCCAACGGCTTTTCCGGCGGTTCGGGCGTCGGACGAGTGATCGGATAATCGGCGAGTGAAGGCGAGTTGATCGGATACACGAGACAAGGCCGTCGGATTGCAATCCGTCGGATTCCGGGATAGCACCATGGCATTTCAGTTCAATCAGGGTGATCGGCCGCTCGACGGCTACACGATCCAGCGCGGCGTCGGCCGCGGCGGATTCGGTGAGGTGTACTACGCCCTGAGCGACGGCGGCAAGGAAGTCGCGCTGAAATACCTGCGCGAAAATCCGGCCGTCGAGCTGCGCGGCGTGTCGCACTGTCTGAACCTCAAGAGTCCGTTCCTCGTCGGCATCCACGACATCAAGCAGAACGAGCGTGATGACTGGTTCGTCATCATGGAATACGTCAACGGCCCGTCGCTTCGCGACCTGATGAACGCCGAGCCGAGCGGCCTCGGTCCGCAGAAGGCGGCCTACTTCCTTCGCGAAACCGCCAAAGGCATGGCCTACCTGCACGACCGCGGAATTGTCCATCGCGATCTGAAGCCCGGCAATATCTTCTACGAAGACGGCTACGTGAAGATCGGCGACTACGGACTTGCCAAGCTCATGTCCACCAGCCAGCACTCCGGGCAGACCGTGAGCGTCGGCACGGTGCATTACATGGCCCCCGAGGTCGGCAGCGGGAACTATGACCGCACGATCGACATCTACGCCCTCGGCGTCATGCTCTACGAAATGCTCCTCGGCCGTGTTCCCTTTAGCGGCGCAACCATGGGCGAAGTGCTGATGAAGCACCTGACGGCCCAGCCGGAGGTGGACGAACTGCCCGAGCCGTTCCCTCGTGTCATCCGCAAGGCACTGGCGAAAGACCCCAAGGACCGTTACCAGACCGTGCAGGAGATGATCTCCGACCTGTTCGCGGTGAAGTCACTCGATGACTCCGTCGCCGCGTTCGAGCCGGGCAGTCTGAGCACGATTGCCGCGAAGGCCGCGCAGCAGATGCACGCACGACAGGCGGCGGACTCCCCCGGCGGCGTCGCGACGCTCACCGGCGTCGGCGGCAGCAGCAACGTCGGCGGCATCGGCCGCGACAGCCAATTCTACGGTGCAAGGATCGAACTCGGTGGCCAGCCGACCGGACGCTTCGGCAAGTTTCAGAACCGAATCGGTCGCGGCGTTGGACGCATTGCCGGCCGGATCGACAGCACCGCCACGGCCCAGCAATTCAACCAGGCCGTGGCCGCACCGGGATCATCTGCCGCCAAGTTTCTGATCGCCGTCATCCTCGCGGCCGGCGTTTCCTTCGCCGTCAGTATTCTCGCCGCCGGCTCGACCAGCCGCGTGCTCTTCGCCGGCGTCGTCTTCCTCAACATCGCTGCCATCGTGCAAGGCGTTCTGATCGGCTCGTGGCTCAGCTACGTTCGGCTCAAGATCGCCGGCGTCATGGTGCCGCGACTGATCATTGCCGCCATCGGCGCCGCCGGTCTGCTCTGCGCCAGCGAGGTCGCGGGCGCGCTATCCAGCAACGATGCGACCGTCACAAAACAGGTCACAGCCGTGCAAAGCACCGAGGTCGGCTCCGGCACTACCGAGGCGATCGTCAAGCAGGGCGGCGAGTCAGCACCAAAAACAACGGAGCGACGTGCTGCCCGACCTCGACGCACCGGAAGCTCAAACGCCGAAAGCTGGGCCGGCGCGCTGATTCTCTGCCTCATCTTCGGCGACTGGGCGGGCCGTTACTTCGCAGGCCGCACAGGCATCGTTTCCGCCGGCTCCGCCTTCTCGATCGGGCTCTTCGGCTTCGTGGCGGGGATGCCGTTTGCCCGCGGCGAAGGGTTTAAGATCGCGGTGATCGCCGCCGCGGCGTCGTTGATTGTGCAGGCCATCGGCAGCATGTGGCCGCTGCCGCCTGGGGCCGTGGTGCCCAAGACCCGGCACGACGATGAAGATGAGGAGGACGAAGAAGAGGATTCCGAAACGCCGGCCCCTATCACCGTGGAGCCACCGGGCTTCGCTCGCATGTCCGCGACCATGCGAGCGACTGCCGATGCCGCTCGCCGCGCGAACGTAATGCCCCGCGGATCGGCCGCAGCTACGGTTCTCGCGCCGGACCGATCCGAGACGGATCCTCGCCTGCGGCGCAGCCCCGTGGTGCGCGCGATCTGGCTGCTCCTGGCCGCTTTCTCTCTCTGCGGCAGCATCCTCCTTTACGCGACGCCGCATCTCGTGGAGAAGCCGATTCTCTTCCCCGAGTGGGATGTAAAGCAGGGCTGGACGCAAGACCACCAGATCGGCGTTTTCGTCATGCTTGGCGTCATGGCCACGTCGTTCTTCCTCTACTGCTTCACCCGTGCTGTGTACGCTTACAAGCGCGGCATCTGGCGCGGGCTGGCTCGGCCCGCGATATTCTTCTCCGGTCTGGCATTATCCGCGTGCAGCAGTATCGCCATGGGCATGCTCGAAATTGAGAAGGAGTATCTCCCGCTCTGTCTCGCCGGCATTCTACTGGGCGGGATCGTTGCGCTCTTTGTGTGGTTCGTACCGGTGGCGATGTATCGGCCGCTTTTGCCTGAAACGCCCGAGGAAGTCGCGCAGCTTCGAGGACAACAGGGTCGCCGGCTCGCCAAGGTCGGGTGGATTATCTTTTCCGGCGGCGTAGCCACGTGCATCATGTTGACCGCGACACTCAGCGCGCCAGACGCCGAAGAAGCCGCGATTCCCCTTGCGATCATGACCCTGATGCTGTCGCTCCCCATGATCATCTACGGCACGGTCACGGCGCGCCGAGCCGTGCCGAAGCCGGTCAAGCAGAAGCCCACGAAGCTCGCCCTGCCGCTGCGGCGCGTCTTTGAACTGGACGCCAACGCAAACATCAGTCGGCTGATCGAGCGCCACATGGCCGTCTTCGGTTACAAACTCACGACGAAATCGGACCTGCTCTGGTCCTTCGAGCGCGGCAACTGGGCGGCGCAATTCTGGCAAAGCGACATTCGCCAGTGGAAGGTGAAGTTCAACGTCGCCGCCTATGAACTGGATACCGGCGGGTATCGCGTCACCTGCTACGTCGAAGCCGATGCGGGCTTTATCGATCCGGACCAGGAGCAGATCGCGGCGCTCAATGAGGAAATCTTCGACTTGCAGGGGCTCCTCGGCGGCCGCGAAGTTCCCTCGGGCTCGGCGACAAGACCCGCGTGAGGCGACGTACGATCCTTCGTTGATCTTCCTTTCTCTTTCGCCTGCGATTCGGGCCGGTATCGGGACGCAACCCTCCGTCGTGATGCTGACGAGATCGCCGTCGGTGATATACTGACGCGGACGCGGCGCGCAGCCGGAATGCCGGGTCGGCAGAAAGGCGCGCCTGTTTCGTCGCCGGAAGGTGTGTGGCCTTGGTCCAGACCGATGATGCAGACGGCTTTCTCGTTGCCGAGATTCGCAAGGGCGATCAACGGGCGTGGCAGCAGCTGATCGAGCGCTACCAGGGCCGGCTCATGGCTTTTGCGCGAAGCCGGCTGAACGAAGCAGGCGACGCCGAAGACGCGGTGCAGGAAGCGTTGATGGGCTTCGTGACCAGTCTCAAGCATTTCGACGAATCGCGCTCGCTTGAAACCTACCTGTTCTCGATTCTCCGCTACAAGATCGGCGAATGCCTGACGCGCAAGCAGCGGCGGCAGGAATTCACGACGGGGTTCGATATCGACGAGGAAGGCCCCCAGCTGATCGAGCCGGCCGACTCGGAAACGCCGAGCAGCGTCGCGGCTGAGAGGGAGCTGGAAGCAGGACAGGCCGACCTGCTGGCCGCCATCCTGCGCCGCCTGATCGAAGAGCTGCGCGACCGGGGCAAGCTCGAAGACCTGCAGATCATCGAATCGCTCTTCTACGTCGGCATGCGCAACAAAGAAGCCGCCACCGTCGTCGGACGAGATGAAAAAGCCGTCGCTGGTGTCAAGTTCAGGGCACTTGCTCGACTGCACGAGTTCCTCACGGAACTGGCGGCGGAAGGCCGCGGCCTCGTCGACGACGCGGAGCTTTCCAACGAGGCAACCATCTCGCACGTTTGGCGACAGCGCCGCCTGAGCTGTCTCAAGCGAAGCACCATCGGCTCTTACCTGCTGGGTGTGCTGGAGGAGCCGTGGCTTTCCTACACACGATACCATCTTGAAACCGTCCGCTGCCTGATGTGCCGTGCCAATCTCGAAGACCTCTCCGCTGAAAGCGAGCAGACCGGCCCGACGCAACTCGCCGAACAGTTCTTCCAGTCCAGCGTGGGATTCCTATCGCGTCCGGGCGCAAGCCAAAGCTCCTGAACCTGTTCGTGACGATCGACCAGGCGACGGGTAACGATGCGCCGTGAGCGCCGGCCGAGCGTTTCGTTCCAATAAGATGCGTTGATCAGCGGGAAACCGGTACTCATCTGTATCCCAAGCTGGGCGGGGATCGCCGAATAGCCGAAATGTATTCGATTCCATGCGATTTACGGCATGTGAGGGGAGACAAGGCGGCAGGCATTTGCTATGATGTTATCGCCCCGCAAAGCCCCGGGCAGCACCCAACAGACGCAATAGCCGCCGCCATCTGGCGGGCGTGTTTCTACCGGAGGGATGAAGATGTCCAACCTGTCGAGGCGACTGCTCTCGTATCGCCTGCTGATGTTGCTCTGCCTCGCGTCTGGCAGTCTGCTTATCGGACTGACGGCAACAGCCGATGCGCACCAGAGGGCGACACCTTGCATTGCCGGACAAGCCCCGGACGAATTGCACTGGTCGATCGCACTCGAACCGCCGGAAGACGACGAAGCTGCGGACGAGTCCGAAGGCGCTCCGGCTGAATCCGAGTCCGAAGACACGCAGGACAAAGACCAGACTGATTCCGCTTCAGATTCGGATGAAGAAGCGCCGGCGAAGGAGCAATCCGCAGAGTCAAAGTCGTCTTCTGAAGATGAGGATTCAGCGAAAGCTGTAGCTGAAGAATCCACCGAAGCTGCCGCGACGCAAGCCGCCGAGGCCGAGGACAAATCCAACTCGCCGCAGGTTGAAGTCTATATCCCATCGGTCACGGGCCTGGTCGACGCCTATCGCAAGTCTCATACCGCCCGCCTCAGCGACGCGTTTGCCGGCATGGTTCCAAAACTGGAGAACGAAACCGACGATGGACTCGATTTTGCCGCTGCCCTCGCCATCCTTGAGCGAATCGCGAACTGGCCCGATACCTCGATCGCGCTGACCACCTACACGCAGGATCGCGAAGGTCGACCGCGCTGGGCCGTTCGTGTGGACTGGCCGATCACCGATCTGCGCGACCGCATTCAGGAAATCCTGGACGACGAATCCGCCCGGAAGCTGCTCAAGGACATCACCCTTCAGCCGGATGGCGACGCTTTCACCCTGGAGATGCCTGACGTTGTCCTCGCCGTACTCAAGCCGCATGGCGAGGGCTCGCTGATTGCCGCGACCGCCGAACTCTTGCCGCCCGAGCTGCTCTTTGGGCAGAAGGCGACCGGCGAGGACCGATCGCGCGCCGCCCGCGGCCAGGGCACGCTGGTTTATTGTCGACTGAACATGGAAGCCGGCGACGAAGGCGAGAAGCAAAGGTCGATGCTTTCCAGCTTCTCAATCGCCAGCGACGTCCGCTACGCCGCGTCCATCGACGCCCAGGGGCAGTGGAAGGAACGTTTCAACGTCCGCTGGAATCCGCTCATCGGCCTCGGCATCAAGACCATGCTGAAGAAAACTTCCAAGCCCTTCGATTGCCCGCGCGAGGCCTATGCGGCCGGCGCGATGCATCTGGGCATCGGCGAGGGTCTGGCGGACAGTCTCGCCGATCTGGATTCCGGCACGATCGGATCGCGGGCCGGCGGCGACATGGCCTTTGCCGTGCTGCCCGGGCAAGGTTTTCTTCCGATCCCGGACATCTACTACCAGTTTCATGTCCGCCGGATTGACCGCATCAAGAAGGAAATACGCGACGCGATCAAGAAAGACAACGAGCGCCGAAAGGATGACGACATCCTGCCGGCGTGGCACGAGGAGGAAATCCACGGCAAGGTCGTCTTCTGGCGCGACCCCTCGGTGGATCAGGGCGGCAGCTTCTCTCTCGCCACCTTCCGAACGGTGCTGTTCTTCGAATTCGCCGATCGCGACAGGGACGGCGCGCAAGATCGTCTCATTATCGCATCCACCTCGATGCAGGCCGAAGATGCCCTTCGACGCTGGCGCGAGCTTCGACGCACGCCGAAGGATTGGATGCGTCTGCCCGATTCATCCAAAACGCACTGGCAGATCGTGCTGAACTGGAAGGCAGCGTACGAATTGATCCAGCCCTACTTGAGCGTCTTCGCGGCGACGGCGGAGTCGAGCGAGTCCGCGCCTACTGCGGCCGCCCTGGCCGACGCGCTGAGCAGTTCCACGATCGACGTCAAAATCGAATTCGCCGGTCTCGACGTCCGCCACGCCGGCCCCGTTCCCATCGGCGCCGCCTTTGTCCCGGGAATCACGTTTGCCTCGTTGTCCGCGACGGCCGACCCTGGTTCGGAGGCCGCGCGCGAGCGACTGGCCTGCCGAAACCTTCGCGTGCTGCATCACCACGCCAGTCTCTTCAAGAAGGACTACGGGCGCTGGCCCGCTACGGTGGCGGAACTCGACGGCTACGTGGACTTCGCTTCGCACCCACACCTGTTGAACATTCGACCCAAGGACGAGGGCCTGCTCAAGGGCTTCGTGTCGATGTTCACCGGCGACAAGCGGCGCGAGGCCGTCAAGGAGCTAGAGGCGGGCGAAATTGATGACACACTCTATGAGATTGAATGGGATGAAGCCGAGTGGAAGCTGAAATTCCGCCCGAACGAATTTGTGAATCACCTGACGATCTACATCGACCACGAAGGTGAGATTCACCGCGTACCCCGGCCCGACTCGAAGATCAAGGACAACGATGCGGACGAACAAAAGGATGAGAAAACCCACAAGGAGCTGGCGCAGCGATAAGCGCCGCCCATGCGTAGAGATGAATCGACTCACGACCCAAGGAGCCATGCCATGCGACGCAGTTTGATCACGATGATCGCGATGATGTTTGCCTTCTCGGCGGCAACGGCCTTCGCGCCGATCGCCCGGGCAACCGACCGGGACGACGCCAAGAAGGAGAAGCCGTCGGCCAAGGAAGATGCAAAGAAGAAGTCCGATGAAAAGGACGATGAGGCCGGCAAGGCCGGCGAATCGTCCAAGGACGATAAGACCAAGAAGAATCCGATCAAGAAGCTGGTCGAAGTCAAAATCGACCAGAACCTGATCGCCGCGCGGATGCTGAACATCCCCCTGCCGGGAAAGACGCGCACCGTTCGCGAGCTGTGCGATCGCTTCGACAAGTGGGCCAAGGACGACGAGGTCGGCGCCCTGCTGCTGAATCTCGACGGCACCTATCTGGCCATCCCCGACGTGGAAGAACTTCGCGCGGCCGTCGCACGGGTGCGACAGAGCGGCAAGAAGATCATCGCCTACCTTAACGGCGGTGACCCGATGAGCTACCTCTTCGCCTGCGAAGCCGATGAAATCGCCTGCGCCCCGACCGGCAGTCTATCGATTCCCGGTCTCGGTCGGCTCTTTCCCTTCATGCGGGGTTACTACCAGATGCGGGGCATCGAGTACGACGTGATCACCGCGGGGCGTTACAAGTACCCCGGCTTCATGAACCGCCGCGAGCCGGACAAATTCTTCTCCGAAGAATTTGGCGAACTCATGGACGGCTGGTATGAAGACTATTTGAACATCATCGCCAAGGGACGGAAGCTCGATGTCGAAAAGGTTCGCGAGATCGTCGACATCGCTCTTTTCGATGCCGAGGACGCCAAGAACCGTGGCCTCATCGACACCATTGCCTACTACGACGACTTTGCGGAGCGCACCACGAAGAAGCTCAAATATCGAAAGGTCGCGGAGTTCGATTCGCGTTTCTCCAACATTACTTCGCTTCAGGACTTCCTCAGCGCCTGGGGCAAGGAAATCGAGCGAGCGCAGGACAAGTACAAGGAAGTCGGACCCAAGATCGCCGTGCTCAATGCCCGAGGGCCGATTGTGGACATGAGTCTCGGCGCCGGTTACTCGTCGATGCTCATCATGCGCGATGACTTCGTTAGGACCATCGAGGAAATCCGCAAGAACAAAACCATCAAGGCCGTCGTCCTTCGCATCGACAGCCCTGGCGGTTCCGGCTATGCCTCCGACATCATCTGGAAAAAGCTCAAGCAGCTCGATGAGGAGAAGCCCGTCGTGGTCAGCATGGGCACCGTAGCCGGCTCCGGCGGCTATTACATCGCCTGCCCCGGACGACTCATCTTCGCCGAAGCGACGACCATCACCGGCTCGATCGGCGTTCTGGCCGTCCTCGGAAATCAGGCGTCGATGCTCAACCGAATGGACGTGAACATGCATGAGATGAGGCGCGGCGCCCGGTCGCTCTTCGGAGCGGGCAATCGCGACCTTTCGCCGGAAGATCGTGCCTTTCTCCAGAAGTACATCCTCGACTTCTACGAAATCTTTCTCGACCGAGTCGCCGCCGGTCGAAGAATGCCCAAGGATGAAGTCCGCAAGGTCGCCGAAGGCCGCGTCTATACCGGTCGACAGGCGCTCGACATCGGCCTCGTCGATCGAATCGGCGGCCTGACGGAAGCGATTGCCGCGGCGCGAGAAATGGCGGAAATTCCCCCCAGCGCCGAGATCAAGCTGGTTGACTATCCGCGACCGGCCACCTTCGGCGAATTCTTCGAGGGCCTCGCCGGCATCAACATGATGACCGACGTGGTCGCCCGTGCGCAAGCCGCCGCGCCGATCGTTACGTTCGACAGCCAGGTGCGCTACTTCTCCCAGCGTGTGCAGCCGCTTTGCTGGATGGGTCTGCCCGAGGCGGACCTGCTGCTCGGCCCCTCGTTCGAACAGGCGCCGACGTTTGATCTGATGAGTCTACCGAACCTGTCCACGACCAACCTGCTCGCACCGTCTGGTCTTGGGCGCTGAAGTCGCACGGTTCGATTGCTTGTCTGAAAGTGACGGTCCCGAGAGCCCACGAAAACAAATTTCGCGGGCTCTCTTCTTTTGTTATCACGGGGTCAGCGGCCGCAGACCCTGGGCCTTGCGCATCTGATTGACTGCGTCCAGCGCCTTAACGTCCTGTGAGATAAAACGCGAAAGCTGCGACGTGGATAAACCCAGGACCTCCGCCGCTTCTCGCACCTGACCGCCGGACGCCGCCATCAGGTCGAGTACACAGGCCAACACCAGCGGATACTCCGCATTACGAAGCGAAATCTCCAATCGGCCCGCCGTCGTCAGATACTTAGCGAGCACCTCCGGCCGCTGCCAATCGGTTCCGACTTCGCGCCGGATCGACAGCGCGATCGTCTTTCGCAGGCGTCGCAATGCCTTGGCTTTGTTCTCATGTTGCGACCGGCTCTCTTCGGCAATCACCATTAACCCGCTGGGCTGATGCCGCAACCGCACGGCCGAGCTGGTCTTATTGCGCTTCTGTCCGCCGGGCCCGCTCGCTCGATACGTATCGACATCACACTGCGCCAGCAGGGCCGCGTCGTCGCCGGCCAACCAGTCGTCTCGATTCGCTTCCGCCTTCATGCCCATTGCGCGCTTCTCGTGCGACCCTCGTGCTTCCCCTGCGGACGGCACCTCTACAGCAAAATCCCCGCGATGCAGCCGGTCATCCAGCAGGCCATGGCGCCCCCGAGCATGGCGCGCGGGCCGAGCTTCACGAGGTCCGCGCGGCGGTCCGGCGCGAGTCCGCCAATGCCGCCGATCTGAATGCCGATGCTGCTGATGTTGGCAAATCCGCACAGCGAGTACGTGGCGATCAGGATCGAGCGCTCGCTCATGCCGCCTTCGCGAACCAGCTCGCCGAGTGAGGCGTAGGCGATCAGTTCATTTGTGGCCATCGCTTTGCCGAGCAGGCCGCCGAAGGTGCGATAGTCGCCCGCATCGACTCCCGCCAGAAACGCAATCGGCGAAAAGACCAGGCCAAGCAGGCCGTCAAGATTCAGCTCGGTCAAACCCATCGCGGCGACGGCCGGTTCCATGAAGGCCAGTCGCCCGAACGCGGAGAGCCCGATGTCCAGCACTTTGATCAGGGCGACGAAGGCAATCAGCATTGCAAGCACGTTGATCGCCAGCTTCATTCCTTGAGCAGCGCCGCTCGTCGCCGCGTCGATGAAGCTGCGCGTCTCGCGTACTGTTTCGACGCGCACGCGCCCGGCCGTTTGCGGAACTTGCGTCTCGGGAATCATGATCTTCGCGAGCATGAAGGCGGCTGGGGCGGACATCAGCGAAGCCGTCATCAGGTGCCGCGCCGTTGCCACCATGCGCTGCGGATCGTCCTGACCGAGCATGTCGACGTACACGGCCATCACCCCGGCGGCAACCGTGGCAAACCCGCCGGTCATCAGCGCCATGATCTCCGATCGCGTCATCCCCGAGATGTAGGGTTTCACAAGCAGCGGGGCTTCCGTCTGACCAAAAAAGACGTTGGCCGCACCGGCGAGGGCCTCCGCGCCGGAGACGCCGAGGGTTCGCTTCATGAGCCAGGCCATTGCGGACACCGCGCGCTGCAGGATGCCGTAGTGGTAGCCAATCGCCGACAGCGTGGCGACGATGATGATCGTGGTCATGATCTTGATGCCGGCGACGGCCTTCCACGCAACCCCCGGATGACTCCCCGCTAGCGGGCCGAAGACAAAATTGGCCCCGGCATCCGCACCGGCGAGGATGGCGGTCACGATGTGCGCGATGCCGTCAAAAAAAGCCCGACCGGGATCGGTCTTGAGCACGATCAACGCGAGCAGCCATTGCAGAACCATCGCCCCGACGACCGTCTTGAGTGGAAAGCGGCGGCGGTTGGAAGACAACAGCCAGGCAATCAGAACAAGTGCGGCGATTCCGAGAAGTCCTCGCGTCAACGCCATGTCATCGTTTCTCCGGCGGACCGGGCAGGGGCGTGAAGTGTTCCTCGCACCGCGGCTCGTAGTCGTCCAGTCCCCCGACCATATGCAAGGTGCTGACCGGCGTGATCCGTTGCGTGTAGGGCGAAGGCGCCCCACAGACGCGACACGGCGATTGCTTCGTCACCACATCGTCGGCCATTTTCATCAACTGCGGCAACGGTTCGAAGGGTCGTCCCCAGGCGTCGTGCGTTATGCCGGCGACAAAGACATCAACGCCGCGCGCCAGCAGGGTCTCGACCACCGGGACAAGTTCATTCTGAAAGAACTGCCCTTCGTCAATCGCCACAACGTCGGCGCCGACCGACTGTTCAAGCACCGCGGCGGCATTGGGCACGGGTGCGGCATCGAAGCGATCCTGCGTATGCGTGACGAGGTGCGTTGGATCGTAGCGATTGTCGATCGCGTGCTTGAACGCCTTGACGTAACGCCCCTCGCCCGCGGCCTGCCGAAGTCGGGCGATAAGCTGCTCCGTCTTTCCGGCAAACATGGAGCCGTGAACGACGACAAGCCGGCCGCGTTGAATGGGCGTGGTCACAGGGGGGGATTGTCAGGCAAGTGCCGGCATTGGCAAGCGCCATTGCGTATCCACAGTCGAATTGCGTGCACTCCGACGTATCGACTGGGCAATTTGCGACGGTTTTCAACGGAATTGTGTGACGTTAGAATGCTGTCATGCGGCCGGTCGCGCGTTGCGAACGGCCGGCAAGTCGACCCTTTCTGGAGACTCCGCTCATGAAACCGCACTCGTTTGTGAAATGCCTGATACTGCCATGTTGTATGGCGCTCCTCACCGGCTGCCAGCAGCCCGCGCACGACATGGAGGCCATGCAACCCCCTCCCCGGCCGGCGGAACTGGATGAACTCAACGAATGGGCCGGCACCTGGCATGGCACCGGCGACATGACCATGTACGGTCCGCAGGGCGAGCAGAAGATGACCTCTTCCGGAAGAGAAACCGTGAAGTGGGTCTGTGACAACCGCGTGCTGATGAGCGAGATGGAATATCAGATGGGCGACATGGGCACGATGTCCGGCTACTCGATGATGACCTACGATGCGAAGGAAAAGAAGTTCAAGTCTTACTGGTTCGACAATTTCGGTACCGTTGGCGAAGGTGAAATGTGGAAGGACGCGACGACGGGCATGTGGATCATGAAGACCGAAGGTACGGATCCGATGACCGGCAGCGCAACCCGAGGAAAGGGAACCATCAAGATGCCCGACGCGAACACCATGGAATGGACCTACGCCGAGTACGACGGCTGGGGCCTGAAGAAGAAGATGGAGTTCACAGGCACGAGCAAGAAACAGTAAGCCAGGAAACAGCAGCGCCATCTCAATCACGCTGAAACCCTTAAGCCCACGGATTGCAATCCGTGGGCTTCGTTGTTCCAATTGTCGCCATGCCGAACCGGCCGAACGATCTGAACCGTCTCGAACAGCTCCTGCGGGCGCGGTATCCGTTCATCTTCATGCCGACGTTGGAGGAGGACGAAGCCCTCGCCGTCGTGCGCGACGTCGTCCTGCGCATGCCCTACGCCCTGCGGCTCTGGTCGATCGTCGGCGGCGTACGCGACGGCCTGGTCGCCGGCATTGCACCCGTGCAGGACACCGAGCACCCCGCAGCCGCGATGTACTACATGGCGCGCCAGGCCGACATTTCCATCAATGTCATGCTCGACCTATCCGGGCATTTGCGTGATGAGCGCACGCTTCGCGCGTGCCGAGATCTTGTGCGGCACTGCCGAGAATCGTCGAGCCATCTGATCCTGATCGACCATCAGGACGAGCTGCCGCCGGCGCTGGCCTCGCAGGCCCTGCGCATGGACCTCTCCCTGCCGGATGCGAAGGAGCTCGAAGAGGTCATTCGTGACACGCTGATGCACCTGCACCGCGAAAACCGGATCGACACCAATATCAGCAAGGGCGCCTATCAGTCGATTATCCGAAACCTCGCAGGCCTCACGAGACGCCAGGTCCGGCAGATCATCACCGAAGTCGTCGTCGAAGATCGCAAGTTCGACGAGGCGGATCTGAACACCGTGATGGCGAGGAAGCGGCAGATCATCCACCGCGGCGGTCTGCTCGAATACGTCGAAACGCTGGCCGACCTCAACGAAATCGGCGGCATGAAGCGGCTCAAGGCCTGGCTCCAGTCGCGCCGACATTCGTTGACCGACGAAGCGGTTAAGTTCGGCATCTCTGCGCCGCGCGGCGTCCTCATGCTCGGCGTACAGGGCGCCGGCAAGAGCTTCTGCGCCAAGGCCATCGCCACGGCTTGGCAACGGCCGCTCCTGCGCATGGATGTCGGCGCCTTGTACGACCGCTACGTCGGCGAATCGGAGCGTCGACTGCGCGACGCGCTGCAGCAGACCGAAATGATGGCTCCGGTGATTCTGTGGATCGACGAGATCGAGAAGGCCTTCGCCTCCGCAGCCAGCCGAAGCACCGACGGCGGGCTCTCACAGCGCATGTTTGGCTCGCTGTTGACATGGATGCAGGAGCACACGGCCCCGGTCTTTCTCGTCGCAACTGCCAACGATATCGAGGCCTTGCCGCCGGAAATGCTTCGCAAGGGGCGATTCGACGAGGTCTTCTTCGTGGACCTGCCCTGCGAGCAGACGCGACGCGAGGTGTTGACGATTCACATCCGTCGACGACAGCGTGACCCGGCGAAGTTCGATCTTGAGCGACTGGCAAAGGCCTGCGAGGGCTTCAGCGGCGCGGAAATCGAACAGGCCATTATCTCATCGCTCCACGACGCCTTCGCCACGGGTGCAGACCTCGACACCGAACGCCTTCTCGCCACGATGAAACAGTCACCGCCGCTGTCCGTCACCATGTCGGAAAAAATGACCGCCCTGCGGTCCTGGGCCCAGAGGCGGTGCGTACCGGCGGATTAAGGATGATGACGGATTGCGATTTTCAGATCGCATGGGTGGCATGGCCATCGAGCGGTGGGATGGCTGCGGCTTCGGGCGGCCCTGCGTATCGATGAAACTTCCACAACGCAAGATGGCCAATCCTCAACGAAACGGTTACGATTCCGTTACGGCATCTGTGATTCTGCACACAAGGCCCCGGGCGATTAGCTCAATTGGCAGAGCACCTCGTTTACACCGAGGGGGTCACAGGTTCGAGTCCTGTATCGCCCAGTAGTTCGTGATTCGATCGCGAGACATCGTGCTGCGTCATTTCTCCCCGAAGGGATCGCGCAAACATCTGTCTGCACTTGTGAATTCTGAACGCATCGTACTGGCACACGGATTGCCCGATGGAAATTACTCGACCGTGCGCTAGGATTCTCAAGACACCGGGGGCAGAGCGAACTTGCCGTTCCTGCGTGCTTGCCCCGGGATTCTCAATTTGAGCGAATTTTGTTTCGCTGCCAGAGTGGATTGTTTCGACTCGCAGGGTCTTGGTTGTTGACGCTCGGCCCCTGCGAATCGATGGCACGTCGGCGAGCCGCCACGTATTCGTAATGGAGTACCCGCCATGAGACTCGAAATGATCCTCGACCAGCGCGAAATTCCCTACAAGAAACTCTGGCATCGACAGGCCTTCACCGCACAGGAGATGGCTGCGGAGCAGCACGTGCCCGGCTACGAAGTGGCCAAGCCGGTGGTCGTCTGCGGCAAGCGCGGCTTCGCCATGTGCGTGCTGGCGGCGCCGGATCGACTCGATCTCAACGAGGCCGCCCGCGTACTCGGCGAGGAGAAGCTGCGATTGGCGACCGAGGAAGAGATGAAATCCCTCTTCCCTGACTGCGAACTCGGCGCCGAGCCGCCGGTCGGCAAGCTGTACGGCCTTCGCACCGTCATGGATGAACGCCTCCGCGACGACGAACGCATCTTCCTTCAGGCCGGCACGCACACCACCGCCCTGCGGATGCGCCGCACCGACTGGGAGCAGCTCTGTGAGCCGGTCGTGGGAAACATCACGCGCTCGGCAAAAGGCGGCAACGGGTCGGTTCCCATGCGAAAGTTTTCGATTGCATAGCAAAGTCGCGTGAAGCCCGCTACGCACGAATTCCGAAGTAATTAAGAATCAAACTGTAATAATACGCCTTCGCGTACGCCGCGAAGCCGATGTGTCCGCCTCCGGGAAGGATGAGCGCGGCGACGTTGGGATTTTTCGTTCGGGCGATCAGATCGGCCACGTCCTGCGCTTTTGCGAGCGGATCGTTGGCGCCGTGGACGATCAGTACGGGCACGCGAGCGCTTTCCAGCTTGGCGTGGTCCGGTTTGTCGCGGTGCGGCAGGAACCGAGTAAAATGGATGCTGTCTTCAGGCGCTTCGGGATAGCCGAGCGACGTTCGGGAAATTTCTTCCCGAATAAGCTGCAACAAGCTCCCGGACGGATTCGGATAACCGCGTCGCTTCATCCTGCTCTCAATCGAGTCCTGAAGACCGGCCAGCGCCGGATGTCGAAACCGCGACACCCGTGACTCCATGGCTTCGATGAGTTCCTCGAAACGCAGCACCGGCGAGAATGCGATCACACCGGCAGTCCAGTGTGCAGAATCCGACCAGGTTTTATGCTGGCAGACTTCGGAACCGGGTTGCTGCGTGGGCGACGCCTCCCCACGGCCGAGCGCCCACTGTGTTTCCATGCACGAGGCGAGCTTCGGGCGGATGCTCGGATGATCCGTTCGGCTGCCGTCCATCCATGCCGCAAGCAGGGCATGATTCGCTCCCCAGCAAAAGCCGATCAAACCCGCACGACGAACATGGGGTCGGGCTTCAAGCCATCGCGAGACGAGGAGAAGATCAAGCGATTCGAGCGTGCAGAAGTTGTAGAAGACATCCGGCCGACATCGTGCCGTCTCGCCATGCCCCCGAAGCTCCAGCGCCATCACATGAAAGCCCGACGCAACAAGCGCCTGGGCCAGATCGCGCGTGCGCAAGACGTTGTTGTCGCCGAGGATACCCGGAAGGATGACAATGCAATCCGCATCGATGATCTCGCCCTGACAACGGGCATGCGCCATCCGCCCGCGAAGCTCCACACCGCTGACGACCGGGATGCTGACATCCTCGAAACCTGGCCAGGGCGGCGTCGGTTTGTCTTCTTCCGTGCTCGCCCCCGATGACTGGGCGGTATGGGCAAGGCCATTCCAGTTATGACGCAGACTCGGCAGGTGTTCGGGCTTGATCCCGAAGTGTCGGAAGACGTCGACGGGCTGACCGGAAGGTAGGATGAGTTCATCGGTATGCAGTGCGGACGGACCTTCCGGCAGGAGCGAACGAAGTTGTTCGTGTGCCGATGCCAACCAGGTTCGGGCAGTACGTTTGCCTTCTGGAATTTCGGGCGGATTGATGCGCACGAAGTCGCCCGGCTCGAGTGGGAAAGAACGCTCTGTGAATTGCCTCAGGATCATGACAAGTGACATGTTTCCCGGGTAGCGTGAGTTACGTCAAGTATCCCCACAAGCTGGAGACGCCCGGCAGCTCAGAATCGACGATCGCGGTATTTTGGAAAGTTTTCATCGCAGAAGTGGGCCGGAAAACGCATAATTCGGTACGGATTCGGTTCTCGGACCGTCGCCTAACGCCGCGTAGAAATAGACTTGCGAAAGATCGACCGACCCCGCAATATGTTGCGTCCGTTGCCGGCACCCGTATGGCCACCCCGGCCGACCCGGAGAAATGGCGACCAGCCAGCTACAATTTAGACTTGGAATGAGATGATCCGGCCGCGAGGAATTGGCCGGGTGATGGCCTATCGAGGACGGAATGACCCAACACAAACCGACGACTTTAATGACGGGGGCGACAGGCTTTCTCGGTCAGTACGTCCTGAGAGAATTGCTCCAGCGCGATCGGCGCGTGGTCGCTCTTCTCAGATCGCCTTTGCAGGATAACCGACGACGACTGGCCGGCCTGATGCGGCCGCTGGGAGTCGAAATCGAGGAACATATTACCGCCGGACGGTTGATCCTTCGTGAGGGGTCGTTGCCGGATAACCTGCCCGACGGTGAATGGGGCCCGACGGACGACATCCTGGCCTGCGCGGCCAGTCTTCAGCTTTTTTCTAACGGGAACGGCGAGCCCTACAAGACAAACGTCGAAGGCACGCGAACGCTGCTCGAGTGGGCCGACCGACATCATATTACGCGGCTGCACGCGGTCAGCACGGCCTACGTCTGCGGTTCGCACCGCGACTTGATCCGCGAGGTCCATCACCCCCGGCCGGCTTCGTTTCAGACGGAGTACGAAGAGACAAAATGGCAGGCGGAAGAGATGCTTGCTCGGTGGGCCGGTGCAAACGGCAACACCCTGACCGTCATGCGGCCGAGCTTCATCATCGGTGACTCGACGACCGGCTATACGACACAATTCGGCGGCTTCTATCAGTTTGCCCGATTCTTCGATCTGATGAAGTCCGAGCGCAGCAACGGCTCCAACGGCGAGCGGACATTCATCCCGCTGCGCATTCCCGGCAAGCCGGACAGTCAGCAGAATTTCGTTCCGGTGGACTACGCCGCGCGAATCATTGCTGAGATCATCCTCAATCCCTCGCTGCACGGGCGCATTTATCACCTGACCGACCCCAATCCACCGACCTATGCAGACTTCAAGGAGTTTATTGAGAGCTACTTCCACATCCACGGCGGCTATTTTGTGAACGACGACACGCTGCCTTCCGACAAGACGCAAGACGAAGAACTGATGTGGGAAAAATACGATCTGCTGGTGCCCCGGATGCATCACCAGCCCGTGTTCGACGAATCCAACACGCAGGCCGTCCGTCAGAATGCGGGCATCGACTTCCCCTCGCTCACGCATGAGCGGCTGTCAATGCTGCTCGACTATGCCATCTCCCAGCGATGGGGCCAGCGAGCCAGCCGGCGACACGCCCGAAACGACTGAACTCTTATCCATCCGATCCGAAGCAAACGGCACACCCAGCCGGCGCAGTTCATCGCGAAGGTCCTCCATGCGCACGATGTCGGGCAGTTCGCCCATCGTGGTCATGACGAAGCCGTAGCTTGAAAGCTGCCCGAGGTTTCCGTGGGCTGCCTGAAGATCGCACAGCCAGCTCATGAAGGGGCTTCCGCAGTGCCATCCATCCTGCACTGACACCATCACGTCCGGGGTATAAATCATCAGGCCGTGAAAGGACCGCCAGATGCGATAGACCGCATCGGGGTATTTGTGGGCCCGGGTGGCTTCAAAGAGAACCCGGTCGACGATGAAGCCGTCGGCATCCACCAGCCCGCGGCCCCGCAGGTCGTCGATGATCGACAGCAGTTCGAAGGGATCGCCGCGCTCGCAGTCATACCGGAGACTCGCAGGCCGCCGTCTTTCTCCGTTGGATTCCTCCGGCACGGTCGTCTCCTCGTGGCGCGCGCGGATGCGCGCCAGACCGTCGCGGCTCTGCACGATCACGTCGCCGACTTCATCGACGTAGGCCGTGTGCTCGATGCCGTCGATGCCGAGCACGTCGCGGGCGACGTCCGGGGCGCGTTGCGTATAGATTGCCGCACAGGTCACCACGCCGAACTCCGGAACGACCACGTCGGAAGGCCCTGACAACCGCTTCGTCACGCGATAGCCAATTCGGCGGAGCATCTCGCTCAAGGGCACTCGCCTGCTGTTGACGAGATTGTGTCCGTGGTCGGAGAGAAGCGTGAGCTGGACCCGGCCGCGAAGCGTGTGCATGACATGCTGGCAAAAACGGTCAAGGCGGACGAGTGCGGCCTGATGTCCGTCGCGGCCTTCCCATGCGCCAAGACCGGAAGTGGAAACGACGTAACCGACGAAGAAATCCTTCTCGCTGCCGTAGAAGTGCCGCTGAATCTTGCCCATTTCATGCTCGAACCAGCGGTCCGGGGCGAGATAGGCGACCGCATGAGCGATGAACTGCAGGTAGTAATCGACGTTCACGGTCCAGGGCGCGTTTCCCTCGTGTGCGTAGATGTCGTAGCC
The DNA here is from genome assembly GCA_964385225.1 of uncultured Planctomycetaceae bacterium. GTDB lineage: Bacteria > Planctomycetota > Phycisphaerae > UBA1845 > UTPLA1 > UTPLA1. The sequence goes on from CAYLOE010000014.1 coordinate 106,551, forward strand.
ATCTCGAAGAACCGTGCCGTCGTAGAATTCCGACTCGACTCCGGGCGAGGGCGAGATGCCGTAGAACTCAGACAAGGACAGATCGGTCATGACCGGGAAGGGGCTGATGAGCCGGCTGGGCGGAGGAAAGTAGCGAAAGCGGCCCTGCTGCCAGAATTCCTGAACCATGTGCCACGGAATACTGTCGAGGATGATGACGAGATGGCGATCCCCGCGGTTGCTGCTTGCTTCCTGCGTGAGGAGCCGCTCGACCTCTTCGGCATACTCGCCGTCGGCGTTGGCGTCGAAGCGCAGGAGGATGACGCGACCGTCGGGCGACCGACGCTCGCAGTAGTCGAGGCAGCCGTCGCCGCTCACGTCGTATCGCCAGTCTTCGCCGCCGTCGGGCAGCCGCTCGACAGCGATCGGCGCCGGCGGGAAGTACTTCGGCGCCGGTCCCACACAGCCGCAGATACCGGTCGCCGCCAACCAGACAATCAGGCCGATCGACCAGCGCGGTCGATCGATCAGACCCGAAACGTCGGCACGTTGAGCCGGAAAAGTCGTTAACGCAAAGGTGAATCGCATCGAATCAGGCGCTCGCAGTGCCGGCCGCGCGGCAGTGATTGTTTCTCAGCGGCCCTTGCCTTTGCGAAGCGCGCTTTTGACCACGGCCATCGCGGTTTTGCGGTCGGCCTCCGAATTAACAGCCAGATAGAAGAGCGCCTTGTTTCCGATGCCGGCCGCGGATGCCCCGCGAAGGTTGATGCCGTTCGCGGCCACGGCGCGCGTGATCAGGGCGCCGAGGCCAGGCCGGTTGGGTCCCTCGATGCGCAGTGCGTACAGACCACTGGCACGGACAAGCCCTGAGTCAGACGCTGCCTTCTTCTGCTTCGTGTTCGTGAGCGGCGCGACGAAGACGCGCGAGGTGCGGTCCGTCGCCTTCCGCGCAATCATGAATTCGAGCTGAGCCCCTGCGTTGGACAGGGCCTCAAGAACGCGAGCAAGCATGCCGGGGCGATTCATGATGTCGGCTGCCCAGACATCGACGGGCTTTACGGTATAGGCCATGGCTAATCCTCCGGAATCAGGACTTGATCGCCCTGACGAGCAAAGCATATCCGACAGCCCGGCCGGCGGCACGCCGGGCAGGGGGGATGCGGCGGGAAAAATCCGAAGACGTGAAATCGAGAAAATTATTACCTGCCTGCTTGACACGGTCTGGGAGATTCGCTAAATTAGTTGAACGTTCAACTAATAAGCGTATGGGTACGAAATGCCGGCAAAGTCAGACACAAAAGAGCGAATCATCCACGCGGCCAGAGAGCTGTTCCACGTGCAGGGATTTCACGCGACGACTCTTGCGGACATCTTCAATAAGGCCGGGGTCAACAGTGGCAGTCTCTACTACTTCTTCAAGTCGAAGGACGAGCTTCTGCTCGCAGTACTCGACGCCTACGTCGATCTCCTCCATCCGGCGGTCATGGAGCCCGCCTTCGCCCGTACGGAGGACTCGATCGAGCGCGTTTTCAGCGTGCTCGATGGCTATCGACAGATGCTGGAGGTTACCTCGTGCACGCTCGGCTGCCCGATCGGCAACCTGGCGCTGGAACTCGGAGCAACCGTACCGGAAGCGCGTGAGAAGATCGCGCTGAATTTTGCCAACTGGTGCAAGGCGATTCAGCAATGCCTGGACGACGCGGCGGATCGCCTGCCTGCCGACCTGGATCGCGCGCGGCTGTCGCGCTTTGTACTGACCGTGATGGAGGGCGGAATCCTTCAGGCCCGCGGTCACCACAGTGTCAAGCCGTTTGAGGAAGCGGTCGCGCAACTGCGGGATTACTTTGATCGTCTGCTGCAGCAGCGCCGTTGGGATGGGGGCGCGGCGGCGTAAGAAATAAACGAACGGGCCTCGTGCAAGGCCTGACGAATGGAGCTGAATCATGATTCGGTTTGTGAGCATCCTGAGTTGTTCCGCGATGATCCTGCTGTTTTCGAGCGGCGTCGGCGAAGGACGGTCTGCCGCAAGAGGCGACGCACGGACGACGGAGCGAATCCTTCGCAAGGAAATCGTCGTCAACGGTCCGATCGATGAGGTCTGGCACTGCTGGACGACGAACGAGGGGATCGCGTCGTTTTTCTCACCGGAGTCGAACATCAAACTGGATATCAACGGACCGTATGAGCTGTTCATGCGGATGTCCGAGCCGGACAAGCAGGGCAATCGCGGCAGCGAGGGCTGTAAAGTCCTGAGTTACATTCCGAATGAAATGCTGGCTTTTGAATGGAACTTTCCGCCTGCGGTGGAGAAATTGCGCTACAGCGGCGCAAAGACGCAGGTTGTGCTGCAATTCAAATCGCAGAACGACGGCCGCGTTCGCGTGCGATTCGCGCAACTCGGTTGGCAGGAGGGCGAGGATTGGGATAAGGGCTATTCGTACTTTGACCAGGCATGGGACAAGGTCATGGAGCGCTTCGCCGCGCGCATGGCGAATCAAGCAGATGTGACGAGGCAGGCGACCATTCCGGAGAGCAAGCGTTGGCAGGATGGAAACGTAGCGATCACTTCCACCGAAGTGCCGAACAAGCGGCAGGACTTCGAGATGATCATTCCCGCGCCGGTCGAGAAAGTCTGGAATCTTCTGGCAACGACGGAGGGTTTCAAGCAGCTCGGCTCGAAGGAGCCCGCCGTCGAGCTGCAACCCGGCGGGGCGTATGCGTTCTGGCCCGGCGCGCCGAACAAAGTGCTTGCATTCGTGCCGCATGAAATGCTCTCGACAAGCGGCAGCGCCCCGGAGGAGTTTCCCAACGTTCGCAAGGGCGGAACATGGAGCGCGTATTTCTTCGAGCCCGTCGACGAGGGAAAGACGAAGCTGCGACTCTCGGTCATCGGCTGGCGGCCGGGCGAGAAGGAATGGGACGATGCCTTCAATTACTTCCTCAAGGCAAATCCGCAGTTCCTCAATTACGCACATGCCAAGCTCTCCGACAAGGCACGTAGACAGAGCGATGAATCGGCGAAGGAAGCGCAACAGACGAATGCCCATAAGGCGGATGCGGGCGATGTGTTGCGTCACGAAGGGATCATCAACGCGCCGGTCGCGGATGTGTGGGCGGCTTTCACAACGAAGGCGGGGATCGAATCATGGATGGTTCCGCACGCGGAGATCGACCTGCGCGTCGGCGGTAAGATGCGGACGCATTACGACCCCCAAGGCGTCATCGGGGACGAAAACACTATCGAAAACACAATTCTATCCTACGAGCCCATGCGGATGCTCTCGCTCAAGGCCACGAAGCCACCGGCGAGTTTCCCATTCAAAGCAGCGATCGAGAACACGTGGTCGGTTATCCATTTCGAGCCCATCGGCCCGGACCGCACGCGGGTAGTGACGATCGGCCTCGGCTATGGGGTAGATGAGGAATCGCTGAAAATGCGGTCATTCTTCGAACAGGGCAATGACTGGACCCTCCGAATGCTCGCCGCCAAATTCGCAAAGCAGGCGGACGATGCCGGCAAGTCAAAGCCGCCCGTTCAGGATGAGATCTACCGCACCGCCGCGGACGACGCGACGAACGTGACGCACCTCGCACCGCTCTCGCGCGTGATCGGCGCCTGGGAGTCGATCAGCAAAGAATCCGACGGCGGCGTGTTTCATGCGAAAGTCACGTACGAATGGGGCCTGCGCGGCAAGATCATAAAGTGCCGTTCCTATGTCATCAAGGACGGAACCGAGCAACTCGTCTACGAGTCGTTCTTCGCCTGGCATCCGGGAAAGAAGCGGATCATCGGTCTGTGCTTCTCCGCGTGGGACGCGATGTACGACGGGGTCTTCGATGTCACCGGCAATACCGTCAAGTACACCTGGAAGGCCTACGCCGGCGACAAGGTCGTCGAGCACTATCAGACGATGGACTTCATCGACGACGATAGCTACGTCTGGACCGTCTTCACCAAGAAGGACTCGGAATGGGTTCAATCCAAACAGACAACTTATCGTCGGATCGCGAAGGATGGCGCCAGGGCGGAAGCAGGACTAAACGCATCATCCGACAGAATCCTGGTTTCGGGACGTTGACCTACAAGTGTGCGTGCATCGCACGGAATGGAGCAGCGGTTGTGAGCAGACAAGATGACAAGACCAAAGCGTTGATCACGATGACCGCGTTGGGCACGGTGGTGCAACTGGCGATGGTCATCGCCGGCCACTACAACGCATTCATCCGGGAGAATGTGTTCGCCATCGGCGGAATGGCTATCTCGCTCGTTTTCGGGGCGCTGTGGGCCGCGAAGTCGGCCGGATCGAAGGGCAGCGCCTTCGGCGGCGGGGCGCTGGTCGGCGGGCTCTGCGCCCTCATCGGCATCGCCGTTTCCGTGGCGATGGGCGACGTTCCGGCGGGCGTACTGGCCTTCGGGACGGCGGGTTCGGCCGTAGCAGGGGGCATCGGCGGTATCGCGTTGTATGCCCTGGCCGGTAGAAAACCGGTAGCCGCCTGAACGCAGCGAAATGTCGCAATTTTCCAATGTTGCTTTCATGCAAGCTCGTTACAATTGTGCTGTTTCGGGTCAGAAAAATTCATCCTCTTGAAGGAGATCGATCATGTCCGCGAAATGGCTCTTTGCCACGGTGGTTCTGTGCGCTGCAACGTTTCTCGTTTCATCACAGGCGATGTCCGACGACAAAAAAGACGCACCGCCGCACGGCATGGATGCTGACCAGATGAAGGCCATGATGGAGGGCATGCAAAAGTGGATGGCGTCGATGCAGCCGGGCAAACATCATCAGGCGCTCGAGCATTTCGTCGGCACGTGGGAGACGACGACGAAGATCTGGATGGGCGGACCGGGATCGCAGCCGTCGGAGACGAAGGGCACATCGACCGTGAAGTGGGTACTCGGCAAGCGTTTTCTGATGGAGGAGCACAAGGGACAGATGCCCCTGCCCGATGCGACCGGTCAGGTGCAGCTCATGCCGTACGAAGGCATCGGCATGACCGGCTACGACAACCATCGCAACATGTATCAGTCCACGTGGACCTCGAACATGCAGACCAACATGCTGACCATGACGGGCAGCGCCGATCCATCCGGCAAGGTGTTCCGATACTTCGGCGAGATGGACGAGGCGATGATTGGCGTCATCGGTCGCACGGTCAAGTACACGACGACGATTCAGAACGATGACTCACACGTTTTCGAGATCTTCGATCTTCATGCGAGCGATAATTACAAAGTCGTCGAGATCGTATACAAGCGGAAGAAATAGACGAAAGGACGCAACCGCGTCGGCAGGGAAGCCCGGTAACCCGTAGTGTTTGAACAACTCAATCTCACAAGGAGACGACATGGCAGTTAATCCGATTCCAGAGGGCTTCACGAGCGTTACGCCGCACCTCATCATCAAGGACGCCGGCAAGGCCATCGACTTCTACAAGAAGGCCTTCGGCGCTGAAGAGCTGTTTCGCATGCCGGGGCCGGACGGCAAGACCGTGATGCACGCAGAAATCAAAATCGGCAACTCACACGTCATGCTGGCCGACGAGTTTCCGGATTACGGCTGCGTGGGCCCGCAGACGCTCAAGGGATCACCGGTGACGATTCACCTCTACGTCGAGAATGCCGACGCGTCCTACAAGCGGGCTGTCGACGCGGGCGCGAAGGCGACCATGCCGCTGACCGACATGTTCTGGGGCGACCGATACGGCAAGATTGAAGATCCGTTCGGCCATCACTGGTCGATCGCCACGCACATCGAGGATGTCGCGCCGGAGGAATGCGCGAGACGCTCTGCCGAGGCCTTCGCCGGCGGCGGCTGCGGCGCTTGAGGACCGCTCTCCCGCTGCGCTACGCTCGGGAAGCAAGTTCGCAGCGTCGCAAGTTTCGGACGAACCACGAATCGAAAGCCCGGGGCAGGAATGCTCCGGGCTTTTTCATGCTCGCATTGCTCGATCGATGATTTGACTTCCGCGCTCAAAAATCGGTGGCGGGCCGGCACGTCGCGGCGTACGCTCTAGGTGTCAGGCCGCGGGATTCATGCAGCGTACTGAAGACGAAGCTGAGTTCGAAGTGCGGCAATCGGGAGCGGATCATGAGTGCGACTGTCCTCGACAAGAAGACCCTGCCATCACGGCGCGAGATGCTCCGCGCCGTTGAAGGTCGCGATGCGTCCTACGACGGCATCTTCTTCCTGGGGGTGCGTACGACAGGCATCTTCTGTAGACCCTCGTGCCCGGCTCGCAAGCCGTTGCCGGAGAATGTGGAGTACTATCGCACCGGCCGCGATGCACTCTTCGCCGGTTATCGCCCATGCAAACGTTGCCGACCAATGGACACCAACGGCCGGCCTCCCGAATGGGTTCAACGATTGCTCAAACGCGTCGAGCAATTGCCGGACGTTCGACTGTCGGATGCCGATCTTCGCCGGATGACCATCGACCCCGCACGAGCACGCCGATACTTTCAGGCGCACTACGGCATGACGTTTCAGGCATACAGCAGGGCACGGCGAATGAGCGAGGCACTGACAAGCATTCGCGAGGGAGGGCGGCTTTCACACGTCGCGCTCGACTCCGGCTTCCAGTCCGAAAGCGGCTTCCGCGATGCCTTCGCGAAGGTCTTCGGTAAATCGCCCGGACGCAGTCGCAGCGAAGCGTGCGTGGTGACGGCGATGTTTGAAAGCCCCGTCGGTCCGCTCCTGGCCGGGGCAACGAACGAAGGCGTCTGCCTGCTCGAGTTCTGCGAACGCCGGGCATTGCAAAAACAGATCGAAGCGGTGCAGCGGCGTTTTGAATGTGCCGTTGTGCCCGGGCGGCATCGCCTGCTGGAGCGTCTGCGCCTGGAGCTCGATCGTTACTTCGATCGGCGTCTGGAGAAGTTCACCGTACCGCTGGTCTATCCGGGAACGCCGTTTCAGAAACGCGTCTGGTGCGAACTCTTGAAGATTCCATACGGCCGGACGATTGCTTACGAAACGCTGGCGCGGCGAGCGGGCCGACCCGGAGCACAACGGGCCGTCGGCACGGCGAACGGCGCCAACCGAATCGCCATTGTCATTCCCTGCCATCGCGTCGTGAACAAGGACGGCAAGCTCGGCGGTTACGGCGGCGGGCTGTGGCGAAAGCAATACCTGCTGGAGCTGGAACAGGCGACGGTGGTCGGCCAGCAGATGCTCGCGTTTCCGGCCTCCCCGGCCCGAGAACACCGGGCGACACGATCACCCGACAGATAGAAAAACGGGCAACCACGCGATTAACCATCCCACCCAGACTGCCTTCTGAGACCGCCTACTACAATCAGCAGGTCATCCTGAACCGCCGGCTGCGTGTCTCGTAGAACTCGCTTGGGTGTCGATGCCGGATGGCGATCGGTCGCGCGACCCATCGCCATTGATCTTTGCACGGGGCCGCATGAAAGTTACCTGAATGTCTAAACTGTCGAGTTCGAATGACCCGCCGATGTTCAAGGTAGCGCTCGCCTATCTCGCCGTCTACATCATCTGGGGCTCGACCTATCTCGGCATCAAGTTCTGCCTCGAAACGCTCCCGACGACTTTTCTGTTACCCGGCGTGAGGTTCCTCATCGCCGGTGTTGCGCTCTATATCTGGGCGAGACCGCGCGCCGAAAGACCGACACGGACGCAGTGGCGCGATGCGATCATCGTCGGCGCCGCCCTGCTCTACATCGCAAACGGCTGTGTCGTCTGGGCGCAGACGCGTGTCCCCAGCGGTTTGACCGCGCTGCTCGTCGCCATCGTGCCGATCTGCATGGTGCTGCTGGACTGGCTGCGACCACGCGGGACGCGGCCGGGGCCGATGGTGATCATCGGCCTGATTCTGGGGCTGATCGGCGTCGGAATCCTGACAGGACCGAAGGACCTAGCGGGCGAAAAGCGCGTCGATCTGCTCGGCGCCATGGTGCTGGTCGTCGCCTGCTTTGTCTGGAGCGCCGGCTCGCTCTATTCGCGCCGCGCGACGAAACCTCGCTCGCCCTATCTGACGGCTGCCATGCAGATGATTGCCGCCGGAACGTTGCACCTTGTGAGCGGAACATTCGCAGGTGAATGGGGCAGGGTGAACCTCCCGGCCGTATCGCTCAAGTCGGCCGGCTCACTGCTGTATCTCATCCTTTTCGGCTCGATCGTCGGATTCACGGCCTACATGTGGCTGATGCAGGTCAGCGCGCCGTCGCGCGTGGCGACGTATGCCTACGTGAATCCGGTCGTTGCGGTGCTCCTCGGATGGGCGTTTGGAAAGGAGAACCTGAGCAGTCGAACGTTCATCGCCGCCGCTGTCATCGTCGCGGGCGTCGCGTTTATCACCACGGCGCAGGCGCGAGCCGAGCCAGTCGTCATCTCGGAAGAATCCGCCCCGACGCCGCCGCTCTTACCACAGAACTCGACACACACAGCCCCGTCATTTACTCCTGTCTCAACAACGGACGACGTGTGCGAGGCGCCGCAGCAATCGTGCGGCTAAGAACCGTTTAAGAAATCCGCAGTGCTTTTTGTTTGCCCGATTCGATTTTCCCGGCTAAAATTACACGTTCAACGAATCAGATACCCGTCGCGCCCGGCAGTGCTTACGCCGGCGGCGGATCGATCGGCATTATTCTTGCGGCACAAACAACAGGTGGCGCACAACCAGGAGGCACGGACGTTTCGCCCACATGGGCGGTTGGTAAACCCTGGCCCGAGAACCGGAGACGGACCATGAGCACCATCACACTCCCCCAGGCCGACTCAGGCGCCGAAGCGCGCCGGCGCGTGAAGTACGTCAAGGACATCGACAAGATTCCGAACATCCCACCGGAAGAGCGCGAAAAGCTCAAGAAGGTCGCGGAGAAGTACGTCTTCCGGGCCAATGATTACTACCTCGGCCTCATCAACTGGGATGATCCCAAAGACCCGATCAAACAGCTCATCATTCCGCGCGAAGAGGAGCTGAGCGACTGGGGCAAGCTCGACGCGAGCAACGAGGCCGCGGTCACCGTCACCAAGGGCGTTCAGCACAAGTATCCCGAGACCGTTCTGTTACTCTGCAACGAAGTGTGCGGGGCCTATTGCCGGTATTGCTTCCGCAAGCGGCTCTTCATGGACGAAAACGACGAGGTGACCAATGACGTTTCCGAGGGGCTGCGCTACATCGCCGAGCATCCCGAGGTCACGAACGTCCTGCTCACCGGCGGCGATCCGCTGCTGATGAGCACGCGACGGATTACGGAGATTCTGGAGAAGATTCGGGCGATTCCTCATGTGAAGATCATCCGCATCGGCTCGAAGATGCCGGCCTTCGATCCGTGGCGAATTCTCAATGACGAACCACTGCAGGCAGCGCTGCGCAAGTACTCCGAACCAAGACGGCGCATCTATCTCATGGCACATTTCGATCATCCGCGCGAGCTCACCGACGCCGCCGTGAACGGCATCGACTGCTTCATCAAGTGCGGCGTGATCTGTGTGAACCAGTGTCCGCTGATTAAAGGCATCAACGACGATCCGATGGTCCTATCGACCATGTTTCGACAGCTCTCGTGGATGGGCTGTCCGCCGTATTATCTTTTCCAGGGTCGGCCGACGGAAGGCAATGAACCGTACGAGGTGCCGATTGTCCGCGGCTGGGAAATCTTCCGCGAGGCCCTGAGGTACGGCTCCGGTCTGGCACGGCGGCCGCGCTACGCCATGTCGCACGAAACCGGCAAGATCGAGATTCTCGGCGTCGATGCGAAGCATATCTACCTTCGCTATCATCGCGCCAAGGATGCTGCCTTGCGCGGCAGATTCATGGTCTATAAGCGAAACGACGACGCATACTGGCTGGACCAGCTTGAGCCGATCGATGCAGGCGAGTCGCCGAAGTTCGCACCGTCCGGAGTGTTTGACTACACCTACGGCCCGGATTGATCGCCTGCGTTGTTCACGATGCTTGGATGGCCCGACGAGCCATTCCCACACGGAGGTGACATCATGACCCCGCGCGAAATCGCTCATTGGCTGGCGGAAGAACATGCCTGCGTTCAGGAACAGATCTATGCCCTTCGCAGGCAGCTTGCCGTTCCGCCGGTCGCATCCCGCGACACCTGGTTGCCCGTCCTGCGGACGAGCTTTGACCAGCTCTCCCAACACCTGAAGAAGCACATGGCCCTGGAGGAAAGCGGCGGCTACATGATGGGCGTAGTGAAACGTCGGCCGTCCCTTTCGCGCCAGGTCGACGCACTTCTGCACGAACACAGCGAGATGGAACGGCTGGCCGAGCAGATCGCGGCCGCGCTGGCAGAGCTGCATCCCGAAGACAGTCTGCTCATACGTCATTGCATTGCCCGAATCGGAATGCTTCTGGCCTATGTCGAGCACCACAAGGAGCAGGAGGAGCACCTCGTCCTCTACACCTTTACGGAAGACCTCGGCACGGGCGATTGATCGACGCGGTGCGGTGCATCTCCATCGGAGGACGAGGGCTTTTGTGCATTCCATTGGCGCGCCTTTCGACCGGTGCTACCATGCTCGCGGAATCGCAAAGTATGAACGCCCACAAGCCCGTCAGTCTTAATTTGAACATCCGCGGCATGGGCCAGTCGCCGACGCTGGCCATGAAGGACAAATGTCGCGAGCTGCGCCGCGAGGGCCGCAGCGTCTACGACTTCGGCCTCGGGCAATCGCCCTTTCCCGTGCCGACCACCATCGTCGATGCCCTGCGTCTGGCCGCGCCGGAGAAAGACTATCTCCCGGTGAAGGGCCTTCCCGCTCTGCGCGACGCCGTCGCCGAGTATCATCGCAAGAAGGACCAGATTGAGACCCACTCCGACGGCGTGCTGGTCGGCCCCGGCTCCAAGGAGCTGATGTTCCTTTTGCAGATCGTCTATTACGGAGAGATTCTCCTGACGCCGCCGTGCTGGGTCTCCTATTGGCCGCAGGCGCGGATCATCGGTCGCCGCATCAGTCTGATCCACACATCGTACGAATCCGGTTGGAAGATCACCGCCGAGCAGTTTCAAAAATCGCTCGACCTCGTCGGCGACGACCTTCGGCCGCGATTGATGGTGCTCAACTACCCCAGCAACCCGACGGGCACAACCTACAGCGCCGAGGAACTCAAGCAGATCGCCGAAGTGGCCCGCAAGTACGGCGTCATCATCCTCTCCGACGAAATCTACGGCCAGCTTCATTTCAAAGGCGAGCACGTTTCCATCGCCCGGTTCTATCCCGAAGGAACGATCGTCAGCTCGGGCCTGTCGAAGTGGTGCGGCGCCGGCGGCTGGCGGCTCGGCACGTTCACCTTCCCGAAAGACCTCGACTGGCTGGTCGATTCCATGTCCGCCGTGGCGAGCGAGACCTACACATCCGTCAGCGCGCCGATTCAGTACGCCGCGATTCAGGCGTTTCACTGCGGCGTCGAAATCGAGCGGTATCTGTGGCATGCCCGCCGCGTGCTGGAGGCGATTGCGAAGCGAAGCGTGGCGATTCTTCGGCGCAGTGGAATCCGCCTGCACGACCCGGTCGGCAGCTTCTATCTGTTTCTCGATTTCACGCCGCTCAAGGATGCGATGGCTGCCCGCGGCATCAAGGACGGCCGCGCGCTCTGCGATCGATTGCTCGCTGAAACCGGCGTAGCCATTCTGCCGGGCGTCTCGTTTGGTCAATCCCGCACGGAACTGACGGCGCGGCTGGCGTACGTCGACTTCGACGGCACGAAGGCCCTCGCGGCGAGCGAGACGGTCCCGCTGGACCATGAACTGCCGGAAGAACTCATCCAGACCTGCTGCGGCCACGTGCTCGAAGGCATGACGCGCCTGGCGGAATGGGCGACGGGGGTTAAACCGGCGCAGGCCTGAGCGTGAATTGACAGCTTACTGCGGCTTCGATACAGCGGTTGGCTTCTTCTCAGCCGCAATGTGCCGCTTTTCGCAGAGCGCCATACAGAGGCGCGACTTGTGAGCGGCAGATGCGTTGCAATTTTCCAAGTCCACGATGGCCTCATCGAGGCATTGCATCAGCTTGTCATGATCACCCCGGCTCGTGTGTGTCGGCCCGTAGAGTTCGATGCACGCGTCAGTTCGTTCGTCGTGTTCATTCCAGGAATCACGCAGTCGATCTCGGTACTCATTTGCGCATTCCCACTTGCAATCTGTAAGCGGCGACTTCTCGCGAGCCGCGGGCTTCGCTTTCACGGGAGGTGCCGCATTCTTCGGTTCGACGACCTGAGCACCCAATGGTAAGGGATCGTCGATGACGATTCCTTTGAAGTCCGGAAAGACAAGGCCCGGATGAACCATGGCCTTGGTATCCTTCGGCTCTTGGCTCTTCGTCATCATGTAACCAATGATCGAACGATCCGGATTCGCGCTCCAGATGGCCATCGCCATGGTCGTCAGGAAGGGGGCCTCCGGTTCGGCCGTGCCGTCCGGGAGTTTCCAGAAATGCAGGAATGCGTCTGTTTTCGCATTCCGCCGGAGAAAACCGCGAAGGGCTTCGCCCCAAGGCGGCTCGCCGTCCTCCGCTCGGGCGATAACATGCACGCTCGACCAGTGATCTGACATCAATCGAGCGATAAACGCGTTCACGTCCGTGGTCGTCTCGAGCGGCTCCTTCTGATTCGAGAGAATCGCGATCCAGGTTTCCGCATGAAGCTTTGAACCCGAAGTATCATCGGTATACAACAGAGCGCGCGGCTCGTGCGTCGTTGCAGGAAGTTCCCGCTCCGGCGCGGCGGACAAGGGCGCCAAGGCCAGTAGCAGCGATGTCAGAATCCACACAGGCCACGCTCCCGTATATCGCTCCCTGACATGATTTCCTCCTTTATCGTTTCAGCTGACTATTACGCCGATATGCCTTGTTCCTGCATCTCGACGATACCCACGACACTGGAAGTAATTGTAGCCCCCCCATTTTGACAAACTGAAGAAAACTTAAAATCGTAACCGTCTTCAAGGACAGTCAATCGGCCCCCGATCTTTCGGCCCGGTTTTATCGTAAGAGGTTCTTCAACAACTACGCAGGCAGTCGCATCGCAATGAAGCGATCAGCCGGACGATTCCGGGGACTCTGTGCGTAGATCCGCTCGTGCGCCGGAAGAACTGGCTGAGGGGTGCGACGGCATTACCGGAGGTGCACTGTCTGATAGTGTCAATTCTGTGGCACCCATCCCAGCAAAGGGACTCATCAGCTTGCCCAGCGCCCACTCCGTCCAGGTCTGCTTGCCGCTCGACATCTGCGCGCCGATGGCGTCAAGGAAGGGCTGACTCGCCTCTTCGAGACATTCGATCGCTCCCTGTTGCTGAATCCGCGAGAGCGTCTCGCCATACGACTGAAAGATCGTCTCCGAGAGCATGTCGGCCGTGGCGTTACCCACGGCAAACGCCGCCCCCACCGCCCTGCCCGCCGTCTTCTCCAGGTCCAGCGTCATCAGACCGACGACCGACTCGACCGCCACGCCGTCGCGCCGGGCGACGGATTCAATCTTTTCCCAGAGATTATCCACGCGCGGCAGGAGGCCCGTCGAGCACTTGAAGACGTTTGCATAACCGTTCGTCAGGTCGGCGCGCAGCTTGTGGAGCGAATCGACATCGACCGGCGGCAGATCAAAGACCTGCGCCGTATCCTTGCCCGCCTTGCCGAGCGCTTCGAGCAGGTCGTCGATCTGCTTGATCTCCGTCTCCGGTGCGATGACGCCGCCTTCCTTCATCTCCTTCACGAGGCGATTGAGATACACCTTCGAGCCGTTGGCGATGTCGCTGATGAAGGCGAAGGCCCACATCGGCGATAGATGCACCGCGAACAGCCCCGCCGCGTTGATCGCATTGCCCGCCGCCGCTCGGGCGATGAACCTCTCCGGCAGGGCGGCCTGCTGATCGGCCGGGTAGGCCCCCTGAACCTCAGCGACCTTCTCGATAACGAAACGCTGCGTGTTGCCGACGATGGCCGTGTAAGCCGTCGACTTCCGCAGCGGCTCAGGCACCAGCGTATCCGTCAGCAGCTTACTCACCCCGCCGAGCGCCGCCGCCAGCGAACGCACGAGCCGCTCCGGCAGACTGAGGGTATAGCCGAAGGCCCTTACGATGTCGGAAAAAGTCATTGCCATGCAAGGGAAAACGTAACGCGACCGTGGCGCTTCCGCAATTCCATCACGAATCGCAGTTGAAAAAACTCAGAGAATTATAACAGCGGGGGGAAGCCGACGGCTTGCAATCCGTCGGCGTCCAGCGAGATCGATACTTCCGTGTCAGACGGCGCTCCAATTCCGCGCGATTGCGCGTCCATACTTTTCAATCGCATTTCGGAGCCACGCCTCGCTCCAATGAAGCCGGCCATGAACGAACAACGCACCGACGGCGACCGGGGCAATGGGGCCGCACGATTTGATGAATGGCACGATCGCGTCGGGCTCATCAACGAGCGTCACGATTTCATCGTGCTCGTCCTTCGCTTCGGCGCGCTCCCACCGGCGGCGTAATTCTTCGGCGGTCATGTCGAGCCGCGCTTCGAAGAGCATCTCCGGTTGATGAATTTCCCGATCGCGAATCATGCCGACGCAGACGAGATCGAGCAGCTCGTCGCGGCGCAGGGCCAACTCTTCTTCGAGTTCTCTCGCGACGCTCGCAAAGGCATCGATGCCGCCGTCATCGCCAACGTCCGCCGGCTCCAGCGCGCCGCCGAAAGTATGAACGTGCGCCGCATGATACGAGACGCGCGAGGAGCGCCGACCGTAACAGATCCTTCCGTCGGATGTCAGCAGCGTCGCGGTTGTGCCGACCGGGTTGGCGAAACTCTCCCATCCGAACTCGGCGAGCCGATGCTTATTGAAAAGGTTCGTCCCGATGAAATCGCGATAACAGGTGGGGCCGACCGTCAGAGCGAAGGTCTCGCCCCCGCTCCCAGGTACCAGTGCATGGCGCAAGTAACGCAGCAATTCGCCGTTAAAGAGCACCCGATCCGTCCCGTGGGCGAGCGCCACCTGCCGGTCCCATTCCGCCGCGATGGCGGCCTCCAGTTCCGGCGTCGTCGGGCGGCCTGTGGCATCGAATTCGATCCTGACGCACGGAGGCGCAAATCGGCCACATGCCTGGATGATGAAGGGAAGACCGCTTGCGCCTGTCGGGTCCATGGTTGAATTCCTTGACTTGACGGCCGGACTCCGTACAATCTATGCGAACATGGGCTTATCAGGGGAACATATTTCCTCTGCGGATCCGTCATGATTGACCGTACGATTCGAATTCTGCTTGTCCTGACCGTGCTCTTCGTGGCGACCGGCGCCGCTCTGGCCATGCATTGCCACGAGGAAGGCCACGCCGTCGATGAAGCCCATTGCCAGATTTGCCACTGGCTCATGGTCGCGGTCATCGGCCTGATCATTGCCATCATCGGAATCTGGATGCACACACCAGCCGCCCGTCGGGTGCAACTCCCGATTCGGGTCATGCCTCGATCCTACGGACGGCCGCGCTGCGCTGCGTCCCGTGCGCCTCCCCTTCGCTGATCCAACTCTGCCGGCCTGATGCCCTCGCTGATCGCACCGTGCGCTGCCGCGCGCCATACGTCGGTACGCAGGATACTCGGACGGCATTTATCGCCAATTTCTCAGATTCCTACGGTTTTCGGCGAGCGCAGCCATGCGCTCGATGCTGCTTCGATTGTTTCTTCGTCCTCCCGGCGTCTGCTGCGCAGGTATCGCGAAAAGGACAGGATGGATACATAAATGAATCGCAAAACTCGGCGCGGCTTTAGTCTCATTGAGCTGCTGCTGGTCATGTCCATTATTGCCCTGCTCATCAGCATCCTGCTGCCCGCTCTGTCGCGCTCGCGACAGATCGCCCGGTCAGCGGTGTGCCTTTCGAATCTTCACACGATGAGCATGGCCGTGCAGATGTACGCGGATGCCAACGATGGGCGACTTCCCGCAGTGGGCCTGGCTCACGGTGGGAGCGTCGACGAAGGCAGCGCGTGGATCAACAGCATGTCGCGCGAATACGGCTCGCTGGGCGTGACGAAATGCCCGGACGACCGGAGCCCATACTGGACCACACCGGCGCCGAGCGGCGAACAGTTTCGCCGTTTGAGTTTTGCCGCGAATTACTACATGGTCGGCATGATTGAAGGTCGGGAGGAATTCAACGTCCTGACCCGGATCAAGCGACCCTCCACCTCGATTTACTGGGTGGAGCTTGCGGAGCAGGGGGACTTTGCGGCGACGGACCACATCCATCCGGAAACGTGGTTTGTCAATCCGCGAGTGCTCGCCGCGCGCGAGGTGCAGTATGAGCGTCACCTGGGCCGTGCAAATTACGGCTTCGTGGACGGTCACGCCGAGCCGCTGCGATTCGAAGCGACCTATTCCATCAACCTTTCGGCAAGCAGCTTCCCGAAGATCGCGTGGAATCACAACAAATACGACCCCGATGTCGCCTGGTAAGCGCGGTGTACGTGGTCGATCAAGTTTGTGATTTAGAAAACGACTCAACGAGAAGAAGGAAGCTATCACCGTGAATTGGAAAAATCTGGTTCATTATTCAATTGTTTCAACGTGTTTTCTGTTTGCCAACACCCCGGCAATGGCCGGAGATGACCACGGACACGCGGACGATGTGGTCATCGGCGTTTCGAGTACAGGCCAACTGGTCGTCGAATTTGCCGCAGACGGACAGTTCCCCCTTCCCGCGATTGGCCTGCTGCTCTTCGGCTTCGGCGACGACGATCCCGGCTTCTTGAGCATCGACAAGGATGAACCCGACGAAGACATCTTCATGCTCGGCGCCGGGGCAAATATCGCACTGGAAGTCATCGCCTTCGATGACGCGCTCAAGCTGTGGCGCCCCGGTTTCGCCGGCTTTCTGACGAACCCGGGCGACCTCTGGAACATCGGCGCCGCGCCGTTCGACGCGCATCCGTACTGGCACATCGACTCGACCGATGCGGGTTTTGTCGCCCCGCCGGGCCAGACCAGGTGGAGCGCGACGTTTCGATTGCTCGACAGCGGTTCGACCGGCTACGCGCCGAGCGATCCGATCACCGTGACCTTCACACCCGAGCCGGGCTCGCTGGGCCTGCTGGCGATGGGCGCTTTCGCGATCCTTCGCCGCACCGGTAGCAAGCGGCGTCCATTTCGTGTGAGGTAGCACCATCCGAGACGAAGGGGAGAGAAGCATGCCTTCATGACGGTCCTGATGACCATGAGGCAATCCGGCCGCGGCCCAGCGCCGCGGCCGGCTCCCCCTTTTTCATGTGCGAGCCCCTACCGATTCAGGAACAGGATCAGATACACATGCTTACGCGATACTTCCCATGCATTGCCCTTATTGCAACCGCGATCTTCAGTGCCCCCGCAACCGCTCAACACGCCGGCGACGTCGTCGTCGGTCGATCCGCGGCGGGTCAGCTTAAAATCGGCGGCTTCATCCCGGACGAGAACATTGTCCTGCTCCCGGAAGTCAGCGGCCTCTTCAACGGCTGGTCGGACAACAACCCCGGCTTCGATCGTCTCGTCACCAGCCAGCCGGAAAATGATTTCTACACGCTGCAATCCGGCGTGCAGGTGCGGCTGGAAGTCGTGCAGGTCGATCCTGCGTTTCAGGCCGTTACCGCCACGCTCCAAATCATCGAAAACCCCGGCCAGCGCGCCCTGCTCGGCGGAAGTACGCTGCATACCCACCTGACATGGCTGATCAACAGCGACCATGCCCAGTTCGACCCGCTCAAGGTCCTCTGGCGGGCCAAGTTCAAACTCGTCGACACGGGCACCACGAACTACACCGAGAGCGAGCTGTTCACGTTTTACTTCGCGATCGTTGACTGCGACCGCGGCGATACAAACGACGACGGCGAGATCAACGCACTCGACATCGCGTCATTCGTCGACACTATCCTTGATCCGTCGTCGAAGTCACCGGAAGACCGTTGCCGCGCGGACGTGAACCTCGACGGCTACGCGACGATCGACGACGTGGCGGAGTTTGTGGAGATGCTGCTAGCGGAGTAGGAGATAGCGTACATCCGATTAAAGTACCAATTCACACGGATAAAGCGATTTACCTCCTCGAAGTGCTCGAGATAGACAACTTGAGCCCTGTAACGACCTTCTCGTTGACAAACTGCAGACGAATCAATACGATACGACCCGACGTGATGAAAGCGGAGTCCCACTGCCGCGATCTGACCATCACGAGAAAGGAGGCCGTCAAAGTAGTATATCTCCGCGACGATTTGAGTTTGTAAGCTATGCAAAATAGGGTCCGTTGTTTTGCAAAGGGAGAACAAACAATGACAGTATCAACAAATCGCAACTTGATACTTAATCCGATTATCCTCATCTCGGTGTTCGCCGCGCCGGGGTTTATCAATGCTACCCCCCCCTCCAAGAGACACATGTCCCGTCTCCGTTAGATTCCGCCGCGGTCATCCTTACTTGGATTGATCAGAACGCCGAATCGCTGCCCACGACGCGCGCGGAGTTTCTTCCCTTGCCCGAGAACTATCACCCGCCGATTCTCGCCGAGCTCAGCGCCGAACAGCGCGCAACCATCTGGCAGGATAAAATTGCGCACACTCTGAATGCGCGAGATTGGACCAGCGAACAGGCCGACTTGATCGCCGAGTTGTATTCGGTGGTCACGCCCGGTCTATTCACGATGACCACCGAGCATCCGGAGGACCTGCCGGCCATGCTCGCCTGGCTGGACGACTGGGGTGCGCGAGCATCCGAGGTCATCGGGTTTGAGGATATCCGGAATATGGCGACGAACCTGTATAATCTGCCGTCGGAGCCGGCACCGATCGTAAACGTTGACGCGGAGCTGCCCGAAAGCTATTCCGCCTTGGTCGAGGAATTGCTGAGTGAGCCGGAAAATGCAACCGATCCCAACGCGCAAGATCAAGTATGGTGTACGTGCCATGCCTTCGGTTTTGCATCTTGCCGCTTGGGAGAAAGCTGCCTTCCAGTTGAATGTGTATATAGACCGACTGGTTGTGGATGGTTTCAATTGATGTCCTGTAGGGCAAGATGTGGGTATGTAATGGCGGTAGCACCAGACCCTGTTCCGGCAGGTGGATAGGGAGGGTAACATTTTTTTGCATCGCGGGCTCGAATAGATCGAGCCCGCGATGCCATTCCTCGTATTTTGTTCGCGCTTCAATCGTAGCCAGATCTACGAAGAACGCTGACAATTGGAAGGAGCTAATATGTTGCCTTTCATAACCGGTAACATTTGTATTGGATTATTGTTGCTTGTTGGGTCTGCGTCGCAAGGAGAGATCGGGGGCGTAGTTCAGGATGCGGACGGCCAGCCCGTCAGGAGGGCAATCGTAATCGCGGTGAACTCCGCAACCGGTTTTGTTCAGTGGACGGGTCCCGATCAAGTCACTGGATCGTACGGCAGCGACCTTGTGTGGGCAGACGGACCCGGATGGTCCACGTCGGATGCTCGAACAGGGGCTGCGATGGCGAAAACGGACCGCGAGGGTCGTTTTCACTTCACAGGTCTTCGTGAAGGGTCTTTCGTATTGCTAGCGGTTCACCCTGAAAAAGGAATGCTGATCGTGCGGGATGCAAAACCCGGCCCTGAAGCAGAGGCGCTGACGCTGAAACTGCCGCCGGCGACCTTCGTAGAAGGCAAAATCCACGGTTATAAGAAGGGCAAGACCGGCATGTGGCACGGCGCGGAGGAGATGGTCCGTGTAAATCGCGTCAACGATCACGCTTTCTCGGGGCTGGCCCCCAAGCGGTCCAATGGCCATTACGTATTGAGCATTCAACCGTCGACGAAGATCGATAATGACGGCTCATTTCGCGTCGGCCCGCTACCGTGCGGCGGGCGGATGCGCCTGCTCATCCAGCGGTGGGATGGGAAGCTGTTTCAGGAAACGGTGATCCTCCATGTGACGCTGGACGTGCCGGAGGGCAAGACGACGCGGTTCGAGTACGATTTCACTTCCAACCACACCGTCAGCGGCACGCTCCGCGACGAGGAAGGCAAGCCCATCCCTGATGCCGCCGTTCAACTCGACTTCACAATAAAAGAGGATGACGGCCTCGGCGTATCGACGCTCGGGTCGGTCACGGATTCGAAGGGACGCTATGCCGTCCGCGGCGTGCCACCCGGAACGCACAAGCTTTCCGCCCATCGCATGGCAGGCCTATCCACGGCGGCGCAGCTCGGGACCGCCTGTGAGGACGTGCAAATGGAGTTCAAGGCGGAGCAGGTAGTGATCGTCAACGAGGGCGACGCGCCCGAGATCGACATCAAGCTCACCCGCGCCGATCGCCAGCGCGCCAGGACGATCAACGCGAAGCGCGAAGGCGCCGCGGAGGATGCCGAGGAAACGATCCCGCCGGACAAGTGGTTCGAACCGACCGCTACTGCCCGATGATCTTCACCAGTACGCGCTTCTTGCGACGCCCGTCGAATTCGCCGTAGAAAATCTGCTCCCACGGGCCGAAGTCCAGCTTGCCGTCGGTCACCGCGACGACCACCTCGCGGCCCATGATGGTGCGCTTCAGATGCGCGTCGGCGTTGTCTTCGCCGGTGTCGTTGTGGCGATACTGGCTCGTCGGCGCGTGCGGGGCCAGCCCCTCCAGCCAGCGCTCGAAGTCGGCGTGCAGGCCCGATTCGTCGTCGTTGATGAACACGCTCGCGGAGATGTGCATCGCGTTGACCAGGCAAAGCCCCTCGCGGATGCCGCTTTCGGCGAGTGCGTCCTCCACCTGCGGCGTGATGTTGACGTACGCCCGACGCGTTGTCGTCTCGAACCAGAGTTCTTTGCGGAAGGATTTCATAAGCGTGGTCAGTGGCAAAACGGCTAACGGCTAACGGCTAATTGTCAGTGGTCAGTGGTAATCTGTCCGAAGTTCGGAAGCCGACGGATTGCCATCCGTCGGCCTCAGCCGCTCTTGTTCAACTTCGTCCCGCATTCCGGGCACACGCCCGATACGTTGCCGGTCAGATCATACCCGCACTGCCCGCACTTGCCCTCCGCGGCCCACTTGAGCGGCTGATCGGCCCGGCGGCCGAGGAACGCGATAAGAATGCCGATCGTAATCGCCGCAAGCCAGACGATCGCTGCAGCCGTCTCCGGACCGTGCACTTGTCCGAACAATATTATCATAATCGGGCTCCCCACGCAGGAACCGAGCAGCAGCGTAATGAACCCCGCGAGCACGCCGCGATAAAGCGCGTTGTCGCTCCATTTCGTCATCACATCCTTCGCCCATCTTCATTTCGCCGCGCACGCGCGAATCTTCTCGATCGTTTCCGCATCATCCGGCAACAGCTCCGAAGCGACCAGCCGCGGGATCAGTTCCGCCCAGACCGGCTCACGCGCGAAGACTTCCTTGAAAATCGGCAGGGCCTCGTCGAGCTTGCCTGCGCTCACCAGCGTCACCGCGTGCCAGAAGGGTATCTCCACGATGTGCGGAGCGCACTTCCGCGCCGCCTCATATTCCTTCGAAGCCGCGGTAAAGTCGCCCTTCTCCATCGCCGCGTCGCCGGCGTTCATGTGCAGATACGCCCGCTGTAGCTGCACAAGCCGACGCAGCTCCTTCACCGGTTCAGGGTGATCCTCCACGCGCAAATCAAACCGCCGGTCATTCCACGGCTTGCCCGACGGGTGCGCCGCCACGATCAGGATTGCCGCCGACTGCCGACCGCGAATGTCGCCGCCCTCGGCCTCGGCCGCTTCCAAAGCCGCGATCATACGATCCGCCAGATCACCCTTCGCCGAGCGATACGCCTTCGCCATCGCAGGCCACACACGATCATTCGCCATCAGATTCGCCTGCACGGAGAACTGCCCGTCAGCGTCAACGACATGGCCCGCCGGCTGGATGCACTTGACTCCGGTGTGCGCCGCGATCTTCCCGCTTGCGTCGATCATCGCCACCTGGCGAACCTCGCGCCCCGCGTCGCCCGCAAGGACTGACGCCAGCGCGTCCGGCGCGCTGCGCCCCATGCGCATCAGTTCCAGCCCCAGCGGGCCGTACGCCGGATCGACCAGCGACTGCGTCGCCACCGCACCGATGCCTGCCTCAGCCCACGGCACGATCGGCCCGACGGAAAACCAATGCGACTGCACCGCAACGCCCATCTCGTCGGTCGCCGGATCACGCGCGACAATCGAGTAGGTACTGACCGGTCGCAGATGGGCGGAGTGCCGGTTGGCAGATTTCGAAGATAGATCCGCCGCGAAGGCCAACGCCGGAACAATGAAAACGGCAGGCAGCAGAAACGCTCGAATGGCAAGTTGCATGGATTGGCTCCCTTGGGGCATTCCGGGTTCTTCAGGGCACATGTCGTGAGGATGCCGCCAGTTTTTCTGACGTCAACGGGCCACAGGAGGCCAACAACCCCGCTTTTCTCCCCCCTCCAATTGACTTTTGCCGAGTGGGATTCGATAATATAGAATGAGAGTGAGCGGTCTGTCCCCCTGCGCCTGGCTCCTCGCTGCCCGGGCGTCTCTCCTGGACCCGGCCCGCCAATGCAGTAAGTTGAGCGCCTATAAATACGAAGATGCTCTTGGCGCTTCGACGGCCCGCCTGAACGTCCGCCCGAAAGACAGGGTCATGGCGACCCCTTGAACTGATCGGAGCCCTGCCGTGAAGTCCTTCCGCTGCAGCGAAATCAAGCAACTCGCTCATGAGTTGACGATGTCGCCCTCGCGCCATCGCCTGCGGCAGCTCTCCGGCATCCTTCGGGCGATCGACCTGATCGAATCAGACCGCGAGTATCCCTACTCCTTCGTATGCTTCCATGTCACCGGCTATCGGCCTCGTCGCGGATCGGATGCGCTCCTCGGCGGACAGTCTCTCAAGGCCGATCTCGTGGAATTGATGGACATCCTCACGGCGGCGAGCCCACTGCCGATCGAGGCAGCGCAGGGCCGCCTGTTTGACGCCGACACCCTCGCCCGGCGATTCAGCGTCTCCACCAAGACCATCTCCCGCTGGCGTCAGCGCGGCCTTGCCGGCGCGTGGTTCACACTACCGGACGGCAAGTCACGACTGGCTTTCACCGGCCGCGCCGTCGAGCAGTTCGTCGCGAAGAATCTCGAGCTGGTCCGCCGCGGCGCCGCCTTCTGCGTCATGAGCGATGCCGAGAAGGCCGACATCATCGAGCGTGCCCGCGTGCTCGTGGCGAAGGAACGCTGTTCGCTCCACGCCGCGACGCTGGCCATCGCCGACGAAACCGGCCGCGCCGTCGAAACCATTCGTTACACGCTGCGGCGCTTCGACCGCGATCATCCCGAAGAAGCGCTGTTTGACCGGGCCGAGCAATCGCGCGAACTGGACGAAGCCACCCTGGCACTTGAGGCCTTCGAGGCCGGCGCGACAACACGCGAGCTTGGTCGCCAATTCGGCCGGCGCGATGCGGAAATTCGCCGGTTGATTGTCCGCGGCAGAGCGCTTCGGCTGGCCGAAGCACCCATCGCATACATGCACAACCCCGCGTTCGATGCACCCGACGCCGAAACGCGGATTCTTGACGACGCCGCCGTCGTGGCGCCGATCCGTGGCTCCGCCCAAAGCGAGTCGGATGAACTGATCAAACGAACCCCGAGCGACCTGCCGCCCTACCTTCAGGCCCTGTATCGCACGCCGCTGCTCTCACGCGAGGAAGAAGCGCGACTGTTCGCGCAGATGAACTTCACGCTGCATCAGGCCGAGTCGTTGCGTCAGAAGCTGGTGGCGGATCTTGACGCCGCGACCGAGGCCGACGTAGCCGCCGTCGAGGCGAAACTCGATGCCGCCGGCCGACTGCGTAACCGAGTCATCCAGGCGAATCTGCGGCTTGTCGTCTCCATCGCCAAGCGCCATATCTTCGGCCACCCGACGCTGAATCTCTTCGAACTCGTCAGCGACGGAAACATGGCCCTGATGCGTGCCGTGGATAAGTTCGACTACGGCAGGGGCTTCCGCTTCTCCACCTACGCCACATGGGCCATCACGCGAAGCTTCGCCCGCAGCGTGCCGGAAGAAATCACCCACGCCGACCGCTTCCAGACCGGCTGCGACGAGTTTCTTTCATCGACCGGCGATACTCATGTCGCCGAAACCGGCATTGAAGACGCCGCGGCCGTGGCGAAGGACGCCATCGCACGCACCCTGCGGTTGCTCGATGAGCGCGAGCGCGTGATCGTCGAACGCCACTTCGGCATCGGCGATGCTGCCGGCGGTAAAACGCTCGACGAAATCGGCCGCGAGCTGGGCATCTCCAAGGAACGCGTCCGCCAGATCGAGCTCAAAGCCCTTGCCAAGCTCCGAGTCGGCCTCGGCGACCGCGGCGTGGAATTGCTCGCCGGTTAATCGCAAGACTCACTCATTCCAATCGAAATGCCACAAGCGTGATGTCATCCGTCTGCGGATGACTGCGGGCGAATTGTTTGATCGAGCGGCGTACGCGCGTCACCAGTTCGTTCGGAGGTTCGGCAGCCCCGGCGATCAGGGACTCCTCCAGACGCATCTCGCCGTAAAACTCTCCCTGCGGATTCTCCGCGTCGGGGACGCCGTCCGTGAAGAGCACGAGTGTCGTGGGACCGTCTCCCAGGCGCAGCGTGTGCGTCGTGTACGACTCGTCCTTCTCAACGCCCAACGGAAGCTTGCCTTCGAGTTCGATCTTTTCGACGCGTCTTGCCGCTTTGCCCTCGGGATGAATCAGAAACGGTCCCGGATGGCCGGCGTTGACGTACGTGAACGACCGCGTCGCGGGATCCAGCAAGCCGAAGATGCCGGTGATAAACTTGGTGTCGCGCGCATTTCGGCAGACAAGCTTGTTCAGTACGTCCACGACCTTCACGAGATCCGCCTCCTGCGCAAGCGTCACGTGAACGGCCGCCTGCAAATTGGCCATCAGGATCGCCGCGGGCAGACCTTTGCCGGCCACGTCGGCAATGATCACCGCGATCAATCCGTCGGGCCGCATGAAGTAATCGTAGTAGTCCCCCGAGATGCGCTGGCCCGGATCGTTCAGGGCGTCGATGAACAGACCGTCGTTCCGAAGCGGCTCGGCGGGAAATAGCTGCGACTGAATCTGTCGGGCAAGCTGCAACTGCATCTCCATGCGCTCGCGCTGCTGCATCTCCTCCACAAGCTGCACGTTGACCAACCCCATCGCGCCGAGCCGCCCCATCGCCGCGAAGTAATCAGTATCTTCCTTCACGTAGCCGCCGGCGCTGGTCACGCGATCGCCGTAAATCACGCCGCGTACCTTTCCGTGATACTCCATCGGCACGCACATCGCCGAGCGAATGCGGCTGGCGATCATGCTGGCCGTGGGATCGAAATTCTCTCCGGCTGTATCCGTGATGAGAATGCGCTCGCCCTGATGCAGGGCGCGATCGACAATGCTCCGCGAAAGGCGGATTTCCTTTTCCTCCCCGCCGCTCATGTTCTTGATCAATACCCACTGCGGTGACTGCTGCGGCTCGCCGGACCAGACCGCCACCCCGGCCCGCTCAAAGCGCAGATGCTCCACGCAGTTATCAAGCAACTCGCCCAACAGCTCGTCCCGGTCGAAGAGGCCGGTCAATCGCTCATTCAGCTCGTAGAGACTTTCGAGCCGCTTCTGCGCCAGGGCCACGCGCTGATCCGGCCCCCAGGCGCTCGTCGAGGCGTACGTCGTACTTGAATCTGCGTCGCTCAGGATGATCGACGGCTCCAGCGGAATGCGCAATTGCAGCGTGCAGCTTCCAATGACGATCTGATCGCCGGAGTTCACCTGCGCCGACGTGACGGCCCGATCATTGAGCAGCGTGCCGTTCTTGCTCTGCAAATCCTGAACCCAGAACCGGCCATGCGGGTCGCGATACAACCGCGCATGACGACGGCTCGTCGCGCCGTCGTCGAGCGTCACCTCGCACGAAGCGTCGCGGCCGATCAGCCATTCGTCGCCGTCGAGTTCGATGGCGGTACGTCGACCGTCCGGGTGGTGGATTTGCAGTTGTTGCATTGCGCTCCCGCTCCAAGGACTTCGAGGATTCTATCTTAATGCCGATTCGCCCGGCTGTGGCTCGGTTCCATCGAATCGGTACTGGCACAGTTTGAAGGATAAGTCAACGGCCGAGGCAGGCCGTACCACCCGAAGTCTACCCGTACCGTCGATTCCTGCTCGGCCTGCAACCGGGACAGAAAAGCCGCATGGACGGCCCGGCCGTGTCGCTCTAAGGGTATGCTGCTCCCTCGGTTGCGCGCCGAGGGGAATCGGACTTCGTTACAGTTATGGGACGCCTTGCGTCGATGATACATACACCGGATGGTCCGCGCCTTCAGCGTTTTGGCGCAGCGCCGGAGTATCGCGCCTCGGTGCGGTCAGCTCATCGCAAGAGGAGCCCCCCGCATCCCGGCGCGAAGAAGGAATTTCAACGCCACGAACCACGAACCCTTGCCCCGGACACACCGATGAACCCGCTCTTGTGTGAACGCTGCGGTCGGGACCTCGAATCCGACGACGCCATTTCGATTATCGAGGGCGTCTGCTGCGCATGCCGACGGATGGAAGCCCAGGAACAGATTCGCACGGGCGCGAGGATCGCACCGCCGACTCCGCCACCGGCCGCTCCACCGCCGCCTCGCTTTCCCCATCGCCGTCCACCCGCTCCGCGGCGGCCGCAGAACTTCGCAACATCCAACACCGTTTCGCCGCCGGTTCGGGCCACTCTGGTGACTCCCAGCGCCTCCGTGGAACCCGGGCCCGCTCCTCGGTTGAACCGCCGCCGGCGCGACCTTGCCATCGGCGTCAGCGTCGGGCTGCTCATGACTTTCGCCGCCACCGGGTACATGCTTTCCAACCGAAGCCGGCCTATCCAGCTTGCGATCTCGCCGTCAACAGACGGCGCCACCACGCCGGTCCGCCTGACCGTTAACCCGGCCTGGTCGGAGGTGTCGCTGGATGACAAACCGATCGAGCCGGTCGCCGAAAACGGACAATTTCAAATCTCGCTGCCGACGGATCAGGGCGATCTACACTGGCTCAGCGTCACGGCGGAAGGATATCACCCCGTGCGCCGACCGCTCTCGGTCTTCGGCGGCATCGACGACATCACCATCGAACTGGTGCGAAAGCCCATCGAAGTCGCCATTCGGTCCGAGCCGTCGGATGCCCAGGTCTGGATCGACAACGAATTCAAAGGCAACACGCCGCTGGCCATCACGATGCTGCCGTGGGAGGCCTCCACGCTCTCGCTCAAGCGCGAGGGCTTCCAACCTGTATCCAGGCCCATCAAACCGCCCGCAAAAGGCAATCGTCTCGACCTCGACTTCGCCCTTGAGCGAGCCGGTCTGTTCGTCCGCGTGGAGACGCAGCCCCCCGGTGCGATCGTGGCCATCGACGGTCGTGCCGCCGGCGCGACACCAATGGACGTTCCACTGACGCCCGAGTATCGCGGAAGGGAAATCGAAATCACCACAACCCTCGCCGGTTACGAGCCGGCGTCGCATCGCCTTCGCCTGCCCGACGAGAGCGACGGCCAACCGATCGTCGCACGCCTGGCGATGATCCGCCCGCAGTCCGAGCTGGTGGTGAACACCAAACCGCAGGGCGCGGAGGTCTTCGTCGGCGGCAAGTTGATCGGCACCTCGCCGGTCACGACCACCTTCGGGTCGGAATTCGCCGGCCAGCGAATCAACATCGAAGGCCGCATCCCCGGCTCCTACTCCGGCCGCACCAGCATCCTCGTGCCGCCCGGCGGGCAAACTCGCGACATCACGCTGGAGATGGAAATGACCGGTCAGCGCGTCGTGTTTGTGATTCTTTCGCCGACCGGCGCCGGCTCGGATCACGTGCTGCTGACGGATCACCTGATCGAACAGATTCACCGGCTTGAGGAGCGACAGCAGTTCGCCGTTCTGGCATGCACCATCGAGGGGCTGGTCGCATGGCCCGCCGAAGGTCAGACCGCACCGGCCACCAGCGACAACAAGATTCGCGCGTACGATCTCGTCCGCGGCATCCGACCATCGGCCCGCGGCGCCGTGACGCAGGCCATGCAGGCGGCGCTGCGCGCCGAGCCGAACACGATCTGGCTCTTCACCGGACCGAAACTGGTCACCGATGACCTCATCGCGCTCGGCGAGGGCGATTCGCCGAATGCGCCGACGATCAATGCCGTGCAGATTGCCCCGCGTAATAAGCCGAAATGGCTGGAGAATTTCGTCCATGCCCGCGGCGGATCGCTCACGATCATCGAATCCGCCCCGCGCCGCGTTCTCGCCCGCGACGGCAACACGGTTGATTGAAACAACCCGGAAGCAGGAAACGCAAGGGCGTGCCCCCCCCGATTCATCTTCCCGGTGATCTCCCGATCCCTTACACCTTCGGCCCTGCCGCTTTCACTTCCGCCGTCGCATCGGGGAACTTCTCAAAATTCTTGACGAACAACTCCGCAAGGTGTCGCGCCTTGCTGTCGTAGGCCGCGACGTCTTTCCAAGAGCGCCGCGGATCAAGCAGCTCCTCGGGAACGCCCGGCACGCGCGTCGGTGTCCTCAGGTCGAAGATCGGATCATTCTTCGTCGGTACTTCCCGCAGCTCGCCGCGCAGGGCCGCGGACACCAACGCCCGCGTCGCGCTCAGACGAATCCGATGGCCTGTGCCGAAGCTGCCGCCCGTCCAGCCGGTGTTCACCAGATAACACGTCGAACCATGCTTCGCGATCTTCTCGGCGAGCATCCTGGCATACACCATCGGACTTCGCGTCAGAAAGGGCTGACCAAAGCCGGTGCTGAAGGTCGCCTGCGGTTCGCTGCCGACGCCGGCCTCCGTACCCGCGAGCTTGGCGGTGTAGCCGGAAAGAAAGTGATACATCGCCTGCTCGGTCGTGAGCCGGGAAATCGGCGGCAGCACGCCGAAGGCATCGCAGGTCAGAAAGATGATCGCCTTGGGGTGGCTGTTGGCCAGACCCTCGGGGATCGCGTTTTCAATATGTTCGATGGGATAAGCCGCGCGTGTGTTTTCAGTGTAGTGGTCGCTGTCGAAATCGACGATTCGCGTGGATGCATCCACGACGACGTTTTCCAGCACGGACCCGAATCGCAGGGCGTTGTATATCTCCGGCTCGCGCTCGCGCGAAAGGCGAATGCACTTGGCATAACAACCGCCTTCAAAATTAAACACGCCGCGGTCGCTCCAGCCATGCTCGTCATCGCCGATCAGCCGTCGTTCCGGATCGGTGCTGAGCGTCGTCTTGCCCGTACCGGAAAGGCCGAAGAAAAGCGCCGTATCACCGGCCTCGCCCACGTTCGCCGAGCAGTGCATCGGAAAAACGCCGCGCTCCGGCAGAAGATGGTTGAGGATCGTGAAGATCGATTTCTTGATCTCGCCGGCATAGTGCGTCCCGCCGATCAGCACCAACTTCTTCGCGAAGTTCACGACGACGAACGCCTCGCTGACCGTACCGTGTCGGCTCGGATCGGCGTGACAATCCGGCGCGCCGAGAATGACGAACTCGGGCTGGTTACTCGCCATCGCGTCCGCGTCCGGCCGACGAAACAACTGGCGGGCAAACATGCCGTGCCATGCCTTCGTCGTCACGACGCGAATCGGCATGCCGTATTCAGCATCGGCGCCCGCGTAGGCGTCGATCACGAAGAGTTCCTGCTGATTCAGATAATCCGCCGTCAGCCGATGCAGCTTGTCGAAGGTTTCCGAGGTCATCGGCTGGTTGGCCTTGCCCCAGGCGACCGCCGACTCCGTCGAAGCGTCTCGTACGACGTACTTGTCATTCGGCGAGCGGCCTGTGCGCTTTCCGGTCAAGGCGGCCAGCGCGCCGAGACTGGTAAGCTGACCCTCCTTTCGCGCAAGGGCCTGTTCGACCAACTCGGCCACCGAGAGGTTCCAATGCACCGGTTTGGCCGGCGACAGACCGTGGTGCTCCAGACCGTGGTTGCTCTTTACCATTAATAACCTCTCTAACGTCCCTGCGCCGCTTGATTCGTTCATGCTTCATCCGGCAGATAGCCATCCGGTGGGCCGGAGCAGCGGGGCGTGATTGTCACACTCCGCCGCCGATCGGGCAAGCGACCCGGCTGAAAAAGACCCTTCCGGCCTGCAAACTCACGGCCGGCAGGAGCTTGCATCGCCCGTCCGGGTCACACCTTTACACCTCCGAAGCGTCGCCATAACCTATCACACACCATGATTTACAGACACGCGAAGCATCCGACGGTATGGATTCTGCGAGGATTTCCGACCCGGCTGGCAGCGGCGCTGACGCTCCTGGCATTGGCCGGTTGTGCGGGCAGCGGAGCGGGCGCCGGCGGAGATGTCCGACTGCCGGAATCCCAGCGCCAGGACATCGATTCATCCCTTGCCGCGCGGGGCTCCCTGAGTATCCCCGGTTCCACGGAATTCAATTACGCCTCCTTTCGTTCCGGCCAATCCGGCACGGGACGCGGTGAGGCGAAGCGGATCGGCGAGAACGGCGCATTGTGCCGCGCCGAATGCGAGCCAGACGGCGGCGGCTGGGGCGAGTTTCAACTCGGCTACAGCTTCGATAACAAGGCCGACCGTCCACTCGATGCCACGGTCAAGCTGCGCCTGAAAGTCTCCGAGACCAACGAGATCAAGCAGGGCGCCCCCGGCGCGCCCGACGACAGCACCACCGCTACGACGAATCTGCGCTTCTTCATCAAGGACACTTTCGGCATCGAGATCAAGAACCAGAACCTCATCGCCTCGTCGCTGGCACTGGGGCCCAAGTATCACGGCAAGGAGCAGGAGCTTGTATTCGATGCCCGCTTCGAATCCGGCCGCGGCTACTATCTCATCGTTGCCGGCCGTGCCGAGGTCGCCTCGGAAGAGGGCAAAGCCGTGGCCGTGGCCGTGGAAGTGAGCGATGTATCCCTCGAACTCACCTGGAAACCCGCCGCCTCGGCCCAGGGACCTTCTCCTGCTGCAGAATCCATCGCCGAGGCCCCGCAACAACAGCGTCAGTAGGGCACACTCAACGGTATCCGCAGCAGCCGTCACAGGGGCGATTCCGTTTGTCGATCGTACTAGAAGCAACCGGGCTCCGCGTCGAGTACGGCAAGACCGTCGCGCTCGGTGACTTCTCCATGACACTCTCAGCCGGCGACCTGCTCGGGCTCATCGGCCCCAACGGAGCCGGCAAGACGACCAGTCTCAAGGCCATCGCCGGATTGTTGCCTCTGGACGCCGGGCGCGTGCGCGTGCTGGGCTGCGACATCGAACCGGGCAACGTTTTGGCACAGTCGCGCATCGGCTTTGCGCCGGATACGCCGCCGATCTACGAAGAAATGTACGTCGCCGATTTTCTGCGATTCATCGGCAAGGCCTATCGCCTGCGCAACGACATGATCGAGGAGCGGATCGACTTCTGGCTTGAGCAACTCTGGCTGCTCGATCGGCGCGAGGCGAAAATCAAAACGCTCTCGCGCGGCATGCGCCAACGCCTCACCGTCGCACGGACGCTGCTGCCCGACCCGACGCTGGTGCTGCTCGACGAGCCGGCCGCGGGGCTGGACCCGGCCGGTCGTGTCCAGTTTCGCAAAATGCTTGGCTCGCTGCGCGATCAGGGGAAAGCTCTCGTCGTCAGCTCCCACATCCTGGCCGACCTGCACGAATACTGCACCCACATCGGAATCATGGAGGGTGGACGACTCCGGCAACTCGGCACGGTCGCGCAGGTCGTCGGCGGACAACAGGATAATCGGTGCCTTTACAATGTCACCCTCGCGCGGAGCGTCCCTGACGCGGCACGAATCCTGACCGAAATCCCCGGCCTGACGCAGACCGAAGTTCACGGCCGACGAATATCATTCGAGTTTGAACATGACGATTCCGCGGCGGCCGAACTGCTCGCCCGGCTCCTGCGCGAAGGCCTTCCGGTCGCCGGCTTCGCGCCCGTGGAGCACGACCTCGAGCAGGCGTATCTACGTACGGGAATTAAACAGGTGGACTAACAACGCCAACGCGTCAAAAACGGGTAGATAGCTTTTCATGAGTGATATTCCGATTATCAGTAATCCGTTGGGGTGGGCCCAGTTGCAGCTTGTCGGCGGGTGGCGGCGGTTCTGGATGCTGGCCGTGCTGTACGGCGGCACGATCCTGTTCTTCAGTATCCTCATCTATCGCGGAGCGCAGCCCGGCTTGTCGATTTCCGCCTTTGCCTCAGGCGCCATGACGCTCATCATCTTCGTGCAGGCGGGCCTGTTCTTCCTCGTGGGCACCAATCAGATTCGCCGGGCCGTTCAACGCGACTATACCACCGACATGATCACGTCGCATCGCCTCACCGCCATGAGCGGCGCCGCGGCGGTCATGGGCTACCTCACGGGAACGCTCGCCCAGGTCGCCGCGATGACCCTCATGAACTGGCTGGCCTGCACGGTCTTTGCCTACCTCATCGGGCCCGGTCCCAGTCAGTCGCTCTACGCGCCGACGATGCTCTTTGTTCTGATGGGCGTACTCGCCATCACCTGCTGGTCACTCGCCGTGCTCGTCGCCCTTTGCACGCGAGGCAAAGCGGCGATCACCGGTCTCCTCGTCGTGCTCGGCGTGGCAAGCAATCTCACCATCACCGCGGCATTGCCGGGCCTCTTTCTGCTGTTGGCCATCGCGCGCGTGACAATGGTCACACAAGCCCAGACGCTGCCGATCGACCAGAACTTTGTCTTCATCTCGATGGTCGCGCAGGCATTGCTGACGATTGTCTTCATACTGGCTGCCGCACGGAAGTATCACCGGGACGACGTGCAGGCCTTCACGCTGCCGCTGGCGTATGTGCTCGTCGCCATCTGGTCGCTGATCTGCGCAACGGCGCTGCGCTTCTTCGCACCCAATGAAGATGTCGTGATTGATTTCTTTTCGTTCGCTGCGGATTCCTCGATCCAATGGATCGTCACGCTCGCAAGTCTGGCGCTGATCGCATGCGTGCCGATCACCGGCGCGGCGAAGGCCGACGCGCGGTGGGCAAGACGACGCATGAAAGACCCCGCCTATACGCAGCAACAGCCGCGACGTCCCTACGAAACCGCGATCTTCACCACGCTGGTCGTCTTTATCATTTTTATACCCGTCATGGGAGACGCGATCGCGGTACCCTTTATCGACGCGAACGGAAACCTTCATGCGATTCACGCCGGTTACATTTTTGTATCCTTCCTCGCAGCCGCGCTGACGCTCGCCGGGCTCTTTCGCTATGGTTACTCGCTCACGCCCAACGGCCTCATGTTCGGCACGCTGCTGATCTTTCTGCTCTGGTTCATGCCGATCATCGCCGACATGATGCTGGAAGTTCTCTACGAACGACCGTGGAGCGATCCCAAGTCGCTCCTCTATACCAGCTCGCCGATCGGCACCTGGGCCGCATCGCTGCGAAATCAACACGCACCCGTCGCCCTCGGCCTCGCAGTGCAGGGCGCCCTGGCCGTATTCGCGCTCATGCTCGCCCGACGCGCCAGAAGCGAATCGCCGCCCGCGGTTTGATCCGTTGTCCCGGCCCGGCTCTGGCTGTACCATTCTGTGTGAAATCGCAAGGATCCTTACGTTTAAGATGTAGCGAATCCGGTTTCCCCCGTGTGGGGGCCCGGTAACGGTTAACACAGTACCTACGACAAGAGAGGACCCGAGCATGAACCGCGGCGTACGAACAGTGGCGATGCTGAGTACAGGTATGATTTTGCTGTCCGGCTGCAGCGAAGGAGGGTGGTCGATGGCCTCCGCGCCGAAGGACATGGCGAGCACGCCGTTGATTGCCCGAAGCGTGCTCTTCGGAAATCCTGACCGGTCCTCGCCGAAGATCAGCCCCGATGGGACGAAGCTCGCTTTTCTCGCCGAGGCGGACGGCGTGATGAATGTCTGGGTCGCCCCGATCGACCAGCCCGATGCGGCGCGAGCGGTCACCGAAGATCGCAACCGCGGCATTCGGATGTTTCAGTGGGCCTACTCCAGCGAACACATCCTATACCCCCAGGACAAGGGCGGCGACGAAAACTGGCACGTCTATGCGACGAACCTGAAGACCAGCAAGACGATGGACCTGACACCGTTCGACGGCATTCAGGGGCGCATTCATACGACGAGCCACAAGTTCCCCGATCAAGTCCTGCTTGCGATCAACGACCGCAGCAAGGAACTTCACGACATCTATCGCGTAGACCTCGAATCGGGTCGGCGCGAGCTCGTCCAGAAAAATGACGGTTACATCAGCTTCATCGCCGATGACGATTTTCGCATTCGCCTCGCGTCGCGCATGACGCCCGACGGCGGCAGCGAAATCTTCAAGCCGGCCGAGGGCGGTGACTGGACCTTGTTCACCCGCGTGCCCGCCGAAGATGGCCTGACGACGGCGCCGGTCGGTTTCGACAAGACCGGCAACACGCTCTACATGGTCGACAGCCGCGGTCGCGACACGGCGGGCCTCTTCACCTGGAGCATGGAAACCAACGCGCAGAAACTGATTTCGTCGAACGATCGCGCCGACGTGGGCGGGGCGATGATCCATCCGACGGAAAACACGGTACAGGCCGTCGCCTACACCTATGAACGCAAGCAGTGGGACATTCTCGATGACTCCATCCGGCCGGACCTGTCCTACCTCAAGAGCGTGGCCAATGGCGACGTGGACGTAACCAGCCGCACCCTCGACGACAAGCACTGGATCGTCACCTACACGATGGACAACGGCCCCGTGCGGTACTACCACTACGATCGCGAGGCGAAGAACGCCCGATTCCTCTTCACGAATCGCAGGAAGCTCGAGAATCTCCCGCTGGCGCGGATGCACCCGGTCGTCATCAAGTCGCGCGACGGGATGAACCTGGTGAGCTACCTTTCCCTTCCGGTCTGGGCGGACCGCAACGGTCGATCCACGGAGCCGCTGCCGCTCGTGCTGAATGTTCACGGCGGACCGTGGGGACGTGACACCTGGGGCCTGGATTCTCAGCATCAGTGGCTCACCAACCGCGGCTACGCCGTGCTCTCGGTGAACTTCCGCGGCTCCACCGGCCTGGGTAAGAACTTCATCAACGCAGGCAACTTCGAATGGGCCGGCAAGATGCACGACGATCTGATCGACGCCGTCACCTGGGCGATCGACAAGAAGATTGCCGATCCGAGTAAAGTCGCCATCTACGGCGGAAGCTACGGCGGCTATTCGACGCTCGTCGGACTCACCTTCACGCCGGATGTCTTCTGCTGCGGCGTCGACATCGTCGGGCCGTCGAACCTGGTTACCCTGCTCGAATCAATCCCGCCGTATTGGAAGCCGATGATGGACATGTTTACCTCGCGCGTGGGTGATCCGCGCACCGAGGACGGCCGTAAGCTGCTTGAAGAACGCTCGCCGTTGAATCATGTCGACAAGATCAAGAAGCCGCTGCTCATCGCCCAGGGCGCCAACGATCCGCGCGTGAAGCAGGCCGAGAGCGATCAGATTGTTACAGCCATGAAAACCAAGGGCATCCCGGTGACCTACGTGCTTTTCCCCGATGAAGGCCACGGCTTCGCCAGACCGGAAAACCGCACGGCCTTCTACGCCGTCGCTGAAGCGTTCCTCGCTCGTCATCTGGGCGGTCGATCCGAGCCGATCGGTGGAGACTTCGCCGGTTCGTCGATCACAGCCCCCGAAGGTGCGGATCAGCTCCCCGGTTTGCCGGAATCCTTGAAGAAAAGCTGATCCTGGCACGTTTGCGAATGTCGCAGCTGAACCCCAGGGCCCCGCTTTGACACTGCGGGTCGGGAATCCCTACAATCCCCCGGTACGCCGGCTGCGACATTCGTATCCCCTGACCGCCGGCCGCGGTTCGGGAGCGACGACGAGAACCACACCCCATGAGCGATGCGTCCGTCTTATACAAAGTCATCCTGTACCTGCACCTGTCCGTCTGCCTGACGCTCGCGGTCTACGGCATCCATCGCTACAGTCTCGTCTATCTCTATTACAAGTATCGCCGCAACAACCCGCGACGGACCGGCTGCTTTCTCGACAAGCCCCGCGTCACGATTCAGCTGCCGATGTTCAATGAGCAGTTCGTCGCCGCCCGGATCATCGAGGCCGCCTGCCGAATCGCCTATCCACGCGACCGGCTGGAGATTCAGGTCCTCGACGACTCGACCGACGAAACCGTGGAGATTGCCCGCGAAACGTGCGAGCGCATGCGCGCCGAGGGGCACAACGTCATCTTCATCCATCGTGATAATCGCGAGGGCTTCAAGGCCGGGGCACTCGCAGAAGGACTTCAGCGCGCCACGGGCGAATTCATCCTGATCTTCGATGCGGACTTCATCCCGCCGCCGGATGTTCTCGACGAGATGATCGACTACTTTGTGGATCCGAAGGTCGGCATGGTCCAGGCCCGATGGGAACACCTCAACCGCGATCAATCTCTGCTGACCAAGACGCAGGCCATCCTCCTTGACGGCCACTTCGTCATCGAGCATGCCGCGCGAAATCGCAGCGGCCGCTTCATGAGTTTCAACGGAACCGCCGGCATGTGGCGAAAGTGCTGCATCGAAGAAGCCGGCGGCTGGCAGCACGATACCCTGACGGAAGACCTCGACCTGTCCTACCGTGCGCAGCTCAAGGGATGGAAGTTTCTCTATCTGCCCGAATTCACGGCGCCTGCGGAGCTTCCGCCGGAAATGAACGCCTTCAAGAGCCAGCAGCATCGCTGGGCCAAGGGCGGCGCCCAGACCTGCCGAAAACTGCTGCCGAAGATTCTGCGATCTCGCCTGCCCTGGCGGATCAAAGTCGAGGCCTTCTTTCACCTGACAAGCTGGGTGAGCTACTTCCTGATCCTCGTATTGACGCTTCTGCTGCTCCCGGCGCTGTACCTCAAGACGCACGTCTTCGCCGACAACTACGTGCTCCGGGCGTTATTCGACATCTCCCTGGTGCTGATCGCCACCTGTTCGGCCAGCACCTTTTATGTTGCCAGCCAGCGCGAGGTCTTTCGCACCTGGGCGGAAAGTCTCAAGTTTCTCCCCTTCCTGATGAGTCTCGGCGTCGGGGTGTCGTTGAATAATGCCCGAGCGGCGTTCGAGGGCTTTTTCGGAAAGCCAGGCGAATTCGTCCGCACACCGAAGTTCGGCGTCGCCGGCCAGGCGGGCACGGCCTGGGTGAAGAAGAGCGGCAAGCAGAAGCTCGACGCCAAGCGCATCCAGGCATGGTGTGAGCTGGCCATGGGCGCCTACATGGCGAGCTGCGTGGCCTACACGGTCTATAAGAAAATGTGGATCGGCCTGTTCTTCATGACGCTGTTCACCATCGGCTACCTCTACGTCGCCGGCCTGACGTTCTACGGCCACTACATGGCAACGCGGACGTCATCCCCGCTACCGGAGAACCCCAAGCCCGTCGAGCTCAATCCTTCAGCGAAAACGGCGTGAAGTCCGTGCGGTGGTCGTAGTAGTCTTCGTTCTCCGCGCGCTTGAGCCAGCCGACGACGGCGTAGGTCGCCGGTGTCATCACCGCCTCGATGCCGGTCTTGAAGCCCCAGTTGAAGAGGATCACCTTCAGCATCGTGTCCGGCTCCCAGATTCCGAGGAACGCGATCGGGTAGAAGAACGCGCTGTCGATGCCCTGGCCGACGATGGTTGAGCCAATCGTTCGCGTCCAGAGGTACTTGCCGCGTGTCCACACTTTCATCTTGGCCATGACGTAGCTGTTGGCGAAGTCGCCTGCCCAGAAGGCCACAATCGAGCCCGCCACAATTCGCCAGGTATTGCCGAAAACCAGCTCGAGCGCCGGCTGAAGTTCCGTGTTAAACGACTCCTGCGGGTCCGTCGGCAGCTGGATAATGACCCAGCTCATGATGGCCGCGAAGATCATCGCTCCGAAGCCGGCCCAGATGACGCGCCGCGCCCGGGCATAGCCATACACCTCCGTAAGCACGTCACCAAAGATGTAGCTGATAGGGAAGAAGATGTTCCCTGCGCCGAAAGAGATACCGAGAATGACGCAGACCTTGCCCGGCCCGATGAGATTCGAGCAGAGCAGGACGGTCACAAAGGCCGCCATGAAGAGACTGTAGTAGCGATAGTGCCGCGGGTTGGAGGCATCACCAAGCGCGCGCGATCCGGCGGCGGCAGAATCGAGCGCGGCAGGATGCTTCGAGAGAGGGCGGTCCGACATGGGCCTCATTGAATCGGCCGGACGCCGCCTTCGTCAAGCGGATCGAATCGAGCGATTCGTAGCGTTACGCAATTACACCCCACATACTACGAATGCGATGCCTGAACAAAAAAGGCCGGCACGGATCAACCGCACCGGCCATTGAGAATCGAATATGCAACTCGCGATCGCTCTTACGCGAGGTTCATGGTCATCAGGAACTCGCCGTTGGACTTGACCTTCTTGAGCCGGCTGATGAGCAGCTCCATGGCTTCGACGGGGTTCATGTCCACGAGGACGCGGCGGAGCTTGTAGATCAGTTCCAGTTCCTTCGGGTCGAGCAACAGTTCTTCCTTGCGCGTGCCGGATGCGGCGATGTCAATGGCCGGCCAGACGCGCTTGTCCACGAGGCGGCGGTCAAGGTGCAGCTCACTGTTACCCGTGCCCTTGAACTCCTCGAAGATCACTTCGTCCATCTTGCTGCCGGTATCAACGAGGGCCGTGCCGATGATCGTCAGGCTGCCGCCTTCTTCGATGCTTCGAGCGGCGCCGAAGAAGCGCTTGGGCTTTTGCAGGGCGTTCGCATCGACACCGCCGGTGAGGATCTTGCCGGAGTGCGGTACTTCGGTGTTGTACGCGCGGGCCAGTCGCGTGATCGAGTCGAGCAGGATGACCACGTCGCGGCCGTATTCGGTCAGACGCTTGGCCTTCTCAATGACCATCTCGGCGACCTGGACGTGCCGGCTGGCGGGCTCGTCGAAGGTCGAGGAGATGACCTCGGCCTTGGTGTGCCGCTGCATTTCCGTCACTTCTTCCGGTCGCTCGTCCACGAGCAGGATGATGACGTAGGCATCGGGGTGGTTCGTGGTAATGGCGTTGGCGATCTTCTGGAGCAGCACGGTCTTGCCGGTGCGCGGCGGGGCGACGATGAGCATACGCTGGCCGAAACCGATCGGCGTCACGATGTCGATCACCCGCATATTCACCTCGTCCGGGGTCGTCTCCATGATGATCCGGCGAATCGGGTGATGCGGCGTCAGGTCTTCGAAGACGGCCTTCTCGGTGACTTTGTCCGGCTCCTCGAAGCAGATGGCCTCAACGCGCAGAAGGGCGAAATACTTCTCCGACTCCTTCGGCGGGCGAATTTGTCCGGCGATGATATGTCCGCTCCGCAGACCGAATCGGCGAATCTGCGACGGGCTGATGTAGATGTCGTCGGGACAGGGGACGTAATTGTATTCGGGGCTTCGCAGGAAGCCAAAGCCGTCCGGAAGAATCTCAAGGACGCCTTCACCGTACATGAGGCCGTTCTTGTTGATGCGCTCCTTGAGGATCTTGAAGATCAGCTCCTGCTTCTTCAGTGCGGCGTAGTCGGTGACGCCTTCCTCTTTGGCAACCTCGTGCAGTTCGGGGATGCCCATCTTCTGCAACTCGGTGATGTGCAGATCACCGCGCTTGATCTTCTCGTAGCGCTCATGCGTCTCGCGGTCGAAGCCGTCCTTCTGCACCGGCTCGGCGGATTCCGTAGCCGTAGCCGTAGCCGCCGCCGGGCCGTTGTTGTTTTCCACCTCGTCGACAACGCCTGCGGCGAAGTCTTCGTGGTCCGATGCCACGGCCTCGACCGGCTCCATTTCTTCGACGGCGCGGCGCGTGGTGGCGCTGCCAGTGCTGGACTGCCGTCGGGGCTTCTTCTGAAACGATCGCGAACCGCCTTGGGGTTTAGGCATGATGGCTGCCTCCAGTTCTCAGGGAATAATTCATGGGTGTTCTTCTCGATGGTTGCTTCGCCGGCATGGGAGCCGGCGAAGCGTGTTTAATTTCCGGACCGGACGCCGCAATGGTGGCGACCGCATTTGAAACCGTAGCAGGAAACGCAATCTTAAAGCGTGCCGGACTCCGCGAGGATTTGAGCGAATAGGGTTTCCACCTGCTTTCGCAGGTCGCTTAGGGTGGACTTGTTCTCACACGTATAATCGGCCCTGGCGCGTTTCATGTCCAGGGGTTGCTGCAATTTCTCTCGCCGAAGGAGCTCGCCTTCCGGCCAACCTCGCGCTTTCTCGGACCTCGCCACGCGCTGCTCAAGTGGTGAATCGACAAAGATGACCGCGTCGCACATCAGGTCAAGGTCCGTCTCATACAACAGCGGGCTGTCCAGCACGATCATCTTGATCCGCGGCTGCTTCTCGTACACCGCGATCTGATCGGCACGGCGCACCGCGATTCGCGGATGAAGCATGGCCTCGAGCTTATGTCGCTGGACCGGGTCGTTGAAGACAATCTTCCCGATCTTTCGCCGATCCACTGCACCGTCGGCCGAAAGGACCCCAGGGCCCCACCAGCGACAAAGCGCTTCTTTAACTTCGGGATGATTGATCTCCTGGTGACTCAGCACATCAGAATCGATCACCCCCGCGCCGAGTTCACTGAGCATCTGGGCGACACTACTCTTGCCCGAGCCCACACCGCCGGCCAAGCCCACGATCGGCTTGGTGCGAACGTTCCTTTGCGATTCGTAAGCCGTGGGTCGGTCTCCTTCAACCCTCGCGCCATCAGGGCAACCGGATCCTTCCGGCTCACAGACTAGCTTATTCCTAAGTGCTTAAACAGCTTACGCTTAGGATTCGCCAGGCGGAATTCCACCCGGGTGGCGCTGAGATGCGTCCTGTTTGGAAATATCCGAATCGGGGATCACCTTCGTCTGCGTGAAAAATCAAACGGAAAATAGCCCCATGAACTCGGAACTGCCCATATTCTAACATCCTCCCAGGGGTTTGTCACGATA
Organism: uncultured Planctomycetaceae bacterium; assembly: GCA_964385225.1. Classification (GTDB taxonomy): domain Bacteria; phylum Planctomycetota; class Phycisphaerae; order UBA1845; family UTPLA1; genus UTPLA1. Next base: position 147,354 of record CAYLOE010000014.1, read on the forward strand.
TTTTTTTGGCAACCTCCCCCCCGATATCAACCCCCGGAAAGCCCGGCAGGAACACCGTATAGACGCCGAACTTCGATCAACATCCGGGAGAAGGGGACGATTCGGCTATCTACGGACCTGTTTTCGAGCGTGTTGCGTGCATCCTCGGCGTCACCCCCGCGTCGTCACAAACTCCCCGGCGTGGCTGTCCGGGTGCCAGCGGGAGAGGATCATCCTTTGCTGCGTGTAGAACATCATGCCCTCCTTGCACTGGTTGTGCAAATCGTCGAAGTAGTCATTTGTTCTATTGAGACCCTTGTGAACTCTTCATTCCCTGAGGGCGACGGTACGGCTTCGAAGATTTGGAGTCGCCGCGAGTTTGCCGTCATTTGTCCAAAGCTCAGCGCCCAGTGAAGCAGCAGTGGCTGCGATAACGGCGTCGGGAATTGTCAGACCGTGGCTGCGTCGAATTCGGATTGCTTCCTCTTTGATTGGCGGCGTCAGGCCGATTATTGCCACCGATTGAAGTAGAGCTCGAATGCTTTCCTCCACCTTCGCATCGACCTTCGGATGTGCCAGGAGCTCAATCTCTGTGATGACTGAAACGCAAAGTCCCTCCCGCGGAAGCGGCTCCGCGAGTCGGCCTTCAAGCAGGTAGATCAGAATGTTTGTGTCGAGGACCGTCAACGTGCCCATTCCTCGCGAACGCGGCGCTGATATGCGACGGCGTCCTCGGGCCATTGGAGAACGCCGGAGAATCTCGCCAGATCGGCAGGAGTTTCGGCGTTACGCTGAAGCCCAAGTTGCTGCTCGATCGCGAGCCAGTCGTCATAGTCAATCTGTACCGCGACAGGTCGCATATTCTCGTCGGTCACGATTTTGGGATGTATCTCGTGCATCGCAAGGACTCCTGCGCCGATTAATCCTCGAGGTCACGATGCCTGCCGCATCTGTCATAATATTATATCAGAATGTCACGCCGCAATTCCTCGCACTTGCCTGACAGCGGCACAGTGACTCTTCCTAAAGTGCAGGGAATCGTCATCCCCGCGTCGTCACGAACTCCCCGGCGTGGCTGTCCGGGTGCCAGCGGGAGAGGATCATCCTTTGCTGTGTGTAGAACATGATGCCTTCCTTGCCCTGGATGTGCAGGTCGCCGAAGAAGCTGCCCTTGACGCCCGTGAACGGGAACATCGCCATCGGGGCCGGCACGCCGACGTTCACGCCGATCATCCCCGCGCCGGCGCGATGCTTGAACTCCCGCGCCGCGTGGCCGTCGCGCGTGTAGATCACCGCCCCGTTGCCGAAGGGGCTCTTGTTCGTCAGCTCGATGGCCTCGTCGAGTGATGCCGCGCGGGTGACACTCAGGACCGGGCCAAACAACTCCGCCTGCGAAACGTGCATCTCCGGAGCGACATGATCAAAAACCGTCGGGCCGAGATAAAATCCGTTCGGCGCATCCGGCACCTTCACCCCGCGGCCGTCACGGGCAAGCTTGGCGCCTTCTTTTACGCCCTTGTCGATATTCGCCAGCAGGCCCTCCAGGTGCTGTCGGGTAACAACGGGTCCCATGTCCACGGCGGGCGAGACGCCCGCACTCCCCTGGCCTGGGGACGAGGCGCCCCCACCACCCCATACGTCCGTCCGCCCGACCTTCAGCTTCGCCGCCGAGGCCGAGAGCTTCTCGACCAGCGGATCGCCCGCCCCGCCGATCGCCACGGCCAGCGAGCCGGCCATGCAGCGCTGGCCCGAGCAACCGAAGGCCGACGCCTGCAGCGCGCCGACGGCCTTGTCCATGTCGGCGTCCGGCATGACGAGAATGTGATTCTTCGCCCCGCCGTTGGCCTGACAGCGTTTGCCGTGCTGTATCGAAGTCTCGTAGATGTACTTTGCGATCGGCGTAGAGCCGACGAAGCTGACCGCCTGCACCAGCGGATGAGTCAGCAGGACGTCCACCGCCTCCTTGTCGCCGTGCACCACGTTGAAAACGCCCGGCGGGAGACCTGCCTCGACGAGCAACTCCGCGAGCTTCATCGCCGACAGCGGCACCTTCTCGCTGGGCTTGAGGATGAAGGTATTGCCACAGGTAATCGCGATCGGGGCCATCCACAGCGGAACCATGAAGGGGAAATTAAACGGCGTGATGCCGACGCAGACGCCAAGCGGTTGAAAGTACGTCTCGCAATCGACATCGACGGCGATGTTGTGCATCGTGTCGCCCATCGTCAGCGTGGGAATGCCGCAGGCGTACTCCACCATCTCGATGCCACGGCGGATGGAGCCAACCGCCTCCTCGTGCGTCTTGCCATGCTCAAGACTGAGCGTGCGTGCGAGCGAATCGGCATTCTTCTCCAGCAGCGAAACAAGGCGGAACATCACGCGTGCCCGCTCGACGACCGGCGTATCCCGCCATGCGGGAAACGCGGCGTGCGCATTCGTGACGGCGGCATCGACCTCCGCGGTCGTGCAAAAAGGGCACTCGGCAATCTGCTCGCCGATGGAAGGGTTGTAAACCGGCCCGCTGCGGGTCGATTTTGATTCGACGAACTCGCCGCCCACAAACATGCGGACGGGCTTCACAGCGGACTTCGAAGGTGCAGTAGCGGTCGCAGTCATTTCAGGGCCTCCGGTACGATTTCCACGGGGTATTCTAACCGCATTTGCAGCACAGCCAAAGGGGAGTGCGAGCGTCTCGCTCGCGAAGAAGAAGCCCTCAATCGCAATTCCCCGCACATGCTCCGCCATGCCGGAATCGCTCTGGACCTCATGGTCCGCAGGTGTTTTGAACTAAAGCGACCGACCTCAGGTAGAGATAATGTCTCATGTTCGCGCCGTAATGTGATTTCCATGCGTCACATATCGTACGGTTTAGCCATTTATGCTGCCTCGCAAAGTGCATAGGACACGGCGTTGATC
>CAYLOE010000015.1:0-147637 GCA_964385225.1 uncultured Planctomycetaceae bacterium
CGCCTACTTCTTCCTCAAAATACGAAACGCCTTTCCCGGAAATACCGGATGAACCAAAAAAAAGTCTTGGGGAGCTTTGACCGGGTCCTGGACGCCCCACGATGTCCGCGACGAGGTGGTGGACTACGTGCGGCGTTGGTCGCAGCGCACCGAGATCGCCGCGAACCGCTTCACCGGCTGGCTGGGCGTCGTGCCGAGCAAGTTCCACGACTGGCGGCTGCGTTACGGCAAGGTCAACGAGCACAATGCCCAGGCCCCGCAATCCGTAGTCCGAAATTCCTCGGCCTCTTTTTGGGCGTTTGCTACCATTCGAAATTCGTCATTCGCAATACGCGCTGGGTGCCCATCCCTTGCGCAGCGGACGGGGGACAGACTGACCCACGGCGCGTGCGCGGAGCACATCTTAGGAGGGAATGCCGCAGTTTCGCGCGCGGAGCCAGACCTCGCGGAATCGCCCTTTCCGCGCGCGTGCGAGTCGTAAAATTCAAGATATTCAAGCGATTTCAAGCGCTTTTTTGTTTTTCGAGGAGTATCGCCCATGCCCCCGAATTCCGCATTCCCCTGTCCCCTTGGCCCCTGTCATGCCCCTTCGGCTTTTCGACGTTCATCCGCTTGCCGCCCGCGCCTCACGACAACTTGCCGCTGCGGAGAATGGCGATGAGCAGGCCGGCGGCCATGACGAAGGTGATGGCGTAGCCGACGAACCCGAGATAGCGGATCGGCACGCCGAAGACGGAGAAGTCGGTGGCGATGGACAGGAGCATCGTGCTGCCGATGATCGACGAGGCGACGAGCATGGCGAAGGCGATGCGGTTACTTGATCGATCAAGCTCGCTGGCGAGGTGGTCGAGGTTTTCGTGTTTGATGTTGATCTGAAACTCACCGCGGCCCATGCCGCGCATCGTGTCGCGGATGAAACGCGGGGCATCGCGCAAAATGCTGAAGACATGCCAGGCCGACATGCCGGCGAGGCGCAGGATGCGATTTGGAGAGAATCGTTCGCGCATCAGCTTGGAGAGCTTGGGCTGAAGCAGTTCGAGCAAATTCAGATCGGGGTCAATCTGCAAGACGACGCCGGAGACCGTGGCGAGGGACTTGAACAGGGCGACGAAGTCCCGCGGAAGCGTGACGTCGTTTCGTCGGACGGTATCGATCAACTCGCGGAAGATGACGACCAGATCCAGCCGGTGCAGCGGCAGGCCGTAGTATTTCTCGAGCATCTGCCGCAGGTCGCCGGCGAGGGCCAGCCGATCCGTGTGTCGGCCGATGGCCCCGAGGTCGGCCATCACATCGATGAGCACGTCGATCTCTTTCTTGACAATGGCGACGATGCTGATAACCAACCGGCCGACAAGTTCATCGTCGATACGGCCGATCATGCCGAAATCGAACAGGACAATGTCGGCGGGAGGGCGGACGAGCAGATTGCCCGGATGCGGGTCAGCGTGGAAGAAGCCCAACTCGAAGAACTGCTTGAGGAAACACTCGGAGAGATTTCGAGCGAGTTCCTTGCGATTCACGGCGCCGTTGGTCGTGGCGCCGCCGCCGGTATCGGCGAGTGCGTCCTTAAGGTGTACGCCGTCCATGTATTCGAGGGTCAGCGCGCTGGCACTGGTCAGGTCCCATCGAACCTGGGGCGTGCGGATGTTGGGGTCGTCCTTGAACGCCTCGTAGAAGCGGCTGGTGGCGGAGGCCTCGTTGACGAAGTCCAGCTCGCGGCGGATCGTCTGGGCGAACTCGTCGATGATCATGCGCGGGCGATAGGGCCGCAGCTCGGGAAAGAGGGCCTCGGCGCGTTCGGCCATCCACATCAGGACGTACATGTCGAGCTGGATCGTCTGATCGATGCCGGGACGCTTGATTTTCACGACAACCTCTTGCCCGTCGTGCGTGACCGCGCGGTGGACCTGAGCGATCGAGCCGCTGGCGAAGGGTTCGTCGGTGAAGGACTTGAACGCCTCGCGCACGGAAACACCGGTGTCCTCTTCCAGAATGCGTCGCGCCTGATCAGAGGGAAACGGCTGGACGTCGTCCTGGAGCTTTTCCAGCGCGGTCAGAATTTGTGGCGGGAAAATATCCGGCCGGGTGCTGGCTATCTGCCCGAGCTTGATGAAAGTGGGGCCGAGTTCTTCACAAACACGGACCAGCCGATTGCCGACCGCGGCGAGCGGATCGATTTCCGGCTCTTCGACCTCTTTATCGCGGCGAAACCAGTCGGCGGAGGGCAGATAGCGGGCGAGTTGGAGGCGATCCACGAAATGTCCGAAGCCGTGCCTGGACAGTACCTGCGCGACCACGCGAAGGCGTGCGAAGGTCTTGACGGTTCTGGGCAATGCGGCAAGGGACATGGACGACTCGATTTCGAGACCGATGCATTCCTTCGAAACGACCGCCGTATAATCCGGCCATGCGGGTAAGGCGTCAAATGCAGAATTGGGAAAGCGTGATGCTGAAGTAGGGTACGATTGCGACGGCAGGGCCAGGATCGGGGCGCTTGTTGACGTGTCGGGGTCGTGTGATGAGCATCGTTTGTGCTGATGTTGCCCAGGGTCCGAAAGCTTATTTCGTCACTCACGCCATGGTGGCGGTATTGCCGCTTGCTGGTCTTCCTGTTCCTGTTGCGAGGCATCGTCCTGCTTTGCGTGCTCCCGCCGTTTGAGGGCTGGGACGAGTATCAGCATCTTGCCTATGCGGCGATCCTGGTCGAAGAGGGGCGCGCACCCGTGCTTGGGGACGGTACGCAAGTGCCGGAGTGGATGTATCCGGCTCTGGCGAAGTTTCCGCACAGCGCGCTCGGCGCGGAGCAGGTCCGCATCGTTGGCGGACAGACCTATCAGGAATACTGGTCGCAGGCGGAGCGGTTATCGACGCGGCCGACCGGAGTGACGGTGCCGCTCTATCAATCACAGCATCCGACGCTCTATTACCGTTTGATCGCGCCGGTCGTGCGGATGATGAGCCCGACGGAGGATGTTCGCTCGCTCGTGGGCGTTCTGCGATGGGTGAACGTGCTGCTTGGTGCGGCGGCGGTGTATCTGGTGTTGTGGGGGATCGGTCGGTTGACCACGTTGGGACCGCATCGCTACTTGATGGGTTTCCTCGTCGCGACGCAGCCGCTTTTTCTTGTCAATTGCGCGCGGGTGGCGAATGACGCGCCGGCGGTGATGCTTGGAACGGCGGCCATTGTTGTCTTGTTGGTGTCGTCGCGCAGTCGTTACTGGGCAACGACTTTTTGCGGCGGCGCGGCACTGGGGCTGTCAGTGCTAGCGAAGACGGTGAACCTCGGCTTGGTTCCTTTTTCATGCGTGGCGGCGGCGTGGTCGGCGTGGCAGCAGAACAAGTCCTGGAAGCAGCCCGCTGTGGCGGTAGCGATTCTGCTTGTGCCGGCGGTTGCAATTACCTATCCGTACTTTCGGTTCAACGTGATGCAGCACGGCATGTTGTCGCCGATGCAGGAGGCCGTGCGAAATCGCGAGGAGGGCCGCACCTGGCGCGATGCCGTCGCCACGGCAGGTGAGATCGACTGGGCCGACGAGCTGGGCCGGAGGTTTTTCCGCAGAAGCTTATGGGCCGGTGCCTGGAGTTTCCTGTCGGCGCCGCGGTGGATGTACCGAATCTACGAATACTCGTATTACCTGGCGGCTGCGGGGTTCCTTTTCTCGTTTTCGCGTCGGGTGCGCCATGATCGCAATCTCTTCGCGCAGCGAGACACCACGCCACTGATGGCGCTTCTGTGCGTATCGATGGCCGCTGGTCTGGCGTATCACATGATCCATTCGAAGATGCAGTTGGGTGCCATCTCGACGAATGCATGGTATGCGGCGGTGGTGTTTCCGTGGATGATATGTCTGGCCTGCCAGGGGTTGGCGTACCTGCCTTGGCGATGGTGCCTGCGGCTGTCGGGCGGTGCGATGGCGATGATCTTCCTGCTTGCGGAAGTGCATGGCGTATTCTTCCGAATGATACCACTGTACACGCAGTCATCGCAGATGCCGGTCTCGGTTGCGCGGCTCGCGGCGCTCCATCCGAGTTGGCTGCAACCGTCAATCGGCGCTGCGGCGTTTCTGATTGCCATGCTGTCATGGGTCTTTGCGGCAGCAATCTGGATTGGCGCGGAGCGGAGTGCGCACGCGCAAGACGCCTCGCGTGCGGGTCGAAACTGAAAGGATTTGTTATCGACCGGGCTATGTCTTGATGCTGTCCATCGAGACGACAGCCACCGGGCCGAAGATGAGAACCGGCAGCCACGCAGGCAGGGCGGGATTCAGGCCGAGGATGCTGAGGTCGACGCTCTGACAGATGAAGGTGACGACATAACAAAGGCCGCAGACAAGCAGACACTGCCCGCCGGCGACAATCACGGAGGGCCGCTCTCGATTCAGGAAGAAGGGAATGCCGAGGCAGAGCATGATCATGTTGATCAGGATGACGGTCAGCCGTTTATGCTTGATCTTGATGAATTCGGTGCTTCCGGTCTCGGCGAAGCGCTCCTGAAGCCGCTCGATTTCCGGCAGACTGAGAAAGCTCGTCCAGAGGGTAGCCTGTTGCAGGGCCAGCTCCTTGGGTGTCAGGTCGGAGGCGTATTCACGAACGGGCACGTCGCCGAGTTCGTCCTCGGACAGCGCCGAGGCGACGGAGTCCGCATTGAGCTCCGCGGGACGGTTGACGAACTTCATGCGTCGGCCGCGTTCCAGGTGCCAGAGACGGCGCTCTTCGTCCCAGCGTGCGCGGTCGGCGCGAATGACCTCGCTCATGCGGCTGTTTTCGTCACGCCGCATGATGAGGACGCCGCGCATCTCCTTGGCGCGCGGGTGGAACTGCGCCGCGGAGACAAGGGAGTTGTCGCGGTCGGGCTGGAACCAGACGGCAAAGGAAAGCCGGCCTTCGATGTCGCCGTGCTTTCGCGCGAGCTTGTCAGCGAATCGTGGAATGAGCACTTCCTGATCGAAGAACCAAACGGCGTTCATTGCGAGCGATGCCAGGAGCACGGGGGCGGCGACTCGGTAGAGACTCGTCCCCGATGCAAGGACGGCCGTCAGCTCATTCGTGCGGTGAAGCCGGGCGAGGGTGCAGCACGCGGCGACTAACAAAATGGTGCCGGCAAGCTGGGAGAAGTAGAGAAAAAGGTTGTAACCGTAGTAATCGATGATCTTGGCGAACGTCTGTGACTTGGTGTCGGACTGAATCTTGGTGAACTCATCGAGGTTGACGAAGAGGTCGAGGACAATGTAGAGCCCGATCATGACCGCGAGGGCGATCAGATAGTTGGTGAAGAAGGCACGAAGGATGTAACGGTCCAGTATCTTCATAGGTCAGTGGTCGTGTGCGCAATCCGCGATCTTCAGTTCCTTCCCTCGTCTAGCGTTTCAGAAATTTCGCGGTGATCACAATCGTGGCCAGGTAGATAATAGCTGTGCCGCCCCACATGACGCCGAGGCAAGCCACGGCGTAGTCCGGTTTGTCGGCAAGGTTTCGACCGATGATGCTGGACAGCACGACAAACAGCGAGGGCACGCAGCTGATCCCAAACGCGGTCAGGACCTGCCCGCCACGTACAATCGTCCCCAGCACGGCTCCGAGGACGACGACGGCGACACTCGACAGCGAGTACGAAGCGCGGAAATGGATTTCACCGCGAACCTCGGACTTGAATTTCTGGATGTGCTCAAGAAGCCGCTCGCAGAGCCGGTTCTGCTTGCGGGGAAGATTTCGTATCAATTCGCCGGAGATGAGCGGGCCCGGGTCGAAGGCAAGTGCCCGCTCCTTGAGGGCCGGCTGGTCCATGTAGTGAACGGGCTTGAGGGTTTCGCGCGGCTTTCGCACGGCACGGCTGTCGGCCGTGTCCTCGGCCTTGCTGATCTCGACGTTCCCGATCAAGTCAATCAGGATGATCGGTCGCGTGCGCTCAATCGCGCTGCGCAGTTCGATGGTCGCCGTGTCGGCGGTGTAGACGAAGTGTCCGGCTTCGCCCTTCTCGACGACGCGGACCGAGCGCATCACAGGTCGCCCGTCGTCGGGGTCCTGTGCGCCTTCCTGGGAAGAAACTTCGTATTCGACATCAGGGCCTTTTAGACGGAAGAAGCCGTCCGCCTGGAGCTGACTGACCACGTATTCATACATGTAGAAGGTCATCAGCTCGCGCGTGATCGTGTCGAGACGATCGGCCACTTCGGGTGCGTGCTCGGGGTTTCGCTGATAATCCAGAAGTGTGCCAAGTGTTTCAAACTTGGTCTTGCGGCGCATCGCCAGCGGAATCTCAAATGGCGGCAGTGACTGATGGGCGAGGTCGAAGTACTGCCCGCGGGCGGCGTCGAACAGGTGGACTCCGTGAAGATCGACTGAGATGTGGGGTACTTGATCGTTGCGGTGGAAGTCGATGATCGTAGCGTCGGCGGTGCCGTAACGCATGATCTCCTCGTCTTCCATCTCGACAAAACTGACGCCGGTGAGTAACAGGTAGGTATGACCTTCCGTCGGTCGGCCTTCCAGGCGGCTGGGATCAAGGATTTCACAGCGGCTGGCCATGAGGCGATGTCGGCCGAAGATGAGGGGCTTGGCTCGCTGAAACTGCTGGACGACGATCGCCGGGAGGTCGCGGCGGGTAATGTCTTCGATCTGCCGGGTGAGACTGGGAATCATGTAGTTCCACGCCCAGTAGGTTGTTAGGGTGACGAAGAGGCCGAGCAGCCCGGCGGATAGCAACAGCCGATGGATGTTTATGCCCGCTGCACGGCAGGCGATGATCTCGTTATCCGAGGCGGATCGGCCGTAGGTTATGGTGGCGGAGAACAGTGCTGCGATCGGCAGGATGAGGGTGACGGCGACGGGCGTGAGGAAGGCGAAGACCTTGATCATGTCCTCGGCGCCGATTCCCTCCCCCTTGAAGATATTGGCTACGCCGCCGCCGAGGACGACAAGCAGGGTCAGTGCAATCGCCGTCAGGGCGAAAGTCTTGAGGAGTTCTCGGGCGAGGTAGAAGTGAAGTGTGAACATCATTTGGTTGACCGGGCGCTCCGGTCTCTTTCGGCGAACAAGATCGCGGCCGCGCGGTAGGGCGCAGTCTAGGCGGCGGCGGGGTTTCGTCAAGACAACAGGCCGAAGGGGAGAACGAGGAGAAATATCTTGACTTTCGGCGCAATCCCTGCTCTGATCTAGAGTTTAGGGCGTTCGCGAGCGGGCGGGTGTCACGTCGCCGCGGCGTCGCCGCATTCACTCTTGACGGAGTGCGCAAGCCCACGATTCAACCCATCGACGGCGCCGTGCAAGCGGCCAGGTCCGTCAGACATTGCGCACGACCGAGCAGACGGGCGTTTCTCTTACGGGATTTCACACAACGTATCGCACCGTTTCGATCTGACGAGGGTCGCCGACTGCCGTGTAACAGTCGTTGGCAGCTCGAATCGGCCGAACCCTGAGGCATCGCACATGGCGAACATCACCAAGACTGCCGGCACACGAACGGACATGCTCCACAAGTGGCGCGTGGAAGATTCGCTCGAACTCTACAACGTTCGCCAATGGGGTTCGGGCTTCTTCGGTATCAATGAGCGCGGCAACGTGATCGTTTCTTCGCGCGGGTCCGAAGGCCCGTCGATCGACATGAAGGAACTTGTGGACGAGTTATTCGAGCGCGGCATTGAGATGCCGATCCTGCTGCGCTTCTCGGATATTCTTCGCGCCCGAATCATGCAGCTCTGCGAGGCCTTCAAGAAGTCCTTCGAGGAAAACAGTTACCACGGTCGCTACATGGGCGTCTATCCCATCAAGGTCAACCAGCAGCGGCACATCGTCGAAGAGATTGTGCAATATGGCTCGCCCTATTCCTTCGGGCTTGAGGCCGGATCGAAGCCGGAGCTTCTGGCCGTTCTGGCCACCCTGGAATCGCCGGAACCGCTGGTGATCTGCAACGGCTACAAGGACTGCGACTACATCGACATGGCCCTGTGGGCGACCAAGCTCGGCAAAACGGTCATTCTTGTCGTTGAAGAGTTCGGCGAGCTCGAGCGAATCATCGACCGTTCACAGGTGCTCAAGGTGCGGCCGCGCATGGGCTTTCGGATGAAGCTCGCGGCTCGCGGTTCGGGGCGCTGGCAGGAGTCGGGCGGCTCACGCTCGAAGTTCGGCCTGACCATCACCGAGATGCTCAAGGGTGTGGAACTGCTGCGCAGCGAGGGCATGCTCGACTGCCTGGAGCTGACGCACTTTCACATCGGCAGCCAGATTACGAACATCCGTTCAATCAAAGAGGCCCTGGCCGAGGGCTGCCGGATTTACCTCGAGCTGACCAAGCTCGGGGCTCGTATTCAGTATTTTGACGTCGGCGGCGGCATGGCGGTGGACTACGACGGCAGCTCGAGCAACTTCGCTTCCAGCGCCAACTACACCATGCAGGAATACGTCTCCGACGTGGTCTCCGCCGTGGCCGAAGCGTGTAATTCGATGGATCTGCCGCATCCGACGATTGTGACCGAGTGCGGCCGGGCGATCACAGCACATCATTCGGTGCTGGTTTTCAATGTCCTGGGCGTGACGGAGCTGCCGGACTTCCCCGTGCCGCAATCGCTGCCGGAAGAGGCGCCACAGGTGCTGCACAACCTTCTGGAGACGTACAGCTCAACGACGGTGAAGAACTTTCAAGAGGCCTACCACGACGTCCTGCACCTGCGCGACGAGGCCCTGTCGCTTTTCAAGCTCGGCTATCTGACGCTGGGCGACTGTGCGACGATGGAAGGACTCTTCTGGGCAACCTGCCGGAAAATCGCCCGGATCATGGCGGAGAAAGATTACGTACCCGATGAGTTACAGGGCCTTCGGGCACAGCTTGCGGACACCTACGTGTGCAACTTTTCGGCGTTTCAGTCCGTGCCGGATTGCTGGGCCGTGGGTCAGCTTTTTCCCATTATGCCTGTTCATCGTCTGAACGAGGAGCCGACGCGACGGGGAATCCTGGCGGACATCACCTGCGACAGCGACGGCAAGATCGACAAGTTCATCGACCTGCGCGACATCAAGAACGTGCTCGAGCTTCACCCCTTCACCGGTGAGAGCTACTACCTGGGCATCTTCATGACCGGGGCGTATCAGGAAATCCTCGGCGACATGCACAACCTCTTCGGCGACACCAACGCCGTCCACGTCACCATCGGCGACGACGGGCAATACTTCATCGAACATGTGGTCGATGGCGACACGGTTCAGGAGGTATTGTCCTACGTTCAGTTCTCCGCCGACGCCCTTGTTGCTCGGCTGCGGCGAACCGTGGAAGACGCCGTGCGTCGCAAGCTGATTACCTTCAACGAGTCCGCCGAGTTCCTGCGCCGCTACGAGGCAGGGCTCAAGGGCTACACCTACCTGGGCGGATGATCGGGGTGCTGCCCCTATCGCCGGTACCGATATCCAGCAGATTGACTCAGCATCGCATAACGAGAGCGCGTGCTTCTGCACAGAAGGCATCCGGAGCGTGCAATTCGGGCCGTAGGCGGGGGTATAAGGGAGGTCTGGACGGGTATGCCCTGTTCTGAGGGTCTGGTTATAATCCGGCCTGGATGTTGGGGTTATGCCGATAGCAAGGCATGGCCGCTTGGATGGTGGCTGGGCGGAGTTTCGCTCGCTGTGGCAGAGCCGAGTTCTACGGTCTCCCTTGAAGCTGTGCAATCCTCCGGTCCCTTTGGTGATTCGCTGCGATGCCCACGTTTACCTATACAGCGCGGAATGTTGAAGGCAAGACCGTTACGGGGATGGTAACGGCCGATAACGAGCAGCAGGTGCTGCGCACATTGGATGAGCAGTCGCTTTTTCCGGTGGATGTCTTTGAAGGCGGCAAGGCCCAGAGCAGTCTCGGGGGTCGAAAACGGAAAGTTCAGCCGGCGAAGGTCGCGGTCATCTATTCGCAGTTCGCCGACCTGCTTCGCGCCGGTGTGCCGGCCTTGCGGTCGCTCGACGTGCTGCACAAGCAGACATCGAACCCCGTTCTCAAGGAAGTGCTGGCGGAAGTTCGCGAGGATTTGTCGAGCGGCGAGACCCTGGCCGATGCCATGGACAAGCATCCGAATGCCTTCAGCCCGCTGCATGTGTCGATGATCCGCGCCGGCGAGAAAGGCGGCTTTCTCGAAGAGGTGCTTGTTCGTATCGCCATCTTCACCGAGCGTCAGAACGAATTGCGCAACAAGCTGATCGGTTCGATGCTCTATCCGTTGATGCTGATGCTCGTCGGCGGCGCGGTGGTGGTGCTGCTTCTCGTGTTCGTTGTGCCGAAGGTCAAGTCCTTCCTTCGCGGCGACCTGCCATTCATGACGCAGATCGTCTTCGGCATGTGCGACTTTCTCAAGGATCATGGGACCGCCGTTGCGGGCGCGGTGTTCGTCGCGCTGCTGATGCTTGCGGGCGTCCTGCGCAGTCAGGCAGGTCAGCACCTTATGGATCGCCTTCAGCTGAAGATTCCCAAGCTGGGCAAGATCGTCACGCTGGTAGCCATTTGCCGCTTTTGTCGCATTCTGGGTACGCTGCTGCATAACGGTGTTCCGATTCTCCAGGCGCTCAAGATTTCACGAGACTCCGCCGGCAACCGGCTCTTGATGTCGGCGATCGATGACGCGACGGAGAGCGTTCGCAAAGGCGCGGCGCTGGCCGCACCGCTGGGCCGCAGCGGCCTGTTCCCGCTGGATATCGTTGATATGATCGCGGTGGGCGAGGAGAGCAACAATCTGGAGAACGTGCTGGTCACGATCGCGGATTCCTATGAAACCCGGACGGCCCGGGAAATCGATCTGATGGTACGTTTCATCGAACCGCTGCTGCTCGTGGTGATGGCGGGCGTCGTGGCGGTGATTGCCGTGGCCCTGCTGCTGCCGATCCTGTCGATGAGCAGCGGCGGCATGTAGGCCGGGACGTAGCGGCGAGCCGGCAGAGGCCCTTGCGGACTCGGGAGGACGTTTCGACTAAGATTCGTTCGGCGAAGTGCGTCGGACGCGAAAAGCGAAGAATGAGTCAGGCGGAATTCGTATTCCGACGTGATTCACACGGTTTCTGAAGGAGATTTGTGATGCAGCGTAAGACACAAAAGAGAATCAACGTCAGGCGGCGGGGCTTTACCCTGCTGGAAATTCTGCTGGTCGTGGGCCTGCTGGCCCTGCTTGCGGCCTTCGCCATTCCGAACTTCATCACTCAGGGTGAAGAGGCGAAGAAGAAAATGGTGCGCGCCGCCATCGGCCCCAACGGCACCATCACGCAGGCCATCGACATGTACAAGTTCAACATTGGCCAGTATCCGGAAGAGTTGAAGTACCTGGTCGAAAAGCCGCGCGACGATGACGTGGCCAAGAAATGGACCGGTCCGTACATCAAGGACCTGGCTATGCTGAAAGATCCCTGGGACAACGAATTTATGTACCAGGCGCCGGGTCAACGCAATCAGGACGGTATTGATCTCTGGAGCAAGGGCGGCGACGGTCGTGATGGAACGGAAGACGATATCACGAACTGGAAGGACGACCGCTAGCGCTCGTAGAAAACGGATTACCGTTTACCTGACGAAGCCCGTCCAAACGGGAGGGCTTGGCGATTCATCGTGATGGGCTGAATGATGGCACTGCCGAGGAATATCCATGGCGGCGATCGATGCAGGCGGCTGCGGCGCGCCTTCACGCTGCTGGAAGTGCTGATCGTTCTCTCGCTGCTGGTCCTGATGGCGTCGATGGCGTGGCCCATTGTGCAGAGCCAGATCCTCGCGGCGGAGTTGCCGGAGAGCAGCAGTCGCATCCGCGAGACGCTCTACATGACCCGTTCCGCGGCCATGCTGGAGCATCGCCGACACCGCATTCGCTTCGCGCCCGGCGAGCAGCAGCCGGTCATCGAGGTCGAGCTCGATCCGATCTTGTTCCCCGGCGAATGGGTGCTTTGCACGTATCCATGGACGCGCGATCCTTTTCTCGTGGGTGATGTATACGTTCATGGCATCTTCCCCGGCCGACCGGATTATCTGAAGCCCGTATCGGCAACGCAGGACTCCGACGGTCGAGAACGAAAGCAGGATGCCCAGCGCGAAATCTCGCTGGACGTTGGCGTAACGGCCGGTCAGCAGATCGGCTCCATCGGCATCGCCGAAGCAAACGACACCGCCGAAAAGGACCCGCAGCGTCCGCCGATCGTGTTCGAAACGGATGGCTCATCGGACTGGGCTACGATCGTTCTGGCCCGAGTGCATCCAGACGAGGTATTGGACGAGCAGACGCTTCAACTCTGGGTGCTGCTCGATGGCCGCACCGGCCTTGCTCGCGTACAGGAGCAAATCACTCAGACACAGCTTTCCGATCCTCAATTTTATGTTCAGCGAGAGAAGCTGGAGCTGCCCGATCTGGTTGCGCCCAAGGACATGTCGCTGACCATCGCCACGGATGAATCCGGCAACCTCGTCGATCCGAGCTCGCAACCGTCAGGCGGGTCGGGCTTCGGTGGCCCGACGGGTATGGGCGGCTTGCCTGGCGGAATGGGAGATTCTACCGAGGGCATCCCCGGGTCAGGCGTACAGCCGCCACCAGTCGCGATGCCTGAACTCGAGGAAAAGGACGAGTTGACGCAGCTCGAAGAGCAGTTGGCGGATTCCGACCTGTCGGACGAGGAGCGGGACGAGATTCGACGCACTTTTCAAGGCCAAGGGCGTCCTCGCTAGCGATGGAACGGCCATCCGAGCGATTCTTCATTTCGAACTTGCAGCGGCAACAGTCGTAAATATATATGTGACATAAGGATACAGTTGTCGTTTCAGTGAATTTCGTGGGTGTGCTTCCTCGGCACTTACGGACGATCTTACTGCGACAAACGGGCGCCGCGTGGGTAGAAGGAAGGGCACGGAGAGGATGCCGCGCCCAAAGGTGATTGCGCGGCCACGAATTCCTCATGTCGGGGAGTCGAACGCAGGCGGCAGTGTGGGTCCTGCCCTGGCTTGGCCATGTACCTTGGTCGCCTACCACCGGCAGAGACACAGGGTGCAACGATCGTGGAGCGATTGACTTTAACCATTTCACGCTTTCCTCGTCGAGTGGTTCGACGCAGGTCAGGTTCGCGCGCGGCGGTACTGTTTGAGGTCGTCGTGGCGCTGTCGATCTTGCTGGTCGCCTTGGCGGTCGTCGGCGCGACCTTCCGCAACGGGGCCTATCACGTCCAACTCGCTGAGCGGATGAACCAGGCCAACACGCTCACCGAGCGACTACTGACGGAGCTGGATCTCGCGCTGCTGCCGATCATGCAGCCGGTCCCGGCGGACACGCCAACCTCCGGCGCAAATCGAACGCAGGAACTCACCGGCTATTTTGGCGAAGAGGCCCCTCCGGGGATGTCGTGGAAGATCGAAGTGGCGCCGGATCAGCTCGTCGAGGGCGTGATGAAGGTCGGTGTTCACATCTTTCTCGGCGATCCGGATGCGGGGGAGAACAAGCAGCAGCGACTGCTGACGACCTACGTGTTTCGCGCCGAACCAAGAAACATCAATCTGCAGACCGATTTTGGGATCGAAGAGGAACAGTTGGCCATGTTGACGGACGCCATTCCCGGGGGAGCGGCGCTTTTTGATCCGACGAATTTCGATCCGCGCTCCGTGGCGCAGTTGGATCTGGAAACCTTGCGTGAACTTCTCCCGACGCTCATGGCGGCCTTCGGCGGTGGGATGGGGGCGGGACAACTCGAAGCACTCCTGCAGGCAGCTCAGCGCGGGGACATGTCCGGGCTTGAGCAAATGGTTCGCGAGGTGGGCGGGGCTCAGCAGGGCGCCGGTGGTGCGGCGCCATTGCCCGGAACAGGCAGTCCGCCCGGCGACAGACAGGGTTCGCAGGGGGCGCCGCCTCGGGACGGCCGCCAGGGTAAGGGAGGGGGGCGATGACCCGATTCTCCCAGCTTCGACGAGCGCGTCGTGCGATGACGCTGATCGAAGTGGTCCTCGCAATGGGACTGATGACCCTCGTTGCGGCGACGATGTTTCTTTTTTACGACATATCCCTGCGAACGCGCGACGACGGCACGCGGCGGATCACGGACAGCAATCTTGCCCGGGTGGTCGCGATGAAGATCGCCTCGGAAGTTCAGTCGGCCAACGGCTTTCTTCAGGGGGCAGGCGCGGGGATCGGCGGTCGTGAGCAGATGATCATGCTCCAGACCGTCGTGCTGCCGGACAAGGAGTTGTTTGTTCGCCAGCGTATCGAAGACGAGCCGCTACCCGGACAGAGCGATATCCGACAGGTGCAGTATTACCTCGCGTGGGATGACGAGCAGACGTATCTGTATCCGGACGGGACATCGGGGCCTGCACCGCTGGGCCTCGTGCGGCGCGAAGTACGGACGCTGAACCAGACGATTCTGCGGGAGGATCAACAGCAATCGGTTGATCTGGACCTGTACGCGCCGGAGTTGAAATACCTGCGCATCCGCTATTTTGACGGTGTGGAGTGGATCTCGCGCTGGGACATCGGCGACGGGCCGATGGCCGGCATGGGTAATTCGCTGCCGCAGGCCGTTGAAATCACGGTCGGTTATACGGCGGTCCCTCCGCCGGAGGAGGAAGAGGAGGACCTCGACCTCGATCAATCTGATCTGCTGCCTGCGCCGCCGGAGCCGTATTCCGAAGAGACCTACACCATCACAGTGCGATTGCAGCAGGCGGATTCCTTTCTCGGCTCACGCCTGATGCGAGCCCAACGGCCAACGACCGGCGGCAGGGGGGCATCACGATGAGTGCCAAGACGTCCATACGCGTCGCTACGCTGAGTCGTCGGAGCGACACGCGACCCCATCGCGGGCTGATTCTGATTGTCGTGTTATTCATGATCGTTCTCCTTGCGCTTCTGTCTGCCAGCTACGCCTTCATGGTCCAGGCGAACATGCGGGCGGCGATGGCCGGCCACTATCGCTTTCAGGCGAAGATGGCGGCGGAGAGCGGCTTTCAACGGACCGTGGCGATCCTTCGAGAATCACGAAACGATCCCTCGGTGTGGTTCAACAATCCGCAGGCGTTTCGAGCTGTGCTCGTCGAGGGCACGGAAACGGCTGTGACCAGCGCGGAAGACACGGTCATCCGCCGCAGCGAGACGGGCTGGTACGACCCGAACGCCAAGCCGGCTTGGCGATTCAACGTCGTCGCGCGGAACTATGAAGATCCGACGACGATTCGTTACGGCGTGACGGATGAATGCTCGAAGCTGGATTTGAATTCGGCGACCGAGGAGCAACTGTGGCGGCTGTTTGAGCGCGTCATCCCGCAGGACACCACGAACCCGGTCGATCTCGCCGTGCTCGTCGATTCGCTGCTGGACTGGCGAGAGCCGGGCGCCGCGCCGCGGACGAACGGTGCGAAGGATGAGTTCTACCAGACGCTTGTGCCGCCGTATGCCAGCAAGAAGGCCCCGTTCTCAACGGTGGAGGAGTTGCTGCTGGTACGCGGATTCACGGCATGGGTTCTCTTCGGGGAGGATTACAACCGCAACGGACTGCTTGATCCGAACGAAGACGACGGCGATGCGTCGTTCCCTCCGGACAATGCAGACGGAATTCTGTACGCAGGAATTGCGCCCTTCCTGACGTTGTGGTCGCGTGAAGCGAACGTCTCTGCGGATCAGCGACCGCGCATCAACCTGAACATGCGCGACACGCAAAAATTGCAGGAGCTGCTTTCGGAAGAATTCAACGCGGAGATTGTCAGCTATGTCATGCAGGTTCGCGCCGGGGGCATGGCGTTTAACAGTGTTATGAATCTGCTTCCCGCGCCGCCGCCGTTGGAAGAAGAATCGCCGCCGAACGATCCACTGAACCCACTCGATGAAATGCCTCCGCTGGATGAGCTTGCGACGTCGCAACCGACGAGCGACGAAGCCGATGGAATCGACACCGGTTCGCAGCTTCCTTCGACCGATCTAGATCAGTCCGGATCAGCGTCCGAGAAAAGTCCGGCAGCCAAGCCGCCGGTGTTCAAGGATTTGACGGAGTTACCGCCGCCGGGAACGTACGAAGACCTGAATCTGATTCTCGATCGTCTGACGACGGACCCGGTTCCGGGATTCACCGGCCGGATCAACGCCAACACGGCGCCGCGTGAGGTGCTGGCGACGATCGAGCAACTGACGGACGACGAGGTCGAGTCGATTTTGACGCTGCGAGGTGACCTGTCGCCGGAAGAACGTCGCACGCCTGCCTGGGTGCTGACGCGCGGCGCGCTGGATGAGCACAAGTTTCGATGGATTCTGCCGAAGCTGGCGACGAAGTCTTCGGTGTTTCAAGCGGAGTGCGTCGGTTATGCCGACCATGTGGGCGTGATGGATCGATTCAGCGTGTTATTCGAATTGCGAGGCCCGGTGGCCCAGGTGATCTATACGAGAAGTTTGAACGAACTGGGCACGGCCTACACGCCGCACACCGACGAAATTCGCGGAGCCACACAGAGCCGCCAGGGCGGCGCGTCCAGGTAATCAGGAAGGAGTCGCTCGTTCAGCCGCTACCCGAAGGGTCGCGAAAAGCGCGACAACGGTCATTCGTAAGAACAGGCACGAACCATGGCGTTTTCCGCAAAACAGCTTCTGGCGCTTGACTGGAACCGCAAAGACCTGCGGATGATGGTGGTACGCCCTCGCTCCGACGGCGTGGACCTCATCAAGGCGGTCGCTGTTCCGATTCCGCCGGAGGTGCGGGTGGAGGACCCGGCGGCGTTCGGGCCGTTTATCTGTGAATCCATGCGGGAGGCCAGAATCGGAGTGAAGCGTGCGATTCTGAGCGTGCCGCGCGATCAGGTCGTGCTCAACACGCTCAGTCTGCCGCCGACGCCGCCGGAGGAGATGCCGGCGATCGTGCAGTTTCAGGTGGTCAAGGAGTTGCCTTTTTCCGCTGATCAGGCGACTTTGGATTTCGCGGTCTGCGGCGTCTATGAGCCGAAAACGCCGAGCAGCGTGCTGGTCGCCGCGGTCCGCAATGAAGACCTGAATTATTACTCGCGCGTCTGCGCCGAAGCGGGCTTGCATGTCCTCTCGATCGGGTTGCGCCCCTACTCGAACCTTGTCGCTATTCTTAGCAACGCCCCGGACCTGTCCGCGAAGAATGTCCTCCTGGTGGAAGTCGGTCCTCAGCTGACCGAGATCGACATCATCAAGAAGGGCGTTCTTTCGTTTTCTCGCAGCGCTTCGGTCTCGCTTGCGGAAGTCGCCGGACACGCCGGCCAGGAGTACAAAGACAGCCGAATCGCCGGGCCCGTCGTTTCCGATCGCGAGCCGGATGACGCATCGCAGAAGGTGGTCTCGGCCATGATGGTCGAGATCATCCGTTCGTACGAGGCCTATCGCGCGACGGATCCTTCAATCAGTCTCGATCAGATCGTGGTCTGCGGCGCGTCCGGGATTGAACCGCAGCTTGCCCAGGCCCTGGCCTCACGATTTGCTACGGTGGCCGATCTCTTCACCCCGGACAAGGCGCTGGGTCTTACGGCGCAGCGTGCGCGCGAGCTTCGCGGATTCTCCGCCGCGGTGGGCCTGGCAATGGGTCACAGTCGAAAAGGACTGGACCACATCGACTTCCTGCATCCAAAGAAGCCCATCAGCAAGAAGCAACTCCGCTTGCGCAAAGTGCCGGTCGCGGTGGCGACGGCGATCCTCTTCCTCGGTTCGGCGGTGATGTTTCACATGAAGTTCATCTCGCCGAAGCAGGCGGCCGTAGCAGAGCTGCGCGATCAGGTCGCGGAGAAGAAGCGCGATGAACGGAAGGTCATCGACTTCAAGAGCAAAGTGGACGCGCTGGAGGGGTGGATCGAATCCGAACAGTATTGGCCGCAGTTGCTTCTCGGCCTAACCGAAGTTTTTCCGGATCAGAAAGAGGCCTACCTGACTCGGCTCGACTTCGAAACTCGTCCGAAAGGGCGCTCGGTCGGCCGCGAGAGCGTCGCGCGACTGAAGTTTCGGACCGTCACACTCGGAACGGTCAACGAAATGGCCAACATGTTTCGCGAGGCGGGCTTTCAGAATGTCGTAGCCGGACGGGAACTGTCGTCCGGTACGCGCGATGCCTACGCGAGAGACACTGGTATTGATCTGGACATACCGGATCGGACCGTATTGGCTTTGATGCGGGAATCGCGATTGCAATACGATCCTGACGTGGAAGCTGTGCGGCCGCTTTCAAGCCCCGAAGGAAAGGACGTGCCGGACGCGGCTCCGCCAATCAAACCTCCCGCGGCCGCACCGCCCAGTGTGAGCGAGACCGAGCCTGCTGCTGAGCCGGCGTCGGATGTCGCTGTGCCCGAGGGAGATGCCGGCGAGGCGGCTAAAGCGGCGAAATCGCCGACGGCACCGGCACGCGTTCAAACGAGCACGCCGACCACCCATCGTTCGCGGGCTCGGGATAATCTTCGCCCCGGACAGAAGCCCGGCGGGCAGGGGGGAGGCCGATGAATCCTCGCGAACGCATGCTTGCGATTATCGTCGGCAGCGCGGTGGGCTTGTTCTTTGCCTATCAGATGGTGAACTTCATCTTCATCAAGCCGCTGACGCGCGCGGAGACGGAGCTGGAGGATCTTGAGCGCGAGATGGAGCGGCTCGATGGGGTGATTCGAAGCCGCAAGCACCTGGCCAATCGCTGGCTCACGCACGCCGGTCACACCCTGTCGTTCAATCGTCCCGAGGCGAGCAATCGCTTTGGTCAGGACCTGAAGTCTCTTGCCGAGAAACACGGTTTTGCAAGTGCGCTCTTCACGCCGATCACCGGCTCCAAGCTCGGCTCGAAAACAGATATTACGACGGTCGGCTATCGTGTGGTGGCCGAGGGGCGGTATCCCACCGCGCTGGCGTTCTTGCGTGACCTGTACCGAACGCCGTACGTCACTTCGGTCACGCGGCTGAGTATTGTGCCGGTCCTCCAGCGGAATCGCCCGCTCGATGACGTGAAGATGGAGTTCATCATCGAGACGCCGGTTCTTCCGGTGATCGACAGGAAAGACATTCAGGAAGTCGCCTCGGCGACGACCATGCCGTCGGATGTCGGCTGGGAATCCGCGCCCGTCCGCGATTTCGTCCGGCCCGATGAAGAGTTCGCCCTGCTGGATCGACGAAACATTTTCAAGCCGTATGTTCCGCCTCCGCAAAACGTGGTGATGCTGACCAACGACGACTGGAAGACCGTCGCCGCAAAGATTCGCTTCTATTGGGAAGGCGAAGTGCATGAGTCGAAGGTGCAGACGATTCCCAGCAAGGCGCAGCAATCGGTCAACGGCTTCGGGGACATCATCGAAATCGAGGGGTCCTACGCCGACGGAAAAACATTCGGCCCGCAGCGACTGGACTTCAATACGAAGAAGGACTGGACTTACACGATCCCCGCGCACCATCCGCCGCCTCCGCCGGACGTGGTCGTCCTCGCGGTGGATAACAAAGACAAGAATCCGGTGGATTTTACGATCGTCCTGACCTTTGAAGACGGCAAGACGAAGAGCTACCCGCCGATGCGAATTCAGCCGGGATCGGTCATCGACGTGGACGAATTCAAAGTGAAGTCGCTCAACGTCTCGGCCGCGTATGCGTCCGGAAAGAAAGCACAGCCGACGACGTTTTCCCCGCGAAAAGAGAAGCAGACGTACACGATCCCCCCGGAGCCGGCGGAAGCGGTGGCGCAAACGCCGCAAGCCGTCAGCGACCCGGCGCCGGATGCACAGTATACGGTGACAGGGCTTGTCACCTATCGCGGAGTGCATGAGCTGGTGGCCGCGGCCCCGGGAAACAAACGAACCGTTGTCGCCGCGGGTGAAGCCGGCGCGATCGACGGTGGCATGCTTCTGGGCGTTCATCCGCTCGGAGGTGTGGTGAAGATGCCCAGCGGGAATTACTACCTGTATCCGCTCGGGAAGAAGTACACGGATCGCGTGAAACTGGAAGCCGCTCAGGATGCGGACCTGCCCGCGGCGATCGACGCCTGGGCGTATTCGATGAAATGACCGCTCTTTGCAGGATGCTTTGTCCTGCGGTGATTGGTGCGGAGGCACGACGATGAGATTCACGAGAAACTCGCAACGACCTGCTCGATCGCGGATGGCGATTTGCCTGTTTGCGTCGATTTTCGTCACGTGCTGGACGCTGCTTCCGCGCACGGCTGCCGCCGAGGACGAGCCCGCGACCACTCAGCCCGCAACGACGCAACCCGCATCACAACCGACGACCACGCAGCCCGCGGCACAGGACCCCGCCATCGAGGAAGCGCTGCAAAAGGCGCGGCTGGAGGCGCTCAAGTCGCTCGAAAAAGCACGAGCAGAGAAGGCCGGCGAAGCCGTCGAAGCGGAAGACAACATTACGAAGCGAGTTCCGCCCGTCGCACGACCCTCCGGCGCCAGACAGCCCGGTGTAACGAAGCCCATTCCCACGCCAGGCGCGCACGCGGCATCGCCCGAAGATCAGCCGTCGGAGCCGACCGAAACTCCCATGTCGCCCGCAGAATCCGTACCGGAAGGCGACGGTGCGTCGGCGCTCCCGCCGGTTCACAGTCAGTACACGACATTGACATTCACCATGGCGTCTCCGGACCCTGAAGCGCGCACGTATCGATTCGACTATGACAACACGCCCTGGGCGGACGTTCTCGCGGACTTTTCGCGCATGAGCGGTCTGCCGTTTCTCAATCAGCCCGATCCGCCGATTTCGGACGCCCTGACATTCCGCAGCCCGCGGGAGATGACCTATCGCGAGGCGTTGAGTCAGATCAACGAGCTGCTGGTCGCACGACCCTTGAACAAGTACCTCATCAAGCGGCTGGAGAACTACCTGCTGATCAAGCGCCTGCCCGATTGGATGCGCGAGATCGCTCCGAGCGAGATGTTCGACTCGTTCGAGGAGATGGAAGCATCCAATTGTGATCCGTACGACATCGTTCTGGTGAATCTGGAAGTCCCGGCGGGTTGGTCGCCATTCGAGATCATCGAAAAGTACCGCCACATGTTCAGCGACACGTACGGCACACAGGTGAACGGTGACCGCCTGGAGCTTACGGGCCTGGTTCAGGAGCACCGGCGATTTCGCGAAGTGATTACCCGGCTGACCGGCATGACGGCCGGGCCGCCGCCATCCGACCCGCGGCCGACGCTGACCGTGCAGCTCAAGATCGCCCGCGCGGCGGAAATGCAAACCATGCTTCGACAGCTCTATCCCGGCGCAGCGCCCACGGCGGCTGCTCGGGGACCGGGCATCGATCAGGTAGCGGAGACGGCGCGGAAGGTGGACATCTTCGCCGACGTGAAGAACAACACACTGATCATCAAGGCACAGCCGCGGCTTCTCTCCGAGATCGCCGAGTATGTGTCCAAGCTCGACACCGGTAGCGGCCTGACTTTGCCATCCATGAAGGTGGTTCGGCTGGAGTATGCCGATCCGAATACGCTCTCGGCGGCGCTCAAGCCCATCTTCATGAAGGAACAACAGACGATGATGAAGCCGGACGGACCGTATGTCTCGCCGGAGCAGCGGGCTGATCTGGAACGCGACATTTTCCCCGATGCCGCCAGCAACTCGGTGATTCTGATCGGCGGCAAACAGGGCGTCGAAGATGCCGAAAAGCTCGTGCGTGAATGGGACAGGCCCGGCGAAAACACGATCGACGAAATCATTTCACTCAAACATGCGGATGCGTCGGAGATCGCGGGCATCCTCTCGCAGATTTTCCCCGCGGCGGCCAAGCCCGGACAATCGGCCGATCGCATCACACCGCGTACGGGAACGTCGCTACTCGTCTCGGTGTCCAAGCGGACCTATGACAAGTTGATTCCGCTTCTTGAGAAGCTGGACGTGCCTGCGGAAGAGGAGGAAAAGGAACACCTTGTCCAGCCGAAGTCCGCGACGCCCAGCGCGTTGGCGTCGATCCTGCAGCAGGCAATCTCCGGCGTCACCGCACCGCGGCCCGCGCCGGGGGGCAAGCGTCCGGGTCAGCCGCAGCCGCAACCGGCGGGTCCCGTCGGCGGACCGGGTCCGCGATTCATTCCGGATGATGCGACGGGCTACCTGATTGTTTATTGCATCGACTCGGACTGGGAGCGGATCGAATCGCTGATTCGCACGCTGGACGACCGCGCCTCCTTCTATGAGCCGCAACTGGTGACCTTCGCACTGGTTCATGCCAGCGCAAGCGACGTGGTGAACATGCTGCAGCAGATGTTTCCGCCGATGCCGCCGGGCACAGGTCAGCCGGCGCCACAGCAGCGTAGTTTCTTCGCCGACTTGTACAACAACACGGTGCAGGTCTTCGCTTCGGAAGAGTTCGTCGCCAGGATCACTCCGTTCATCCGGCAACTCGACATCGAGACCACCGGCGAGCTGACGGTCATCAAGCTGGAGCATTCCGACGCGGAGACCATCGCGCCGATTCTCGCTCAGAGCGTCGGCGGCACGGCCGTATCGCCCGCGCCGCAGCAGGCACGTGTCGCGGCAGGCGGAAAAGCCGCTCCGCCGCAGCAGCAGCCGATGACCGTCGCCCCGACGGGTGGATCGGTTCGCATTGTGTCCGAGCCGATTACAAACTCGCTGCTGGTGACGGCGCCGGCCAAGGAATTGCAGCAGATTCGCGACCTCGTTCACAAAATCGAGGAACAGGCAGCACGACAAAAGGACTTGATCGAGCCGACGCGTGTCATTCTATCAGCCGAGCATCGACCGGCGGAGGAACTGGTCGAGACGCTTCGCTATCTCGCGGCTTCGCCGAAGCAGATTCCCGGCGGCCCGCGCGCCGCGGCCAGCAAGGACGTGGCCGATGCAGCGTCCGAAGGGCTGAAGATCATCTCCAGCGGTCAGCAGGTGGTGATCGACGGCCCGCGCGATCAGGTTGCCAGGGCGGTCCTGCTCTTCCAGCAGATCGACGTTCCGCGTGAGCAGATGATCTTTCGCAAGTATGCCGTGCAGGACGCGGAGGAGAATGAAAAGAAACTTCGCGCCATGCTCGCTCAGAGTGCGCCGCCGACGATCACGGCGACAACCGGCCAGGCGCGCGGCGCCGCGCCGCCTCCCGCCGCGCCGAAGATTGCATCGCCGGAGAGCATTCTGATCTACTCCGACACCTACGAGAACACGTTGCTCGTGGGGGCGAGGTTGGAATCCGAGCTGCGCGAGGTGGAGCGAATCCTTGAATTGATCTTCCAGGAAGCCGGAACGATCGCGGGCGGACCCGACCCGGAAGCGGTGGACCTTGGCTTCTTTCTGATCAAGCTCGAACACAAGAAGGCGTTCGATATTGCCTTCGACGTGGAAGACATTCTGAACCCCGATCGCAAGCCCGGCGGCGTTCGGTTCGACGAAGGTCCGACGGAGCGAATGCTGATGGTACGCAACTGCAAGCCGGCGCAGCGAGCCCGGGTCGAGGAAGTCGTCAAAGTCTTCGACGTACCCAAGCGCGGATTGGTCCGAAGAAACATTCGCACGCTGGACTCCGAGAAGCTGCCGCCGGAAATGCTGGTGAAGCTGCTCCAGCAACAGTACGACAAGCCGATCAATCTCATCCCGCTGGGTGATGCGATGGGCCGCGTCAAGGTCATCGACATCCACGAGGGTGAGGACGAGCCCGCGCCTCCCGTGCGGAAGAGCCGCACGTCCGACGATGCCAGTCCCTGCGTCCTTCCCTTCAGCATGATCGAGTCAGTGGCGGCGCTCTCGCTGGGTCAGTCGGTGCGAGCCAATGAGCCGATGGAACTGCTTGAGCCGGCGGTCTGCCCCATCTGTCATCAGAGCCCGTGCATGCTGCCGGCGCAACTGCTTCGCTCGTTGGACGCGGTGGCCATCAGCGCAATGGGCCAGAATGCACACAGCGAAACGGATGATCCGCGCCAGGGCGAGCGCGTGTTCTCAACGGAAACCCCCAAGCCCCAGTCCGAGCCGACAAGCGAACCGGCAGCGGAGCCCGAGCCGGAGGCCGTCTCGATCATCTACGACCCGGACACAGGCAAGATCATCCTTCGCGGCCCGGAAGATGAGCTGGATGACCTGATGGACATCATCGACGAAATCACCAGCGGCGATCAGCCGACAGTCTTTCGTGTCTTCCCGCTGAAGTATTCCGATGTCAACGTCGCGGCACAGCTTCTCGAGCAAATTTTTAATCAGGGTCAGGCCGTTGCCGCAGCAGGCCGGCGCGGTCGACAGCAACAGCCACCGCAGATGGTGCCTGCACCGCAAGCGCCACAGCCGGGTCAGCCGGGTCAGCCGGCCAAGCCGGGAACACCGCAGGCCCAGCAGCAACAGCAGATGCAGATGATGCAGGCCATGCAGCAGGGGCCGGCGCGCGTCAAGGTCGTGCCCGATCCGCGCACGAAAAGTCTGTTCGTTGCGGCACTCTTGTCGGATGTCCCACTCATCGTGGACGTGCTTCGCAAGATCGATGCGCCGGTGCCTCCGGGCGCCAGCGACATCCGCATTTTCGTCCTGAAGAATCTCGACGCGACGCTGGTCGTGGAGAATCTCAAGGAGGTGCTCGGTGTCGATACAGCCGCGCAGCGACAGCAGCAGCGTGGCGGCGGCCGTCCGGGAATGCCGCAAGCCCAGGGCCAGCCGGATCAGCAGCAGGTGCTTCAGTTGCAGGGCCAGCAGGGTCAGGGCGTCGTGGTGTCCTCGACGGACAACATCAATCTGACGGCCGATCCTCAGACCAACACCATCATCGCCAAGGCGCCGGCCGATACGCTCGAACTGATTGCCAGTCTGATCGACGAACTCGATTCAGAACAAAACACGACCAAGAGCGAAATGCGCCGCATACCACTCGAGCATGCACGGGCCAGCGACGTTTCAACCATCGTCAAAGACGTGGCCAACGAACTGGTCGGCGGCGGTGGCGCGGTCGGCGGCGGCGGTCCGCGCGGTGGCCGGGGCGGACGCGGCGGCGTGACCGGCGGGCTGGGCGGCCGGGTGGCGGTCAATGCGGATTCGCGGACCAACAGCGTGATTCTCGCCGGGCAGTCGAAGGATGTGACGCGCGTGGCGGAAATCGTTCGCGAGATGGATATTCCATCGGACGGCGGCGCGATTCGGCAGTTCCCAGTCAAGGGCGATGCCGCCGCGCTGGCGACTCTGCTCAAGTCGCTCTTCGTCTCCGGCAATCAGACGGACATCATCATCACCGGTGACAACTCGACCGGCACGGTCGTGGTCAAAGCGCCGCCGACGCAGATGAGCGAAATCGCCGATCAGATCGCCCTGCTCGACGAAAAAGTCGCCGGCGAAAAGGAACTCAAGACGATCACCATGCTGGTGGCCGACCCCGAGCAGGTGGCTCCGCGCGTGCAGGAAATCTTCACCGCGACGCGCGGCGCCGGCGGCGCGAAGCAGAGCATCACCATCAAGGGCAACAAGAACAACAGCACGCTCTATGTCATGGGCGCCGACCCCGAGACGTTCGAAATGATCAAGAGCGTGGCCAAGGGGATGGACACCGCGCCGTCGGGCACACAGGTCAAGCGCTTTGAGCTGAAGCACGCTTCGGCCGTGGAGATCAACACCCAGTTGACCGACATGCTGGTCAAGGCGAAGACCTCCGGCGGGCTCGAAGGCGTCAAGCTCGATTTCGTCGGTGCCGTCCCGGACCCGCGGACGAACTCGCTTGTCGTTACCGGCGGTCCGCTGACCTTCAGTCTCATCGGCAGCATCCTGAACGAAATCGACGTGGCTCCTCCGGACGCCATCGTGCGCGACACGCGCTCCTATCAGCTCCCGATCGCGGTGGAGATCAATCAGGTGGCGACGAACATCACCGCGATGTTTGCCACGTCCGCAGCGCAGAAGACGGGCCTCGAAGCGCCGAGCGTGACGGTGAACCCGGCGAGCAACATCGTGCTGGTGACGGCCAACGCCCAGCAGCACGAGGACATCAAGACCAAGATCATCGATCCGATCGTGACCGCGGTGGGCTCGCCCTTCGAGGATTACCGCATCACGCTCAAGTTCATCAAGGCCGAAGATGCCAAGCTGACACTGGAAGACTTTCTCAACAAATGGCGAACGAGCCGCGGCAACAAACCGCAGGACGCCTTCGCCCTGACCGCTGATGCAAACAGCAATCTCATGCTGGTCAACTGCACCGCGGCCACCAAGGAAGTCATCGACAAACAACTTGCGGACATCGACGTGTCGACCGGCGTGCGCGAAACACGATTCGTGCAGCTCGATCACGCACGAGCCGATGAAGTCGCGCGGGCGATGAACGAGTCCTTCCGCGGCAAGACCGTCGCGAATACCAAAGGCCATTGGCCGGTGACCGTTGTCGCGGATGCCGGCTCGAATACGCTGGTCATCTCTGCGATGAGCGACATGTGGCCGGAGGTGGAGGCCATGGCCAAGGCACTCGACACAGAGGACGCCTCGGGACGCACGCAGCATGTCATTGAGGTGACCAACTCGAGCGCCCAGGACGTGGCCAATGCAATGCAGCAGATCCTCAACGCAGAAAAGGCGGCGCGGCGCCAGCAGACCGGCGCGCAGGTGCAGGCCATCCCCAACTCGACGAAGCTCCTCGTGCTCGCCAACGACACGGAAATCCTCCTGATTCGCGATTTGGTGAAGAAGATCGACGTGGAAGGCGGCCGCGAAGTTCACACCGTGGTGATGCCGGAGCTGGTACCGGCCAAGAGCGTGTCCGAAGCAATCAAGCAGCTCTACGGCACGCCGGGGCCCGGCGGCAGCGGTGTGAAGGCGGAGTATCACGAGCCGACGAACACGGTCCTGGTATTTGCCACGACGGCGGAGTTCGGACGAATCAAGGAACAGATCATCGACAAGATTTCCGAGCAGCCGACGGTCGGCGCGATGCAGATCTATCAGATACCGCTCAAGTTCGCAGTGGCCGACGAAGTGGCCAAGACGCTCCAGAGCTTTTTCGACAAGAAGGCCGGTGTGCGCGGCAGCGGCCAGAGCAATCTGCCCCCGTGGATGCGAGGACCCGAGCCGGCAGCCAAGCAGCTTGAGAACCAGGTCTCCATCGTCGCCGAGCCGACGAGCAACACGCTGCTGGTCTATTGCACCGAGACAACCAAGCAGCTCATGGACGAGATCATCACCCAGATCGATGCCGACCCGTCCGGCAAGAGCGTCATGGAGATGGTGCAGCTCAAGTATGTGGATGCGTCGGAAGTGATTGCCATCCTGACGGAATACCTGCGCGTCTCCAAGCGCAGCCCGGAAGAAGAATCGCGGCGATTCGTGCCGTGGTGGGCCGATCGCGAGGAGAAATCCGAGGACAAGGCGATCCTGGCGGGCGACATGCGACTCAAGGCCGTGGACTCGTTAAACGCCATCATCGTCGTCGGCCGGCCCGAGGGCGTGACCGACGCGGTGGCGAAGATCAAAGAACTCGATGTCGAACAGCCCGACGGCGCGGATGCACCGCAGCGGATTTCGCTGGCCTTTGCGAACGCAACGGAACTCGCCGATACGCTTAACAAGGTCTTCAACGATCCCAACATCGCCAAGTCCAAGGGGTCCAGCTATCGGCCGCCGATTATCGTGCCGGAAGAGGCGACGAAGAGCATCATCGTTCGCGCGAAGGCATCGGATTTCAACATGATCCGCAAGATGGCGGAGAACCTGGACGGCCAGATGGAAGGTGACACCGGCGCCGGCGTTCGCGTGCTCTCCGTACCGGTCGGTCGTGATCTGGAAGAACTGGCTCGCAACATCGAACAGCGGATCAACGACGCCGAACGAAATCGGCAGCAGCTTCAACGGGACTACAAGCCGTCGCTGGTGAGCATCGGCGCGGATGTGCGCTCCAGCGCGCTGATTGTTGCCGGCTCGCGCGGGAAGTTCGAGGAGGTCAGGGCGATTGTCGAGGAATTAGTTGCCATGGGGCCGGCCGGCGGCACACAGCGCACCGTCGTCAAGCTCAAGTCGCTCTCCCCGCAGGAAGCGAAGCAGCTTCTCGAACAGATCCAACAGAGCGGCAAGGGCCGGTCGTCCGGTCCTCGTGGCGATGCGGGCTGGACGCGAGATCGACGCCACCAGCGCACATCTCCCGTGCGATCCGTTGCCTGCGCCGGAACTCTGCCGGTATTGATGATGCAGGTCGCCCTGGCCGGCGCGGTTGCTCAAACTTCCTCGGAAGAGCCGACGACCCGACCGAGCGGCCCCGTGATCGGCACCATCCGCCCGCGATCCGCAACCACCCAGCCCGTGGCGACGCCCCCTGTCGATGACGACAAACCGGAAGCCAAGCCCGCGATCACCGCCGACGATCTCATGCGCACCGCAGTCCAGAGCGGTCGGATGGATCCTTCGCGGATGTCGGATGCCGCAAAGGAGGCACTGGGCCGACGGCTGTCGGGCGCGCCGATCGCCGTGGCCGAGGCCGGCGCGGACAACATCGTCATCGAGGCCTCGGAAGAGGACCTCGCGGTGATCGTTTCCATTCTGGAGATGCTCGACGAGGCCATTCCGGACAAGCGAATCGAATACGTCACCCTCAAGAACGCCAGCGCCAAGGACCTCGCCAAGACCTTGGCCGATGTGTTTGCCACGGTGGAGAAGAAGGGACAGCGTCAGCCGCGACCGGAGGATAAAGTCGACGTCATCGCCGATCCGCGGACGAATGGTCTCTACATCGCCGCGACGGAAGACAAGATGAAGCAGGTCCTGGCGCTCGTTCAGAAGAATGACGAGGCCGCCGCCGACGTGCTGCAGCAGGTCCGCACCTTCGTGTTTCAGAATCGCCGCGTCTCCGAGGCCGGCGAAGTTCTCAAGAAGATGGTGACGGCCTACCTCGCGCAAAAGGGGCTGGATCCGAAACTCATTCAGGTCGAGATCGACCCGCAGACCAACAGCGTCTTCATCACCGCGGGTGAGACCGACCTGGACTTCGTTGAAAAGATTATCTCCGGGCTCGACGCCGAATTGCCGCCGGCCGCGGATGGTCGTCAACCGGTGGGCGAGGCAGACGTGATGATTATCCCTCTGCGAATCGCCCAGGCCGACACGCTTGGAACGCTGCTCAACGAGCTGCTCAAGAAGGCGGCTACCGGCGATACGCCCATGAAGGACTTCATCCGCCGCTTCCGTCTGCTAGACGATCGCGGTGAGCCGCTGGCGACGGTCAACCTTGACCGGCCGATCATCGTTTTCGGCGATAAGGAATCAAACTCGCTGCTCATCGCCAGCAGCCGCGAGAACTGCCTCATCATGAAGCAGGTCGTCGCCGCCTTCGACAAGGAACCGGCCCGCGCCGAAGTGCTGTACAAGGTCTTCAATCTGGCAAACGCCGACGCTTCCGAAGTCGCCGAGCAGGTCAACAAGATGTTGATTGACGGCGAGAATCTCACCGCGCGACCGGGCAAGACCGAGAAGTCCGGCGTGCCGGACGGCGAGGCGGGCTCGTTGGTTTACAAAGCCGTCGTGACCTCTGACGCACGGACGAATCAGCTTGTGATCGTCGGTCGGCCCGAAGCGGTCGAACTGCTGTCCGATCTGGTGACGCGTCTGGATGTCAAAGGTCTCGACGTCATGCCGTTCACGCTCGTGCGGCTCGAATACGCCAGCGTGATCGGGCTGGAGACGGCCCTGACAGAAATGATGAAAGAGCGCGCTGAAGCTCTTCCCAAAGGCACCGGACCCAATGCCGGCAAGAGCGAGACCGTCATCATCAAGGGCGATCCGCGGTCGAAGTCTCTCATCATCGCCGCCAAGGCGAATCGGCTCGAAGAGCTTCGTGGCCTCATTAAACAACTCGACGTACCTTCCACGGCACTGGTTGATGACATCCGCACGATCACGCTGCGCAACACCAGCGCCGGCGATCTGGCTGAGAAACTCAAGAACCTCTGGGAGCAAAGAGCCCAGCAGCAGGAAGGCGGTACGACGGCCTTCAAGCTGGAGACGCCCGCCATCGTGGCTGACGAACGGAGCAATTCACTCATCGTCGCCGCGAGCAAGGGAGACTTCGAAGCCATCAAGGGCGTGGTCGAGAAGATCGAAGCCCTCGAGCTGAACCCGATGGCGAACATCTACATTGTCCGGCTGAAGTTCAATTCCGCGAAGCTGCTTCAGACGGCGTTCACGGCGCTCTTCGAGAAACGGGCACAGATGCGCACCGTGGACGGCAAGGTGCGCCCTGAGGATGAGGTGGCGATCGAGGTCGATGAGACGACGAATGCGATGCTCTTCGCCGGTTCGCGCGAGAACTACGACGTACTCATGCAGAAAATCGCCGAGCTGGATCAGGAAATCGGCGTACCTGGCGTGGTCGAGTTCTTCGTCTGCGAGAACGTCGGCGCCCATCGCGTGAAAGACACGATCGAAGCGTTGTTTCAGGATAGCGGCGTCTTCAAGCCCGGCGCGGGGGCTGAGAGCGAATCCGCCCGACGTCGCGAGAAGGTGACGGTCAGCGTGGATGATCGCTCGAACATGCTGCTCGTCTCGGCCAGCCCGGAAAACATGGAACTCATTCGCGAGATTTATCGCCGGATGAACAGCGTGACCACTCCGTGGGACGTGGCCATCACGAAGATGGTCATCATTCAGCATGGCGATTCGGTGAAGATTGCCGCGCAAGTGGCGGACTACTTCAAGAAGCTCGACGAACTTCGCGAAACAGGCGAAAGCGGTAAGAAGTCCGGCTTCGGCATTACCGTTTTCTCGGATGAGCGAAGCAACCGCATCGTCGTCGGCGGCACCAAGGACGGCATCGACAGCGCCGTCGAGCTGATCAGTCGGCTGGACGTCCCGCCGGGAACACCCGGTCAGGTGATGGAAGTCTACACGCTGCGCGAAGCCCCGGCGTCGCGCATCGGGGAGATGATCAAGAACGTCTTTGATGAGCGCAACAAGCCGCGGCAGGGCGGTGAAGGCGCCGGCGTGCAGATACCCAATATCACGGTGACCGTTGAAACCGACGGCGGCCGCAACGCGTTGCTCATCAACGCCGCGCGCGAGGATCATCTGCTGATTGCCGATCTGGTGAAGCGGCTCGACCGACCTTCGACGATTCTGGACATGGCCCGCGTCATACCTCTGGAACGCGCGACGGCCGAGCGGGTGAAGGAAATCCTCGATGAACTTTATCAGAGCGGTGAGAGCGGTGAAGGCCGCACCGGCGGAAAGGTCATCGGCGTCGTCGAAGACAAACGGACGAACGCGGTCGTCGTCACGGCCCCACCGGGAGAGCTGGAAAACATCGTCTCGCTTGTGGAGCGGCTCGACAAGACGGAGGTGAAGGGACAAGCCGAGGTCGGGGTCTTTCTCTGCGAGAACGAAGACGCGGAGAAGATGGCCGATGTTCTCAACGAGATCATGACGGGCCGTTCGCGCGAGGGCGGAAGCGGCGTCGAAGAGGGTACGCAGCGCGAGCTCAGTTCGATGCTCATTTCCTTCGCCGACAAGGACCCATTCGGCCGTGAACTGTTTCTCAAGACGATCCGCGAGAATGTGCAGATCACTTTCAACACACGAACCAACAGCGTCATCGCGGTCGCTCCGCCGTCTTCGCTGCGACTAATTGAGCAGCTCGTTCGCAAGCTGGACTCGATTCAGAAGCGGTCGGTCATGGTCAAAGTCTTCATGCTTCGTCATGCCGACGCGACCAAGATGATCGAGATGCTGGAAAAGATGTTCGCCCAGGACGAGGGTTCCGACGCGCAGGCCGAGTTTCAGCGCGACCGCGAGGTTCAGGTCGAAGGCGGCAGCACATCGACGTCCGGCGTGCCGCAGGCGGCCTCCCAGGAAGGGCCCTCGCGGCGTGGAACTTTCGGCAGGCCCAAGACGACCTTCACCGCGGACGAACGCACGAACTCGCTGATTGCCGCTGGCTGGCCGGAAGACATCGACGTCGTTGCCGATATCATCGACCAGCTTGACTCACGGCCGATCCAGGATCGCGATTACTTCGTCTATACGCTGGTGAATCAGACGGCGGACTCCATGCAGGAGGCGCTGGACGCCTACTTTCAGGCC
Source organism: uncultured Planctomycetaceae bacterium (assembly GCA_964385225.1). Lineage (GTDB taxonomy): Bacteria > Planctomycetota > Phycisphaerae > UBA1845 > UTPLA1 > UTPLA1. The sequence goes on from CAYLOE010000015.1 coordinate 31,911, forward strand.
GAAGTGCAGCGGCTCGATGCGCTCGGCGACGTAATCTCGCCGCAGCGGCGGATGGAGCAGGAGGTGTCGATCATCTCCCACCCCGAGTCCAACCAACTCGTCATTTCCGCGAGCCCGCGCTACAAGCAGCAGGTTGTTTCGATCATTGAACAGCTCGACATGGCCCCGGCGCAGGTGATGATCCAGGTCATGATTGCGGAGGTAACGCTCGACAGCCGCTTCGAGATGGGTCTTGAATTCGCCCTGCAACAACTTCGCTTCAGCGAGACGGCTGTTGCCGACGCTAATGGCATCCTGCAGAGCAGCCACTTCGACGTCGTCGGCGGAACCGACCTCGGCGCTGCCGGCAGCGGTCTTGGCGGGTTTTCCTTCACCATTACCGGCGAAGACTTCAACTTTCTCGTGCGTGCGCTGCAGTCCGATAGCCGACTGGAAGTCATTCAGCGGCCGATGATCATGTGCCAGGACAATCAGCAGGCGACGATCCAGATCGGCCAGTCCGTTCCTACTCCAAGCGGCTCGCAGGCCTTCGCCGGACAGACGTCGACCCAGGTGACCTATCAGGACGTCGGTGTCATTCTCAACGTTGAGCCGCACATCAACCCGGACGGTTTCGTCTATATGCTCGTCGAGCCGGAGATTTCGTCGGTGTCGGATTCGACGATCCAGATCGCGCCCGGCGCCTTCGCGCCGATCTTCAACCGTCGTCAGGCCTCCACAAACGTAGCCGTCAAGGACGGTGAGACCGTCGTCATCGGCGGTCTCATCACCACGACCGAGACCGAGAGCGAGAGCAAAGTGCCGCTGCTCGGCGACATCCCCGGGCTGGGTGTTCTCTTCCGCACGACGGTGCGAGCGAAGAATCGCACCGAATTGCTGATCGCCCTGACGCCGCGGATCGTGCGGACCGTAGAAGATGCCCGACGCATCAGCATCGCCAAGCGCGACGAGTCCGGCATCATCACCGACGATATGAAGCAGAGCCCCCTGTTTGATCGCTTGCAGGTCAAGCCGCCATCGGAGCAGGAGATTGATTCGCTGGAGCTGCAGCCGGAAGACGGGCAGGTTCTTCCATACATGCCGGAGGTGATCGACTCCGTGCCGATTGAGCCGGCCGGCATGCCGCGCGAGCCGCGCAGGGATGACAAGCCCAGGTATGGCCCCGAACCGCCGAAATATGGCCCGATGGTTCCGTCAGGTGAAGATGTCGTGGCACGGCGAACGGCGGAGCCGATCGGCGCGGGCAGATAACACGCGGGAGAAGCGCCGCACGCCATGCGTCCATCCGTCGCGCGGAGCGCGATACAGGTTCAGGATGTACGGAGTATTCAGATGCGAAAGACAAGTACAAAATGGATCTCAATGATCGTGCTGATCGGCGTATTGCCCGCGGGCTGCGCCACGACCGAGCAGAAGAGTACCTGGAATTGGCCTACAGCAAAGTCGAAGCGAACCACCGGCGAAGGTCCAATCGAATCGAACATCGTCCGCGTCAACAAGTTCTTCAGCCAGACTCCGTGGCTCTCTTTTGACAGCGATGGCAGCAAGAACGTCGACGGCGTCAGCTTCACCGTGTATCTTGAAGGTCCCAATGAGCCCAAGGGCGTTTTTGGTACCGGCACGATCGTCATTAATATGTACCGGCTGGACATCGACCCAACCGGCCGCGAAACTGCTGTACCGGTCCATGAATGGGTTCTGCCGTCTGATCAGGCCTATCCGTGGCGAGCGAAGAATCGTACGGCCCTCGGCTGGGGCTACGGCCTGCGGCTTCAGTGGCCCAGAGAAGTCAAAGTCAGCGGCAAGCAGATTGCCATCGTCGTCAAGTACGTTCGTGAAGACGGACGCACCATCAGCTCGTCGCGACAGGTGCTGAAGGTGCCGGTATCCGGCGCGACGCCTGTGCAGGTAAGCTGACAAATAATCCATGACGAAGACATTGACGCTATCCCGGGGCGGGGGCGGCCTGCGCTGGGTCGGCTTGCTCCTTGCGATGATCGGCTTCGCCGTCTGTCTCGTGCTGCTGCGCATGAGCGTCGGTGCGACGCCGGGTGGCGATGCCTTCAGCGCTGCCGTCTGTTCGCCGTCTCGCCGTATTAACTGTGATTATGTCTTGTCGAGTCCGTGGGCGAAGATCGGCCCCTTGCCGGCCGCGGCCGTAGGGCTGGCTTATTTCGGCACGCTCGCCGCCTGGTTTGCGATCGTCGGCACGCCGAACACGGGCGGAAGCCGTTGGCGGCTCGTGCCGATTGCGATCACCTTTGTCGGGCTGGTTGCCTCTGCTTATTACATGTACATTATGGCCATGTATCTGCCGGTCTGGTGTACCTGGTGCATCGCGGCGCACGGCATCAATGCGGCCCTGTTCGTGACGGCCTTGTGCATCCGACCGATGCCGCTTTCGGAGCGTGGGGTGAATGCCGATTTCCCCGCTTCTTCAGAAGACACGGCATTCGCGACGAACGAAGTCGCCGTCGGCCCGCATCCGACAACCGCTCGGGCGATCGGAGTACTCGGCGCTTCAATCGCTTTATCGCTCCTGTCGGCGTTCGCGGTTTTTGGCTATCAGATGCAGCTTACCTCGCGGCATTTTCAACTCGCCCTGCTTGAAGCCACGAACAATCCCGAATACATCCTCATGCGCTGGCGCAGTCAAATGCCGCGCGAGATCGACCTGCGCGCCGAGGAGCTCTCGATCGGACCGGCGGACGCTCCGCATGCGCTCATCGTTTATACCGACTTCGAATGCGAGAAATGTGCATGGTTTCATCCCTACGTGGATCGCATGGTGAAGATGTTTCCCGAGAAATTGCGGATCATCTGGCGGCATTATCCCATCTCGCCGGAGTGCAACGCACGCGTTACGCAGGCCTTTCATTATTACGCATGTGAGGCGGCCGCGGCGGCGGAGGCCGCACGACGCGTCGGACAACCTTCGCAGGCGATTCATTTCCACGGCCTGCTCTATCGAAATGCGAGGATGCTCGCATCGCGCCCGTACGAGGCCATCGCGGCTGAGTCAGGGCTGGATGTGAATCGGTTCACAATGGCCATGATGAGTGAGGAAGTGCGCCGGCGCGTGACGGAGGACATCGACTCCGCGGCTCGGCTCGACGTGACGGCCACGCCGGCGTTTTTTCTCAACGGCCGGCGCCTGCCGACATGGCACATCACAACCGACGAAGTCCGCCCGAGGATAGACGTCGGCGCGACAGATGAACTCTGGCGAAGATTGATCGCAGCTGCATCGGAGGAGTGAGCAATCGAACCGTCATCACCCATGCGGCGTGAAGTAACCGGGTGTACGCTGACGACTTCGATGCGATCGTGAAATACCGTGGCTCACGGTCGAGCCAGCGTGAACAAGTCGTAGGTCAGCCAACGGCGGCGGAGCAGTTTCTCGACGAAACAGAGATAGAAAAACCTGCGCCGATAGCCACGGGCTGCTTTCCAGCCATCGCCGGCGATTTCGGTTAGTCCATTGTGGAGGGAATTGGCGGCCTGGATTGAGACCTCCTCGTGGCGAATTGTTCTGAATCCCTCTGAATCGAAGGTCTTGAGATATTCCGCAGAAGACCAGAGACGCTCGTGGGTGCTGAACTGGCTCGCAAGATTGTTGAGCATGCCGAGCGCTGCAAAGAGCAACCTGTGTTGCGTGCAGATATCCCCAAGGCAAAGAACGCCTCCGGGTCTTAACGCACGTCTGCATTCGGCAATAAAACGCCGTTTGTCGGGATAGTGCAGCGCGGATTCGAGATTAAAGATGACATCGACGGATTCATCGGCGAGCGGGAGGTTCTGCGCGTCACCTTGAAGGAAGATGGGTCTGCGGTCTCTGCCGGTCCATCGAGCATCGGCCTCTCGAATGCTAGTGGGGCAGTAATCAATTCCGATGAGTCGGGCAGGTTGATAGCGCTCGAAGATCCATCCGCTGGGGCCGCCGATTCCGCAACCCACGTCGACGAGAATGCTGTCTCGTCCGATGGGAGTATCGCCCAGAAGTCGCCAGACCAGGTCTTTCTGATGTTGGTCGAAGGATCCGCGGCCGATCGAGTCTGCGTAGCCCGCATTGTAACCTCGAAGGCCGCGAGCCCGCGTCAATCGCAGATTGGGCTCATAGAAGACCTCCATGCTGTGTTGATACATGGGAGTTGCTCGCTTCTGCGCAATCAGTCTCTTAATGCGAAGGCCGGAAAAGTCGATTCCGCCGATATTATATGAGGATGCGCGATCGTTTGCCAGAAGCGCAGTGAGGCGCAGGAAATGACCCGTCAGTGGATTTCTTACCATTAAAGTCGTGAAGGGATCGCGGCCGCACGTCAGCGATTTTGGCGATGGTGCGGAGGAATAAGGGTATTTCCTCATCGCCGGCTGACGCCGAACGACCCGTTACACGCCAACGACGGCCATCGTTTCAACACGCGGCGCCGCACGGTATGTGGTTCGCAGTTCCCGCTCCATCTCGGCGATGCGAGTTTCGATCTCGGCCATTTTCTGCTTCTCGCGGACGAGCTTTTCGCGGTGGCGTCGCAGGAAGTAGCCGATGGTTTCGACGCGGATCTTGATCGAGCCGGTGGGCTTGTTCTCGTCGATGTCCTTGAAGCAGAAGTACGGTGTGCCGCTGTTCTCGATGACTTCCTCGACGACGCTGTAGATCGGGGCGTCATGGCCGCACTTGAAGCTGGAGAGCTCCAGGGCAATCAGGTTCGGATGTCGCGCCGCGTACTTGGCCGCCCAGACCTTGCGATTGGTGTTTTCGCTGTAGGCGTTCTTCCAGGCGTCTTCGATGGACAACGCCGACTTGAACTCGCCGCGTCGAACTTCCTCGCCGAACAGCCGTTCGAGAATATCCGGATCGCGCGGGAGCACGTCCATCGTGAAGATGGGGTAGCCCAACTTCTGCAATTCGTCGGGTATTTCGTGGCACACGCCGGGGTCGTTGTGATACGGCCGCGTGAGCAGTACGACGCCGATCTCGTCTCTTTGCTCCAATCGTTCCAGCACCTCGCGCGCCTGACGCATGAGGTCGTTGTTGAAGCCGTCGTAGTAGGCCCACGCCGCCTTGCACGCTCGGGCATTTTCCGCCTCGGACAGCCCCAGCTTGTCGGCGAACTCCAGGTACATCTGCCGCGCCAGAAGCGCCGGGTCTTCGAAGTTCAGGAACGTATCGAGATAAGACAGTCCCTTTTCCGCGAACAGGTCGGACTCCTTCGTGAAGGCCGCCTTAACGGCCTCGGGCGTCGTCGTCACGGTGGGGCAGGCACGTGTGTCGAGCACGCCATCCAGGAACGTGGGCAGGCCGTCGATCATGGGGAAAAAGATGTAATCGAGCGGCTTGTCCTTGTGCTTGTGATAGAGCAAGTTGTGGGCATGAGGTATGCCGATCTTACTGGGGAAGCAGGGGTCGATGGCCCCGCGCTTTGCGCCCTCTTTGTACAGTTCCTCGCTCGTGTATTCGGACCAGACGAGATTGGCCGCGCGGATGCCGAGCGACTGGAAGTACGCCATGAACCACGGGGCCATGGAATACATGTTCAGAACGCGGGGCATGCCGATGCGGATGCGCTCCCGCTTTTTCATCAATTCGATGCGCCGCTCGATATCCTTCTTCTTCAGGATGTTCGCCAGTGTAACCTTCGGCAGGGGATCGGCGACGCTTTCCACCGTGACCGTCGCGAACGCCTCGCGCGCGGCAATTTCGGCGAAGTTCGGATTGGCTTTCTTGATGGCGTCGAGGCCGGCCTTGATGTCGCGCATATCGCTGACGTCTTCGACGGTGCCCTTCTCGCAGGTGGCGATGATGAGCCGCTGTTCGCCTGTATCGAGGGGAACCTTGGATTTGGATTTTGCAGGCGCCGGCTTCTTTGGAGATCCGTCCGCGCCGTCAATTCCGACGGATTGCAATCCGTCGGCCTGGGATTGCGAATCACTCGGCCCCTCGGCCCCTTGGCCCCTTGGTCCCTCCACGGCCGTCGGCCCATGCTTGATTCGCGTCGGATGGCCTGCCTCGGGACCCATCTTCACGATCTGCGTGGTTAGACTGACGAGGACGCCGCTGCCATTTCCCTCGCCGGCGCTTCGGGCTGGTTCCGCTTCGCCGGTCTTCACGTCGATGAAGGTCCGAAGGCACTTGTTCTTGCAGAAGTAGCACCGTGTGGACTCGCTGCGCGTCGTACGATATTGAATCTGCTGCACGCGCTCGAGGCCGATGAAGCTCGTGCGATGGTCGTTTTCCACATACAGCCGATGGGCCTCAACGGCGCAGCCGATGGCCCCGGCTTCGCCGCAGAATTTGTGGACGATCACTTTCGGCTCAACGCCGGTGCCGGTAAAGCGACTCTTGATGAAATCCACCTGCGATTTTACCGCCGCGAGGTTGTGCTGCGTGCCGCCCTGGAGCACGAAGGTCGTCCCCAGCTTGGCCAGGTTCGGTATCTGCGAGACGTAGAGCCAGATGTTCTTCGGCAGTACGTCGCAAAGCCCGGCCATGATTTCGTTCGGCGCCCAACCCTGCCGCTGAAAGTCAACGATGTCCGACTGCATGAAGACCGCACAGCCGTAGCCGAAGGACGGCATTGCCTCGGCGCTGAAGGCGATATCGGCGAACTCCTCGACCTTGAAACCGAAGCCCTGGGCCGTCGATTGAAGGAAGTAACCGTTGCCTGCGGAGCATTGCGTGTTGAGTTTGAAATCCTTGACCTGTCCGTTCTTCAGAATAATGAGCTTGATGTCCTGCCCGCCGACGTCCACGATCACGTCGGTATCGGGGTAGAAGTGCATTCCGGCCTGCGTGTGCGCGACCGTTTCCACCAGCGCCACGTCGGCTTGCAGCACGTCCTTGAGGATGTCCTTCGCATAGCCCGTCGTGCCGACGCCGAGGACTTCCAGCGTGCAGCCCTGATCGGCGATCTGCTTCTGCAGCAGGGCGAAGATTTCCATCGTGTCTTCGATCGGGTTGCCCTTGGAAAGCTGGTACGCCCGGGCGATGACGTTCTTATCCAGATCGAGCAGGACGCCCTTGGTGCTGGTGCTGCCGCCGTCGAGACCGATGAAAGCGCGGACATTCGTGCCGGGCTCGAACTTCGCCGGCTCCCACGGCTCCTTCTTGTAGGATTCGCGGAAGGCGCCGAGTTCGCTGTCATCCTTCCACAGGCCCTTGCTGCCGGCGGCCTTCTTCTCTTCGACGCGGCCGACGCGGATGTACCACTCCAGCTCCTCGATTCCGCGAAAGACGCCGAAGTTCGGATTGTCCTGCACTTCGATCTTCGCATACTCGACGGCCCCGAGCGCGGCGAAGTACTGGGCGTTGTCCGGCACGACGACGAGTTCCTCGATGGGCTTGGTCTCGTCGAAGGGGACGTTTCGCTCTTTCCAGATGGCGGGGATGTTGTGTCGCCAGCAGTCGCGCATGCCTTTGATATAGCAGTTCGGCCCGCCGAGCAGGAGCACCTGCGGCCGAAGTGTGTGGCCGCGCGTGAGCACGGAGAGATTCTGCTGGATGATGGACTCGAAGAGCGAGGCCATGAGCTGATCCGGCGGGACGCCCTGCTTCTGCAGGCCGTTGATGTCCGTCTCGGCGAAGACGCCGCACTTGCCGGCGACAGGGTGCAGCTTGAGACCGACGTAGCCCATCTCGCAGAGCTGATCGGCGGGAATTTTCAGCTTGGCGTTGATCTTGTCGATGACCGCGCCGGTACCGCCGGCGCACTTGTCGTTCATGCTGGGGATTTTCTTTTTCTTGCCGGTCGATTCGTCGGTCTTGAAGACGATGATCTTGGCGTCCTGTCCGCCGAGCTCGACGACGCTCTGCACGTCGGGATAGAGCTTCTCCACGGCAAGCGATACGGCGTTGACCTCCTGCACGAACTTGGCGCCGATCCGCCGGCCGATGGACGAGCCGCCGCTGCCGGTCATAAAGACGCGGAAGGCGTTTCGCGGCACATCGGCGAACTGCTTCGCGATCTCGCCGAACATCTCGATGCACTTTTCGGGCTGCTTGGTGTCATGTCGCTGGTAGTCCTTGGCGAGGATTTCATCCGTGACCGGGTCGACGACGACGTACTTGACGGTCGTGCTGCCGACGTCGAGCCCGATGAGCAGGCCCTGCGGGTACTTCTCGGTCGGCGCAAACGGCAGGTCCTCGATGACCGGCTTGGTCTTCTCGGCCTTGATGATGCCGACATTGAGCTGCACGACGCCGAGCGCGGCATCCTTCGGCTCGCTCTTGGTCGAGCAGCACCCGCCGGATGAGCAGCCGCCGCCGGTGCTTTGCTTGGCCAGGGGGAGACGGGTGGTCGTCGCCGTCGTACCACTGCTCTCAGCAGTGCCGCCCGTGCCGCAACACGACCCGCCGCCATGCCCGTGATCCGCTTCAAGTTTGATGGATCGATTCATATTGTTGTCCAAGTCGATTGGTTATGTGTGGGTGCCCCACTCCGTGCCGAAGGCCGGGGTGGGGGACTGACTAGACGCCTAATACATTTCGAGAATCCCAATCCATGCGAATCAAGCCGTGTTCACCACTCTCATAGAATGAGAAGCTGTTCCACGGCCATTGCGCAGGGTGTTCGACCAGCTCGCGACGGACTGGGTTCTTGTGAATGTAATCCAACTTCTCCCACACCTTGTTTTCTTCGATGACATTGAAGTCATATCCTCTGGGCTTCCAAAATGGTTTTTCATCGTCGGATGTGGCCCATGCGTCCAACGCTCTTGTTCCAAGTGTGCCTCGTGCCCGCCACACGTCGCGAAGCGCTTCTTTGCACCAGCGTCCGCTTGCGCCTTTGAGTTCGTGCAGCACTTTCGAAATTGGTATCAGGTAGTCGTAATTGGCAGTTGGTGCGGCCGGCAGTGTCGTCTCGCAGAGCGCGGTCAGTCCTCCATCCCGGCCTGCGGCACGGGATGGGGCACCCCGCTCATCGGCGTCGACCAGGTTTTCCACCGCGTCATTCGGATGCCCCACTCCGTTACGAAGCGCATTTGGGCGCCCCACTCCGTCATCTGGGTGCCCCACCCCGTCGCGAAGCGCGGGGTGGGGGACGGATACCTCCGGTAGCACCAGCAAATGCACATGCTCCGGCATGATGACATACCCAATCCATTGAACGGCCAACCGGTTTCGAACGTACTCCATCGCCCGAATGAATGCCGATTTCACACCATCGTGGCGGAAGAACTGAATCCGCCGAAAACAGCAGAACGTCACGAAGTGAACGTGACCCAGTTCATCGTGTCGTCTCAATCGGCCTGGCATGATTGCTTGCCCTTCGTCAGCTACTTGGTTAATGCCCTGTGGTACTCACCAGTTAGTGCCCATACTTCGCCGCTTCTCGTGCATCCCGGTGTCTCGTGCGGTAACGACTAATACAAAAGTAGAGGCCAATTGCGATTGCGCCTAAATTCGGCTCGGGTACTGCACGGAACTCGTAAACGCCCGGAGCCGCGAAGAGACTGTCTTGATATGTTCGAAGGAATTGGGCGTAGGAGACGCTGCCGACAAAATCAGACCATAGTCTCGCACGAATGAAAGCCGTGTTTGAGCCCGCCAGAATGCTTGTCAGATCGATCGGCGCTAAAGGGGGGTGGACATAGCCGGACGCGACTGTCGTCCATTCCTGGCCGTCAGGCGAAACATCGAGAAAGGTTTGAGCCCCAGAAGAGATTGCAAGGATATTCGCGAAAAATGAGGCCTCCGTAATCACAAACTCCAGATCATACTTATGAATAACCTCACCCCAGATGTTGGCCTGTGTGGGCGACCAATACATAGTAGGGTTTCCGGGTTGTCCCTCGCTAAGTACGAAAGCGTTGGTCGCAGAGTAAAGGTGTTGTAGATAATCTCCGTGCATGTCAAAGTTATGCACAAACTCCCCTGCGTGAGCGGAGTGAGCAGTAATGGACACAACTACTGCGGTGAGTATCCTTACATATGACATGAACCATACTCCTTATGGTCTACTTGCCACCGACTCAAGCGGTGGTTGTAACCAATCACTGTCGCGCTACGTTCTATTCTGCTTCAAATGCTCATCCACCCAGCTTCGTGCATCCTCTTCCGTCCGCAAACCATCCTTAACAAGGCGATTGGTCTGTATAGCCAAAACCCTCCAGAGTGACTTCATTTCTACTTTCCCCGTTACTGCATGTGGAACTTGAAATTGATACTGATTGATCAAGAATCCACGGTATTCGAGTAATTCTGACATCGGCCTGCCTCCAGTAATAACGGTCCACGTATGCATGGGGGCCCAACACTGCTTCAGATAGTTGCACCCAGGAGTTCGGACTCGGAGTCAACCGGCACGCCTGCGGCCTTCATCTTCTCTGCCACATCCAGCACGAAATTCGCCGCCTTGCCGATCACGCCCTTGTGGTGCGTGATGTGCTGCAAGGGCCTTCGCAGGTCGCGGTTTTCCGGCTGGTCCACGAACTCGCGGAGCTGATCCAGCGTGTAGCCCGTCTGCTCGACGCAGCGCTTGAACTCTTCCTTGCACTTGAGCTTCGCCTCGCCCAGGGCCATCTGCACGCGGCTGTGGGCGTTGATGTCGCCCTCGCCGCTGGTCTCGATGGGAATGTAGATCATGTCCTTGAAGTGGCTGGTCACCGCCGCCTGGGCCCCGTCGCTCTGCGTGCTGGGCATGCAGCCGAAGGGCTTGAGCGAGAGAACCATGTGGGCCATGTCTTTCGAGGAGTAATAAATGTTCTTGGCGACTTCCAGGTGACCCTCGCCGCCGCCGGCCCGGCTGTTGTAGTACGGGTGCCCGACGCGAGTCAGCTCCATCTGCGGGGCCAGTTCGTGGGTCGTGCCGCCGATGGCTTTGCGCAGCTTGTTGTACTCGTGGAGGATGATCTTCTCGGCGAGGTTGAAGGTGAACATCTTCTTGCGAAGCGACATCTCATCGGCAAGCAGTTCCTTCAGATTCCACTTGGGTATGCTCGTGCCATCCTCGCGAAGGCCCTTGCGATCCTGCGTCTTCAGGCCCGCCTGATGGAGCATGTAACAAATCCACGTCGCCACCGGCTCGACGAGCACTTCGGCGCCCTCACTCTCAAGGAACGGGAACATGCGGAAGTTGCCGTCGCCCTCGGTCGTCTGCGCCCAGAACTCGCCGGTCACCTTCACGATCGGCTTGGGCCGCAGGTAATCGACCTCAATCTCTTCTTCAATCAACTTGCGACACCGATCAAACACATCGGCGTAATACGTGCCCTTGAGCTGGTCGAGGAACTTGGCGGCGTCGGCCGGCGTCTTGACCGGTGAGACCTTGCTGAGCATCTTCGCCAGGACCCCGCCGTGAATCTCGTCGTAGTTTCGCTTTTGCAGGGCCTCCCGGCAGATGTCCATGCATTTGGCGAATATTTCGTCGGTCTTGCCCGGCTCGACTTCGTAGGGGCGTATCTGATAGGCGACTTCGTTGATCACGTCGCCCATGAACATCGCATTGAGCAGCGACAGGAAAAAGTTCAGATTGAACTCCAGACCCGCCTCGACGGCCGTCTGATCGAGCCCGCCGCCCTGCTGAAAGAGCAGAACGCGGAAACCGTCGAAGCCGCTGTTTCGCAGGGCGAGGCGATACTCCGCCTCATACATGCCGAAGCGGCACGGCCCGCAGGCGCCCGCGGTGATGAAGACGTGGTCGCTGAGAATCTTCTCCAGCGGGATGTTTTCCTCGTCGCGCATCCGCTTGAGATGGTTCACCAGTGCGCCGACGGTGAAGTAGGTCGGGTTGCACTGGCCGTTGTTGCCGTATTCCTTACCCGCCTGAAAGTCGGGCTTGGCCGGCGTGGGGACGATGCCCGCCTTGTAGCCGAGCCCTTCAAGCCCCGCGAGGATGAGCTGCTCATGCCGCAGCGTGAGCCCGCCGAACCAGATGGTCACCTGACCGCGCTCGGCCTTGGTGAAGTTGCGCTCGGTCGGTCGCTTGAAGTGTTGCACCGGTCCGACGCGAATGCCGGCTTCTTTCATCATGCGTTCGCGTTCGGCCTGAAGCGTGGCTTCGATCGAATCGGCGAGCAACGGAAGGGAAACGCCGTGCTTGTTTTCGGGGGCATTCTGAGCAGAACTCGCGGGAGCAACCATAATTCACCTCTCGTTAGGACGCACTAGCTTAGCCGTGCGCAGGCCCATGACAGGAACTCCAGGCGGATGGCTATTGAAACAGGGGATCGGTCATAAGTCTAGTCTATTTTTGGATTAACAAGTGGCCGGCATGCCGGTGCCAGGCCGTCCCAAGAATGAACGGAAAAGTTAGTGATTACTAACTTCCGACCTCGGAACGTCGCCTTTCATGTGCCAAAGCTTGTGATTTCTTTCACAGCCGACGACAAAGGCAACATGAAGTCTGCCAACTTGTTACGGATGTAGGACTAATTTAGGTCTATATGGTTGCGATGCCGCTGACGCTCCGAATTTGTAAATAAAACTCGCGCGCGGATTCGAGACAACGAGCGATGCAAGTGCGTGATGCTGCGCGCGTTCAGTCAGCGATGTTGAATATTTTTCAGGAGCTTTCGGAGCCGTCCACCCAATTCGACCGCCTGCGATGCACGGCTGAACTGCGCGAGACCCGGCGGAGGATCCAGTGGATCGGGGTGTGCCGTTGCAAAGGTTCGCAGCCGTAGAAGTGCCGCAACGATGGCATCTGCATCCGAGAGCGAAGCGATGAATGAGCGATCGGCCGCCAGTGATTCCAGCAGGATGCGGTCGCATGACCCCGGCGATTCTTCGAGGCAGAGTACCGGACGCCCGGCATGAAGGTACTCGAAGAGCTTCGCGCTGATACCCCATTGCCCGACGTAATCGCCGGTCAGCAGCAGGAGCGCGTCGGCCTGTCGCATCTCCTGATCGGCCCGCTGCCGATCGACAAGCCCCGTCGTTTCGACGATGTCTGACAGGCCTGTGTGGGCAAGAAACTTTTGCGACAGATTACCGACAAAGCGGAATCGATAGTTTGCCAGGCCGCCGCGCTGTTTCAAGCGACCGAGCGACTTGAAAAACAGGTCGGGCCGGTTGCGATCAATGACCGTGCCCACGTGTGCAATCGTCAGAACATCGGCGGGCTTGGAGGATTGTCCGCGGAGTACCCCCGGCGTAGGGGGCGATGCGGAGATCGGGTCGTAACCATTGGGAATTACCCAGATTCGCTCCCGCGGGTACCCCTGTTCGATCGCAATCGCGTCCGCAAGCGGCTCGGAGACCGTTACCACCGCGGCGCTTCGGGCGATGGCCCGTCGCTCCAGTTCGGCATGTCGGCCTCTCGCGGCGGCGGACTTCGGGTTGTAGCCCCCAGGGCCGATCCAACGGTCACGAACGTCCAACACCAGCGGCAAACGCGTATGCTCAGCAAGTGCGAGCGCCGCCAGCACAGCGCTGGCCGGCGGAAACGAGACCATGATCGCATCGATACGGTGACGCCGAATGACCTCTCGGCCGACGCGGATGGCTGCGTTCGCCCAATGGAGAAAGCGATCCGGGAAGACCAGATCGCGCACCCTCGACGCAAGCCGTCCGCCTGTACTCGATGGTTCGTAATCCGGCATGAGCGGCGTGGTGTCCGCGAGCGGGTCTTCGACCGCATGCAGGGTGACGCCTGCATCACTCGGCGGCGACATTCGCTCCGCGGTCAGCACGTGCAATTCGAAGCCCTGCGCCGGCAGATACCGTGCAAAGGCGTGCAACCGCTGCGCCGCCGCGCCAACCGCAGGCGGATACCAGTACGTTACCAGCAGCAGTCGCAACATCTCAGAATGCACTTCTGGCATGGGGAGCATTGAAACGCCAAAATGCCGAAACGCCAAAACGTCAAAATACTTGTATTGCCTGTTCCGGCTTCACGTCGCTGCACGCGTGGTGATCCCGTACCATACCGGCGTGAGTAATTCTCCCGGCCAACCCGACGCGCTCGCCGGCATGCACGTAGTCATCGTGCCGGCGTGGTGGCCGTCGCCGGAGCAGCCGATCGCAGGCATTTTTTTTGAGGACTACGCCCGGGCATTCGCGTCGGCCGGGGCGAAGGTCGGTGTGGTCTATCCTGACCTGGTGAGCGTTCGCTCCCTCGGTCGCGGCCGATCGATTCCGCTGCGGCCGCGCATCCGGCATGAGCGCATCGATGCGATCCCTGTTGTTCGTATTCGCGGTCTGCATACGGCATTCGGCAGGCCCGGTTTGCAAATGCGGCGCTACCTCGCATGGCTGCGCCGAGGGCTTTCCGTCTATTGTGAATCGCACGGCGTGCCGGATGTGCTCCACGCCATGTGCGCCATCCCAGCGGGCTGGGCTTGCATGCAGCTGGATAGCGATCGGGTTCGGCGGGTCGTCGTGACGGAACATACCGGGCCGTTTTCGCTTGCGCTGACGCCGCCCTCCGCAGCAAAGTATGTCCACGATGCGCTCGATTCCGCCGCCGCGGTGGTCGCCGTAAGCGATCATCTCAAGCGACAGATGCTGGCCGCCGGTGTCACGCGCGAGATCGAGGTGATTTCCAATCCTGTTGGGCCACAATTCGTCGCGAGCGAGCCGCCGTCTGTTTCTCCGCCGTCCGGCGATTCACGTCCGAGTTATCGCGCGGTGCTTGTCGGACGATTGACCGAGGAAAAGGGCGTGCGCGAAATGCTGACGGCTGCCGACGCGCTGGGACATGACAAGAACTTCGCTATCGAATGGCACATCGTCGGCGACGGGCCGATGAAAAAATCCATTCGTGCCCGTGCGGCGATTAAAACAGATTCACCTTCGCCGCCGATTGTGCTTCACGGGCTGTGCGACAAGGACAGGGTTGCTCGGATTATCACGGGCTCGCATTTTCTCGTGTTGCCCAGTTACGGCGAGAACTGCCCGCTGGCAATCTGCGAAGCGCTCAGCATCGGCCGGCCGGTCATCGGCACGCGCGGCACGGGCTGCGAGGAACTGATCGATAACGAAAATGGCGAACTCTGCGACGTCGGCAGCGCGGAGAGTCTGGTCGGCGCCGTGCGCCGGCTGATCGCTCGATACAACAATCTGGATTCTCAAGCGATCGCCGAATGCGGCGGCCGACGCTTCAGCGCTGCAGCCGTTGCGGCGCAGTATGCCGGCGTCTATCGACGAATCTGAGAATCGAACAAAGGTCGATGAGTTAAGCAAACCATGTGCGGAATCGCCGGACTCATCTTAGACGAACTGGACCCGCGCGGCGGCGAGTGGCTGACGGCCATGACGCAGTCGATGCACCACCGCGGGCCGGATGGCGGCGGCGCGGTGGTGTTTGGTCTCGGAGGGCGACCGGTCATCGAACGTCGGCTGGGCAGGCAGGGCGAGCCGGTGAAGTGGGATTATCTGCCCGTGCAGGTCGGCCTCGGGGCGCGGCGGCTGGCGGTGATCGACCCGAGCCAGGCGGGTCATCAACCGATGCAGGGGGGCGACGGACAGGCGTGGATTGTCTTCAACGGCGCGATCTACAACTATCGGGCGATTCGCGAAGAACTAAGTGCCGCAGGCATGGCATTTATGGGCCACAGTGACACCGAGGTTCTGCTGGCGGCCTATCGCCACTGGGGCGCGGCCTGCTTCGACCGGCTCGAAGGCATGTGGGCCTTCGCGATTTATGAGCCCGCTGCAGGGCGGATCGTCCTCTGCCGCGACCGACTCGGCATCAAGCCGCTTTACGTCGCCCGCTACAAGGGCGGCCTTGTCTTCGCCTCGGAGATCAAGGCCCTCCTCACTCTGCCGGAATTCCCGCGCGAGACCGATGCCGGTCTGTTGCGAGATTTTCTCGTCCGCGGTCTCGTCGATCACACCGACCGAACTTTCTTCGAGGGCGTCTGGTCCGTGCCGCCCGGCTGTTACCTCAGCTTCGACTTGCGTGCAAATGTGGAAAGCTTCCGCGGCGCTCTGCATCGCTACTGGACGCCGGCGCGACCATCGCAGCCCGGCGATCAGATATCGCAATGTCTCCGCAGCGCGGTCACCCGTCACCTCGTCAGCGACGTTTCCATCGGCTCGTGCCTTTCCGGCGGGCTCGACAGTTCGCTGATCGTCTGCCTGACGCACGAGGTCGTCCTGGGGGCGAAACATACGGACGACGTGGAAGAACTCTGCACGCAGTGGTCGCAGCATGTCTTCACCGCCTGCCTGTCCGGCGATCCGCTGGATGAATCCCGCTACGCCGAGGCGGTCGTGCGATCGCGCGGTGATCTAAACTGGCACCGTGTCGTACCCACGGCCGGTGGATTGCTCAACGACATCACCGCCCTTGTTCACCATCAGGAGCAGCCCTTCGGCTCGCCCTCGGTCTACATGCAATGGGAAGTCATGCGCCGGGCCCGAGAGCAAAGCGTCACCGTGTTGCTCGACGGCCAGGGCGGCGACGAGCTTTTCTGCGGATACGAAGGGTGTATCCCGCCGTTTCTCGCAGCGCTGCTTCGTCGAGGGCGATTCATCCGATTCGCGCGCGAATCGATGGCTGCTCGACGCGCCGGTTGGTATGGACCGTCGTCGCTGCTCGCCCGCGTCGCTGGGAATCTCCTGCCGGAATTCATGCGTTGGCCCATTCGCGCGACGGCGGATCGCGCGCGGCACCCCTGGCTGGCCGGCGACCTCTTCGGCGCAGACCCCTCGCCGGACATCTGCGAAGGGCTTGGTCTCAGCGGGCGAGAGGCGGCAGTCATCAGCCACGGCAGCTCACACTTCGATCGCTTCCAGTGGAATTTGCTGCTTTCAACCAGCTTGCCGTCGCTGCTGCGATTCGAGGATCGCAACTCAATGGCTTTCTCGATTGAAGCCCGCGTGCCGATGCTCGATCGGTCATTCGTCGAACTGGCCATGTCGCTTCCTGCTGACGAAAAGATACGCGACGGTCAATTAAAAGCCGTCCTGCGATGGGCTGCGCGCGGCTGCGTACCCGACGAGATCATCGACCGTCGCGATAAGATCGGCTTCGCTGCGCCGACGGCGAAGTGGATGCGCGCGGAACTGCGGCCATGGTGGGAGGAGGCCGTGCGGTCAACATCCTTCTACGGTCGTGGCTGCTTTACTCGTAAGGGCGTCGAGCAACTCACCGCACGGATGACGGCCGGCGATGAATCCGCGGCGCTGCCGATGTGGCGCATGGCCATCGTCGAGCAATGGGCCCGTCAGTTCCTCGACGGGAATCCATATTACAACGTTTGAATCTTTCGACGAGCAACTCCATCGCCCTGTCCCCCTTCTGGGCGAAGAGGCATCCGACGACCATGTACAGAGGGCAGTAGTATGAAGTAGCCGCAGACGCGTCGTTAAGCAGTCTGGCGCATGTCGGCGAGCGGTCTGCGATCACCGGATGGTGAAGGGTGCCGCTGCTTCGCTTCGGCAATTGCATTTTCAAGATGCTTGCCTCGGCCTCGAATCAGACGATTCGCCCAGATGGCCAGCTGAAACATCCCCGGCAAGTAGGGTACATACTTCGCCGCCCAAACGAGTCGGCGCCGCCACGACACGCCGACGACTTTCGTATCCTGATAGCCGCACGCTCGAAGCATGGGGCCCATGTAGAAATTCCACAGCGCCACCTGTTCCGGCGTCTCGTTTCTTCGCCAGGCCTCGGCGCGATTCGCGTCCGGCCGAGTCTTCGCCTTGCCCTTCCAATCCTGCTCATATGTCGGAATCACGTCCGTGCCGGTCCCCTCTTCAAGCTGCGACGGCTCAAACGCTTCTCCGAGAAACGTGCAGATCCTGCGAAGCTCCGCCTCCGGATTCCGCATCAGGTCTTCATAACGCACGATGGTGAAGTCTGTCGGAGACAGCACTCGCTGCATCCGCAGCGACTCACGGGTGAACCAGTTCCACTTTCTTCCAAGGGCCTGCCAAGAAAGGTGCTTTGCCCACGGTACATTGCGAAGCGATCGGCAGACGTCGCGACCGTCGCGGAGGATGCAGATGATCTTCGCGCCGGGATAAAGCTTCAGCAGTTTCTCGGCGTGAAAAAGATGATTGCACGATTTCTCCGCCGCTCGAACCTTGCCGTGCCGGACTTGATAGGCCTCCATCAACGATCGGAGGAGCATTGGGTAGGTCGGTTCATATCGGCGAAACACGGCAAGCACTTCGTCATATCTCAGGTTCGCTTCCTCAATGGAGGGATAGACCAGTACTCTTTCCACCATGGCTTCGTGCGTCATCGGCTTCCCGCTCGCGCGATCCTGCGTAATGAAACTATGAAAGAACTGCGTCTCGGGCATCATCGCAATCCGCGAGTGGCGATCCAGCATGACCGCCAATGCCGTGGTACCGCTGCGCTGACATCCGACCACGAAGATCGGCGCGGTGGGCGTACTCTCCAATCTGCTCGGCTTCCGCGAGGATTGATTCAGACCGCGCAGCACGTCTTCGGCCGTCGGATGCAACTGCGGGTGGATCAAGCGATTCGCATGGCGCTCGGCGGGCGACCGCGTGCGAAGCAGATCGATTGATTCAATGGTATCCGTAGATGGGGGCAGCGTGGCGCGCATGATCTTCCTTTCCTCGAAGGAGATGCAGTGCAAGGTCGCCGCTGACCTTGCCGGATACTTTGTAGCGAATGCGCGCTAAAGCAGCGTTTGGGCCCTGCTAAAGGATCGTTAAGAATTGATTAGGAAGCCGGCGCGACTAAAGAAATGAAAAGCGCCGATAACGAAGTGCTCAATCACCTCGCAACGGCACGAGAAGGGTCATTCCTTGCATTGGGTTTTTTCGATGTCCCCAATCTTCTCGATGCGTGCCTGGTGGCGGCCGCCTTCGAATGGGGTCTTGAGCCAGACTTCGACGATTCGCCGCATGAGCGCGTTGCCGACAAGATCGGCCGGGAGACACAGCACGTTCGCGTCGTTATGCCGGCGCGACATCTCGGCGGTCAGTTCGTCGTGGCACAAGGCCGCACGGATGCCGTGAAACTTGTTTGCCGTAACGCACATGCCGATGCCGGTTCCGCAAAAGAGGACGCCGCGCTCGCACGCGCCGGTCTGTACCGCGTGGGCCGCGGCATTCGCGGGATCGGGATAGTCGCAGGACTTGGTCGAGTCCGTGCCGAAGTCCTCCACCTGCATGCCGAGTTCCTGCAGAACGGCCTTGATGTGGGTCTTGGCGTTGAAACCGCGATGATCGGCGCCGAGTGCGACTTTCATAATGCCACCTCTTGCAGTCTGTTGCGCAGGGCTTGTGTAATACGCTGAGCGGTCTTCTCGTAGTCGTCTATCGTACCACCGACCGGGTCGGAAATGTCGCCCTCGGAATCCAGCAATTGTGCCTTGGCGGCGTCGGATGGAGCGAGGCGGCGAACCGCTTCAAGATGCTGTCGTCCCATGGTGAAGATATAGTCGGCCGGCCGGATTAACTCCACCGAGAGCCCCCGGGCACGGTGAGACGACAAGTCGATTCCTCGCCCCTGGCAGACTTCGACGGCTTCCATGCTGGCCCGATTCCCGGGCAGGGCCATCGTTCCGGCGGAGCCGACTGAAATACCATGGCCATTCAGCTCGTCCACGGAGCAACCGAGCTTCTCGGCAAGCAGTTGACGGCCGATCCCCTCGGCCATGGGTGACCGACAAGTGTTTCCGGTGCATACAAAGAGGAAGTTCAAGGTTGCCAGCCGATGGATGGTGGATTGGTTATAAACGCCTTCGCGAAGCACTTTATAGCCCGTTCCGTTCAGGGTGACAACCGTTGAGGCCTGCTTGTAACGACACGGTCCCCCATCGATCAGGACATCGATCTTGCCGTCGAGTGCTTCCAGCACTTCGTCGGCATCGGTAGGGGGCGGCTGGCCTGTGATATTGGCACTGGACGCAATGATCGGAGCATTGGCCTCAGCTAGCAGCGCCGCCCCATACGGATGATCCGGAAATCGAATTCCGACGGACTTCTCGCCGTAGATGGATTCCACTCCCGGTGCGCTGAGATTCCCATAGATCGGCACCGACATCGGATTGTCCACCGGGAAGATCAACGTCAACGGCCCCGGCCAGCCCTTCCTGATGAAGCGCCGCGCGATCGGTGAAATCTCCGGGACGAATGGATCGCAATCCGCTCGGCGACCGATGTGGGCCGTGAAGGGCTGCTTCGCCGAACGACCTTTGACGTCTCGCAGGCGTTCGACGCTCTCGGCAATCGCCGCGTTGGCAGCCAGGCCGTAAACCGTCTCGGTCGGGAAGGCGACCAGCGCGCCTTTCGCCAGCGCGGCAGCAGCGCGTTCGATTTCGGCCATGTTGGCGCCGCCGGGCTGAATTTGGATTATCTCGGTTGCCATCAGAAGTGAGTAACTCCCCGAAGAATTATCAAACGCACCGCTTGCGCTGTCAAGCGACGAGCGCGCACGCGCCGAAGCGGGACCCTCGCCGGCTTCCCATCAGGGTGTCATCCTGCGCTTGCCTCGTAACGCTGAAACCGCCCCAGTCATTCCTGTGCGATTGCATGGTCCTCCGACACCGCGCCTCACCTGTGTTATAATCCTCCCATGAGACAAATCTACCTCGACAACAACTCGACGACGCGCGTCGCTTCGGAAGTCGTGGCGGCGATGGAACCTTATTGGCGAGAGCAATTCGGCAATCCGTCGAGTCTCCATCGAGTCGGTCAGGCGGCGCGGCATGGAGTGGAATCGGCCCGCGAACAAGTCGCCGCGCTCATCGGCGCTAAGCCACGAGAAATCATTTTCACCAGCGGCGGTACGGAAGCAGACAACCTCGCGATTCTTGGCACGCTGGCGGCGTATCCGACAAAGCGGCATCTCATCACGACGGATGTTGAACACGCCGCCGTACACACACCGTGCGAGCAATTGGCGAAGGAGGGCTTTCGCGTAACGTTTCTGGGTGTGGACCACTCGGGACATCTCGACCCGGCGGAGCTTGATCGCTCCATCGACGATGATACCGCGATCGTCAGCATCATGTACGCCAACAATGAGACCGGTGTGGTCTTTCCCATCGAAAAACTTGCGGCGATTTGCCGGCGCCGCGGCGTGCCGTTTCACGTCGACGCCGTGCATGCCGCCGGTAAACTGCCACTGGATGTCGAATCGCTGGGTGTCAGTCTGCTCAGTCTCTCGGCGCACAAGATTCACGGCCCCAAGGGCGTCGGCGCGCTTTACGTCGGAAGAAGTGCGCGCCTGCGCGGGCGACAGATCGGCGGTCATCAGGAACGCGACATCCGGCCGGGCACCGAAAATGTCGCTGCCATTGTTGGTTTCGGCGAGGCCGCACGGCTGGCGCGGGAGCGGCTCGCAACCGACACCTGGAGTTCCGTTGCAGCCCTGCGAGATCGCCTGGAGACCGGCATCTTGGAGCGCACGCCGATTGCCCACATCGTCGGCGACCGCGAGCATCGTACGCCCAATACGACCAACATCGCTTTTGAGTGCCTGGAGGCCGAGGCCATGTTGATTGCCCTGAGCGAGCAGGGCATCTGTGCCGCGAGCGGCTCGGCTTGCAGCAGTGGCTCCCTGGAGCCGTCCCGTGTGATCAAGGCCATGGGTATCGATGGGCGAATCGGCCACGGGGCGGTCCGTTTCAGTCTTTCAACCGAGACGACCCGCGACGAGATAGACCATGCGGTTCCGATGATCGTCACAGTGGCCGAGAAGCTTGCCCGTTTGAGCGCAAGTGCCTGAATGGCTGCCGCAATGGCTGCCGCTTGCAAGTCACCGGAGTCCGGTATCTTTACAATTCTCCACATCCTTGCCGGCTGCCCTTGGTAACAGGCCCCCTGAGTGAGTATGATGGTATGTACGGGTCGGAGTTGGACCACGTTCGGGTTCAGGAGCGTTCGATAACAATCAGGGTGGGGAAAGCTCAGCGGGCATGGCTTGCCCATCGGGATTCGATCCGCAGTCAGATTACGGGGAGTCGCCGTTTGCCGCGACCTGCAAGGACGCGGTAACACCGGGCGGGAGGGTTGTATGAGTCGGCGTGATTTCAAACTCGTTCTTACATGTTGCTTTGTCGGTCTGCTTGCAATGCCGGCGAAGTCGGTTTGGGCCGATGCTTCCGTCAGCATCGAGAAGAACGGCCTTGTTTATTCAAATCCGACCTATCCCTATCAGGGCCACAAGTACAACTACGACAACGCACCGGGCGACAACGACATGCCCTGGCTGCGCGCATTCGCCGCGACGCACGGCATCATGGACAACGTCAACATGACGCTGGACTGGAAGGATCGCGAATTCGACATGATGAAGGCGATTGCTCACTACACGACCTATACCATGTCGTGGACCGGTACGAGCACGGTCACCGTCTCGGATCGTGCGAAACAGATCCTGGAGCTTCACATTCAACATCCCGAGTATGGTTGGGGTTGTGGCAAGGTTTCGGCGGCAGCGGTCGGCCTCGCGCAGGCCTTCGGCATTCCGGCGCGGTTCATCAATGCCGTCAATTCAACCCCACCCAACGGCTTCGACTACAGTTGCGAATTCTTCTCCACGCGCTACAATAGGTGGATTTACTTCTGCCCGAAGACGTATTCCTGGATTGAAGACGCGAACATCGGCCCGCTGGGATCGCGCGAGATTCATGCGCACGATCAACAGAACCCAATCATCGCCGACAACAACAGCGGAACCTGGGTGGCCAGGTCGAATCCGCCGCTGGTCTTCATGCCCAACACAGGCAATCGGGCCCCAATATCACCGTGGTTTTCCTTCAAGTGGTGGTACGGCTACTGGCATGCGTTCCGCGTCACCTACAAGACACAACCCAACGGCGTGTATCCCTTGTGTTGTGAGAATCCACGACTACTCTCCGCGAGCAACTCAATCACCTACAATCAGCTTCGAGGCCAGTCGTTTCCGGTCGTCTTCATGGATAGTCTGGATATCAACTACCCGCTCAATAACATCGAGGCCGCCGCCCAGCTTGCGGACGATGAGGTCCAGCTCACGATGCAGAACAACATGGTCGAATTCGTCCGCTACGAGACGGCGATCATGAGCGGCAGCGCGTTGAATCAAACGCCTGCCCAGTCGGACTGGAGCCCGATCAGTCTGAATCAGACCGGTCCGTCGACCTACGTCTGGTCGCCCGACCAGAGTGCTCGGCTGTGGATCCGCGGCGTGAACGTCGCGAGCGTGCACAGCCCGGATGTGGTTGTCTTCTACGAAGCCGATGCCGAGGTCCCGGTCGATTCTGACGGCGACGGCGTGCCCGATGATGAGGATGTCTGCCCCAACGGCCCGGTCGGTATTCCGGTGCATGCGGATGGCCGGCCGCGATCGGACCTGAACGGCGACTGCCAGGTGGACGCGCTGGATATTCAGATTCTGATCGAAGACCTTCTCAGCCAGAAATCGCCGTCAAAGTAAGCTGCCTCGAAGACCATGGCGCCAAATTCGTGACACGAGCGGCGACCAAGCAGTCCGCTCTGCTCGCGCCGCCGGCATGCCTAAGCGAAATACCTGGTATCGATGAAGTAGAGAATAGCGGCCACGGTGAGCGCAGTCAGCAGCATGTAAAACGAGAGGCGCAAGTCGGATGCTTCGCTGATCCAGCTCAGCATTCTTTCTCCGGGAGATCGCAGTTCAGGGGCGTGTCCTGCCATGTGTAGGACTCCCAACTCGCAAGATGGGAAGATTGCCATCCCTTCAGGTTAGTTATCGGCCGTTCGAGACGAAATCTTACAGTGGAAGCCCGCATGGAGGGGTCGTCGGGGTATCGGGGCACCGCGAGCGCTCCCCGTGAGCGACGAAATCGACCTTCATAAGCCCTCTATCTGAAAGGATTAGGATCAGCCGGGGGCTTCCATCGCTTCAAATTACCGCCACCTTCATGGCATCTCCAGCAGTGCCTGCATTGTGGCTCAGTGCAGTAGGCGGGATAATCGCCGTCCATGAGCCATACTCGCCACAGCCGTCTCAGGGAACTCATCGCCAGGGACATTGTCCAGATTCCCGGGGCTTTCAACGCCCTGGTGGCTCGGGCCATCGAGCGTGCGGGCTTCCCGGCGGTTTATATATCCGGAGCCGGCCTCTCGAATGCGGTCTTCGGCCTTCCCGATGTGGGTCTGGTGACCCTCACCGAAGCGGTGGAGCATGCCCGCCGAATCGCAGGCGCCGTTAAGGTTCCGGTGGTCGTCGACGGTGACACGGGCTTTGGCGACACCATCAACGCGGCGCGAACCGTTGCGGAGTTTGAGTCGGCGGGCGTCTCGGCCGTGCATCTGGAGGACCAGGTGCTGCCGAAGAAGTGCGGCCATCTCGACGGCAAAGAACTGGTCAGCGCCGAGGCGATGGCGGAGAAGATTCGTGCGGCTGTTGCGGCGCGGGTCGATAAGAACTTTATGATCATCGCCCGAACGGATGCCAGAGGTGTGACATCCTTCGAGGACGCCGTCGATCGGGCGAAGCGCTATCTCGACGCCGGGGCTGATGCGATCTTTCCCGAGGCGATGCAGAGCGCCGACGAGCTTGCGAAATTCGCACTGGCGGTGAAGGCGCCGCTTCTGGCGAATATGACGGAATTTGGCAAGACGCCGCTGCTGCCGCTGGATGAGCTGCGCAAGCTGGGCTATCGGATGGCGATCTATCCTCAGACGGCGCTGCGCACGGCCTTCAAGGCGATTCAATCGATGCTGGCCGACCTGAAGAAATCCGGCGATCAGACGGCGTGGATTGACCGTATGCAGACACGGCAGGAGCTTTATGACTTGCTGGACTACGACGGCCTGGAGCAGATCGACCGGGCGGCTACAAAGCATTAGATTATCACCGTTCGTACACCTGAAATCGGAGTAGCGACGATGAGCGAAGCCAAATTCAAACCGGGATTGGAAGGTATCTACGCAGGGCAGACGGCCGTTGCGGAGGTCACGCAGACCAGCTTGCGGTATCGCGGCTACGAGATCGCCGATCTGGCCGAGCGTTGCTGCTTCGACGAGGTCGCCCATCTGCTGCTTCACGGTGAACTGCCGAACAAGAAGCAACTGGCGGACTTCCGCTCCCGTGTGCAATCGGCGATGTCGATTCCCTCAAACATCGCTGAGATGGTGCGGCAATTCCCCGACAAGACACCGCCCATGGACGTGCTTCGTAGCGTGGTCTCGCTGCTCGGGCATTTCGACCCCGACGCACAGGACAACTCGCCCGAAGCGAATCTTCGAAAGTCCGAGCGGCTGCTCGGTCAGATCGCCGCCGCCGTCGGCCTCTGGTGCCAGAAAGTTTCGAAGTTCTCACCGATAAAGCCGGACCCGGCCAAGTCGCACGGCGCGAATCTGCTCGCCATGATGATCGGTAAGCCCGGCAGCGAACTGGCCGGACGGGTGATGGACGGCACCCTCATTCTCTACGCCGAGCATGAATTCAACGCTTCCACGTTTACGGCCCGCACCATCGCCTCGACACTTGCCGACATGCATTCGGCAGTTTCCGGCGCGATCGGCGCGCTTAAGGGCCCGCTGCACGGCGGAGCCAACGAGGCGGCGATGCACCAATTCCTGGAGATCGGCAGCGTCGAAAATGTGGAGAAGTGGTTCCGCGATCTCCAGGAACACAACAAGAACCATCCCGACAACAAGAAGCTCATCATGGGCTTCGGCCATCGCGTCTATAAGAACGGAGATCATCGCGCCGGCATCCTTCGCGAATGGTCGCTCCAACTCTCGAAGGAGACCGGCCAGAAACACTGGATCGACATGGCCGACAAGCTCCAGGACCTGATGCTCAAGGAAAAGAACATCCACCCGAACACGGACTACCCCGCGGCCCATGCCTACTACCAGATGGGCATCCCGATCGATCTCTACACGCCGATCTTCGTCTGTAGCCGCGTCACCGGCTGGTGTGCCCACGTCATGGAGCAGCATGTCAACAACCGCATCATTCGCCCGTTGTCGGAATACATCGGCACGCCGCCGCGCGAGGTAACGCCGATCGAGAAGCGGTAAGCGGCGGGTCACTCGCCGCGGCGTCGAGAGGCGGCGCTGCACCGACCGTCGGCTCGCAGCAGCTGGCATGATCATCCTACCATTCGCTCCCGGACGGCGAAGAAATCGCGTGTAATTCCCCCGGCCCTCCGTACAATGCCGCACAATGTTGCGGCTCAAACTCCATCATCAAATTCTCATTGCCATGGTACTCGGAGCGGGTATCGGCCTGCCGCTGAATATCTACGCCGGGCCGCGGACGCTGCTGGCCATTCCGATTGAGGAGGCGCCGGTCATCGAGCCAGGTGCGCTTTCGCCCGACTTACAGGCGCTCTTCGCTCGCCCGGAACTCCAGCGCGCGCGGCTGGCGGAAGACGCGGTCGTCATCGAGGAGCGGGCCGGGCGGCGCTGGCGCATTGAAGGCGCGCGCGAGCCGTACGTCCTGCGGCGCATCGGTGAGTCGTTCGAAGTGCAGAGCGGCGGCTACTGGCCGCGGACCGTCGCCTATTACGGCAAGAAGGTCGGCGATGTCTTTCTGCGCCTGCTGTCGATGATCGTCGCACCGTTGATTTTCTGCTCGCTCGTCTCCGGCATCACCAGCACCGGCAAGCTTGAGGGCCTCGGCCGACTCGGCGGTCGCACGATGGTTTTTTATCTTTGCACGAGCATGATGGCCATTCTGACGGGCGTGACGCTCTTTAATCTGATTAACCCAGGCCGACATGCCAAGCTCGATCTCATCGAAGAAGCGGCCGAAGCACCGGCGGCAACGCTGGTCGTCGATGGAAAGGGCATCGGCGAGATTCTCTGGAACCAGCTCTTCAATCTGATCCCGTCCAATCCGTTTGCGGTGCTGGCGGACCCGACGAATACGTCGATCCTCGGCGTGATCTTCTTCGCGCTGATGCTCGGGGTGTTCATCACCGTCGTCGGCGGAGAGTCCGGTACACGACTCACGCGGCTGTTCTCGGCCGGTATCGAAGTCATGATGCGCATGACGATGTTCATCGTCCGCCTCGCGCCGCTCGGCGTGCTGGGCTTCATGCTCTACGCCTCGGCCGGCAAAGGGCTGGATGTGTTTGTTGCCCTCGGCTGGTATGTCGTCACGGTCGCGGCGGGCTTATCGATCCACTGCCTGATCACCATGCCGGTGATCCTGTACGTGCTGGCACGGCGCTCGCCGTACCAGTATGCCAAGGCCATGGCCCCTGCGCTGCTCACGGGCTTTTCCACGGCCAGCAGCAACGGCACGCTGCCTCTGACGATGACGTGCGTTGAGAAGCGCGCGGGCATCTCCAATCGGGTGAGTTCGTTCGTCCTGCCGCTCGGGGCCACGATCAACATGGACGGCACCGCGCTGTATGAGGCCGCGGCCGTACTCTTCATCGGGCAGGTGATGGGTTACGAACTGACCTTCGCACAGCAGGCCATTGTCGCGCTGACGGCGCTGGTCGCCAGCATCGGTGCAGCGGGCATCCCACACGCGGGCACGGTGATGATGGTTGTCGTACTCTCGGCGGTGAATCTGCCGATCGAAGGCGTGGGGCTGATTCTGGCGGTGGATCGACCGCTGGATATGTATCGCACGGTGGTCAATGTATGGGGGGATATGACGGCCTGTGCGGTCGTCGCGCGGTTTGAGGGGGAATCGCCGCCGGGGGCTACGCAGACCAGCGTGGAACTTACATGACGCAATGATCTGGACTGCAATGATCTGGACCGCAAAGCTCTGCTTTGCCTCGCTTCGCATTTCTCGCTACGGATTCAAGATGAGCTGGCCCACGCGCTCCACGCCACGCCGCTACGGATTCAAGATGAGCTGACCCACGGCGGTCCTCTCAACGGGGTCATGCACCTTGTCATCGACAACGGCGAAGACGAAGTAGGTGCCGTCCGGCACCGTGTCGCCGTTCTCGTCGAGGAAGCTGAAGGTGAAGGTACCGCTGTTGCCGTTGTTGGAGAGCAGATCGTCTCGCAGGAGAATAATCTCGTTGCCGTTGGTGCGATCGGCATCGGGATCGAGGCCGAGCGTTACGAGGGCCTCCGCGTTGGCGTTGCCGTTGTCGGTCCAGGTGATGTTGAAGGTATCTCCGGTGACGAGCGTGGTATCCGCGTTTGGCGCAGTGAAGTTGAACGTCGGGATCGGCAGGGCGGAGGTGACCGTGATGATTCCGTTGAGGTTAAGTTCCGAACTGCGCGAAACGGCGGTAGCCGACTCGCCATCGGGTGATTCCAGAATCACCGTGATGACATAATCGCCGACCAGTACGCCGGTCACGTCCCATGCGAACTCGTCGCCGTCGCCATCGGCGAAAGCGTCGCGACCCACGCCGGGAGTGCCGTCGCCGATGAGGTGGATCGGGGCGCCGGTGGGTTCTTCCAGGTTGTTTTCGCGCTGGGCGCTCACGCGAACAATCGTGCCCGGCACGGTGGCAATGTCTGTCCAGCGGATGATGGCTGCAACGCCGAGTGTGGCGGCGGTGGGTGTGCGCGGTGTGACAATGGAGACCGCCAGGGTGAGGTCGGTGTTGGTCGGCGGCGGAACCGGCAGGGTGCCCTGGAGGACCATCTGACCGGTGCATCCCGAGATAAACCCGACAAGAGTCAGCAGGCAGGCGCGTCGCGCAGGAACACTGAAGCGATATCGGAGGGCGGAATTCGCGGCGTCAACCTTGCGAGTGGCTTCAGCGTTCGTGCGATTGCGTCGAAACATCGTGACAAACTCCCCCTCCGCGTTTGAATCCGCGGAGATCGGTTCGCGAGGACCGGCGATGGGAGCAGCACCCCCTTGTGTAGCCCCGAGGCGGCTCCGACCATCATCATTGTTCGCTTCCACCGGGTGGAAAGCAACGTGGGCGCGGGGCTTTCCCCCCATCTACTTCGCCATTATGGGCGGTCGCTGGAGCTAAAAATCGAATCGGACGGTGAACGGATCGGTGAAACCGTCGCCAGGGTGCCTGAAACGCCATCATCCGATAACCGGGCCTGCTCTTATCTTGAAGGTACGCTCGCACGCGGAACCGTCGAATTCGGACCTAGCTTGACCGCCGGTTGGGGTATTCATAGAATTCTGCGTAACCAGCCGACCTGCGCTCGCAAAGGTTGATTGAATAGCCACTCGCCTAGCTACTGCGTGTTCGGGAAACTTGCTTCCGTCTGCGGAATCGGCAACTACCCAGGACCGGAAAGAAACACATGAGGACAGGATCAATGATGCAGGAATCGGAAATGAAGATTAGACGCACTTGGAAGCCCCGGAAGCTGCCCGCTATTGCCTGTGTTCTACTCGCTGTTGCGATGGGGATGAACGGAAATGACTGCAACGTGGACGGCGGGGGTGGGGGCGGCGGCGGCGGAGGAGGTGGTGGTGGTGGCGGCGGTGGCGGCGGGACGAATAATATCGTTCTGCTTGCCAGCGATCATATCATGGGGTCCGCCAGCGCGCCGGTGGTGGTCGTCGAGTATGCAGACTTCCAGTGCCCCTTCTGCGGTCGATTTGCACGGCAGGAGTTTCACACCATCAAGACAAACTACATCGACACGGGCAAGATCCGCTTCGTTTTTCGCCACTTCCCATTACGAAACATCCATGACCGTGCAGAGGCCGCGGCGCGTGCGACGGAGTGCGCGAACGATCAGGGGCAATTCTTCCCATACCACGATCTGGTCTTCGCCACGCTTCAGCCGGGCACAAGCAGCGCGCTCCTCACGGACGAACAGTTGCGACTGCACGCCCAAACGCTGGGCATGGACCTTGCGGCGTTTGACGCCTGCTTCCCTCCGGGCGACGGCAAGGCGGCGCGCGTCCAGCAGGACGTCAACAGCGGCACGGCGCTCGGCATCACCGGCACGCCCACGTTCTTTGTGAACGGCGAACGCGTAAACGGTTTCCAGACTGCCGCTCAGCTAGGGCAGGTGATTGATCGCCATCTGAACGGTGGTTGATCGACCCGCGGCCGCTCAATCGTGCATGCTGGCCTCCTTGCACATCATGGGCAATTTCTGCGCGGACAGCGGGCAAAATGTGCGCATTAAACGCGGTTGGCGTAGGCGCGACGATTGTTCCGATGCAGAAGAAGGTACGGCTGTTGATTCATGGATTGCAAACGCCTGAGGGCGAATTCCGCGACCGCTTCCAACCGATAGAGACCAACATGAGGAATCGAGCTACTTTGAATTGGGTCCGGCTGTTTCAGGTGGGTATGGGTTCGTTCATTCTGGCGGCCATGTCCTGCTCGACCAACGCACTCCTTAACACGACCTCCGCAACCAGCAACCTCTCGGTCGGTTTGGGCATTCCCGTGCCGCGGACCATCAGCGTCGGCTTTATCAACAACACCCCCTTCCGGGCGATCTTCACCTTCGGTGCATACGATCAACTCGATGAATCGACGGTGCCGCAGGGCTTCGGTCAGCTTAGACTCGAAGGCAATACCTCCAGCGCTCAGATCGCTCAGCCCTGTCGAAAAACCTTCTCGGTCGGCGGCGCGGAATTGATCCGCCTGATCGAGCTGAATCGCAACGGTCCGTTGATCACTGTGAACGATCCCGCAGCGCTGGTGCAGGGCGTAAACTTCTCGGGCGCCGCACTGGGCGACCCGCTGGAGGCCGAGCCGACCGAGGGAACGTCCCTGGGGACGGTCTTGCTCGCGGGCGTGGACTTCAGCTGCGCTCGAACGGACATTCGCCAGACAACGGGAACCGGCGTGCTCATCTTCACCTTTGAGGAAGACGCCGCGGCCCCCGGCGGTTTCCGTACCGACTTCACGTTCGTTGCTCCCTGACCCGTCGGATGCCGTGGCATGACCTCAAGCGATTGGCCGAATCGCGGAATCTTGACTTTGTAATTCACCGTCGAGTCGATCCTCCCTTCTGGCTATACTGATGGCAGGCGCTACCCAGGGTTTGTGAACTTTCGGCCGTCGGCATGGGCACGCGCCCGCGAGTTGCCCACGCCCCGGATCTTGCGAGTCGCATCATGCTGCTCCAATACATGCTACGAGGTTTTCTGGTCGTCGCCCTCATGGCGATCGGAATGAGCTACGCCGAGAAAGGTGAGTTTCTCACCGAGTACCGTGTGGTCTTCATTGTCGGTGCGGTGCTGCTCGCCGGGATCATCATCGCCGTCGATTCGTGGATTCCGCGAAAGTCCCTCCAGGCGATCTCCGGTGTGTTCTTCGGTCTGGCCGTCGGTTTGCTCATTACCTACG
The DNA here is from genome assembly GCA_964385225.1 of uncultured Planctomycetaceae bacterium. GTDB lineage: Bacteria > Planctomycetota > Phycisphaerae > UBA1845 > UTPLA1 > UTPLA1. The sequence continues at coordinate 62,964 of CAYLOE010000015.1, forward strand.
GCATCAACCTCGTGCTCGATCTGATCGTATCCACCTTCGCGCCGAATCTCATGGATTCGGGCAATGGCGTGGAACACCCCGGCGTGGGAATCACACGAATCCTCGTCGGGATCGTCTGTTGCTACTTCTGCGTCAGCTTCATCCTCCAGACCAAGGACGACATTCGCTTTGTCATCCCCTATGTTGAATTCGCCAAGCAGGTCAAAGGACAACGGCCGGTCATCCTCGACACCTCCGTCATCATCGACGGCCGCATCGCCGATATCTGTGAGACCGGCATCATCGATCAGAAGCTCATCGTGCCGAAGTTTGTTCTCCAGGAGTTGCAGGCCGTTGCCGACTCCAGCGATAAACTTAAACGCAACCGGGGCCGGCGCGGGCTCGATATTCTCAACCGCCTGCAATCGAATACGAATGTCGAAGTGCAGGTACTCGACGAGCACGTGACCGCATCCGAGGCGGCCGAAGCCGTCGATCTGCGATTGCTGACCCTTGCCCAGCGGCTCAACGGCCGCGTGGCGACGAACGACTACAACCTCAACAAGGTCGCCAAGGTACGCGGTGTGTTGATTATCAACATCAACGATCTGGCCAATGCGCTCAAGCCCGTCGTGCTGCCTGGCGAGGCATTGACCGTGAAGATCATCAAGGCCGGTGAGGAACAGGGGCAGGGCGTCGGCTATCTGGAAGACGGTACGATGGTGGTCGTCGATCAGGGTCGAAATTACATCGGCGAACCGGTGGAGATCGCCGTCACGAGTGTGCTGCAAACCTCGGCGGGGCGCATGATCTTCGGCCGCGTCGAAGGCCCCGGTTCCCTCCCGCGCCGCCGCGCGACCCCGCAACAAAGCGCGTGAGCCCCGCGCCAAGAGTACGGTAGACACTTCGATGGCTGACTACACCCCGCATCAGCGCAAGATCATCGATCGCTACTACGACCATCGCGATGCGATCATGCTGACAAAGCTCTCCGATCTCGTGACGGAGCTTTTCCTTGCGGAAACCGACACGAAGCGCGAGCAGTTGTGGAAGCGCGTAGCCACGGCCATGAAGAACCTCAAAGTTCCCGAAACCCTCAGCGCCCATATCCTCCATGAGAAGAGCCCCGAAGTATTGGCTCGCCACCTCAAGGATTGGCTTGCGAAGACGCGGTAGGTTGATGGACCCGCCGCGCTTGTAAAATGCAGCATGCGCGGTGAATATACACCTACCGACCGATGTGAGATCGGTGTCATTCCTTTCAGGAGGTGCCTCATGAATACCCGACGTGAATTCCTCGGCTCTCTCGGCATGGCCGGCGGCTTGCTCTTGCTGCCGGAACAACTCGGCCTCACGACGGCGATGGCGATGGGCGACAAGGAAGGCGGCGGCCCGCCCGCTCAGTATGAATTGCCGCCGCTCCCGTATGACTACGACGCCCTTGAGCCGCACATCGACGGACAGACGATGCGGATTCATCACGATCTGCACCACAAGGGCTACACCGACGGTCTCAACAAGGCCCTCGCCTCGCTCGCGGCGGCGAGGGACAGCGGCGACTTTGGAAACATTCAGAATCTTTCTCGCCAACTGGCCTTCCACGCCGGCGGCTACTTCAACCACATTGTCTTCTGGAACAACATGGCCCCGGCCGGTAAGGGCGGCGGCGGAAAGCCCGATGGCAAGCTGGCCGCGGACATTCAGCGAGACTTCGGCAATTTAGAGAAGTTTCAGGCGCACCTGACTGCGGCGTCGGTCGCTGTCGAGGGCAATGGATGGGGCGTGCTGGCGTATCATCGCGACCTCAAACGGATGTTCGTCTTCGCCATGCTCAATCAGCAGATGCAGGTTCCGGTCGGCGCGGTTCCACTGCTGATGTGCGACGTCTGGGAACACGCGTACTATCTAAAATATCAGAACCGCCGGGCGGACTACGTGAAGGCCTGGTGGAACGTGGTGAACTGGAAGGACGTCTCGCAGCGCTACGACGCGGCGACGGCGTAGGGGACTGCTGCGTTCGCGAAGGTAGAATCGGACATGACCTGCCCAAAGTGCCGCATCCAACTGGATCCCGATAGCCGCTACTGCAAACACTGCGGCGCGGTCGTTAACGCCCCGTCAACCCCGACCCATGCGCCTGCCACGGCCTCGCCGTCAGCAGCCACCGTAACAACCGCCCCAGCGCCGACGGCGAACGACCCGTTCTCCGCGGCTGCTTCGGCCGCGAAGGGAGCGGAGCTACACCGCGACCCGGCGATGGAAAAGGAACTCTGGCGAGGCCGTGCCGCGTGGCGTGCCTACGTCGGCTCGTGGTCGATCTGGTTCATCGGCAGCATCGCACTGCTCGTCATGGCGTACAAGTACACCGAGGTCGAGTCGATCTGGCGTACGCTGCTCTGGTTGTTCGTCGCCGGCGCGGCGGTGGCCCTGGCCGTTCGGCAGGCCCTCGTGATCTACGGCCTGCAATATCGACTGACGACGCAGCGCCTTTTTCTCTATCGGGGCATCATCACGCGCACGACCGATCAGCTTGAGCTCGTCCGAGTTGAGGACGTACGCCTGCGGCAGGGCGTCATCGACCGCCTCGTCAACACCGGCAACATCGAGGTCATCAGCAGCGACGCAACGGACGAGCACCTGATGCTCAACTCCGTTTATGATCCTGCCCAAGTCGCCGAACACCTCCGCCGCAACGTCCGCGGCGCTCGCGGCAAGGGGTCGCTGTTTGTGGAGAATATCTGAGGAAGCTCAAGGCCGTTGAGCATCACAGGGCCAAGTGGAATTGCGACGACCACGCGTGCGATATATCTGGACGCCGAATCCGCATCTGAGCGGGTTGGGAAAGCTGGCGCTCGGCATAGGGTTCATCGCTTTTGTCATCTTCTCCATCTTTATTGCGGTTGCGGTCGCAAAATCCTTTCCACCTGACTACGAAGAATTCGCCCTCTTGTTGGCGTGTGTCTGTGTGACGCTCGTGATTGTCGGTTTCGTGTGGGCTGCCAATCGGAGTCACCGCTCGATGCTGTTGGCTGAAAAGAAATATCGAACATTGCGTTTGAGTAGTGTGCGCCGTCACCCGGGCGCGCCCCGGCGCCTCCCGCATCGGATGGTTGAAGGAATCCTTCGTGGAATGAATCTGAACTGGAGCATCGATTCAAAGTGCGCCCGCTTGCTGAATCCGGGTGATACAATCTGCCTGAACTATCCGCGCGAACCGGCCTTGATACGTCCCGTTCCCACCCGAACGACTTTCGAACCGATCGAAATTCCGGATGACGTAGAACGAATCGAATCGTTGTTGAACGAAACCGTGGAAGCTTATCACAATGCGGAAGCAGGCGATCACCGAATTAGGGTGGAGGAGGCCGTCACAGAGAGCAAACCGCTAAAGATAAAAAGTTTCTTCGTCTGGATCTGGCAGGCATTCTGGTTCCTGTTCCTGTGTGCGATCCTCGTCAAAGGCCTCTACGGTCTGCTGACACAAGGGCTATCCTCATCCTATGCGCCGATCATACTGCTGTACGGCGGTCTGATCCTGGGTGCCTGGCTGATGTCATACCTCTTCGAAAAGAAGTGGTGGATCGTTCCCGGTGGGATCGTGATGCGTTGGTCGCCCTTTTATCGCACACATCCGAAAGTTCTTGTTTTTACGCCGGACGATTCGGCCCTGCTTGTCGATTTTCGCGTGTCGAGGGCCGTGATCTCGCAAAACGGCAAGGCGTATCGACTCGCGTGTCCGGACTTCGCACCGTACGCCGTGCTGGCCGCATGGCTGAGCCAGGCACGGCGACCGAGTCGTCATGAACTGGATTACTGGTTCACCGGCGTCGGTCCGCCAAAACGTTGACGTTCGTATTTCGCACCGCCGATCAACCTTCGCTGTTTGCAGCCGCGAATTCCTTCGGGTCAAGCTTTCGAAAGAGGACTTCCGGCGCCGGACCGAGCGTGTGACCGACGGGCAGGCGCTTCGTCGCCTGTGGCCATTTCCATTCTTCGGCAGGCACGTTCAGCGACTGTCGAATCTTCTCCGACGCAAAGGGCAGGAACGGCTCCAGGAGAACCCCGAGCGTCCGCACCGCCTGAATGCATGCGTGAATCGTCGCAGCGCAGAGCCCGGCATCCGTCTTGCGGCTGCTCCACGGCGCGCGGGTGTCAATGTAGCGGTTGCACTCGCGGAAGGCCTCCATGATGCGCCCGAGCGCGGCCTTGAATCGTGTGGCCTCGATTTCGTCGGCCACTTCCTGTGGAAGCGCGTCGATCATCCCGAGAAGTTGTTTTTCCAGGTCCTCTGCACGGTCTAACGGCGGTACCTTGCGGCCGAAGTCGTCGGTGACGATCTTCTGCCACCGGTTCACGAAGTTGCCGAGTGTTGCGATCAGCTCCGAGTTGTTGCGCTCGACGAATTCGTCGAAGTTCCACGCGGTGCGCTGGCTCTCCGGGGCGTTGATCGTCAGGTAATATCGCAGCGGGTCGGCATCGAAGCTCCGCAGATAGTCCTCAATCCACACGGCCGTGCCGCGGCTCTTGCTGATCTTCTCCTCCTCCTTGCCGGGGAACTTGATGTTCAGGAAGGCATTGGCCACGACGTTGGTGGGTAACTGATAGTAGCCCCTTTCTTTCGGCTTCGTGTAGTTACTCCCACGGGCGTCGATCTCCTTCGCGGTGAATTGCGTGCCCAGAAGCATCGCCGGCCAGATCAGGGCGTGGAAGACAATATTATCCTCACCGATGAAATGCACGATCTGGCAGTCCGGGTTCTGCCACCAGTCCTTGTAACCCTGCCAGTCGCCGTCGAGCTTCTGGCAGAGCGCCGCCGTGAAGCTGACATAACCGATCGGCGCGTCAAACCAGACGTAGAGCACCTTGCCACTTGCATCGGCGTCGTCCAGCGGAACGGGCACGCCCCATTCGAGATCGCGGGTCATCGCCCGCTCAGGAAGGCCCTGCTTGATCGAGCCGAGTGCGAAGTTGGTAACGATGGGTCGCCAATCGAGGGAGACGAGACTGAACCAGTCGGCGAGGACGCCCTGAAATCGCCCGAGCTGGAGAAACCAATGCGTCGTCTGGCGTTTTTCCGGCGTCGTGTTCGTGATCGTGCTGATTGGATTATCCAGCTTGAGGGGGTCGATGCTGTTGCCGCATTGCTCGCATTGATCTCCCAGCGCCCGCGGGTTTCCGCAGGCCGTACCATCCGGCAGCTTGTGATAGCACGTGCCGGTGACGTAGCGATCGGGGAGGAACTTTCCCGCCTTGACGTCGAAGAGCTGCTCGGTGGTCCGCTTCACAAAGTGGCCGTTGTCATGGATGGTGCGGAAGAATTCCTGGCTGAGGCGGTTGTGCAGTTCGGTGTAGGCCGGCTGATGGGTGCCGCCGTAGATGTCGAAGTGGATGCCAAGCCCCTCGAAGTCCGCGGCCTGACGGGTGTTGTATCGGGTGGAGAGTTCCGCCGGTGTCGTGTTTTCCTTACGCGCGGAGATTTCGATGGCCACGCCGTTGTCGTCACTTCCGCAGATGAAGCGGACCTCGTCGCCGCGGGAACGCAGATAGCGCACGAAGATGTCGGCAGGCAGATAGGCCCCGGCGACGTGGCCAACGTGGAGGCGGCCGTTTGAATAAGGCAACGCGGAAGTGACAAGAAAACGCCGGGACATTCGCAACTCCGTTTCTGATTAACGGCGCGATTCTAACGGTCTGGGTCTGCGCTTGCCAATCGTCAGAATGGAGCGGGAATTTGCTCAGCAGCGTTCGATGATCCAGTTAACCAGGTCCGTCTGAAACTGCGACGGATCGGGCTCGAACTCGATGGTGTGATGGGCTTCACGATAAAGCGTGATCTGTCGATCCTCATTGGGCAATTCGCGGAGCCAGTCGCCGGTGCGGTCGCTGTCTATGATTCGATCCTGCCCGGCGAGCATGAGATGGATGGCCCCGCGATACCCGGACTGAGCGAACCTGGCCGTATATCGATCCAGCCGTCGCGAGCCGACGAGAAAGGACGCCGATACCTGTGTCAGCTTGATCGAGTCGTTTTCCACAAACGCGACGCGCGCGGGGTTGGCCGTGAACATTCGCGGGTCATTCAGCGGGATGTCGTAGAGCTTCTCGCGGTCGGCAATCAGCGAGATGCCCACGCGGAACTTCTCCGCCGTCGAAAGATCGACCCGCGGAAAAAGTCCCGGCGCGATCAGCGTGATCGAGCGAACGCGCTTCGGCTCGGTCGAGGCCAGCGCCACGCAGAGCTTGCCGCCCCAACTGATGCCGACGAGGTGCGCCGCCGCTTGTCCGCTGCGGTCGAGCAGCGTATCGAGACATTCCTTCGCATCGTCGATGGAACGCGTGACGGAAGGGGAGTGCCCGCGCGATTCGTGGTTGAGTCCACTGCCGCGCCGATCCGGCATGAGCACCGTGAGCCCGGCCTCGGCGAGACGCGAGCCGGACGCTTCATACCACCCGCCGTGCGACTGAATGCCGTGGAAGTAGAGCACCGCCCCGCGCGGGTCGGGCGGCCGCCACCACCGCACATTGGCGCGGTAGCCGTCCGAGTAAGTCATCGTCTCCATGCAGGGCTGAAGCATCAGGTCCGTCTCGTCTCTTGTTCAACTGAGGAGAGCGGCGGCGTCAGTGCTGCTTTCGCCTCGTCGAGCTGCTTGTGCCCGCCGAGCAGGATCAGCACGTCGCCCGGCTCAAACCTGTAGTCCGGCGGCGGGTTGGTCGTGGCTTTCCCACTTCGAACGATCGCGATGATCGTGACGCCCGTCTTGGCGCGGAGGTGAATATCGCGAATGGTCTTTCCGCTTGCCGGGCTGCCGGTCTCCAACATGAAAGTCTGGGTCGCGGTCGCCTCCAACAGACTCATCAAGTCGGTTCGCACGGCGTCCGTGGCGGGCAGGCCGCGCAGCATTCCGTAGTTGCCCGCTCGGATCATGGTGACCTGCGCGCCGATGACGTTCTCGGGAATGCCGAAGTGCTTAAGCACGTGTGCAAAGATTTCGATCGACGTCTCGAATTCTTCGGGGATGACCTGCTGCGCGCCGAGTCGGTAAAGAATTTCCAGCTCGCTCGTGTAGCGCGTCCGCGCGAGGATGTAGAGATTCGACCGCAATGCGCGGGCCTGGGCCACGATTCGACGTGTCGCTTCCTGTTCGTTGATCGCCACGACCAGCGCCCGAGCATTCTCGATGCCGGCTCGATGCAGAATAGCAAGTCGCGTGGCGTCTCCGACGATGATGCGCTCGCCCGCGCGTTTGGCGATGGTCGCCAGCGCCGGGTTCATCTCGACCACGCAGCAGGGGATTTTCGTCGCGCGTAACACGCGAGCCAGATTCTGGCCGTTGAGTCCGTAGCCGATGATGATAACTTCGACATCGGTCAGCGCCTGCGGCTCCGGCAGCGGCGGCAGTGCATCGGTCGAACCTCGACCTCGAAGACGATCAACAGCCAGGGCGACGCGTTCGGACATCGGCACCAGCATCGCTCCCATGAGCATGGTGCCGACAATCAGGGCCGTCAGATGATCGAGTGCGCTGGCGGGCAGGAGATGAAGCTTCTCCGCCTCTCGCGCGAGAACAAAGCCGAATTCGCTGATGGTGGCCAGACCCATGCCGACCTGAATGCTCAATCGCAACGGCCACCCGGCGATGCGTACGGCGAGGGCTGCCAGGACCGTCTTGAGTAGCAACGTCGCCACGACGGCAATGCCGATCGAGAAAGGATGCTGCGCAACGAGCGCGATGTCCACGAGCATGCCCATCGAGATGAAGAACAGCGCGTTAAAGACGTCGCGAAAGGGCACGATATCAGCGAAGAGTTGGTGACGAACGTCCGTCTCCGCGAGAAGCAGTCCGGCGAGACAGGCCCCCAGGGCCGGTGACCATCCTGCGAGGCCGGCAATCCACGCCCCGGCACAGGCCATCAGCACGGCAAACAGCGTCATCAGCTCCTGCCCGCCGACGCGCAGGATGGCATGAAGCACATAGGGCAGCAGCCACCGAAGCGCAGCGGCTCCGGCGATAAGGATGACCAGAGAGAGAACGCCACGGCCGACGGCCGTCGCCCAACCGGTCTGTCCAGGTCCGGCGAGGAGAGGTAGAAAGAGCATCAGCAAAATGACCAGCACGTCCTGGACGAGCGAGACGCCGGTGACGGTGCTGCCGGTGGGGGAGTCGGTCTGTCGGATGTCGGCGAGCTGTTTGAGCACGATCGCCGTACTGCTGGGGGTGATGGCCAAAGCGATGGCCACCGCCGCAGGCCAGGAAATTTGTGCTGCGAGAAAAATGCAGGCCAGCGCGGCAACAACCGTTAGTACGATCTGCCCGCACGCCGCCACGAAGATGCGGTAGCCGGCGCGAAGGAGCGGTTCGGGCGAAAGTTCCAGCCCTACGGCAAACAGGAGCAGTACGAGTCCGAGATCGGCGAACTGCGACACGGATTCCCGCGTGATCAGCCCCATCACCGAGGGGCCGATCAGGATGCCCGTGACAAGAAAGCCGATGATCGCCGGGGCGCGGATCATCCGAAACAGCCACGCCACGGCGACGGCTGCTCCAAAGAGCACCACAATCTCGTAAAGAATGCCTCGGCTGTCCATTTTCTTCAGTGGCCAGTGGTTCGAATTCGTGGCGTCACGTCATAAGGAGAGCGCAGCGCGGTATCACGGCGCCGCCGCTGCCGGAAAGAGGAAGGATAAGAGAATTCGCGCGAGGGGCAAACCCTGCGCGATGAAGTTCGGCGCGGTCTCGGTTAATTCAAGGAGCGTTTGATGGGACGATGAGGATGCGCCGGCGTTTTACCGTTTCCTTCCGGCGAAGGAGGTGCTGTGGGACTGTCGACCGTTGCGGCCCTGCCAGGCGAGCGCGGCCTGCCAGACGAAGTTGTGAAGAATCGTGGGTTTCCGAAAGGGGGCGCTGGGCTCGCGAAGCCGCGGCAATTTGGCGGCAAATCGGGCGGCTTTGATCGCGCGGATGGCGAGCCCGCGCGATTCTTCACGCGCGGCGTAGTCCGTGACCAGTGTGTTGAGCTGCTGTAGGTATCGCACGAAGTCGAGAAATCTCGCCGGGCGAGAGCTTCCCCAATACTCGAGGCCGAGCTTGTCAAACCACGCGAGCGTTTCGCCGAAGGTGTGATCGCTCTTATACGGATGACAGTAGCGGTCGTAGAAGGCGAGCAGTTCGCTCTTGGACATCTGATCGACCGGTTGGGTGCCATAAAGCCGCTGGGCGAGTTGAAAGCGAGCGTCCATGTCCTCGCCGGCCTCTGAAAGGATACGCCGCTTCTGCATGTTGAAGCGCCAATGGTTCCAGCGGTTGTAGAGAAAGATTGCGACGAAGCCGCCGCGCTTGCAGACACGGACCATTTCGGCCAGCCCCCGATAAGGGTCCGGCGTATGGTGCAGCACGCCCCACGACACGACGACGTCAAAGGAATCGTCCGGGAAGGGAATCTTGAAGAGATCGCCTTCGAGCGGACGAAAACGATCGAAACCGTCGTCCTTCGCGACCTGACGAGCGATTTCAAGCGAAGCCGAGGAACGATCGAGTCCGACGTACTGGCCCACGCCGAAATGCTTCATCAGTTGCATGTGTCGGCCGGTGCCGCAGCCGACGTCCAGCACGCGAGCGCCCGGCATGAAGCGCTCGATGCCGAGAAACCGATACTTGCAGATTTCAAACGGGATCTGACGGTGCCGCTCCGTGGCCGTCAGCTGCGGAAAGGGATACGACTTGTAAAAGTCGTGAACCGACTCCGTGATCGCCGGCGACTGCAACGTGTCAGAACCCAGTTCATTCATGTGATCTGAATCGCTCGTATCGTGCGCGCGATTACTTCCCTCGGGGCGGCGGACTGGGGTTGTCGAATTCGCAGAGGAACGGCCCCATCGCCAGGTAGCGAAATCGGGCGGACCGCGCGCCGCGAATGGCATCCGCCGGTGTGCAGATGATCGGCTCCTCGTGCATGTTGAACGAGGTGTTGATCATCGACGAGAGCCCCGTCTTCTCCTTGTAGAACTTCAGGGTTCGGTAGGTGCTGTTGTCCAGATCGGGACGGATCGTCTGCGGCCGGGCTGTTCCGTCGATGTGGACGACGGCCGGGCAGGAGCGCGCCATCTCCTCGGTGCAGTCGAAGGTGATGGTCATGAAGTTTGCAGGGTGTTCCGCGCCGGTCATGTTCTTGTACATCCGCGGCGCATCTTCTTCGAGCGTGACCGGGGCGAATGGCATGAACTCCGTGCGGTGGAGCCGTTCGTTGAGCCAGACGTTGACGGTAGGATCCGTCGGTTGGTACAGGATCGAGCGATGGCAAAGGGCGCGAGGACCGAACTCCATTGCGCCGTTAAAGCGAGCGATCAACTCACCATCGGCCAGATAGGTCGCCATTTCAAGGTCGATGTCGTCCGGCCGCGTAAATCGCACGCGTTCGCGCTCGAGTTCCTGTCGCATCTCGTCTTCCGTGAAGTCAGGGCCCCAATAAACATTGTGAATGCGCTTGGGCTCGTAATGATACTTGTCGCCCAGCTTGCGCTGCTGGCTGCGATGCCATGCCCACATCGCCGCGCCCCAGCCAAGTCCGCCGTCGGCCATGTGCGGGAAGACGAAGGTTTTCTCGACGCCGGGAACCTCGTGCAGCTTCTGGTTGACGCGAACGTTGGCCGCAACGCCGCCGGCGAGGCAGAGATTCTTCAGGCCCGTGCGCTTGACGTATTGCGCGACGTACTTCGCCATGACATCTTCCAGCGTTTGCTGGTAGGCGTAGGCCAGGTTTTCCGGTCCCTTCTTCTTGATAAGCCGTCGCAGCCAGGGATAGCTGCCATAGTTGTAGGGGGCCTCAAACGATCCGTTGACGTTATAAAGCCCCATCCGGGCGAAGTTCATGCATTCTTCGTCATAGGCGCCGTGCGCCGCCAGTCCGGTGATCTTGCCCTCGTGGCGAAATGGCCGGTAGCCGGCGGCCCGCGTCACGGCGGCATAGAAGACGCCCGCGGAGTGCGGCAACATCACTTCGTGAATCAGCTCAAAGCGTCCGTTTCGGCAGGCGTAGAGTGTTGCGGTTTTGCCGTCGCCCCAACCGTCGACGGTGAAGGCCAGGGCTTCATCAAAGCCCGAACCGTAGTAGGCGCAGGCGGCGTGCATCAGGTGATGATCAGGCCGCTCGATCCTGCTTCGTTCAATGCCATGATCGCGAGCCCAGTCGAGGAGGCGCTGATTCTGCAGCTTGCTCAATTCCAACCGCTTTCGATAATTGCGAAACCGCCAGATGCCGTAGTTCGCAACTTTCCAGGACATCGGGCCGGGATAGGAGAACCACGCCACCTGATCGAGCTGTCGCTGATCGTGAGAGTATTCCGAGTGAACGTCCTGCCGGACGCAGAGAATCTCATCAAGGTCCTTGAAGGTTGCTCCCGCCTTCCGGAGCATCCAGTCGATGGCCTTCGCCGGAACGCCGTCCTGCTGCTTGACACGAGAGAAACGTTCCTCGTTGGCCGCGGCGATGGTCTCCCCGTCCTTGATCAGCGCTGCACCGCTGTCGTTGTCCAGTTCACCAATTCCCAGAATCAGCATGACACCAACGCCTTTCGTTTCCGGCTGCCGACAGCGGCACTCTCCCCCCGTTCGGATCGACGGCAGCGCCGTCGCCGGCGATTGCTACATCATTGCCGGTTGATTTATGAGACTCGCGTTCAAGCGGGCCTGAGATACAACGAATCGGATGCTCCGAGCCAGCTGTCGAATTATAATTGGCGCGGACGCAAGGGGTCAATCATGCGCATCAGGCCCTGCGTCGCGTCCACAATCACGGATTTTCCCCCTGGGATTGCAGAAACGACTGCGAATCGCCGTCCGTCGACGTGTCCACGGCTGTAAGAAATGAACCGAGGCCCTGCGAGCAGTATCTCGCACGGCCTCGGAGGATCAGACGTTGGGTTGCTTATCGGTCCGGGTCGCCGTGCTCGGGCTCGAGCAGGAAGACCCGCCGGCCGTCGGCTACTGCCTCTCATCCGTCGGCGAAACGGCCTCGCGCGGACCTCGCACCTTCATTTCTTTGCGAACAAGTGGCTCGCTGCTGCGCTTGGCGCCGGGCGAGGCCGGCAGGAAGGCGTTGATCATCGGGCCGAACTTCTCGATGGCATCATTCACATCGGGCAGTCCCGAGATTGCGATCTGAATAGTCGTTTCATTGGGTGCCTGTCCCAGTCCGAACCATGCCACGGTGTTCGAGCACAGATCCGCAGCCATGGCGACCGGCACGCCTGCGGCGGGGTTGTCGGCCTTGCCGGCGCCGATGCGGATGCAGCGTCCGACGTGTGCTGCGCTGAAGATGGTCGTGTCGCGCGGTAGCGCCGCGATAACCCGGCCAAGCTGTGCATCTTCGGAGACGGACTTGCCGCCTCGCGCGCGGATGGCTGCCTTGAGTGCATTTCGCGTGACACAGATGGCGATGCAGCCGTCGATTTCCGCGAGGTAAACGGTTCCGAAGTCAGGTATCGCGTAGGACATGGCCGGCGTTTCGCCGATCTTCACCCCGCGGGGTTGCACCGGCTCCTCGCCGCTCACGATGCCGGGGATGCTCAGGAATTGATCCCACAGGGCACGGGAACGTGCGATATCGTTGACCGCCATGAGAATGCACGCATTCGGCAAGCCCATCGGCCCCGCGTCTCCGGCAATGACAAACCCGCAGATTTCACGAACGTTGCCAAAAAACTCGCGAAAGAGGTCGAGGCCTGAAACGGCCGCATCCGGGCGGCGGCCCTGCGCCGCATCGGCCGCCGCCATGGTCAGGGCCGGGTTCAGGCCCATTCCGAAGACGGCCGCGGCATCGGCAGGGACCATCTTGAGGCACTGGCCGGTCATCGGCGGCAGGCGCATCAGGTTGTAGGCGATGCTTCGATGATCGTCCGCCAGGCGCAGCGAGAAGCGAAGTCCGAGCGTGTCATCCTTGATCCCCAGAGACAGGGCCGCCCACCGAAGACTGTCGAGATCGACAAGCCCGTCGAGGATTTTGAAGTCGCGGCGATCGCCCTCGGAGGCGTTTTCCGATACGCGCCGGATAATCCCATGCAAGTCGCCGTATGCAAAGATCGTCGCCCCATCACGCTGCGAAGCGATGTCAGCCAGGTCCGCTCGATCGGCAAGACTGTCGGCACGTTCGCCGATCAGGCGCTCGACGACGCCGGTTACCAGTTCCGTGCCGATTCCGAAGATCAGGAGCGACTCGGTCAGGACGCCGGTCACGCGGCCGACGCCGGGAATCTCCGTGCCGAAGGTGGGCAGGTCGCGAATCTTCTCGCCGAGCGGGGCAAATTGAAATGCCGTTTCCAGCAGCCCTTTCAGTGTCGTGGCGTCGCCGTGGTGAAGAACAAGTACGCCGGCGGGTGCGCGTTCCTGCGCGGGATCGAAATCCGTCAGGGCTGCTGCCGCGCCGCCGAACGCCGTGAGTGCTTCAAAAAGCGCCGGGCTAATGGCGATTCGACCGGGCATATAGGCCACCTGTCGCGAATCCTGACTGGGTCGGCGGTCAAGAACTTCGCGCATGTCCTGCGTCGTCAGGCCGATCAGTCCTGCGAACTGTTCGATAAAGCGGCCCGGTCGGTTGAACTCGATATAGGCCAGCGAATCGGCCGGCATCAACCGAGAGAAGTTCTGCGCCGCGAGGGCATCGCGGCAGCGGTCGGCGCCGCGTTGTGCGACGCGTTTGGCTTCGTCGGAGATGTTTTTCGCGAGGACGCCGCGATAGAGCGCCTGCGCCGCGGTGAATTCCTTTGATTGATGCTCCAGGAAATAGGCCCTGTGCAAGTCGGCGTGCGCGTCGGTCGGAGCACGTCCCTGGGCGTGCAGTGCGGCCGGTGCGGCGAGAAATACGGCGGCCGCAAGATAAAGCAGAACGGCGCGGTAGTGAGTTATGCGATGGATCAACATGAGAGCGACTCCTCTGCGGATGTGTTTGAGCGGCCTGCCTTCCGAACTCTGATTGGACGTACGCCGAGACCATTCGCCGCCCATCGATCGAGCGACGCAGCTCCTGCTGTGTCCGTCTCGACGGTATTATCCGGCGGCGCGAGGATATTTTGGACGAGCTGCCGGCTTCCGTTTTCTTACAATCGTGCTGCCGGGCTTCCTCTCACGAACCACCGCGCCGATAGTTACAATAGGCCAATGGCGAAACCAGCCGCAACAACGCAAGACCCCGAATTAATGTCCTCAGACAGGAGAGATGGGCCGTCCCAGGGCTTTGGACGCCTCGGGATCATTGCTTGTCTCGTGGGAGCGGCCGTTCACCTGATCGCCACTCGGCTCGTCTGGGGGCAGATACCCCTCCAGACCGACACCGGCATCTGGGCGTATTTCGCCGCGCGATTGCTGGACGGGGCCCGCCTTTACGGCGATCTCTGGGAGAGCAAACCGCCGGGAATCTTCTGGACCTTTGCGGTCGTGCAATGGGTGTTCGGCGTCGGCGGAGATCGGGCGTTGTTGTGGCTTGATGCCGTCGTGACGGTAGCGGTCTGCGGCGTCACTTATGCGACGGCTCGGTGCGTGGCTTCCCGCGGGGCCGCGACGCTCGCCGTGAGTCTGCTCAGCGTGGTCATGTGTCACCGCATCCTCGCCGATTGGGGGAATAACCTCGAGAAGTTCGTCGCATTTTTTGAGATGGCAGCGTTGTGGATGATCTTCCGATGGGCTTCAGGTCGCGCGGACGACTCAGGAGTCGCATCCTCACAAATCACACGGACTCCGATCCATGGGCTTCCGACGCAAGCCGAAGAATCTCGACCGACGCGCTGGCTCCTCATCGGCTTGTGCAACGGACTCGCGGCGACCTACAAACAGACGGGCATCCTGCTCCTGCTCATCCTCTTGGTCGGTATTATCCTTCGATGGCGTGCCATTCATGCGCCACGGCCGGGTCGGGCGATGATGTTACTGCTCGCCGGAGCGGCAATTCCCTGGTGCATCGTCTTAGTTACGCTTCTTCGCGACCAATCGCTGTCGGACTTCTGGCGACAGGTCGTTGTTCATGATCTTCAGCGGGCAACCTCCGCCGAGCATGATCGCTCTCAGTTGTTGAATGCCGAGCATTGGGCCGGCGTCTGGCGGCATCTGCTCATGGCGGGCGTCTTATTCTTTCCCGCCGTTGTCGGGGCATGCAGTTCTCTAGCGGTGCGAAGAAGAAGCGGTAGTGTTGCGAGGGCACCGCAACACGCGCGACCGGGTGCCGCACCCGAGGTCTCGCTCATCACGGTCTATGCCGTTCTGGCTACGCTGGTTTTTGTCCTCGCGCCTTTCGGCTACGGACACTATCTGCTGCAAGCGGCGCCGCCCGCGGCCATACTGGTTGCTAGGGCGTTCGACTTCGCCTGGCCGTCAGCAGGGCAGATCGGCTCCGCTCGCCGCGTTTCATCGCTGCCGGCCGTCATCCTCATCCTTGCGATACTCATCGGCGCCTGGCAACTCGGTGAGCATCTTCGCTTTACGCTGGATTCTCGTTGTCCGCCGCGCAGGGCCTACGAGATGATGCGAGTCCGTACGCAACGGCTGGTCACGGTCGTCGAGGAATCCTCATCTCCCGGGCAGTCGGTCCTGCTCTGGCCGGCAAGCCACGCGATCAGTTACTATGCAGGCCGTCGGACACCTCTGGAAATGTGCCAGGCCATTGACATCTTCAATGGGCGCGTCCGAATGCTCGATCCGCCACTGGAGGAAGTGATTCGCCGCATCGAAGCCACACCGCCGGAACGGATTATCGACTGGTCGCCGGTGGACACGGAGCCCGAGGATCCGAACGATCCAACATCACCGCCGGTACTCGTCGTGCCGGTCGGCGGCTTCTCGCTCGCGGAGGAACCGAATCCTGAACATGCGCATCTGGAAGGTCGACTGCTCGCACCCCTGAAGACCTGGTTGCGACACAACTACGGCGGTCAGGTTCGCTATCGCGATCTGTGTACCGTCTACACTCCCGGCCTGCCCTGGAATGACTGGCAGGCGTACTTTCAACAGGAACGAGAACCGGGCGTTGGCGAAGGCCGGTGATCATGCAGGACGTCACCACAGAAAAAATGACAGCATCCGAATCACATCGCGTGCCGACTTATGCGCGACTCGCGCTGCTGCTCTTCGGGCTCTCCGTCGTGCTGGTCGGCTTCTCCGCGTGGGTATGGCTGGGAACCGAGGCCGCTAATGCCTATCGACGCGGCCCCTCGCCGCTCACCGCCGAGTGGCAGGCCGACGGCGAGGGCGCCTGGATCGCCGATCCCTACATCGGCAAGAAACTTCGCTGCGACGTCGACGCGACGGACGCCAACGAACTGGGCCGCTCGTTCAACTATCGCGCTGTACGGATCGGCCTGGATGCCTGTTTTCGTGACGATGGCATCTCCGGTCCCGTCTTCGCCGTGGCCGTGGGCGACAGCTTCACCTTTGGGCACAAGGTCGCCTTGGAAGATGTGTGGACAGAGCGGCTGGAAAAATCGCTTGGGGCTGAGGTGGTAAACATGGGCCTGTCCGGCGGAGCGCCGACGCAGTATCTGCGAAACTTCGAACGCCACGGCGCGGCGCTGAAGCCGCGACTGGTCATCATGACGCTGTTCGTCAACGATTGGCTGGATGATGCGATGTTCCACGCATGGTGGGAGGCGCGGCAGTCGCTCGGGCAGCAGGTCGACTTTCCGCGATCCAATGCCGTCTACGATGCGATTCGCAAGAACGCCTACCGCCTGCCGCCCGATTGGGCGCTACCGCCGCTGGGAAGCAGCGTCGATTGCGAGATCGACGGCGAACTCTACCAGTTCGACGCCAGCGCCTACGCCGCGCAGGACCCGCGAAGCCCCACCATCGATGTGGGAAAGCGTCACACCGAGCAGGCGATCATCGGCCTTCGCGACGCGGCGACGCTCGAAGAGGCCGGGCTCGTCGTCGTGGTCATCCCCGCCAAGGAGCACGTTTACCACGACCGCGTGACGAAGCTCATTCCTTATGCGCGCGAGATGCCCGCCGATACGTTTTGCCGAGAAATCTCTGACTGGTGCCGTGCGAATGACATTCCCTGTCTGGACATGCTTCCGGTGCTGCGGCGCGACGTCGCCGCCGGAGGCCGGCCCTACTTCCCTCGCGACGGCCACTTCCGCGAGGAAGGCAACCATCAGCTGGCACGCGAGCTGGACCGTTTCCTGCGGGAGGCCGACCTGGCTCCGCCGAATTAATGCAGATTGCGCGCCGCAGCGTCCATCGCCCCTGCCGGACGCAGAATGTGTGAGCACACGATCAAATCGTGGTAGCTATCGATCCGCGCCATCCGCTCCAGTGACTGTCGAAACGCAGAACAACCGTCATCAGAATTCGGATTCCTGTCGCTCGCGGCTGCCGTCGAGTTCTGCGCCTTCCACGGCGGCGGACTCATCCGTGACAAAGCTCGCGGGGATCGACTTCTTCTTGCAGAAAGCCCCGAGGATGTCCGCGATCTCCGAGTACGGCACAGCCAGGCCGGTCGGTTGGCCGTCATCATTGCGATCGAAACGATCCCCGAGAAACTTGACGAGTTCGCCGACATGCAGCGGGGCTTTCAGGGCGGGAGATCGTAAACCGACCCGGCGATTCTGACAGAAGACGGTCAGATAGTCGCTGTCCTTCTGTGCCGTGATCATGGTGAGTAGCACGCGATCATCTTTGCGATAGTCCGGATCAGGAAAAATCACCGGCGGCAGGCATTTCATCTGTCGACCGAAGATTGCCACCCGGGGCTCGCCGAGTCGCTGCACATAAATGAGAAAAGGCCCGCCGCAGTCGATCACGTCGAGAATCAGATTGTCCTCGTCGAGCACGGTGGTCTCGATGGAAGGATGCCGGTGACGCCGCAGGCCGACATAGGCCCGGATGCGCAGGTCCGAATTGGGATCTTCAAGCACCTTGTGCAGGGCTTCTCCGGCGCCGTGCATTTCCTTTGCGTAGCCGAGTTCGTCGATCGCCTGTTCGCGGAAGGGGCTCTTCGGGTTCAGCGCGTGCTTGCTGACGGCGCGCATGCCTTCCTTGTCGCCGAGGCGCAGGCCGGTTCGACCCGCGTAGTAACTGATGGCGGGGGATTCGCTCAGGTAGTGCCTGCGAATCTGCGCCAGTCCGAGCTTACCGATCGCCTCCCAGGCGAGGCCGATCGTTTCGTATTCCGCGTCGTCGTCGTCAATCTCATCGCTCAGGTCTCTGGCCCGCTGTTCGAGAAAGGGCGTACTCCCATTGAGCGTAGTGTGCATCACGCGCTCGAGGAATACGCGCTTGCGATCACGCGCATCGTTGGGGAAGTCGATCTCGATCATTCCGGCGCTCTTGGCCACGGCCAGGGGCTCGACGCCGGCGAATCGTGCGTTGATCCGCGACTCAATCTGCTGGGTCACGCTGTAGCGAGGGTCGGTCAGCATCAGGCGGATATGCCGCGGCTCTCTCACCACGCCGCCGCCAAGCACCATCGCCTTGCGGAGATCGACATGCGGCGTCGGCCGTCCCGCCTTGTCGAACGGGCTGACGAAGATCGGCCCCTCGGCCCGGGCCAGGGGTTTGCCGTCGATGATACCGCGAGGTGTCTCGGCGTAGAGCTTCAGTTCGCAGAGCACAAGCCGCCCGCCGACGAGCGACTTGGTTTGCGTACCCAACGCTTCGATCACGACATCGAACCGATCGCCCTTTCTCGCCCCCGGCGGGATGTAACCGGTGACAGAGACCATTGACGAATCACGTCCGCCGAGCAGCTCGTCAACAGGCAGGCCCGGCGCGCCGATTTCCTGCATGCGCCGAATCTCTTTGGTCAGGTAGGCCTTGACCTCGTCCGGTCCGTCCGCGCCGCCGGTATCCACGAGGCCGACCACCAGGCCGTAACCCGCGATCTGCGTCATGCGAAGGCCGTCGATGGTGACGAGCTGGCCGATCGTTCCCTGCAACCCTTTGCCGCGAGAGGACATCGCCGGCGTCATAGGCGTCGGTTGTTCACCGCGATCCCTGAACTTGCTCCAGGCCTGATCCCACTCTTCCTTGCTACCGCAGCCGCTGAGTACAAGCACACACAGTATGCAGGCGAGCCGCCGCGCCGTTCGTTTGCTCAGGAAGGATCGTGTTCGGGTAATCGGCATCAGGGTGTGGTGGGCAGGCGTTTATGGGTTCGTGGTCAGTGGAAGCTGACGGCATGCAATCCGCCTGCTTCGCGCGTTCGTCAATAATGCATCTCGGCACTCGCGCTTTATATATTGAAATCCAGAGCGTGATCCAACGCCACACGCGATTTTGCGGAGCGGACGGTCAGCTCCGGAGGGGAGTTCGTCACGGTGCAGCCGGCGGGAACGCTGGACGTCAGGAAGGTCGAGCCGCCGATGGTGCAACCCTCGCCCAGTACGGTATCGCCGCCGAGGATAATCGCGTTCGCGTAGATGGTCACCTTGTTTCGCACCGTGGGGTGCCGCTTGTAGCCGCGGACCATCCGTCCACGCTCGTCCTTGAGGAAGGACAGCGCCCCGAGGGTCACGCCCTGGTAGACCTTCACGTGGTCGCCGATGTCCGTCGTCTCGCCGATGACCACGCCGGTGCCGTGATCGATGAAGAAGCTGCGGCCGATCCGCGCGCCGGGGTGGATGTCGATCCCGGTCTCCTTGTGGGCCCATTCGCTCATGGTGCGCGGCATGACCGGCGTCTCCATCTCGTAAAGCACGTGTGCATAGCGATAGACCGTGATGGCGAGCAGGCCGGGGTAGGCGAGGACGACCTCGTCGGTGTTCGGCGCGGCCGGGTCGCCGTCGTAGGCGGCCTGCACGTCGAGCGCGAGCAGAGCCCGGATGTCGGGAATCTTTTGAAGGAAGGCCTCGCTCTGATCCCGGGCTTTCACGCCCAGCGGCAGGGCCTGAAGGTCGGAGCCCTCGGGGTCGTAGTTGCCTTCCAACTCGTTATGGTGACAGAGTGAGCGGAAGACTTGCGTATAGATCGCCTGGCCCAACCGGGGTAGGAGGTCGCCGACATGGTAGCGGACGTTCTTGCGTGAGAGATTCTGCCTGCCGAAATAGCCGGGGTAGGAGACTTCGAGCAGCATCCCGATGATGCGGCAGATTTCACTGTAGCTCGGCAGGTAACCGCGGTCGATGTGCCGGGTCCGAGGATCGGCGTCATAGCTGGCGACGATGCGATCGACCAGAGTCTGGAGTTTGTCATCAATGTCGAATTCGCCGAACATGCTTCTGATTATACCCGTGAGGAGTACCTGTGGTTAGTGACAAATGGCCGTTGACCCTGCGTCGGCGGCCCGGAAAACGGCTCGTCCGTTTGGCGATAACGAAGCAGGGGAACTCCTCCAGCTCAAGATCGTACAAACAGCGGATCGACTTTCCGTCCGCACTCCTGCAGGGTATAAACGACTCTTGCGCCTGAAGAGCGCTTGTAGCTGACGCCATGTGGGTTTGCTTACCGGACGCCGCCAGACTGCTCAGGTTGAATAATGGACTTCGCATCACTCGGAAATACCAGCGTCGTCGGCTTGCAGTGGGGCGACGAGGGAAAGGGCAAGATCGTCGATCTGCTCACCGAGCATTTTGATCTTGTCGTCCGCTACGCCGGCGGGGCCAATGCGGGTCATACCGTGCGGATCGGGGAGGAGAAGTTCGCACTTCACCTGATGCCCAGCGGCATCCTTCGACCGGGCGTGCTGAACATCATCGGCCCCGGCGTGGCGCTCGATTTGGAGATTCTCGCTACAGAGATCGACGGCCTGCGAAAGCGCGGCGTGGCGATCAATGACAATCTGCTGATATCGCTCCGCGCCCATCTCGTCATGCCGTACCACAAAAAGCAGGACCGGCTCGCCGAAGCCCGCCTTGGCGACGCGCGAAAGATCGGCACGACCGCCAAGGGTATCGGCCCCTGTTACGCCGACAAGGCCCTGCGAACGACCGCCCTCCGCGTGACAGACCTCTGCTATCCGAGTGACTTTCGCGCAAAGCTGGGCGAGATCGTCGCCGAGCGAAACAAGGCCTTCGCCTCGCTGTACGACGACGCCGAACCGCTGGACGCCAAGGCGCTCGCCGACGAGTGGCTGGGCTACGCCGAGCGACTGCGGCCGCACTTTGAGGACACGACCAGCGTGCTCAACGACGCCATTGCAGACGGCAAACGCATTCTCTTCGAAGGCGCGCAGGGCAGCTTGCTGGACATTACCCACGGCACCTTTCCCTTTGTCACCAGCAGCACCTGTACGGCCGCGGGTGTTGCCGCCGGTGCGGGCGTTCCGCCGTCGGCGGTGCAGTCGTACGTGGGCGTGGTCAAGGCCTATTGCACGCGTGTCGGCAGCGGGCCCTTCCCGACGGAGCAGGCCGATGCGACCGGGGACTTGATCCGCGAGCGGGGTCATGAGTATGGCACCACAACGGGCCGACCGCGGCGCTGCGGCTGGTTCGATGCTTTCGCCACGCGCTACAGCGTGCTGCTCGGCGGCATCACGCAGATCGCCGTGATGCACCTCGACACGCTGAGCACGATCGGCGATCTGAAGATATGCACCGGCTACCGCGTCGGTGGAAAGCTGCTACGGACATTTCCGGCGGATATTCGCGAGCTGGAGCATCCTGAGCCGGTGTATGAGACGCTGCCGGGCTGGCAGGATGACATTTCCGGGGCGGCCTCCTTTGAGGCGCTGCCGCCTGCGGCGAGAGGGTATATCAATCGCCTGGAGGAGCTTCTGGGCGTGTCGATCACGATCGTGAGCATCGGGGCGGAGCGAACGGCGACCCTGCATCGTTCGCCTGCGAAGGTTTTCGCGAGTGGTCGAGTGCCGGTCTCAAGCGGAAAGGCCGGTGGATGATGCCGACCGCCGAGCCGCTCGATTCGATGAAGACGCTGGGCATCCCGCCGGAGCGCCTGCCGCGGCACATCGCCATCATCATGGACGGCAACGGCCGCTGGGCCGAGCGGCGGGGCCTGCCGCGCGTGCGCGGCCACGAGGCGGGGGCCGACAAGGTGCAGGAAATCGTGACGCGCTGCTCGCGCCTGGGTGTCGGATATCTGACACTCTACAGCTTCAGTCTCGAAAACTGGCGGCGACCGCAGAGCGAGATCGCCCATCTCATGCGGCTGTACGTCGAATATCTTATTAAAGAGCGGACCGAGATCATGGAAAACGGCGTGCGGCTGATTCAGATCGGTCGGCGCGTCGGTCTGCCGGATGACGTGCTCCGCGAGTTGGACGAGACCATGCGAATGTCCAGCGGTAATCCCGGCATGGTGCTTTGCCTCGCGCTGAACTATGGCGGCCGCGCCGAATTGACGGACGCCGTACGGGACATTGCGCGCAGGGCCGCGGCCGGCGAGTTGTCGCCCGATGCCGTCGACGAACACACCATCAGCGAGGCGCTTTACACATCGACCATGCCGGATCCGGACGTGCTCATCCGCACGGCGGGCGAAATGCGCATCAGCAATTTTCTCCTGTGGCAGATCAGCTATGCAGAGCTGGTGGTGACGGACGTCTGCTGGCCCGATTTCGGCGCCGACCAGCTCGACGATGCCATCCGCGAATACGCCCGCCGCGACCGCCGCTTCGGCAAGGTCGCAGACGCCAATCCCGTCTGACGCTGAGTCAGCATGCCGCGCAATTACCAACCCCACACGGATTGTGCCTTCAATCCCCGAAAGGGGTTATGTCCTCCAGCCCAAATTAGCCGCGCAACGTCTACCTTGGATCACCGAGCCGCGCTATTACCAACCCCACGCGGAATGTGTTTTGCAACCCCACACGGATTGTGCATTGCTACCCTACACGGATTGTGTATTGCAACTCCTCACGGATTCTGCCTTCCTACCCCGAAGGGGGTTGCGTCCTCCAGCCCAAGGTTGCCGCGCAGCGGCTACCTTGGGTCAGCGAGCCGCACAAACAAACAACCCCAACGGGGTTGCGGCCTTACTCCCACACGTAGCGCTCGTCGAATTCGATATGATGCCTGCGTAGCAGCACGCGCAATTCATCCTGAAACGTGATCGTTCGATGATGTTCTTCCTGCTTCGTGACGTACTGTCGAACCTGCTCCAGATTCGATTGGCTGACGGAGAAACTTGCGTAGCCGCCCTGCCATTGAAAGTCTGCGTAGCTCGCTCCCTGTTCCTTGAGCCACAGGTTCGACGTGCGTTTCAATTCCTTTACCCACTCGGCTTGGGTAATCGTTCGGCCGAAACGAGCGAGAAGGTGGACGTGGTCTTCGACGCCGCCGACGATGATCGGAGGACATTCAAGTTGCTTGCTGACGCTGCCGAGATAGGCGTGCAGCGCTTCGCGAATGGATTTCTCCCGAAGGAAGGCGCGGCGCTGCTTCGTCGAAAAGACCAGATGAACATAAACAGCGGAAAGAGATTGGGGCACCCGTCGCTCCGAATGACGCAACCCCGTTGGGGTTGGTCAGGTTGAGACCATTTTCCCAGGGTAGCCGCTGCGCGGCAACCCTGGGCTGTAGGTCGCAACGCCCTTGGCGTTGAGGGTCGCAACGCCCTTGGCGTTGAGGGTCGCAACGCCTTTTGTGCTGGGGGACAACGCCCTTGGGGTTGGTGGGTGCAACGCCCTTATCGCTGGTTGGCGTAACGCCTCTTGTGATGGGGGCGCGATGCCCTGGGCGCTGGTGAGACAAACGCCCCTGGCGTGAGAGGGCGCCATATCCTTGCAAAAGGTGGACGCGGCGCCGATATCGGCATAGGAGATAAATTACGCAGCCAGTGCGCCTTTGCGGACAGAGTCGTGCGTACCCCACTCGCTTCGCGCGGCTCCCGGTTGCAAGCCCGCGGTCTTCGCGTTCCAATGGCCTTCCGGAGTCGGAGATGAGCGGGCGAGCGACGCCTGCCGCACCTGTGTTCGGGGAGTATTCCCTTCGACAATCCGGAGCATTTCGCTTATGCAGCGCGCAACCGCCGCCACCTTTTTCGTTGCATGGGTCTGGTCATCGTCCATCGCACCTGTTGCAGCGTCTCCCGTAGAGTTTGATCCGCCGGTCGCCATGACCAGCGCGCGAATTATCCGCGAGCCGGGTAGTGTCATTGAGCGCGGCACAATTCTTATCGACAAAGGGCGAATCAGGGAAGTGGGCGAGCAGATCGAGATCCCCGCGGACGCCTTACGAATCGACGTGAGCGGCCTCCACATCTATTCCGGCTTCATCGATGCAGGCACCCATGCCGGCATGACGCGCAGCGAGCCGGATGCCGAGGAGCGAGCGCGCCTCGAAGACGAAATCCCCGATGTCCGCGAAGGCCCGCAGTCAGCGACCGTGGCAGCGTATCGTCGACTGATGCATCCGCACTGGCGCGCGGAGGAATTGTTCGACCCGAAGGCGGCAAAATGCGAAGAATTCCGTCGTGAAGGTTTCACGGCGGCGCTGATCTCACCGAGCCCGGCGATCTTCTCCGGGGCCAGCGCCGTGCTTCAGTTGGGTGATGCTCCACGCAGACGGTCCGTGCTCTTGTCGGACTTCGCTCAAAACACGGCGCTGATCACCGGTCGAAGCGGCCGCCGCGATGCGGGCTGGCCGACGGATGCGCCGCAATACCCGACGACGATTATCGGTGCGCTGGCGGCGTTTCGGCAGATTATGCACGACGCGCGCTGGCATGCGGAATTGCTGGAATGGGCAGAGCGGCGCCCGCACGACGAACGGCCGCCGCTGGATCGCGATCTCGAAACGCTGTGGAAACTTCAACAGGGCCATCGACGGGTCGTCTTCATCGCCAATAGCGAAAACGAAATTCATCGCGCGCTAGATCTGGCGGCCGAGTTTCGACTCAAGCCGCTCATCGCCGGCGGTCGCGAGGCGTGGAAGGTAACCGAGCGACTGCGAAAAGAAAGCGTGCCCGTCATCGTCAGTCTCAAATGGTCGAAAGAGCCGGAACAGACAAAGGGCGCAGGCGCGAAGAAGGATTCCGGCGCAGGTGAAAAAGAAGACGCGGAGGCCCCTGCGGCGAAGACCGAGCTTGATCTGATTTTCGATGATCCCTGGGAGAAGCAGTCCTTCGAACCGCAACGTGCCTTTGAGGAGCGCGTACGGTTGTGGCAGGAGGAAGTGGACAACGCTCTGCGGCTGCATGAGGCCGGCGTGCCCTTTGCGATCGGCTCGTTCGAGATGAAGTCAGTTGACGAAGTGATGAAAAACCTTCGCGTGGCGATCAAACGCGGTCTTCCCGAAGATGCCGCGCTTGCGGCACTGACGCGAAATGCCGCGGAGATGCTCGGGCTTGGCGCTCGACTCGGCAGGATCGACCCGGGTCGCCTGGCAAACCTGACCATCCTGGATCGGCCTCTGGCTGACGAAAAAGCCAGGGTCAAATGGGTATTCGTCGAAGGCAAGCGATTCGACGTCTCACTGACAGCCAAACGGTCCGATCGAAGAGATCGTAAGCCGGGCGACAAAGATAAGCCCGACGAGGAAGCGACAGAAAAAAGCGTGCCGACGACGCAGCCCGACACACAACCCGCAACGACGCAACCTCCGCGTGACGATGATTCCGTTGCGTCTTCAATTACGCGGCAAGCTGGTTCAGCGACTTCCGGGCCTTCGCACCGTGAAGGCAGGGTGCCGCCCGTGGTCCCGCCGGACTTTGCCGTGGAGATTGAGGCGGATCGCAAACCGAGCGTGCAGACGGGCGGAAACCTGCTGCTCCGAAATGCCACGCTGCTGACCATTACGCGCGGCGTACTTGAAGAAACGGATCTGATCATCGAAAACGGCCGCATCTCTGCCATCGGCCGCGGCCTGCAGCAACTGCCTGGCATGAAGGCGATCGATCTTCGCGGCTATCACGTCATGCCCGGCATCATCGATTGCCATTCGCACATCTGCATCGACGGCGGTCTCAACGAGTTCGCCCTGTCAGTTACGCCGGAAGTGAAGATCGGCGACGCGGTGAATCATACGAGCGTTGCAGCGTATCGGGCATTGGCCGGCGGCGTGACCTGCATTCACACGATGCACGGCTCGGCAAACACCATCGGCGGACAGAATGCCGTGCTGCGACTGAAGTACGGCCGGCCAGCCGCGGAGTGGGCCTTTGCGCCGGCGCCGCCGACGGTAAAGTTCGCACTCGGCGAGAACGTGAAGCAGTCAAACTTCCCGCGGCGCGGCGGGCGGTTTCCCTACTCGCGAATGGGCGTCGAGGCGACGATCCGGCGATCGTTCGACGCGGCCCTGCGGTACAAGCTCGAGCAGGAGCAATTCGCAAGCGAGAAGGCCGCGGGCAAGGATCCGCGTCCCCTGCGGCGCGATCTGCGACTGGAGGCCCTGTCGAGCATCCTGAGCGGCAGCATCTGGATTCACTCGCATTGCTATCGTGCCGATGAAATCCTTCGTCTACTGGAAATCACCGAGGAGTACGGCGTCCGCATCGCCGTCCTGCAGCACATTCTCGAGGGCTATCGAATCATTCCGGAGATGCGCCGTCATGGCTGCAGCGCGTCGAGTTTTTCTGACTGGTGGGCCTACAAGTTGGAGGCGTATGACGCCATTCCGCAAAATGTCGCACGGATGGAGCAGGGCGGCGTTGTCTCCACGGTGAACTCCGACTCGCCGGTTGTCATGCGACATCTCAATCTCGAAGCAGCCAAGAGTTTGCGATTCGGCGGGCTCTCGCCCGAAGAATGCCTCCGGCTGATTACCATCAACGGGGCCATTCAACTCGGCATCGACCAACATGTCGGCTCAATTGAACCGGGCAAACACGGCGACCTGGCGGTGTTCGACGGACATCCGCTGGATACTTTCTCACGCTGCGTGTTGACGCTTGTCGATGGCGAGGTGCTTTTCAAGGAGGCCGGCTTCGACCTTGAGCAGCCGATTCCCGGGCGCCCGGCGCGAGCGTTTCCGCCGGCGAAGGATTCCCTGGCCATCGAACCGAATGCATCCGGAAATTACTGGATCGTCGGCGCAACGCTGCATCCGGTCAGCGGGCCACCGATCGAGAACGGATTGCTCGCAATCTCCGATGGGAAGATTCAGCGCATCGGAGCTGCGGGCCGTGAGTCGCCTCCGGCCGGCGTTTCGGTCGTCGATGCGACTGGGCTGCATGTTTATCCCGGCCTGATCAACGCGACAAGCTCGTTGGGATTAACCGAGATCGGTTCCGTAGCCGGTAGCGTGGACACTTCGGACATCGGCGATTTCCAGGCGGACTTGCTCGCCGTTTCGGCATACAACCCATTTGCGACGGCCATCGAAGTTGCGCGCTGCGAGGGCGTCACCACGGCGCTGCTTGTTCCCGGCGGAGGCATGATCTCCGGCCAGGCCGGGCTGGTTCGGATGGACGGCTGGTCGATGCCGGAGGCACTGGTTGCTTCGCCCTTGGGTCTCGTCGTCCGATTGCCGTCGCTGCCGGCGCGATTCCCCGATGACATGGAGGAGACCCGCAAACAGGAGCAGATCGATTCACATCGCCAGCGCCTTCTGGTGCTGGAGGAATTCTTCCGCAAAGCACAAACCTACGCTCCTCGACGAATTAACAGCAAGGGGCCGTCACCGCTGCTCACGGGTTACGACCGTCGACTCGAAGCCATGGCGCCCTATGTCACCGGTGCGGCCCCCGTGTTCTTCGCCGCCGACTCCTACAAGCAGATTCTCGAAGCCCTGCGATTCGCGGAGCGCTACAAGCTGCGGCCGATCATCCTCGGCGGTCGTCAGGCATGGAAACTCGCCGGGCTTTTGGCCGACCGAAAGGTGGACGTCCTTCTCGGGCGCACGACGGATTACCCCGGCGACATGATTGAGCCCTACGATAGCGTGTATCGAAATCCGCAGGTGCTGGCCCGTGCGGGTGTACGCTTCGCCATCACCGTGTCAGATGCGTCACTGGCAAAGTTGCTCGGCGTGGAGGCCGGCTATGCGGTGGCATACGGACTTGACGAGGCCGACGCCCTTCGCGCGATCACGCTCGATGCCGCTCGGATCATCGGCGTGGACGATCGCCTCGGCAGTTTAGACGCAGGCAAGGTCGCCGACGTAATCCTCTGCACCGATACACCGCTTCAGGCCGCGAACCGTGTTGTCGCCTGCTTCATCGAGGGCCGGCCGGTCGAGTTGACAAGCAAACACACGCGGCAGGACGAAAAATGGCTGGCGCGGCCGGTACCGCGGCTTCCTCCCGAGCCCGCCGACATGCGTGGTCCGCCTCCGCTGCGACCGGTAGTGCCGAATTGACGGCGAGCTTGACAAGTATCGCCGAATTGTGTCCGATGATGGCAATTAACAGGGAGACCTCGGAGATGATTCAGCTCCGCATCCGTGTACGATCGTAAGGCCGCCGGGCCGATGGATGTGGGTAATGATCGTCGCCGCTGTCGCCCGACCCGAGGCCCCTTCTCATGGATTACACCGACAAGACCCTGATCTGTGCGGACTGTAACGCTGAGTTCATCCATTCCGCCGATGACCAGGCACGGTATGCCGAGCGCGGGCTTGAACACGAGCCCAAGCGATGCCGACCCTGTCGCGAACAGCGAAAGCGAACGGGCGGTGGCGGAGGCCAGCGCGGCGGAAGGGGTGGCCACGGCGGCGGGGGAGGCGGAGCGCGTAAGCCCGCGCAGCTGTTCGATACCGTATGCTCGCAGTGCGGTCAGCCGACACAGGTACCGTTCCAGCCGCAGGAGGGCAGGCCGGTCTTCTGCCGCGATTGTTATCGAGCCAAGCAGCCCGGTAGCCGATGAAGCGGTTCTCCTGGCCGATCGCTCTCGATGAGTAGAATGCGCACGCAATGATCTGTATGCGTTTACCGCATTGAACCGACGGATTGCAATCCGTCGGTTTCGATGACATGTCAGTCGGTTTGGTTCGGCGCGGCGGATGCCGATACCGTGGGCCGCAAATCGTAGCAGGCCATCCATTTCTCATTTCGAGCCAGCAGGCGGCCTCCAACGAGGACGAAATTATTCCATGTCCGCCCCTCGAAGATGCGGACGCGGCCCAGCTCCTGATGCTCTGCGGGATCTGCCTTGACAAGTATCAGATCGGCCGGCTCTTCGCTCATGACCAGCAGATGATCATCCACCCCGAGCAGCGAACCATAGCCGTAGCGGCCGCCCTTCCACGTACGCTCCCCGGTTTCAAGGTCGATGCAGCAGAGAACGGCTTCGTCGAGCCCGTAGGCGTGGCCCTCGTGAATGATGGAAGTGCTGAACTTGTTCTTCATTCGGTTGGTGAACCAAATCTCCTTCGCTTGCCAGTTATCGGCATCGCGACGAACTTCAAGCAACGTGCAGCCGTGATCGTAGGCGGCGGAGACGAAGACGCGATCGTCACCGACGGGCTGCGGCATGGCGACGTTGATCCACATGTAGGTCTTCCACGGGTGTCGCCAGAGGATTTTGCCGCTCGCGGGGTCGATGCCGCGCAGCTCGGTGCCGCCAAGGTTCAGGACCTGCGGAACACCGTCGAGTTTGGCGAGCACGGGCGATGAGTAACTCTGCGATCCCGCCTCGCATTTCCAGATGAGCTTGCCGTCTTCCGCGCGATAGCCGAAGGCGGACGTATCCGACTTGCCGGATGCGGTGACGATGACGATGTCATCAACAACAAGGGGCGAGCCGGAAAGACCCCATTCCAGATTGGCCACCGGTTTGCCCGGGTTTCCCTCGCTTGCGCTTCGGGCGGGTTCAAGGAGGATGTTCACGCCCCAGATGCGCTGGCCGTCAGTGGCGTCGAGGCAATGAAGATGCCCTTGCGCGCCGAGGGAATAGAGCCGATCGCCGTGGATCGTCGGCGTGGCGCGCGGGCCGTTGCCGCCAAGCACCTCCTCAAAGGAGGCGTCGTAAGTGAATGCCCACAATTCTCGGCCGGAGGCGATGTTGTAACAGGTGACGGCTTCCTGCTTGCGACGTTGCTCGATGGTGTAGGCGCGACCACCGGCAACGACGAAACTCGCGTGACCACCACCAATTGGTTGTCGCCACAATTCACGCGGCGGATCCTTCGCCCAATCCAGGGAGATCGTTTCGCCGCGGCAGACGCCGTCGCGCAGCGGTCCGCGAAAGTTGGTCCAGTCCGGGAGCGGCGCATCGTCGGCGCGGGGCGAGAGTGACGACTTCGTTTCGACAGCCGTACGCTGCTCGGCGCGATGGGCCTCAAGGCGTGAGTCAGGGTTCCTCAGCAGTCGATCCGTGTCGATGGAAAAATCCTTGATGCCGGCCATGCCTCCGGCGAATTGCCAGTAGGGCTTGAGCGGTATCAAGGAGAGAATGACGAAAATCGGCAGAAAGACAACCGCGAGGATGACTTTGACGAACGAGCCCGGCCGAGGCGATTTGATCAGCAGCCAAAGTCCCACGGGATACAAAATCGCCAACAACGGCAGCACGACGCGCCGCTTATGATACCAGGCCACAGGAGTGGTCCGTGGATCGGCCGGAGCCGCATCGCTGAGCGTCGACGATTCGTTCATCACGACTTGTGCAACAGACTCATGATTTCGGCGCGGGTCGCCGGGTTGGTGCAACATTCACCGCGGATGGCCGACGTGACCATCACGCTGCCGGGCTTCTTAACGCCGCGGCAGGTCATGCAACTGTGCGTCGCCTCCATCACGACGGCGACCCCCTTGGCATTCAACTCCTTGTAAAGGATGTCGGCGATCTGCGTGGTCAGCCGTTCCTGCACCTGCGGACGCTGGGCGAAGGCGTCGATGATTCGGGCGAGCTTGGACAGGCCGATCACCTTACCGTCGGGCAGATAGGCGATGTGGCAGCGGCCCTCGAAAGGCAGCAGGTGATGCTCGCACATGGAGTAGAACGACACGTCGCGAAGCACAACCATTTCGTCATACTTCTCGGTGAAAAACGTCTGGAGGTGCTCCCGAGGGTCGACGCGCATGCCGGCGAACATCTCCGTGTACATACGGGCCACGCGCTGAGGCGTACCGCGCAGGCCTTCACGGTCCGGGTTTTCACCGACGGCGATCAGAATTTCCCGGACCGCGGCGGCGATGCGTTTCTGGTCGACGTCGGGGGCAATGGGCTTGTGGTCACTCATCGTGAGATTCCCGAAAAACCGGCGAGACATCCATGCGATACGACCGGTTGAAGTCAATTCTACCTGGCGCCGGTCGAGTGGCTGTACTTTTCCGAGGTCGCCAGGTCAAACGGCTCGCAGTCAGCATTATAGGCAACACCGCGAAACTCCGCACGGCACCGGTAGCAGACGGTCACCCGCCCGACGAAAAGGTAGATGATCGCATCGACCACGACGAGCGAGCCGAGCGTGGCAAACGTGGCGACGACGTTTTCAAAGTAATAAAAGACCGAAGCGACGGCGCCGAACAATATCACCAGCAAGAGACCGACGCGTTGCGGGAAATCCTTGCGGATGAAGAACTCCCGGCAATCACATAACGGGCACGCCTCCGGAGCACGCGAATTCAGGAGTTCGGGAGCGATCTGGAAAGACTGTGATTGTTGACATCGAGGACAGGCGAGTTCTCCGCCGCCAGGTCGGACGATCGGCGCCTGGCGCCAGGCCCCGCAAGCCGGATTCGAACATCGACAGCAGATCGTGATCGGTTGGGACATCTCAATAAGTTTCCGCCGACGAATTATACCTGAGCAAGCGATTCCATGCGGCTCGAAATCCGACGATAGAATTCCTGGGCGACGGCCTGCTCGGCGACGATAACCTCGTCGGCGCCCTTCTGAAGCGCCTGCAGGCCGGTGCTGGTGTAGCGCGTGCTGGCGATGATGTGAATCTCCGCGCGGATGGCGTTGGCCGTCTCCGTAGCACGTAAAGCGGCCTCTTCATCGGGGATCGCGATGGCCAGAATCGATGCAGACTCAATCCCCGCTTTGCGCAGAATATCCTCCTGCGAGATGTCGCCCTCGACGATCTGCACGCCCAGACCTCGCTGTGCCTCGCAGGTCTCGGGGTTCATCTCGACGACGACAAAGGGCCATTGGCGCGCCTTGAGGTACTCCGCGATAAAGCGACCCGCAGCGCCAAAACCCGCAATAATGACATGATCTCGCATGGTTCGCTCCGACCGATCTTGCCCTATTATAACAGAGGAAGTCGGCCACGCCGATCAGAATTACAGGGCATGACAGTCCTGCCGGTTCGTTGTTCACCGGCTGGTAATGGCTCAACGACGGCATCTGTGTATTGCCGGTCGGGGTCGCATCGGCGCCTCGTCCGGTGCGCGTCGACCGAACCAGCCCGACGCGCATGCGAGGGACCCCATGCCCGCCCAATCCTCCGACGACCCGACCATCGACGGCGTCGTCAATCTCTTCAAGCCCGTCGGCAAGTCCTCGGCGCATTACGTCTATCGACTGCGACCGATCCTCGGAACGCGCAAGGTCGGACACGCCGGCACGCTCGATCCCTTCGCCGAGGGCGTGCTGGTTGCTTGCGTAGGCAAAGCTACGAAACTCGTCGAGCGGATCATGAACCTTCCGAAGCGCTATCGCACGACCATCCGCCTCGGCGTCACCAATGCGACCTTCGATACCGAGCAGCCCTTCGAGCCGGTTGGCGGCGCGGTGCCGCCGTCGCGCGAGGAACTCGAGAACGTGGTGAAGCGGATGACAGGTCGAATCGAACAAGCGCCGCCGGTCTTCAGCGCGATGAGAGTCGGCGGCAGATTCAGCTATCAACTTGCCAAGAACGGCAAAGCCACGGAGCTGAAGGCCCGATCAGTGCAAATCTATCAGATGACCATCGAGGCATATGAATGGCCCCTGCTGGAACTGAGCATCACATGCGGTCGCGGAACCTACATCCGCGCGATCGCCCGCGACATCGGCAAAGCGCTCGATTGCGGCGGCGTCTGCGAGCGGCTCATCCGCGAGGCCGTCGGGCCGTTCGAGGTGAGCCATGCAGTCAACCTGCTGGAGGCCGACGCGACACAGGTACAGGCAGCGCTCCTGCCGATCGAGGATGCCCGATGTCTGCTGCAAGCTTCTGCCATAAATCAACCTGCGAAGGATGAACACCCCGGCGACGATTGATTACAATGGAGCCGACGCGGTCCTGCCTGGCTGGCCGTGCTTGAGGGTGCGTCGTGCGATATGTTGTGTTTCATCCTTGCCCGACCCTGGCGACCGTTGTGCGGTGCTATTGGGTTATGGAATGCACCCACACAGGACGCGCCGAGGGTGCGGAATCCGTCTCGCCGGACGGCTGCATCGAGTGGATCATTCACTACCGCGACCGCTTCTCGGCGATGCAGCCCGATGGCACCCTGCAGCTTCAACCCCGCTCAGTCGTCGCCGGGCAGATCACGCGATGCCTGCAATTACAGCCCGCAGGAACAATCGGCATGGTGGGCGTGCGCTTCCAACCGGCCGGTGCGGCCCGATTCGTACGACATCCGATTCGTGAATGGACGGACCGCATCCTTTCGATGAAGGACCTCCTCGGGGCGGACTCGGTTGAGCTGGAGACTCGCATTCTGGATGCGCCAGGCGATTCAGATCGCATCCAACTGCTGGAACGATTCCTGCTCAGACAATTCGACGCGATGGAAGATTCAACACAGTCGATTCGCCGCGCCGTCGCGATGATCGATGAATATCAGGGGCAGCTTCCAGTCGATTCACTGGCACGTTGCGCCGGTCTGGGGCTTCGACAGTTTGAACGACGGTTTACCGACACCGTGGGGATCGGCCCGAAGTTGCTCTGTCGCGTGATGCGATTCCGTCGGCTCTTAAAGCGCTTGCAGCAAGGCCGATCGTCGAGTTGGACTGAACGTGCCGCCGCCTGCGGTTATTACGATCAGTCGCACCTCATCCGCGACTTCCGCGCTTTCACCGGCCGGTCGCCGCAGGCCTACCTGGCCACGCTGCACCCCATCGAACGCTGCCTCATTCGCTCCGAGCGCTCATGATCGCCGGCAGCGCGTCGTTTTTTTCCAATACGGGCATGGGCCGTGAGGGGTAAGGTGTGTTGAGTTGCCACCCATTGAGGGCGTTTTGCCGTAGAGGAGTATATTTCATGCGACGGAGAATCTCGGTGACTTGTGCAAGCGTTCTGCTCGTCCTTGTTTTCGGCTTCGGCGCTGCCGGCGTATCGGGCGAGGATAAGCCGGCGAAAAAGAAGGGGGCGTCCGATTCGTCCTCCGCACATGAGCAGCTGGCAAAGCTCCGGTGGATGCAGGGTACCTGGCAGCGAACGCAGGGCAAAGACTACATCGAAGAATCGTGGTCCGCTCCGGAGGCCGATTGCATGATCGGCATGTTCCGCTGGGTGAAGGACGGCAAGCTGTGGATGGTCGAACTGATGACCATCACCATCGACGATGGCGTGCTGGTCTTCCGCCTGCGCCATTTCGACCGAAAGCAGACTCCCTGGGAAGACAAAGACGGGGCACTGACCTATCCGCTCAAATCGGTCAGCGACCGGGAGGTAGTTTTTGAGAACCCGGAACGCGACAAACCGCGTCGCTTCAACTTCCGCAATCCCGAAAAGGACGTTTATGAGGTTCTCCTGGAGCCACCCGAGGGCTCCGAGAGCCGGCCCATGCACTTCAGATTCGATCGAAAAAAGTGCTAACCCTCCCCAACCCGCCGTGTCTATGATGGCGAGAAGCCGTTCGGCCGGGTCGCCCCTTGCGCGGGCCGGCTTGTTGTAACTTGGTCTCGGCCTCGCCGATCGCCGGGCACATTGACGGAGAGCACATCATGAATCGGACGCTTGTACCGATTTGTCTCGCCATGGGTATTCATACGATCGCTGCATCCGCGTCGGCTCAGCAAGGTGCCGCTGGTTGGGGCGTCGAGCAGAATCCTCGCGTGACAATGATCGCCAGGCCCGAGGATCCCGGCCGGTCGCAGGCCGAGCTCTACATGCTTCGCCCCGGCCATTACGTGGTAAACCCCTCCGATCGGCCGGACTACTGGAGTCCGCACGTACGCCCGTTCCCCGATTACAGCACGCAATACCAGCCGCGCGGGCTCAATCGTCTGCCTCGAAATCGCATCGGCGGCCGATCCTACAGCGCAGCGCCTTCGTACGGCTTCGGGCATGGTGTAAACTGCGGCTGCGCGTATTGCGCGCCGCCGTACTACGGCTACGGCGATGCAGCGGCCGCCTACAACCAGGGTCGCTACGACGCCGATCGTCAGTTTCTCTGGCACATCGCCGCGCAGCGCGCCGGTCGACTCATCAACCAGAGCGCGGAGTTCTTTGACGAAGGCATACTGCTCTTCCGCGACGGCCACTATGACCGTGCGGCGATCAAGTGGCTCGGCGCGGCGGATATCAATCAGGCCAACGCGGCCACGCGGCTGCATGCCGGCCACGCGATGTTTGCCCTGGGGAAATATGCCGAGGGTGTCGATCTATTGGCACGAGCGTTTGAATTGTCGCCGATGCTGGCCTACAGGACCTATGACGTACGCGACGAGTACGGCGACCATGAAGCGTTTCATCAGCACCTGATGGCCCTCAAATCCTACGTGGTCCATCGCCCGAACGACGCCGCGGGCCTCACCATGCTCGGCTATATCTTGTTCTATACCGAAGGCCCTGCGGCCTCCTGGCGGTACTTCGAACGTGCTGCCCGGCTTAATCCCGATGATTACTTCATCCCGAAGCTGCTGACGCTGGCTCGACAGGCCAGCCCCGAGGTCCACGCGGCGCCGCCTGTGCAGCGTCCTGAACCGCAGGAAAACCGCACCCGAGAGATTCAACAGCATCGGCCACCGGTCGCACCAAAACCCGACGACCGCGACCGCTCCGTGAAGCTCGTTCAACGCTGATCGCTGCCGGCAGCGACATCCGCGACGATCCCTGCCATACTATTCCCCCGTGAACCTACGGCGCGGTTTCATCATCTTCTTCCTCGCGGCAGGACTTTACGCCGCTTCGTCCGCGATCCCCTGGCATGACGACTTCGCCGTGCGCCGCGCAACCGGTGTCGTGCTTGCCACCCTGGTCCTCTGGATCAGCGAGATAGCGCCCCTCGGTGTCACGGCGATGGCCATCCCCATCGTGGCTGCCTTCACGGGTCTGTTGCCGTGGAATCAAGCCGTCGCTTCCTGGGGCAGCGAGATCGTCTTTCTCTTTCTCGGCGCCTTCCTGTTGGCCCGCGCGCTCGATAAGCACGGTGTCTTCGATTGGATCCTCACCCTGCGATGGGGCGTCGTGCGATCCGGCGGCGACGGCTACTTGCTTATTCTCCTCGTGCTGATGCTGGCCGGCGCGCTCTCGCTCATGCAGAACAATACCGCCGTCACTGCGATGACCCTGCCGGTCGTGCTTGCCCTGACGCGCCGCGTGCGAACCGCGGCGCCGGCCCTCCTCGCCCTCGCGTGGGGCTCAACCTTCGGAGGCATGGCTACGCCCGTCGGTACCGCGCCGAATTTCATCGGCTACTCCGCCATGAAAGGCATCGACGAGAGCGTGAACTTTCTCATGTGGATGAAAGTCGGTGTGCCCGTCTGGTTGGGCACGACGCTGATCGGCTGGGGCGTCTTAACGCTCTTCAGCCGTCTCTTGCTGCGCCAATCCGATGCCACGATACACGTGAAGTCGAGCTTCGCCCGATGGCTCAACAGCTGGCTCGTCACCGACGTGGGGCCGCCGTCTGTTTCACATCCAGTGACGGACGGCGAACTTCAATTCACGGCCGACGCGCACGCCGACGCTCCGCGAAAGGTTGAGACGACGCCCGCCGCGAAGCGCGTCGTGATCTGCGGGTTCATCCTCGCCGTCTTGCTCTGGCTCGTCCCCGGTGTGGTCCGCAGCGCGACAACATTGGATCATCCGGCGTCGATCTGGCTGCGAACGTATCTGCCCGAGTCGCTCGTGCCCGTGATGATTGCGTGGTTCATGTTTATGATCCCGACCGGCGTGGGCCGCAGGACGATCCTCGATCGCCACGACTTTCAGGCGCTGGACTGGGATACGCTCTTTCTGATTGCCGGCGGGCTTTCGCTCGGCAGGATGCTGGAGACCAGCGGCTTCGCAACGGCGCTCTCGACGGGGCTCGCGAGTGCCGACCTGCCGCCCCTCATTCTGATGCTCGGCCTTGTCGGTTCGACCGTGCTGCTTTCGGAGCTTACCAGCAACACCGCCACCGCGGCGCTGATGGTGCCGGTCGCCGGTTCGCTGGCGACGGCGCTGGGGCTTTCGCCGGTGCAGGCGATCTGGCTGGTGGCCCTCGCGGCAAGTCTGGGCTTCGCCCTGCCGATCTCCACGCCTCCCAACGCGATCGTTTACGGAACGCGAATGATCCCGCTGCGGTTCATGATCCTTACCGGCATCACCGTCGACATCCTCGCCACCATCTGGCTGGTCTGCTGCGTAACCCTCTGGGCATGACGAAGATGCGGCGGAACGATGCCGACCCGATTCAGCCACCCGAAGCGGCTTTGCCGTTTGGCGACAATCGAGCGCAATCGCACAACCCCGCGCGCACGCCGAGCAAGCACTAGCAATAAACCCGCGTGCCGAAAAACACCGAGTACTTCGCCGCCTCGGCACGACCCTTCCGCGCCTGGACAACGGGAAATCTTTTTCAGGGAATTCAGCTTAGTTCAACATCACATTTTTTTTCGAGGGCCCATCCCATGCAGACGCTCGTGCGAGAATCCTTTGCCGCCGTGGAAGCTCTCCGACACGCACCAGCGAGTCGGGTGGCCCGCGCTTTCAACGGTGGGGGCGCGATTCTCCCCGAGCAGCGCCGACATCCCCGTGAATCATGCATCCCGATCCGAGCGAAAGCCCCTGCTCCGTTTCCGCTCGCCCTGTCGCTTCTTCTCCGTCAGCCGACGCTCGCGCGAGGCCGCCGTCGGCCGCGTCTTCTTCCGCTTTTTCCGAGGTCGCAGCGCATCCGCGAGCAATCGCGCGAATCGTTCGATCGCCGCCTCGCGATTGGCCTTCTGGCTGCGCTCGCTGCCGGCAACAACCCGCAGACTACCGTCCTTGCCGATCCGCGTGGACAGCCGACGACGGATGATCGACTTTTGTTCGTCCGACAGTGCCCCGCTCGCGGCCACGTCAAAGCGCAGCAGCACCTTCGTCGCCAGCTTGTTGACATTCTGTCCGCCGGGACCGGAGCTGCGCGAAAAAGAATACTCCAGTTCCTCCGGCGGGATGCTCAGTTGTTCGTTGATCTGAATCATGAATCGTTATCGTACGGGTATCCACGGCAGGGGCCGCATGGGCCTCCGTCCCGTTCGGTTTATCGTACGGCCTCCGGCCCGTGCGCACAGGCCGGAGGCCAATGCTACCCAGAAACGCTGTTTCCTCGATACCCTGAATCGCGGCGGATCGAAGTGCGCACTTCGGCTGTTCGTGATTCGTGGGGCCGCTACAATTCGAGATGATGGATGTCTGCCCGCTGGTGTTCGAACCGATCTTTCGACCCAAAATCTGGGGCGGCCGCAATCTGGCGCGTCTACTGGACAAGCCCTTGCCGCCGGATTCAGACATCGGCGAATCGTGGGAATGCGCCGATCTCGACGGTGGGCAGTCCGTTGTCAACCGCGGACCTGCCAGGGGTAGATCGCTCGGCGATCTCGTTCGAGAATGGGGCACAGCGCTCCTCGGCCGGGCACATGCGACGGATGGAAGTTTCCCCCTGTTGATCAAGTTCCTCGACGCGTCAGACAACTTGAGCATACAGGTGCATCCCGATGCGGAAGCGGCCGCGCGGCTGGGATTGTCCATCCTTCCGAAAGACGAGGCGTGGCATGTCATCGAGGCGAGGCAGGGCGCGGCCATCTATCGCGGCTTTCGCGAAGGTGTCACGTTAGAGGCATTCGCATCCGCCCTTGAGAAAGATCCGCCGTCGATCGTGGCGATGCTTCATCGCACGAGCGTCCGCTCCGGCGAGACGTACTACGTGCCGAGCGGAACGGTCCACGCCATCGGCGCCGGCGTCGTGGTCGCGGAGGTTCAAACGCCCGTCGACGTCACCTATCGCCTCTACGATTGGGGACGCCGGCGCCCGCAGGACGACGCCGGTCTGCATCTGACCGACGGCCTCGCCTGCATCCGGCAGCAGGTCGATTTCGCGCCGTTCGAGAAGCGTTCCCACGTCACCAGCGTCTTCACGACGGTCACTCGGCTGGTAACGTGTCCGAGCTTCATCCTCGAACGGGTGCGATTCGTCGGCGAGATCGAGCAGCCGATCCCCTATGCCGAGCCGGTCATCTGGATCGTCCTCGAAGGACGCGGCGAGATTCTCTATGGCAAGAACGGCGTGGAGACCTTCGCGAAAGGCGACGTGGTCTTATTGCCCGCGGCACTGAAGGAACCGCGACTCAAAACGCTTTCAGACTGCGTCTGGCTGGAGGTGACGATCCCCGCGCCGTCAGACCTCGCTGAGTACGATCGACCGAGCGCCGCCGCGCTGCGCGCGCCCGACGGCTCTCCCGGCGCTCCGATGCCGCTGAATATTTCCATCCAGCGCCCGTAGCGTTACCCCGCTTGGGTGACGAGATTGCAGTGCAGCTATGACACGCTCCGCAGCACAGCCCGGACCGGGCTCGCGTCAAACCCCACCAGCGGCAGCGGCAGCGCGATCAGTTCGTACTCGCCTTCCGGCACATCGCGAAGCACGAGCCCTTCGAGAATGGCCATGTCGTGCCGGAGGATGGCGTGATGGCTCGGTAGATCCTTCGAAGTGAACAGATCGACGCTCGGCGTATCGATACCCACCGTCCGTACGCCGCGCTCCCCGAGCCAGTCGATCAGTTGCGGAGACAGGGCGGCGAAGTCATCGTTCCAGTTCGTAGGGTCGGGATACGTCCCGGTGGCAAAGAGCACCCGTGGTGTCGTGACGGACGCGCTGATCTGCTTCGGTTCAATGCGCGCCCCGCGCGCGACGTTGACCTGCATCACCTGACACGGGCCGAGATAAAAATCGAGCCGCCGCGCATCGATCGCGGGGGCGTCGGAGCCATAATGGTTCGGCCCATCGGCATGGGCGCCGAGATGAACCGTCGCCCGAAGTGTGGAGAGCGTCAGGTTGTCGCCGCGTTTCATGTCGAGGAGGACTTCGCGAGAAGGGGTCGTATCGCCGGGCCACACGGCGAGATTCGGAGTGATCGGCGGCGTGATGTCGTAGAGTCGAGCCATTCGTCAGGAGCCCCAGGCCAACGGCGATCTGTTAAGAACGCACCGCCGCGAGTATATTGTCGGATTGTTTGTAAGACCAGGATGATAAAGGACGATTGATGAGCGTAAATGTGGTGATTCTCGGCGCGACCGGCGCTGTCGGGCAGGAGTTTCTTCGCGTTCTGGAAGAGCGGGCGTTCCCCATCGGCACGCTGCGACTGCTGGCGTCCTCGCGGTCCGCCGGCACGAAAGTCACCTTTCGCGGGCAGACGCTGACCGTCGAGGAAGTCGGCCCCCGCAGCTTCGACGACATGAATATCGCTTTGTTCTCCGCCGGCGCGTCGTCGAGCCGCCAGTGGGCGCCGGTGGCGATCGAGGCGGGTGCACGCGTGATCGACAACAGTTCGGCCTTCCGCATGGACGACGGCGTGCCCCTCGTCGTGCCCGAGGTGAATCCGCAAGCCATCGGCGACGCCAAACTGATTGCCAACCCGAACTGCTCGACGATCATCATGAACGTCGCCGTCTGGCCGCTGCACCGCGTCAACAGTGTCCGACGCATCGTCGTGGCGACGTATCAGGCCGCCAGCGGCGCGGGCTATCAGGCGATGCTGGAGCTGGAGAATCAGTCGCGCGACCTGCTGGAGGGCCGTCCCGCGCAGCCGAAGGTCTTGCCGCATCAGGCCGCGTTCAATGTCTTCTCACACAACAGCGCGCTCGGCGAGGACGGCTACAACCTCGAAGAGTCCAAGATGATCCACGAGACGCACAAGATCTTCAGCGATGAACGCATCGCCATCACCGCAACTTGCGTCCGCGTGCCGGTCCTGCGCGCACACAGCGAAGCGATCAACCTGACCTTCGACAAGCCGATCAGTTCGGACGAAGTGCGGCGGATTTTATCAGGCGCGCCCGGCGTGAAGGTCGTCGATGATCGTGCCAGGAATTATTTCCCGATGCCGATCGACGCGTCCGGTAAGGACGAGGTGCTGGTCGGCCGCATTCGACAGGACGTCAGCCAGGGCGACGGCCGCGGCATCGACCTCTTCATCAGCGGCGACCAGCTCCGCAAAGGCGCGGCCCTGAATGCGATGCAGATTGCGGAAGTCATGCTGACGACATAATTCGCTCAGGAGTGTGCACGATGAATCGCCACGACGCCTGGAACCTTCTCTGCGAATACGTCCAGTCCGATTCCCTGCGCAAGCACATGCTCGCCGTCGAGGCCGCCATGCGGCACTATGCTGGGCTACTCGGTGGCGATGTCGACCCGTGGGGCATCACCGGCCTGCTGCACGACTTCGACTATGAGCGATGGCCCAATCCGCCGGACCACACGCGCGAAGGCGCAAAGGTCCTCCGCGATCGCGGCATCGACGAGGAGATCATTGGCGCCATCCTCTCGCACGCCGACTGGAACCTCGACGAATACCCGCGCGACCGACCCATCCGAAAGGCCCTCTTCGCCGTCGATGAACTCTGCGGCTTCATCACCGCCGCGGCGCTGGTCCGCCCCACACGGCTGGAGGGCATGGAGCCGGCGAGCGTGAAGAAAAAGCTGAAGACGCCCGCCTTTGCCGCCGCGGTGAACCGCGAGGACATCACCGCCGGCGCGGAGCTGCTGGGTCTCTCGCTCGACGACCACATCCGCAACTGCATCACCGCCATGAAAAGCGCCGCCGGTGAACTCGGCCTGCTTCCGCCGACCTGATGTGCCTTCCCATCGGTGACGGGCGGCGGACGGATACACGTTTTCCGTTCGATCCGTTACTATTTCCGCCATGAACGACCCGCGCGAACGCGATGCGATCGCGCCGATGGAGTCCGATGTGAATCAGAGCCGGCCAAGTATTGACGAACAACTGTCCCTTCTCCTTCGCGGCTGCGAGGCCGTCTATACCGAGAAGGAGCTGCGCGCCCGCATCGAGAAATCCATCGCCGCAAACAAGCCCTTGCGCGTCAAGCTGGGCATGGACCCGACGGCCCCGGACATACATCTAGGCCATACTGTCGTCCTGCGCAAGATGCGCCAATTCCAGGACTGCGGCCACAAGGCCGTCCTCATCATCGGAGACTACACCGCCCGCATCGGCGACCCGACCGGCAAGACGAAGACACGGCCGATGCTCGACGAGGCGACGATCAAGCAGAACGCCGAGACCTACTTTGCCCAGGCGGGCCATGTGCTCGATACCCGCCCGGACAAGCTGGAGATTCGCTACAACAGCGAATGGCTTGCGCAGCTCACCTTCGCCGATGTGCTGCGGCTCACCAGCCACATGACCATCCAGCAGATGCTCCAGCGCGAGAATTTCAAGCTCCGCGTGAAGGAAGAGTCGCCGATCGTCATCACCGAGATGATGTACCCGCTGATGCAGGCGTACGACTCCGTCGTCATCGACGCCGACGTGGAACTCGGCGGCACCGATCAGACTTTCAACAACCTCGTTGGCCGCGACCTGATGCCGGCCTACGACAAGCCGCCGCAGCTTGTGGTCATCATGCCCATCCTCCGCGGTCTCGACGGCGTGGAGAAGATGAGCAAGTCGCTGGGCAACTATGTCGGCCTGACCGATACCCCAAAGGACATGTTCGGCAAGACCATGCGCATCGGCGACGAGATGATGAAGGAGTGGTACACGCTGCTGACGACGCTCTCGGCCGAGGAGATTGCGTCACTGACCGACGCTGCGAAGAGCCACCCGCGCGATGCGAAGGTGCGGCTGGCGAAGGAGATCGTCACGACTTATTACGACCGCGCCACCGCCGACCACGAGGAGCAGCTCTGGCAGAAGGTCATGGTCGAGGGCGGCCTCCGCGACGACATCCCGACAGTCAAGCTCCCGCCCGGCGCGTGCGAAGGCGACGGCACCATCTGGCTGCCCAAGCTGCTGAAGCTCTTGAACCTCGCGCCGTCCACAAGC
The DNA here is from genome assembly GCA_964385225.1 of uncultured Planctomycetaceae bacterium. Classification (GTDB taxonomy): domain Bacteria; phylum Planctomycetota; class Phycisphaerae; order UBA1845; family UTPLA1; genus UTPLA1. The sequence goes on from CAYLOE010000015.1 coordinate 105,885, forward strand.
GAAGGCCGCCGCCTGATCGAATCCGGCGGGGTCTCCATCGACCAGCAGAAAGCGACCGACCCACAGGCGAAGATCACGCCGAAGGATGGCACGCTGATTCAGGTCGGCAAGCGCAAAGCGGCACGAATCGGATAGTATCTACTGCTCACACTGCCCGCCGCCGGGCATCAATTGAAACGCCATCATCGGTGGTGCGTTTCCCGTAGCGGGTACAACTTCGCTCGTCCATGTCCCATCTGGGCCGCCTTCGTCCGTCCATCGCAGGATCACGGTGTCGCCGCAGTGGAACTGAAAGCCGATCTGCCCGCCGTATTGCTCCGTGCATTGCGTCAGGTTCGCCGGGTCTTCGCCGTGGTGCCAGCCGCAAAGGCCGATCATGAACGACGGGTCGGCGTCGCTGCAAAGCCCGTCGAACCCCGCAAGCTGAAACGTGGAAACGGCGATACGCTCCCCCGGCGCGAGCAGCGGTCGCGGGTCGAGGAACGCATGCGTCTGCACGTCCAGACCCTGCGGGCACAACCCGGGATTGGGCGAAACGTGTTTCGTTGCGCTGTCGTTGATCAGGATCAGCTTCACCGAAGCACCGTCGATCTGCGGCAGGAGTTGAAGCAGCCCCTCGCAGCTCGTGCCGACCAGAATGAGTGACAGTGCCGTGACGCATCCCACTGTTTTCCTGGACATATCCCAACCTCCCATAAAGCACCGGACAGGGACCATCCCCATGATCCGGTGATACGGAAAGTTCATAGCAAGCGACGTGCCTCCCCTTACGAAAACCATCTCGTCGGTGACAATCTCCCCGCCTATCGCATCCACGCTGAAGGATCGTGGGCCGCGCAAACAGAAAGGCCCCCGCCGCGGACGCGTTTTCCTCCCTTACACCCCCAACCCTTGATCTCTCCTCCCTGATCGCTCTGTTCCCTTGCTCCACCAGCCGCTCCCCCCTTTGGCGGTTCTCAGATACGGCTGTGTCATCCATAATCCCCGGCCATGAGAAGCGAATCCATCAACAAGACCATGCAACGCAGCGACCTCGATCGGCCCGAATGCCGCGCCGTACTCATCGAGCTCTTCGCGCTCATGCGTCGAATGCAATCCCACGGCGCGAAGTACTCCTCCTGGTACGGGGCCGTCGATGCCTGGCCCAGCGCCTGGGAGCACATCAATCGCGGCGAGCACTATCAGCCCTACGCCGGCAACCCCGATGAGCTGCGCATCCCGTGGTTTCTGCTCTGGGAAATCGCATGGCTTGTAGCCCATACGCCGATGAAGCCCGCTGCCCGCGTCCTCGACATGGGTGGGGCGGGCTCGCTCTTCTCCTGTTATCTCGCATCACGGGGCTGCGAACTGCACACCATCGACCTGCAAGCCGAACTCTGCGAGCAGGCCGAGCAGACCGGTCGAAGCATGGGCTGGCGAATTCATGCCAGACAAATGGACATGACGCGCCTCGACTATCCTGACAATTATTTCGACCACATTTTTTCCGTCTGCGTCTTCGAACACCTTCCCGTTTCCGGGCGTATCCAATGCAACGCCGAGGTTGCACGCGTCCTCCGACCGGGCGGAACGGTCGGGTACACGTTCGACTATGCGAATCCGCAGTCCTTCGGGCGCATCGATACCCCCGACGACGTACGCCGACAGTTCATCGAGCCCTCGGGGCTTCAGTTGCGCGATGGGGTTGCTTTCGTTGACTCCGGCGATCGCTATCTGGAGAGCCCGCAATGCTTCGGATTCGGCCGGTTCCTTCGCATGGCGGCGCGGCTGCACGCCATGGCGACGGGCAGCGTCGAAAGATCGCGCGTACTTGCCGGCTCAACGTCCTATACGTTTGGCGCCTTGTTCCTGGAAAAACCGCTCGGATGATGTTGAGAAGGGCATGGTCTGATAAGAGCGCACGAAGTCAGTGCCCCCTTTCAGCACTGTCGAGCAAGATTTTTTTCAAAATCTCGATTTTTCAGTTTGCCATGGACCGATAGATAAGATTAGATAGTCACGTTCAAAAGGTTGGCAAGGCGGCAATATCTGCCGTTCGACGAGGATTCCATGGCCGCGTCCACCAGTCGTCATCAACATCGGCACTACAAGACGCTTATTTTGCTCGTCCTCTCCATGACGGGCGGAACCTTTCTTCTGCTCTGGCTTGCCCAGTTCTCGCCGGTCACGCCGCTCCGCGGAACGACGCCCGGCCCCGCCGCATGGCAGGAGATTCTCGTCCGCGCCGAGATGACGGGCGACCCGTCCGGTTTCTACCATCTGCGAATCGACGGCGCCGGCCGACTGTTCCTCAGCGATGCCTGGCGCTATCAACAGGCCCATCCCGAGCAGCCGCATACGATCCAGCTCCTGCTCTGCGAGACGCACGCGACCGGCCGACCGACCCCCGCACAGCAGCAGACGCTCTCGCGCGTTCTCGCTGAGCTATCCAGCCAGTACGGCATCGCCTCGAACCAGGTCCTCGTCCGCGCCGGCTCCTCGCTCCTCGCCAGCCGCGGTTAGCCACCTTCGTCCTCGCGATAGTGAAACGATCGCAGCCCCATCGACACCCCATCGATACTGAACCCCCCTATACTACCGCCTTCGATGAAGGCGCTTGTTTACAACATCTCCCCGGCCCGGTGGATTCTCACCTGGACGGCCTCGCGGATTTTGGTTTCCGCATGCCACGGACCGCTGTCCGGGCTGCGGCTCGTTGATCGAGAACCGCCGCCACTGCCGGGGCCGCAATGGGTTCGGCTCAAAACGCTGCTCGGTGGCATCTGCGGCACGGACCTGGCGCTGATCTCACTGCGACAACACCCCGCGACGATGCTTCAGGCCTTTGCCCGCTTCCCCGCCGTCCTCGGCCACGAAAACGTCGCCCTCATCGATGAACTCGGTTCAAGTGTGACCGGCTGGAGCGTCGGGCAACGCGTCTGCGTCGAGCCGGCGATCGGCTGCATCGGCCGTGGGCACGAACCGCTCTGCCCACCCTGCGCGATTGGGCGTACGTCGCTCTGCGAACTTCCCGGCGACGAAAAACTGCCGCCGCGCGCGCTGACGGGCCTCAACGGGCTGACCGGCGGAAGCTGGGCGGAGTACTTCGTCGCCCATTCGTCGCAGCTTCACGCCGTCCCCGATGCCGTCTCCGATGAACAGGCCGTCCTGCTCGATCCGATCTCATCCGCCGCGCATGCCGTGCTGCGACGCAGGCCGCGCGCGGGCGAGTCGATACTGATTCACGGCTCGGGCATCATCGCCATGGGTATCATCGCATCGATCCGTGCGCTCGGCTGCGAGAACGCCGTCACGATCCTCGCGCGGCACGAGTTTCAGGCCGAGCTGGCGACACGTCTCGGCGCCACCAGCGCGCTCCGTGTGCCGCGAAGTATGAGTCCGGCAGAGCGATATGACCTGATCGCCCGTCAGGTCGGTGGACATCGGATGCCCACACGGTTCGGCAATCAGGCATTCCTCGGCGGCTACGATCTCATCTACGACTGCACCGGCAGCGGCAAAGGCATGACCGACGCCTTCAAATGGGCGCGAAGCAGGGGAACGGTTGTCCTCGTCGGCACCAGCGGCATCACGCTGCTGGACTCGACGCCGCTCTGGTTCGACGAGCTGGAAGTTATCGGGGCCAATGGTCGCCAGTTGGAAGAAATCGAGGGGGCCCAAAGGCACAGCTACGACCTGGTGCTCGACTGGATCGCCTCCGGCCGGATGGACTTATCCGCCATGCCGGTCTCCTGCTTCCGTCTGGCCGATTATCGTCGGGCCTTCGGGCAGCTTCTGCGCCGCGATCGCCACTCGATCATCAAGGCGGCGTTTGATCATCGCCCCGGTGCGTAATCCCGTTGGGATGAATAACTCATCCGACGCGCGGGTTGCTCCGAATAAGCGGGTAGATCAACAGGAATCCAGCGAGGAAAATCCATGCGATCCTACCGCTCGAAGATGGTCAGTGTGTTGATGGTCTGCTTGATGGTCTGCTCCATCGGTGCGACCGGTTGCGAGGCGACGCGATTCTTCGGTTCGAACTTCAGCTTGAACCTGATCGTTCCGACCGGCTTCGGCGGCAACCCCGGTTTCTACAACCCCTTCGGACTGACGCAGGCGCTGGTCAACGCGCTGATCGGTGGCGGGGGCGGGGGTGGCGCGGCTGCACCGAACACGGTGCCCGCGGCCAATGTCGTCGGCGCCATCACGAACTAGCCGCGATCCTAACGATTGCAAGCTGCCCCGCATGTCGACCGAGGGCAGACGAATCTCATCGCGAAGCCCGTGGACTTATCCTTCATGGGCTTCGTGCATTTTCGCGCCTTGCGATGCATCTGTTATGATGGGTGATCGATGGCACTGCGCGTCATTTGTCCCACGTGCGAGGAGTCCTTCGCGCTTCAGACGCCACTCGACGGCGAGGACGCCACCTGTCCCCACTGCACACAGCGATTCAATATTCACCTTGAAGGCGAAATCGAGCTTTCGCCGCTTCCGCCGACCACGCAGCTACGTCGAGCATCGCGCGGCATCCGATTCACGTTTTCCTGCACGCGATGCGCTTCGCTCCTGGAGGCAACCGACGCGCACTGCGGACACACCGGCCGATGCCCCACGTGTGGCGGCGTTTTTACGGTTCCTCGGGTCGATCCGCAGACCGGCCTCGCCGCCGGCGTCGCGTCCGTCGCCGAGGATGGGCAATTGCCCACGCCGATGCATGCGTATGCGACCGCAGGCGCCAAAGCACCGCGCATTGAGCGCCGCGCCGACGGCCGGCAGGTGATCATTTGTCCGCGGTGTCAGCGGGAGATGCCCGTCGATGCCAACACCTGCACCGCCTGCGGCATTCCATTCACCCTGGAGGGCACGCAACTCGTTTCTCAGGGGACCAGCGAGCCGAATGCGCTCGCGTCATGGGCATTAACCCTGGGCGTGTTGTCGATTCCCACATTCTGCTTTCCACCGATCGGAGTGGTCGCCGTCGTGTTGGGCATCCTGGCGATCCGTCGCGCCGGTCAACTCGGTGAAAGCTCACCGGGCAAGCGGATGGCCATCATCGGCCTGCTTCTCGGCCTGCTTTCCCTGTCGCTCTTTGCGATGAATTTGATTTTCTTGTAGCGCCACCTGCAAATCAGCAAGTCTTTGCCATCGACCGTAGCGTCACCCCATGTGGGTGACGAAGCATGTCGAGCGGAACCGCCTTACGATTTGCGTTTAAGAAGTAAGCTACGTCTTCATGCGCTCCGTATCGGGAAAATCGCGATACAGCGCTGCGCGAAAGTCCGTGATCTGTGAATAGACTTTGGCGTGCAGTCGTTCAAGCTCGCCGCTGCGTGCAGCCACCGCGCTGAAGGCATCGTCAAGCTGGGCGAGCGTTTCCGTCTGAATCTCAGCGTGAAATTCGCCTAACTCCGGCGGGCCGAAGCCGAGCTTCCGCCGTGTCAGGCGAAAACCGTGTATGAGCCCGCGCTCCTTCATGTAGCCCATGTAAGCTGAAAGACTCCCGGCAAACTCAACGTCTTTGTGCGTATCCTTCAGATTGAACCAGATGTGATAAACGTTCATGCGATCTCCGTCGTTTCGCGTCCGTGGGCCACCGGCTTCGCCACGCCCGGACCGTTTTCATGCCGACCGTCAGCCGCCGTGACCGGCGACCATGCTTCGCTTCTTCAGCAGAAAGACCATGTGATGATCGAGATGATGGACGTAGAGACGAAGTAGACTCCCCAGCGGTAACGGTCCGATCTCCGGATGGTCCGCCGCACGGTCAAATGCCTCGTCGGACAATTCAGCCAGCAGGCGCGCCGTCACCCGCCGGTTAGATCGAAAGAGCTCGCAGACTTCCGCCGCGTCCTGCTTCTCGCAGTGCAGCCGGGCGGCAAAGGCGTTCTCGTCGTACACATCGAGGCGAGGTTGATCCTCTGCAACGATGCGTTTCATGCGATAGGTCGCAATCTGATCCGTGTCCGCCAGATGACAGATGATCTGTTGAATGCTCCACGTACCGGGAATCGGCACCGCGTTGAGTTGCACGGCGGTCAGCCCGGAGATCGCATCCGCCGGCACAGCGGCACCGGCGCGATAGCGCCGAACCGCATCGGCATTCGACATCGTCTTGATATCCGACGGCAACGATTCATAAAAGTGCGCCATCCTCTAACCTCCAGGTACGAACCGCTGATTTGGACGCAATACGTGCTTCGATGTGCACCTCCGACTGTGCAGGGTTCACATCATACGATATCCGAATCACGGACCAACAGAAGGGATCAGCTCAAATCGGCTTGAACTGCTCAAACGACTGACGGCAGGCGTTGCAGTAATGAATCGCCCGGCAAAGCGTGGGGCCGAAGATGGATTCCATGGTTGTGTCGCCCGAGTCGCAGAAGGGACAGGAGACTCCGGCGAGCGCCGCCACCGTGACGCGCTCGGCGCCGCAAGCCCGAGCAGGGGGGGCGAGACCGAACGCCTTGAGCTTGCGACGGCCTTCTTCGCTGATGCGGTCGCTCGTCCACGGCGGGTCGTAGACGACCTCGACGCGTACATCTTCGAAGCCGGCGCTGCGTACGGCGTGGCCGATGTTGTTCCGCATCACGTCCAGCGCCGGGCACCCTGCAAATGTCGGAGTCATCTGAACGCAAACGCCGCGGTCGTCCACTTCCACATTGGCGATGATGCCCATTTCGACAACGGAGATGACGGGAATTTCCGGATCAGTGACCGTCTCCAGCGCCTGCCAGATACGTTCCGCGTCGGTCTGTGTGTTGGATGACATCACCACGGCATCACCACTGCGCATTCGGATCCAGCCGATAGACCTTCTGCATGTCGTCGAGCAGCTTTGCCAGTTCCGCCGGGTGCCGACCGACGCGGCCGCCGACGACCGGCTTCGCATCCTTCGGAAGCCGTAATTCCGCCTTGTCCATAACCGACGCAATCTCGTGCTGCCAGCGTTCGCACAGCTCGGTTTCCGTTGGGTAGATACCCGCATCGGCAAGCGTGGCGTCATGCATGGTCGTTTCAAACATGCCCAGCGCGTGCGGATAAAGCCGATCGGCCGACGCCTGCAAACGCGCGCGGCTGTCCGACGTCGCCCGGCCGAGACGTTCGATCATCGTCCGGCCGTGCAGGATGTGATACTTGAGTTCGCCGCGAAGTTTTCGGGCAAGCTGCGCCAGGGGCGTGTAGGTGCTTGTTTCAAGGGCCGTCAGCCGCACGGCGTCGGCCTCGGAATAGAAGAACTGCCGGACGAGACTTGCCGCCCAGTCGCCGCGATGCAGCAGATTATCACGCACCGGATTATTACTGAGCGGCGATGACGTTTCCGCGCTTGCGTCGGCCAGACCGTCCAGCACGACCAGACTACAGCAGCGGTACTGCTGCGGTCCTCGGGCATACGCGATCCGATCGGGGTCGGGCTCGCCCAGCTCGTGCAGCAGCGTGTAGAAAGCCACGGCGTGGCCCATCTTGTCCTGAGCCATCGACGAAAACGCGATGTCCTCCTCGAGGATCGGTCCGATGCCGGTCCATTCCGAATTGCGATGCCCGACGACCAGACTGTCATCGCCGAGGCGATAGAGCAGATCAATCAGGGCGGGCTTTATTTCGGCGCTCACGCTCGCAGTTTTCGGCGTGATCGCGGCGGTTCCGGTAGGCATGATCGTCTCCGCGAACTCCGTGAAGCTTCCTAAGCACGGACAAACAGGTTCCGGTTACTCCGTCGCCGTACGGTTCATTCTCGATTATCGACGTTTCGACGGTTCGACGTTCCGACGTTTAGATTTCCTTCGTATCTCCGATTGCCTTGGCGCGTTTCGTCGTCTCGTAGCCAAACGCCTCGCGGTAGCTCTTGTCGGTGCCGTGGCTGAAGAGGTCGGCGTCCTCGTACTCCGTGGCGATGATGGCCTCGGCCGGCACGACCCACATGTTCACGCATGCCTGTCGTCGGCCGTACTGTTCCTTCGCCAGCACGATCGCCGTTTCGCCGTCGGGCGCATGAATGGACCCGACATGTACGTGCGGCTCCCCACGCGACGCCTGGTGAAAGACTTCATAGACGGGCCATTGGGTATCGGCGGCCTGGGGCCTGGGGCCTGGGGCTTGTGTCGGGTCGACTGATTGTCCAAGATTACCTGCCATGCGTGACCACCGAAAACTACGTGCCTTTGAACTCGCCGATCAACTCGTCCTCATGGTTTATGAAAGTACGCGCGGCTTCCCGAAGGAGGAACTCTTCGGGCTGACATCCCAGATGCGCCGCTGCGCCATTTCCATTCCTGCCAACATCGTCGAAGGATGCGGAAGGCATACCGAAAAGGAGTATGTGCGATTTCTCGACATGGCGTTCGGCTCACTCCGGGAACTCGGCTACTTTATCGATTTATCCAACCGCCTCGGCTTCCTGAGCGATCCGCAAAGACTTGCACTCGCGTCTCGCCAGGAGGACCTTGCGAGAACGCTTACGGGTCTCATCCGCTCGTTGCGACCGACGTTGTAACAGGCCTCATCAAGCCCCAGGTCCCAAGTCCCAAGTCTCACACCCCCGCCGGCATCGGCACTTTTCTTCCTTCCGCCGCGGCCGACAGCGCTTCGCGGACCCAGCGGCCGTGCTCGTGCGAGAGTCGTCGCGTCTCCTGCCGAAGTGCGCTCACCGGTCCGCCACCGCGGACGACCGTCTTGAATTCCTCCCAGTCCGGCTCGTTGTATTTCCATGTCCGCGTCGGTTCGTCGTAGTGCAGGTTCCAGTCGGCGGGAATCTGGATGCCGAGGTTGTACATCTTCGGGACGTACTTTCGCAGAAACTCCTGCCGCTGCTCATCGTTCGTCTTAAGCTTGATCTTCCAGCGCATGAGCTGGGCCGTGTGCGTGCTCTCTTTGTCGCTCGGGCCGTGAAACATCATGATCGGCTTCCACCACCGATTGACGGCGTCCTGCAGCATGTCGCGCTGCACCTTACTGCCCGTCGCCATCGAGATGCACATGTCGTAGCCGTGCGTCAAGTGAAACGCCTCTTCGTAGCAGATGCGCTTCAACGCTCGGGCATAGGGTCCATACGACCCCTCGGCCATCATCGCCTGGTTGACGATGGCCGCCGCGTCGATCAGCCACGCGATGACACAGACATCCGCCCAGGTTTCGGCGGGGTAGTGGAAGACGTTTGAGTATTTCGCCTTGCCGTTGATGAGTTCCTCGATCATCTCCTCGCGCGGCTTGCCCAGCGTCTCCGCGGCGCGATAGAGCAGCTGGCCGTGGCCGACTTCGTCCTGCACCTTCGCCACGAGGGCGAGCTTTCGCTTCAGCGACGGGGCGTGTGGGATCCATGTGCCTTCAGGCAGCGCGCCGCAGATTTCGCTGTTGGCGTGAACGTGAATCAGCCGGATGAGCTGCTCGCGATAATCCCGCGGCATCCAGTCGCCCGGCTCGACTTTGTCGCCGCGGCCGACTCGGTCCTCGAAGGCAGCCAGCCGGTCTTCGTAACCGGGGTCGCCAGGCCGATCGTTCGTCCATTTCTCCGTGATCTGCACCATCGCGTACTCCTGTCGTCAGGCCGTTCGTCGTTTGAGTCCGTCGAGTATGTAATCCGACATGATCCGCCCAACGTCTTCCGGCGTCATCGGTCCGTCGGCACGGTACCATGTGAACATGTAATTGAGCGTGGAAAGAATAAAGAGCGTCGCCGTGGCTTCGTCCGGAGCCGAGATGTAACCCTCGTGGATGGCCGCACGGACCAGCTTGCGAAACATCGCCTGGTATTCATCGCGCCGTTGGGTGAAGGCCGCGCGGCGTTCGTCGGTCAAGTGCCGCCACTCGACGGTGTAGACCGCGGCAGCGTTCATGTCTGAGGCGATGACGCCAACGTGCGCCGTGATCGCTGCGCGGAGCTTTTGCAGACTGCCGAGTTGCGACTCGGCGATGGGCGCAATCGCCGCGAAGAATCGCTCGGCCGCGTCGTCCACGACCTCCCAGAGCAGGTCGTCCTTGCTGGTGATGTGGTTATAAAGACTGCCGCCCAGGAGCCCCACGGCCTCGGCGATATCTCGAATGGATGCACCGTGGAAGCCCTTCTCGCGAAACAGTTTGCACGCGATCCGGTGGATCTGGTCCTTCTTGGCTTCGACGATTTCAGGCACGGTCGCCTCCCGAACAAGCGCTTGTTCTACGGAGAGCATAATCGGCAGCGACTACAGCGTCAAGGCAAGAGCAAGTTTTTGGTCTAATACTACAGTTGCGCTTCCTTCTTTCGCTTTCGGTAGTGACATTTCCTGGCGATGGCCTGATGTTGGCGTCGCCAGGTGGACCACGCCAGGGTTCGCTCGTCTTCGTTCATGCATGGCCACGCGATCCGCATCAGCAGGCGACGCACTTCCGGCTCGGTGAGCGGTATCCGTTCGCGGCTCTTTTGGGGACCGAGCCCTCTTGGGCGGCTTCGCGGCCGCGCGAATGACGGTCAGGAATGTCAATGCAAACATCGACAGGGTGATGTGCCGATACCGGCCATCCCACGAGCGTACTTCGTATTCATCCAGTCCCGTCTCCTGCTGGGCCGCTTCGAAGCAGACCTCGACGGACCAGCGCTGACCGGCGGCAATTGCCAGATCGCGTGCATTCACTTTCTTCGGCCCAGCGCACAGGTAATAAGCCTGCTCCTGCGTTTGAATATGTCGCCGGATCAGGAGCCACCGAACCCGTCCCTTCTCCGTCGGAAGGCCACACTTCATCGCCGCCCAGTCGTACAGGCGCGGCCCCTGGGCGCCATCCTCGCACCGTTCGAGCATCCATGCCGATCATCGCTCCTTCTGAGCCATCCATGGCGTCACAATCGACTTATCGGCAGATTGAATTGATGCGCAACTGTAGTACTAGCCGTGTTCACGCGAAGAGGAGCTCGCTTCATCGCGAGTTGTCTTGAGTAGCCGAGCCACATGATCGCGAATGAACTCGGCCTTTACGGTATCGGTATGGCCTCCATAGTTGCCGTCGCGCTCGAATTCTCTTCTCCATGGGATTTGAACGACCTTGGAGTATAGCTGGCGAACCTCGCTCGTCGCACGGGCTGGAATCTTAAAGCCGTGGAGCCCGGCCAGTTGCTGCCCGGCATCTTCTCGATCGGCGGATCCGGAAATTGGCACAAGGAACGCGAGGACGGCGTCTCGCTCGGAAGTGAAGACATAGAGCTTGCTGCGAACGCGCTTGAGTGCGTGAACCAAGTCGTAATCAGAACTGATGGATGCTCCAAGAAGAATGACGTTATCGACCGGGCACGACTCCGGGAGCTCTTCAAGAGTAAATACGGCAACAGCCGAACCCGCGGACAAGCCAATCAGGTTAATCGGGCGACCGGGAAAGTCCCTGGCGTATTGCTGAATCCGGCCGGAAAGTTCACGGGCCTTGCTTCGCTTGTATTCCGCGCTGACCGTTTGATCGGTTGCTACGCCAAGTCCCGTTTCCCACGTGAACATCTCGCCGGCGCCGTCGTATCCCGCCTCCAGCAGCCCCTCGCGCACGCCACCGGCCCAGTTTCGCAGCGGTTGTCCGCCTCCAGCGCCATCCAGGTAGTACGTATAACCTCTTGTCATACGGACTTCGCGATCCGGCATGGGTTCTGGGCCTAGCGCACATCCCGGAAGAATCATTAAACCGAGAGACGCGAACGCTGAGATGATACGATATCGCCCAAGCGGATTGCCTGAAGTAACCGGATGCAATGTTATTTCGGGTACATGACTGTCGCACATCACAAGAGTCCTCCGAGGCAAAAGTAGGGTTCGACACCGCGCGAAGCGACCATAAGTAACCGCGGGAATTGTAGTAGCGGTCTTTGAAATGTTTCACTCAAAGTGAATCAGGCAAATGTGACGGCTCTTTGAGTCACAAAGTCACGGTACAGTTCCCCCAAACTGACCCTGAAGCCGGTCGCAAGGGGCAGAAACCGCATTTTTGAACTGGGTAGGGCCGGAATTGAACCGGCGACACACGGATTTTCAGTCCGTTGCTCTACCAACTGAGCTACCTACCCGGCAGGTCGGCGGAATACCGCCCTCGCCATCATGGGCGAGCCCCAAATTATGCGGTTGGAACCGATGCGCTGCAAGGGGGAAGCGGAAGCAAGATTCTTCCGACGGACTGCAGAAAGTTCGGCCTTCAGGAGCGGACGAACTTCGACGGGTCGAGCCCGCCAAGGCCCTGGTCCCACTCGAAGGTAATGCCGCCGCGGCGGGGCTTCTGCTTGGCACGGCGCTTTTCGGCAGCGAGGCGCTCCTTCTCCATCTGGGCGATTTCCTCTGGTGTCGGCTCGCGCGGGGGTGTCTTCATCGACAGCGAGATTTTGCGTTTCTCGATGTCAACTCCGAGCACACGAACCTCGACCTCGTCGCCGGGCTTGACCTTGTCCGTCACGGCCTTGACGTGGTGGTCGGCCAACTCGGAGATGTGAATCAGCCCGTCGATACCGTCTTCCAACTCGACGAAGGCGCCGAACTCCGTCGTGCGAACGACCTTGCCCTTGATCTTGCTGCCGGCAGGATACCGCTCGGGCACCGAGGTCCACGGGTCTTCCTTGACCGACTTCAGACTGAGCGAGATGCGACGTTTTTCGGTGTCGACGGTGAGGATGCCGACCTCGACGACGTCACCCTCCTTGACGACTTCCTGCGGATGGCGGACGCGCTTCGTCCAGCTCAGCTCGCTGACAGGCAACAGGGCCTCGACTCCGGGCTCAAGTTCCACAAAAGCGCCGAAGGTCTGCAAACGCACCACACGGCCGCTGACTTTCTCGCCGGGGATGTAGCGCTCGGCGGCGTGGATCCAGGGATTCGGCATGGCCTGTTTGAGACTCAGCGAGACCTTGTGCTGTTCGCGCTGAATCTTGATGACCTTGACCTCGACTTCATCACCGACCTTCACCACTTCGTCGGGCTTCTGGACGCGCCCCCAACTCATGTCGGACACGTGCAGCAGGCCGTCGATGCCGCCGATATCGACGAAGGCGCCGTAGTCGGTCAGACTCTTGACAGTTCCCTTGCGAAGCTGACCGATTTCCAATTCGGCAAACATCTTCGCCTTGGTCGCTTCGGCTTCATGGAGCAGGACCTTGCGGCGCGAGAGGACGATGTTTTCGTCGTCCGCTTCGAATTTCATCACTTCGGCGCGGATGGTCTGACCGATGAGCGAGGAAATGTCTTTCAGGAAATGCACATCGGCCTGGCTGGCGGGGACAAACCCGCGAAGGCCGTCGATGTCCACTTCGAGGCCGCCCTTGTTCATGCCGCTGACGACGCCCTGAACGATCGTGCCGACCTGCATGTTGCGCAGGGCGGCGATCTGTCGGGCCTTTCTCCGGGAGACGAGAATCAGGCCCAAGCGTTCGTCGCGACCGATGACGGCGACTTCGACCGTATCGCCCACCTGGTAGGTTTCGTCCTTGCCGGCTTCGCCGAGCGGCATGCTGCCGAGACTCTTTCCGTCAAAGTCGATGAGAATGTCTTGTGATCCGACATTGGCGATTCGGCCCGTCATCAGGGCGTCGGCCTGGGGCTCGGGCGATGAAGGCGCCGCATCGGCCGCAGCGGTCATTTCTGCTGCGCTGATGCCATCCATCGCCGCGGAAAGTTCCTGCTCGATCGAGGACTCCGATCCGGATGTAAGCGATGCCACGATGTCGGCAGCGGTCGCGTCGCGCGTCGGTCGCGGCGGACGGCTCCCGGCGACAGGATGGGTTGATGCACCGTCGGCTTTTCGGGGTGCTTCAGCCGGAGCTGCGTCGCTCGACGCAGGCGGTGCATCGGACGGGCCGCTGGAGGCCGGGTCAGGGGAAAGGGTTGTTTCGTGCTCCGTCGGGATGGGATGGTTTTGATCCATGGATGGTACGTCGTCTGGGGGTTGGGGTGTTGGTCTTGTTCGTGGTCCTGGTTGAGTATCCTCGCCGATCGGCCTGAACGCATCCACTCATTCAAAGCTCGATCTGTCGTAGCTGACACACCCTTGACACCTCGTCGGGTGACCGCGGCGAACTCGCCGCATCGCATCAGCACAACGGAACAAACATGACCCGCGACTCCGAAATTCGCAGGTGGGACGACGGTCTTGACCCGACCGCCTCCCGTGATTGATCCACACAGGAATAGCGTACCCTAAAGACGCGGGCAAGTCGACCGAATGCATGCGTGTTTTCGCAAGGTGCAGGGACGGTACCTCGCGAGCGAAGGGGCGATTGTTCGCCCAATGCGAAGGGCCCGCGGAACTGAAATCCGCGGGCCCTGGAAATAGTCAACTCCTGCGTAACATCGGGGCATCCGTATCGGTCGCCCGGTCGTTACGATTTCTTTACGGACGCTAAATGGCTTCTTCGTGCTGGCGGATCGTGCCGTCCTTATCGAGGAAGCCCTCCAGCTTGCGAGCACGCACGGGGTGCTGAAGCTTGCGAATGGCCTTGGCCTCGACCTGGCGAACACGCTCGCGCGTCACCTTGAAGATCTTGCCGACCTCTTCGAGGGTGTAGGTGTAACCGTCGCCGATGCCGTAGCGGAGCTTGATGATCTCGCGCTCGCGATAGGTCAGTGACTTGAGCACCTGCTCGATGCGATCCTTGAGCATCTCGTTCGTCGCGGTGCTCACGGGGCTCTCGGCGCGGCCATCCTCGATGAAGTCGCCGAAGTAGGAATCCTCGCCTTCGCCGACGGGCCGGTCGAGCGAGATCGGGTGGCGGCTGATCTTCATGACACGACGGACTTCCGACAGCGGCATTCGCACCTTCTTGGCGATTTCCTCCATGGTCGGCTCGCGGCCGAGGTCCTGAAGGAGTTCGCGGGAGACGTTGCGCAGCTTGCTCATCGTCTCGATCATGTGGACGGGGATTCGGATCGTACGGGCATGATCGGCGATGGCCCGGGTGATGGCCTGACGAATCCACCAGGTGGCGTAGGTGCTGAACTTGTAGCCGCGGCGATACTCGTATTTATCGACGGCGCGCATCAGGCCGGTATTGCCCTCCTGGATGATGTCGAGGAAGGACAAGCCGCGGTTGCGATACTTCTTCGCGATGGAGACGACGAGGCGCAGGTTTCCGCCGGAGAGCTTGCGCTTGGCGTCTTCGTATTCGGCGAAGACCCGCTGTATGTCGGTTACGCGTTTGCGAAGCATTTCGGGTGTCTCAAGGACGAGGTCCTGCAGGCCCGACAATTCGTCGCGCATGGCTTCGACATCTTCCTCGGGCACGTTGGCGAGCTTCCTGGGATCGCCCAGTCTGGATTCGAGGTCGGTCGTCTTGTCAGTCAGGGCGAAAAGCTTTCGCATCATGGGGGTGATGCGGCTGGTGCGAAGAGCAAGCTCCTCGAACAACGTCACGGCCTTGCGCCGCCGCTGCTGAATCCGACGCCAGACCTGCTTCTGTGTCGATTCCGACATGCGCGAATTATGAAGGGTGGCCCAGTCTTCCTGGTTCAGCTCCATCAGTTTGCGCACGGTTGCCAGGTTGCCCGGCAGTCGCTGGAGGACCGTCTGCTTGGCCTGGTTCTCGCCGGTGGAGATTTTCATGGTGCGGTCGAACGGCAGGGTGCCGTCGTGAACGGACTGAAGCGTTTCGGCGGCGGCGGCGAGACTGCAATCCGACTCGAGTACCTTACGCCGGAATGCGGTTCGGGTCAGTTCGATCTTCTTGGCAAGGCGGATTTCCTCGGCGCGCGTCAGGAGCGGAATCTCGCCCATCTGCGTCAGGTACATCCGCACCGGATCGTCGATCCGCCGGCTCGGCGCCTCGATCGGGTATTCGTCCTCGACCGGCGCAGGTTCGTCGGGCGCAAAGGGCTTCTTGACCGCCGCGCCGCTGTCGTCGTCGACGGCGAGCTTGGAGGCCTCGGCTTCATCGATCATGTCGATGCCGAGTTCTTCCAGGCGCTGGAGGATGGATTCCAGACGCTCCGGCAGGATGGCTTCATCCGGCAGGGCTTCGTTAAGCTCCTCCCAGGTCAGATATCCGCGCTGTTTGCCTTTCTCAATCAGCTCGCTCACGCTGAGCTCGACCGGGTCGGCGTGTCGCTCGACAAGCTTTGGCGCTGCAGGCGCCTTCGTCTCTTTCGTGGATTGTTTCGCAATCACTCGCGTCATACTTATACGGCTCCCGTCTTCTGCTCTTTTTGCGGTTCATCTCAGCCGGACCTCATCATGGGGCCCGGCGAACTCGCTCTCACCGTTTTCCTTCGATCGCCGCAGTCGTGCGCCGATCGGCTTCGTATTCCTCGATACGCCTCCCCCAAAAAAGGTCGCTTCACGTGCAACCCGCGTCGGCTCGTCCGACGGCTTTCCTTACGATGCGGCCGGCCTGGCGCCCGCGGTCAGGGGGGCTGCCAAATGCTTCGGCGCCGCAAAATGCTTCACCTTTCTTGCCGCCTCCAGGGCGGACTGCTCGACCAGTGCCATCGCACCGGCATCATCGGATCCTCCCGGCCGACTCACATCGGCACGGGTCTCCGGCGTCCCGTTTCGCATGTCGGCGGCGAGTGTCGTCAGGCACCGATGCGCCTGGATGTGCTCCAGTCGCTCGATGGCGCCTCGCAGCGTCGCCTCGAAGTTGCCGCGACTCTGACCGGCCATTTGCAGATTCACGATCAGCGCGGCCGTCTCAACGGACTCGAACCGGCTGATCAGGCCGGCCAGCGAATAATCTTCCCCCGATTGCAACATCGCCACGAAGGCGATGGCCACTTCGCGGAGCGGCGATTCCGGCAGCGAAGCCGGATCGAACTCAGCGGCGACTTCGTCGTAGTACTGAGGTTCGTTCAGCAACACGCCCAGGAGATCCGAGAGGGCGGCGCTGTACGCATCGCGAAACACCGGCGCAGTCGTGCGGACCGCAACCGGACCGCCGCCGGGAGCTGCGCCTTCCAGATACGGCGCGGGGCTCGATCGGCGAGCGATGATCCTCAGTTGACGATTGACCTCCTCGGTCGAGATACCCAAGAGCTTCCCAACCTGGTTAAGGATTAACCCCCGTTGGATCGGATCGAAGGCACCTAGGTCGGCAGACCGGACAAGAAGTCCCAGGAATTCCTCGACCGCCCTCCGTCGGTCCAGGGTTGAGGTCTGCCCATGGCATTGCCGTAAGACCTGCTCCCATTTGAATTCTAGCGCTCCAACGGCCGAGGTCAAAATGTTCTGGAAGGCATCTTTTCCTCGTAAGAGGAGGAAATCTGCGGGATCCTTGCCTTCTGGGACGTTGGCCAGGCGGACATCCAGCCGCTCCGTCAGAAAGAGCGGCAGGGAGTTATCGGCGGCCTTCTGACCGGCCTCATCCGAATCGAAAACGATGGTCACGGAATCGACATAGCGACTCAGCAAGCGCACATGGTCCACGGTCAATGCGGTACCGAGGGTGGCCAGCGTGGTTTGGAAGCCGAACTGCTGGGCCATGATGCAGTCAACATATCCCTCGACGAGAACGGCGGAGCGCGTTTCGCGGAAGGCGTCTTTCGCGGCTGCAATACCGAAGAGGCAACGACTCTTGTCGAAGAGCGCGCTCTGCGGCGAGTTGATGTACTTCGCGGGGTCATCTCCCAGAGTACGACCGCCGAAGCCGATGACGCGATCCATGCCGTCGCGAATCGGAAACATCAGTCGGTTTCGGAAGCCGTCGTAGAAACCGCCGTCATCACGGGGCTTGATCAAGCCGGCGGCGCTGAGAAGCCGCTCGGAAATACGATCCCTGCGGGACGCGGAAAGAAGGCCGTTCCAGCTATCCGGGGCAAGACCAAGCTGGAAGTTCTGGATGGATTCGGAAGTGAACCCACGCTCATCAAGATATGCGCGGGCCTGCTGACCGGCGGGGGAACCCAGTTGCCTGGCGAACCAATCTGCCGCCCAGCGATTGACCTTTTCGATATCGAGCTTGCTGGGGGCTTCGGAGCCGGTCGAGCTTGCAGTACGCTGCTCGATATCGATTCCTGCTCGGTTCGCGAGGATGGAGCGTGCTTCGAGAAAATTCACACCCTCCCGTAGCTGGATGAACTTGAAGACATCACCGCCGGCCCCGCAGCCAAAGCACTTGAAAGTCTGCTTATCGGGCGTAACGTTGAAAGAAGGGGTTTTCTCCTGGTGGAACGGACAAAGGCCCTTATAACTTCGGCCTGCCCTCTTGAGGGTGACGTACGCGGAGACGACCTCGAGAATATTCGAGGCGTTCCGAATACGGTCCGTCACTTGCTCCGTCGTACTTCGACCGATCACAGTGGCTCCCGAACCATCACATCATGGAGAAAGATCGCGGTCTATCCTTGACCATAAGTCGCGAATTGACAGCCGTTTGCAAAAATAACTGTCTGCCCTTACCCCCCGGAAATGGGGCGTCGAAAGACCCCTAAGTATAACACCAATATTGGGACCGGGCAAATTATCGGCGAAAGAGAAAATCCTTGCGCGAATATCAGACTTTGCCCATCTGCAAGCGGTGGATCTGCGGACGTTTACCTCGGTTATCAGCATCGCTTCAGTGAGACGCTTCGGAAGACAGACCGATCGATTTCAACCAATGAATCCGGTGGGCCTTGTAGTTCGATCGCGTGACGAATCGGGCCGAATAGGGCAAATGGAAAGCGGGTGCGGTGACACGGTGCGGTAACTCGAACGGGGGCAATAAAGCCGAAGCTCAAGACCCGAAAGCGCGTTGAGTAGATCCCGCGAGAGGGCGTCCGCGAATTACGGCCGGGGCGACAGGGATCAATGAAAGATTCAGGAGTGGAGAACCGCTTAAGACTTGCATTACAGGTTGATGCGGCGTAAATTCTAGTAGTACTGTGCGGTAGAGGAGGCCTGAGCCGGCGCCCCGCGGCGTCCACGCAAAACATCCCCCCAGCCGGATGCTCAGGCACGAGTTACAGAGGGTAAGCCCCGCCGGAATCAGCCAGATAGCACCGCGAGACTCCCATACGTAAGGAGTCTCTCGACACCACCGCTGTCAGGCCCTGCGAATGCATGGTTGCGATGAGGAGTTTAGCCATGAAGCGAACGCGACGAGTCATGAGCGCGCTGGTCCTGCTGCTGCTGGCAGGTCCGGCTCCGATCTTTGCGGACGATCAGGAGCTGTCCGCGAAGGATCGCCTGCAGAAGGCAATCGGACTTTTCGACGAAGGGGACTTTGAACAGGCCCATGAACTGCTCATCGCCATCGACGAAGGTGAACTGGAAGATGAGGACGCTGAGCTTCAGTACCAGCGATACCTTTCCATGTCGGAGCGAGCCCTTGTCGCACAGGCGGAGGCCATTTCCGATTTCGAGTCCGGCGAGGCCGCGATGGAGGCGGGCCGGCTTGACGAAGCTCTTCGTCGCCTGGGGCGCATCGCAGAGAACCCGTACGCACCGGTGGACCTGAAGTCGCAGGCCGCATCCATGCTGGCGGAAGTCGAACGCAGGATAAAAGCCGCGTCAGATCAACCGGAAGCGAAGCCCGTCGAAGTGAAGTCAGAAGAAGTATCACAGCAGGAATCTCCACAGCAGGAATCTCCACAGCAGGAATCTCCACGTATTGAACTGTATGTAGAGAGCGAGCCGGTCGCGGTGGCGCCATCGCAAACGACGTACGAAACCGTTGTGCAGCGTTCTCCGATGGATGGCTCGCAACTGGTGAACGAACTGGCACTGGAGCATGAGTTGCTCTGGCAGCAGGCCGTGCAGACCTACAAAGAAGCGGCGCGCAAGCTTCGTGTGGCGGTTCTGAAGGAAGACTTTGCCGAAGCCCGACGGCTGCTGGATTTTGCCAAGCAGACGGTCGAAGTGAATCGTCGCTATGCCTCGCCGGCGTCGCGCTACGAGGACTATCGCGCACAGGCGGACGACCTCGGTCGCTACCTTGAAGACGAGGAACGCAACTACGAGGAGCGGCTGATTCGGGAGAAGCAGCTTGAGATCAAGGAGCGGGAGACCCAGCGGCTTGAGCTGATTCGCACGACCAAGCAACGGCAGGTCGAAGCATTGATGGGCCAGGCCGAGGAGCTTGTTCAGGAGCAGCGGCTGACCGACGCCATTCAGGTTTACGAACAGGTACTGGCGATCGATCCGCAGAACGAGCAGGCCGCGTGGAAGCGGGACACGATCAGCGATCTGGCGCAAGTCCGCCGAATTCGCAGCGCATTTAAGGACAAGGATTTTCAATTCCAGGATGCTCTCGCCGAGACCACCGAAGCGCTGATCCCCTGGCACAAGGACATCAACTACCCCAAGAACTGGGCGGAGATCACCGCCAAGCGAACCGGCACCGAGGAGATGACCGAGCCCGAAGTGAACCGTCAGGCCCGCAAGAAGCTCAGCACGGTGGCCCCGGCGCTGAAGTTCGACGCACAGCCCTTTGAGGAAGTCATCGAGCAGTTGGGGGCGCTGACAGGTCTGAACATCGTGCCGAACTGGGCCGCCCTTGAAGCCGTGGGCATCGAGAAGGACGCGGAAGTCACGCTGCGATTGCAGAACGTGACCTTTGAAAAAGCGATGCGGACAATTCTGGAAACCATCGGCGCCGGCGAGACCGAACTGGCGTACGAGATTGATGAAGGCGTGATCCAGATTTCCACGAAGGACGATCTGAGCCGCCGGACAATCGTTCGAGTTTACAACATCCAGGACCTGATTATTTCCGTGCCGACCTTCCGCGGCCGACAGATCAACCTTGACCAGATCGGCCAGAATCAGGGCCGGGCCGGTGGTCTGGGCGGCGGCCAGTTCCTCCAGGGAGGAGGAGTCGGCGGTGGCGGCGGCGGCGGCGGTGGTGGTGGCCAGGGTCTGTTCGGCGGCGGTGGCGCCGGCGGCGGACAGGGCGACGATGAAGAACAGGACGACACCGATCCGCTCGAACCGATCGTACGGTTGATCCAGCAGACCATCGACCCGGAAAGCTGGCGCGAGGCCGGCGGCAACGTCGGTTCGATTCAATCCCTGAACCAGCAGCTCGTCGTCACCCAGACGGCGACGGCCCATCAGGAACTACGAGACCTGCTGCGTCAGTTGCGGCAGTCGCGGGCACTTCAGATTGCGGTGGAAGCGCGATACATCACGATCTCGCGAAACTGGCTGGAGCAGATCGGCGTCGACCTCGATGTCGTGCTTAACAACGGCAACGCCGGTTTCGACCGCACGACGATTCTTGATCCGGCGACGAACAACCCGGTCCTTGTACCGCGGCAGTTCACGCGGCTGGGCTTTACGCCTGGCGCGCCGGGTAACGTGGGCATCAACTTACCGACCCAGCCGTTCGGCCAGCCCTTCGGCCAGCCGGGTCTGGTGCCTGCGACGGGCAACGTCGGTCCCGCTTCGGGCAGCTTCACGCCCATACCGATCGTCAACAACACGCTGGACCTGGCCTCGCCTGCCGCGTCCAACGTGCCCGGCTCGCTGGCCGGTCTGGCAAACAGCACACCGGCTTTCCAGATCTTCGGTAGCTTCCTGGACAACATCCAGGTGGACTTCCTCCTGCGGGCCACGCAGATTGATCGCCGGGCAAGCGACCTCGACGCGCCACGCCTCGTCCTTTTCAACGGACAGCGGGCCACGTTCGAGGCCTTCATCGAGCAGGACTACATCGCCGCCTTGATTCCAATCATCGGCGACAACGCCGGCGCCTTCCTGCCGGTCGTGCAGACGGCGCTAACCGGTCGATCGCTGGACGTGCAGGCGACGGTTTCCGCGGATCGCCGCTATGTCACGATGACCGTGCGAACGTTCACCCGCGTGACCGGCGACTTCCGTACCGTCTTCTTCGGTGGTTCGCAGACGGTCGGCTCCGGCTTCGTCGAACTGGCCACACAGACCACGCAGCAGATTCGTACAACGGTCAGCGTGCCGGACGGCGGAACGCTGCTCATCGGCGGGCTCAAGCTGGCCGCCGAGCGCGACGTGGATGCCGGCGTGCCGGTTCTCTCGCGCATTCCGATCCTCAAGCGCGCCTTTTCCAATACATCCAACGTGAAGGATGATCAGGTGCTGCTGATTCTGATCAAGCCGACGATCATCATCCAGGAAGAGGCGGAGGCCGAGGCGTTTCCCACGCTTTCGTCCGCCACCGGGCTATAGCTGACGATGCGTTCGCGACGGCAGGATTCCGATCCTGCCCCGCTCGCGGGCGGCTGCGCACGACGCATTCACGCACGACAGGGCCGATCACTCCATGGGCAGGGTGATCGGCCCTTTTCATTTGCCGATATAAGCGATGGGCGTATCGAAACCGGCGACCCATTGGGCTCCTCATGGCGGAACCGACACAGAGCCAGGCACACCCTTCTAACCAGCTCGCACCAACGCGCGACCCATACGGTATTGCGGCGTGCATTGCCGTCGGAATGCTCGTCGCCGCGCTGGGCTGGTTCAAACTCGGCAGCGTCGATCTGGGGTACCACCTTGCCTATGGGCGTCACTTTCTTGACACCGGGAAAATCGTCGAAGTCGATCCGTTCCTCTATCCGGAGAATGCCCGACCGTTCGTGAATGCAAACTGGGGCTCGCAGGTGGCGATGGCAGCGGTTGAGCGCGCCGCGGGGACGTCCGGCCTCATCGCGCTGCGTACGTTGCTGCTCGGCGTCATCTTCGGTTGCATGGCCGTTATGCTACTTCGGCACGCAGGGGGGCATCACTGGATCGCCTGGGCGTGGATGCTTGCGGCGCTTTCCGGCTATGAGCGCTTCACGCTTCGGCCGGAGTTGTTCAGCTATGCACTGATGATGCTTCTGCTGGTGATTCTGGTCGGCGGCGTCGCTTCCTGGCGGGAACTCTTCGCCGTGGCAGTCGTGCAGTTCGTCTGGGTCAACGCGCACAGTTACTTTCTGATTGGCCTCCTGCTGACCGGTGCGTTTCTGTTCGGACAGATTCTGCCGCTGCTGCGAGCCGGTCGTCGGCAGGCATCGGAGACGGCCATTCTGCGCGCGCGTGCCCGGATGATGGGAATCGCGCTGGTCGTGCAGATCGCTGTTTGCTTCCTCAACCCGTGGTTTCACAACGGCGCCCTGTTTCCGATTCAGACGCTCGGCTACCTGCAATCGGCGCGCGTCATGGGCGGCGCGGAGGGCTGGTCCGGCGAAAGTGCATGGTCGGCGATCTCGGAGTTCAAATCGCCATTCGCCTTTCTCGATCAGCCCATCAATATCCGCACGATCCACGCTTTTCTCGCGCTGGCGGCGGTCGTATTGTTCGGGCTTTTGGCGATGTTCGCTCGAGGGATGTGGGGGCCGGCCGCAGCCGTCCTGGTCCTTTTGCTGATGTCGACGCAGATGCGCCGAAACATTGCGCAGTTTGCCTTTGCAGCGGCGCCTCTCGTCATGATCGCCTTCAGCGGACTTCAGGCGTGGTCGCCGGATGTGCTCAAGGCGGCGCGCCGATTGCGCATCGTGCTGCTGACGGTGACGATCGGCCTCGCCGGTTGGTGGGCTTACGGAGTCTTCGACGGCCGTTTCTACTACCAGGAGCGGCGGATCAACCGTGTCTTCGGCACGGGCTACAACAAACGCATCTTCCCGATCGACGCCGTGAACTGGCTCGCCGCGCACGAGGACATCCAGCCGAATCTGTACGTCAACTACTTCGCATCGAGTAACACGCTGCCGTGGCTGCCGGACAGATTCAAGCTCTACGTGGATACCAATACGTTTGCCTATGCGGAGGAAACGCTCGCCACGGCTTACAAACTGGGACTCGGCCAGATCGATCATGTCGATCTCTTCGCGCAGCACGGTGTAAATGTCGTGCTGTTGCATTGCGGCTCGGATACGCAGATGCTCGTGCGCCGATTGGCGACGGACTACACCGAGTGGGCGATGGTGTACTTCGACCGACAGGCGGTGATCTTCGTCCGTCGGATCCTGGAACACGTACCTCTGATGCGAGCCAATCTGATCAGCGAGAAAGACCTCGATGCCAGGGCGTGGGTCGACGCCGCAACGGGAAGTCCGTCACAACGGGCCATGGATCTGACCATCTCCGCAGGGGTGCCGATCTCTCTTGGCTGGCATCGAAAGGCGATTGTACTTTGTGAAGAAGCGGTGCGCTTGAAGCCGGATTATCACGAAGCATGGCAATACCTCGCTGTTTCCCATGGGAATCTCGGCAACGAGGCAGCCCGGGCGGAGAAGTACGACGCCGCGGTGCTGGAGTACGAAAAGGCGCTGGAGTGTTTCGGCATGGTGCTCACGTTGGCGCCCGATCACGAAGAAGCCATGAACTACGCCAAGATCACCGTCGTCAAGATACAGGAAATTCGAAAGCGTCAGGCAGATCCATCCGGAGGACTACCCTTCGGCTCAAGCTGACGGATGACACGCCGCTGCGTCGTGATATGATCCGGTCATGAAGTGCGGCCACCGACAGCGCATCGTCACGAAGCAAGGGAAGCTCCGCCTGACGTTCGCAATCCTCCTGATCGTTCCCGTGATGTACGGCTGCGGCGAAAAGCCGGAAGAAAAAACCGCTCAAGCGCATTCGCCTGCAACCAGCCCAGGTCTCACGGTCTCGACCGAGGCGCAGCCGGCCGGTCCGCGTGTGGTGGATTTCGGTCCGGGACTGCGTATCGACTACCGCGCGCCGCGGGTGGAGGTCGATTGCGAAGTCATACTGCGCGAAGGGGAACTTGAGCTGTTCTGTTACGGCCGGGCACCGGTTCCGAAGGATCATGAAAGCATACTTCGCACAGAGGTTCCGGCCGAGGCGATCTATCAGGCGCTCGGGCTGATCGGCCTGACGCCGGGCCATACGGCAAAGTTTTTTGTGGAGACGCAGACGCTGCGAATGCCGGAGGGTGACCCGGTGGATGTCTTCGTCCGCTACGAAGAGGAAGGACGGATCGTCGAGAAATCGGCCTGCGAGTGGATGCTGGATGCGCAGCTCAAACGACCGATGGCGAAAACGCACTGGCTCTTTACGGGGTCTGAGCGAATGGAAGACGGCGCCTTCGCCGCAAACTACGAGGGCACGATCGTGACGGTCGTCGATTTTCCCAGTTCGCTGCTTTCGCTACCGACGAGTCATAGCGACTCGGACGCTGAACTTTGGCTGCGCGCCAACACGCCCGCTGTTCCTCCGCTGGGCACGAAGGTCACCATGATCCTGCGCCCGGTAAACTAGAGCACGACTCAACCGAATGATTGCTTCGGTTCGATCGTCGCCTTCATCACGGCTTGAAGTCGCTCGGCGTCGAAATCGCTCAGGGCGATCGGTCTGGCAGCGGACGGATCGCCGAGCGAGCGACCTATCGCGGCGAGCCACACCTTGACCGCATCGGCGCAGACCTCGGGGAACTTCAGCGCGACGAGCGAGGCCGACTGCGGCGGAGCTTCGCGCAGGAGCCGAAGCTCGATCCGACAGGGCGGCGGGGTGATGCGTGCATGTTCGAGGATG
This sequence comes from uncultured Planctomycetaceae bacterium, assembly GCA_964385225.1. Lineage (GTDB taxonomy): Bacteria > Planctomycetota > Phycisphaerae > UBA1845 > UTPLA1 > UTPLA1. The sequence goes on from CAYLOE010000015.1 coordinate 131,220, forward strand.
CCGTCGAAGTCCAGTCTTGCTTCTCGCACCTCGTTGCGGTGATAGGCGAAGCACGCGCTGCGGCGAAGCGCGGCATCGGAAACGCCGATCAGTTCCATGCGGCCGTCCTCACTGATGCGATGAATGCGATAAACGATCGCCTCCCGGCCTCGTGGCGTCTCCCGGAGCAACGCCGCCTCATCAAAGCTCAGCCCCACGCGGCGTTCGCCTGGTAGCTCGACGATGAAGCGACCCAGCAGCGAGTCGTTTGGAGGTGGCTCGGGTTGTAACATCAGCGGGTGGATCCCAGGCCCGGCCGCGAGTTTGACGGTCGGCCGGAAACAGCGGCAGTTGGCGAAAGCGCCGACAAGGCGATACGTTGCCCATATGATATCGCCATGTCGGCCGGGGGTGGGCGGCGACGGTATTGTCGATTTCATTCACGCGGGTACGGAAAAGGCGGCTGCCACGTACGAGGCGGCATGCTTCTGCTGACAGGGTGTCCCTGCCCGATTCGTCATCCATCAGGGCAGTCGCCCCGGATCGTTTTGAGAAAGTGCAAGGAGCAAAGAGGCAAATGAAGAGCAAGATCATGTTCGTCGTGTGGTGTGGGCTGATGGTCAGTGCGATCCCGAGTGTCACCGTAGCAACGACCGCCGACGATTCGCATCGGCCGCACGGCGGCATGTTGCGCTATCCCGACGTCAGCGCGACGCACATCGTGTTTGTCTATGCCAACGATCTCTGGCTCGTAGCGCGAGGTGGCGGCGTGGCGACACTGCTGGCCAGCCCGCCGGGGCTGGAGTTGCTGCCGAAGTTCAGTCCCGATGGCAAGCGCATCGCCTTTGTCGGCAACTACGAGGGCAATCGCGATCTCTACGTCATCCCGACGGAGGGCGGTATCTCGCGGCGCGTCACGTATCACCCCGCCGCCGAGCAGCTTTGCGACTGGTCGCCGGACGGCCGGTTGATTTTCATGACCAACGGCTTCGCCGGTTTGCCGCGGCAGATGCAGCTCTTCACCGTGTCGGCCGAAGGCGGCCTTCCTGAACAGCTTCCCGTTCCTTACGGCGCCAATGGGGCAATCAGTCCGGATGGACAATGGCTGGCCTATCAGCCGCACTCGCGCGACTTCCGCACGTGGAAGCGCTATCGCGGCGGCATGGCCACGGACATCTGGCTGTTTAACTTGCGCACGAATGAATCGAAGAAGATCACGGACTGGGAAGGGACCGACACGCTGCCGATGTGGCACGGCTCCACGGTGTACTACCTCTCCGATGCGGGTGAACCGTACCGGTTGAACATCTGGGCCTATGACACCGCCAGCGGTCAGCGACGGCAGATTACGAAACTGAAGGACTACGACGTCAAGTGGCCGTCGATCGGTCCCGGCGCCGGCGGCAAGGGCGAGATCGTGTTTCAGTACGGCCCTCGTCTGCAATTGCTTGATCTGGCAACGGGACAGATGACGGCGATTGATGTGGTCATTCCCGGCGATCGGCCGACGCTTCGACCACGCCAGACGAATGCATCGGAGTTCCTGTCAAGTTGGAACATCTCCGCGACCGGCAAGCGGGCGATCTTCGAGGCCCGCGGTGATATCTGGACCGTGCCGGCGAAGGAAGGATCACCGCGTCGCCTGACGCGAACGAGCGGCATCGCCGAGCGCGATCCGATCTGGAGCCCGGACGGTCGCTGGATTGCGTACCTGTCGGATGCAACGGGCGAGTACGAAATATATGTCGTGCAGAGCGACGGCAAGGGTGAGGCACGGCAGGTGACGCGCGATGGAAGCCATTACCGATACCTGTCGAACTGGTCGCCGGATTCGAAGTATCTTGTCTTCACCGACAAGACGGGTGCGGCGTATCTGTGCGCGGCGGAGTCGGGCGAGACCAAGCTGATTGATACGGATCCGTGGACCGGTCAACTCCGTATGAGCTGGTCGCACGATTCGCGGTGGGTCGCCTATTCGAAGTCGGGCGACAATCGCAACGGCTCGATCTGGCTCTACCACGTCGAGTCGGGCGAGCGGAACCAGGTCACGAGCGAGATGTTCAACGACACGTGGCCGACGTTCGATCGCAAGGGCGATTTTCTTTACTTCTCCAGCAATCGCGATTTCAGCTCGCCGGTCTACGAAGACCTCGGCACGACCTGGGTCTATTCCGGGACGGACAAACTGTATGCCGTGCCGCTGCGCCAGGACGTAAAGAGTCCGCTCGCGCCGAAGAGCGACGAGGAGAAGTGGGACGACAAGAAGTCGGACGACAAGAAATCCGACGACAAGGAAGATAAGGACGACAACGACGACGAGAAGTCGGATGCCGACGCCGAGAAGAAGGATGAGAACGACAAGGACGACGGCGAGAAGAAGGACAAAAAGGACACGGAGGAGAAGAAGCCCGTCGAGATTGATCTGGAAGGGTTCGAAGGTCGGGCTTTCGAATTGCCGGTGAAGCGGGGGAACTTCGCGAATCTCTCCGTCAACGACAAGAAGCAGCTGATTTACGTGCGCACGGCCGCGCGCGGCACCGACGAGAAATCATCCATCTGCATTCTTGATCTGTTCGATGAAAAGGCGGACAAGAAAGAAGAAAAGTCGGTCGCTTCGGAGACGAGCGCTTATGCCATTTCAGCCGACGGTAAGAGTCTGCTGGTTCGTAAGGATGGCCCCGGCGCGCGGCGCGGGGGCGGTGGAGGCGGAAGTTTCCACATCGTCAAGGCCGCTGCGGATCAGAAGCTCGATAAAGCGGTTCCGATGGAAGGCATGGGGATCGATATCGATCCTCGAGCCGAATGGAAACAGGTCTTCACCGAGGCCTGGCGACTGCACCGCGACTTTTTCTACGTACCGAACATGCACGGCGTGGACTGGCCGGCGATTCGAAAGCAGTACGAGTTGTTGCTGGCGGACTGCACCAGCCGCGACGACGTGACCTATGTCATCGGCGAGATGATCAGCGAACTCAACGTCGGCCATGCCTACGTCCGCGGCTTCGGCGACGTGGAACGAGAGCCGCGCGTGGCGGTCGGGTTACTCGGCTGCGACTACACCTTCGAGAATGGCGCCTACCGTATTGCAAAGATATACGAGGGCGCGGCGTGGGACGTGGATGCGCGGAGCCCGCTGCGCGTAGCCGGCAACGAAGTGAAGGAAGGCGAATACCTGCTGGCGGTCAACGGCGTGCCGCTCGATGCGTCGCGCGATCCATGGGCGGCATTGGCGGGTTTGCAGGGACGCAGCGTCACGCTGACCGTAAGCGAGAAGCCGACGATGGACGCTGACGCGCGTGAAGTCGTCGTCATGCCGCTTGAGAGTGAAGTCGCGCAACGCTACCGCGCCTGGATCGAGAAAAACCGGGCGTATGTCGCAGAGAAGACCGGCGGACGCGTGGGCTATATCTACGTGCCCAATACCGGCGTCGACGGGCAGAACGATCTGTTCCGTCAGTTTCAGGGGCAAAAGCATCTGGCCGCGCTCATCATCGACGAGCGATGGAATGGCGGCGGGCAGATTCCCACGCGATTCATCGAGCTGCTCAATCGCCCGACGACGAATTATTGGGCACGGCGTGACGGGAACGACTGGCCCTGGCCGCCGGATGCCCATCAGGGGCCGAAGTGCATGCTGATCAATGGTCTGGCCGGCAGCGGCGGTGACATGTTTCCGTGGCTCTTCCGCCAGAGCGGCCTGGGCAAGCTGATCGGAACGCGAACCTGGGGCGGTCTCGTCGGCATCACGGGGATTCCGCAGTTTATCGACGGCGGGAATACGAACGTTCCCACTTTCGGCTTCTACAAAAAGGACGGCACTTGGGGTGTCGAAGGCCACGGTGTGGACCCGGACATCGAAGTCATTGACGATCCGGCGAAGATGGTTGGCGGAAAGGACCCGCAGCTCGACGCGGCGATCGGTCACATCGTCTACGAACTGGATCACAACGCTTACAAGCCGCCGCAGCGTCCGGCCGAGCCGAATCGCAGCGGCATGGGTATCCCGGTCGAAGACAGGTAGCACGGACCGCGATCGATATCGGTTCCGATATCAGTTCATGGATGCAACGCGTTCGACTTCCTGAACGGTCGTCACGCCTTCGATGACCTTCTTGTAGCCGGCGTCAAGCAGCGTGCTGAACATCCACTCGCCCGCGGCCTTGCGGATCTCGCCGATGGTGGGGCCGGAGAGGATGACGTCGCGCACCTGTGGCGTGAAGAGCAGCAACTCAAAAAGGGCGACGCGCCCGCGGAACCCTGTGCCCATGCATTTCTTGCAGCCGACGGACTCGTAGAGTTCGCCGAAGGGTCGGCCTTCGAGGTTCATCCGGCGGACGGTCTTTGCATCGGGCTTGTAGGGGCGTTTGCACTGTGGGCAGAGCACGCGGACCAGGCGCTGGGAGATGCAAAGGGTCACGGCATTGGCAACAAGGAAGGGTTCGATTCCGAGATCAATCAGCCGGAAGACCGTACCGATCGTGTCGCGGGCGTGTATGGTGGTGAGTACGAGGTGGCCGGTGGTGGCGGCCTGCATGCCGAGCTTGGCGGTTTCCTGATCGCGAATCTCGCCGACAAGAATGACGTCGGGGTCCTGCCGGAGGACGCTGGCGAGGACGGAGGCGAAAGTGACACCGTGGACCGGATCAATCGAGATCTGCGTGGTGCTGGGCAGCTCGTACTCGACGGGGTCTTCGATGGTGACGATGTTTCGCGTGGTGGCATTGATGGATTGCAGCGCCGTGTACATGGTTGTCGTCTTGCCGCTGCCGGTCGGACCGGAAAGGATGACCATACCGGCGTCCTGCTCGCAGATGCGATAGATCTCGGAGACGGCGTTGAGCTCCATGCCGAGGTTCTCGAACTGCGACGGGACAGAGCCGGAGTCGAGAAATCGCAGGGCGAGCTTCTGGCCGTGAACAGTCGGCGTGAGGTTCACACGAAAATCCACGCGGCGGGTGGGCAGCTCCACGGCGAAGTTGCCCTCCTGAACGATGTTTTTCTTGGCGATGTCGATCTCGCACAGAATTTTGATGACGTTCAGAATGGCTATGGCCATTTTGTCGTTGATCTCGCCGACGGATTGCATGACGCCGTCGATTCGAAACCGAAGGGCATAGACTTCGGCTTTGGGCTCGATGTGGATATCCGTCGTCCGCGTGCGAAAAGCGACGAAGAGAAGCTGGCGCAGCGCTTCGAAGGCCTCGCTGGCCTTGGTATTCGGGCCGAGTTTCATCGGCTCGGACTTGCGATTGAGCAGGCGCAGATCCTTGACCGTCTGCGGCGCGCCGGACGGCACAGGCACATTGACACAGGCCTGCATAAGCGTGTTGAGCTGTTTGGCGAGCGGGCCGCTGACCAGCGCCCGAACGGCGAGACTTGTGGCGACGACCTTGGGATCGAGCGAGGCCGTCGGCAATTCCTCGGCTTCAAAGTCATCCTCGATGATATCGGCGGCAGGTAAAACGGCGGCCTCGATTTCCTCGAGTTCGTCCGGAAGCAGGCGGATGAACGTGGCTCCGATGCGAACGGTGTCGCCAAATTCCAGCATGGCCTCGACGATTCGATTTTCGCCGATCCAGGTGCCGTTCTGGCTGCTGAGGTCCTTGAGGATGAACTGGCCTTTCTTATGCTCGATGGTGCAGTGCTTGCGGGATGCAGCGGGATCCTTGAGGACAAACGTATTGCCGGACTGACGGCCGAGTGTGACGGTCGCGCCATCGAACTCAATGAGTTCGGCCGGATGGCCCTGAGATTTGATTTCGAGCTTCGGCACGAGAATGAATCCTACGAGCATGCGAACGCGGATCAAAGCGGTCGACGCGCCCCCCGGCCCTTGGTCCCCTGGCCCCTGCGGATCATCCGAGCAATGCGCGGCCGCCGGAACGGATGCCCTTCATGCGCATCTTAAGCTCATCGGGGTTCGGCGCCACTTCGAGCGCTACGCGGATGTCCAGATACTCCTGCTGCACTAGATTGTACAACGCCTCGGTGAAGTCCTGCATGCCCTCCTGCGTCGAGCTTTTGAGGACCGTGGTGATTTCGAAGTCGCGGCCCTCGGCGATCAGCTTCCGAATCGACGGATTGGTAATCATGATCTCGCAGCAGGGGACGCGGGGGCGCTCGGGGTGAATACTCGGCAGCAGCTTCTGTGCGACCACGGCCTTGAGATTGAACATCAGCGCCTGGCGCACCTGGGAGCGGGCCTCTTCCGGGAAAAGGTCGAGAATACGCGACATCGTCTGCGAGGCGCTGGAAGCGTGAATGGTGCCGAGCACGAGGTGGCCGGTCTCGGCGGCGTGAACGGCGGCTTCGAAAGTGTCACGGTCGCGCAACTCGCCGACGAGCACGACGTCCGGGTCTTCGCGCATCAGATACTTCAGCGCCTGGTGAAAGTCTTTTACGTCGATGCCGATTTCACGCTGATTGATGAACGCCTTCTCGTCCTGAAAGATGTACTCGATCGGGTCTTCCAGCGTAACAATGTGACATGCCCGGGTCTTGTTGATGTGATTCAACATCGCGGCGATGGTGGTCGACTTGCCCGAACCCGTGATGCCAGCGAGGAGGATCAATCCCTGATGAAACTTTGCGATCTCCTTGAGGATCGGCGGCAGGCGCAGCTCCTCGAAATCGGCGATTTTTGAGGTCACGCGGCGGGCGGCGACCGAGGTCGCGCCGCGCTGTCGGAAGACGTTGAGCCGGAAGCGATCGAGGCCGGGCACCTGGTGGGCAAAGTCCAGCGCGCCGTGCTCAAAGAAGTATTTCTTTTGCGTCTCAGTGATGACCTCAAAGACCATGTCCTCGATCTGCTTGCTGGTCAAGGGCTGCTCCTGGGCCTTGCGGATATCGCCGGCCATTCGGAACCGCGGCGGCGAACCGGCCTTCAAATGCAGATCGCTGGCGCCCATCTTGATGCAGGCCCGAAAGAGTCGATTGATCACGGGCCCCTTGGACTTATCGCTGCTCTTGGAGTCTCCATTGCCGTCGGCTTGTGCGGTCGCCTCGGCGGCAGCTTCCTCGGCCTCGTCGTGGCCGATGCTGTGGCAATCGATCGGATTGAGGTCTTCTTCGTGTTGCGTTCTGGCATCCATGGCGTAATCCTCTTCGGGCGTGGTGGCGGACTACTGGACAGTCCGGCGGCCCTCCCGGGCGTGAGCCCTTCGCGAGACCTTCCCTCAGCCCTTCATTCTACGTCACCGGCGGCATGAATCAAGACTCACCCGGGCTGTTCATCGTCTGTGCCTGTCGGGCGATGTGAAGGCAGGCCGCTACGGTTTCTTGGATGCTATTCGGACGCAGCGGATTGCTTGCAACGCTTCACCCACCGCTCCATCCGCTCGCGAAGGATGGATAGCGGCAGGGCGCCTTCGCCGAGCATCTCATCGTGAAAGCCACGGATGTCGAATCGGTCACCGAGCGCGTCTTCCGCCTCTTTTCGCAGCCGCAGAATCTCCAACTGGCCGATCTTGTAGGCCAGGGCCTGGCCTGGCCATGCGATGTAACGGTCCACCTCGGAGACGATGTTCTGCTCGCTCAGGGCCGTGCTTTTCTTCATGAAGTCGATCGCCTGCCGGCGCGTCCAGCCCATGTCGTGCATCCCGGTATCGACGACGAGCCGTGAGGCCCGCCATGCGTCGTAGGTAAGCTGACCGAACCGCGAGTAGGGGTCCTTGTAGCCGTCGAGTTCGTAGCCGAGCAACTCAGAGTAAAGCCCCCAGCCCTCGACGTAGGCGGTGATGTATTCCATCCGTCGAAACATCGGCAGCCCCTTCTTCTCTCGAGCGATGGCGATTTGAAAGTGATGGCCCGGCTGGGCCTCGTGATAGGCGAGGGCTTCCATCTCGTAGATAGCCCGCGTTTCGGGGCGATAGGTGTTGACATAGAAATAACCCGGTCGCGAGCCGTCTTCCGGAGCGTCGTAGTAGTAGGCCGTCGGTGCGGCAGCGGCGCGGAACGGCTCAATCTCCTTCAACTCGTAGGGCGTCTTCGGCAGAACGCCGAAGAGTCGCGGCAGCAGGGCATCACTGCGCTTCAGGATGGCCGCATGACGTTGCAACATTTCTTCGGCGGTGCGGTTGTGTTGTGCCGGGTCGTTTCGCAGGTGTTCGATGAAGGCGACGAGGTCGCCCTCGAAGCCGACTTCCGACATGATCTTCCGCATGTCCGCGTGGATGCGCTTCAACTCATCCAGGCCGATCTGATGAATTTCCTGCGGCGAGAGATTCGTCGTCGTGTGGTAGAGCGCCATCCGCCGGTACCACTTTGATCCATCCGGTAGATGGCTGATGCCGACCGTGTCGCGGCACTTGGGCAGATAGGTTCCGCGAAGATAACCACGCAGAATTTTCAGGGCCGTCATTGCGTCGTTGGTCGCCGCCTCGATCAACTTTCGTGATTTCTCGCCGCCCGCCGCTTCGGTGAGCTTCTTTGCCGGTGCGTAGAGAACCGAGTCCTTCGGATCATCCGCCAGCAGATTATCGAACTGCGGCAGGGACTGCTCGATGGTGATCTTCGGCCGCACGATGCCGCGGCGAATGCCTTCGTCCATCAGGGCGATCAGGTCGCGCACCTGTTGTGAAGCCGCGCTGAGCCGCGCGGCGTAGTCGGCGCAGTCCTTCGGCGTCTTGAAAGGATGCGTCTGTTGGATCATGCCCAGCGCGATCTGCGGCCCGCCCTGTTGCTTGATCGGCATCAGGTGCCCGGGGTACTCCTTCAACTCGAGGAAGTCCGTGACGATCTGTTCGAAGAGCGTGTAATTGAGCCGGTCATCCTCGGAGAGGCCGTTGACGGAAATTTTGCGTAGCCGTCGCAGGAAGTCTTCATAGGCGGCGACCTCCGCTTTTCGCGCCGTTTCGCTGTAGTCGTAGAGCTTGTCGTTGAAGCGATGATCGCCGAGGTAGGTCGCGCGCTCGGGATTTCGCCGCAGCTGGTGTTCCCAGAAGTCGTCGAAGATTTTGTGCAGTTCTCGATGGCCCGCAGCGGCGGCGCCATCCTGCTGATGATTCTCGGCCGACGGCTTGACATCTTCGCTGACGGTAGCGAAGCAGAGCTTCGCTGTACCCAGCTCGACGTATGCGGCCGGCACGATCGCAACCACGACGGCGAGTTTCGTTACGCAGGATCGACGCATCTTCTCCTCCCGATTCTTTCTATCACTTCGAGCTGTTGTTAATGATACTCAACCCTGCACGGCGGCAGGGCTTCAAGAAATCGCCGCCCGTAATGCTTCGTGCGCACACGCTTATCGAGTATGACCACCACGCCCCGGTCGTTCTTCGTGCGGATCAGCCGTCCGAAACCCTGCTTGAGCTTCAGCACGGCCTCGGGCACCTGAAGCTCCATGAATGGATTACCGCCCGTGGCCTCCAGCGCGTCGCAGCGGGCTTGCAGCAGCGGCTGATCCGGCGCGGCGAAGGGCAGCTTAGTGATGATGACCGTCTGCAACGCGTCGCCGGGGACATCCACACCCTGCCAGAACGAGTCCGTTCCCAACAGCACGGCGCCGTCCGTATTCTTGAATTGCTCAACCATCTGCCCGCGGGGAAGCCCCTGGCCCTGCACAAAGAGCGACAGTCCTTCCGTCTCGCAGAAGGGCGAGAGGATCGCGGCAGTCCTGTTCATTGCGTCGTAGCTGGTGAAGAGTACAAAGGCCCGTCCGCGCGAGGCGAGCAGATAGTGTTGTATCTTCTCGGCTGCGGCCGCGAGAAATGCGGGGTCGTTCGGTTCCGGCAGCTTCGTCTCAATGTGCAGCGTGACCTGTTCAGCGTAATTGAACGGAGAGTCAAGCAATCGCTCCTCCGGTTCCTTCACGCCTAATCGCTTGACTGCGTAGTCGAAGCCGCGGTCGCCGCCGGTGGAGAGCGTGGCGCTCGTCAGAATAACGGACTTGACGCGCTCAAAGAGCGACTCGCGAAGAATCTCCGAGACGCTCAGCGGAGAGGCGCGAAGCGTGACATTTTGCAGGCCGAATGCGCGCTTGCCGGGCGCCGTCGATTGCGCATCGTTCTCCGGCCGTGAGGATTCGAGCCAGTAAACGTAGTCCTTCAAGCCCTGCTTGAGCAGGGCCTCGATCGCCGCAGCGTTCTCCTCGCAACGATCGGCGAAGGCGGACAATTCGAACTGGTCATCAGGACGCTCAAACTGCTTGCGCAGCTTTCGCAGTTCGGCTGACAGCACGCGCAGCGCCGGGCTGAGCGAATCGTGGACCGTCGGCGGCGATACCAATCTCATACCACCACGGCCGGTTCGTCCCATGCCGCGCAGCGCATCAAAGAGTTCATCGGACGAGCGATGCGCTTGAGTGGCTTTCTTGATGGCCGCCTCACCGCCGGATATGGCGACGAAGCCGCGGCCCGTTCGCGGGTTGAAGATCGAACCAAGCAGATGGTTGACCTGCGAAGCGGAGACCGCAACGCCGAAGTGATCACTGGCGACGGACTCCATATTGTGCGCCTCGTCGAAAATGACGAAGTCGTAGTCAGGCAGAAAGGAGACATCCTTGCGACGCAGGGCAAGGTCCGCGAAGAAGAGCGCATGATTGACCACGAGCAGGTCGGCATCTTCCACCTGGCTTCGTGCTCTTTGATAGAAGCATTTCTCGTAGAACTCGCACTTCGTCCCCATGCAGTTGTTGCTCTCGCTGCGGACGCGCTGCCAGAGTTGCGGAAGCGGGGTGAAGTTCAGGTCAGAAAGTGAGCCCTCGCGCGTTTCGTAGGCCCAATCCTCGATGTGATGAAGCTGGGCAAGGTCCTGCTGTGAGGAAAAGAGCGACCCCTGTCGGCGGCTGGTCTGCATGAGCCGTCGCAGGCCGAGGTAATTCTGCCGGCCCTTGACGAGGACGGCCTTGAAGGGCTTGTCGAAGACCCGTGCGAGCGCCGGGATGTCCTTCTCGATAAGCTGTTCCTGAAGAGCGATGGTGTACGTCGACACGACGACGCGGGCTCGGTGGCTGAGGATGTGCTCTATGGCCGGCACGAGGTAGGCGAAGCTCTTGCCCACGCCGGTACCCGCTTCGACCATCAGATGATGCGGCGCAGAGAGTGCCTCAGAAACGGCATCCGCCATCGCCTCCTGCTGCGGGCGCGGCTCATAGTTCTCCAGGGCACGGGCGATCGTGTCCCGGCGATGATGTTGCGCCGATACGCTCACGGCGTCGCGCCCTCCGAAATCTCGTACAGGCGCCGGACGAAATCAACGGCAAAGAGGATCATGATGACCGTGGTGACGAGCACGATGACCGTTGCCATGACGGTCACGAGCGACGCACCGGACACGATGCCGCGCTGGTAGGTGGCCATGATGTGCGGCCGGGCGAGAACGAGCATGGCCAGCAGCACGGCGGCAATCGAGGGCCAGATGCTGATGGAGTGGATGTAGCTGTAAATCCAGACCCAGCGGGGGACATCCTGCTCATAGCCGATGGTCCGGTGGACAAAGTGGCCGCGAACGTAATAGACGAGCTTAGCGTCGATCTGCTTGATGTAGCCGTTGGGCGCGTCACCGCCGATGACTGCGTAACCCACGGCGTAGAGAATGAAATTTCCCAGACCAAGGACGATCAGCCAGATGCAGATGCGATTGCGCGTTCGCCGATCCATGCGGAAAGATTACCGCAAGTCGGCGCGGGCGTCGAATCGCACCGCACCATAACAGGGCCGCTTAGCTCCGCCCACGCATCACGCCCACGGCCCCTACGGGCACTCGGCGGCATTCAGCAGGTCGGCGACGAAGTCCGTCAGGTCGTCGAGATTGACGCCGTCCGCACGGTTCAAGTCGGCGCAGGCGCAGCTGCCGGCGGAAAGCAGGCAGGCGACGAACTTCTGTACGTCGAGAGCGTTGATCACACCGTCCCCGTTCATGTCGCCGGGGCAGAAACAGACCTGGGTGACGACCCAGAACCCGCCGGTCAGTTCGTACGAACCGCCGACGAAGAGTGCCGCCTTACTGGCATCGTGTTGGCCGATCGTGCCGGACAATTCGTACGAGCCGCCGGCGCTGGTTCCGCCGCCGCCGTCCACGGTGTGCCAGTCGATGGCATACTGCGGACCGGCCGAGGCAATGGAAATCGCCAGCAGGAGTGAAGCCGCCAGTGTCGAGAATGTACTCCTCATCATCGGTTTGCTCCTTGTTTATCCGCGGTCATTTGGTCGAGAATCGTTTCGATTTTATTCAGTCTCCGCGTCAATTCGGCGATCCGATCATCCTTCTCCGCCAACTCGCGATCTTTCTCCGCGCGAAGCTCGCGAAGCGCTTCCACGAGCACCGGCGTGAGTCGGCCGTAATCGACGGACAGGTAACCGTCCGCACCGCGGCTGACGACCTGCGGCAGAACCTTCTCGACCTCCTGCGCGATGAACCCAAGCTGCCGATCCTCGGCGAACTGATGATCGGGAAACGCCTCGCGCTTCCAGTCGAAGGCCACGCCGCGAAGCCGATCGACTTTCTCCAACGCGCCGGAGACCGGCTCGACATGCTCCTTGAAGCGGGCATCGCTGCAAACGCCGATCGTCCCGGTGGCGCAGATGTTTCCAACGACGTGCAGCCGCTGCGAGGGCGATTGCGTCCCGATTCCGACGTTGCCGCTATTCGTGATGCTCATTCTCGCCGCCCGGGCGGTATAGAAGTCCAGGCCGGACATATTCGGGGAACCGCCCGTGCGGTTCGAGCTGATGCCTTCGCCGGAGTTCAGGCCGCCCATGCGCAGGCCGCGAAACTCCTGCCCGGTCTCCGGCGCCCCGCTGGCCTGATTCGCCGCATCGAGCAACATGCCCGCCTGCACGGTGAAGAGTTCATTCGAAGTCGTGGCGCCGACGCCGACTTTGCCGGATGTGCTGACGTGCAGTCTGGTACCGCTGATATCCACATTGCCGTTCACCGAGAGCCGACTGCTCGGCATTGCAGTACCGACGCCGAGGTTACCCTGCACCACGAAATCGCCTGCGGCAGCCGGAAACGGCGCCACGTAATGAGTTCGTATTGCCATGCTGTTCTCGCTCGAGCAGGCAACCCGGCTGTAGGAGCCCGCCGGGACATTCGTCTGCCCGCGATCGTTGCGCCCCCAGGCGACCAGTGTTCCGTTGCTACGAATGGCAAGATTGTGAAAATTGCCTGCCGCAATATGGGTGAATGTGCCGCTCGGCACATTGCATTGGCCCCAATCGTTATTGCCCCATGCGACAAGTGTCCCGTTGCTGCTGAGGGCCAGACTGTGAAGCGAGCCCGCTGCAATCGACACGAAGGTGCCGGAAGGAACATCCGTCTGTCCATGGGCATTGTTCCCCCATGCGGCGAGCGTTCCATCCGTGCGGATCGCAAGACTGTGGAAAAAGCCGGCCGCAACTGCCGTGAAGGTCCCGGATGGCGTATCGGTCTGGCCCTCTGCATTCCAACCCCATCCAAACAACGTGCCGTTTAATCGAATTCCGAGACTGTGCAACTCGCCGGCGCTGATCGCCTGAAAGCCCCCGATCGGGGTGTCGATCTGTCCGGCGGAGTTGTCGCCGTAACCAAACACCCTGCCGTCCTGGCGGATCACCAGACTGTGGCTCCCGCCCGCGGAAATCGCGTGGTAAACACCGGGAGGGATATTGAGCTGGCCGTGCAGGTTGGAACCCCAGCCAATGACCCCCCCGCTGCTGGTCAATGCCAGCGCGTGGTCACCGCCTGCGGCGATGTCGACAAAGTAGCCGGTCGGCTCGTTCAAGAGTGTCGAGTTATTCGACCCCCAGGCATGGATCGGTCCGGCAAACTCCCACGGTGTCGCAAGGATCTCATCTGGCACATCGCTGATCGCCGACCACGGCACCGTCGTCACGGTATCGGCCAGCGCGGCGTTCTTCGCACGCAGGGAGTAGGGTGTCGCGGTCATTGGCTGCCGTCCCGTAAGCTCCGTGAATGGGCCGCCACTGCCGCCAGGCCGCACGCCGATCTGCAGCCAGCGCTCGTCCCCGTTGAAATGATCTCCGAAATCCAGCTCCACCGTGAACAGCCCGTCCATCACCGGAACGTTCAGCAGGATGATGCGCGTGGTTACCGGCGTCGCTTCTGCGCCGTCGCCGTCGTAGAGTTCAAATTCGAAGTCGTAGTCGCCATTCGCCGGGCTGCCGTTGTCTTTCAGGTGACCCTGATAAGTAAAAGTCGTGCCGTGCGGCTCGGCTGCCCGGGCGTTTGCACAGAGCAGCAGTCCGGTCCATACGAGTGCGAAAGTGATGGTTCGTCTGGCGATCATGGCTTACTCTCCTTTCGCCGCCGTTGCATGGCGAAACAGCGCCTTGAGTTCCTGGATTTCCCTCTCAAGCAAATCGATCCGAGCATCGCGCTGTGCGAGCTGGTTCGAGTGCAGCTTCCGCAGTTCGCGGAGGGCCTCGACGAGGACCGGCGTGAGCCGTCCGTAATCGACGGACAGATAGCCGTCCGCTCCGCGGCTGACGACCTGCGGCAGAACCTTCTCGACCTCCTGCGCGATGAACCCGAGCTGCCGATCCTCAGCGAATTGATGATCGGGAAACTCCTCGCGCTTCCAGTCGAAGGCCACGCCGCGAAGTCGATCGACCTTCTCCAGCGCGCCAGCGACCGGTTCGACATGCTCCTTGAATCTCGCATCGCTGCAAACGCCGATCGTCCCCGTCGCGCAGATGTTTCCAACGACGTGCAGCCGCTGCGAAGGCGATTGCGTCCCGATTCCGACGTTACCGGAATTCGTGATGCTCAGTCGCGCCGCCCGGGCGGTATAGAAGTCCAGACCGGACTGGTTGTCAGAACCCACCGTACGGTTCGAGCTGATGCCCTCGCCGGAGTTCGGGCCGCCCATGCGCAGGCCGCGATACGGCTCTCCGGAGAGTGGCGGACCCTCAGCAAGATTGGCGGCGTCGATGAGCAAACCTGCCTCCACGCCGAGCTTGTCATTCGTGATGCCAGGGCCGATGCTGACATTGCCTGTACCCCGGATCGTAACCAACGCGCTTCCGTCGGGTTCGTCGAGAAAGACAAAGCGGTTCGTGCTGTCTGGCAGGTGCAACCGAAACTGCGCGGGACCGACACCGATGCCCATCATCTGGCTGGGTCCTGTACCGATATCCCAGATGGCCAGTTTCGTGTTCGCGTTGTCGGGCCCAAGGGAGAGACGTGCACTTGGTGAGGTTGTCCTGATACCGACGTTGCCGGCGAAGCTCGCCCCGCCTGCCACGGTGAGTACATTAGGTGCGCTGCGGACGTAGGTTCGAAATGCCAGATCAATACTCGAATTGCCCATACTTCCACCCGGATAGGGGTCACCGGAGGCCATTCTAAATAACAGTCCGCCTGAGCTATTGAACATACGAAATGTATATTGTTGCCCGGCCTGCAAGACCGGTGGGCTGGCTACAGGGAGATCGACCCATTGCTCCGTCCCTACCGGTATCTGAACAGAACCGCTCGTAAGGAGCGTGCCCCCTATCCCGTGTCCTTCGTACACGGCCAGTAACGCAGACGTTGCAGTAGCAACGCCACTGACGCGAACGCTCACGTTGACAATCGCGCCACTCACTCCGGGAGTGAATGATTGCCAGACTTCGGTTCCGCCCGCGCTCCCGCTTGCAAGCTCCTGCGACTGATCGAGCACACCGCCTCCCCCTGCGATCCACAGCGCGCCGTCAGCACTAATATCGCCACCGACCGACAAAGCGCCATCGGCAGAAATCCCCCCTGTCGACTGGATGTCACCATCCACGTGCAATCTGGCTGTCGGCGTCGCCGTGCCGATGCCGACGTTGCCGGTGTTGGTGTTGGAAATATGGTCGCCGGTGGTGGCCCACGGACGTGAGGAGAACTGCGCATGCGGCGCGGCGGTCAGTTTCTGTCGCCCGGAGAGTTCCGTGAAGTACGCAAGTGCTCCGGCCGGACGTACCCCGATCTGAAGCCAGCGCTCGTCGCCGTTGAACTGCTCGCCGAAGTCGATCTCGACGGCAAAAAGCCCGTCGGTGACCTGAACGTCTTCGACGACGACCGGCCCCGCGATGGACGCCGCGGCGACCTCCTCGCTGTCGTAAAGGAAGAACTCAAAGTCGTAGGCCCCGTTTGCCGGGCTGCCGCCGTCCTTCAGGTGGCCCTGATAGGTGAAGGCCGTACCGAGGGGCGAGCTGCCGTTCGATTCCGGACATGCCACCAGCAGCGTGATGGCGCCGATGAGAATTAAAATTCGAGTCGTCATTGCGTCTGTGCTCCTTCTGGAAATGGCCGGCACGAGGACGCAAAAAAGTGGGGTTTGAAATCCAGATCATGATGTTTTTGATACGTGCCCGAACCGGCTTCCAAACATCAGTTCGAAATCTGAACTCAGGAGCCATCATCACTACTGTCCGGTCATAGGTCAAACAACAGCAACTGGTTATGGAACGGTACGACCGGAGCGGCACGGCAGGCCTCCGAAAAGAGCTGAAAAATGGGCGTTTTTTCGAGAA
>CAYLOE010000016.1:0-127650 GCA_964385225.1 uncultured Planctomycetaceae bacterium
GTGGGCTTCTGGTTGGCGTAGTAGTTCCAACCCTCTTTGGCGGCGCCTTCCTGGCGGAAAAAAGGCGCTACGACTGCGCAAAGTTGTTCCAAGCCGTGCCGTCAGGCAATGTCATTACGGGTTCGCTTACTTCGCGCATTCGCCGGAAAGGACCGTCTCGACGAACGATGCGACATCGGCCGCATCGAGCGAGCCACCGTTGGGGATGGCCAGGTCGGCACAGAGATCGACCGGCTCGCTGCCGACGAACATGGCTACGAACTTCTGAATATCAAGGCCGTCCGGCTCGCCGCTGCCGTCGAGATCGCCGCCGCAACTGCATGACGGAATGCTCGGTATCGGAGCGGCCACGAGCACGGAGTCGGGCGAGCCAGGCCGAAACAGCCCGAGCTCGATGGTTCCCATGATCGGCGGAACATTGGCGTCAAACCGATAGTTGTAGAGCGTACTCCACCGCAGGGCGTTCGCGTTCGGGTTACTGGAGAACTTCTCCGTCTGCCAGGATAAAGTGCCGGCGTTGTGAACACCGGTCCAGTCGGTCAGCGAGTAGGGCTCGCCGCTGTGATAGTCCACGTCGTGGAAGCCGATGTTCGTGACGTTGACCGAGGCGGCCGCCGGAACGGAAAAAGCACCGACCGAACGATGGCTGTTCATGTTGTACAGGGCATATTCGTAATGCCACATGCCGCCGCCGAGGTCGGAAACTTTGTAGCCCAGAATCAAACGCCCGTCGCTCGGGATGTCGACGTTTACCAGGGACACGCCGGATTCATTCGCCGGCCAGGCGTGAATCGCCGGCTGCTGCGTGATGGAGCTGCCCGTGAAGCTCATGTTCCAGCCGCCGCCGCTGGCCGAGCCGACCGTCACCCTCCGCCAGGTGCAATTGTTGTAGCGGTTGATCGGCTGTTCGTCGGTGGCGACGTACTGACTTTCGCCGAAGTAGAGCGCGCCGGAATTGAGCGCGGGGTTCACATCGTCCACCTTGATCTGAAGCCGCTTGTAGATGGAGTTGCCCGTCAGGTTCCAATTGAGCTGGTAGGGATAGGGGAAGACGCCGGTCCACGCGTTAACTTCAGAGCGCGGTCCCAGGTCCTGCTGATCGGCATTCAGACCCGCGCCGTAAGTGTCCGTTGCGTGCGTGCCCAGCCAGTCGCAGCTTCCGACCGGCTCATACGGGCTGCCGCATGAAGGCGCATCCGCCGCGCACCAGCCGTGCTTGAGCCAGGCCAGGCCGATCTGCTCGAAGCGACCGCTCTTGAGGCGATACATATTCTGCACGATGACCGGGTGCTGATTGCACAGGGGACCGCTCAGGCAGTCGATCCAGATCGCGTTATCCTCGCCCAGATTGCACGAAACGGTCGTCATTGCGTAGGCGGAGACACCGCCGATCGTCCCATAGAGCGACAAAGCCGAGCCGATGTTGTGGACGATCACATCCGGACCGTTCAACGTTCCGCCGCGCGGCGCGGCGTTGTCTTCAGACGCGTCGGCCTGCACCAGCTCCGGCGTGTCCACGTCCGTCAGTGAAACGCCCACGTCAATTGAGACGACGCCGACCGTCATCTTCGCAACCGATGGATTTCTCAGGACTTCGTCGGCAAACGACTCGGCGATGACCAGCGGCGACGTCATCACCATCGTCTCGGTGGCTTCATCGACATGCAGGGTCATCGCCGCGGCATCGAACTCGAAGATATTGCGAAAGGTGTTGCGCTGATCGGTCATCCAGCCGCCCTGCCGCGAGATCGAAACAGCAAAGTCGCCGAGCAAGCTGTCCGTGGCGAGCACGCCCTGTGTCGTCGGCATCTTCAACTGGCCGCGCGTTTGCAGATAACCGGATATCCGGAACACTTGTTGATCGCGAAGCGTGACGCGCAGCTCGGAGCCCGCGCCGAAAACCTCGAAGATAAAGCTGCCGTTGGACGGTGAGCCGTCGGCGTTGAGCAGGATGGGCAGACCGGCCTGAGCCAGCGCCGCGGGGTCCAGCTCGAGCACCATTGAGCCCGATGCGGCCGCGAAGGTCGTCAATGCTTCGGGCTGACTCTGACGTCCTTCGATCGGATTGGCGAGCAATTGCGCCGAGCCGACGAACATGCTGAACAGGAAACATGTAGCCGCCATCAGGGCAGGAAATGACTTACCCATGTACTTAACCTCCAACGTTTTTCGATTAACTGGGGGCATGGCGGCAGCAGGTTCCCTCACCCACGATTCAGCCGCACACAGACGGTCCCCCGGCCCCACTCCTGGAACCCATGATAACGATATTATGCGTCAAAAACAAAGACTCTCGGGAGGGTTGTTGAAAATAATATGCGCGGAACTGAAGAGGCGATATCGCAGGGGCGCGGCCGCTCGATGGTCGTAGGACGCGAGTTGTGGCGATTGTGAGCGGTGGCTCAGACCATGGAGGGCACAGCGTCCTTCGCTGCTCGTCCCTGGTTCTCCTCGAACCATCGGATGGTCATCGGAATCCCTTCGCGATAGCCCACCGTGGATTTCCACCCCAGTTCCTTGCGGGCGCGCTCGGCGGAAAAGAAGGTATCGCGGCCCATCAGCCACACGGCGTAGCGTGTGACGAGCGGCGGCTTCTTGAGCTTGAAGAGATGACCGATGCATTCCAGGATGAACGCCGCGCGGTAAGCGATTTTGTACGGCACCGTCTTCGTGACGGGCGGTTCGCCGATGGCCTCTGCGATCAGGTTGAAGTAGTCGCGCTGGGTCAATTCGCCGTCGTTCGAGCAGTTGTATGCCTGACCAACGGCCGCCGCGTTATCAGCGGCGAGGATGCAGCCCTCCGCGACATTGCCGGCATAGACCACATTCAGCCGATTGTCGCCGCTGCCCAGCAGCTTTGCCTTTCGCTCGCGCACCATGGTCACCAGGCGCTTGATCGTGGCCCGATCACGCGGTCCGTACAGCCAGCTCGGGCGAATGACGGTGTACTTCACCTTGCTGCCGGCACGATGGCGGCGCCACAGTTCCTCCTCGACCATCACCTTCGCCCGCGTGTAGTAAGACCACTTGAAGAGCTTCTGTCCCAGCGGCGCCGATTCATCCACGACCAGGCCGGGCACATTCACATGGCCATAGACGCTGATCGAGCTGATATGAATGAAGCGAGGCACACCGGAGCGCTCCGCGGCGTCGAAGAGATTCTTCGAGCCCTCGACGGTGATCTTGATGAAGTCTTCCCATGGACCCCAGTCGCCGACGCGCGCGGCGGCATGATAGATACACTGGACACCCTCGCAGGCGCGCATGATGGAAGGCAGATCGGACAGATCCCCTTCGGCCAGTTCGACGCCCTGTGTCTTCAGCCAGGACACGTCCGCCCCACGACGAACCAGCACCCGCACCGGACGCCCGCGTTTGCGTAATTGTTCAACGATATGAGAGCCGAGAAGCCCGGTGCCGCCGGTGACAAGATTCATATGCGCAAGGACTCCTGTAGCAAACCAACCCCAGTCGACAAGGGCTCAAAAGCTAGAAGCAAGACCGCCGCGCGTCAAGATTGGAACTCCATCCCACCGCCGGTCAGCCCTTCGCGGCGAATCGGAGCGTCATCGGGCCTGCGTGGGCGGTAACTTGCCGTTCGGCGATCAGTGCGGCGTAGCTCCTGGTAATCGATCCGCCGGCATCCAGCTCCAGCAGTGCGGCCACCCGTTCGATGCACGCCTGCGTCGGGCCTTCGATTTCAACGAAGCAACCGAGTTCGGGCAGCTCGTCCAGCACCACCGTGCAGCTTGTATTCGGGTCGCCCGGGCAATATCGCCATGTCTCCCGGCGTTTCTCGAAGGTCAGCCATGCGACGTAGCCGAGTTCCGCCAACAGAAGTGCCATCGCATCGGCATCTCCGATCGGCAGTTCGACTTCTTCGCGCTGTTTGAAGGTCGACGTCTGCACCGGACCCTTGAAGGTCAACGTGGCGGCGGCGCCGTTCGCGTGACCGTCGAGGATGCGGACGCTTCTCACGCGCAGTCCGCAGCCGCGATGCAACAGGGCCTGCTCGGCATTGTCGAACAGTCGGTTGACTTCAAGAACGCGGCCGAGATACTCGGCTCCGGCGGCGCGGAGTTTCTCCGCCAACCCGTGATGTGAAGCGACGGCAACCTTGCATTCCAGTTCAACGGCCACGTCCGCTCCCGGTGATGAATCATGCTACAGTCGGCCCTATGAAGTGTAACCTCGATCGGGCGACACGGCGCTTGCTGAAGCGTCTGGCACCCCTGCCGGAAGCAAAATGCGAGCGCACCGTCCAAGACCTTCCATGGACGGGAATGCGCGAAAAGCGATTAATCGCTCGATTAAGTGAGCTTTATTCGGGCAACTGCAACGCCATGCCCGGCGCAAGTCGCTTGGGGTCGCCCTTGAGCAGGGCCTTGTTGAGCCGCAGGATTTCCTCCCAACGCGGTCCGCTGCCGAGCTGCTTCTGGGCGATTCCGTAGAGCGTGTCTCCGCTGACGACCGTGTAAGTCTTCGCGGCGCGCGACGGCGGCTGCTCGGTCGAGACGGCTTCTGCCGGCCGAACGACAGGTGTCGATGCGGAACCGGCGGCAGACGGCGCAGGCCCGGGGATCGTCAAGGTGTCGCCGATGCGCAAATGCCTCGGACTCTTGACCTGAGGATTGGCCGCGAGGATTTCCTCGGAGGCGGTTCGGCGATCGTAGTACTGCTGCGAAATCGCTTCGAGCGTGTCGCCTTCACGGATGACGTGCTTCTTCGGCCAGAGGCCGGTCGAAGCGACCATCGGCGGTCGCTGCTGCAAGGGCGACTGCGTAGGCGTGGTCAAGGACGAAGCCGGATTCGCAACCGTCGTGCGCGGCGTGATCATCGGCGGGCGAGACTCGGGACGAACCGTCGAGGGTCTTGAAGGCGCCGAATTCGCGGCACGAACGGCGTCGGTGGAGGCCGTTCGAGTCGGGTCGGATGAGACGCTACCTGTGTCATTCCCCTCGACGTCCGATGAAACCGCTGATCGGATGCGGTCGGCGATCGTGCCGTAATCCGACCCCTGCGGGCTCGACGGCTTCTCGCCGCTCTTGACCAGATTATCCCACGTGGCTTCGACCAGTTCGGGCGAAGGGCTAGTCCGCAGCGAGATCGGCTGCTGTGCCGGCGTCTCCTGAGCAGACGGCGGACGCGATGCATCGGCCAGAACAACCGGCACGCGGCGCGACGGATCGCTTTGCGTCCGAGGCGTCGGCGCCGGCGCTGCTGCCGACGGACGCGGACCGGTCGCCAGACGATCCTCCAGGCGCTGCGGCGGCCTTTGTACGGGCTGCTGTGTGCCGCGCGGACGGTTTTGCGCCGTTCGGTCCGGCGAAGCACCCTGCCGCGGCGTTTCTCTCGCGGCGGATTTCTGATCGGCGGTTTCGGGGATCTTCGGCGGCTCGCTCACGCGCGTCGCCGTGGCGATGAGCAATTCGTCCTCGCCCGGCGTGCTCCCGTAGAAGAAGTACACGCTGGCAATGACGACGATCGCCAAACCCGCCACGATTCCGACTCTGGTCTCCGTACCCATGACGTCCTCCCTGACGCAATCCGACGCGTCGCTACCTGGCTCGAACCACCGCCGGCGCCACTTTCTTCACAAGGAACTGCGCGGCAATGGCAAAGGAACTGTACGTTCCGACGACGATACCGATGAACATGGCGAAGTTAAAGCCATGAATCCCGGGGCCGCCGAAGATGTACATCACCAGGATTGTGAGCATGGTCGAGACGCCGGTCAAGATGGTTCTTGCGAGCGTCTGGCTGACCGAGGTATTAACCATCTCCGGCGTAATATCATCGAGCCGACCACGATTCTCACGGATGCGGTCGAAGACGACGATGGTGTCGTTGACCGAGTAGCCGATGACCGTCAGCAGGGCCGCGACCATGGCCAGGTCGATTCGGAACTTCTCCAGAAGCAGGGCCTTGCCGATCGCTGTATCCGCGAGGAAATGGCAGGCGGCAATGGCGCCGATGGCCACGATAACGTCATGTACCAGGGCGGCGACCGCCGAGAGGCCCCAGCGAATGTTTCCGAAGCGGAACCAGACGTAGATGATGATAACCATCCAGCTCAGCGACACGGCAATGATCGCCGAAGTCTGTGCTTCGGCCGACACCTGCTGGTCGAACTGGGTCACCTGGCTTAGCGACGTCTGTCGCTGCAGGGCCGCCTGAATCAGGGCCACCTCCGGCTCGGCCAGCTCGCTGATCCAGCTTGAGGCGATGTTGCGCTGCTCGTCGAGCATGGGATAGTTCTCGTCCGCGACGACCACCATCACCCGGTTGTACAGATCGCTCCCCGGTGAGGCGGATTGCAGGCCGAACACATCGGACTCGCGCCATCCATGTGCTTCGAAGCCCGGCTGTAGCCGCATTGCCCGAAGTCGATCCTTGAGCGTCTTGAGGTTTTGCGGCGGGTTGATTCGGTCCAGTACCATGGCGACGCCGCCCTTCCAGCCACGCAGATCAACCTGAGCAAGCTCGGTGTCGCTGAGCGGCAGGTTGAGCTGTCGAATGTCATCTTCGCGGACGGCGAAGTACGGGGCGCCACCGGCGGAAGCGTCGTCCATCAGCGTGAAGGTCAGGGCCGGCTGGATGTCCAGCACGTCCTGCATGGTTTCCATGATGGCGCCGACGACGATCTCCTTGTTGGACTCCAGCGTCACGATCTCGAACGACTTGTCCGTCGCACGGTCGGAGCCGATGCTCTGCACGCCCTGCACCTGGGCACGGGCGATGGACTCACCGGCCCGCTCAAACTTCAGGGCGAAATCGTCGAGATAGCGCTTCATGTCGTCAAGCGTGACGTTGGTATCCTCCTCCGTGCGCGTGCGAATGGTAATCTGCGTTGCGCCGGGATCGCTGTAGCGGATGCCGTCGATCTCGCTCAGCAATCGGTTGTCCTCAACGTCCATGACCGACTTGATGACCGGCTCCATTCGAACCGCGGGAACGCCGGGGCAATTCAGTACGTAGACTCCGCCTGATCCCGTGACCGTGGCGGAGCGAACAGCGCCGGCAAACTTCTTGAGCGTTTCGCCTGACTGTTCGAGGCGCTTCGAGATTTCGGTCTGGTCAATCGAGCCGGGATCCCGAAGATCGATCTGTGCCGCGGTACCGCCGAGAAATTCGATGTCATACAGCTGCTCGCGTTCCAGCTGCGAAAAGCAGAACAATCCGGCGACCGCGACGACGGCCGACGCGCCGAAGAAAAGCGGTCGCAGGCCGACCCAGTTAATCTTGGGGGCTCCGATGAGCCGCATCATGGGCAGACACGGCTTGGGACCGCGCTGGAAGAACCGGTGAATGGCCCGGAAGATGGAAATCAGAATGAGAAGTCCGACGACCGCCGGCGCGCACTCGAGAAGGGCCTGCCCGAAAGCCATGAGGACCGAGTGTTCGCGGGTCAGCTCGTCGTTCCACAGATAACCGAGGCCGTAGAGCGCGGCGCCGACGCCGGCGATGCCCAGTGCGGCAAAGATCGGATAGCGGGCTACCTCCATCGGGATCGACAACATCGACATCATCTCGAAGAAGATGCGCGTGACGAAGTAGGCGGTGAACAGGTTGAGTACGACGCCGATGCCGAGCGTCAGTCCGAAGCCCTTGATTTCTTCGCTGCCCACCCAGTAGAGAATGATACAGGTCAGGAGCGTGGTCACGTTCGAGTCGAGAATGGCTCGAAACGCCCGTTCGTAACCGAGCTTGATGGCCATGCGCATCGTATTGCCGCGGGCCAGTTCTTCGCGCATTCGCTCGTTAATCAGCACGTTGGCGTCCACGGCCATGCCCAGCGAGAGCACAAGACCGGCGATTCCCGGCAAGGTGAGCGTGGCCCCCATCGCCGACAGTACGGCGAGCGTCATCAACAGGTTGAGCCCTACCGCGAAGACGGCGACGCCGCCGACGTAGAAGTAGTAAACCAGCATGAAGATCGCCACGAGGATGGCGCCGTACTGGGCGGAGCGAAGGCCCGCCTCGCGGTTGGCCTCTCCAAGACTCGGACCGATCGCGCGTACGCTGATCGGCGGGTCCTTCAGCTTCTTCGGAAGACTTCCGGCGTCAAGCTTCTTGACCATCTCGGTCACTTCCTGCGGCGAGAACGATCCCTGAATGATGCCCTCCGTGCGAATCACCGTGTTGATCGTCGCGTGCGAGATGGCCTCGTCATCCAGGAAGATGCAGAGTTGCTTGCCGACGTTCAGCCGGGTCAACTGGGCGAACTTGTCTCCGCCGCGCTCATCAAGACTGAAGCCGATCGCCGGGCGGCCGATCTCGTCACGGGCAAAGCGTGCACCCTTGAGCGACCAGTCGGGCTCGCCGAAGCGGTGAACCATCGCATTGGTGTCGCTGATGTGGGCGAGGACGTAGTAACGATTACCGTAGCGCTCGGCGACGATCGGCAGACTGTTCTTGGCGCCTTCAAAGTCTCGATCAAGGTCCTTCATGTTAAGAAAGTCCTTGGGGTCCTCGATCGCGAACCACTGGTAATTTTCCTCGCCGGGTAGTCGACGCGGTCCGCGCGTCTTGAGCTGCTCAATGTAGCGGTCGAACTGATCGGCGCTGGCCGCGTCGCGCCGCGGAAGAATGCGAAACTCGAGCACGCCCGCGCCGCGGAGAAGACGTTGCAGGTCGGCGGGGTCTTCGAGTCGACCTTCGCCGCGCCGCTGACGTTTGAGACGATCGGCCGCCGAGACCATGCCGTCGATCATCGGCGTCAGCCCGGGAAACTTCTCCTTGAGTCGATTCAGGTCCTCTTCACGCTTGGCGTCGCCCGGTCGGCCGTCGAGCAGAAGCTGCAACTGGCCGATGTCGATGTTCGTCGCCAGCGCGTCCGCGAGGGCGGCGTCAAACTTCAGCTCGAGTTCGATGACCCGGTCGATGGTCATTCCCTCCGAGGTCTTGTTTGGATCGACGTTGGCATCGAGCACCGCGCGAACGGCGGTGTTGTAAGCGGTCTGCTTGTCGCGGAAGGCCGTCATTGCATCCGACGATGCTTCGCTTCCGTCCGCGGCCGGTTGCGTCGTCGCTCGGGTCGCTTCCACTTCGTCCCATGCCTTCGCGGCCACTTCGAGCAGTTCTTTTCTCGCGGGAATTCCGCCGACGAGCGCCGCCATTGCCGCCGGACGCTCGGCGAGCGACGTTCGCAGGGCCGCTTCGATCTGCTCGCGGTTCAGATTGTCCGCCTCAATCTGTGCAACGCGCTGTTCATACTCGGCCTGCGCCGATTGAACGGCGTCGTAGGCGTCGGCGACCGCCGCGAGCAGCGCCTGCCGCTCGGGGACGTTTTTGACCATGCCGGCGAAGTCGCGGGCGCGATCCTCTCCCGTACGAGCCAGGGCGCGAAGCACATCGGTGCGACGAACGATCGTCGCCTGAATCTGTTCCTGATAGTCCTCGTATTCGCGGCGAGCCAGGACGACATCCTCGCTGGGACGCGGCATCTGGATTTCAAGTCGATTCGCGCCGACCGGCCGCCAGACGAGGTTGTAGACGCCCTTGGGATCCACGCGCTCGCGAAGGACGCGCATGACCCTCTCGGACAGACCGGCCTTCTCGGCGGCGGACATGCCCGAATCGTCGATCTCGTAGAGCAGACTGTAACCACCGGCGAGGTCGATGCCGTACTTGAGTTTCTGATCCATGGGCCAGACCGTGGCAAAAGCCAGTGCCGCGACAAAGCCGATGAGGACGATCTTCCACCAGATATCACGTTCGTTCATGAGACACCTTCCAGGTTGCAATTACATAAGGGCGATTGATTCAGTGATGATCGGCGCGTTGGTCACGACGCCTGCGAATACGATCGACGCATGGGTTCGTCTGTTGAATAAAAGGGAGAAAGTCGAATCGCCCGCGAAAGCGCGGGAGACCCGCCGCACGATGCCTACCCGGGGGCAGCACGCCCTGGGCTTGATCAGCAGATCGGCGGCGCCAGCGCTTGATACGCCGGTCGATGAAGCTCGGACGGAAGATGCGAATCCGTCTCGATGATGAGATGACGACAGCGATGCCGTCCGCAATCGCGAACGATCGAATCGGCCGGACGAAGGGCCTGCGCGGCGCCGTGGGTGTCAACCGGCTTGGCGCCGGCGGCGACGAAACAGGCGTTCGATGAATCACTCGAGCGCGGCTCTGTCGATTTGACCGGCGAAGCGTCCGAAGCAGCGCCAGGGCCGGACTCAG
Source organism: uncultured Planctomycetaceae bacterium (assembly GCA_964385225.1). Taxonomy (GTDB): domain Bacteria; phylum Planctomycetota; class Phycisphaerae; order UBA1845; family UTPLA1; genus UTPLA1. The sequence continues at coordinate 10,189 of CAYLOE010000016.1, forward strand.
CGCAAGTATCCGTGCCGGTTTCGGCGGCAGTTTCTCCCCTGAACCAGCCCGAAGCGCCAGCGAGGGAATCCGTGGAACGCACGTCACCATCGGCCTGCGAGCCGCCGGGCGGCGTCTGCTGGGCGGCCTTCTGTCGGGCCAGTTCCTCGGCGGCCCGCTGCCGGCAGTGTGACTGCGCGGCGAAGACCGCCGGCCCCCCGGCCATTACCAGAGCCGCGGCCAACGGAACCATCGCTCGACAGAGGGATCGAATCAACGTGAACATCGCCAGGGACTATACAGCCCTTCGGACGGGTAATCAACGCCATACAACGAGGCGCGGATTGCCTTATATCGAGGGCCGAAAAAGGCCGCGATTATCGTTTTTGATGCGGGAAGAAGTCAAAACATCGCACACCAGACCGTCTGAGAGCTGCAAGAACTCAACCCAGCGATCAGGGATCAACCGGCAGTGGATCGATCGGCACGATATCGACACCCGTGCGCCGATGACGATAGCAGTCGCTACACATGCAGTCGCTACTGCTCTGACCACACCTGCAGCGGCACATGCAATGCCAGCCGGGATCACATGTTTTTGAACTGGTACAGGGCATAGCGGGATAGTTGCAATCGCATTGACAACTGTTCTGGGCATACTGTTGCTGCTGCGATGCGCCCGAGTCGACGAGGAATGAATTCTCGAAGCTTAGCTCGGCCTTAAAGGCCTGCTTCGCTCCATCGACTTCAATTTCGAGGAGGCCTGAATCCTGGTCATAGTCAAGTCCAAGGTAACCTACTATGTGAAAAGCGACCGACAACATCTCGGGATCAGGAACGGGCTGCTCAGGGAATTGATGTACAAGGGCCCCCGGACCAGCTTCCCGGTAGAACAAAACGGTCTGGTCTACTTCCACCAGCCAGAGGCCCGCGACGTTCGTCATGAAACCTACCGACTCCTTTCCGGCGATTTCGAAAACCACCATTCCATTCGCATCGATCCACACAGCGCCCAATCCCCAGTAGGGCAATTGTACATCGTCAAAGAGGTCACTCGCCTTCGGAATCGCCGTCGTCTCGGCGGAAACGCCTTCTGGTCGCGATCCGATAAAGGCAACGAGGGCCATCACACTCACAAGACCGATGACGGTCGCGGCAATTCTCCTAAAGTTTCTTTTCTGATTCATCGCTGAACTCTTCTTTCAGCTCTCGAATTGAACGCGTCCAGAACGAAGGCACCCAAGCCGACAAGTTACCGATACCTTTTAGCCCGCTATACGCTCTGGATAGGTGCTGCCTGACCACTTATAGTATCCCCACCCCCCCGAGCATCAAGTGTTCTCGCAGCGTTTTTCTCAGCGATTTCGATGTGGCGACACGCTTCGTGGACATCCTGAAAGCCCAGCACGAACGTACAATGGTTCAGGTATAAAACGTTTTAGCAAGATGTGATCTGACCATCTTTACTCGCAGAACTCTATGGAATCTGCAAGTCTTGAATGTTCCGGAACCATTTTCAAACCAAAACGTCAATCGTGCCGACGATGCCGAGAAGCAGACTCACGCAGCCGTTAAGCGTGAAGAAGGCGAGGTTCACCCGCGAGAGATCGTTTGCTTTGACGACCGACTGCTCCGCGGCGAGTAGTGCCGCCGTCAGGACCGCGCCGCTCCAGTAGATTGCGCCGAGATTCGCGCTGAGCCCGACCGCGACGAGCAGGCCGACCGTCAATACGTGACAACATCGTGACACCAACAGCGCGCGCGCGATGCCCAGCCGCGCGGGGATCGAAAACAGACCCTCTCGCCGATCGATTTCCACGTCCTGACAGGCGTAGATGATATCGAACCCGGCAATCCAGAACGTCACCGCGGCGGAAAGCAGCACCACGGGCAACCCCAGCGACGACGGGTGAATGGCCATCCATGCGGCGATCGGCGCCATTGCGATAACCGCCCCGAGGAAGAAGTGCGCGATGGATGTGAAGCGCTTGGCATAGGAATACGACGCGAGCGCAATCAGCACCGGCGCCGAAAGCCGAATCGGCCAGGGGTTATCGTAACAAAACGCAAAGCCGGCGCAGGCGATGACAAAACAAGCGGCCGACAGAAGGGTGAAGAGCCATGCCTGACCGATGCTGATCCGCCCGGCGGGGATCGGTCGCGCCATCGTGCGAGGATTTCGCGCGTCAAGGACCGCGTCGGCAATGCGGTTGAAGGTCATGGCGAAACTGCGTGCGGCAACCATGCAGGCGGCAATCAGGCCGAGCCGTCCCCAACCCGGCCAGCCGTCGACAAGCTCGCGGCCCGCCAGAAACGCGGCGAAGACGGCGAAAGGGAGTGCAAAGACCGAGTGGGAGAACTTGATCATCTCCCCCCAGGTGCGGACCGAGCCGGCGATGCGATGGGTCGTGGACATGGACGCGGGATACTATAACGCGATGTTCAATCAGGGCGCTGCGAGAAGTATGGAAGGGGTCAGATCTTGTCCGAGTCGTCGTCTGGAATGAGATCATCTTCGGAGATTTCTTCGAGGCCCTCGATCTCCTCGACTTCCTCCACCTCGTCGATGATGCCGGAGTCGCTGATCTCGTCGATGTCGGCGTTGACAAGGTCCAGGTCGCTGAGGTCTTCCGAATCCAGCTCTTCGAGGTTGTCGATGTCGAAATCGTCATCCGACGGTGAATCCGCGGTCGCCGGCGCGCGCGACGAAGTCGCCTTTGTCACGGTGTCCGCTCGCGCCGGTCCGGCCGTCGCACGGGCCGAAGGAGACGAGCCGGGAAGCGGGACGATCTTCTCCGGCTTGCCGTCGATCTGTACGGTGAACTGGACCGGGCCGACGCGCACGGTATCGCCTGCCTTGAGGGGCGATTCCTTGACGCGTTCATTGTTGACGTAGGTGCCGTTGCTGCTGCCCAGATCACGGACGACGACCTTGCTTCCGTTGAGTCGGATCTCGCAATGCGCGCGGGATACCTCGCCGAGCGGAATGCGAATATCGGCCTCGGGTTTTCGGCCGATGATGCTCGGCGCAGCGCCGATCACGAAGTCCTTGCGCTTCCCTTTGCGACTGAAGGTGACCAGATTGACCATCATGATCCTGCTGCGCGATCGCTCGGATTGAATCGACTTCATGGTTCGCGGGTGGACCCGGCGAATAAGCAGTAAGTCTCCAATGTACCTTTGCGGCGCGAGCCATTCAAGCAATGCGTCAAACAACTCACGCCACCGGGGCCAAGGTCTTGTAATATACGGAGGATTGGCCGGTTTGAGACCGGGCCCCCACGGAGATTCTATGCCTGACGACGGGAGCATCGGCTGGTACGTTCATCTGCCCTTCTGCACGACGAAGTGCGGCTATTGCGATTTTTATTCGCTCCCGACGCTCCCGGGGCTGGTGGATGGCCTGGTGAAGGCGCTAGGCCGCGAAATGGCCCTGCGCGACCCCGGTCGGCCGGTCGAGACGATCTTCGTAGGAGGCGGCACGCCGACGGTGCTTCCTGCGGACGCCTTGCGGGTCATTCTAAACGAGATCAGCAGACGGACCGGTCCTGTCGTCGAATTCACCGTCGAGGCCAACCCGTCGAGTACGGACGAATTAAAACTGGAACTCCTGCACGAACTCGGCGTGAATCGAATCTCCTTCGGCGCTCAGTCGTTCAACCCTGCTGAGCTGGCTGTCCTTGAGCGACTGCACGATCCGCAGCATATCTTCGAATCCGTCGACGCTGCCCGGGCCGTCGGCTTCGATCACATCAATCTCGATCTGATTTACGGCATCCCCGGACAGTCGCTCGCGAGCTGGCGCGAGACATTGGCCCGCGCGATCGAAATCGGCACGGAACATCTGTCGTGCTACTCACTCATGTACGAGCCGGGCACCTCGATGACGCGCATGCGAGCCGATGGCCGCGTCACACCCTGCGATGAATCGCTTGAGGCCGACATGTTCGAGCTGACGATCGACGAATTGTCCGCCGCCGGTTACGAGCACTACGAGATCAGCAATTTCGCGCGGCCGGGCCGACGCTGCCGTGCAAATATCATCTATTGGGAAAATCGCGAGTATCTCGGCATTGGACCGTCGGCGGTTTCCTACCTCGACGGCGTTCGACGCAAGAATGCCGCGGACGTGCGGCGCTACGTCGAACGGCTATCGTCAGATGCAGAAAACAGCCCAAAGCGCCGGCGAGAGAGTGCCGCCGTATCGCCTGATGTTCACGACGAGGGCTTGAACGTTGTCATACCGATCCTCGGTCAGCCCGTATCGAGTGAAGATCCCTGTGCAATGCTGATTGCGGAGCAGGAACAATTATCGCCGCGGGGCCGAGCCGGCGAAACTGCCGTGCAGATGCTGCGGCTCACTGAAGGCGTGAATTTCGCGCGGTTCCGTGAACGGACGGGTTTCGACGCAGCATCGCTGTTCGCCGACGAATTGACGCGACTTGGCGAGCTTGGCCTGCTGGTCTGTGACGCGAACGGCTTCCGACTGACGCGCCGTGGCATGCTGGTTTCGAACCAGGTCATGCAGGGCTTCCTGCTCGAATCGATCACGGAAGAGGTGTAGAATCGTTGTGCGTGAATTGCATCGCCGGGTGCGGTGCGATTCGGAGTCGGGATGCATGGCGATGACGATCCGTAAGGCCGAGCCGGGAGATCACGCCGAATGGCTGCGGATGCGACTTGCGCTGTGGCCGGACTGCCCCGCGGAAGAACACATCTGCGAAATCGCCAACGTCATGACGCGCCTGGCAGAGCAGGTGGTGTTCGTGGCGGCGCGGCCGACGGGCTCGCTTGCCGGCTTCATCGAGGTTTCGCTGCACGCGACGGCCATCGGGTGCGAAACCGGGCCCGTGGGCTACATCGAAGGGTGGTACGTCGATCCGGACGTCCGACGACAGGGCGTCGGTCGGCATCTTCTTGTCGCGGCGGAGAATTGGGCGCTGGAACGCGGCTGCCGGGAGATGGCCTCGGATGCCATGCCGGAAAACGACGTGGGCGTCACCGCGCATCGGGCATGTGGCTACGGCGAAGTCGAGCGACTGGTTCACTTTCGCAAGTCGCTCTTCGCTACGCTGACCCACCACGTCACCGACGGGTCGGGCATTTAATCGGTCGTGGCTCGAATGACTGCTTCGCGCCTGGCGGCAGGTGCGATAAGATGCCGTGCTGCATTCTTCGTTGTCACCAGAGGGATTGCAGGCATGAAGGTTCTCGTTGCAGACAAGTTTGAGGCATCCGGCATCGACGGCCTCCGGGCGGCCGGCTTTGAAATCACCAGCGAACCGGCGCTCAAGGACGACGCCCTGCGCGATGCAATCGTCAAGAGCGCCTGCCAGGTGCTCGTCGTGCGCGGCACGAAGGTGACGGCGGACATGATCAACGCATCGACCCAACTCGGGCTGATCGTCCGCGCCGGTGCAGGATATAACACGATCGACGTGGCCGCCGCATCGCGCCGCGGCATCTTCGTTTCGAATTGTCCCGGCAAAAACGCCGTGGCCGTTGCGGAATTGACCTTCGCGCTCATCCTGGCGCTGGACCGCCGCATTGTGGACAATGCCGTCGATTTGCGCAACGGCAAATGGAACAAGAAGGATTACGCCCAGGCGCGCGGCCTGAAGGGTCGCACGCTGGGCGTCATCGGCATGGGCCAGATCGGGCAGGCCGTGGTCGCGCGGGCTCAGTCCTTTGAGATGGACGTGGTGGCATGGAGCCGATCGCTGACGGATGAACAGGCCGAAGCGATGGGCGTTACGCGGCTGGGCAATGCCGCCGAAGTGGCCGCGGCGTGCGACATCTTCAGTATCCATATCGCGGCGGCCACGGAAACCAAGGGGCTCATCAGCGCCGACGTTCTCGAACGCCTGCGACCCGGCAGCTACGTCATCAACACCGCTCGTGCGGACGTGCTCGACTATGCCGCGCTGGCGAAAGTCATGCGCGAAAAGGGTATCCGCGTGGGGCTGGATGTCTTTCCCAATGAGCCGCAGGATGCCACCGGCGCGTTCGATGCGGAGCTACTCAAGACCGACGGCGTGATCTACGGCACCCATCACATCGGCGCCTCCACCGATCAGGCCCAGGAAGCTATCGCCGCGGAGACGGTCCGCGTCTGTCGGGCCTTCAAGGACACCGGCCAGGTGCCCAACTGCGTGAACATCGAGACGCAGTCGCCGGCATGCTGCCAGCTCGTGATTCGGCATTATGACAAGGTGGGCGTGCTGGCATCGGTGCTGGACATGCTTCGCCGAGCCGAGATCAACGTCGAGGAAATGTCGAACACCATCTTCCAGGGGGCCCGAGCCGCGGTCGCCGTTATCAGACTGCATCAGAAACCCACACCGGAGTTGCTGACCGCGCTAACCGATATGAAGGACATGATCATCAAGGTCGAGTTGAAACCGATCATGTGACAGGCAGCCGACGGATTGCAATCTCTCGGCTTCGTCGAAACAAACGACAGGCGCCATGCTGAAAATACTCGTTGCGGACAGTATCGCCGAAGAAGGGTTGGCGATGCTGCGCGCGCGAACCGGCATTACCGTGGATGTGCGCACGGGCCTGGCCCCGGCGGAGATGGGTGCGATCGTCGGCGAATACGACGGCATGATCATCCGCTCCGGTGTGAAGGTCACGCGCGAGATTCTCGCCTCGCCGGGCAAGCTCCGCGTGATCGCCCGCGCGGGTGTCGGCGTGGACAATGTCGACGTTCCCGCCGCCACGGCCGCAGGCGTGCTGGTCATCAACACGCCGGACGCGAACACCGTTTCCACGGCTGAACACGCCGTCGCGCTGATGCTGGCGACCATGCGTCATCTGCCGCAGGCGCACGCTCATGTGATGGAGTGCAAGTGGGAGCGTAAGGCCTTCGTCGGGCGACAACTCGCAGGCAAAACGCTCGGAATTGTCGGTCTTGGCCGTGTGGGCAGGGCAGTCGCCGAACGAGCCATCGGGCTGAAAATGAACGTGATTGCGTTCGACCCGCTCCTGTCCGGCGACACGGCCCTTGATGGCCGCGTTCGACTGGCCAAGAAGTTCGACGATCTGTTGCCGCAGGTGGATGTACTCACCCTGCACGCCTCGATGACGCCCGACAGCAAGAAGATGATCGGCAAGCCGCAGCTTGATCTGATGAAGCCGTCCGCAATGCTCATCAACTGTGCTCGCGGCGCGCTCGTGGACGAAGCGGCGCTGGCCGACGCATTGAACAACGGCCGACTCGCCGGTGCTGCGATTGACGTATTCGCCACCGAACCGCCGGGCGATTCGCCGCTGCTGACCGCGAAGAACATCGTCCTGACGCCACACCTCGGCGCCTCGACGGAAGAAGCGCAAACCGCCGTCTCCACGGAAGCCGTCGAGTCGCTGCTCGATTATCTCTGCTCCGGCATTATCCGCGGCGCGGTCAATGTCGCCGGCCTTCCGGCGCATCTGACGGACCGCGACCGGGCGTACCTCGATCTGACGGCGCGAATGAGCGCGATCCTCTCGCCGCTTTGCGCCGGAGGCGTCGATCGCGTCGAAGTGACCACGCAGGGCAGCGAGACGATGACCGCCCTGTGTCCCACGCTTGCGCTCCAGGCCGTCGTTGAGCTGATGAGCCCGCACATCGAGGGGCGGCTGAATCTGGTGAACGCCGCCGAGTTCGCCCGAGAGCGCGGCATTGGCGTGCGCCATGCGGGCCTGACCGCGCGACGAGATTATTACGAGGTGGTGACGCTGACCATCGAGCGACTTGGCGAGTCGCACAGCGTTGAGGGCGCCGTGTTTCTCGATGGCCTGCCGCACATCCTCTCGATCGACGGCTATCGCATGGAGGTCGTGCCCGACGGGCTGCTCGTGCTGATCTTCAACGACGACCAGCCCGGCGTCATCGGGCTGGTCGGCACGCTCTTCGGCCGGCATCGGATCAACATCGCCGATATGACCCTCTCACGCCGGGCCAAGACGGCCCTGATGCTCCTGAAGATCGACGGGACCGTGCCGGAAGCGGTTCTGGACGAGTTACGGGCGGCTGCGCCACCGATTTTGTCCGTCCGGACAGTTCTCCTGCCTCCTCCGCCGGCGCGCTGAAATATTCCGTTCGGGCGGCATAAATCCTATCATGCGATTCAGATGTCACTTATCAAGGAGAATGCTTATGTCGCGGGTCACGGTCGGTCTGCTGTGCCTGGTCGTCCTTGTTTCTGTCGGTTGCCAGTCCGTGACGGGTGTCCGCGGCAGCGGCGTGGCGATCACGGAGACCCGCGAGATTGGTTCCTTTGATGAGTTGGCCTTGTCCGGAAGCGGCAATATCAAGGTGACCATCGGCGAGGCGACCCCGCTGACGATCACCGCCGATGACAATCTTCTGCCGCTCATCGAGACAAAGGTCGAAGGCGGTCGCCTGTCCATCCGCCCGACCGAGTCGATTAACCCGAGTACGGAGATTGTGATCGTGCTCGGTACTCCATCGCTGAAGCATGTCCGTTGCAGCGGGGCGACGAAGCTGGAAGTTCACGACGTGAAGGACGAGCCGCTGAAAATCGTCGTGAGCGGCGCGAGCACCGTTCATGCCGACGGCAAGACGAAGCGGTTTGAAGTGACGGTGAGCGGGGCGGGCGACGTGTATGCGGCCGACTTGAAGGCCGAGGAAGTCGCCATCACCATCAGTGGTTCAGGCAATGCCAAGGTACACGCGGAGAACAAATTGAAGGCGACGATCAGCGGCTCCGGCAACATCACCTACAGCGGCGAACCGGCCATCGAACAAGTCGTTAGCGGAGCAGGTACGATCCGTAAGGGAAAAAGCGGATGAACTACAGATGAACAAGCGGCCTGAGTTCCGATTGTATTTCGACCTCAAAGGCCGTCCAACCTGTTCCTTCGGGCTGTTGATAGCGTGACGTGTCGACGTACTCAGCGATGTCGCCGAGGACATGTAGCGGCTTGTCGCCTGCACGTTCGCTGTCGGAGATTAACCGATGCAACTCACGCTTCGGACTGTTTGTTTTCTTCACTGATGTGATGGGATGATCCTTGGAGAGCTTCAGGGCAATCCTAACGGCGGACGGGTCGTCCAATAGCCATGCTTCACCATGAGGACACGCCTCACCGACGGCCGTGGGCATCAACACGGCCTTTGCACGGTCCTCGTCACGCGCAGCTTGCATCTGGATGCAGCGAACACCGCGTTTCTCCCGATCCTGATCGACGACGGCTACCACGCCCTCAAGACCTCGATCAATGGCTGTGCGAACGGCAAACTTAAGCTTCTTTGCATAGCCCCGACCTGCGCCTTGAAGCCTCGCCCACTGTCGAGACTCTTCACCCACGGATACACCCAGGACTTTCTGAACGAGCGCGGGAACCATAACGGTATCACGCTGGCCATCGCCGACGAATAAGAGCTGGATCATGGAGCGTTCCGGGAAATCATGTTCTCTTCACCCTGGTTGAACCAAACCTCTCCCAGCATAAACTCATCAAGAAAAATTTTGAGGCGATCCTCGTCCACCGGCTCTGCCGTGCGGCTGCCATCTTCCTCGCGTCGAAAAACGAGGACTTGATCCATGCTTGGGTCAACGTGATCGAGCAGATATGGCGAATGGGTCGTGAGGATGACCTGCGTCGCGTGGCGCCCGTGAAGGCCCTGTGTCAATTCCTTTAGCAATCCCATGACCTCACCCAACCGCCTAGGATGAACGCCGGTCTCGGGCTCTTCCAAAAGCAGCAATTTCGGTGGCTCCGGGTGAAACGCCAGACTCACAAAGAATGCAAGCAATCGCACGCCAGTCGAAGCATGATCGCCGTTGATCTTCAAACCCGACTCAATCAAGAAATCCAGCCGTCGCTGATCCGGCGTGGGTGTCGCGATGTTCAATTGCTCGAAGCCAGGGATAAGTCTACGAAGCGCCTCTTCAATTGCGGCAAGGCGCGGACGGTCCGTACGCAGAAGATAATCCAAAAACGTAGGAATGTTACCGCCGCTCGGGTCGAAGGAAGGCGGGCCCGACGAATCCGCAAATCCTTTGGTTGTCGTGGCCGGACCAGTCGCCGGTAGTTGAACCCTAAGACAAGGATCAAGGCAACTCGACAATTCTGCAATAACGCTCTTGTCCGGTGGCCTCTTGTTGGCACTCCAGACTGCATTTACCGTTCTTGCAGCGCCCTTTGCGACACCGCTGACTCGGATATCGACGGCCAGAGCCGGATCCCCTCGCCAATAATCGGACGTGTCGAGTTTAGAGCAAGTTGCAAGGCAATTCAGCGCAGCAAGAAAGGAAGACTTTCCCGTATCATTGGCGCCAATCAATATCGTAAGCGGCTTGAGCGGAGCACTCAGCATGCGCAGACAGCGGTAATGTTTGATGCAAACATGCTCCAACATAGCTCTTTGATTTTACCACAACCGGGAACATCGTCAAAATTCTCTCGGACTCCGAGTTGGATCGCATGAAACACGCGACCCGCTCTGGTTGCTTTTAGAGTATTTGGTAAGCTCAGCTTTTTCTCATGCAATTTGTTTGGGCATGATCAGCTGCAACAATTGGCTGTCGCTCTTGTCTTCGGTGTCTGCCGTCGGAATTGCGTCGTCGGCCGGGGTCGCCGTTGACGCGTCAGCCGTCTCGCTGCTGCGGGCCACGAGCACCTCGGCGGCGGGCAGGCGGACATTCCATGCGAGTCGCAGGAAGGCCAGCGTGCGGATAACCGCGTAGCTGATGTCAACCTGCCACCATCGCAAACCGTGCCGTGCGGAAGTCGGAAAGGCATGATGATTGTTGTGCCACCCCTCGCCCCATGCGAGGATGCCGAAGATGACATTGTTTCTGCTGTGATCGCCCGTGCGATAGGGCCTGCTTCCCCAGATATGACAGACGGAGTTGATGCTCCATGTCACGTGGTGAACAAAGAAGACGCGAACCAGGCCGCCCCAGATGAAGCCGGTCAGCGCGCCAAACCATGACCGCGTGAGCAACCCGCCAAGAGCGGCCGGAATGAGCAATCCGAGAAAGACCCACAGCGGAAACAGTCTGCTGACCGTTGCAGAAACACGATCGCGACGCAGGTCGCATACATAGCCGGCAAGATCCGGCGCATCCGGCGCAAGCAACCAGCCGACATGCGAATGCCAGAGACCGCGGATCACGCCGATGACGCCGGAACCATAGGCATGCGGCGAGTGCGGGTCCTCTTCTTCGTCGCTGTGCTGATGGTGTCGCCGATGCGTCGCCACCCAGTGCATGACCGAGCCCTGCACGGCCATGGAGCCGGCAATCGCCAGAAGACACTTGATGAACGGAGTGGTTTCAAACGCGCGATGCGTCAGGAGGCGGTGAAAGCCGATCGTGATGCCCATGGCCGTTATGGCGTACAGGGCAAGAAACATCGACAGGTCCACCCAGGTAATGCCGCGTCCCCAGAGCAGATAAACCGCGGCGATCAGACCGATGAACGGAAGAACGATTGCCAGGAACGTGGCGTAACGAACATTCGGGGAGACATCCGTGTGTTCCGTCGTTTCGAGCGTATCGGGCGACGAAGTGATTCCTTCAGCAGGGGCGATCGCTGACTGCACGTGTGGGGTACCTCCGTGTCGATATTCTGTCTTATGAAAAGCGTCTGGTCCGCGCTTCACGCGGACCAGACGCCAGGAAGGCAATTCAACAAGCCAGAGCGTCAAGCTGCAATGCGGCTCGACGAACCCCGACGGATCGGTTTGTCCCTATCAGTTAGTATCGGCTGCGACGGGCGCCGCCGCCACCGCCGCCGCCGCCACCCGGGCGACTTTCCTTCGGACGGGCTTCATTGACCTTCAGGGCGCGGCCCTGATGATCCTTGCCGTCCAGTGCGGTGATGGCCGCCTGGGCCTCACCGGAGCTGCTCATTTCGACAAAGCCGAAGCCCTTGCTGCGGCCCGTGTCACGGTCGGTGATGACCTGCGCGCTGTCAACGCTTCCAAAGGAGCCAAAAAGCTCCCTCAATTCGTTGTCCGAGACGTCGAAACCCAAATTGCCCACATACAGTTTTTTGCCCATGGTTTTTCTCCAGAGAAGATGGGCCGATCAACCCTTTGTTTACCTTTCAGGGTTGAAAAGAAAGTGTCCGACAGTTCGGACCGGAAGGAAGGATGATCGCGAGAGAAAACAGGTGCGGGCAGTCACTCGACATGTCACAAAACCTGACCAGCTCGGTCTTCGAACCAACCAGTGCGGAGTATAGAAGGCGTTTCAGAACAAGTCAAGGAAAGACACCCCGCGGCGAAATGCCATTTCCAGCGTCAAATCGACGCTTATTGGCCGCAGTGCATGATAACCGGGAGCATATCCACCCTTGGAAGCTTGTCGGCCGATGATTGAATTATCATGGGTACTGCATGATCGTGTGAGAGCTAACTGAACAGAGTGAATTATGTTGACCGAATACATCTCGGCCGCGATGGCAAGGGCGGAGTATGACCGAATCGAAGACGGGTCATACTACGGGGAGATTTCGGGCTTTCGTGGCGTGTGGGCGAACAGCCGCACGCTAGAATCTTGCCGCCGACAGCTTCAGGAAGTTCTGGAAGACTGGATCGTGATCAGTCTTCAACTGGGCAACAAGCTGCCCCGCCTCCCCGGCGTCAAACCGTTTCCCAAGAAAATGAAGCTCGCAAGTTGATCGTTCTTCTCACCCCGCCGCCTCCCATTCAGCAGGACTGACCCCAAGCTGCTTTAAGAATCGTCGAAGCAGGGCGACCGAAATTTCATGCCCGTGTGGATTCGGCACGTGTTATGGCCGATTGTCGCGCAACATGAATGGATGCTACCCACCGGCATGTGGTCCCTCGACGCCGAGTTTCCGCAGGCGGCGTATGAACTCGCGATAAGAAACCGGAGAAAGTTTGGCCACCACTGTCCTCGTGCTACTCAGCTGGACGAACTACCCGCCTGCTAATCATCAATTCGAACCATGACTTCAGGTCATCCAAGTCCTCAGTTGGAATTGCATTCTAACGATCATTGTCTTGCTCATCTTCCATTCGCCGCAGGCGGTAGGACACATCTTCCACCACGCCGCGTGTCGAGTTGATGAGATCCGCCACGATGCCCGTGAGGATCATCTGGAAGCCGGCGAGCAGAAGGATCGCCGCGAGAATCAGGGACTGCACGTGTTGATTGTGCTCATCGGTGAAGAAGAAGAAGTAGAGGAACCGCACGCCGATCAGAAAGCCGGCCGCGAAGGCCGCCAGCCCGCAGGCGGCAAACATCTTCATCGCCTGGTACGACGAGTAAACCCGAACCATGATCCCCATCGAGCGGCTGATGAATACGCCGATGTTTGAAAACAGCCGCGACTCACGAAGCTTCTCGTTCGTGCGGATGGGCAAGCTCACCGTAATGAGCCGCTTGCGCCCGGCCTGAATCGCGTGGTCCACCGTATGATCGAAGTCCGTCGAGCAGACCAGCCGCATCGCCGCCTCGCGGCTGTACGCACGAAAGCCGCTGGCCACGTCCGGCACGGGGATGCCCGCGAGAAAGCTGACCACCTTGCTGCCGAGGGTCTGCATCTTCTTCTTGACGAAGGAAAAGTGGGCGACCTTCTCCGGCTCGCGGTCGCCGATGACGAGATGTGCCCGATTCTCCAGGATCGGCTGAACCAGTCGGGGAATGTCGCCGCCAAAGTATTGATTGTCGCCGTCGGTATTGACGATGATATCGGCGCCGCTGCGCAGGCAGTAATCCATCCCGGCGGCGAAGGCGTGTCCCAGGCCGCGGTTTCCGGGAAACTTCAGGACGTGCTCGACGCCCATCTCCCGCGCCACCTCGACGGTCCGATCGGTGCAGCCGTCGTCGATGATGAGAATCTCGACCTTATCGACGCCGGGAATCTGCCGTGGAATGTCGCGCAGCGTTGCCGGCAGCGTGTCCTCTTCATTCAGACAGGGGATTTGAACGATGAGTTTCATGCAGGATGCCAACCGCGTCAGGACACGTTACGTCATGTGATGCTATAAACGCTCATGAAAAGTCTGTCCAGATCGCTGTTCACCCTTCGGCGCGACGCAACCGCGTCACCTTCCGGGCGGCGTAAGGATCCATCCTTGCACCGGCGATGGCGTCGATGGTCCCTTGTTGCACGATCGTGAAGGGTGATTCTGCATACACTACTCACCTCGGGATCAGAGCCAGCGCGTTGATCTGCTCCATAATATGTTCCGCGACTTCCCTGTACGCCTCGCGGTCCTTCTCGCGGCCTTTCCATGCGGACAAATCAATGGGCGGACCGTAGCGAACTTCCGCATGATGCCGTCGAACCAGGGGAGCGATCAAGCTCATAAAGTCGCCGTACTTTTTTCCCGGAAAGGGCCGTTGTGTCACGCCGGAGATGTACGCCGGCACGATCGTCGCACCGCTTCGCAGGGCTAACATTCCCACGCCCTCACGAACCTCGATCGCCTCATCGGGAAACTGAATCCGCCCCTGTGGAAAGATGCCGAGGCATCGCCCCTGCTCCAGGTGTCGCAGCGCCGCCTTCACCGACGTCACGTCACTTCCCGTGCGATTGACCGGCACGCATTCGACCATCTCCACGAGATGGCGAAACAACGGTAGCCGCGCAAACTCGCGTGCAATCATGAAGCTCACATATCGATTCGGGCTCGTCGCCGTCAGCAGGAAGGGGTCGAGCGTGCAGACATGGTTGGCGGCGACGATCACCGGCCCTTCCGCAGGCACCGTGCAAACGCCCATGCGTCGGACGCGAGCCCAGAACCGGCAATAGAACTCGTTGAGATTCTTCCAGAAAGTGATGACAAGTCCGAAGCGGCCGCGGCGCAATCGCGTTCGGCTGGCCCACACGCCGCCGCTGAGCAGGACGATGCCGACGAGGGACAGCAATACCACCACGTAATCGTCGATGTTCTCCCAAGCGGGAATACCCAGCAGGCCGGTGAAGGTCAGAAGGCCGAGCATGGTGACGACGTCCTTGACGCCAAACACGCGCCCACGGAAGAAGTCCGGCACGATTTTCTGAATCAAAGCGTTCGTCCCAACGAGCACGCCCGACCCGAACATGCCGGTCAGAAAGAGCCCCACGCCGCCGGAGATCTTCCCAACCTGAAACTGCGCGACGATCGCCAGCCAGATGACGGCCGCGCCGGCGCCCTTAAGCGACCAGCAGACGGCGATCTCACTCTTGATCGCGTCGCCAAGGTAAGCGAGCAGCAACGCGCCGCTGAGCATGCCGATGCCCAGACTGGCGTTGTAGTAACCGATGTCCTTCACGGAGCCGCCGAACACATGCCCGACGAGCGCGGGGATGACACTGCGCACGACTCCCGCTGCGGACCAGAAGAGCAGCGCAAAGATAATCAGCTCGATGACCCGACGATGCCCGCGACAGTAGGCCAAGCCGTCGAGCAGACCGGTCCTCCGCGGCGCGCCTTCCAGATGAAGCGCACTGCGCTGGGGCGGGCGTATGAAAATGATGAACAGCGCACTGATGAGAAAGGTCAATCCGTTGATGCGAAAGTTCAGCGTCGGCCCATAGCGCACGACGAGGTAGCCGCCAATGATGTAGGAAACGATCGAAGCGATCGGCCCCATGGCGTTCATCAGGCCGTTTCCGCGGACGATCTGTTCCGAGCGAATGAGCGAAGGCAGCATGGCCGCTCGAGCCGGTGAGAACATCGCCGCGAAGAGCCCGACGGCGAACAGCGGCGAGGCATACAACCATGGGCTGTACAGCGCCGGCTTCCCGTCACCCGCCGGGCGAACTTCGAGGGCCGTTCCCGCGAACGTGTCGAAGAGCCAGACGAAACAGCCATAAAGACTGAACAAAACCAGTGCGCGGACCACGTCCGCCGAGATCATGACCCATTTGCGCGGCAGCCGGTCCGCCAGATAGCCCATGACCGGCCCGAAGAAAGCAAAGGGTAGCATGAAGACAAAGAGCATGATTGCGGTGATGCGCGTGGAATCCGGCCGATTGGTGGCTTCCTGCATTTCCAGCAGAGCCATTTCGGAGAGATGATCGCCCAGCGCGCTGGTGGTATACGCGCACCAGAGCAGGATGAAATTCCGATTTCGAAAGATCGACGCCGGCGGTTCATGGGCAAGCGCCGGCGCTTCATTCGAAACCGTGGGATGGGGAGCAGGCCTCGACATGGCGGCGTAGCATAGCGAGAAATGCGAATTGCGGAATTGATAATGCCGACCCGCCGGGTCGTCGTCTCGCGCCGCAGGGCGTCGCCCGCCTACGACACCGGCAACAGAATGCTGAAAGTCGCGCCTGCGGTGGGATTGTTCCGAACCGCAATCCTGCCGCCATGCTCGCGGACGATGCGACGCGCCGTCGCCAACCCCAGGCCCGTGCCGCCCTTCTTCGTCGAGTAGTACGCACGAAAGATTCGATCCTGTTCATCATCCGGAACGCCTGGCCCGGTGTCGGATAGGTCGATCCGCGCCTGGCGCGATTCATCCACGGAGAGCGCCAATCGCAACTCGCCGCCGCCCGGCATGGCCTGCTGAGCGTTGATCAGCAGATTGAGCAGCGCCTGCTTGAGATAATTGACATCCACCCGGCAGACGAGCGGCTGAGGGTGCAGCGTCACCTGAAAGTCCACCCCACCGGCCTGTGCCTGGGGGCGATAGAAGTCCGCCAGCTCGCTCACGATGTGGTTGAGATCGTGCGGAGCAGGCGACAGATCACGCCGGCCGATGTATTGCAGGAAATCGTGAAGAATCTGCTCGAGTCGATCCGCTTCCTTGAGCAGCGTCTCGACCCGTCTCCGGCTACGTCGGGCGACGTCCTGGGTATCGCGCGGCGTCGACGGATCAGACGATTCAATCCTTCGCCAGTCTTCGTCGAGCAGTTGGAGATTGACCTTCAATGTGGAAAGCGGATTGCGAATCTCGTGGGCCAGGCCGCCGGTGAGGGCAGCAAGCTCCGCGAGCTGCTCGGCAAGCAGCGTCGTACCGATCGGGCCGGAGTCGATCTTCGAAGAATCCGGCATCGCAGGGTCCGATCGTTCCTCTTTCATGGATCATCCGCTCCACGATGCAGGCACACGCGCCCCACGGCCGACTACTACATGACAAAGCCCAGGGCGGGCCTGCCCTGGGCTTAGATCGTACGCAGGCATGGCCTGGTTTCATGTAGCCAGGAGCCGCGAGACATCGTCTCTATGCGCTTTGCGTCTCTGTCTGACGATCCTCGATGATCGCCTGCTTGCGCGACAGCTTGATGCGGCCGGTATCGTCAATCAGGATCACCTTTACGCGCATCTGATCGCCGACATTGCACACATCGGTGACGCGCTGGACGTACTCGTCCGACAGCTCGCTGATGTGACACAGGCCGTCCTGGCCCGGCGTCACTTCGACGAACGCGCCGAAGTCCTTGATCGACGTGACCCGGCCGTTGTAAATCTTGCCGACGCGCACGCCTTCGGAAATCTGCTCGACGCATTCGTAGGCCGCCTGAGCGCCGGCCGCATCGAGACTGGAGATATAGACCGTGCCGTCGTCCTCGATGTCGAGCTTGGCGCCGGTAGCGGCCTCGATCGCCTTGATGCCCTTGCCGCCCGGGCCGATGATCTTGCCGATCTTGTCGACGGCGACCTTGATGGTCAGCAGGCGCGGCGCGTAGGAGCTGATGTCCGCACGCGGCTTTGGAATTACGGTCAGCATTTCCTTGAGAATCTTCATTCGGGCCACGCGGGCCTTCTCCAGCGTCTCAACGATCTGCTTCTGCGAGATGCTTCGGGCCTTCAGGTCGAGCTGGACGGCGGTGATTCCCACCTGCGTGCCGGAGACTTTGAAGTCCATGTCGCCGAAGTGGTCTTCCTCTCCGAGGATGTCCGTCAGCAATGCATAACGGTCGCCATCGTGAACCATGCCGATGCTGATACCGGCGACGGGGTGCTTAATGGGAACGCCGGCGTCCATCAGACTCAGCGTGCCGCCGCAGACTGAAGCCATTGAGCTGGAGCCGTTCGACTCCATGATTTCGCTGACGAGTCGAATGGTGTAGGGGAACTTGTCGGGCGTCGGCAGGACGGCCTGAAGTGACCGCTCGGCAAGATTTCCGTGTCCGATCTCGCGGCGGCTGACCGGCCCCATCCGCTTGACCTCGCCCGTGCAGAAGGGCGGGAAGTTGTAGTGCAGCATGAACTTCTTGCTGTATTCCTCGAGCAGGTCGTCGACCATCTGCTCATCGCGCGAGGTGCCGAGCGTGGCGACCACGAGGGCCTGCGTCTCGCCGCGGGTGAACAGAGCAGAGCCGTGCGCTCGCGGAAGAACGCCGACTTCGCAGATGATCTCGCGGATGTCGTCCGGGCCGCGGCCGTCGGGGCGTTTGCCGTCATCCAGCACCATCTTGTGATACAGACGCTCCTCGACCTTCTGAATCTCGTTCTTGACGTCGTTCTTTGTGTAGAGCAGGTCTTTCGCATCCTCGGGACACAGTTCCGTGAGAATCTTCTCATAAACCGCGTCCACCGCGGCATAGCGCTCCTGCTTGCCGGCCGTTTTCTTAGCCCCCTTCAGGTCATACTTCTCGCAGAGCGACTTGACCTTCTCGGGCATGGCCTTGTCCCGCTCCGGCGGCTTCCAGGTCTTCGGCGCGTTGACCATATCGCCCAGTTCCTTGACCAGGGCGCAGATCTTTCGGGCCTCGTTGAAGCCGAAGTCGATCGCGTCGGCGATGACTTTCTCCGACAACTCGCCCGCGGCGACCTCGATCATGTTCACCGCGTCGTGGTGGGCGGCGAGGATCACTTCCAGGTCGCTGCCGGCACGCTGGCTGATGGTCGGGTTGATGACCAGCTCGCCATCGACGCGGCCGACACGCACGCCGGCAGCGGGCCCATCAAACGGAATCGAGCTTACCATCAGCGCCGCCGAGGCGCCGCACATGGTCAGCACGTCGGCATCGTTCTCCTGATCGGACGAGAGCACCATGCACTGAATCAGCACTTCGTCGCGAAAATCTTCGGGAAAGAGCGGCCGGATCGGACGGTCCGTCAACCGCATGGTGAGAATTTCTTTCTGGGTCGGTCGGGCTTCGCGCTTGAAGAAGCCGCCGGGAAACTTGCCCGCCGCGTACATTTTCTCGCGGTAATCGACCGTGAGCGGGAAGAAATCAATGCCCTCCCGGGGCTTTCCAGTCACCACCGTGCACAGCACGATCGTCTCGCCGTAGGTGACGAGCACCGAGCCCGCGGCCTGCTTGGCCAGCTTGCCGGTTTCAAACTTGAGAATTCGTCCGCCGATTTCACCTTCAACACTGTACGTCTTCATTTTCCAACCTGTTTGTTTCCGACTCGATACACAATTTCAACTACGACATCTGACTCATCAATCAACATGAGGCCGGTCCGGCGAAGCCGAAACCGGACGTGGTGCGGATCGAACACGACGAGGAGCGGGCCAGTCCGCGCAGCGCTGCCCGAATGCACGATTGCCGTTGAGCAAGGCCCGCGGAAATGCGAGCTGATCCGACTGATGTGCTTGAGACAGGCCCCGAGGGCCGAGGACGACTACTTTCGCAGACCCAGACTGTCAATGATCTTCTGATACTTCTCGCGGTCCATTCGTGTCAGATACTTCAGCAGACTCGACCGTGCTCCCACCATCTTCAGCAAGCCGCGACGTGAGGCATGATCCTTCTTGTGCGTCTTGAGGTGCTCCGTCAGTTCCGTAATCCGCTTGGTGAGAAGCGCAATCTGCACCTCGGGCGATCCCGTATCCTTGTCATGACGCCGATAGGTGCCGACCAACTGTTGCTTGCTCTCTGAGGTAAGCGCCATCGCTCTTAAAGCTCCTACATCGCTTGCGCCCATTCGCCCGACAAACACCATCCGACCGGGCCCCGGCGCTGCTGTTGCCCCTGGGAATAATCCAACCAGACTACACGAAAGCCGGAGACTCGACAAGAAGGATATGTTAACGATCCGGCCCGTAGGGTCTTAGGCCCCGACGGGAGGCCGAAATGGCCCATGAAATCCATCGTTTTACGCTACAAATCACGAAACCGGCGATACCACTCAGGCGGGTTTTTCAGGGTCGATAAACTTGCCGCCCAACAGCTCACAGGCCCGCTCAAGGAGCCGATCCATGCTAAAGGGCTTATTGAGGTAGTCGTCCACGCCGAGGTGCCGGGCGTACAACTCATGTCGTTTGCCCTCGTTGGCGGTGATCATAATGACGTAAGGCCGTGTGCCGGCCGTCTTGTGCGGCTTGAGGGTTTCCATGACCAGAAAGCCGCTCCGCCGCGGCATCATCATGTCCAGCACGATCAGGTCGGGATCGACCTTTCGGGCCATTTCCAGTGCCTTGTTGCCGTCGTTGGCAGTGGACACATTTGCTCCGGCGGCGTCAAAAGCCATCCGCACGGTGTTCAACACATCTGGATCGTCATCTACAACGAGCACCGATCGGCCTTCAAGCTTCGCCGGCATAAACTGGTCTCCTGACTATTAAGCCCCCGCTGCGGCGAACGCCCTGCACCTTACTCGCTCCGCAGACATCGGATATCCAAAAGTATAGGAACGCCCCGCCTCCCGGGCAAGCGCCGGCCAGGGCGGCGCGGGTTTGAAAGTACTATATATTAGGGTCATGAGATTCGCCCATCGAAGCCGACGTTTCACCCTCCTGCTGCTCCCCTTCGTCCCGCTGCTTGCGGGTTGTCCTACGCTCGAATCGCTGCCGACCCAGGCGCCGGTCGTCGAGATGAAGACGCCCGAGCAGAAACGCCCCTATTTGCTGTATGTCCCCAGCGTCTACAAAGAATCCCGCGCATGGCCGCTCGTTGTGCTGTGCCACGGCACCTGGCCCTACGACACGGCGAAGCATCAGATGCAGGAGTGGGCCTCCTTCGCGGAGAACCAGGGCATCATCGTCGTCGCGCCGACACTCGAGGCGGCACGGGGCGACCTGCCGCCTCCGGCGGATCAGCAAATCGCCATGCAACGAAAGGATGAACGCGCGGTGCTGGAACTGGTAGCCGACCTCAAGCGCCGTTACCGAATTGCCGAGCATCAGGTCTTCATGACCGGCTGGTCCGCCGGGGCCTATGACATCCTGCACATCGGCCTGCGAAACCCCGATGTGTTTCGCGCACTCTTCATTCGACAAGGCACCTTCGACGCAACCTTTATGGATATTCCGGAGGGCCGCCTGGATTCCTGGCAATCCATCAAGGTCATCTACGGGCAGGGCGATGTGCTCCTTCGTGATCAGAGCAAGGCGATGGTCGCATGGCTGCGCGAACAGGGCGCCTACGTGGACGAGCAGGAGATTCCCGGCACCCACCAGCGAATCAATCCGGGCCTGGCGTGGAAGTATTTCAAGAAGATCGCAGCCGAGCGGCTGTGGGTGCGCGTGCAAGCGTTTACCCCGGATCCAGACGATCCGCTGACCTACCGTTTTGAAATGCAATCTGTGCCGCCCGCGACAAAACGCAAGTGGTTCTTCGGCGACGGTGATGAATCCTACGACGAAAAGCCCCTTCACAGCTACAAGCGACCGGGCCGCTACGAAGTGACGGTCACCCTTTCTCTGGCAAACGGCAAGAAGTACCTGCGTAAGAGGGTGATCAGCGCGGGACGTCCGGAGTCCTGATCCGCCGCCGCAGACCCCAGTACATCACCCCGCCGGCAAGCCCCACCCCCATCGCCGCAATCCATACACCGCTGCCGTACCGTGCCAGTACCTGCCCGCCGAGCGGCGCGCCGATCATCATCGCCGTGCCGTAGGACAGCGAGAAGACGCCCATGTATCGGGCTCGCATCGCCGGCGGAGCGAGGTCCGAAACGATCGCCTGTAAGTAGGGCGCGTGCATCATTTCGCCGACGGTCCAGAACACCACGGTGCACACGAAGTGCCAGGGCGCTATGGCGATCGACGTCAGACCGAAGCCCGCTCCCATCACCAGGGCCGCGAGCGTTACGACGCTGCCCCGGTTGAATCGATTCAGGTAATGCGTAAAGGGAAGCTGGAGGCAGGTAATCATCGCACCGTTCACGGCGATGATCAGCCCATACGTCCGAGGCGTGAAACCCCGCTCGCGCATATACAGGGGCAGCGTCGAGATGGATTGCATGAAGACGACCGCCATCAACAGCGTCGCGGTACAGAAAACGAGAAACGTTCGATCCCGCAGGACGTACCGCACTGCTTCAAGTGCCGCCACTTTGTCTCTGCCGCCATCGGCAGCGATGCCGTCGCCGTCTTGCGAGAGATTCGCTGGTTCGGCATGCCTGCGGGAAGCGAGCGTCTCACGTATGAAGAAAAAAATGATAAATCCGTACAGTACACACGTCGTGGCGTCACCCACGAACAACAGCACGAACGAGTACTCCGACAGGACGCCGCCGATCACGGGGGCAACGGCGAAACCGAGATTGATCGACACATACATCAGCCCGAAGGCCAGCGAGCGCTGATGCGGCGCCACGAGGTCAGCCACCATCGCCGAGGCCGCCGGCCGATACGTGTCGATCACCAGCGCCAGCAAGAACGCCGTAACCAGAATGCTCCACTGCGATGTCAGTTGGCTGAATACCAGAATGATCGCCGCGCCGCCAAAGAGACTGCCGATCATGACGATTCGCCGGCCGATCTGATCCGCAAGCTGTCCGCCCAGCAATGAGCCGCAGATGGAACCGAGCCCGTACGCGCCGATCGCGGCCGTGGCGAACGTCACCTTCAGACCAAGCCGCGTCGTCAGGTAAAGCGTCAGGAAGGGAACAAGAAACGACCCGGCCCGATTGATGAACATCCCCAGGCAGAGAATATGGACCGCACGCGGAAGCCGAAGATAGGGTCTCAACATCGTGTGTGCCTCATTCCCCTGTTCGGCCGGGCATCATGACACCCATCGCCGCGCATGGCAAAGCCGGCCGGCGAGAAGTCGCAGCCGTGGCCTCTACCGACTTGCGGCGTTAGAATGAAACGCGATATGGCCGTCGGACGCTCACGCCGCAGTGGCGCAGGCACGCGAACAGGTCGAGGGAGCAGGGCAGCGATGAAGTTTTTCCTGGATACGGCGAATTTGGATGAGATCAAGGCCGGCGCGGCATTGGGCATCGTGGATGGTATCACGACGAACCCGAGTCTCGTCGCGAGGGAGGGCAAGGACTTCAAAACCCTCGTTGCGCAAATCTGCGAAGTCATCCCCGGGCCGGTCTCGGCCGAGGTGGTCTCGACCGAGTGCGATGCCATGGTCAAAGAAGCGCGCGAGCTGGCCAGGATCGCGCCGAATATCATCGTCAAACTGCCGACCATCGCCGAAGGCGTCAAGGCCCTCAAGATCTGCGTCGCCGAGGGCATCAAGGTCAACATGACGCTCATCTTCCAACCGTTGCAGGCGCTCATCGTCGCCAAGGTCGGCGCTACTTTCTGTTCGCCCTTTCTCGGTCGCCTCGATGACATCGGCCACGACGGCATGCTCCTCATCGAGGAGATTCGCACGATCTACGACAACTACGGCTTCCAGACGGAAATCCTCGCCGCGAGTTTGCGCCATCCTCTGCATGTCGTGCAGTCCGCCAAGGCCGGCGCCGATATCGGCACCATGCCCTACGACGTCTTCAAGAAAATGCTCAGCCACCCTCTCACCGACATCGGCCTCGAACGCTTCCTCGCCGACTGGAACAAGGCCAAGCGCTAATCGACGCGAGTCGTGCGCCGATAGATTCGCGTCTCGTGGGGCCCGTCGCCGCTGGTCCAGACGAGCTCATAGCCGGCCAGCGATTCCAGCGCATCCCAGTAACCGGCATCCTTCGATGTTTGATCGCGACGACTCGATCGCGCATCGAGGAACAAATCCGGCCGGTTCGCTGCAAGGAGCCGTTCCATCTGATCGGCGTTTTCGCCATCGGCCTCGTACGGAAGCCATGTCTCCACGGGCCAGGCGCGCCCTGCGTAGAACATGATCTGCTCCAGCCGATCATGAGCGAGAATGCGATCCGCCTTATCCGTGTGGTGCCGCAGCCACCGGCCGGCGAGTTTGTACGACGCCTTGTCCGCGCTGATCGGCTGCACCGCATAGTAAGCAAGCGGCGCAAAGACGAGGATCGACGCTGAAAGCCACAAACTCCACACCCGTCTCCGCTCAACAACTTCGAAGGGCGCCGGCGCTGCGTAATTCCCGGCGAGTTCGGCCGTCCTCGCTGCCTCCGCCATGCTCGCCAAGGACAATCTCGCCGCGATGAGCCGAACGAGGGTCGTCATGCCTGTACTAGCCCACGGGATGCATAGCGCCGCCGGAATCAACAGATAGCGCGAACTGATTTCGCCGTAGCTCTTGACCCGAAGCTGCACCGCGACGACCTGCAGCACCACAGCCAGCACCACCAGCCGCATGCCTGTCCGCTCCGCCCTCGGACACGATTTCAAAAACAGCGCGATGAGCACAAGCGTGGAAAGGACATACCGCCCGCTCTTGCACCACTCCTCCACCATCCGTGCCGGCGCCTGATACCACGGCACCAGATGCGCAAGCGACGGCTCCCCTGCGCCTCGCAGCGTCAGGGAGTGCTCAGCGTGAAATGGGCTGTCAGCCGGTGAATCCGCCGCGCCATCCGCCCGCGGACCGATGAACAATTCGCCGATCGTCTTGTTCGGCATGACGCGTCCCACCGCGATCGGATACGGCGCAACGACCACAGCGAATGTCAGCAACAACACGGCAGCCCCAACGACGCGTCGGGCCATCGAACGCGACTTCAAACACCAGAACCAGCCGATCATCACCGCCGCCACGACGCCCAGCGCCTCCTGCCGCAGCAGGTAGGCGAGTCCCGCGAGCGCCCCGCAAAGCGCAAGCCGCCGTATGCGCACTTTCTCAATCGCCGCGTGACCCACAAGAAGCGCCCCCAGATAGAGCGCCAGGTGCGGCATGTCGGAAAGCACATCCGCCGAAAGCAGCACGCCCTGTGGCCACACACAGGCAATCAGCCCGGCCAGAAGCGCCAACCGCTCATCCCGAAAAAGCCGCCGCGCCAGCAGCATGATCAACACGCACGAAACGACTCCGCCGCAAAAAGCGACGAACTGCCCGCAGGCCTGCCAGATCAGCGGATGTTCCTGGTAGACCGGATTGATGGCGATGCGATTGACCGCCAGCAAGAGCAGCGGCATCCCCGGCTGCTTCGTGGTGTCGCGCAGCGCGGCAATCGGTTCCGTTGCCAGTCGTTTGGCGTAGGTGACGAACTGCACGCCGTCGCGACTGATGCAGGCCATTTCCGTACAGGCGTAGCCCCGGACAAGTGCCGCGAGGATCAAGACCAGCAGGAGGCCGTAGCGAGCGGCCATGGACGAGTTTTCGTCGGTAATAGACCCGGAGGTTTCACGCATGGCGTCGATTAAACCGCCGGGGCCGCCGATTGTCGAAACACGCCGGATGTAGGATTACGCTCCCCACGAAGGGTGCAACGCCGCCGCCCCTGGACTACAATGCGGGTAGTGTGGTTTCCATGTTTTCACTAAGGAAGACGGCATGCCCGAAGCAACACAGCAACAGATCGCCCGAGCCCTCGGGAGAGTTCCCAGCGGCTGCGCCATTCTGACCGCGCGGGCCGGCTCACGGCGCACCGGCATGCTCGCCTCCTGGGTTCAACAGGCCGCCTTCGAGCCGCCGATGCTTACCGTCGCGGTGAAGAAAGGCCGTCCGATCGGCCATCTCATCCGCGAATCCGGCGAATTCGTGTTGAACGTTCTTGGCGAGAATCCTGGGCCGATGTTCAAGCATTTCGGCAAGGGCTTCTCCCCTGAAGACGACGCCTTCGCCGGATTGACGACGCGCGATGTGGCCGGCGGCATCGAAATATCCGATCAAATCTCACGTTTATCCTTGAAAGTGCGCGGTGAGATTGACGCAGGCGATCATGAAATCTTCGTCGGGGAAGTCTTCGATGCGGCTGCTCCGGAGTTGCCCGCCGCGCCGTATGTCCATATTCGAAAGAACGGACTCTCGTATTAACAAGCGATTTGTGCAACGTCGGTGGTTGATAGATCTGTGAGACAACCATGAACTTAGGAACTCTCGTCGCCGAGGCCTGGATCAGTCTCGGCAAGAACAAGGTTCGCACAGCCCTGTCGATGCTCGGCATCGTTATCGGCGTCGGCGCGGTCATTACCCTCGTGGCCATGGCCCAGGCGACGAAGATGCGCGTCGAGTCCGAAATCGCCCGTCTCGGCGACGACTGGATGTTCATCGGAAGCTGGGGCATGCCGACATCCGGAGTGCGCCGAACCGACGTGGAGCGCAAACCCCATCAGACACGGGAGGACGCCGACGCGATCATGCGCGAATGCTCGGCCGTTCGCGCGGCCTCGCCATCCAACCGGTTGACGATGCAGGTCCGATCCAGCTACAGCAACTACCAGACAAACGTCCAGGGCGTCTATCCGAACTACCACGACATCCGCCGCTGGGGCGTCATCGCCGGACGAGAGCTGGAAGAAGCCGACGAATCCCAGAAACGCCCCGTCTGCGTCATCGGTCTGACACCGGCCACCGAGCTGTTTGGATCGGTCAATCCCATCGGCGAGGAGATCACCGTCCGCAACAACCGCTTCAAGATCGTGGGCCTGTTGGATTTCAAAGGCGTGAGCGACGGACGTGACAGCGACGACGTGATCCTTTTCCCCTTCTCAACCTACGAGCGAAAAATCGCCGGCGCCGAAGTATCCAAAACCATCATGGCCGCCACGGCACATGGGGTGGATCCGAAAGTCGCCGAAGATCAGATCCGCCGCCTGCTGCGCCAGCGCCATAATCTTCGCGAAGGAGACCCCGACGATTTTCGCATCCGCGCCCTGTCGGAGTCGGCGCAGGTCAAGGAGGAATCCAGCGACTCGTTCTCCTGGCTGCTCGGCATGATCGCCGGCGTCTCGCTCGTCGTCGGCGGCATCGGCATCATGAACATCATGCTGGTCAGCGTCACCGAGCGCACGCGCGAGATCGGCCTGCGCATGGCCATCGGCGCGAGCAACATCGACATCATGATGCAGTTTCTCATCGAAGCCATCGTTCTCTGCACGCTCGGCGGAATCCTCGGCATGTTCGGCGGCTGGGGCTTCTCCCACGCCCTGACATCCTTCAAGGGCTACGAGACCTACGTCTCCTACTGGATTGCCGGCATCGCGCTTGGCTTCGCCTGCGCCACCGGCGTCTTCTTCGGCTTCTACCCTGCCTGGCGCGCCAGCCGAATGGACCCGATCGAAGCCCTGCGCTACGAATAGCCGCTTCGAACTACCGGATGAACGCGGATTGCACTGAAAACGATTCAAACCGCCGCTATTGCAGAAACGGATTATACCGCCGCTCGTTGCCGATCGTTGTGACGGGGCCGTGGCCCGAATAGACCTCCGTCTCGTCCGGCAGGGCAAGGAGGTTCTCCCGGATATTGCGAATCAACTGTTCGTGGTCGGAGTGATGAAAGTCCGTTCGGCCGATCGAACCGGAAAACAACGCATCGCCGACGATGACCACGCCCTCCGTCGCACAATAGAGCGCCCTCCCGCCGGGCGAGTGGCCCGCGACATCCAGGATACTCCACGTCAACTCGTCCAGCACAAGCTGCGAACCACAGGTCAGATCGCGCGTTTCCCGCACACCGGGCGCAAACGGGGCACCCAGTCCCGACGAAAGATTCTCGTTCGGATCGGTCAGCGCCGCCGCCTCTTCGCGAGCAATAAAAACCGGCACGTCGGTATGCGCCTGAAGCACCTCGGGAATGCCTGCGATGTGATCGGCATGCCCGTGTGTCAGTACGATGGCATCCGGCCTGAGCTTCAGCGATGCAATCCGCCGAAGCATCTGCGCCGCCGAAGGGGGCAGGCCCGGGTCGATGATCCAACACGGCCCGGCCTCGCGCCGATAAACAAGATACGCATTCTCCCCGAAGTTGGGGTCTACAAACGATTCAATCTGAAGGGCTTTGTCCATGATATCGTCCACGTCGTGTGTGATTCCATTCCTTCTCATAAGGCGGAATCGAATTCGTGGCAAGGCGTTCGACGACTGCCGTCGAGATCATTCCTGTTGGCGGGAAACGTGTCCGATCAACCGTGAGCCGTCGAGCAGGAGAATCGCATGATCGCGCAGGATCATGCCGCCGAGTGACTCAATCGGCCCGGTGACCAGCTCGCCGCCGTCAAAGAGCGGCATCTCCGAACCCGTGGCAAGGCGATAGCGGCGAATGCGATAGCGACGCCCCTCCTCCTGGGCAGCAGCGTCCGCCGCCTCGCGCCGGCCGCTGCGCGAGCGCGCCGCGTCGGTTGGTGAGATCGTGACAACACCGTCGGCGGTCAGGCGTGGCGCCTGCACCTTCAAACAGCCCGGCGCCGACGCCTCCCAGAGCGAGCGGCCGTCCGCAGCGTCAAGACATTGCAGCCGATCGGCACACGCGACATAGATGGAGCCGTTGGCAAGCTGCGCCCAGATGCCCTGATCGGCCCGCGGACCAATCGGAGCGGAGCGCCACAGGACGCGGCCCTCATCCAGGTCGTACGCGCGAATCCGTCGGGCATCATCGCTCACGTAAATCGCGTCGGCATCGATCTGCAAGGTCGGCAGATGGAAATGCTCCTCGGCGGTGACATGCCATTGGCTCTCGCCGCTGCTGACATCAATGCACTGTATCGTCGTCGAGCGAACCAGCAGCAGCCGGTCCTTGCGTGTGAGCATGAGCTGATGCAGCGGCCAGGCATCCGCGGGCTGGATCGTGCGAACCTTCCGACCGTCCGCGGCGTCGAGCACCACGATTCGCAGGTCCGCACCCTGCGCGGCGGCATAACACACATACGCATCGTTCGCGACCATCGGCGCCGCCGGCGCCGCGCCGGCCTCGATGCTCCATCGCAACGCGCCGTCGGCGAGCGACAGACCAATGATCCTGCCGCGATCATTCCCTGCATAGAGCCGTTCACCGCTCACGGCGAAATACACCCACGATGGGAGCGACTCGGGCTCTACAAGCGGATCGTCCGGCGGCTCATCGCCGAATTGCCATTCCAATTGTCCGCTGGTACGCGTCAACGCGAAGACCCGCGAGACCGTCGCCAGGTAATAGCGGGATACGTCCATCCCCAGCAGGATCGGTTGCGCCCGCGTCGCAAAAGGCCGCGGCCAGCGCGATCGCCCCGTGATCGGGTGCCGGCAATCAACCTGCCCTGCGCCGGCGGTCAGCATGTCTTCCCACGTCGTATCCGGCAGTTCGGCCAGCAGCGGTTCGAGTACGGTGGCCCGATCTGGAAAGAGTCGATCATACGTCGACGTCACCGGCGCGACCGTAATCGCCTGAGAAGGATTCACATACGAACGCGAGCCGACAAGCCGCTCGCGATATCCCGCGAAGCCGTCTCTCCCGCCGTCGTGCGAAATCACAAAATCGGGGTAATCCCGAACTCCACGCGCGAGCCAGTCCGCGGCGTCGGCGGGGCGGCCCGCGGCGACCAGGCACTCGGCGTATTCTCGAATCAACTCCGGGCGACCGGAATACCTGCGATCCGCCAGCGCGCCGCGAAAGGATCGCGACGCGGCTTCCAGCTCGCCCGAGGCGCGCATTCGTCGGGCATGGACGGCGCGTGCCTCGGTTGCGGCACTGCTGTTGGGAAACGCCTCGGCAACTTCGAGAATCGCCGCGTCATCCTCCATGCCCCGGGCAATTCGCAGACGATCCCGCGCCTTCTGATCGACTGCTTCGTAGACGGATGGGCCCTGCTTGCGGACCAGCGCGCCGATGCGCGCCGCCGCGAACGACCCGGCCCTTGTGGAATCCGCGCTCAACCCGGCCCTGCCAGTATCCGCTTCGTCATCGCGCCCGTCCCCCGTCGTCTCGGTTGTGAGAAACTCAAACGATTCGGCGCGATGCAGTACGACGCGCCGCAATCCTGGATCCACCAGCACCTGCTGATACGCCTCAACGGCGCCGACCATGTCGTCCGCAAGCACCAGAAGGCGCGCCAGACGAAACCGTTGAACGACCTGATCCTCCGGCGTCGGCCCGCACTGGCCCGCCATCCGCAACAGGGTGACCGCCGCTTCGATCGCGCGGAGTGGTTGGGTTTGCGCACCGGTGTCGGCCGATTCAATCTCCCCGCGCTCGTCGTGCGGCGCCGCGGCCGCGGATAAGTGCGCAGCAAGCAGTGAATCCGCAAGGCCCATCAGGCGCTGAAACAATCGTCGTCGTGCGACAGCGTCCGTCATTCGCGCGAAGCCGCCCAGCCGACGCACCGCCTCCTCCACGGCATCGAGCCCGCTCGCGTAGTCCGCGCTATAAAAGGCCAGCTCCGCAAGACTCAGGGCGATCCATGGATCGTCCGGCGCGTCGGCCATTCGCTGTGTCATTCGCGCGAAGGCATCCTCCCGGCCGACCAGCCCGTATAGCAGCTTCGGCGCGGCAACGACGATTTGATCCGCAAGCGGCAGCACGTGCCCCGCCTGCTCCGGCAACCACCGAAACACGGTCGCCCGACCGCCCTCCAGCGGATATTGCAGCAGGCCCCGATCCGTGGGAATCAGTAGCCCGGTATCCGTCAGCGCGCCGCGACCGAGAAGTTGTCCTGTATCCAGCGGGCGTTGCCATGCGACACGACCCGCCGCAAGGTCATAGCAAACGACATAGGACCCGACGAGATACATGCGATCTTCGGAGACGCCCAGAATCATCTCCGGTCTCTCGATCGCGTCGCCGGAGATTCTGCGTATCAGGCGGCCGTCTTCCTGGCTCAGGATCAACACGTCCGTTGAATCCAGCGGCATGCAGATGATCGCATCGCGCCAACACACAACGGGCTGATAGCTCCAGGATCGAACCGGTCGACCGACTCGATCCGGCCACGTCATGTCGCTGTCCTTGTCCAGCACGGATTCGTACGTATGGATCCAGATCAGTCGTCCCCGTTGCGAAGCGTAGGCGGCGATGGAGCCAAGATTGGACTGAACAAAAACACGATCGGCTTCAGCCGCCGGATGACCGATCGTCGCGCGACGATAACCGTAGCTTCCCGTCGCCGCCTCGCCCACGTGGATCATATCCAGTAGTTGTCCATCCTCCGCGTTGAGCCGAAGCAGAAAACACGCTTCGAAACCGAACGACTTCCGACGCCGTCCGACGACATAGAGATCGCCGTCGTGCAGAATCGGCGCGCCGTCCAACGACGCATCTTCAAACGCCGTGCCCAGCGATTCAAGATCGTTGCGCCAAACCAGCGCTCCCGACCGAGCGTCAAGACAAACGAGCGCAACGCCCGACGTCGCCTGCGCGACCGCATCTTCCCCGATGTCCTTCTGCTTTCCCTCGACGTGTGCATAGACCCGCCCCTCCGTTGCGCCACCCCGCGCGTTCGGCGAAGCAGCGCCGCGCGTTGTCTGCGAATCCCCTGCATACAGCAATGTGTGGAGCGGCGGCACCGATTCGTCATGCAACCACGCACTCGCCGCCGCATCGCGCGACGATGCCTCAAACATCCAGACCGCGCGCGACGCATCTCGAGAATCCACGGCCCAGACGCTTCGCCCATCCTGCACATAGATCAGGCCGCCCCCCTCCACCGGCATCATGCTCAGCAGGAGACCCGTCTGAAGGCCACGCGAATACGAATCCTCATAGGCCGGCTCTCCGGCGGACCGTTCAGCGAAATCGCTCGTCTCGTCCTGATGACCAAAGGCCGTGAATTTCCACAGCACCGCCTCGGCCGCCGCGCGACAGGCGAAGCGAGCTCGCCGATGCGCTGCGCCGCAGAAAATCGACGTCGTGGTCTTCTCCGATGCCGCACGCAGCAATTCCGATCCTTCCGCATGCGAGCCCTGAATCTCTCTCAGCGATCCGCGCGCAAACTCGCCCAGCGATTGTTCACGACCCGCCCATCGAACCGACGCACCCGGCCGTTCCGCCGGATGCGCTTCCGCGAGCGCGGTCAGCCGTGACAGATCGCCCAATCGGGCGACGCACACAGCGGATTTCGCGCGCCACATCGCACCAAGCTCGACTCGATCCGGGTGATGCGCTAGTAACTGGTCCAGCCATCGCCGAGCCGAATTGAACTGCCCTCGCTCCATCGCAAACTGCGCGGCAAGGTCCATCGCCTCGGCGCCGCTCCGCGTGGCGAAAAACTCATCCCCGACCGCGAGCAAGTCGGCGATGTCGCCGGCGCGACGCGCGGTCGTCAGCGCATTGCGTGCCGCCGGTTCAAAGGCCGTGCGATAGGCCGCCAATCCGTCCGAAGGCCATTCAGATATTCGCCGCCCGACGGCTTCGCAGATCGAGACGTACCGTCCCGGGCCATCGGCGATCACATGTCGCCCAAAGTCCCTCGAAACCTGCTGGAGCCGCGCCGCCGCCTCAACCCACTGCCCATCGGCCTCAAGTTGCGCGACGCGCGCCAACGCCTGCTCAGCTTCAAAGCTGGTATCCAGATAGACGGCGCGCGGCGCTTCGCGCTCGGTGGCTTCCTGCTGCGCAGCGGCCGGTCGATCGACCTGCAACGAGAGCATCATTGCAGCCGCAAACCAATAAGCTGATCGACCGTCGCCCACGAAACACCTCGCGAAGCCCTGCCGCGGCCATCCACACCACGGGGTCCTTCTATTCATGATGATATGAGCCGTCCTACGGAGAATATCGGGGAATCGCAGGTCGAATGATAGGTTGTTGCGCAGCGCCACCCTCACCATGCCGCAGGAGCCCCCGAGCACCCGGGGCGGGCATCCGGTAACGCGCAATAAAAAGCCCCGGACGCGAGAAACGCCCGGGGCCGGTAGGGTTGTCTTCCATGGGTTCTCGCGGCGTGACAGCCGCGAAGCGATCTCCCCCCTGGGACTACTGTTTCTCTTTCTGCTCGTTCTTGGTGACTTTGCCGAAATACTTGGCCAGGCCCGCCGCCATCGACTCGGCAAGATCATCGTCGCCGGTCCGCGTCGCCTCGCTCTTGGTGACGATCTGCACGCGACCGATCTCGGAGCCGCCTTCCTTCAACCAGAAGAGGGCCACGACGAATTTCTCCGGCATGACGCCGCCGATGCCGCCGCGATGATACCACATGATCTCCGGCTCGATCGTCAGCGTCGGAGAACCGCCCTTGAACATGGCGTCCTCATCATTGACCAGCTCCTCACGCAGCGATGTCACCAGAAACGAATTGAACTCCGTACTGACCAGCCCGCCCAGATTGGTCCGCGGCGGCACGATCTGCACACTCCTGAAACGCGTAAAGTCGCCGCCGGACATTCCCGGCACCGGCTCGGACTTCGAACTGGCGCCCTTGCCCTCTTTGAGCACGCGCTTCGCGGCCGTCATGCAACCCGTATTGACCACAAGCACGGAAGACAGAAACATCAAACCAAGAATCGTTCGCACAGTGTGCCTCCTGATGTTGCGCGAGTACGCCCGCCAACAAGAACCAAGTCGCTGGATGCGAGATCGACGACGTTCGCCGATTCCCCGCGAGAAACCGATCATAACGATCGGCCTGTTCACCGCAATTTGGCGGCATTCTACGGTCACGCGCTCTAAGGTCAAAAGCCCGCCCACAAGCAGAATGTCACAGCCCTGATTCCGCCGCTTACTTCTTCCAGAATTGCCACCAGCGCCTCCCGCCAAGCTTTTTACCCCGCTCCAAATCGGCCATCACGCTGCGCCGATCCCGCCAGATGGGCTGCCGATACCAGTCAGAATTCTCTCGAAAATGACGAAGCGAGCCCTCCGTGAAGAAAGCTGCATCCTCGGGAAGCTCCGTCACGCCACGGTAAAACTTCAGCGCCTCATCAAGGCACAAACCCGCCTCGCGCGCAAGCTGTCGGGCGGTCGCTCGGTCCGCCTGGCGCTCCGCGGCGGCCAGCACCGTCTGAAAGAGCGTAAGCCAACCCAGTAGATCAATCGCACGCGAGGGTTCGACCGTCGCGTTCACCACATCCGACTGAGCCGACTCGCGCGTCGGCGGCGGGTGAATGGTGAACGCAAACGTATGTCGATTCGAGCAGGAAGCACAGGTCGACGCGAGTTGCCACGGCGCGGCCTCGTCCGCCGTACGCGTCAACTCGCCGTCCGGCTTCAGCGGCGCATGCCGGCAGGACGCACACGAAGCGGCCATCAGATAGAAATACGCCTCGGCGACGCTGTGTAATCGCACGACCGGATCACGGCAGATCATGCCGGCATTGTGGAAGCGCGAGGGTTGCGACGGAAGAGCGAGATTTGTTGAAAAATAAACCCCGCGAGACTCTCTCGAAGACTCGCGGGGCCGTTGAAAGGGACACGACAGCTAACATCTATTCTTATGCCCGACAGTTTCCTGGAATCAAGCGACGGTTTCGATTTTTCTATGTGAGTCGATCTGAAACACCTTCTAAAAAGGGCGCACCCGGCCCTCTCCATTCAGAACGAGCCGCTATGGGACCTTCCTCGTTGAAGACAGGAGTCAATGCGGGTCGATACGGGGTAGAGCGAAGCAGCCGGAGGGAGGTCAGTGGCCGAGAGTCAGATCTGTTAGTTCAAAATACCCACCCCGAAATTGATCACGATCGTGGTGCTATTGACGAGGTCCACCTTGATATTCGGCTGACCGCGCGTGATGTTCAGCGTCTGCGATCGGTTCCCCGAAAACTGAAGCGTGTACTGCCCCGATTGATTCACCGCGAAGGAGTACCCCCCCGCGGCGTTGGCCGTGCGGACGACATCGCCAAGTGAGACGGCTGCGCTGGCCACTCCTTCGCCCGCGTCATATCGACCGTTGTTATTGTTGTCGTTGTAGATCACACCGAGCACAAAGGTAGGCGAATTCGGCGGCATGCCGAAGTCCTGTGTCTGCATGATCGAATTGTAAGAGATGCCGTTTTGCGTGAAGGAGCCCTGAATCACGCCGATGCCCACCTCGCGAAACACCCCGTTCAACATCGTGACGCGATGACCCCGATCCGGGATGTCCGTGTCGATGAACAAGTCCGCGTGCTGCGTCTCCACCGTGTTGATCTCATTGAGCGCGCCGGTCGTTCCGCGCCAGGCCAGGTTTTCGCCGGCCGCGTTGAGCAAGTATCCGGCGTTCGACATCCGCGTAAACGGCGATACGCCCTCCGGCGTGTCGTGCGCGAAGTAATTTCGCGCGAGCATGTCCTGGCTGTGCTGGCGGGCGGCGCTGGTCAGCGCCGCGTTCATCGCCACGGGCTGGCGAGGTCCATCGGCAAGCTGTCCGGGAATGCCCTCGTCGAGCGCAATACCGAAATTCGCCGCCTCCACACCGGGACGCAACCGTGCCCGATTGAGCCGCTCCAGCGAAAGCTGCTCAAGAACCGTCGCATTGGGAGAAGCAGTCGGCTGTGTGCCGATTGTGGGCTGCCCGGCAATGTTTCCGCCGCTCGCGTTGGTGTTCGTCGGGAGAGGAGCGCCGGCCTGCATGGTATCACAGGCCAGACTCCCGGCCGCGACAACAAGCAGCGTGAATCCCAGAAGCGCGAAGTGCGCGCGGCGATCTCGCATGTGCATGAACACTCCCCTCTCATCAGGACGTAGCCCGCCCGTATCAGACTAGTATAGCCGATTCAGGGGTATTCATTCCACGCAGGTAGGCAGATGATCTCCTAATCAAGGAAAAACAATAGGTTACGCGGCCCTTAGCGTCGCGGATTATCTCGCCGGGCGTCGAGGAGAATCGTCTCCGCTTCCGCCTCGTTCATCCAGACCACGCGATAGCCCTTGTCGGTATTCATCAGCACGTGTCTTCCGATGGAGAGCGACGTGATATGGCGATCCCGGCAGATGGCCAGCGGTATCTTCTCGCCCGGCATGGGCACGGCCGACCATTTATGCAGGATCAGATCGTAGTGAACCGGCGAAGAGCCCGGAACCGGCTGCTCGAACTGATTCCACTGCAATTCCAGAAGTTCGGGGCGCTGATTGCCAAGCTTCACCTGCGCGGCGAGCTTCGCGTAATGCTCGAGCGTATCTCGACACTCGCGCCGGCGCGTTTCACCCCGATTCCAGAACACGATGCCGAATACTGCGGCCGCGCCGAAGATCATCCACGCCATGCGTCGCCAGAAAGTCACCTTCCGACGAAGATGGCGCGTCTGCGCGACGAGATCCATCGAATCCGCATCACGTGTGCGCCCAGGATTGCCCGGTGTCGAGTCCATCAAAGTAGTCTCCCCGGCCTTAGGTAGCGCTGCGGACGTCAGTCATCCCGATACGCGAAGCGGCAGGCCGAGTCGGGCGCTCGATCGCGGGTTGCTGCAAGCGCTTGCAGTCGCTGACAGCCGGCATCCCTCACCTTTGTCTTGCGAACCACTCGCCGGGAGCATCAGACGGCTGCTCCACAGGGAGTTTACCCGCCTGCGGCCTCGATACAATGCTGCGATCTCCTGCTCCTCAGCACACCCCCATCCCTCGATTCTGCGTGGGCTTATGTTGCAATTTACCCGCCATGCGGCTATCTTTCTCGCAACCATGGAGCTACCCAAAAGACCTCTGGGCGACGAATACATCCGGCCGGGCGGATTCCGCGACATCTGTCAGCGCCTCGCCGCCAATCCCAAAATGCAGGCCCTCTCCGCCCTGATCATGTACGCCTTTGACCGGCGGACGCGCCTCCTGCCCTTCCTCTTCGCAGACACCCGCATTATCCCTGCCGGCGTCCGCGCGGTCGCCGACGCACTCGACGCAGCCGGTCTCAAGAATTCGCGCATCACCTTCCAGCTCTGGTCGCCGAACATCAAGCCCTCGCGAGCCCTCATCGACGGCCGTATGCCCGACATCCTCCTCGTCAGCAGCATGCAGATCCACGCGCAGGAGGCCTACGGGTTCGTTGCTGATGCCTGCACGATTCCCGAAAGCAAGCGGCCGCTCATCCTCTGCGGCGGCCCCAAGTCAATCTACGAGCCGTGGGATTACTTCGGTCTCGGCGCAAATGGCGAAATCAATGCTGACTGCGCCGTCACCGGCGAGTCTTACGTCATGCTCGAACTGATCGAGCGCCTGCTCGAATATATGGGCCCCGGCGAATCGATTCGCCAGGCCTTCCTCCGCGCCCGCGACACCGGCGCGCTGGAAGACGTGCCCGGTCTCGTCTATCGCATCGATCCGCCCGGTGGCCGTGAGGCCCATCTGGTCGACACCGGCATCCAGCGCCTCGTGCAATATCTCGACGAGCTACCGGTGCCGATCGCCGCCTTCGAAAGGATGGAGCCGCCGCACAAGCGGGAAACGCTCAGCGCCAGGCCGATGTCAGCCCGGGATGTCGGTCGCCGCGCGAGGATCATCTCGCTCATCATGACCCAGGGCTGCAAGTTTCGATGCAGTTACTGCCCGATTCCGGCGTACAACCAGAATTCGTTTCGCTTCAAGAGCGGTGAGCGGCTCGGCGACGAGATGCTCGCCCTGCACGAGCGGTTCGGCTTCAAGAATTTCTTCGGCACCGATGACAACTTCCTCAATCGCCGCGATACCGTCGAGGAAATGATCGATCAGCTCGCCCAGCGCCGCTTCAACGGCCAGCGCTTCCACAAGGCCGTCCGCTGGGGCACCGAAGCCACGATCCACGATGCCTACAAGTGCATCGACCTCATGCCGCAGATGCGCCGCGCAGGCATGCGCGCCCTGTGGTTCGGCGTCGAAGACCTCACCGGCACCATGGTCAAGAAAGGCCAGGCCGGCAGCAAGACCGCCGAAGTCTTCGCCGCCATGAATGACAACGGCCTGTGCCCCATGCCCATGATGATGCACCACGATGGTCAGCCGCTCTATACCCCCGGAAGTCTCTACGGTCTCGTCAACCAGGTTCGCTACCTTCGCAAGCACGGCGCCATCAGCATGCAGATCACCGTGCTGACGCCCGCAGTAGGCACAAACTTCTTCGACAAACCCTATCAGGACGGCGCCGTCTTCAAGACCGTTGGCGGTCAGCGCGTCGATGAGGCCCGCTTCGACGGCAACCACGTCGTAGCCACGACCGAGTCCAGTCCGTGGCGCAAACAGTGGAATCTCATCGCGGGCTATGCCACCTTCTACAACCCGCTGAGTCTGCTCGGAGCGATCTTCACGCCCAAGCGCCGCCTCGCCGGCGCCGATATCGGCATGCAGTTCATCGGCATGGCCGCCCTGGCCAAGACCGCGCTGGATTCCGCCGTGTGGTCATGGAAGTTGTGGCGCGGCCCGATTGTGCGCTGCGACGAGGTGCCTGGTTCCCGCCTGCCGATCGTTAAGGCCCGGCCTGACGAGATCGAAACGAAGCGCCCGACGGCCATCCCGCCGGATTCGATCGATGTATGGAGCGAGAAATCTTCCAGCGGACAGCTCGACCGTGGTCTCGCCCTGCCGATTCTCGCAGGCCCCTGACAAATCCCTCCGCCGATCATCGTCGAAACTGCCTCAAAGCAAGGCATTGCTCGACGGTATTTATGACAGCGCCACGCTTGAACGGGCGTTACACGCGCGTTAGCGGCGGCGGCGGGCGATGAGGGTGACGGCACCAAGGCCGAGCAACATGGCCGTCGTGGGCTCAGGGACCATCTGGCCGCGAATCTCTCCGCCGGGGCGGAAGCTGGAGTGGACATTCACATAGGTCATGTGGTCGAGCACATGCTGAAGGACGGTAGGCGTAAAAGTGCCCGATCCGGTGACGGTACCGCTGATGGCAGGCGTCCATACGAGTTGAACGAGAACACCGGCGCTGACACCGTAGTCGGCGGGACCGTGAATGTGTGCGTTGCTGGCGGCGGCAACGAGGTCGGAGAAAGTGCATGCGAGATCGAAGTCGCCGGTTACATCGTCGAAGTCGAGGTCGCACGACCCGAAGCCGGGCGTGGCGACCGGGGGCACTTCCTGCAGGCCGTCCAGGGGGAAGCTCCATGATTGCGGCGCGGCGGTGACCGAACCGGCGACGAGCAACGAAAACACTGCTGCAATAGCGATCGAGTGCTTCAACATGACGAGTGCCCTTTCCCAAACTTGATTGTGTCAACGACAGGTGACGCCCAAACACCCTCGACAGGGATTAGCATAATGAATTGGCAGCTGCAATGTCAAGATTCGTAGAGCGTGTCTCGTTTTCGCGCATCGGTGCTTTTCGTGCCATGGCAGCGTTTTTTCTTATTATTTACCGGTGTTTTATTGAGTCGACGCACTTTTTCACTGCGCATCATCGTCGACTACAATGCCCTTCCGAGCCCCGCCGGCGGCAAACCAGATTCTGTTGTCCGCAAAACGGCGCCGGCAAAGGCCGTTGTCGCAAAGTTGGGATGTGTTACGCCCTCGGCGAGCACCACTAGACGAATTGGAGTTCATCATGACTGCCGTTGCACCGAAGTCTGTCGAGACGCCTTCACCGTATGACTACTACAACATTCGCACGCTCCTGACCGAAGACGAAATCGCCATTCAGGAGGCCGTGGCGCGATTCGTCGATGAGCGGGTACTTCCGATCATCCCGAAGGCGTTTGAAGATCATCGCTTCCCTTCGGAGCTGGTGCCCGAGATCGCCGCAATGGGCCTGCTCGGCTGCAACATTGACGGCTACGACTGCGCAGGGCTGAACAACGTCTGTTACGGTCTGATCTGCCAGGAACTCGAGCGCGGCGACAGCGGCGTGCGCAGCTTCGTCTCCGTGCAGGGCAGTCTGTGCATGTATCCGATCCTGACCTACGGCACCGAGGAGCAGCGAGCCAAGTATCTGCCGCGAATGGCCAAGGGCGAGTGCATCGGCTGCTTCGGTCTGACCGAGCCGGACGGCGGAAGCGACCCCGGCACGATGAAGACGCATGCACGACGCGACGGCGGCGACTGGATCATCAACGGCGCGAAGATGTGGATCACCAACGGTACGGTCGCGGATATCGCGATCGTGTGGGCGAAGACGGACGAAGGGGTGATGGGCTTCATCGTCGAGAAGGGGACAAAGGGCTACACCGCGCGGGATATCCTGCGAAAGTTCTCGCTTCGGGCGAGCGTGACCAGTGAGCTTTTTCTCGACAACGTACGCGTGCCGGAAAGCCAGCGATTGCCGAATGTCGTGGGGCTCAAAGGACCGCTGGGATGTCTGACACAGGCGCGATACGGCATCGCGTGGGGAGCGATCGGCGCTGCAATTGCATGCTTCAAGGAGGCGCTGGAGTTCTCAAAGATTCGCGTGGTCTTCGGCAGGCCAATCGCGCATACCCAGACGATCCAGCGACGGCTGGCGGACATGGCCCGGCGAATCACCACGGGGCAACTGCTCGCCCTTCAGCTAGGGCGCCTCAAAGACGCCGGCACGATGCACCACAGCCACGTCAGCATGGCGAAGTGGAATAACGTACGCATGGGCCTGGACGTAGCCCGTGACGCCCGCGACATCCTCGGGGCGGGCGGCATCTCGATCGAATGCAGCCCGATCCGGCACATGCTGAACCTCGAGAGCGTCATCACTTACGAGGGGACGGAAACGATCCACGAGTTGATCGTCGGCCGAGAGCTGACGGGGCACGCGTCGTTTTGAGGCACTACTCCGCACAACCACACGGACCACCCGGGTCGGCTATCCCAATTAAAAACTAATCTACGCAGAATTAGTTTGACTTTTCGGAAGGGCAACATAAACTAAATCTGCTTTTTTTGGTTTATAGCTGGTTTCATAATCAGTTCATCCAAAAGGTGTTATGAATGAAGATTCCTCGGACGCCACCCGAATTCGACACCATCCTTGCATCGGCGAGCAAGGCGGGGAGATTGGCAACTCTTCTTAAACACTTGGGCGACATCGAGTTAGAGCCCGATAAGTACTTGCACTGGGACGAACTCCGCTTCCGGCCCCCGCCGGCAGGCCTCAGCCCCGAAGAATGGTGGCTCTTACTGAAGCTGCGAAGGGGCTCTCTATACCAGCGACTGCCGCTAGAGTCCTTCGACGGGCATCCATTCAAGTGGGTTGCATGGCATTCGATAGCCGAGATGCTTCACGCCATCGATATGGGCCTAGGCGGCAACATCCAGATGCCTGAACAGATTACGAATCCAGAACTGCGCGATCGTTATCTCATCCGCAGCCTGATGGAGGAGGCCATCACATCAAGCCAGCTCGAAGGCGCTGTCGCGACGCGCGAGGAGGCCAAGAAGATGATTCGCACGGGCCAGCCGCCGCGAAATAAAAGCGAGCAGATGATCCTGAACAACTATCTAACGATGCGACACATCCGAGAGCTGAAAGACAAGCCGCTGACCGAGAAGCTTGTGCTCGAGATCCATCGAATCATTACCACCGATACACTCGATGATCCAACGGCTGCTGGTCGCCCGAGGCGCGCGGACGAAAGAATACAGGTCGTAGACATGGAAGAGAACATTTTACATGATCCGCCGCCGGCGAAACAGCTCGCGAAGCGGATGCGCGACATGTGCGATTTTGCGAACGGCAAGATCCCAGAGCGGTTCGTTCACCCCGTGTTAAGGTCGATCATTCTGCATTTTTGGCTGGCCTATGACCACCCTTTCGTAGACGGAAACGGCAGGGTAGCGCGAGCGCTTTTTTACTGGTCGATGCTTCGACGGAACTACTGGCTCTGTGAATTCATTTCCATTTCGCAGATCCTTCGCAGGGCCCCCGCGAAGTATTATCGATCTTTTCTTTTCACCGAGACCGACGACTACGATCTGACCTATTTTCTAGTACAACAACTTGAAGTTATTCAGCGCTCAATCTCCGAGCTCCACAACTTCATCAAGACGGAAGGCGATCGCCTGCGCAAATTGCGATCACGATTGCAAGGCCTTGACGCCTTAAATCACCGGCAGCGAACTCTAGTCGATCACGCACTGCGCCATCGAGACGCAGTCTACACCATCGACAGCCACCAAGTGAGCCACAACGTCGTTTACGAAACGGCACGGACTGATTTGCTGAACCTGGAGAAGCGGGGGCTGTTAACGTCCCGGAAGGCAGGCAGAACCTACAGGTTCCGGCCGGTGCCCGACATTGAGGAGAGATTGGCCGATCTTGATTAGTGCACCGCAAAAATGGTGATCAATGCTATGCGGCAATGGGCGCGTTGCCGGGCACCAGGCATATTCTCCGAGCGTATCAGCCGCGTGGCGGTCCGCCACCAGCGGGGCCTCGGCCGCCACCGCCACCACCGCCGGGGCCAGGAAGCTGGACGCCGCGCTTTTCCGCCTGCTTGCGCATCGCGGAGAAGTAGGCCATCCGCTGGGCCATCTCGTTGGGATTGCGCGTTTCGGATCGCTCCTTGCGTTCCTCGCGGCTGGCCGACCTCATCCGATCGCGCCATCGCTCGCGCTGCTGCTCGCGCTCTTTCTCAACTTCTTCGTCGGACTTGCCTTCGTCTCTGGCCTTCTGTTCCTCTTCCTTGCGGCGCTCGTCCATCATTTTGCGCCACTGTTCCATGTCGTCGATGTGCCGATTGAGAATTCGCTCGCGCTCCTCAGGATCGGCCTCGAAGTATTCGTTAACGCGGTCCTGCATCTCGCTTTCCCACATCCGCCGCATGGAATCACCGAGCTTCTCGCGCTCCTCGTCGGTCAAGTCCTCCCGGCGCATCTGCTCGCGAAACTTCTCCATCGCCGCGAAGCGCTCTTCCATCGGCGCATCCTTGGGGATGGCCAATGCGACCTGCGCGTCATCGTCATTCGAAAAATGCGACACAAGACCCCAGCTGCCCGCCGCCAGCAGGACGACGACCACACCGGATATCAACCAGACCTTCTTGTTGCGTTCCTGATCCATGAGAATGACTCGCTCCGTTGATTACTCGTAGTCCGTAACGTGTCCGTCGCTATATACATATCGGCGTGCGCCCTCGGCGCCGCCCTCCCCGTGGAAATTGTCGTAGTCGCGGAAAATCCAGATCGTGTTTTCCATCCGACGCTCGCCCATGAAGTCCTGAATCCGTCGGAGGGCGGACTCCATCGTCTGCCCGCCGAGCAGGTGGCTTCGATATTCGTAGCTCGACTTCTCCGTATCGAAGTACGACCTGCCGACATACGGCGCGGGCCGCTCCATCTGCCCCTGATCCTTGGGACACGAGAAAACCTTCGGGTCCGGTGCGTAAGGCAGCAGCACATCGACAATAAAGATCGTCTCGCCCGTGAAGACGGGGAATGCGTCGATCGACGGCATAAAGGAAGCAAACGGATACACATCGTTGCTTGTGTCGAGGTAGGAGCGCATGGCCATGCCGACCTGCCGGAGGTTGCTGCTACAGGCCGTGCGGACACCGCGCGCCCGAGCGGCGCTAAGGGCCGGGAAGAGGATGCCGATCAGCGCAGCGATAATCGCAATCGCGAGCAGCAGCTCAATCAGGGTGAACGCACGTTTGCGTCGCACAGCATTACACGGCGGCATGCTCGGCGCCCCGCTTGTCGGCATCATCTGCGTTTGCATGGGTTTATCGCTCACAGACTACTTGTGGTTTTCAGCGTCCCTCACCTAGAACGGCCTGCAAGAGAAGGTCTTTCAGGACACCTGAACCCATTATAGCTAAATGCGCGAAAGGACTCCATATTGCAGCCGGGAACACCCTGACCCTGAGAATTTCACCGATTCACGGCTCGTGAAGGGTCGGGCAACCGACAACCGAAGGTGGGGCGGCGAATCTTCCGATCCGTTGCCAGACGCTCGTTTCCGGGGATGCTGCACGCCAATTCTGAAACGCAACTACTCTGAAAGCGCCGCCGCGAGGAAATGCGAAATGTCCTCGGCGTCAACCGTGCCGTTCATGTTCAGATCGGCACGGTCCATCGCCGCCGGATCAGCGTCGAGCCCGAGCAGGGCATTGACGAGCTCGAGTGCGTCGGATTCGTCCACATGACAATCATTATTGAAATCGGCTCTTAGCGCGCTCGGTGTGCCCGGCCCCGGAACGACGATCAGCACCTGCCGGCCGGTTTTAAACATGCCGATTTCCGCCGTCGCCTGGACCGGAGGGCCTGCGGAATCAAAACGGAAATTGTACATCGTGCCCCAGCGGATGGCGTTGGCGTTGGGGTTTACCTGAAGGGACTCAGTAGACCACCGCAGTACGCCGTCCGCGTGCTGCGTTTCCCATGGGGTGTTTGAATAACTCGGCGCGTTGGCCTCGGGCGCGTGATTGCGCACGGCGTGGAAGCCCACCGAGTCCACCCCGACGCACGGCGCGACAGCCACCGCGAACGCGCCAACACCCGCATCGTTGTTCATGTTGTAGATCGCGTATTCGTAGTGATAGAGATCGTCCGCGATCTGCGTTACTTCATAAGCCACGATAAGGCGGCCATCGGTACCCGGCGAAGGGTCCACCTCAATAGGAACGGCCGTAGACCACGCGTAGATAGCCGGAATATGCTGATTCGTTTCGCCTTGCAGCGCGAAGGAGAAATCGCCGTTGACTGAAGGCCCTGACACCAACACCTCTCGATGGCCGACGTTGTTGAATGGGTTTCCCGTGGAAGCATCGTGCGGCGAGACCGCGTGCGACTCGAGTAGATAAGTCGCATCCGGGACGATCAGGTCGGCGTCTTCGACCTGCAGACGATGAGAAATGCCGTTGTGCGAATGGCCCGCATGATTATTCAGCGTCGGAGGATAGACGCCCGTAAATGGGTTGACATGGCCCCTGGCGGACAGGTTTGATTGCGCGGCCATATTGCCGGCGCTGTGCGGTGTCGCGCAGCCCGGCCCGAGCGTAGGACCGCATGCTTCAGCAGGCGCGCAGGGGGCACACGTGGCGATTTGCAGTGGGCAATAGCTGTTGAACACCCACGACTGGCCGATCTGTTCAAGACGTGTGCTGCCGTCGACCACACGCAGGCGATACATGTTTTGCGTAAAGAGCGGGTGGGTGTTGTCAGGAAGACTGCCCCAGGGCATGGCGATC
The DNA here is from genome assembly GCA_964385225.1 of uncultured Planctomycetaceae bacterium. GTDB lineage: Bacteria > Planctomycetota > Phycisphaerae > UBA1845 > UTPLA1 > UTPLA1. Next base: position 54,967 of record CAYLOE010000016.1, read on the forward strand.
GTTCCTGCGTTGTAGTGCGATGTTCCGAAGACCACACCAATCGTGCCGCTTCCGATCTCGCCCACGCGGCCGAACTGAGTCGGCGCGGTGATCTGGCAAAGCGCGATGTCGGGTGTCGCAGAAGCCGGCGCAGCGAAGACACTCAGGGTGAACAACGCGAAGATGCAGGCGATTGACTTGATCATCGGCAACCTCCGGATATCCCCCGCATCACGGCCGATTCGATTGGAACAGGATAAAGCGCATCATAAAGCACGCCATGCCGAACATCAAGCGGCCGAGGAGCGCCCGTCTCGTCCATTCCGACGGCAGGCCGAAGCTTTGCAGGTGCGTTGGGCGATGTTATTCGCCAGAAAAGACGTGTTCGGCGGTTTCCGCGGTGGCAGCGCGGAGAAGCCAGCCCTGCATCTTTTCCAGGTCCTCGCACGCCTGAAGCTTCGAGCGGGCTTCTTCATTGAATTGGATACCACGCGATGAAAACAACGTCTTGATCGCCTCGGCAGTCTGCTTGCGCTTCGCGGCTTCGGCAGCGGCCTTGGCGGCATCTTCCTTCTTTTCCCATTTCGGTACAGCCAGGCGGTCCCCCTCGGCCCTGGCCACGCGCTCGTACCAGGACGGCGGATAGCCGGGGTGCTTCGGCTTACCGAATTCGTCGCGGACGTTGCCGTCAACATACTTCCAGATCAAATGCTCGCCGAGTTTCTTCCAGCGCTTGACCGTCTCGTCGCCGACGCGAACGGAGTAATCCGTCAGATAGTCAGCCGCCAGCCGCGGCGACTTCTCATACAAGGCAAGGGCCGCGGAATCGACGGCCTCCTGCTCGCCGAGGAAGCGCCCCTCCAGTTCGCGCTGCACAATCTGCACATCCTTGATCATGTCGCTGTAACGCAGATACGAATAGTTGGCGACGAAATTAAAGACCCAGAATGCCGAGTCCCAGGAGAACTCGCGAAACGAACCATTATTTTCTGCAACACAATGGGGCACACGCGAAATGCCGCAATACATCGGCATATAGACCGTGCTGTTGGTGTCGTCGAGACCAAACCACAGCACGCCGCCAATCGGGTCAGGCAACCACCCGCGCGACTGAGCCACAAACGAAAACCCGGTCTGCTGCGTCGAAGTAGCCCGCTCGTGGAAGTACTCCGTGCCATCTACCTTCCACGTCAGCGGCCGCCAGCGGTAGGGCAGTTCGTGCGGCCCGGCGCCGATGTCCTGCGTCATGTCCAGCGGCGTGCCCTGATAATGGTCGCGCATCAGCTCCATCACGTCGCGAACCGAAAGCTTTCGATCCGGCTTGATCCAAAGCGGCATCGGCTCGGCGCCTTGCTTACCCATCGCCCAGTCGGGAGAGAGATTCTGCGAAGGGGCCGTGCGATGAAACATGCACCATACACGGGCATCACAAAACCGCGCCCCGCCGAAGTCGATCGGTGCGTAGGCGTCGGCGAAACTGAACGCCTCATCAGGCCCATCAAAGTAGCCCTTGTCTCGGGCGAAGGAAATGACATCCGGCGCGTAGATCGTATTCTCAGGGTCGTTCAGCGGAAACTGTCGAATGCGGGCCTGGTTGGCGTGACCACTGATATAACCATCGGGAACTTTCCGCGCGACCCAGACGGCGCCCTTGTTGTCCGGACCCTTGGAGATGATCTCGAAGATCCACGCCTCTTTCGGATCGGAGATGGACATCGACTCGCCGGAACTGTAGTAGCCATACTCCGCAACGAGGTCGGTGATGACCTTGATCGCTTCGCGCGCCGTGCGCGCGCGCTGCAGGGCGATGTACATCAAACTGCCGTAATCGAGAATCGCCTTCGGGTCGCTCAGCTCCCTGCGACCGCCGAAAGTGGTCTCGCCGATGGCGACCTGGTGTTCGTTGATGTTGCCCACAACGGCGTAGGTGCGCGGCGGCTGAGCGATCTCGCCGAGATACTTGCCGGTGTCCCACTCATACACCTTGAGCATCTCGCCGGGCAGGTGCGTCGCCGCGGGGATGTGAATGAGCATCCCGTAGAATTCGTGGCTGTCGGCGGAGTAGGTAATGAAGACGGAGCCGTCCGTCGATGCCCCGGCCGTGACGATGAAATTCGTGCATGCACGGGTAGTATTCGACAACAGACAAGCTAGCGAGAATCCAAGGGCCGCGATCGCGGATGTTCTTCGTGGCACGTGTGAAAGCTCCTTTCCGGCCGATGCTCGCCGCCGCCGGCAGATTCCCCGTGAAACCCGATCGGCGGCTTGAGCATGATCGATGAGAATCGGGGACTTCGTGCTCACACGGCAAGTCCCCCGGCGCGTAACGTTCGTGTATGATACAAAGCCCTGCGATGCCCGCAAAGGATGCGCCCCGCGGCGGGGCGGTCGATCGAGGCACATGCGAGAAACAGATGACACGCGGCGGATCATTCATCGCTCTGATTTTGCTCCTCGGCGCGACGGGTTGCTGGAATGCACCGCCGACGGGCTCCTTCTCCGCAATCATCATCTTCGGCGACAGCTTGTCGGACACCGGCAACATCAACGCAGAGACGGTAATCGTACCGCAGTCGCCGTATCATCTCGGGCGATTCACGAACGGCGACGTATGGGTGGAGCTTCTCGCGAGACACTACGGTCTCGAAGCCCGACCGAGCTATCTGGGCGGAACCAACTTCGCCCAGGGCGCCTCCGGCACCGGCCGAGGGCTGGCGAATTTCAGCGGCCTGCCTCTCGGGCCGAATGTTCGCGAACAGGTGGGGCTCTATCATGGACAGCCGAACGGCACGGAGCTTTTTGTCGTATGGGGCGGGGCGAACGATGTCTTCGACGTCCTGCGCGACGCCTGCACCATGACGCCCGCGCAGATGGCCGACAACGTCTTCCTCGCCATCGCCATGCTTTATGATCGCGGCGGGCGACAATTTCTCGTGCCGAATCTACCGGACATCGGCAAAGCCCCGCGCTATCTCGACGGCGAACTGGCCGCGACGGCCACGCAGCTTAGCCATGACTTCAACACAACGCTTGCCGATCGACTCGACCAACTCGATCAACTGTCAGGAATCAAAATCTACCGACTGGATGTGTGGGCCCTGTTCGACACAGCGATTGCCGATCCGCCGCCGGGCGTCACAAACGTGACACAGCCCGCGTGGAGCGGCAGCTTTCTCGGCTACCTCGGCAGCGGCGCGCTCGTCGCCGATCCAGACACCTATCTTTTTTGGGACACAATCCACCCGACGCGGATCTCGCACGGCCTGATCGCAGCTGCGGCAATCGATCTTGTGGAAGGCGAATTCGTGCCGCCGATGCAGGGCTCGGGGCCGTTCACGCCACCGCTGGCACTGCCCCCGCAAGTCGATTTCTGGCTGACCTACTTCACGCTCCTGTCACAGCCCTCGACATCGTCGGACGAGTGTCGTTATTAAAACGATTTTGGTACGGCCGTACCGTTAGCTTCCGATTGAGCAGCATGGGCCTCCGCCCGTGCGATGACTCACGTGTTCGATTCGCAATAACCGCTACGCATGTGCGAATTATGCTAAAATCGCCAAGCGTGAAGACGTCGCGCGTTACGCGTTGCCCACGATCTCATCCTGCGACACCCACTGCTCAATCGGCCTCGATTCCGCACAGAACGGACATGAGACCGCGGGATGCTGTTCGCCGCACCGCGGACACACGCCGCTGTTTGCAAAGTACTCAAACCTCGCGCCACAGCGGCAGCCCCACGGAAGGCCGACCGGCGGGCGTTCTTGGCACGACGGACATTGCACATGCGTGTGACGCGGCAGGGCAAGCATGCGCTTAAGCGTTTGTGCATGCCGCAGGCCACGCCAGGAATTCGATAGGCCGAAGACCGCCAGCACGATCAACCAGAGGTTCCCCCAGACGATCGCGAGCACAATGATCCCCGCCGCGCCGATAAGCCCGATCGTCGCGGCGACGCTCAAACTTCGTGCGAAGCCGATGAAGTACCAGAGGATGGACTGAAGAATCTGCCCCCCGTCGAGCGGATAGATCGGCAGCATGTTAAAGACGAGCAGGACGATGTTGATGAGGGCGACCATTTCGAGGTATTGCGCCACATCGTTGGGTGCGTCGGGCCACATGAAGTGACACGCAACGGCCACCCCGAGCGTGACGGGAATCAGCGCCACGTTCACCAGCGGACCCGCGGCAATGCTCCAGAGAACAGCCCCCGGCCTGCGCGGCGGGCTCACATACGCGACGCCGCCGAGCGGCCAGAGCAGGATGCGGTTTGCCTGTCCGCCCACACTGCGGCATGCGAGGGCATGACCGAATTCGTGCATCAGGACGATCCCGAACAGTGTCAGATACTCCGCCCCGCCCCATAGCGGCGATTCATAAAGATCACGGCGCGTCTGCAAGGCAATCAGGGCGATGATCGCCCAAGTCCAATGCAGAAAGACATCAATGCCACGAAAACGAAAAAGTCGAATCGCGCCGGGGAAGGTGGATGGAGGTGCGTCGGCGTTTGCCATTGTCCGGCATTATAGCGACCGCGCCCCCGGAGGCACGGCCGACGTTTTGACTTTCCCTCCGCCCGACGATTACCTTGGTCGCCATGGCAGCCCCCGCTACGTTCAACCGTGCAGAAGTCGTTGACAAGAACTTCGTCGCCTTTGTTAAGGGGTGGAGCGAACCGCCTTCCGCGCGACCGGATTCGATGGATGGGCCGATCGAGCCCGATGCGACCTGCACCGGGCACGACCTCGTCGAGCTCTTCGAATCGCAGATGATCACGCGTCATCTCGACCTGATCGCCCGTTGGCTACGCGCAAAGAACGCCGCCTTCTACACCATCGGCTCCGCGGGCCATGAAGGCAACGCCGTCGTCGGTCGAATCACACGGCACACCGATCCGGCCTTCCTGCACTATCGCAGCGGCGGCTTCGTCGTCGAACGCTCGCGCAAGCTTCCCGATATCGACATCGTCTTCGATGTGATCCTCTCTCAGGCGGCCAGCGCGGAGGACCCCATCGCCGGCGGACGGCACAAGGTCTGGGGCTCCGTGCCGCTTTGGATCTTGCCGCAGACCAGCACGATCGCCAGTCATCTGCCGAAAGCAGTCGGCACGGCCATCGGTCTTCAGCGCGCGCGGCACCTGCGAAGCACGATCGGCGAATCGGCGGAAGGGAAACTGCCGCCGGTGCCGGATGACAGCATCGTCATCTGCAGCTTCGGCGATGCGAGCACGAACCACTCTACGGCGCAGGGCGCCATCAACGCGGCGGCATGGGCGGCGTATCAAAAACTGCCATGCCCCGTCCTGTTTGTCTGCGAGGACAACGGCATCGGTATCTCCGTGCGCACGCCGCCGGGATGGGTCGAAACCAACATCCGCGGCCGCCCCGGGCTGCACTACTTCCAGACCAACGGCCTCGATCTTGTCGAGTGCCATCGCGGCGTCACGGAAGCCGTGGAATACTGCCGCACCCATCGCGCGCCGGTCTTCCTGCACCTGTGCACGGTCCGCATGCTCGGCCACGCAGGAACGGACTTCGAACCGGCCTATCACACGCTGGAAGAGATCGCCGCGGCCGAAGCAAAAGACCCGCTCCTGCAATCCGCGCGGCGGATCATGCAGCACGGGCTGATGACACCGAAACAGATACTGGACAAGTACGAGGCGATTCGCGAGCGGACGAAGGCGGCGGCGGAAAAAGCGGTCACGCGCCCGCGCCTCACGTCGTCTGCCGAGGTAATGGCCCCGCTCGCGCCGTACCACGCCGAGAAAGTCAATGCGGAAGCACGAAGGGCAGACTACGACGACCGGCGAATGGATGCCTTCGGCGGCAAAACGAAGCTGCCTGAAAACATCGAGCCGCGGCATCTGGCTGTGCAACTCAGCGCGGCCATGCACGACCTGATGGCCAAGTATCCGGAAATGTGCGTCTTCGGCGAGGACGTCGCGCAGAAGGGCGGCGTGTATTACGTGACCGCCGGGCTCTGGAAAAAATTCAAGGCGGCGCGATGCTTCAACACCCTGCTCGACGAGCAGACGATCCTCGGCCTGGCGCAGGGCTTCGCCAACATGGGCCTCCTGCCGTTCCCGGAGATTCAGTATCTCGCGTACTACCACAACGCCTGCGACCAGATCCGCGGCGAGGCCTGTTCGCTGCAATTCTTCTCGAAGGATCAATTCCGGAACCCGATGGTCATCCGTATCGCGTCGCTGGCCTACCAGAAGGGCTTCGGCGGACACTTCCACAACGACAACAGCATCACGGCGCTGCGCGATATCCCTTCGCTGATTCTCGCCTGCCCTTCGCGCGGGGACGATGCCGCGATGATGCTGCGAACCTGTGCGGCCCTGGCGAAAGTCGATGGCCGCGTGGTCGCATTTCTGGAGCCGATCGCGCTGTACATGATGAAGGACCTGCACGCCGAGGGCGACGGTGGCTGGCTGTTTGCCTATCCGCCGCCGGGCGAAGCAATCCCGCTCGGTGAGCCGCGTGTCTATTTCCCTGAAGCGCGCGACCTGGCGATCTTCACCTTCGGAAACGGCGCACACATGTCGCTCCGCGCGGCAATTCGCCTCAAGGACGAGACAGGCATCGAAACGCGGGTCGTCGATCTGCGCTGGCTCGCGCCGCTCAACGTCGAGGCGATCGCCCAACACGCGGCCGACGTCGGCAAAGTTCTGGTCGTCGACGAGGGCCGTCGAAGCGGCGGCATCAGCGAGGCGATCTTCACGGCCATCATCGAAAGATGCGACCGCCCGGTAAAGATGAAACGCGTCGTCGGTGAAGACACCTACATCCCCCTCGGCCCGGCGGCCGACTCGGTCCTGCCTTCCGTCGAAGGAATCGTCGCCACAGCGAAGGAAATGGCGACGACGGCTCAATCTGCCCAGACGAGATTGCCCAGCGCGCGCGGGTCGTAGCAATGCCGCGGCGCACGGGCCCAGTCGGAGTATTCCCCGCGAATCGGCTCCAGGCGCGCCAGGTTCATGCCCCAGACGCGCGTCGCCCCGGCCGTGGGGCCCAGCGCGGCGATCGGAATCGCCAGTTCCGCCGTCCAACCCTCCTCGTCAATGGAAACTGAATACTCCGGCCGACGGCCCGGCCACGGTCGAACCTTGCCGATCGGCGGCACCACGGACACCCCGCGCTCAAAGACCGGATCACCCGTCGATTTGATGACAATGTGATAAAGATCATCCGGCTGCGTCGCCGTACCCGTCGGGTCGAGCAGAATCTCCACCAGGTCCCCCGAGACAGGACGCAGGTCTTCATACTCCACCACGTTGCTCTCCACGGTTCGCAGATGGAGCGCCTCCGGCGGAGAAGCCGCGCGAATACCAATGAGCAGCAGGTCATCGTCCCGGCAGAAATAGGCGATCGTCGGACTCTCGGCTCGCAATCGAGCCGGACCTTGTGAGGGCCCGATGACGCGAAAGTCGCCGGCGATGTTGGTCGAGCCGGGCGGCCAATCGGACAGATTGCCGTCGATTCGGATCGGCCGATCACTCCGTCGCGCCCGAACGATCGAATAAATCGCCTGCACCTCAACCAGCCCGGTGGGCTGCGCATCAAAGACCACGGAGTGCGCACTATGGCCGTCGAGATCCGCAAAAGGAAGCTGCAGCATCATGGCCGATAGCTGCCTTCGAGCGACCTGCATCTCGCCGAGTGGCCCGATCGAAGGGTCTTCACCAGCCGGTATCGCGCCCTGCGGCAAAGGACCGAACGACAGCCGCCCCTGTACGCGCGCGCGCAGTTCATTCCGCACCGCGACATCGACGGTCGCGATGTAACCCGAACGGCCCGATCGCGGATCGGCGCGAACCCGGGCTGATTCCACCCACGCCTCCAGCCGACGCGTCTGCGCCAGAAACTGCGACCATGCCGCGAGATTGGCCTCCTTGTTGAAACCCTCGTCCGGGTCTTCACGAACAGCCACTTCCGTCTCTTCGCAAAGGATATGCCGGGCCAGGTCCCAGACGTGCGGATCATCCACGCGCCGCCCCATCAGCCCGTCCTGATAGTTGTCGCCATAGGCATCGGAACCCGCCGCCTTGATGAGCGACCGCGCCAGCAGGCGAGCCGTCTCGGCGCGACCCTCCTCGACGAGGAGCTTCAGATACTGGTATTCGTGCAACCCCGTGCGAAGCTGCTTGAGCCGCGCCGACGGCACCGGCTCATCAAGGCCGAATAGCTTTCCAGGATAAACCAGCCACGCATCCGTCGGGCTATTCGGTTCGATCACGCCCTGCTCGATCAAGCCGCTCGGCCAACTCGTCGCCTGTCGAATCCAGACCGCCTCGTGCCCCTGAAGGAACGCCTGCCAGGGAAGACTTCGAGCGTGCGTGAGTGGCGCTTCGACGGCCAGACTTCCCGAGTACGGCGGCCTGTCCGGCGTCAGCCAGGTTCGCTTGCCTGACGCCTGCAGGTGCGAAAGCGTCGCCGGGTGCTGGTATCTCGCGGGGGTCGCCCAGATATCGATCTCGGCGGTCAGGTCTTCATGTCGATGATCGAACCACCCGAACGGCAGCATGGGCTGCGGGATCAGCGTCGAGACGACGGCAAGTCGAACGTCGGCCTGCCGCGTAATCGCAATCAACCTGCGGAAAGAAGAAAGGTCCTTCTCCGAGGGGTTGACGGATTGGGGAAATCGGAAGTAGACGAAATTTCGAGCCAGCCAGTCTTTTGATTCGTAGTGCGCCGCCGATGCGGCCAGATATTCACGCAACACGGTCGCATAGCTCGTCGAATCCATCCCGTCATAGTGCAACGGGTTCGGCTGCGACGCATCGACCGGGATCGGCCATGCAAAAACCGGCTTGCCGTCTTCAAACGCGCTGCCGTCAATGAGCGGGCCGCAAATCGCATCGAACTCTTCCCAGTCCAGCACGACGGCGCCGTCTCGGTCCTGCGTGTAGCGCGGCCGCACCTCGTCGCAGTAAGGAGAAAGCCCGTGTTCTCGCAGCAGCAGGAAGGTCTGCTCGATCACCTTTCGAACGCGCGAATCCTTCGTGGCGAGCAAGACATTGCGGGGATCGAGATCGCTGCACGCCGCAATGATCGGGGCGATCTGCACACATGCCGGAACCGGCAGCCCGTGATTACTCTTGAGAAATACGTCGCGAACCAGCAACTCGATCGGCGCCTGGGCGCGCAAGCCCGCCGCATTCGAAAGCGTCACTGTTGCGCGATACAAGCCCGGCGTCGCGTGGGGAGGAATGTTAATCTCCACGTAAATCGATTCGTTTCGTCCGATGCCGATGGACAAAGGCGCGCCGGCAATTGTCGATCGCGGCGGCCCTTTGCCGTTCACCGGCATGGGCACCATCGCGTCGGGAAATGATCGCGGCTCGCGCAGACCGTAATGACGAAGATACCAGTTGGGATACGACTCGACTGTCATCTGCCGGTAGCGAAACGCACGAAGCGCATCCCGGGGAATGATCGCGGCCTCCGCGGTAAAATCATCCACCGACATCTCCAGCCCCGAAACGCTCTCCTCCCGCGCGGCGACGATCAGCTCAAAGCCGATGGTTTCGTTGGCCGCACCGCAGGCGCGAATGAGCCCGCTGCGGCGCTCGAAGTGGGCCGTGTCGCTATCGACGCGCTGGGTCGGCTCCAGCCGATGGGAGGGCCCGATCGCCCAGATGCTCGGCGGAGTGAGCTGCGGTCTGGGACCCAGACAACCCGAGGCATGCATCGCGAGCACAAACCCGAGCATCCACCACGACCGCGCCGCGCGGAAAGGGCGGAGCATGCACGATCGAAACAACAGATATCGGCGGCGTGTTTCCATGGGTTTGCGGGTCACATCGGGCAGTTTCACAGCAGGGCAGGCAACTTCCAAGTCTATCCTATACTATTCCGGGCATTTCCGGGGGAGCGCCGCGCGACGAAGCCGCCCAGGTTGTATCGTCAACTGCGGCGACATCGTCGACGCATGAACCGAGCCATGCACCGCCCGGCGGCAATCGAGGTCCTCAATGGCCAGTAAGGCCGGAAAAAAGAATTCAGCACGCAGTCCCGTTCGACGGATGGAAGATCACTGCACGGGCTCGACGCCGACCCCGCGTGATACCCAGCCCGCTTCCGGCATGCGCGTGCCCCTGCCCATCATCGAGAACCACGGCGGCATGGTAAGGCCCTCGAAGTCCTCACGATGGCGCGCCTTCTCACTCATGGCGGTTCATGTGCTCATGATCGCCCACTTCGCACACTGGATGATCGCCGGAGAGACCGTCACGCCCGTCGAGCCGTCTGAGTCAATGGAAACCATTACTACGGGTCGGATCAACGCGGGATTCCTCTTCTTCGGCACGGCTCTGCTTGCAACACTCATCCTCGGGCGATGGCTGTGCGGTTGGGGCTGCCATCTGGTCGCCTACCAGGACCTGACCCTGTGGGCGCTCAAGAAGCTCAAGCTCCGGCCCAAACCGTTTCGCTCACGCCTGCTGCTCTTCGCTCCGCTTGCGGCCGCGTTTTATATGTTCTTCCTGCCGGAAGTGATTCGCATTTTCGTGGGCCAGCCGCGCCCGCCCACGACGCTGCACCTGATGACCACCGGCTTCTGGGACACCTTCCCGCAATACGGCATTGCCATTCTCACCCTTCTCATCTGCGGCGTGGCGATCATTTACTTCCTCGGCCCCAAGGGCTTCTGCACCTATGCCTGCCCCTACGGCGCGCTCTTCGTTCTCACCGACAAGTTTGCCCCCGCGCGAATTCGCGTCACCGACGACTGCCGGCAGTGCGGCCACTGCACCGCGGTCTGCACCTCGAACGTAAAGGTTGCCGAGGAAGTCAAGCTCTACAAAATGGTCGTCGACCCCGGCTGCATGAAATGTCTCGACTGCGTCAGCGTGTGCCCCAACGACGCGCTCTATTACGGCTTCGGCAAGCCCTCACTGGGAGCAAGGCCCGTTGCCCCGCGAAAGCCGGTCCGTTGGGACCTCACCCTCGGCGAAGACCTCGTCGCGGTCGTCATCGGCATCGGCGTCTTTCTCTGTTACCGCGGTCTCTACGGAAAGGTTCCTTTTCTCATGTCCGTCGGCCTCGCCGGCGTCGTGACGTTTCTGGTCATGAAGGCGCTGAAACTCTTCTACCAGCGTGACGTGCTGATCCAGCGGACGCGGCTCAAGGTGGGCGGCAAGCTCCGTCCGCTCGGCGCGGCATACGCCCTTTTCGTCGTGATGATGCTGGCGGTCACCGCGCATTGCGGAGTCTGGCGGTATCACGACTTCCTCGGCGGCCGCGCATTTGCCATGTCGCCGCCGGAAACCTTCCGCTGGCAATACGATCCACAACGGCTCACCTCGCTGACGGACGCACAGCGCGACCGGGTTCACACAGGGCTGCTTCACCTTGAGCGCGCCCGGCAGTGGGGCGTGTACCCCGTCCCGGAAAACGACTTGAAAATGGCATGGCTCCACCTGCACGACGGCGCGCCCGACAAGGCGGCCGACGCCGTGCGACGCGCACTCGATCGAAACGCCGACAGCCCGATGATGTGGGTTCACCTGGCCCGGGTCGAGACGGCTCGCGGCGAACTGGCTGCCGCGCGCGCGGCCTTCGATGAAGCCCTCCGACTCGAAGCGACGCGCCGAGAAGACTGGACGCGAAAGCTCGGCGATCGCCCCATGCCGCTCTCCGCCCAGCTCAGATCGGAATGGGGCATGTTCCTCGCACACGTCGGCGAAGCCGATGCCGCCCTGAAGGCGCTCAACGAGGCGGCGAGCTATGACCCCGCCTCCGTACAGGCAAACCTCGCCCTCGCCACCTTCCAGCTTCGCATGAACAACATCGACGCGGCGCGCGCGGCGCTCATCGCCGCGGCCAGGGCATCGCCCTCCAATCCGGACGCCCTCGCCGGCCTGCTCTCCATCGCCAAGGAACCGCAGAACTTCGCCGATGCCGCTCGCGAATATGAATCGGCGATCGCCGAGGCCGCGCACATTGCCGCGCTGCATTACAACCTCGGCTATGCCCTGACCGAACAGAACCGCTACCGCGACGCCGTGGCCGTCTATCGCGCCGCGCTGGAGCTGCATCCCGCGCACCACGAGCTTCGAGCGGACCTCGGCGCGGTATTGGTCGTGCTGGGAGACGTCCAGGGCGCGGCCCGCGAGTACGAAAAGATTCTCGACGCCACTCCGGCCAGCGCCGAAGCCGCCATGCGACTGGGCTACCTCTACGCACAGATGGGTCGCCGCGACGACGCCGTCCGCTGGCTCCGCGTCGCCGCCGAATACGGCGATGAAATGCAAAAAAATACGGCGCTCGCCATCCTGCAACAGATCGAAGCCCAACCACCGCCACCGTGAAACGCGCCCATCGGCAGCGCCTCTCACGAGCCCGCGATCTGCAACTCGTAGTGCCGAGCCATATCGAGCAGTCCGTCATAATGTGCCGGCCGCGCCTCGGTGGGTATCACGGACAAATCGGCGTGCGCCTGCCGTGCCAGTCGCGCCAGCTCCGCGGCCAGGTCCCGCTGCGTCCACCGCGTCGGCGGCAAACCGGCGAAGATCCGCAGATCGAGAAAGCGATCCTCTCCGGAAATCACATGCAGAAGCGCGGAGAGTTGCCATAGCGGATAAAGCCGCTCGGGAAATTCCGTCGGAACCACTTCGCCGCCCAGATATCCCGCCTCGGGCCGCGCGCCGGCAACGGACTCATGCCGGATGCCCATGATGGCGTAGCGCTCCGCCCGCCGAACCGATTCAAACGCCTCGCGCCAATTATCCCGATCGTGCGTGTAGATCAGCCGGGCAAGCGTCAACCACGCATCGGCCTCCGCATCGCTCGGCCGCCGATAGGGGTGGGATGTCTCCTCCAATCGTCGGTAGCAATCGGCAATGAGTCGCTGATCTGCAATCGCGTCGAGGTTATTCCCCTTGCGCTCCGCGCCGTATGCGGCAATTCGCAGCAACTCGACGGTAGCATCGCGCAGGAGCGCATCCTCCGCATGGCCCGCCGCTGCCGCTCGTGCGGCCGGTAGGCCGCCGAGAATCACTTCCTCAACCTCCGGACGATCAAGTGCGACATCAAGAAGGTTCTGCAGCGAGCCGGCCAGTGCCGCCGAACGAAGCCCGCGCTGCACACAACGCAGCCGCTCGATCGGATCCGCGACGAGCGTCGCATAGAGAGTGTTGGTGTCAAAATCGTAGGGATTGAGCTCGCTGATCGCCCTTTCAAGCACGGCCCGCGCTTCGTCATTCCGTTTCGCCCAGACGAGACCTTCCGCATATCGCGCCGGTGTGTCGAGGTAGGACGGCAGCAATTCATACATGCGACGCCAGTCGTCGATCGCACGGTCAAGAGCCCCCGCCGAAGGCGACTGCCGCCAAAACTCCATGGCATCTTCGGCAACGGCGTAATAATCTTCGATGGTCTTTTCGGCATACAGCCGATACGCAGGCCCCAGACGTACGCCCGGCGCTACAAGAATCGGCCGCGTCGCACCGTAAAGATCGACGAAGCAGATGAAGAAACACATCGCGGCCGCGCCGACTGCAACCCACGGCCGGCCAAGGCCGCGCACAGGGCCGCGCCAACGACCCTCCGACGAAATGCCATCATTGCGGCACTGCGCCGCGAGCAAGCCGAGGAGGGTCCAGTACCAGACCGGCATGACCGGCCCGCGAAGCGTAATCCCCGCCGCCTCCGGCACACAGATAGCCACCAGCCCGGCCAACAACGCAAGGGTGCAGGCATCACACGATTCGCCGCCGATACGGTCCCCTGAACCAGCCCGAAGCGAAAGCGAAGGCGCTCCCCCGCCCGCGATCGTATGCGTTCCACGCCATAGCCGCCGCAGCCCCATCAGCCCGATGCCGACCGGCATCGCAAGATAAAGCAAGCCCCCCGGCACACCTAACTCCACCGCCGCCTGCACCCACTCGTTGTGAGCCGCGTTGTCGATGTTGCCGTGATAAACCTGCGGACTCGACGCGCGAAGCGGCGCCATCCGCTGCGTCATCGACACGACAAACTGATCCGGCCCCACACCCAACAAGGGCCGCTCGCGAATAAGCCCCCACGACTGTTCAAGGTACGCAAGCCGCACCCGCACCGGTCCCGATCGCACTCGATCCGCACTCCGCGCCTCGCGCACGACATACGCGCCAACGCCTGCAACGCCCAACAGCAAGAGCAAGCCAACGCCCGCCCTGACTCCCCGGCCCGGGTATCGACGAACCGTGAGCACAACAATCACGACGACCAGCGCCGCCAGCAAACCGATCGCCGAAGCGCGCCGGCCGGTGCTGACCAGCGCCGCGACCGAGATTGCAGCCGCCGGCAATGCGACGACGAGAACCCCCCATGGGCGCGAGCGTTGCAGCGCAGCGCCGCACAACGCGCGTCCAACAACCCAAGCAACAGCCATCGCCGCCCAGCAACCCGCCACTGCCGCCGTGAGTGTGATCGGGCCTATGGGCCAGGACAGATGGAGGTATCCTCGGTCCGCGCGATGTGCGAACCCGAGCGCGATGGCCATCATGCCGATCGCAAGAATTGCAGGAAGGGTCGCGCGAACCATCCCGGCCGTAAACCATCGTGCGAGGAAATAAGCCCACGCCGCCCCGGCGGTAAATCGCGCAATCCACCCCCAGGAAAGCTCAAGCTCGTCGCCCCCAAGCGCGGATAGGAGGGCCAATACCGTGACACCTGCGCAAGTCCAGAGTATCCATCGGTCGGCCGAGCAGCAGGCCGCGCCGGCGGCTATCGAATCGGGCAGGGCGACTCCCGCGATTGCGCTTCGGGTTGATTCAGAAGCAGCCGATCTCGGATTGCGGGTTTCGGGTTGTGAACTGGAATCCTCCAGCGTTCCGACGTCTTGATGTTTCGACGTTCCGATGTTTCGACGTTTCGACGTTTCGATGTTTCGACGTTTTTCCCCATCGTCACCCGTCCACAACCCAACCGCGGCAAGCAACAAGATCGCCCCAAGAAAAAGGACCAATACACAATCCCGCACATCCGCGATGCCCGCTGTCGGAATCGCCACAGTAAGCAGGTCCGCGATGGCAGCCAGCGCCGGATGCCAGCTCCCGCCCACGGCCGAACTGATCGGATCCACGGGCCCCGCGCCGCTGTACAGGCACGTGGCACTCCCGCAGCCCAGGGCGACAACCATGACCATGCCAATCCGCACTCGACGAGGCATCAAGCCATTGAAACGTCGCCAAAACGAATTGTCGAAGCGCCTCCTGCCCGCGAATAATGCGGTTTCAGAGATGGGAGACGAGGATCGGGAGGAAAAGACGCGGAGCGCCTCATAGCGGGAATTGGCAAATTCTGAACAAATTCGTCGCCCGCCCGGTTTCATTCTGGGGGTGTATCGCAGCCCTGCGGCTCCGTGCGTCCGGAAATCTTCGTCCAGACCCACGCCTCGGGTTGTTTAGCACCCCGAACAATGCATACGATAACCAGTATCAGCGGCGTCATCGCCGGAAAAGGTCGGGGGAGCGGGGAAGGCGGACATGCGAAACGGCGTCCTATCAATCTGTTCAATGATCTGCGTCTTGGTCTGCCCTGGCGCTGCACCGCTCGCGTTCGGCGTCGGGCCGGATGTCATCGTCGGCGATGTCGGCGGCGTCAGTCGATGGGGAACCGTTGGGGACATCGCCGCGTACTCTATCGGCACCACGTCCTGCAACATCGGCACGGCCACACTCAACTGGGTCGGCTCGACGAACCAGCACCCCGTCATCGCCCAGAATATGTACCGCCTCAAAGACGGCCGCTTCGAACAGATCGGCATGTCCTGGCTCAAGCACGGCTTCGCATCGCTCAATGAATCCGGCCTGTGCGATGTGTGCCAGGACCCTGGCAGCAGCCAGCTTCTCGGCGTCGGGTGTCAGGACCCGTACAACTCGGGATTGAACGGCAATCAGTTCGTGCTCGGCCCGCGCTCTGAAGTGAACGCCGCGACCGGCGCCTTTCCCTATCCCTTTACAAACTACCCCATCATTCCGACGATCGGTTTTCGCCTGCAGGTTCACAATGTGGATCTGGCTCCTGCCCTGAATGCCGACGCCCTCTATTTCATCGAGGGCCACTACGTGGCAGCGGACGACGCCGCGGCGGGCAACGCTTTGAACAACGCCTCGTACCGGCGCGTGGTAGTCAACGAGGCCATGACGCCCGGCGTGTACAACCTCGTGGTGTCCGGATCCACGGAGCGAACGAAGCCCGCGATCGAGGCGTGGCGGGATTTTGATCCGACCGTGACGCTCGTGAATATCGACGTTCCCGGCGACGGGCGATTTATCCTCGGCGCGAAAGTCACCGACCTCGGAAACTCCTTCTGGCAGTACGAATACGCTCTGTTCAATCTCAATTCGCATCGCTCGGCAGGTTCATTCACCGTTCCACTCAGCGAGTTTGCCGTGGTGCAGAACCCCGGCTTTCATGATGTCGACTATCACAGCGGGGAGACATACGACCTGACCGACTGGCCGTCCTCGCACGACGCCTCGGGTCAGCGATGGCAGACCACGCCGCACGGTGTGAACCCGAACGCCAACGCCCTGCGTTTCTCCACGCTCTACAACTTCCGATTTGTGACCAACTCGCCGCCCGTGCCGAATGCGCAGATTCAAATCGGACTCTTCAGACCCGGCGCGCCGGCCGGCGCGATCGCCTCGACATGGGGGCCTTCGCCCGATGCCCCGGACTGCAACGGCAACAGCGTGCCGGATTACCTTGAGATTCTGAACGATCCGTCGCTCGACTGCGACAGCAACGGACAACTCGACGTTTGCGATCTCGACTGCGACGCCAACGGCATTCCCGATGCCTGCGATATCGCCACGAACCCGTCACTGGACTGCAACGGCGACGGACGACTGGATGTTTGCGAGATCGCGATCGGAAGCCCCGCGCCGGGCGGACCCTTCTATTGCACGGCGAACTGCGATCCCGACTGCAACGACAACGGCGTGCCGGATGCGTGCGACATCGCGTCAGGATTCAGCCAGGACTGCAACAACAACGGCGTGCCCGATGAGTGCGACATCGGCGGCGGCGGCAGTATTGACTGCAACGGCAATGACGTGCCCGACGAATGCGAGATCGCAATCGGAAGCCCCGCGCCGGGTGGGCCGTTCCATTGCACGACGGGCTGCGATCCCGACTGCAACAACAACGGCATTCCCGACGTCTGCGACATGGCCGGCGGCGCCGACCCGGATTGCGACGGCAACAGCATTCCCGACAGTTGCGATATCGCGGCGAACCCCGGACTCGACTGCAACGGCAACGGCCTCATCGACACCTGCGCCGGCGAAATCGACTGCAACAACAACGGCATCCCGGATGGCTGCGAATACCCGACATGTCCCGGCCTTCTTAAGGGCGACATGGATTGCAACGGCTTCGTGGACATCGACGATCTGCCGCTGTTTGTGGAATTGCTGCTCAGCGGCGAATATACCTGTCAGGGCGACACGAACGAAGATGGCGAAATCGACGGTCTCGACGTCCAGGGATTCGTCAACGCGATGTAGCCCTCTCGAAGCAGACAACCGGCGCGAAGGCAGAAGTCATTGCACCCTGAAACAGAATTCGTGTCGGAATCAATCAAGCCCGACGCCGGGACGTTCGACGCCTCGGCCATGGCCGGCGGGCAACCCGGGCTCCCCACGGGATTCACCTGGCGAGATCACCATTATCGCATCGCGGAAGTTCTCGAAGATTGGAAAGTCAGCGAGCGCGAGTTTCATCGCCGCGGTGAGGCCTACTATCGCAAACACTTCTGGCGGGTGCGGGTGGATAGCGGCGAGACGATGACCCTCTACGCCGTCCGCCATGTCAAACTCGGCGAAAACCCCAGGAAACGCTGGTGGCTGCACACCATCGCACCGCCTGCGGGCGAGCAGCCGATCGCGCACTGATCGTCTGCCTGCTACGGCTCCGGATTCTCAAACCATACGACACTGTCATTTGCCGCGTTCGCCGCTCGAAGCGGTACGATCACATCCTGCCGACCGTTGGCATTGATATCGCCCAGCGCGATCCGTCCGATCGTCTCCGTCACGTCGGCGATGTTGTTCTCCAGCCACTGCGCCGTTTGCGTCTGACCCGGTGTCGGCATGAACCAGCGAAGCGTACCTCCCGTGTTGGTCGCCACGACGACATTCGGCTGTCCATCGCCCGTCAGGTCGGCCACTCGGAAGTCCACCGGCGACGCTGTTGTGTACTGAGCAAGGAGGAAACCCGCACTCGTCCAGGCGTTGGTCGCGTTCGCCGGACGGACGTACCAGCCGATCTGTCGACCCGGCGCATTCATGGCGACAACGTCCGTGCGGCCGTCCACATTCAAATCCGCGACGACCATCTGCGAGGCCGCCGGCAGACTGCCGATCGGAAACTTCGTCCACGCATCCGCCAGCGGATCGGCCGGATTGCGATACCACGCGACCGGATTCAACGCCTCGCCCGCTGCCGTCGAGACGACATCCAGCCGGCCATCGAGTGAAAAATCCGCCAGCGCCACGGACGCCGCACCGGTCCGCGTCGCCATGTCGATATCGATTCGCATCCAGCCCGTGCCGTTGGCAATGTTCGCCGCCGGACTTCGAAACCAGCTCACGCGCCCCGGCGGACCTTCGTTACACGCGACGATATCCGGTCCGTGGGTCTGATCCATATCGCCGATTGCAACTTGGTTCCATTGTGTGATGCCGGCCGCCGCGGATTGCTCGATCGTCGAGCGCGTCCAGCCGCCACCCTCCCGCGGGTTTGCCGGGCTGCGAAGATAAATCAACCTGTCGCTCACGGCCGCAACAATGTCCGAGTGCATGTCGCCGTCAAGATCACCGATCGCCAGCGCGGCGATTCCCGCAAGCTCAGCGCCCGTGGAAATCGTGACCGCCGTGAAGGTCGCAGGGTCTTCCTGAAAGAAAATCACGACCGCCGCACCTGCGGCCGCCTGCCCCGTATAGCCCACAACCACATCCAACTTGCCGTCGCCGTCGAGGTCGGCCACCGCCACGACCGCCGGCCGCTGGGCCGCCCCGGTGTTGATCGTCCGCCGCGCCCATGCGGCCCGTCGAGGAAACCCGCCCGTATCCGGCAGAACCGGGCAAACCATCCCCAGCAGAATCGGCATCGCGGCAAGACAAAGCAGACAGGCAAGTCGGGCAGGGCGTCGCATCGTCATCTCCGGAAGTTTGTCAGGCGCCTGGCGGGGCGTCGCCGCGGGGCCGATCGGCGAGGTTCGGAAGTCAATCATACCGAGTATACTTCGTCACTCCGACCGGCGCCGCTTTGCCGGAGAAGAAAAACCCGTATCATCCGAGGCCCATTATGCTCGACATCAAATACATCCGCGATAACACCGACGCCGTCCGTAAGGCCATCTGCGATAAGGGCCTGCCCTGCGATCTCGACCGCCTGCTGGCCGTCGATGACCGCCGCCGGCAGATTCAGCAGGAAGCCGACGCCCTGCGAGCCCGAAGCAACGAGCTGTCCAGCCAGGTCGGTCTGTACAAGAACCCCAAGAGCAAGTGGTATCAGGAGGCCGTCGCCAGGGGGATGAGCCCCGAAACGATCAAGGCCGAAGGCGACACACTTCAAGCCGAATCCGCAACCATCAAGCAGCGTATCAGGGAACTGGAGGATGAAGAGCGATCGACGGCCGAGGACTTCCGCGCGCTGATGCTCACCGTCCCGCAGGTGCCGTCGGCGAAAACGCCCATCGGCAAAGACGCGGGCGGCAATGTCGAAGTCCGCCGAGTCGGCGAGCCGCGAAAGTTCGACTTCGAGCCGAAAGACCATGTCCTGCTCGGCACTGCCCTGGGAATCCTCGACGTCGAGCGCGGCGTCAAACTCGCGGGCACACGAAACTATCTGCTGCGCGGAGCCGGCTCGCTCCTGCACCACGCCGTCCTGCGCCTGGCAATGGACACCATTATCGAACGCGGATTCGAGCCGGTCACCGTGCCGATTCTCGTGCGCGATGAGATGATGTACGGCACCGGCTACTACCCCGGCGGCGAGGAGCAGGCCTATCGCTGCGAGCGCGACGCGAAGAGTCTCGTCGGCACCGCCGAGGTTTCGCTGACCGCGATGTATGGCGACGAAATTCTCGACGAGGAAATGCTGCCGGTAAAGCTTGCGGCCGTTTCAACGTGCTTCCGTCGCGAGGCCGGCGCGGCGGGCAAGGACACCTACGGCATCTATCGCATCCACTTTTTCGACAAGGTCGAGCAGGTGGTCCTCTGCCGCGCCGACGACGCCGAGAGCGAGAAGCATCACCATGAGATCATCGCCAACGCAGAGGCCGTACTTCAGGCGCTGGAGCTACCGTATCGCGTGATGGCCGTCTGCACCGGTGACATGGGCCAGGGCAAGATCGAGATGTACGACATCGAGACCTGGATGCCCAGCCGCGGCGACTACGGCGAAACACACAGCGCATCGCGCTTCGGCGAGTTCCAGTCGCGCCGGTTGAATCTGCGATACAAAGGCGCCGACAAGAAAACGCGCTTCTGCCATACCCTGAACAACACCGTGATCGCCAGCCCGCGAATCCTGATCCCCATCCTGGAGCTATATCAGAACGCCGACGGGTCCGTGACCGTACCGAAAGCCCTGCGACCGTACACGGGTGGGTTGGAGAGGATGGGGCCGAAGCAATGAGTTCATCGAGAGAACGAATGCGCAGTCGGGGGGCATGGGGCGTTTGCATTCGCTTACGGTGGTGGCCACCTCTGTGCGCAGCGTTTGTCCTGATTGGTGCTGCTTGCAATCAGACGACATCGCACCCCGAGATTCGCGCCGTCCTCGACGCGCAAGTCAGCGCATGGAACGCCGGCGACATCGAGGGTTTCATGCAGGGCTACTGGAAATCCGAAGACCTCGTCTTCACCACGCCCGAGGGCGAAGTCCGCGGTTGGGAAGCAACGCTCGAACGCTACCGCCGAAAGTACGAAGCGCCCGGCGAGATGGGCCGGCTGACCTTCGAAGGGCTCACCGTCGCGCGGACCGGCGAGGAAACCGCCGACATCTCCGGCGCCTATCGACTCGACGCGACACAGGGTCGCCGCACCGGCCGCTTCTACCTCAAGATGCGCCGCATCGACGGCAACTGGGTCATCGTTCGCGACCACACCGTCCCCAATGAGTAGGAATTGCAGGAAGGCGTATCCCTTCGCAAGTTCACTCACACCGAACTCACGGCGGGCACTGCCCATCCTACGCCCCGACCCGCGTATCGCCGCTCCACCGTGGCTTCGCCGTTTGGCGACAAAATCAATCGAGTGCCCATGGAGATACGAAGAAATTCTCGTACCAGCGGATGGATAACAGCACGCCTCCGACCGAGAACCCCCCATTCCCCAGTTATCGCTGCCCCCGCCCCCGGCCTTGCCACCGCCGCCGAGGCCGTGGTATCCTGTCGGGCTCGCGTTTTTTTGATACCCCCCTCCACAGCGGAGGCGCTCGTCACTCACAAGGGGTGACGCGACCGCGACAAGGAGTTACCTCTCATGATGAAGTGGTTACGTGCACATACCAAGCAGATCATGGTCGTGGTCGTGTTGTTGGCCATGTTCTCGTTCGTCGGCGGTTCGGCCCTGGTCTCGTTCCTGGAGCCCAATCTGGGCAAAGAGCTGTACGGCCGGGCCTTCGGTGCAGACGTGACCCGGGGGGACATGAGCTTTGCCCTTCGCGACCTGGAAGTCCTCGAAAACCTCTACTTCATGCCGCAACAGCTCAAGGCCCAATACGGCGAAGTCTGGCAGTTCGGCCGGCGAGACATGCGGGTTGATCACTGGTATCTCCTCGCGCTCGAAGCCGAACGCTCCGGAGTGGCCGTTTCGGAACAGGAAATCGACCAGCAGTTGCAACAGCTCCCGGCGGATACGCTGGACGTTTTGCGCACGCGGCGCGGCATCACGCCCCCGGCGATTCGCCACGCCCTTGCGCGGCAGCTCGCCATTCAGAAAAACGCCAACCACGTGATGAGCGCGGCAATGCCCTCCGAGCCGCAGGTAAGGCACTACGCCATCGACACCGAGGAGAAAGTCCGCGTGCGGTTCATCGCCGTGCCCGCGGAGCGGTTCGTGGATGAGAGCGAACCCGTATCCGAGGAAGAGATTCAGGCGCATTTCGATGCCAACAAGGAATTCGACCCCGCCACGAGCGAGACCGGCTTCGGCTATCGCCATCCGCGCCGCGTGGACGTTCAGTACCTCGTAGCCGATCTTGGGGAGATTGCTCCACATGTGCAGGTCTCTCTCGACGCAGTAAAGTCGTACTGGAAGGTCAACCGGTCAAAGTACACGAAGACCATTTATGTCGACGCGGAGCCGGCCTTGTCGTTGTCGGAGACGCCTCCGGAGACGGAGCCCGCCGCCGCCAAGACGCCCAAGCAAGTCGAGAAAACCTTCAGCGAGGCCCAGCCGGACATCGAGCGCGAGCTGCGGCAGCGAAATGCCCTGCAAATCGCTGAACAGGCCGTGAAGAAAGCTCAGACGGTGCTCATGGAGCCGTGGCAGGCCGTACGAACGGATCCCGAGACGGGCTTCAAGCCGATTCCACAGGGCGCGAACGATGCAAATCTCATGAAAACGCTCGCCTCGCGGCTGACCGAGGAGTTCGGCATCCCCATTCGCTTCGGACAGACCGGGTTGCTGTCTCAAGACGCGCTGATGACGCACGTGGACCTGCGCGGCGCGTATTTCCGTGGCGGCGTCACCGGGGACCGGGACCTGCCGATGTCAGAGGTGGTGTTTCGGGTTGCGCCGTTCATGAAGCCCGAGGAGGCGCGAGACGGTGCGGGCCTGCACTTCCAGCTATTCCAGCCGCCGGACATGCCACTCAAGGGAATGGGGCCTGCAATGATCGGCGATCGCATGGAATACATTCAAAACCGTGTGATTCTGTTCCGCGTCGTCGAGGCCCATGAGTCCGAGGCGCCGAGCAGCATTGCCGAGGTGCGCGAGAAGGTGGAGCGCGACGTACGGTTGACGCGGGCCTACGAGAAGGCGGAGCCGACAGCGAAGGAGCTGTATGCCGTCGCAGCGCGGCTGGGCGTGGAAAAGGCAATGGAACTGGCCGAAGACTTGAAATCCGGCACGCCGCCGATCGTGGCAACCTCGCCGCCGGCCTTCGCTCGACGAACGCGGATCGCAGATGGCCAGTTGATCGAAACGCTCGAAGCGGGCAAGTCCACGCTGGTCGCGCCGCATATCATCGGCGTCGGCGCTTCCGAGGCCTTCGTTGATGCCTGCTTCGAGATGAATGACCCCATGTGGGGGCCGGCGTCGATGGATGTGCCCGAGACGCCACGCACGCTGGCGGCGGCGGAACTTCCGGCGATGGAGCCGGCGCCTGTCGTGCGGCTAATCTCGCTCCCGCGGTACCGAAAGCATTACGTCGTCGAGCTGGCCGGGACGGAGCCGGTCGACATCGAACGCTATGAGAATGAGGTTCGACAGATGGCGTTTTACCGCCTGATGGGCGAACGGAGCGCACTCTTGCGGACCAAGTGGTTCGACCCGACGGAGATCGAACGGCGCGCGGGCTTCGAAAAGCTCGAAGAGCGGGCACTTCCGGATGGTTATGATGGCATTCAGATGCCGGCGCGACCGGCGCCGCCGATGTTTTGATGCGAGCCCTTCGACTCTGTACTACGCAGGCCGAATCGGCGCCGGATTCCGACTCTCGTCGACTGCGACGTACACGATCTCCGCGGATGTGACGGACACGCGCATCCCGCACGGATCATTAAAACGCTCCGCCTCCACCTCCACCCGAATCCGCGCCGAGGTCCGCCCGACCTTTGTCACCTGCGTATAAAAACTCAGCACGTCGCCCACGAAGACCGGCTCGTGAAACTCGATCGTATCCATCGCCACCGTCACCACACTCTGGCAGCCGATCTTCCTGGCTTCAATCGCGCCGGCCTGGTCGAGATAGCTCAGAATGACGCCGCCGAAGATCGTCCCGTGGGCGTTCGTGTCGCGGGGCATCATCATGACGCGAATCGCCGGCTCGCGCGGCGGACCGGACGGCTTTCCCTGATTCGGTGCGTTCGACATGCTCACGATCTCCGGCTCCCCCGCAGTACCCCTGTGCAACAAAGTCCGAGATTGTATCCGCCGCGGCCGCCGCCCGCCCGGACGCCGATTGCGCCCCCCCCCGCGTTTCGAATGCCCGGCCCCACGAAAGACGGTCATCCTCCGCCGGCATGGCGGCCTTGCCTCAAGTCCATATAATGGTCCTCTCGGCCCGCGACTTGTCCGCCGGCCGGCCGAATACCTGCAAGACTGTGCCGCATCGCGGGCACGAAACGAATTGTGACAAAGGAACGACGAACCATGAAGCTGCCCAATTTTCGTCTTCACGAAACCCAGGCGACCATGGCCCTGCTTACTGCCGTGGTCGGCGCGATCTGCCTCATCGGCCTGTGTGTCATCGCCCTCAAGGGAATCGATCTGAAAAACTCGATCATCCCCTACAACGAAAAAGCGGGGTTATCGCAATATCGAAAGCCGCTGGTCTTCGCCGTCGGGCCGGTCTGCATCATCCTCGGAGTTACCGCCGGCATCCTCGGCTTTCGCAGTCTCGGCCAACCGAAAAACCACAAACAAGGTCGCTCCTGGCTCGGCATGACCCTCGGCGCCGTCATCGTCGCCGTCGCACCGGTCATCATCGCAGCATGGGTACAACTCAGTGAGCCCATGATCGTCGCACAGCCGGGCAGCTCCGGACAACGCGCGGCCGTGCCGCAGTAAGCGCACGCCGCCAGGGACATGAATTCCCGTGCTCGTCTGGCTTCTCAATCTCATCCTTCCCGGCGCAGGCCTGATCGTGCGCCGTCGCGAATGGCTCGGCGTCGCCCTCGCCCTCGTCTTCGGTATCAGCGGCAATGTCGCGCTGGCGGGACTGCTCATCGCCCCCGAAGCGCTCCCCGCGTGGATGCCCGCAGCAGCCATTGTACTTTGCGTTCTCGCGTGGGTCGGCTCGCAAGTCCTTCTCCGGCTCCAATGCCGCCGCCTTGAAAATTGCGCCAAGGGCGTTGAGGCCCTTCTGGCCGCTTCACGCGCCGCCCTGGCGGATGGCGACATCAACCTGGCACAAGAATCCCTGGAAAGTGCCGTCTCGCTGGACGAGGAGCATGTCGAAGTCAACGTCCTCTGGGCCCGACTCTGCCAACAACAGGGCAAGCCAACCGAAGCCCGACAATGGTGGAGTCGCGTCGCCGAACTCGACGTGCGCCGACGCTACCGTGCCGAAGTCGCGTCCGAATTAACCGCGCAGAAAGCCGATCACTGAGACATCCGCACAAATTCCCGTGGCACTATAGCATGCTTATGGGCCGCGTCCTCTAACGAACATCCGAAATTAAATCGCATCCCACGCGCTGCGCGCCGCTCTTCGCTTATCGCCCCTGAGCGATCTTCAAGAAAATCTTCGCCCGCGCCGCCGCCGCTTTACTCCGCGACGCCGACAGGGATAACATAAGGAGAGCAGCGAGCGCTTGTGCCCGCCTTCCGACTCCATTCGGCGGCCGATCGCTTGCGAAATCGGGGGACTTCTTCAGCAGATTGCCCGGACGGCACATTCCCGAAGCGGCGCGCACGTCGACTTGCGCAAGAGGGTCGCGGCCGAAACGCGCCGGCGGGGAGCGGGAACCATGAACATCAAACGATGCGCCATTCTGGCCGCTGCCCTCGTGGTGCTCGCGGCGGATCGACTTCCCGCGGAGACGATCTACGACTTCACTTACATCAGCACGAGGAATAGCGCCCACAACAACAAGGCCCACATGATGAACACCGGCATCCAGGTGGAGCCCGGCGATGTGCTCCACTTGGCCGGCACGGGATCCATCCATGTCGGCGGACCGTATTACGTCTGGTCCAATTTCGACATGGGCCTCGTTTCACCGATCCATGCGCCGGAACTCATCCGCGGCTATCAGGGCGTCAACACCAACTACACCGCCGCGCCGATCCCGCTGGCGGACGAGACCGTCCTCTTCCAGCAATATCGCACCAGTCTCGACGATCATCAGGATTTGGTGCTCTCCGTGATCGCCCAGAGCGCCGGATACGTCTATCTAGGCATGTTCGACAATTTCTTCGCCGACAACACCGGCCAACACGTCTTCCGAATCACCCACGTGCCGGCCCCGGAACCCGCCACGGCGATCCTCCTTCTTGTTCCCGGGCTTCTCCTGCTGCGCCGGCGCGCAAAGTAACGTTTGTCTGTATACCCCGCCCACCTTTGAACCGATACTAAGGCCGGACAGGACTCGCCCTGCCCGACGGGTCCGGTATCGGCACGGTTTGCAGTGCTGAGTGTGCGAGACTAGAATCAGGCGGCATCCTGAGCTGGGCTCGACGGTCTGCAACGAATTGGGCGGGGAAAACAAGGCCGGCAAGGCGGCAAGATTCCGGGACGATTGTCCGATCGTAGGCGCCGCATCGGGGCGGTCAAACTTAGAGAAGCGACACCGTATCGAGAGGACCCATATTCATGTTCGAACGATTCACGGATCGAGCACGCAAAGTCATGGCCCTGGCCAATCAGGAGGCCCAGCGGTTCAACCACGAATACATCGGAACCGAGCACATCCTGCTGGGCCTGGTCAAGGAAGGCAGCGGCGTCGGCGCCAATGTCCTCAAGAATCTTGAAGTCGACCTGCGCAAAGTCCGCATGGAAGTCGAAAAGCTCGTCAAGAGCGGACCCGACATGGTCACCATGGGCAAGCTCCCCCAGACCCCGCGCGCCAAGAAAGTCATCGAATACGCCATCGAGGAAGCACGAAACCTCAACCATAACTACGTCGGTACGGAACACCTCCTGCTCGGCCTTCTCCGCGAGCAGGACGGCGTCGCCGCCCAGGTTCTCATGAACCTGGGAATCAAACTCGAGGAAGTCAGAGAAGAAGTCCTCAACCTCTTGGGTGCTGGTGTGGAAAACGAAGACGCAGCGGCAGGCGGCGTGGGACAGGAATCCAGCGGTCGCAAAGGCGGCAAGTCGCGAACCCCGGCCCTCGATTCCTTCGGCCGCGACCTCACGGAAATGGCCCGAGGCGGCAAGCTCGACCCGGTCATCGGCCGCGAAGACGAAATCGAGCGGCTCCTGGTCGTCCTCTGCCGCCGTTACAAGAACAACCCCGTGCTGCTCGGAGAGGCCGGCGTCGGCAAGACCGCCATCGTCGAGGGCCTGGCCCAGCGCATCGTCAACAACGACGTGCCCGAACTACTCGCCGAAAAGCGCATCGTCGTACTCGACCTCGCCATGATGGTCGCCGGCACCAAGTATCGCGGCCAGTTCGAGGAACGCATCAAAGCCGTCATGAACGAAGTCCGCCGCGCGCGGAATGTCATCCTCTTCATCGACGAACTCCACACCCTCGTCGGCGCAGGCGGCGCCGAAGGCGCCATCGACGCCTCCAACGTACTCAAGCCCGCCCTCTCCCGCGGCGAGATTCAGTGCATCGGCGCAACGACCCTCGACGAATACCGCAAGTACATCGAGAAAGACGGCGCCCTCGAGCGTCGCTTCCAGCAGATCATCGTCGAGTCGCCCTCCCGTGAGGAAACGCTCCAGATTCTCAAAGGCCTCCGCGATCGCTACGAAGCCCACCACCGCGTGCAGATTACCGACGACGCCCTCCTGGCCGCTGTCGAACTCTCCATGCGATACATCCCCTCGCGCGTCCTGCCCGATAAGGCCATCGACGTCATCGACGAGGCCGGCGCCCGCGTCCGCCTTCGGGCCATGACCAAGCCCGAGGAGCTCACCAAGCTCGAAGAAGAAATCAAGCGGCTGACCATCGAGAAGGACGACTCCGTCCGCAATGCCGACTACGAACGCGCTGCCGATCTGCGCGACAAAGCCCTCCAGCTTGCCGCCGAGAAGGATCGTCTCGAACGCAATTGGCACGAACACCGCAACGAAATCGACGGCACGGTCGACGGCGAAATCATCGCCGAGGTCGTCAGCAAGATGACCGGCGTGCCACTCACGCGACTCGAGAAGGAAGAGGCCCAGCGCCTGCTCGAACTCGAAAACGAACTTCAGAAACGCGTCATCAGCCAGCAGGAAGCCATCAGCGCCGTGTCCCGCAGCGTCCGCCGATCACGCAGCGGCCTGAAGGACCCCAACCGGCCGATGGGCAGTTTCATCTTCATCGGCCCCTCCGGCGTGGGTAAGACCCTGCTGGCCAAGTCTCTCGCCGAATTCATGTTCGGCGCGGAAGAGGCCCTGATCACCATCGACATGTCCGAGTACATGGAAAAGCACAACGTCAGCCGGCTCATCGGCGCGCCTCCCGGCTATGTCGGCTACGAGGAGGGCGGCCAGCTCACGGAGCGCATCCGTCGCCGGCCCTACGCCGTTGTCCTGCTCGACGAAATCGAGAAGGCCCACCCCGACGTCTTCAACATGCTCCTCCAGATCATGGAAGAAGGCCGCCTGACCGACTCCTTCGGCCGCCACGTGGACTTCCGAAACGTGGTTCTCATCATGACCAGCAACATCGGCGCCGACAAGATCACCCACCAGTCGACCTTCGGCTTCGAGAAACGCGATGAAGACCTGAACTACGAAAAAATGCGCAACATGCTCAAGCAGGAGCTGGAAAACTACTTCCGCCCCGAGTTTCTCAACCGTGTCGACGAGGTTGTCGTCTTTCACAAGCTCAAGCACGAAGACCTCACTCGCATCGTCGATCTGGAAATCCGAAAAGTCCAGAAGCGCCTCGCCGAGCACGGCCTCGCTCTCGAACTCAACGATGAGGCCAAGGAGTTCCTCCTCTCCAAAGGCACCGACGAGAAATTCGGCGCGCGGCCGCTCCGCAGGGCGATCGAGCATTTCCTCGAAGACCCGCTCAGCGAAAACCTCCTGCGCGGACTCTACAAGGGAAAGAGCCGCATCCTTGTCTCGATCGGCGATTCCGATATCGACGGCGAGAAGAAGCTCGCCTTCGAAGGCCTCGCCGCAGACGCCCCGCCCGCCGAACCCGAACTGGCCGGCGCCGGAGCAGCCCCCACCGAAGGCACGTAAGCTTCGCCTTCACGGTTCAGCGACAACCTCACCGGACCACAAAGCTCCGCATGTCTTGGGCTGGCGAAGCCCTGCTGCGCCCCCCCCACGGGTATCCTCCGCGCTTGACGCCCCCGGCCCATGTACCTAAATTGGTGCTTCCCAGTAACTCCATAATTTGTAATGTCGCCGATCCATCGCATGGTCGGAGATTACCAGCGCCGCCAACGGAGGATGGTCAGATGCCCGGCACCGCCACAAGAACCCGTGAGCAGCTACGAAACTATCTGTTCAGCACCCTCATCCCCACGCCGCAGGATCAACAGCCCGCCGATGCCGCCGATCTCTTCGAACACGGCATGGATTCCCTGCGCCTCATGCAACTGCTTGTCTTCATCGAGCAAGACCTGGGAGTCAAACTGCCCGACCATGAAATCACACAGGAGCGCATGAGCAGTATCGAATCCATCGTCCGGTGGATCGATCATCACCGCGCCGGCTAGCCCCGCAGGCGCGCCGCCATGACAGACACCCTCTATGACCTGCTGCAACAATCCGCCGCGGCCAGGCCCGCGCACACTGCCTTGGAATTTGCCGGCCGGTCGCTTACCTACCGCGAACTCCTCGACGCCGCCGACCGCATGGCGACGCTGCTGAAGCGCCACGGCGCCGCACCCGGTCGCCGAGTCGCCTTCTCGTTTCGCAAGTCCATCGACGCCCTGATCGGCCTCTTCGGCATCATCCGCACCGGCGCGAGCTATGTCCCGCTCGATCCCGCGTGGCCCGCCGAGCGAACCGCGATGATCTGCGAGGATGCAGGCATCAAGCTCTGGCTCGGCGCCGATCCATCACGCGGCATCGCAGGCATCGAATCGTCCATCACAACAAACGCCGACGACGGCGCGATCCCGATAGCCGCATGGCGCGAATGCGCACCCGCGACTGA
The DNA here is from genome assembly GCA_964385225.1 of uncultured Planctomycetaceae bacterium. GTDB lineage: Bacteria > Planctomycetota > Phycisphaerae > UBA1845 > UTPLA1 > UTPLA1. Next base: position 84,895 of record CAYLOE010000016.1, read on the forward strand.
CGCGCCGACGCCTCCCGCCAATGGCATCGCCAACATACTCTTTACCTCCGGCTCCACCGGACGCCCCAAGGGCGTGCAAATCACCACGCGCAGTCTGTTGCACTTCTCCCGGTGGGCCGTCGATCACTTCGGCATCACGCCCGAGGACCGTCTCGCCAACCATGCGCCGTACAACTTCGACCTGTCCACGCTCGACATCTTCGCCGCCGTCCGAGCCGGCGCGACGATGATCCCTGTCCCGGAGGGCGTGAAAATGTTCCCGTATCAGATGGCAAAGTACCTCGCGGATTCGCGGATCAGCGTGTGGTACTCCGTCCCCTCCGCGCTCATCATGATGCAGCTTCGCGGCAAGCTCGCGGAGCACGATCTCTCGCGCCTGCGACACATCATTTTCGCCGGCGAAGTCATGCCCAAGCCCGCCCTTCGGCAGATCGCCCGCGAGATCCCGCACGCGACCTACACGAACCTCTACGGTCCCACCGAGACGAACGTCTGCACATATCACGTCGTCTCACACGCCGAACTCGCCGACGACGAGCCGGTCCCCATCGGCCGCGCCATTTCCGATACAAAGCTCTGGATCGTCGACGAAGAATTGAAGCCCGTCGCCGACAGTGCATCCGGCGAACTGCTCGTTGCAGGGCCTACGGTGACAGCCGGCTATTGCAGCGACGAGGAATTGACATCGATGCGCCTCGTGCCCGCGCCCGACGGCCACGGCCTTGCATACCGCACCGGCGACCGCGTCACAGCCCGATCGAATGGCGCGATGATGTTCGAAGGGCGCATCGACCGCATGATCAAGTGTCGCGGCCATCGAATCGAGCCGGGAGAGATCGAGGCCGCCCTCGTCTCGCATCCACTGGTGAAAGAGGCCGCCGTCGTCCCGCTGCCCGACCCCGTCTTCGGCAATCGCATCAAGGCCTGCGTCGCCCTGCACGGCGGCTCGTTGCCGGACGAAGCATCCCTGGCAACGCATTGCCGCGAGCGACTGCCCGGCTACATGCTGCCCGATGTCTGGCAGTTCTACGACGCCCTTCCGCGCACCGATCGCGAAAAAATAGACATGCATTCGCTCGCGATCGAATAGCTCGGCGCCAAGAATACCGTTCGGTTTGATGCGCAACAGAAGGCCGTCGGCGCAACAGCGATCATCGACCCATGTAAGCGCTGACAAAGGGTTGAATATCCGCGCCATCGACATTGCCGCTCTCGTCCAGATCGCTTCGGCCCACCTGCGAGGCGTCCACATTCTGCCCCAGCAGCGCCTGAACAAAAAGCTGCAAGTCCGTTTCGTTTAACAGGCAGTCATCATTAATGTCCGCCACGTAGCCGCACGGCGTCACCACAAACTGAATCTGTGCCGCTCCGCCCGCCTCACCATTGCCCGACGGAAGCGAGCCGGGATTCGTCGGATCAGCAATCTCGCCATCCAGCACCATACCGCTGTTTGCCGCGACAACGCCCGATGCCTCCAGCGTGTAAGTGTCCGCGGGCAGCGGAGCATCAAACAGCAACGTCACCGGATTTACATTCGTCTCACCGGCAAGCGTGAAACTGCGAACCCCGTGCGCTTGCCCCGTCAGCGTGAAGTTCGCCGCCGAAGCATGCACCGGCGTGTGGAACCAGACCGTCAACTGGTCGGGCATCGTCACCCCGTCCACCGCCGCGCCCGGCGAAGGGGTAGTCTGAACAATCTTCGGCGGCCCCGGTACATAGCTCGTGCTCGTCGCCGTCGTGCGCAGAATCCATTGATTCGGATCGAACGAAAGTGCCGTCGTCGGCCCGCTGACGGGCACCACAAACCACTGCGTCCGTGCGTCGTTCCACACCGTGTGAGATTGCGGAGAACCGCCGACGGTCGGCCGAAGTTCAACCGGCATGGTGAAAACGTTGGGATAGCCCGCGGTCGTGTGCGTCTGTGCGATGCGGGCCAGCAGATAGTCTTGCCCGTTCACATTCGTCGTCTGCCAGCCGAATTGATACGCCGGCGCTCCGGGCTGATAAACCCACTGATCGAAAAACCAGGTCAGGTCCTGCCCGAACGTGTTCGAGGCAACGGCCGCAAAGTCATCCGTCGTCGCGGCGGAATATTCAAACGCCGTACGGTAATCCGCGAGAATCTGGAAAAACGTCGCGTCGCCCACCACGCCGCGAAGCTGGTGCAGCACCCACGCGCCCTTGTTGTACACCGCGTTGGAATTGAAGATCGCGCTGGAGTTGGACACGTTGTAGACATACGTCGTGGCAGAAACATTGCTCGGCTTGCGCGCCTGAATGGAGGAGAAGTACGCCGAGGAATTGATCCCGCCGGTCCGTCGCTCCTGCCACAAGCATTCGCCATAGGTCGCAAAGCCCTCGTTCAGCCAGATGTCGTGCCACGTGCGACAGGTGATCATGTCGCCCCACCACTGATGGGCCAGCTCATGGGCGACAAGCGATTCGCCGAAGCCCCCCATGCCGCTCAGTGTCTGATGCTCCATGCCGCCGCTGAAGTTGAAGCTGTAGTGGCCGTATTTCTCGTTGACGAACGGATACTCGCCGTACACCGTACGAAAGACCGGCAACATGGCCATACACCGCTCCCAGGCCGTCCGGTTGTTCGTCGTATCAAGACTCGGATAAATGTAGAACTCCACCGGCATCGTCCCGCCGGGGTAGTTGTACGTTCGCGTCCACTTGTTGTAAGTCGTCGCGCCGAACGAAACGAGATACGGAACAATCGGATTCAGACTCCGCCAGTGATAAAGCATGCGCCCGCCGCCGAGCGATTCCTCGCTGATGAGAACACCGTTCGATGGCGCCTTGAAGTTATTGGGGACCGTAATGCGAAAATCCATCGTGGCCTTGTCGATGTTGTCGCCCGGCTGACCTACATCGCCGTCCTTCACCGGCCACCAACTATAAGCGTAGTACGGCTCGCTCAGCGTGAAGACCACCGGCGTCTGCGCCGGCCCCTGCACACCGACCTTGATCGAACCAAAGCCCTCCGCAACCGTCTCCCCCGTGTATTCAATGGTGAGCGTGAAGACTTCGTCCGTCCCATAGGTTCGGTCCAGCTCAACGCGCTTCGTGGTGCTGCTGAGCGTATTAACGACGACGGGCGTGTCCCCGTTGAGCAAGGCGCCGGTGATGGTGTATTGGTGGCGAAGGCGAAAAGTGAATTCCGTCAGCGCGGGCGACTTGCTCTGGATGGTCATCACATTTCGACCGGTCAGTGTGGAGCGGGGGAAGAACTGAAAGTTGAAGTCGGAAACCTCGATTTCCAGGTCGTAATGCAAGACATCCGTATCCCCCAGATCCTCGCGCGGTTCAGCCGTCCGGGGCTGTCCGCTCTCATCGAAATAGGAGTGAATCAGCGCGTGGACTTTGCCGCAGCCGTCAATCGGCGGCAGGTCGCACGCCCGCGATCGTGAACCGGCCGAAGCAGCTACTACGACAGCCGCCACGAAAACACGATGCCGACATCGTCGCATCATCGCAGAGTGGAATGAGATGAACGAACCAATTGAAGAATCAAACACCGCGGTCAACATGCGGAAACTCCCGTCACGCGAAGAAGGCGGAATACTCCCTTGGGAATGAAGCGAACAGTGCCGCGCCTCACGCTTGCCGGGTCGTACATGGAATTATCAGGTCGAATGAACAGCTTTCGGACTACCCCATCGTCAGCTCGCTGCCACCCAGTATAGCACGCCGCCGGCCTGACTCCAAATAGCCCGCAGCAGAAATCGGTCACACTGGGGCGTGCCGACGAAATCGGCACCGAGCAATGTAGCCCGCCGGGCTAGAGGAGCCTGCTTCGGCGGCAGGCAGGAGGCCTACTGCCCTTCCCGCTCCCACTGAATAACGATCCTCGCATCGAGGCGGTCGGGCTTGGTGAGATATCGGCACAGGGTGAACGTGTCGGTCCGCCGGGCAAGCGCGGCTAACTGGCGGACGGCGCGGGCTGGGTCGAAGGGACCCAGATCAGTATGCGTTGCGGGTCGAACGGGTATACGCATCGTCTCCTCTTTGTCGCCCCGCAGGATCTGTAGCTCGAAGATTTCCGCGGCCCCGCGTTCGCGATAGCGTTCGGCAACCTCCTGCGCCGCACGTTCACCAAGCGGCCTTCCGGCGACGGCGACGATCACATCCCCCGACATGAGGTACTTGAGCGCAGGCGACATCTCACTGACTTCGACTACCACGGCTCGACGGGGGGCTTGCTTGTCCGTCTCGAGAGCGACCCCCAGCCGAAGGCGATCCGCCATGCGTTGCTCGGCCCAGGCGCGCCACCACTCGCCGCCCAGCGCCTGCGGATGATGCGCCTCGACATAACTCAGCCAGTTGGTCAGCATCGCCGACATCGCGCGGCTGCGCAACAGAAAATACTCGGCGATCGGCTCCCGGCCGACCGTCGCCGTTGCAAATTGCCGCGCGATGGGCGTCTGCGTCAGACGCGGGCCCTTGCCGCGAAGCGCGCGGACGATCTCCTCCACGTGCGTCTTCGAACTGGACAACACAAGCTGGCCGTCAAGAATCGCCCAGCACGGCTCCATGCGCCGCAAGAATGGCAGGCCGAGCCGTTCAGCAAGGGCCGGCCCCATCGCCACGCTGTGCAGGGTCACGTCCTCGCAGCGCGTCGTCGCAACACCGACACGTTCCATCGCCGCCATGTCTCCGCCCGTGGTCATCAGCGACAAGCTCTTGGCGAGAATATCCAGCAGCCCATCCAGTGTATCCATGAAACCGGCGCCTTCGCGCACGTCGAGAATCGTCGTGATCGCCGGAAGATCAAAACCCGTGGCAAGCCCGCGCGGATCGCGTCCGATCAACACGCGACAGTTCGGCCCCAGCGATTCCAAAAGCGATTTGTCCCCAACCTGGATCTGACCAAACGACGCGAGAAACAGATACGCCAGCGAGAACTCCTCCGAAGGCAACCCCTCCTTACGCATCGCGGCAAAATCAATTCGCCCCACCCATGTCGCCAGGGTCGTGGCCGGCATCAGCTCAAGCGCTGTGGCATCCACCGCCGCGCCCTCGTCGAGGCGATCGGCGCGCTGCCCGCGAAGCTCACAAATGATCTCGTCCGCTTCGAGCCAAACACCCAGCAGCATCCGCCGACAGCCGGCCACCGCGGTCGGATCATCTCGATCCCATACCGTGTAGAGAACACCCTGCGGCTCCGGGCTCAGCCGCGTTCGCAGAGCTGCAAAGTCGGCGCGCCCCGCCAGCGTCGGGCCGCGCTGGCCTGCCATCAACAGCACCGTGCGGCCCCACAATCCATCCGGGTCCCCCGCGGGACCGATGGCAATCAGCCGATCGACGACAGCAAGCGTCAGCCCGCCGCCGAGCTGATACCGCCGGACCGCCCCTTCAGATGCCAACTCTTTGGCATTGCAATCCTTCAAGAGTCGTTCGAGTGTCTGCGAGCTGCCCAGCTCCGCAAGCAATACGCCGTTGTCCCAGTCTGCCGGCCGGGCCGCGAGCAGCGCCGAACGCCGACCCAGTAATTCGGTGATGACTTCCTCGGCGTCAAGCCCCAGAAGCTCCTTCGTGCGAAGCTGCCAGGGCCCGCGCTCCCGCGGCGCATCCTGCTCGCGCATCTCGACGACCGTATTCCAGATGCCCCGCTTGCGAAACTGCTCGCGCACCGTGCCAAGCCCGCGCATCTCGACATAAAAACTAACATCACCCGGGATCAGCCGAGCCCAGTCATCGGAGACACCGACGCCTTCAACCTGCGCCCGCGCGGGAAATGCAGTGGAAAGAACAGTAAGAACAAGAACGAGCAGGAGGGGCCGGCAAGTGTGTCGGCGATGGCGGGGGGCTTCGCGCAACAAGCTATGGCAATCGATCATCAGTGATCCAGCGCCGTCGCCGGTCGCGTTAGAAGCGAACGATCTCGTCACTACTATCCGTGGTCGTCGCGGGCTCATCAGAAAGGAGGAGATGATTGAACGGCTGCAAGAGAATCTCCACGAGCGTCGGCGCGCCCTCGCCCTTCGGTTGTCGGCCGACCTGTTCCAGGCCGGCGCGAACGCCCTGGCCCGCCTGGTCCGCGGAGATATGCAGAAGCCGATTCAGACTCTGCGCCGCCTGCCGCGCATCCGATACGGCGGCCATGGTTTCGTCAGTCAAATCTTTCACGCCCGCAGCGTCCATCACGGAAACGCCCGCCACAAGCGTGGCCGGCTCCTGCGGCGCGGCCGATGGCCAGATCATCACCGCGAGAAAGACCATCGCGGCCGCCGCGGGAAGACCTCCCGCAAGGGCATACTTCCGCCAGCGCAGGCGACGCGCTCCGTGATACTCCACGGAAGCCGAAGCGACCGGCGATCGCGATTGCTCCATCATCGCGGCAACCACCCGGCTGGCAAATCCCGGCTGAAGCGTGGGCTCCGCGCTGTCTTTGCTGATTACGTCGGCGCCCGCGCGTAGAACTTCGACCTCGCGCTGACAAGCCGGACACTGAAGCAGGTGCGCATGCACCTCGGCCGTCAAGCTCGCAGGCAGCTCACCGTCGATGAACTGCTGCAGAACATGCTGTACATTGCGACACGTCATCATGGCCGCCATCTCTCCACCGGCTTGCGTCGGTCGCGCCGGTACACAAACCTCGCATCGGCGAGTCAAAACCGCGCCGTCACGCGCTCTCTGCCGAAGAAAACCGCACGATTGACCAATCCTCCACGAGGTGGCCGCTCAGGAGTTCCTTGAGCCGGCTTCGGGCACGATGCAGATGACTCTTCACCGTCGCCGCGGGCATGCCAAGGATCTGACCGATCTCCTGGCAACTCAAAGACTCCCTGTAAAAGAGTAATACCGTCGCGCGCTGCTGCGGTGTCAGTCGATCTACAGAATCCCAGATAACTTCTTTGAGCCGGCACGCCTCTTCACTATTGGCCACGGCGTCCGATACGTTCGGCGCCGGGTCGCTGCGCCCACTGCCGGACATACCGCTGAAATCCATTTCGCCGCTGTAATCCTTGCGCCGGCGAAGCGAATTGAGGCAAAGCCGATAACCAATCGTGAAAAGCCAGGTGCTGAATCGATAAGCAGGGTCGAAACTGTCGAGCGCGGAAAAGGCCCGCAGAAAGGTATCCTGGCAGATTTCCTCTGCATCGTGATTGTTTCGCACAAGCCGCCAGACAAAGGCATGCAGCCGGTCCTGATACGCCTCAACGATCGCATGCGCACTTTTTGCGCATCCTCCTCGCGCCCGCTTGATTAGCTGGCGTTCGAGGGTCTGATCGATGCGGCCGGTATTGACCTCGTGACCGTTCATCTGCTTCACCTTATTATATCTATTCGCCCGACAGCGGGATGCATCTTTGCTCAGAGTTGCCGGTTATTTTATCTTTCTGTAACATACTGTCATGGCCAAAGATACGAGCAAAAAGCCCCCCGGGCCGTCCCCGGCCATGCAGAATAAGAAGGCCCGGTTCGAATTTGAGATCCTCTCAAAGGTCGAGGCCGGCATCGCCCTCAAGGGCACGGAGGTCAAGAGTTTACGGCAGGGGGGGGCCAGTCTCGCCGAGGCCTATGCCCGCGTGGACCGCGGCCAGATCATGCTCCTGAACTTCCAGATTCAGCCCTATAAGGAAGGCAATCGCTACAATCATGATCCGAAGCGTCCCAAGCAGCTCCTGCTTCATAAGCGGGAGATAAAGAAACTCGCCGCCGCCGTACAGATCAAAGGGCAGACACTGATCCCGCTGAGCATCTACTTCAACAAGGACGGCCGCGCAAAAGTCGAGCTGGCCCTGGCCCGCGGAAAAACGCACGGCGACAAACGCCACGACGAGCGAAAAAAGGAAGATCGCAAGGAAATCATGCGAGCCCAGCGCCGCGGCGGCATGTAGCGGCCAGGCGCAACACAGGCACCCGGCCTGCGCGAGTAACACCAAGGGCCCGCGCCGGCCATGGGTGGCAGGCCAAATCATAAGAAGCAAATTGATGACATCGGATCGAAACTACAAGCCGGCAATCAAACGACTGGCAATCTACGGAATGATCCTTCTGGCATTCACCCTCGTCAGCGCCGTCGGATTCGTTCTCCTCACCGAGGAGCCCGTGCTCACCGAGGAACAGGCCTTCCCCGAGCCGGTCATCCTCAACCCCGAGAAGCGGCCGGACTTCGTCTTTCCCATGGCAACCCGCACCTACGACCTTTCGCTGAACCGCTTCGTCGATCGCTTCGCTCGTGTCTGTATGCAGGGAAAATACTCGGACTTCCGGCTGATGCTCAGCAGCCGCCGCCCGCCGGTGCTCCCGCCACGCTTCGAATCAAACTTCAACGCACTGCGGCGGGTCCGAATACTGGGCATCGAGAAGCTGCCGGAACTGCCCGAGGTGACCGGCCCCATTTATCTCATGATCGCCGAGTATGAACTGCAGGACTACGCCGTCCGCGGCGGCGAGCAAGTCCGACAGGTCCAGGTGGCCATCACGCGAGAAGAGGGCGAATGGCGAATGGGGCCAATCCCACAGGAAGCCATCGAACGACTCCGCGCCTATCGGGCACAACAGGCCACGACGGCCCCCACGGACGTACTGGCGCCCGTCGAATCGGACGAACCCGACGAACAGCCCCTCAAGACTAACGCCAACCGCCCTCTGCGCATCGAATCCTGAGTACGTCCCGGAATCTCCCGCCTCTCAGTTCTGCTGCCGCCGCAGGAGTCGGGGCGCTCGCATTTCAATGCGGATAAGTGCCCTGCACTGCCATGACACCCGGATGGCACAAGCTGAATCAAGTTATTATTTCCCCGGTGGTTAAATCGCTCTCCCATACCCCCCAATCTTTCCATCTTGCCATTTTATTTCTTAGGTTAGTCGGAAAGCTGTTCGACATTGTTTCCAGCACTGAAACACCGGTCCGGGTGGGGACGGTCCCCGAACGTAATCGGGGGAAGCAAGAAACAAGGGCCTTGGTAAAGGGAAAGAAATCATGGGTCTCACAGTCACGAACACGAACACGATGTCTCTCTTGAACATCCTCAACCGCACGTCGCAGGCGCAGTCCGATACGCTTCAGCGCCTTTCGACGGGGTTCAAAGTGAACCGCGGTGCGGACGATCCGGCAGGCCTGATCGCGATTCAAAGTCTCAACGCCGAACTGACAGGCGTTGAGGCGGCGATCGCCAACGGCCAGCGGGCCAAGTCCGTCATGGGCGTGGCCGACGGCGCCCTGAAGGAAGTTTCCAGTCTTCTGTCGGAAATTCAGAAGCTCGCTGCGGCCAGCACGAGCTCCGGCGGCCTTTCCGCCGCCGAGATCGCCGCCAACCAGGCGCAGATCGATAACGCGATCAACTCGATCGACCGAATCGTCCGCACCACAACCTTCAACGGTAAGTCGCTGCTCGACGGCCAGCAGGCCATCCGAGCGACATCCGACACGCCGGCGAAGGTCGGCGACGTCCGTGTCTATTCGCGGCCGTCCAGCTCGGCTTCCGAATCGTTGGCCGTCAACATCATCTCGGCGGGAGCCGTGGCCTCTGCGACGCTGACCACAGCCAGTGCCGCTTCGCTCGGCGCCGCCGAGTTCAGCATCACCGGCAAACTGGGCAGCGCCACGATCGCCGTCGGCGAAGACGACACCTTCACCGATATCCGCGATCGCATCATCGCCGCCGCCGACCAGACGGGCGTCTCCGCCTCCATCGTCGGCAGCGAACTGCGACTCCAGAGCCGCGAGTATGGCACGGCCGCCTTTGTCTCCGCCAGTCTCATCAGCGGCGACACCGGCTTCGCGAACATCTCGCACACCAAGGGTACTGATGCCGCCGCGACCGTTGCCGGCCAGACGGCATTCGTGGATGGGCTGCGCGTCTCCTTCAACTCCAACGGCACGAGTGGCGAGTTCACGCTCACCGCGGCAGGAAACGTTGCAGGCAGCGCCGGCAACATCGACATCGAGGCCGGCGGGCTGACCTTCCAGCTCGGCACGGAAAGCAATACGCAGTCCACGATCGGTATTTCCGGTCTGCTGAGCCACAATCTGGGCAGCAACGTTGTGGGTTATCTGAACACGCTCAAGAGCGGCGGATCCAACGCGTTGTCGCAAAACGCCAACAATGCGGTGGCTGTCGCCAAGGCCGCCCTGAGCCAGGTCGCCACGCAGCAAGGTCGCATCGGCGGCTTCGAAAAGTTCCAGGTCGAGACCTCCATTAACAGTCTCAATGCGACCAAGATCTCGCTGGAGAGTGCCCGCAGCGTCATCCGTGACGTGGACTACGCCACCGAGACGGCCGAACTGACCAAGCAGAACGTGCTGCTCCAGTCGGCCATCTCCCTGCTCGGCGTCGCCTCGCAGCAGTCAGGACAGATTCTCTCGCTGCTGCGGTAAGAGCCCGCTTACAGCTCCGGCCTGGTGGGCTTTCGCCAACAACACGGCGGGATCGAGGAACACCCTCGGTCCCGCCGTTTCTTTTTGCGCCCGCCCGGCACGACGCTCTCGCCGAATATCAGAACGGGGGTCCGACAAGCCGCTCGCGACAATCAATTCACCCCCGCGAGTTCGAGTTGTCGAAGCGCGTATCGCACGATGTAAATCAGCGCAAATGCATCATAAACAAGTATCCCAACCCTCCCCTGCGTGCCGGAAAAAAACTCGCCGGCCCGCTCGATCAACCCCTCCATCACGCGAGGAAAGATGCGCTTGATGCCCACAAGAATCGGCAGCAACAGGTGCACGAACACCGCCGGAAACATGATCAGCAGAAAATAAAGCCAGACGCCCGGCGCCATCCAGCCCCTCCGTAGCTCAAGCAAAATGCTTCCGCATGCATTCGCAAAATGTCCTTCGTAATTCGAAATTCATCCGCCTACGGTACCGGATCAATTCCGCCGCGCGAGAAGGGATGGCATCGCAGCAGTCGCCTTGCCGCCAGCCACGCGCCGCGCCAGGGCCCATGCCGCTCAACCGCAGCCGCCGCATACTCGCTGCAAGTCGGATAGTAACGACAGGCATTACCCGGCAGCAGGGGGCGCAACACAAGTTGATACGCCCGGATGCCGCCGATGAAAACCGCCGAGATGGCCCGTCGCAGGATCATGCCCTTCGCACCGCCAGTCGATAAATCGGCCGACCCTCACGCTGATACTTGATCTCGAAATTCGTCAGCGTCTGCTCGTCAACCGCACCGAAGTCCGCATCGGAAAAATTCACACAGGTAAACTCCGGCCGCGAGAGCACCATCGCCTGAATCTGGCAAAAATACTCCGCGTGGTCGCTCTGCGCCGCAAGCCGCCCGCCGGGCTGCAGCACGCGCACGGCCGCTTCGGCAAAATCCGACGAGAACATCCGCCGCCGCCGATGCCGTCGCTTGGGCCACGGATCGGGATGATAGACATGCAGCGCAAGCAGGGACGCCGGCGGAAGCCGCCGCAGGACGAACTCCTTCGCATCACATCGGGCAATGCGCACATTCGTCACGCCCCAGCGGGCCATTCGATCCGCGGCGAAGCGATAAAACGCGTTGGCCCACTCGATGGCGAAGTAGTTCCGCTCCGGATGCGCCTGCGCCTGCCGCAAAAGGAACCCCCCCTTGCCGCAGCCGATCTCCATCTCGATGGGATGATCATTCCCAAACAGCGCCGGCAGATCGACCACATCGCCGAGCGCAACCGGATCAACCGCAATATCATCCATCGTCAACATGCCGGAGATTATAACGGTCCGGCCCCGCCGAAGTGACTCAACGGAGCTTCGTCCTCCAGCCCAGGAATGCGTCGCAGGCGCTACACGAGCTGGGGCGGCGGGCAGCTTAATACGATTCGATCGGAACTTCCAGGGTGCGCGCGTGCTTTGTGGCCGAAGTGAGGATCGCTTCAACACGCTTCAGAACAGGGGCCGCGTAGTAATGAGCGCCACATCGGTCGCAGACGCCGATGGGCACATTCTCAAGCACTACGATACCGCGGTGATGGCTGATTGGCTCGCGAGCGAGTATCTGCTCGTGAACGATTCCGTCGCAGTACTCGCACGGCATCTCATACATCGACATCACTTAACCTCATAAGCCGTGATAACCAGCCAGTGTTCGACGAAACGGAGCACGACGCGATATCCGTCATTAGGTCGCACGCCTTGCCGACCACCTCATATCTCCTGCCTCGATCGTCATCATCGAATACCCGCTCTATTATACCGGTCAGAATTGCGGATTCCATATCCAGCACGTCCAATTGATTTACGCAACTCCAATACGGCGTGGGGCGGGAGGATGTAGGTTTGCTCATGGACAGAAAGGCGTATTCGATCGAGGATCAGCTGCTTTTCCTGGGTAGTCACGTTATCGCTCCGTGTTCACGATCTCATCCCTTTTGCGCCGTCCAAGCAGCAAGGCCGGCTCTTCGGACCGCAACAACAGCGCCAGGCCCAGATAGGCGACGGCCGCAGCGGCCATGGGAACGAAAACCTGCACGGCACGGCCGCCGGTTCGGCCCAGCGCGTCGAGCGGCAACCCACCGGCCCAGGCAAGCACAAGCGAGGCCGTCACCCAGGCCGCAGCGCCGGCGACAAGAACGCGCAATACTGAAACGATAATTCCCCGAGCCCCGATCCGCCCCTGCATCCGTCGGCGCAGGAGCCAAACGGAAATAACAACATGCAACACGGCCGTAATGGATGTGCTGATGCCGAAGGCCGCTTCGCGAATCGATGGGTGCCATACGATTGACATACTGAGGACCATGTTGACCGCCACCAGCGATGCGCCAATCCACATCGGAGTCATCGTGTCCTTCAGACTATAAAATCCCCGCAGAAGAATGTGCTGGCAGCAAAACGCCGGCACGCCGATCGCGTACCACTTCAACACCCATGCCGCCCGCGCCGTCGCGTCCGGTCCAAATCGGCCGTGCTCAAAGAGCATGGCCACAATCGGCTCGGCCAGCACGACGAGCAGCACAGCCGCCGGCACACCCTCGAAAATCGCCACGCGCACCGATTGCCCCAGTGTCTCGCGCAGCCCTGCGAAGTCGTGCCGCGCCGCATACAAGGAGAACAGCGGAAACACCGCCGTCGCGAGAGAGATCGCCAGAACGCCGAGCGGAAACTGATACAGCCGCTGCGCATTGTTCACCGCGGAGAGCGCCCCTTCGGCCAGCGGATATTCGATCGCGCGACCGAGCAGGTTAAACGTAGGCCCGGCCCCGGGGGCGCGCGTCAGCAGTGTGCAAATCTGCGCATCAAAGAACACCGAAAACAACAACACGCCCTGCCCAATCAGCACCGGAAGAAACATCCTCGCGATCCGCCGCACTTCCGGGTCGTCCGTGCGCAGCGACAGTCGAAACTCAACCCCATGCCGCCGCAGCACGGGAACAATGATGAGAAGCTGCACGACGCTCGCCGCGAGAACCGAAAACGCCACGCCGTAAATCTGCTCCTCCAGCATTTCGCCGAGCATCGGCCCGACCACGAGCACGCCGGCGATGTTCATCACGTTCAGCACAATCGGCATCAGCGCCGGCACGGTGAAATGATGAAGGCAGTTGAGAATCGCTGAAAACAGGGCCAACACGCAGACGCCGAACATGAACGGAAGCATCACGCCGGTCAGGGCGATCTGCAGGCCGCGCATCGGCGTCGCCGGCCCGAAGTACCACAGGATCAGCACCACGCCCTCCAGCACGATCGTAAGCGCCGCAAGCAGCACGACCATCAGGCCGGTCACGCGCCCCAGCAGCGTCCACGCCGCGTCGCGTCCGCGCTGGTCAAGCGTCTCCGTGAAGACGGGAATAAACACGGCCGACAAGGCGCCCTCGCCGAACAGCCGCCGAAAGAGATTGGGAATGAGAAAGCCGTAGTTAAAAGCGTCCTGCACCCAGCGCTGGCCGTAAACGTGGTTCAGGACGATGTCCCGCGCCAGCCCGGTGACGCGCGACAATAGTGTGCACAGCGCGATAACCTTCGCAGAGCCGAGGTAATGGTCGTCCTTGCCCATCGCCCCCTATTGAAACACCAATTCGGCTCGACGTCGAAAGTTGTTTCAGCATGAATCGCCCGCGAGAATGCCATGCGGCGTTTCAGGCGATTCGGCTCCGGCCGCCTTCATCACTTCGTCAATCCGCGCCGCACGGTAATCGAAGATTCGGTGAACATCGCGGCGCACGACCACGGCATGGGCCAACCGGCCGACCGGCCCAAGCGGCAGGGCGTAGCGAACTTCGTCCTCCATAATTGTCCCGCGGCCGTCCGAGATGAATCGATGAGTATGGTGCCAGAGCCGATACGGTCCGCGCAATTGCGTATCTACAAATTGCCGCCCCGACGCCCACTCCACAATCTCCGTCAACCATCGAATCGGCAGGCCATACCACCGAATGGTATATTCAATCCGCGTGCCGACCCGCATCGCGATCGGCAACGGCGTGCGCACCTGGAAATGCAGCCACGGTGGCGTCAGCAGATCAAGATTCGTCGCATCCGAGAAAAACGCGAACACTTCCCCGGCCGGCCTCGCAATCCGTTGTCGGCGCTCAATCAGATGAGTCATGCCCTCGCCCCGGTGGCCGCTACGAGCCGAGCGGGTGGTGATCCCCTCCTCTCGACGGCCCGGCGCTCCGCGCTTCGGGCAACCCCCCGCAGCATTCCATTAAACACAATGCCATGAAACGGCGCGACGCCATACCAATAAAGCAACCCCGCAAGCCCGCGCGGCTTGAATCGCGCCGTCTGAATCAACTCGCACGTCTCGCCGCTGTTCTCGTGCGACACGACTTCAAAAGTCAGCGTCGCCTCGCCCGGCAGAAGCATTTCCGCTCGCAGCTCCAACTGCTCCCCTCCCTTGAACTTCGTCACGCGCCAGAAATCGAGCGCCTCGCCGTATGCGAGCTTATCGGGATGCCGTCGCCCGCGGCGTAGCCCCGGCCCGCCGAATATTCGATCCATCGCACCACGCAGCCGCCAGAGCCAGTCGCCCGCGAAATAGCCGTTATTCCCGCCAATACGGCAGGCCGCCGAAAAAACTTCCCCGCTGCTCGCGGCAACGGCGAGCGATCGCCGATCAACGAAGGTTCTTCCGCCGGCCCAGTCCGGGTCGCCCGCGATCGGCCCGGCATCCGACCAAGTCGTCTCCACCTCGCCCGCGACGAACTTACCGAGCGCCGCGTCAATCGCCTCGCGCACGGTCAAACACACATGCGGCATGCTCCGCGACGCATCATCATTCCGACATACCACGCGATTTCGCAGCCCCTCCGCGAGCGGCCGGGCAATGCGATGGCTGACCGGCGTGACCAGATGAATCCACAGCGAACTGAGGCGCGGCGTCAACACCGGCGCCGGCAGAACCACTCGCTTCCGCAGGCCCATCGCCCCGGCCATCACTTCCATCAGTTCGCGATACGTCAAGACATCCGGCCCGCCGATGTCAAGCGCGAGGCCCGCCGTTTCCGGATGATCGAGGCAGGCAACCAGATAATAAAGCACGTCGCGCACCGCGATCGGCTGACACTCCGTGCTTACCCAGCGCGGCGTCACCATGATCGGCAATCGCTCGACCAGATAGCGCAAGATCTCGAAGGAGGCCGAGCCGGAACCGATGATCATCGCCGCTCGCAACGCCGTGACGGAAACACCCGTCGATGCAAGTGCCGATTCGACTTCGCGCCGCGATGTCAGATGCTCGCTCAGGCCCTCGCCCGTTTCGCCAAGCCCTCCCAGATAGATAATGTGCTTCACGCCGGCCGCGGAGGCGGCCCGTGCAAACACGCCCGCCAATTCACGATCCTGCTCTCGATAGCCCGCCCCGGCCGTCATCATCGAATGAACCAGATAATAGGCCGAGCCGCAACCCTGCATCGCGGACATCAGGTCGGCCTCGCACCCGATATCCGCCTCGATGATTTCAACGCGCTCATCGGACGCCCACGGACGCGCCGCCGCCTTCGGCGCGCTGCGAACCACACAGCGCACGCGATAGCCCGCCGAAATCAGCCGCGGCACAAGCCGCCCGCCGATATAGCCGGTCGCGCCCGTCACCAATGCGAGCGGCCGAGCCGATGGGCTTTCGAGATCGCGATTCATGGGCCCGCCTGTTCACGCAGCTTGCAGTCCGGCATCTGCTGTACCGCCAACTGCTCTGCGCCTGAAGGGTTCACCGGCATCATGGCGCTTGCTCTGGAAACTGCGGCATCAGCTCGAGGCGCTCCGGATCATAGCCCTTCGCCGGAAGCCGCTGCAGAATCTGGCCGTACGTCTCGTCGTCCAGCGTCGGTGTTCGACTCAGGATCCACAGAAACGATCGGCTGGGATCGCCCACGACCGCATAGCGATAGTCCTCATCAAGCTCAATGATCCAGTAAGGCGCACCGAACGGGAAAAAGAAATACACCGTCAGCTTCGCGTTTGTCTCGCGATCCGCGACCGTCGCGAACCCTGTGATCGTCCGCGACACACTCTTGCCGTCCTCTGCCCGACAAACATTGTGTACGGTCACGGCGCCATCCGGGCGAAGCGTGTATTCCGCCGTAACACCAAAGCAGCCGGACTCAAAACGGTTCGGATACTTCGCAATCTCGTACCACGTGCCCATGTACCGCTCGATGTCGACGCGCTCGACGACCTCCAACGGTTCATAGTTCCCTTGAAACATAAAACAGCCGGCCGGCGCCAGCGCGAAAGGCAAGATCGCGAGCGACGTCCAGCGAATACCGGGTTTTGTCTTACACCATGCCATCGTTCACCTCATCTGGATTCTTGTAGCCCCGCCTCGCATATTCCGCGGCGCGGGGGCCGCTGATGCGCGGCGCCTTGAACCACAACGCCGGAATCGCTCGCCCATGTCGGACGCGCGACCCCGGCTCGTGATTCGATCCAACCTTGTACTACGCCATCGCGGGCTGCACGCGCCATCGCCGCTGAATTGCGCTCAGAGACAACGCCTGATACACCGCCGACAGGCCGACCAGTGTGTAAACGGCCTTGGCGAGAATCGACCCGGCCCCGAAGATCGTCGCCACAAGGTCAAAGTTCGCCGTGCCGACAAGGCCCCAGTTAAGCCCGCCAACAACCAACAACACCGCTGCAATCACATCAATCGCTTTCATGGTTCTACTCCGTCGTAAGGGGATCCTCTGTACCTCTTTCACACGAGAAAAGTCACTCACTTGGGCATGATCACCTTGTCTATCACGTGAATGACCCCGTTCGCAGACTGAACATCCGGCTTGACCACTCGGGCATCATCCACCATCACCCCGCTCGAAGCGTCGATCTTCACGCTCTGGCCCTGAACAGTCTTCGCCTCCTTGAGCTTGACCACATCCTTGGCCATCACCTTTCCGGCGACGACGTGATAGGTCAGCACCGCGGCGAGCTTCTGCTTGTCCTTGAGCAGGTTGTCGAGCGCGCCCTTCGGCAGCATGGCGAAGGCGTCATCGGTCGGCGCGAAGACCGTGAAAGGTCCCTCGCCGCGTAGCGTGTCCGTCAGGCCCGCCGCTTCGATCGCCGCAAGCAGCGTCTTGAACGAGCCGGCATTCCTCGCGGTCTCAATCAGGTCGTTCGCCGGCAACAACACGGTGTCGATCACATGAATCACGCCGTTGGTGCATGCGATGTCCGTCTTGGTGACGGTCGCCGCCCCAATGCGAACACCCTTGCTGGTGTCGATGGGAAGCATCTGCCCGAGCAGCGTCCTGGCGGACTTGAGCTTGACGACTTCGCCGGAGCCCAAGTTGCCGGAAACAACATGAAGCATAAGTACGGCGCGAAGCTGATCCTTATTCTTAAGCAGGTTGTCCAGCGCGCCCTTCGGGAGCTTGGCGAACGCCTCGTCCGTCGGCGCAAAGACCGTAAACGGCCCCGGGCCCTTGAGTACGTCAACAAGGTCGGCTGCCTTAAGAGCCGTCGCCAGAGTGTTGAATGACCCCGCCGAAACGGCCGTGTCTACGATGTCCATGCGGCTGTCGCCGTTCGCCGCGCCGACATTCATGGCCAGCGCCGCCGCCATCACCACCAAACCGGTTACCATCTTCTTGATCATCATCTCGATCTCCTCGATTTTTCGCTGTCCCGCTTGTGGCCGATGCTTTCATGCCGCCAAAGACACATGTCTTTGAAGTTCGACACGACAGTCTGAATCAGCCGCCGCTCGGAAAGCGTCGCCTTTCTGAAAGGTCAACTCTTGAATGGGTCAAGACCCCCGCGAATAAGAGACATCGCCTCGGCACGCGCGGCCGCATCGTCCGCAAAAACGCCGCGCGCCGCGGAAGTCACCATCCGCCCATCGGGCTTCGAAACCCCACGAACCTTCATGCACAGGTGCTCCGCCTCAATCACCACCAACGCACCTCTTGCCTGCAAGTGTTCCATCAGGGCGTCCACAACCTGCGCGGTCATACGCTCCTGAACCTGCGGCCGACGCGCGAAGGCGTCCACGGTCCTCGCCAGCTTGGATAGGCCCGCGACCTGCCGATTGGGCAGATACGCTATATGCGCGCGGCCCATGAACGGCAGGAGGTGGTGTTCACACACCGATGCGAAATCAATGTCACGCAATACGACGATCTCGTCGTAAGACTCCGCGAACGTCCGCCGAAGATGCACCGCCGGATCAACACGCGTTCCGGCAAAGAGTTCGGCATACATCCGAGCAACGCGCCCCGGCGTCTCCGACAGACCCTCGCGATCGGGGTCCTCGCCCAGTGCCAGAAGAATCTCCCGTACCGCCCGCTCGATCCGCCGGGCGTCAATCCCGCCGGCCGCGAGCCGAAATCCTGCCTTCGCCCTGGCGTCCTCGTGCTCGTTCGAGTCGCCAGCAACCGACTCCGGTAATTCTCTGGGGCTACTGATTTGCAGCGAGAGAGTGCTCATACATACTCCTGAGTAAAGAATGATTAAACAATTAATTCATTCATAACGATCAAATCATATCACACGTTCTTAGAAAATCAAGTTTGACTTGAACGAAAATTCGTTATAATCTTTCAAAAGGCCCGTGGCAGAGGAGTTCTATTGAGTCCTATAATATCTCCAAAGGAGCTGGCCGATGCCATCGGAGTGAGCGAGTCCTCGCTCAAAAGATGGGCCGATGGGGGCCTAATCAGGGTCACGCGCACCGTCGGGGGGCACCGCCGAATCGCAATCGGGGAAGCGATCCGCTTTATCCGATCGATGCGCGCGCCGCTCCTTCGGCCCGAGGCCATCGGCATGTCCGACCTCGCGGGCCATGCCAATCAGGCCTATTCCACAGAAGATCCAACCGAGCAACTATTTACATTCCTGCGCGATGGAAGAGCCGACGAGGCATGGGGGCTGATCGCTTCACTGTATCTCTCGGGCCGCTCGGTCGCCGAAATCGGCGACGGCCCCATTCGAATTGCCATGCAGCGGTTGGGCGATCTCTGGCAACATGACGACGCCGGAATTTTCATCGAGCACCGCGCAACTGCGATCTGCTGCCATGTCGTCGAGCGGCTGCGATCCCTCCTGAGTCCTCCCGGCGCCGACTTCTGTGCGGTCGGCGGGGGCGTCGCCGGCGATCCCTACCTGCTCGCATCGCTCCTGTCCGCAACGGCCCTCACAGCCGAGGGGATCGCCGCGACCAGCCTCGGCCCCGACACACCCTTCAATTCCCTGCGCGCCGCATACGAGGAGTACCGCCCAAAACTCATGTGGCTGAGCATCAGCTCGGTGCGAAATGAACGAGAGCTTGAGGACGGCATCGCATCGCTGGCAAAGCATCTGGCGGGCAGCGACTGCCTGCTCGTCCTGGGCGGCAGAGAAATCGGCCGACTCCTCACGCCGGATACCCCAAACATCCGCCGCGGAAGCTCCCTCAGCGAGCTGGTCTCAATTGCAACCAAGCTCCGCGAAGCGCCCACGACCGCATCAACCACATAAATCCATAGCAACAGCCCGCCCCAATAGAACCAGTCGTGCCGACGAGCCGCTTTGACGTGCCCTTCGCTCGCCGTGACAATATCTCACGAAAGGATAGCGCCCATGGCAAAGTCGATCCCGCTCCCCGTCTGCAACCACCAGCCGCGGCCGTACACCGGTCCCTCGCGGGCCGAGGTGCTTGCCCTGCGACAGCAATACCTCACGCCCGCCCTCATCACCTACTACAAAGACCCCATCATGATCGTCGAGGGGAACATGCAGTACCTCTGGGATGAGAAGGGCACGCGCTATCTCGACGCATTCGCCGGCATCGTCACCGTCAGCGTCGGCCACTGCCATCCGAAGATCGTCGAGCGCGTCCGCGAGCAGGTCGGTGTCCTGCAGCACACGACCACGATCTACATCCACCCCACCGTCGGGCAATACGCCAAAAAACTCGCCGACCACATGCCGGGCGATTTGAAAGTCACCTACTTCACCAACAGCGGCAGCGAGACGAACGACCTGGCCATCCTCACATCGCGCATGTACACCGGCGCGTTCGACGTGATCGCCCTGCGAAACGCCTATCACGGCGGCTCGCAGACGACAATGGGCCTCACCGCGCACAGCACATGGAAATACACAACGCCGCACGCTTTCGGCGTGCATCATGGCATGCCGGGCTATTGCTACCGCTGCCCGATGGGGCTGACGTATCCATCGTGCGACGTGAAATGCGCCCGCGACATCGGCGAACTCATCCGTTATACCACGCCGGGCAAGGTCGCCGCGTTTATCGCCGAGCCGATCATGGGCGTGGGCGGCGCGGTGACGCCGCCGAAGGAGTATTTCCAGATCGCCTACGAGGAAGTACGCAAGGCCGGCGGCCTGTGCATCGCCGATGAGGTGCAGACCGGCTTCGGCCGCACAGGCACGAAGTTCTGGGGCTTCCAGAATTGGGACGTGATGCCCGACATGGTTTGCATGGCCAAGGGCATCGGCAACGGCACGGCGCTGGGCGCGGTGACGACGACGCCGGAGATAGCGAAAGCCCTGACCGGCAAGCTGCATTTCAACACCTTCGGCGGCAACCCGGTGCAGGCGACCTACGGCATGGCCACGCTGGACATCATCGACGAGGAGGGGATTCAGGCGAACGCCCTCAAGGTCGGCACGCGGCTCAAGGACGGGCTGACGGCGCTGATGGACAAGCACAAGCTCATCGGCGAGGTCCGCGGCATGGGCCTGATGCTCGGCGTCGAGCTGGTCAAGGACCGTCAGACAAAGGAGCCGGCCAGCGCCGAGGCGTCGCAGGTGCTGGAACTCGCCCGCGAGCGCGGCCTGCTGCTGGGCAAGGGCGGGCTCTTCGGCAACACCCTGCGGATCAAGCCGCCGATGTGCCTGAGCGAGGCGGACGCCGACTTTATGGTGGCGTGCCTCGACGAAGCACTGGGAGCGATGTAACTACCGACGCATTAATAGGTTAAGCTCTGCTACCTACATCGGTTGTGCTGTAGTATCAGATGCGCTCTGGCAGTAGAAAAAATCCCTTTTCTTCGGGTCGTTGCTAAATAAGATTAGCGCCGAAATATTATATTAAACTTCCGGACGTCCCCACGGTGGTAAATCAGGACTCGTGGAGCCAAGATGTGAGGTAGTCGATCGGGTCGATTCGTGGCCCAACCGAACGGATACCGGGCGTTTATTCCCGCGCAGCTCCCCCCGGACCCGCCTTTGCAAATCAACGAGCCGATGCAAACTCAGCTCGGCCTGGCCGAGCGCCGGCTTGGTCGCTTGGACATCGCGTCGCAACTTCTGCCGAATCCAGACCGGTTTATCTACATGTATCTTCGGCAGGAAGCGGTGCTATCCAGCCAGATAGAGGGCATACAGGCATCGTTGTCTGACCTGCTCGAATACGAGGCGCGCGAAGAAAGCGAACCGAGTTCATTCGATATCGACGAAGTGCTGAACTACATGAAGGCCTTACGTCGGGGCCTGGATCGGCTCACGGTACTACCGGTCAGCACGCGTTTGATGTGCGAGGTCCACAAGACGCTCACATCAGGTGTTCGAGGTGGCGAATCCTCGAAGTCGCCCGGCAAGCTCAGAGAAAGTCAGAACTGGATCGGCGGCACCGGTCTGTCCAATGCCGTATTCGTTCCGCCGCCGGCACATGAGATGCAGCGTGCGATGTCGGCACTCGAGAAGTACATAAACCAGAAGAAACCGACCCCGCTCCTTATCGAGATCGGACTTGTGCATTCCCAATTCGAGACGATTCACCCTTTCATCGACGGGAATGGACGGCTGGGTCGAATGATCATTACATTCCTACTCTGTGCGAGAGGTGTTCTACGAAAACCGCTCCTCTATCTTTCTTATTATTTCAAGCTACATCAGCAAGAGTATTACGATCGACTCCAAGCGGTAAGGATGGCAGGAGACTGGGAGGGTTGGATTCTCTTTTTCTTACAGGGCGTCGCCGAAGTCGCCAAGGAGGCGACTGACCGAGCCTTGAGGATTCGCGATTTGCTTGAGCGCGACAACGCCAGAATCAGAAAAAAACTGGCCCGAAGGGCCGGCACTGCTTTGAATCTATTGGAGTTGGTCACGCAACAGCCCGTCGTGTCGTCTCATTGGCTGGTCCCCAGACTCGAAGTTTCGCAGCCGACCGTCGACAAGCTGTTGGCCGACCTGGACGAATTGGGAATACTTCGGGAGATCACCGGACGCAGCCGTGGGCGGAGGTTCGCGTATACGGATTACCTGGAACTCTTTGAAGCACGATACTGACAAGTACATGAACAAATCCCCGGCTCGCATCCAGCGGCTTCGACTTGCGTATTGCCCCACATGCGGCAGCAGCTCCATTAAGCGCGTACGCCGCAACTGGAAGGGCCAGTATCAGGGCAAAGTATATGTCGCGCCTTCGCTCGAGTATTACGAGTGCCCGGCGTGCGCCGAGTGCGTGTATGACCGTGAAGCTATGCGGAAAATCGAGTCGCATTCACCGGCCTTTCGGAAGAAGCGTTCACGGCAACGAGCAAGCTGAGTATTGCTCGGCTTGCTACGTCGAATGGCCGCCGTCCTGCTTCGCTGGTACGAGAATTTCTTCTCGTACCACGCTCGCGGGATTAAATCCCGTGCGAGTGCGTGCGAGAAAGGATTCTCGCACGAGCGTGAAGAGCCGATCAGGCGGCAAAGTCTTCTCGCACGAGCACGGTTTCGGTGTAAGATACACGCCGGTAACGCAGTCGTTCAGACGAACACGGGTAACCCATTCACTTGGAAGACCGTCATGGGCCGACGGAATCGAATGCTCGTACTTTTGGTCACATCGGCGGCGCTGGCCGCGGCAGATGAGCGAGAAGAAGTAGCGGGCCTCGCAACACTCCACACGAGCAATTCCGATGCGCGATGACGGGCTGGAGATCAACACGCACCAATCCGCTGAGGGGCCGGAACCGAAGATGCCTCAGGCCGGAGACGGGAGTGCGATGAGCGCGCGTCAAGCCGGCGATGCAATAGCGGCGGACCTGCTGCTGCCTGATGGTTCGCCGGAATGGGAGGCGATCGGCTTCGACGTTTTTTGCTCGCGTTGCGGGTACAACCTGCGCACGCTCACGCGGCCGAAGTGCACCGAGTGCGGGCTGGATTTTGCATGGCCCGACGTGCTCGACGCCTCGGCACACGCCAACAACTTCCTCTTCGAGCACAACTGGCAAACGCGACCCGTCAGTTCGCTCCTTGCCACAATGTGGCGCTCCCTCCGGCCGCGGTCTTTTTGGGCGGATGTCTCTATCCACGAGCACGTCAACAGGCCCGTGCTGTGGATGATGATCGCTCTCGCGGTGCTGTGCTTCGTGATCGCCTTGCACACCATGGCGTTTGTAGCTGCAACCGTATTGCGCTGGGCGCTACCGCCCACGGCGCCTGGTCTCGTGTGGGGGCCCCTCCAACCAACGCCGCTGCAAAACGCCTGGTGGCTGGTACGCCACCTCGACAAAATCGCCACCGCACCATTCAACATGGGCCCGGAATATTTCTGGATACATACCAGCGTCTTCATCCTCGTGTTCGCGTCCCTCTTCCTGTTGAGAATGCTCTGGCAAACGCTCGCGCGCTACCGCATTCGCGACGAGCATGTCCTGCGCGTCACGGCCTATGCGGCACTTCCGTCCGCGTGGTGGAGCGCAGGGCTCCAACTCGTGATGGCCGGCGCCTTGATGATGCTACCGCAGGGTGATTCCGACCTCGCCGTGGTTATGGTCATCGTGATTGTCATCCTGATGATCGGTTCGCCTTTCGCAGTCTATCTCGGCGCAGGGCTTGAGCACTACCTTCACCTTCCGCGTCCGCGTATCGTGGGAATGGTCGCCGTGCTCGTAGGCACACTGACAATGATGGTCTGGCTCATCCTGCTCTCTGTGGTGGGGATTATCAGATAGTGCCATATATCTGGCATCTTGCTTACATCGGCGCGGTCGTCGTCGTTTGCTTCAGCATCTCGCCGAAGTTCTCCTGTAACCAGGGGATAAGCGTCAGGCCGATCGTGTTGAAGATGCCATGCGCCACCACCGCCGGCCAGATCGTCCGGCAGCGAACAGCAACAAGAGCAAGCACAAGCCCGACCATACCCGTCTGCACAACGCCGACCATGCCCTGATAGGCGTGCAGAGAGCCGAAGATAACCGTGGAGATCAGGACCGCCGCGACCGTCGAGCCGAAGAGCGCCCGCAACCGGCCCAGCACGAAGCCGCGAAAGAGCGCCTCCTCGTGAAGCCCGATGAACATGGCGAATAGCGGGATAAGCCATTGCGGCATTGCAGGCACGATCTCAAAAAAATCGCCGCGCTCGGCGAGCAGGTCGTTAACCGACATGCCGATGATGCGCATGAACAACGGCACGGCGATCAGCACCGCCGCGTAGCAAAGCGGCACCGCGACCAGCGTCCCGAGCACCAGGCGGCCGAGCGTTACATGGCCCATGCCGATAGCTGACCAACCCTGCCGACGAATAACCAGCAAGACGTACATGCTGCCGAGCATCAAAATGCCAAGCAGCATATTCACACCAAAGATGCCCACGGAAGGCAGCCATTCCTCGAACAAGGCCGGTAGCCCGCTGAGTCCCACCAATACCTGATAGATACTGAAAAGCCCGACGATGAGAAAAAGATCAATCCCCGCAGCCGGTCGCGACATGGCGACATGAGGATACGCAATGTTCACGGCACGCGCCGATGAAACCGCGCGGGCCTCCGGCGGGGCGTCGACCCCGGGCCCGCCGGACGACATGGAAGATGGCCCATTCTGATCCATCGACACCCATGGCGACGACAAGTATGCCGGACACGGCAGGGGTGGTTCCCGCTGCTTTGTAACCTAGCTCGACGCGCGAAGAGTCAGACTCAGCGTGGCAAGGCGATCCTTGATCTCCTTCAGCGAGGTCTGGCCGAAATTGCGAGATTCGAGAAGCTCCTGCTCGGAACGCGCCGTAAGCTCACCGATAGTGTTGATGCCCAGCCGTTGCAGACACTTGCGGGACCGGACAGACAACTCAAGCGCCGCAACCGGCTGCGTGAAGACCTCGGGGTTCGTATCAGGAAACATCGCGGCATCGGAGAGAGGGGCGCCGCTGCCTGGTGAGGGCTCCCGGCGCTCGGCGTTTTGTCCGAGCGACAGGCCCTTCTGGGCAAGCATGGCCTTGATTTCACGAAGACTGGTTTCGCCGAAGTTCTTATACGAAAGCAACTCGGCCTCCGTGATACGGAGCAGATCGCCGAGCGTGTTGATGTTCATCTTCTTCAGGCAGTTGCGGCTGCGCACGGACAATTCGAAATCGGTGACCGGAATATCCATCACCGCGTCGCGCTTCTCCTGCGCCTTGAGCTGCACTTCATCTATGTACATATCCCGCGCGGCAAGCACGTCCTTGAGATACAGCCGGGCACGCTCGTTATTCGGATTCACCGCCAGCACGCGCCGAAGGCACGTCGTGGCCTTTTCGTACTCGGCACGATCCTCAAGAATCACGGCGAGATTCATCAGCGCATGGCTGTGAACGAAAGGCAGTTCGGAGCATCGATAATAAAGCTCGCGAGCCCGCTCGTCGCTGCCATGAAGATCGAGAAGATAGGCAAGATGAAACATCGCCAGGGCATGATCGCAGTCGATGCCCAATGCGACCTCGAATGCATCGATCGCCCCGGCCAGGTCTCCCTGCTCCTGGAGCAGTCGACCCCGGGCATAATGCCACACCGCCGCCGACTGGCCCGCGCCGCTATGTTCGTTGATGATGCGCGCCGCGGTATCGATGTCGCCGGCAAGCAGGCAGCACTCGGCGCGCTGGCAATCGCAGTCCAGTTTATCCCAGCCGTCACGCGCGGCCGCCTCGAATCGGGCAACGGCGTCCTGATAACGGCGCAGATCGCGCAGGGCGATGCCGACATGATATTCGCGCAGGGCAGACGGCCGGGCCTTCTCAAGCCAGGAGATCGCGGTATGGATGTCACCAATCAGCAGGTAGCCCAGGCCGAGCTTGATCGCCTCGGGGCCGCCCTGCGTGCCGCTCGACACCGCGGACTTATGAATGCCGCTAAGCAGTTGAGCAAAACGATCAAGAGAATCCATCGAGGCAAAGGCCGCCTCCTTCAGTGCACGATAGGCATCAAAGTCAAACTCGGGTTTATCGAGGATCGTCGCGAGATCTGCCGTCATTTCCATGATGATGTCGTGTTCCTCCACAACAAGCCGACGTCCGCGCACAATGCGCCCGCCGGTCAATTCAGGTGCATCGGTTCAGTCGTCAGAGGTAAAGTGCATCGTTCGGGGCCTGCACAGCGCGATCCCGCGCATGTGCCGAACAAAGCATTGTACGCTGCTTCGCGCCGGACGCAAGTCGCACCTGAACCCCCCGCGAGGCGAATGGGCCCGGGGCGCCGTCCACAACGCGCCGAAAATTTCTCATGCGTGTTATCTTGAACTCATCTCGAAGCTTACGAGAAACGGACGCGCCAGCGGTGGAAATTATGCACAATTCACCCAGGTTCGGGATTGTCGAAACGCACACCACTTGTTAAGATGGCGGCAAGTAGGACACGGATCGGGTCTGATCCATTATTGTTTATAGAATAACGAGTTAAGCGATTTTCTCGCCGGGTATTGCTGGTGAATGGCGCGGGGGGGGCTCGGCGCATCGAGTAGGAAGAATGAACGTAATAAGCGAGAGTGTCTGGGCGGACATTCTGGGCCACGTGCGCACCCATCACCCCGCCATTTCACGAGGATGGTTCACCCAGCTCCGCGGCGGTTCGCTGCACGGCGGAGTCCTGACCATACTGGCCGCCAACGCCGCACAACTCAGCTACCTCGTCGAGCACTGCATGAGGCCCTTTTCCGAGGCGTCGCAGGCCGCGACTGGCCGCCTGGTCTCGGTCCGGTTCGAGGCCGCCAACGGTGAAACCCTCGAATCCGCCGGCTACGCCCCCCGGGGCCTGTCGGGCGCCGAAGACTTCGCCGGACCCGGCCTGCGCCTCAACAGCGACTACACCTTCGAGAACTTCGTCGTGGGCCCCTGCAATCGAATGTCCCACGCAAGCTGCACCGCTGTCAGCCAATCGCCCGGAACGACCTACAACCCGCTCTTCATCCACGGCAGCGCCGGCCTCGGTAAAACCCATCTGATCCAGGCCATCTGCCATCGTGTGCTCGACGTCTCGCCTGGCACGCGCATTGTCTACATGTCCTGTGAAACTTTCGTGAACCAGTTCATTGAAGCCGTGGAGCGAGGTTTGCTCAGCGGCTTCCGCTATCGCTATCGCCACGCTGACGTGCTCATGATCGACGACGTGCAATTCCTCGCCGGTCGCGACGGCACACAGGAAGAATTCTTCCACACATTCAACACGCTTTATCAGATGCACAAGCAGATTGTGCTCTCCGCGGACTGCCCCCCCTCCGAGATTCCACAGCTTGAAGAGCGGCTCATCAGCCGCTTTAAGTGGGGTCTGGTCTCGCGGATCGACCCGCCCTGTCTGGAAACGCGCCTGGCGATTATCCAGAAAAAAATGCGACTGCGTGGAATCGAGGTGCCGGAAGATGTCGCAATGTACGTCGCATCGATGATTACCTCGAACGCCCGTGAACTCGAGGGGGCGCTCAATCGACTTCACAGCGCGGCCACGTTGGAAGAGAAGCCAATCGACTTGGCCTTGTCACAGACGGTTCTCGGTGGCGAAGCCCCAAACGGCCGCCGCGCCGTCCGCGTACAGGACATCATGACCGTTGTCACCGAGCGGTTCGACGTGAAGCTCTCCGACCTGCAGGGCCGACGTCGCAGCCGCTCCATCGCACTGCCGCGACAGATCTGCATGTACCTGGCCCGGCAATGCACAAGTCACAGTCTGGAAGAGATCGGCGGCTTCTTCGGCGGCCGCGATCACACCACCGTGCTCCACGCCAACAAGCTGATTACACGCATGCGCGAGCAGGATGTCGCCTTCCGTCGGCGGATCGAAGAAATGGAACAGGTCCTTCACCGAACCGTTTAACAGCCCCCTGTCATTCGCTCTGGATAATCTGCGTCGACAAGCGGGGTTGGTCGCCGAAGCAGAGCGTACGAGCGGTTCCGTGTGAGTTGAAGGGGCCTCCGGGAGGCCCGTACACAGGGGTTTCGACAGGTTGTGCAGATAGACGCTCGAACACGCTTGCGGTATCATCAATGCCCGTCGAACACTGCGTGTCCGCACCAAAATGCGCTCACGTTTGACAGGCCTTATAGAGGACTAAGACTGATCTATTAAAGTGATGTAATACATAGTAGCAAGAAGTATGTAGTTCGTTGTTTCATTGAAGGCGTAAGACCCATGAAGTTCATTTGTGATCGACTTGCCCTACTCGATGGTCTCCTGGCCGCTTCCGGCGTCTTTGTCGCCCGAACGCCCAAACCGATCCTGCAATGCGTCCGCGTGACGGCCGGCAAGAACTCCGTCACACTCACGGCCTACGATCAGGAAGTGGGCCTGCGATACCACATTCGTCAGGTGGAAGTTGCCAAGCAGGGAGAAACCCTGGTCAGCGGTGAACGTCTTCTGGGAATTGTCCGCGAGTCCTCCGACGAGACGATGTCTTTCGAGACCGATGACGACGTGCTGCACGTCCGAGGAGCGGACAGTCATTTTCAGATCATCGGCCAGAGCGTTCGAGAGTTTCCACCGGTACCCGACTTGGAAGGCGAGGCCGACCTGACCGTGAAGGTCGGTGTCCTGCGAGATGCCGTGGAACAAACCATCTTCGCCGCGGCGAAGGAGAACACGCGCTACGCAATCAACGGCGTGCTCTGGCAGAAAAAGGACAAACAGCTCCTGCTGGTGGCAACCGACGGTCGACGCCTTGCAATGTCTTCTGCGTCGCTGGAAAAATCCGTCGGCGACGACGTTCACGCCATCGTGCCGACCAAGGCCCTGAGTGTGTTCATGCGCTTGCCCCTCGTCGGCGACGATAATCTCGAAATCAAGCTTTCCGCAAATCAGATTCTGATGCGAACCGAGCAGGCCACCATCAGCAGTGTTCTGGTCGAGGGGCATTTTCCGAAGTATGAAGATGTCATCCCTCGCGATAACGACAAGAAAATCGAATTGCAGACCGACGAATTTCTCAGCGCCGTCAAGCGGGCCGCCCTGCTGTCCGGCATGGAGTCCAAGGGAATCCGCATCGCCATCGGACCCGAAGGCATGGTGCTCTCGGGTCGAGCGCAGGAACACGGCGAAGCAGTCGTAAAGATGTCCGGAATCCAGTACAGCGGAAGCCCGATCACCATCGGATTCAATCCGGAGTTTCTGCTGGATGCCCTGAAGGTCTGCGGTGAAACCCTCACGCTGGAGCTAAAAGAGTCGGCACGGCCCGGGCTGTTTCGCAGCGGGCCGGTCTTTCAGTACGTGGTGATGCCGGTGAACCTGTCCTAGGCGATGCAAACGCCCGATAGCTCGCAGGTATACTTTTTTTCGATCGGCAAGGATGTCACAGAGAAACACAGGCAGACTACAGCATCGAGCGGAAATCCTTTCGTCGGCGGGCCTGTTAGAGGCGCCGAAGGCGATGCAGTCGCTGTTCTGGCAACGCTATAATCTCGAACGTACCCGCCGAAGGATGCCCGCCATGCTGGGGGACCTGGCCGCGACCGCGTGGCCGGAAGCCGCACAGGCAATAGACGGCACGGTTCGTCGGATCGATTCGGCATGGCAGCGAGTCTTGCCGGCGGAGTATGCCGAGGCGGCGCGGGTCGAGGGGTTTCGATCGGGTCGGCTCCTGGTGTCGGTTGACAGCGCGGCAACCCGCTATGTGCTGGAACGCCAGCTTGGGGACAAGATACGGGAAGCCCTCAATGCAGAACTCGGCTCCAACGAGATCAGCCGGATTGAGTTTCGGCTCGGACGACCCGCCGCGGATCGCAAGACGACAATCGGGAAACGGATGAGACAGAGAGGCACACAGGCATGAGCGCACCCCCCACGGATTCCCAGACAGACAGCCCGGTGGAGGTGCTGCGGAAAGAACCGGAGCCGGAACTTGCCCGGCACGGCTCGGATTACGGCGCGGACAGCATTCGCGTGCTCGAAGGCATGGAAGCCGTCCGCAAGCGCCCGTCGATGTACATCGGCGATACGCAGCTTCACGGTTTGCACCATCTGGTGTGGGAAGTTGTGGACAATGCGGTGGACGAAGCCCTCGCCGGCCACTGCAGAAACGTACTCGTCAAGATCAACGCCGACGGAAGTTGCACCGTCACCGACGACGGCCGCGGCATCCCTGTCGAGGTCAAACATTTTCCCGACAACCCTGTTCTCGACGGCAAGAGTTCGCTCGAAATCGTCCTCACCGTGCTGCACGCAGGCGGAAAGTTCGACCGCGATTCCTACGTGATGAGCGGCGGACTTCACGGCGTCGGTGTCAGCGTAGTGAATGCCCTCTCGGAATGGCTCGTCGTCGAGGTGCAGCGTGGCGGCAAGGTTTACACCATGCGCTTCGAGCGCGGTAAGCCCGTTAAAGACCTCGAAATCATCGGCGAAACGACGCAAACCGGCACACGCGTCGAGTTCATGCCCGATACCGAAATCTTCGTCGATACGAACTTTCGCAGCGAGATTCTTTCGACACGCCTTCGTGAGCTGGCCTATCTGAACGAGGGCCTGCGGATCAATTTCGTCGACGAACGTTCCGGCAAGAACGAGGAATTCGCCTACAGCGACGGCTTGCGAGAATTCGTCGCCCACATGAACGAGGGCAAAGAGGGCCTGCACAAGGTCCAGGTGCTGGCCGGCCGAGACGACGAGAAGGGCGTCGGCTGCAAGATCGCCTTCCAGTTCAACAACAGCTACAACGAAAACATCCTCGCCTTCGCGAACAACATCAAGAACCGCGACGGCGGCACACACCTTTCCGGCTTCCAGACAGCCCTGACGCGCACACTCAATGTCTACGCGCGAAAGAGCAACCTGCTCAAGGGCGACCTGCAGATCAAAGGCGAGGACTGGCGCGAAGGGCTGACCGCCGTCGTCTCGGCGCAGGTGCGCGAACCGGACTTCCAGGGCCAGACGAAAGACCGGCTGATGAACGCCGATGTCGAGTCGTTCGTGCAGACGGTGGTCAACGAGCAGCTCGGTAACTGGCTGGAAGAAAACCCCGGCGACGCGAAAAGGGTCGTCAACAAGGGCATCGCGGCAGCCGCGGCGCGCGAGGCAGCGCGCAAGGCACGCGAAGCGACGCGCAAAAGCGCGCTATCCAGCGGAAACCTGCCCGGTAAGTTGTGGGATTGCCGCAGCAAGGATCCCGCGGAGAGCGAACTGTTTCTCGTCGAGGGCGATTCGGCTGGAGGATCGGCCAAACAGGGGCGCGATTCGCTCGCGCAGGCCATCCTCCCCCTCAAGGGTAAAATTCTGAATGTCGAAAAGTCGCGGATGGACAAAATCCTCTCTCACGAGGAAATCAAGACCATCATCGGCGCCCTCGGCTGCGGCGTCCCCGGCTCCGAAGATTTTGATACGACCAAGTGCCGCTACGGCAAGATCATCATCATGACCGACGCCGACGTGGACGGCAGCCACATCCGCACCCTGCTGCTCACCTTCTTCTTCCGCCACATGCGTTCGCTGATTGACGACGGCTTCATGTACATCGCCCAGCCGCCGCTGTACCTGCTCAAACGCGGCAAGAAAGCCGAGTTCGTCCTCAACGACACGATTCTCGACGGCAAACTGACCGATTGGGGCCTCGAAGGCACGCGCCTCGCCATTCGTGAACTCACCGCCGAAGCCAAAATCACCGGCAAGGAGCGGTTCATCTCGGGCGACGATCTTCGTGCGCTCGTTAAAGTGCTGGACGACATGGCGTACATTCAGCGCGTCTTCCAGCGCCGCGGAATCGACTTTCAGAGTTTCCTCCAGAAGCACCATCGCGCGGGCTCAAGCGGCATGCCGCGACTCCGCGCCGTCGTTCAGGGCGAGGAGCACTTCTTCAACGACGAAGATTCGTTTAACCGCTTCCGCCGAGAAACACAGGAGAAACTCGGCGCGCTGGAGGTGGTCGAGGGCGGCGTCAGTCTTCCCGCGGCTACCGAGGAAGAAGGCGCGCCGGTTCAGCTCGTGCGCTACGAGCTTTCGGAGTGTCGTCGGCTTGAGAAGGCAATCTCCTGGCTGGTGGAGCATCAGCTCGACCTTCAGGATTATTTCGCCCGGCGCGAGGAACTCATCACCGGCGAGTTGACCCCTGCGAAGTACCTGCTCATGCCCGACGGCCACGAGCCGGTCGAGTTGGATAATCTTGCCGGCGTCGCCGATGGAGTGCGCAAGCTCGGCCAGCACGGCGCAACCATCAAGCGCTTCAAAGGTCTGGGCGAAATGAACCCCGACGAATTGTGGGAAACGACGCTCGATCCCGCCAAGCGGCAACTGCTTCAGGTCGTCATCAGCGAAGCGGGCCGCGAAGACCAGGAGCAGATGGAAGTGGACTGGCGATCAGCCGACCGCATTTTCTCTATTCTCATGGGAGATGATGTGGAAGTCCGCCGCGGTTTCATCGAGACGAACGCTATCCACGTCAAAGACCTCGACGTGTAGTCTCCTTCCGCTGCGCCACTCGCGTGAGCAACTCATGCACCTGCACCGTTAATATTTCGCCTACCGAGTTATTCACGTCGCCGCGCGATTCCCCTAATTCTTCGTTGGATAGAGAAACGCGCACTCTTCCTGTCGGGCTCCACGATGATCGCACACGGCGAATTTCGCTCCCCGGTACATGGCGGCCGAACCGTAGCTGCCGTTCTTTGCGACGGCGTAGAAGGTGACGCCATGCATCGGGCGGCCGCTCGCGTTGCGCAGGCGCGGTTCGGTGCGGTCGGCGATCCGCTCGAGTGCCTCGATGCAGGCATCCTGCGGACTCTTGCCGGCGCGCATCAGCTCAACAATGAGAAAGCAGGAGCAGTTTCGCAGGTTGGCCTCTCCGAAGCCGGTGCTGCCGGCGGCGCCGACGCCGTTGTCGACGTAGAGCCCCGCGCCGATGATCGGTGAATCTCCGACGCGGCCGGGGATTTTGTACGAAAGGCCGCTGGTCGTGGTGACGCCGGCGAGGTCGCCCTTCGCATCGACACCGCAGCAGTT
The DNA here is from genome assembly GCA_964385225.1 of uncultured Planctomycetaceae bacterium. Taxonomy (GTDB): domain Bacteria; phylum Planctomycetota; class Phycisphaerae; order UBA1845; family UTPLA1; genus UTPLA1. Next base: position 118,375 of record CAYLOE010000016.1, read on the forward strand.
GATCGTACCCCAGGTTCGCTCGATCACGTCGCGTGATCGGGCGGACGGCTTGCCGCCTTCCTCCGGCGAAAGCCAGCCATCCTTGTCGGAGTGCGTCTCCTTCCACTCCAGCCATTTTTGTCTGGCCTTGTCCGTCAGCAGTTCTTCCTCCTTGAAGCCGTGGGCCTTTGCGAATCGCAGCGCGCCCTCGCCGACGAGCAGGACATGATTTGTCCGCTGCATGACGAGCCGGGCCACACTCGACGGATTGCGGATGTTTCGCAGCGAAGCGACCGCACCGGCCTTGTGCGTCGGTCCGTGCATGACCGATGCGTCCAGCTCGACGACGCCGTCTTCATTCGGCAGGCCGCCGAGGCCGACCGAGCGGTCCTCCGGATCATCCTCGACGAGATTCACACCGGCGACGACGGCGTCGAGCGGATCGCCGCCGGCCTTGAGAAGCTCCATGGCCTTTGCCGTGCATGCCACGCCATTGCCGCTCGCGATGACCGTCGGGCGCTGGCCGGACGCGGGGGCCTGGTCGCTCGCCGCGCGCAGGGCGCCGGGTGCGGAAGCCAGTGCGCCGCTCGCCGCAGCGGCCGTTGCACCGAGAAAGCGTCGGCGCGTCCAGATCAGCGATTCAAGATCGCGCATGATGTGTCTCCGTTTACTTGCAGTATTGGCTCGCCGACCGCTCGGGCCGGCGAGGCCACTATAACCGATGAATGTCGCCGCTACACAACACGTCCGAGCACTGCCGAACGAAAAATTCATCGCTGCACCAGCGAACCGAGCAGGTCAATCGTTTTGTTGGTCGCGCCGGTGTTGGCTCTGACGACGCCTTGAGCGCGGCGGCCCATTTCATCCGCGGCGGCCGGGTCTGCGAGAAATCCACCCATTGTGATGGATAGTTCGGCAGCGGATGGGACTTGAACCGCGGCGCGAGCGGCCAATAGCTTCTCAGCCGCATCGGCGAAATTGTCCATATGGGGGCCGAAGCACATCGGTTTTGCGAGACCGGCGACCTCCATCACGTCCGACCCGCCGAGCGGCGCGAGCGAACGCCCGACAAAGACGACCGTCGCCAGCGAGTAGAACTTTCGGAGTTCGCCCATCGTGTCGCCCAGTATTACGACCGGCGCTTCCGTGGAGCGTCGAAGATCGCTCGCATCCGCGATTCCGCGTTCTGCATTCCGCACTCCGCTTTCAACCCCAGACTCCCTCACTTGCGCTCCGGGCTGGTTTGCCGCACTCTCGGGGTGACGGCTGCGGCGGCGGCAGGCGAGGCCGCGTTGTTCGATCAGCCGGGCGATTTCGTCGAATCGCTCCGGCTTGCGCGGGACGATCGCCAGTTGCGCGCCGGGATGTTGCACGCGTAGGGCCTGCCATGCGTCAAGCAGCATCTCCTCTTCGCCGGGGCCGGTGCTGCCGGCGACGATAAGCGGTCGATTGGGGTCGATTGCCACTGCTCGTGCCAATGCCGTGTCACCTTCGACGCCATCCGCGATGACGGCGGTGTCGTACTTCAAGCTGCCGACAACATGAACCCGATCGGCGGGGACGCCGAGTTCGACGAAGCGCGCCGCGTAAGTTGCATCCTGGGCCGCGGCCCAGGTGATTCGGGAGAACATGCTTCCTGCGAGCCGCCTGAGGACCGGCATGCGGAATCGTCGCATGGAGCGTTCTTCGGTCACGCGGCCGTTGGCGATGCAGATTGCGATGCCGCGGCGGCGGGCGATGGTGATCAGGTTGGGCCAGACTTCGAGTTCCATGAGGATGATCGCGCCCGGGCGAATCCTTTGCAGCACGCGGCGGACGACCCAGGAGAAATCCAGCGGGTAACGAAAGACGATCTGATCGGGATAGAGCCGCCGGGCCGCGGCGTGGCCTGTGTCGGTCGTCGCGGAGATGACAACCTCGCACTCCGGAAGGCGGCGGCCGATCTCCGTTACCAGCGTGCGCGTGGCGTTGACCTCGCCGAGAGAAACGGCGTGTATCCAGATGCAGGGCCGGTCTCCCGTGCGCCGCGGCACGCCGCCGAAACGCTCGCCCCAGCCGCGACGGTTCTTCTTGAGCGCGAGCATCTGGTAAAACAGGAAAGGCAGATACAGGATGGCCGCGGGGAGGTAGAGCAGATCCATCAGCAATGCCGACATGCGGGCATGATAGGGCGGCGGGCCGGCGGGTGCGAAGCCGCGGCCGGGGCACTTTCCGACGGCGGCGGTGGATTGGCGGGGCGTGGTTTGTGGCACACGGCATGGCCGCCAAGAGCCGCGGCCGATGCCACCCGATCGATGAGCAGGTTATCCCACACGTTATGGAGGTTGACTCGCCAGCCCTTGGACTTGTTGATGTACTTGCGACCGAAGAATCGAACGGGGATGCTGTTCCCGCCCCGATCCTCCGCGTAGCCGACGTGAAGCGGCTGGTGCAGATCGCCGACGAAGTGGGCCAGGAGACGCAGCGCCTGTTTCTTCTCGTCCTCGCCGGCGGTCGGATCGCGAAGGATTCTGGCATTGGCCATGATCCCGCCCACGACGCAGACGCCCGTCGGGCAGTGCAGATCGTGCCGGTAGCTGGTCTCGCCCTTCGGCACATTCACGTAGTGATAGGGCTTGAGCCAGTCGTACTCTTCAATGCCCCGGACGCGATCTGCCCACGTCGAGGCATAGTAAAGCGTTTCGGAGCCCAGGATGTCCCGAACGGCCGCCTTAGACGGATCGTTGAGGTGCTGCCAGGCGATCTCCCCGATGACCATGTGCCCGACGTGTCCCCAGCCGAAGCAGGGCACGACGGCGCTTGCGCAGACCGTCACCGCCACGATCGCGATTCGAATACGATGGGTCATTGGAATCCTCCTTATGTATGATTTGCAGGCCCAACTGAGCTGGTAGCTATATCAATTGCACTGCCGCACCAGAGACGTATCACCCGTCGCAGGCGTATTCCTGAATGACTTCAAGCCCGAAGTACACGTGCCGCGTCCTCCGCGGCGGCGGGTTGCTGCCCTGGCCGTCCCAAAGCTCGCCCGTCGCCGGGTTCACGTATTCTATCGTCTCGACGCGCCGGCCGAGAGCGTCGTAGATGAATTCCATCAGCTTGGGCTCGGGGTTGCTACCGGTCAGCGGCCCCGCCGCGTCGTTCGTGTCCCGATGAATCGCCACCACGCGGTTCGCCACGTCGTACACGTATTCCTGCCCGGGTCCGCAGCCGGGGATGGCTGTGCCACACTCGCCGGCCGACTGCCCCGCCACCTTCGCCAGCGGGTTGAAAACCAGGTTGCCGGCCAAGTCGTAGGTCGGCGTGACCGGCGCGACGCACTTGGAGAGACAGTTGCCGGTGATTGGGCTGGTCAACGCCGGCCCGTCGGGATCGATCTGGGTATAGGCGTTGACCCCGCTGCGCCGGCGGCGCTCGTCGCGCTCCACGCCGTCGCCCAACTCACGGTAGATGAGCCAGTTGCCACGACGGTCGAGGCGGACCCAATCCTGCTTTTTGACTCCCTCAATTTGCAAGTCAAGGTGCTCGCCAGAGTTCCTTGCCTTCTTTATTATTGACTTCAAGCCAAAACTTATCACCCTCGGAGTTCCCAACTAAACTCATTCGTATCTTGCCTTTACTATCTAGAATGGTGATTTGAGAAGCATCATCTCGGATATTGCGTGCATTTATTCCAGATTTGTCGCCTCGCAATGTAAATGTAGATTGTCCATCCTTATCAACTCCGATCCCTGCGTGTCCCGATTCAGTTCCGTTGGACATTCCCATCGCAGCTCCTGACTTCGTCGTTTCACCATAATCCAAGGAGCGCATCCAAATATTGGCATTGCCACTGCGGTCATAAAGCCTGATCGATGAGATTGAACCGTCGCCCTTCGGCCTTAAGCCCATACGATCATCGAGCATTATTTCGATTCTCGTTATACCCTCTGCATCCATCATTGTAATCACTGGGCCTTTCTTCTTAACGGCGAGCACGATACGGTCTGCTCCGGACGCATCTTTCAGCATGAGCTTCCTGCAGGATATCTCGTCCGAACGTTTCTCTTTATTTCCTGTAACCCAACCAATTGATGAAAATGCCACAGCGACAGCCGCAGTTAGCACATAATATCTCTTAGCCGCACTTCGAGAAACAATATTAGTTTGATGGCTTGAATTGGACATCTAATCCTCCGTTCTTCCGAGAGAAGTTCATGTTTGTGCTGTAATATTTGCGACATAGAATTAAAGTACGATAGTATTAATAGTGTTCAAAAAGAATGACACCAGCCTCGACAAGGTCAACAAAAAGGGATGCTGCATCATAAGAACGCGTTAACCTAGAAACAATATCCTTGGTTATTTGAGAATGTTTGACAAGAGCGCCTGGTCCGAACGCTGTAACAGTTTGATCAATGACAGCTGTTCCAATAATAACATATGCATACGTTCTCCATGCACGGTTTATATAGTACTTTTCTGAGAGAAAGAGCGAGCCGTCTTCGCCCGCCCTCCATATATCAGTTTTTGTGCTGCACCCACCTTTTGCTTTACCAGATGTGGCGTTAATCCACCAATCGATCGCATACTCTTTGTACTGCTTTTCTACCCACTCTGGTCGACGCATTCCTCTCCAAATTTGATCATCATGTGTCTTCCTTTCATCACAAGCTGCCTTGCAATCATCTTCGCATGAATTGCAAGATTTCGACAATGCTGCGAAATTCCGCGATGCACCCGTTGCGATACAGGCCATTTTCAACCGACGACATCCATTATGACAGGGATCATTATTGTCTTCAGGTGAATCCGGCTCATCACCGGATGGACATGAAGTAGCATCTCCAGCATCCAAGCCCAATGGATCGATCAGCTTAATCGGAGAAGAATGAACATACTCGTAAAGATTGATTGACCCGCTCGCGTACTCAATCGGATCCCGCTGCAACCACCGCCCTAAGGTAGGGTCGTAGAAGCGGAACAGCGTGTGATACTGCCCCACGGCCGCGTCGTAGCGATGGCCCGTCCACATGAACGGGTTGCCGATCGGCGGAGTAGGGCATCCGTCCACAGGAGGTCGCGCCTGCGCCACATTCGGTCGCGCTCGTAGGAACGAAGGATTGCGCCAGACCATCGAAAAACCATTATTATTCAGCTGCCTTCCCTAGTACGGTTATCGATGCCTGTGCAACTTCACAAAGCTGGTCGAAGTATTCGACTCCCATGACAACATACGAAGCAAACGAGGGGAAGACGTCACGGTCAAAATATGCAAAAGCCAAGTCACGATCATGAATTGGTTCCCCTGCGAATTCTGCGTTTCTCCACCGAATAATTTCCGAAATGACCGTATCAAACTCGCTTCCTTCATCCACGGTCAAGCCATTGAGACTTCCCGTCGCAATTATATACACTCCCCCTGGGTTTGAGCTATCTCGCCACCGCGCAGACCGGAATTCATACCCGCAGGCAACCTGTTCGTATAGGTTCCGAAACATGGCCACGGCTTCGCTATCGCAGATTCGATAGCATTCTGATCTTTGTATCACCCCCCCCTGCTTTCGAATCTTACGGCAATTAACGCAGTTGTCCTCGACCCATCGCTCAAACAGTGTGACGCTATCCCACTCGGGACTTGTCACAACGCTCAGCAGGCGATCACCCCTTGCGGATTTGAACTCGTTTCTGATCCAATTGGCTTCCTTCTCGATATCGGGGATTCGGTTTATGAATCTATCGAGGGCTTCGTTAGACGAAACGGTTCTCGACCCAAGGGCGCACCCTGGGCAGAGAATTCCCAATTCCAGGCAAATCAGACTGGTGAAGAGACCAATTGCTGTCGATCGATGGCGCATGCGATTATCCGGGCTTGGAAGTCCCCCTCCATTGCGCCTATTCTCAAGACCAATTAGTGGGCAGATGGCCTTCGACCTCGTGAACTCCGAACAACACGGCCTCCTGCACATCGCTCGAGTGTGATACTTCATGATTAGGGACTCCTGTTCTTCCTGTTCCTGACCGTTGGATGACTTTTCGGGTCGCGATGTGGGATCTGTTCTCCGGCCGGCTTATCCTGGTTAAATTCGTCTCGCAGTGTGTTCATCTCGTTGATCGTATCAATCTCTCGCTGCGCCTCGTTGTCGGCCGCTCGACCTTCCTCATCCTGAACTGCGTGAATCGTCTCGTGCCAAACGAGTTCCCAATCATTCGCATTTCGTGTGGTTCCGTCCTTATTAGTGACCTTGAGAACCTGTTTTAGCTTCACAAGGATCTGGTTTGGTCGGTTCTTGCGGCCGGGCTTATATCGGCCTTCGGTATCCGTCTTGGCGAAAGAGACCCTCATTACGTAAAGCTCCCCCGAGTCAATCAGTGCTTTCAGCTTCTTGCATGCCTCACTCAAATCGTCGTCAGAAGGCTGGGGGGTAGCATCTTCACAAATCGTGACGTCTCCAGTTTTCTTGTCGACTTTCGCCTGGCGACAAAGCACCTGAAGCAACTTCTCGAATCGCTCCCTCTCCTTTACCGAACCGCCGACTCGCAGACGTAGCCCGAAGGGATCAATCCAAAATAGCGGCGAAGATCCCACATATTCATACAAATTGACCGACCCGCCCTTATACTCAATCGGATCCCGCTGCGGCCACCTGCCCAGCAGCGGCTCGTAGAAGCGAAACAGCGTGTGATACAGCCCGACGACCGCGTCGTAGCGATGACCTGTCCACATGAAGGGGTTGCCGATGGATGAGTAGGGCATCTGTCCACAGGCGGGGACGCCTGTGCCACACTCGCTCGCGCGTTCGACCCACGCGCCGCTGCCTTCGTTGGCCGTGGCGTCCCACGTCTCGATGAACGGCCGGCCGTAGGGGTCGTACGTCGTACCCTTGACGCGACGGCGAATGCTCCGCGTTCGCCCCGCTCGCGGTGAGCGACAAAGTCGCTCGCCCGCGTCAAGGGTGAACCGCTCGACGAGATCGCCATCCTCATCGACGACGCCGATGACACTGCCCAGCACATCATGCAGGTAATGATACGTCCACTGGTCCTGCGTGTCCGGGTTGTGACGGATCATCGCCACCTGCTCCGGGTACCGTGCGGGGTCGCCATGCAGGAACTCGCGGACCAGTGGCATGCTCGTCTCACACGGCCAGCCGGCCCCGCAGGAATATTCCTGAATGACTTCAAGCCCGAAGTACACGTGCCGCGTCCTCCGCGGCGGCGGGTTGCTGCCCTGGCCGTCCCAAAGCTCGCCCGTCGCCGGGTTCACGTATTCTATTGTACCCGCCCTTGACGCAACGACGAATGCAACGCATTCGTCCCGCTTTGCGGTGAGCGAGAAAGTCGCTCGCCCGCGTCAAGGGTCCACGCGCCGGCCCAACGCGTCATACCCTTGACGTGCTGAATCGCATATGCGATTCCTCGCCTGGCGACCGACGGCATTCGCCGTCATGCATGTCAAGGGTCATAGACGAATTCCATCAGCTTGGGCTCGGGGTTCTGCGAGACCGTCGCGATGAACGTCTGCATGGCTATCACTTCAGGGTAGCACTCCGGTTAGGCCTCACTCGCTAACAATTCCCGTACACACGTCAAGTGAAACACCGGCTTTCCCCAACTGCATAATAAATAGGTGAGGAATTGAAATGCTACACGCAACCCAATCTTCAGGCATCTTTACCAAAATGCTAACAGCGCAGTGACTGTGTCGAGCGATCTTTCGTAGTGGGATATGATGTTGCGAAAGGTAGACACCCATATCTCTTAGTGTTGTCTCCAAGTTTCGTGATCGTGATTCAAGTCGGAAATTCCATCGGAAAGAGCCGTGACCTTCCAGCACAACTCCTTTGACATTGCGTGTCATAACGGGCGTTAGCCCCAATGTGCTTACTTCGCTCGGAGTGAGCCGACGTTTAGAATCGATCCTAAGCAACACATCACATCTTGGGTGTTTTCTGAGCACCTGACTCCTCGTTCTTGAAATGCTATTCCAATCTCCAAAGACAAGACCTGCCGCCGGATTAGTCGATAATCTTGAATTGTATCATTATACATCACTCAATAATCTGGGTTTCGATACTTGAGTACAAATGCGCGCTAGTCGCCTAATCCGATTTTTCGAAGAAGCTTATCGATTTTACTCAGTTCTTCTCTACACTTCGACCATCGATCCCAGCATTTGTTAATACAATCATCCCTAGCTTCCTCGTTAGGACTCTTTCCGAAGAAGCACGAACTATCATTACTCGTGGGATACAGGTTGTTGCATCGATTCTGGCATGAACCGTTGAGAGCTCTGCAAGTGTTCCTAACCCACGATGGATCCAAGTAATCTATCGGCGGTTCGGGGGCATAGCACGCATCGGTCGTAGTCACTACGATTAGTGCCGCGCCGACGATGGCTCCACCGAGGCCCCGCCCTCCTCCTCCCCTGCAACGACCACCTTTGCCGGGTTTCTTTCCTGTCTCTTCCTCGAACTGCTTGTACCATCCCAGCGCCTCTTTCCGAGAGCGGATATCTGGATATCCCTCTTTATGTTTGACATCATGCCACCAGTCCCAAAAGGCATCAGGCAAGCCCAATCGCTTATCTTTTGGCGCTTGTCCAAAGGGATCCACCGAGCTAAGCGGCGCCGACTGCACATATTCGTACAGATTGAGGGACCCGCCGTCATACCCAATCGGATCCCATTGCAACCACCTGCCCAGAACCGGATCATAGAAGCGATACAGCGTGTGATACAACCCCACCGCCGCGTCGTAGCGGTGGCCGGTCCACATGAAGGGGTTGCCGACGGATGAGTAGGGCATCCGTCCACAGGCGGGACGCCTGTGCCACACTCGCTCGCGCGTTCGACCCACGCGCCACTGCCTTCGTTGGCGGCGTCGTCCCATTTCTCGATGAACACCTTGCCGTACGGGTCGTACGTCGTACCCTTGACGCGACGGCGAATGCTCCGCGTTCGCCCCGCTCGCGGTGAGCGACAAAGTCGCTCGCCCGCGTCAAGGGTGTACCGCTCGACGAGCGTGCCGGTTTCATTGACGACGCCGATGACACTGCCCAGCACGTCATGCAGATAGTGATACGTCCACTGGTCCTGCGTGTCCGGGTTGTGACGGATCATCGCCACCTGCTCCGGGTACCGTGCGGGGTCGCCATGCAGGAACTCGCGGACCAGTGGCATGCTCGTCTCACACGGCCAGCCGGCCCCGCAGGAATATTCCTGAATGACTTCAAGCCCGAAGTACACGTGCCGCGTCCTCCGCGGCGGCGGGTTGCTGCCCTGGCCGTCCCAAAGCTCGCCCGTCGCCGGGTTCACG
>CAYLOE010000017.1:0-120402 GCA_964385225.1 uncultured Planctomycetaceae bacterium
GACGGTAGGGAATCACAAACAATGTCGAGTGGGCATCGCCCGCCAACACGCGACCCCGCACTCACACACAATGGTGGGCTACTCGGTTACTGCTATTGCGTCCTTACCCACTGACGGGTGACGCTGCCGGGGTCCGGCTTATTTTTTCTCTTCGTTCGGGCGTTCCAGTTTTGCCCCTTCCTGGATGGCGAACATCGCCCGGCGATTGGTCACGTAGAGCACGCCATTGGAAGCGACCGGTGTCGTGTAGACGGCATTTTCCATGTTGTTCGTGGCGATGATCTTCTTCGACTTGCCATGCTCAAGCACGATCACTTCGCCGTCCTCGGTACCGATCATCACCTTGCCGTCCACGACGTACGGCGATCCCCAGATGGCCGCGAAGGTGTCGTGAACCCAATGGGGCTTGCCGGTCTTGAGGTCGAGGCAGTGGAGGAAGCCGCTCAGGTCCGCCGCATAGACCAGGCCGTCGGCGATGGCGCAAGTCGACATCGATCGTTTGAAATCATCGTTGCCGATATGCCAGACCTTGGCCGTGTCGGTCACGTCGCCTTTTTTCGTTGCATCAATGCGATAAAAGTGGCCGATGCCTTCGCCGTGCTCCGGGTCCTGACCGACGCAGACGAAGACGCAGTCGTCGTAGATTACCGGGGTGGCGATGACTTCGTTGGCCGTACCGCGGCCACCGAGGACATACTTCGCGCCGGGCGGGTTGAGATTGAACTTCCAGATGAGTTCGCCGGTTTTCGGTTCATAGGCATAACACCAGCCGTCGCCGCCGCCGAAGACGGCCTGCGGCTTGCCCTTGACCATGCCGTAGGCCGGGCTGGACCACTGACCGTGAAAGGTTCGCTTGCCGCAGGGGTTGGCTTCCCAGACGACTTCGCCGGTGTGTTTGTTGACGGCGAGAAAATCCGGTGCGTCCGGGCTGGGCAGATTCAGGTGGCCCTCATCGACTCCGTTGGAAGTAAGGAGGAAGACGTGGTCGCCGCCGATCACCGGCGAGGACGTGGCCAGATTGTGCGGAAAGACGCCCAGCTCTTCGATCATGTCGAGGATCCAGATGAAGTCGGCATCCTGGCTCTCGCTGTATTTCTCGTCCTTGTAGGGTCCGTCGTTCTTGCCGTCGAGAAAGCCCTCGGTGTCGGCGCAAACGAGTTCACAACGATTGCTCACATAGTAGAGTCGATTGCCCTCGACCGCAGGCGACGAACAGATACCCTGCTCGGGCCAATCGTTGACGCGGCCGGAGGGCAGCTTGTCATGCGTGGCCTGCCAGAGCATCTTTCCGGTCTTCTCATCGAGGCACATCATGATGCCCTTGTCGCCCTTGATGTTCGGGCGATACTCGCCGGTGTTGTTCGTTCCGACGAAGATCTTGCCCTTGTGGATGACGGGGTTGCCGTAGGTTTGCGAGCCGAGCGGGGCGATCCACTTGATGTTCTGTCCTTTCTTGATATCCCACTTCGCGGGGATGCCGGTTTCGCCGGAGACCATGTTGCGATCCGTCGAACCGCCCCACATGGGCCAATCGCCGGTCTTGGCTTTTGAGAGGGGTTCTCCGAATACCGATGCAGTTCCAAAGGTCCACAGTGTACCCATGACAAGCAAATGACAAACTACGAATGACGAAGTACAAATGGATGCCCTTCGAGGCGTACTCCACAGGTTAGGCGTTGCATTCGGATGCGGAGCGATGGCAGCGCAAGGATCCGCAGCCGGCAATACACCTTTTGTCATTGGTAATTGGTAATTGGTAATTCGTAATTCATCATTCATTGATATTCACCATGAAGTTGTCGTAATAGACTTCGGCCCCGTCGCTTTTTTCCGTTGTACCATTTGAGTACGCAACCAGACCCGGGCATCCTTCCGTGTTCGGGCAGGTGTCTTCGATTTCGATGGTCCACGCCGACGGCTCGGCTTCGTCGCGCGGCCAGACTTTGCCCTGTACGATGGCCATGTCGCCCTTCGGCTCCACGCGCAGCTTCACGCGATACCAGACATCGGTCTGCATCTCGAACGGCACGCGCCGGCGCAGGCCGTGGGCCGGCTCATCGCGCCAACGTGACAGCTCAAGCTGGCGCTGCTGGCCGAGCATGTTGAGTTCGTAACGCGCGTTGATCAGCCCCATGTCCGGACGGAAGCGCTTTCGTGCCAGCGTGCCGAGCATGTCGCACTGCACCGTGTAGCCGGCTTCCACCGGCTGACCGACGTAGGCCCGCATGCGCCAAACCGGCGAGGGCTTGCCTTTCTCCGCGAGCTTCTGAAAGACTTTCGATCCGTCGCGCTCGACGATCCGCGTTTTGCCGGTCACGCCGATCCAGCCGGGCGGCACGGAGCCGTCGGGCATGTCGTCGAAGCTCTCCTTGATCGGCAGCGGCGGGCAAATTCGCACGCGTGCGGCGGCGGTCAATTCGCCGATCTTCGCAGTGACCAGCCCCGCGGAATATGCTCGGTCGGCGTCGGTCGACAAGACGCCGTCGTCGCTGATTTTTCCTTTGACACCGGTGGCGGTCCACTCGATTTTCGGCGTCGGGCCGTCGAGCCGCGCACCGGTTTCGCCGAAGCGGCGAACCTCGAAGTGGATGGTCTCGCCGGGTGTCACGGTCATGTCAGCCGGAACGAGGTGCACGACGGCGAGTTTCTGACCGGAAGCCGGGCGCTCCGCGGGAAGCGGCGGCGAGGCCTGTCGCTCGGCGGTCTTGCCCTTGGCGCCGAGGCAGCGCATCCCATAGCGCGTCATGAAATAAACGCGGCCCGCGGCCACTGCCGGCGAGCCGAAGATTTCATCCACAAGATGGTCCGGGCCCTCGAAGGTGTGCTGACTGAGCTGCTCGCAACGGTCACCTGCATCACGAAGAACCCAGAACATGCCGTTCTGCTCGCCGACGTAGATGACGCCGTCCTGCGTGATCACCGGCGAACCCTTGCCGACGCGGCCGAGTTTGAACGACCAGATTTCGTTGCCCGATTTGGCGTCGAAGCAGGTCAGATTGGCTGAGTTATCCACGTGATAGACGCGGCCGTTGGCCAGGGCGGGCGATGCATAACCGCCGCCGAAGCCGTCGACGCGCCAGACTTCGCCGGTCTTGGTGATGTCGCCGGTCTTGCTTGCGTCGATGCAGACGAGGCGGCCCATCCGCGTCGAGTCGATGTTTTCCTCGCTGTGGGAGACGTAGACGTATTTGCCGTCAGCGACCGGCGAGGAATTGCAGCCCATCTTCGTCAGCTCAAATCGCCATAGAATCCTGCCGGTCCGAGCTTCCATGCCATAGACCGCTCCGTCGCCCGCGGGGCAGATGAGTTGCCTGCGACCGTCCACCACCGTCACCACCGGGCACGCATACGTCGTGTCTTTCGCAACGCCGGGCGTCTCAGACCACCAGAGGACCTTGCCGGTGCGTTTGTCGAACGCGACGTAGCGGTGAGACGGACGGGCGTGGTTGCCCCAGTTGGAGTTCAGAAAGCTGATGATGACGCGGTCTTCGTCGATGACCGGGGTATGCAGCCGACCGCCGTAACCGCTGACGCGATTGAACTCTTCGGTAAGGGAGTGACTCCAGAGAACCTTTCCGTCGCGATCAAGGCAGCTGAATTCACCGCTGGTTCCGTGAAGGTACAGATTGCCGGTTTCTGCGTCCGCGGCAAGGGCGGTCCAGGCGACGCGGTTTTCGACGATGTCGGTGAAGAAGATGCTGAAGCGGCGTTCCCAGATGGTCTTGCCGGTGTCGGCATCCACACACAGGACGCGCTCCTGAACGCATTCGCCGTCGCCGACGGGGGCGTTGTAATACACGCGATTGCCCATCACCAGCGGCGTCGTGCGGCCGCCCTCCTTTGTCTGCCAGAGCAGATTTTCACCATCGGGCGACCATTTGGTCACGACGGCCTTCTCGCGGACCAAGCCGTTCTGCTCGGGGCCGCGCCAGCTTGTCCAGTCGGCGCTGAATCCCTCCGCGGTTAGTGTCAACAAAATGGCACTTACAAGTCCGACGAACTGAAGCCGATGGAATACAGCCGACGTCGCCGGGATTCGTAGCTTAGGGATGCTTGTCATGAGGTTTTCTCACTTAATCGTTTCGCACAAGTCGCCGTGATTTTATTTCGAAGCGCGGCAGGGCGCCGGCTTCGACCGTCCGCACCAACGGCCTGAAGTGCAGGCGGTCTTGTACGGCGGATTCCACCTGTTTCAGGAGCGTGGTCGGGTCGGCGCCCACATGGGGCTCGATCTCGATGGTGAGTTCGGTCATCGCCCCGCGTCGGTCGACGCACAATCGAAACTCAGAAACACCCTTCACGCCGCGCACGATGTCCTCGAACATGGAAGGATACACGTTGTTGCCGCGGATGAAAACCATATCGTCCACGCGGCCCAGGATGCCGCCCTCGGCACGGGCAAAGGATCGTCCGCAGGCGCAGCGGGAACGCGTGAGCCGTACCAGATCGCCCGTGCGATAGCGGATCACCGGCATGCCCCATCGGCCGAGATTGGTGATGACCAATTCACCCTCCGCACCCTCGGCAACGGCCGCGCCGCTTTGCGGATCGATGACCTCGCAGATGAAATCGCTCTCCATCAGATGAACACCGCCCGGCGATTCTTCGCATTCGAAGCCGTGCGGGCCGACTTCGCTCATGCCGGTATGGTCGAAGACCCGCGCGCCGAAGGCACGCTCGATCGCCGCGCGCGTTGCGTGGACGCTGCCGCCGGGCTCGCCGGCGACGATCAGCAGTCGAATGGATGAACCGGCGAGATCGATGTCGCGCTCCTGTGCAACCTCGGCCATTCGCAGGGCGTAGGTCGGCGTGCAGCAGATGGCGGTGGCTTGATGGTCGAGCATGAACTGAAGACGCCCCGCGGTGGTCATGCCGCCGGCGGGAAGGCAGAGGTTTCCAAGTTCGACGGCGCTTTCAAACGCCGCCCAGAATCCGATGAACGGACCAAAGGAAAACGGAAAAACGAGGCGATCCTCTCGCCGAATGCCGGCCCCGTGGTAGATGATGCCCCAGCATCGCCGCCACCACAGCCAATCCGCGTTTCGATCCAGCACGCGCAGCGGCGCGCCGGTGCTTCCGGAGGTCTGGTGCAGTCGGCTGTAAGCGCCAATGGGATAGGTCAGATTGCTGCCGTAGGGCGGATGATCGAGCTGGTCCTGTTGGAACTCGGCACGCGTTGTCAGCGGCAGATCGGAGAAATTGCGCGCCGCTTCCGTCGCGGAGATGCCGTCGAGTTTGCGTCGATAGAAAGTGTTGGACGCCAGCACGGCATCGAGCATGGCCGCGAGCTTGCGCCGTTGCAGGTCGGCAAGCCCCTGGCGGTCGAGTGTTTCTTCTTGCGGTACGTGGTACGCCATCAGTGGTCGCGGTGCGAGGCGGGGTTTTCAATTCTGGCACGAAGACGCCATGCAAACAGGCGATTATAGCGAATTGCAACAAGCGCGACGATTCGGCCTACACCGAAAAACGACCGAGGGAAAACGTCTCAATCGGCTGCGCCGTGCGGCCCGCTGTGACGAGATCCGCCATCACCTCACCGACAACCGGGGCGAATTTGAAGCCGTGCCCCGAGAAGCCGCCGGCGATCAGCACGTTGGAATGCGCCGGATGCCGGTCGATGAGGAAATGATCATCCGGCGTGTTCGTATAGAGGCAAACCCTGGCATCGGCCAGGGGTGCGTCCGCACCGGGAAGGTGGCGTTGAAGGTACGAGCGGATGTCATGCTCGTCCGACGAAGCGATCGTGCGATCGACGTGGTCGGCCGTCGTGAAGACGCCGCCGTGATGTCGGGCAACCTTCACCCACGGTTGCTCATTGGCCGGGATGGCGTAGTACGCACGGTCTGCTACGAAGTGGATGAACACAGGCATCCGGCCGACGGAGAACATCGTCGGGTCCTTCGGGGCGAACCACGCCTGCACCTGTCGTTCGACGAGAAGGGGGAGTTTCAATTCCGCCGCGACCTGACCCAGCCAAGCGCCGGCAGTGATGACAAGCGACTGGCATTTACGCGAGCCACCGTCGGTCTCAACGGTGATGCCGGCGCCGTCGGCCCGCCAGCCGGTCACGCGCCGCTGCGCTTCGATGCGGCATCCCAGCGATTCAGCCATCCGCACCTGCGCGGCGATGCACCGTTCGGGAAACAGAAAGCCCGCGTCCTCCTCGAAGACGCCGACGTCGTCCGCATCCGGCTGCAATGCCGGCCAGCGGCGACGAATTTCCGCGCGTTCCAGCATTTCGAACGGCAGGCCGTGCTGCTCGGCGCTGCGCCGCGCGCCGCGGACGCACGCGTGCGCGGCAGGTCCCATGTTCAGGCAGCCCGTGAGTTGCAGGAGCGACTCGCCCGAGGCCGATTCCAACTCGCGCCAGTGGGTGAACGATCGCTCGACCAGCGGCACGTAGCGAGGATCCTCGAAGTAGGCCTTGCGGATGACGCGTGTGCGACCGTGCGAGCTGCCGCGGTCGTGGTTGATTTCGAATTGCTCGATTCCCAGCGTCGAGAGGCCGCGTCGCGCAAGATGATAACAGGCGGCGCTGCCCATTCCGCCCACGCCGAGAACGATGACATCGTAGGTTTGCATTCATCGCGGATTGCAACCGCTGGCGGCGACGGAATCAAGCTCGTAGGACTGCTTCGTCGCCACCCCCGCGCACGGCGTTTTCCGCGGCTTACCGTTTGGCGATGCACTCGCGCAAGAACTTTGCGATTTGTACGATGCCCGTTGCCTGCAAACTAATCCAGCGGTTTCGCGAAGGCCACGCCGACGCCGCCATCCGGGCTGGCCCAGGGAACGATCTTCCATCCGAAGAACTCGGGATCGCGTCCACTGGCGACGCTGTGGCCCACGACGAGGCCCAGCACGCCGCCCATGATGACGTCGGAAAGATAGTGCTCGCGGCTGTCGACGCGCTGCCAGCCGTTGAATGTGGCCAGTGCGTACAACGGTACGCCGACGAGATGGCCATACGCCTGGTGCATGACGCTGGCAAGCACAAAGCTGCTGGACGTGTGGCCCGAAGGCATGGTGCCGTAGCGTCCGTTCGGCCCGCGATCGGCGTGCGCCGCCTGGCCGATGATGACGGTCATTCCGTTGATCATGAGCGCCGAGAAGAGCGTCTTGCCGACTTCGTAGGTCTTGTCGTCCATGGACTGCTGGCCGATGAGATACCAGATGCTGGCCATGGCGAAGTGCGTGCCGGGATTACCCGCGGCGTCGAAAAACGCGAGCCAGTCCTTCTTGATATGGTGGTGCGTCCCGCCGCCGTCGCGGCGGCGCGGCTGGAAGTGCCGCTCGATGCCTTTGTCCACACCCGTTTCGCGCACGGCGAGCGCGCCGCCGTACGTGCTGCCGAGGATCACCAGATTCACCGGGTTCGCATAGACCAGCTTGGTATCGCGCCACAGATCCTTCGGCGCCCGCTTGATGTCGCGCTTGACCGTCTCCCAGAAGGAATCCAGCGGAGGGCGACGCGCGTATTTCTCCTCTCGCTCCGAGGCGTCGGGAATATGTATGTATGCGTCGGATTCGTCATACTCATAGGAAGCTGTGCTGCCGAAGTCGGACATCATGAGTGGCCGCTCAAGCGATCTCCTTGCCTGCGAGCGGGTGAGCAGTCGCTGCTCGTGTCGTGGCGGGGCCTCATTGGCGCGAACCACGGGTTGAACGTCTTCGGCAAGCCACGAATCGTCGTCGACGAAACGATCCCCCGAGGCGGCGCGATCGGCAGTCGTCAGGCGTGACGATTCGATCGCGGCGAGCCGGTCGGACAATTCCAGCGGCGGCGACGAGTGCTGTGCAGACTGGCAGCCCGCTGCAAAGACGATCCATATGCAGGAACCGATCGATTGGCCAATGTAAGAGTTTCGCCGGCTCATGGCATTCTCCCGGAATTGAAAACGAGCCGCGGCCGCGCCATCCGTGGATGCGACCTTGGGGGCAGTGTACGCTTAATCCCGTCTATCGTCAAAGGGAGGCGATACACGCGAGATTGTCGCCGGAAACCTTGCGATGCTTGAAAGGCAGGTAGGTAATTGCCAGCAGCGGGTTGGGGCTATTTTTACCCGTTCGGGCAGATGACCGCTTTGCCGGTCTGCCAGTTGGCGACGGCTGCGAGGGCCTCGTTGACCTGGTCAAGCCCGAAGCGGTGGGTAATGAGTTCGTGGAAGGGATAGCGATCGCGGCGGTCGCGAAGGAAGGCGAGCGCTTTGACCCAGTGATGCGGCTCACTGCCATAGGAACCGTAAATCTCCAGCTCCTTCTTCGTGATGAGGTGGGGGTTGAGCGGGATCGGGCCGGCGTCGCAGTACTGCCCAAGAACCATGTAACGGCCGCCGTCGCGCGCAAGGTTCCAACCCTCCGCCACGGCTGAAGGATGTCCGACACATTCAACGATCACGTCGGCACCGAGGCCGGCGGTGTGTTCGAGGACGATGCCGCGGCGCTTGTCGGGATTCTTCACTTCGTCGATGTCGATGGTTACATCCGCCCCAAATCGGCTGCATCGCTCGAGTCGATCGCGCGGTCCGCCGATGACGATGATCGGCCGTGCACCGGCGTCCGACGCAAGCGCCAGTGCCGCCAGACCGACCGGCCCCGCGCCCTGGATCACGACCGACTCCGCCCATCGCAGCGGCATCTTCTCGTAGCCATGTACGCAGGTAACCAGCGCGCAACCGGCGCCGATCACGGCTTCGCTGGGCAGATCGTCCGCGAGCTTGAAGATGGCCGTTCCCGCGCCGAGATGATGATACTGTCCATAGCCGCCGAGCAGATGCGGCGGATGATTGCATGGCGTGTTGACACCGTATGCCTTGCGGTTCGCGCAGCGGCTCGGGAGGCGATACACTCTGCAATAGCGACAGACACCGCAGGGTCGGCCGACGGTCCACGAGACGCGGTCGCCTTTCCGCAGCGGCTCGCCGAGCCAGTCGTTCGCCTCGGCGCCGATGTTCTCGACGACGCCGACGGTTTCGTGACCCATGATGAGCGGCAGGGGGACGGCAAGCTGGCCCTTGTGCAGATGGACATCCGTGCCGCACATGCCGGCCATCGTGACTTTGACAAGAACATCGCCCTCGCCAAGTTGATCCGGCAGGGGGAAATCCTGCACGATCACCGGCTGATTGAACGCAGTCATCACGGCGGCTTGAGCGGTTGTCATGTACGCCATCTTGCGGCATGGAAAGCCCCGGTGCAAGAAAGACCGCAGCGAGGCCACAGCAATCGCGTGCGGACCCAACTCGCAAACTACCCGAATGCCCGACTCGTAAGACGGCCAATCGCGGCTTCGCCGATTGGCGCGGCGCTCGCGAATGCGCCGCCCTCCTTTGCCGCCTCTTGAAAGAGCCGTCATGCTGTTATACTCTTTAGTGGCTTTCCTGCAGGGTGGTCGTGAGAAAGCGGTTGCCGTGCAGGCAGCGGGTCGTCCCATCGGGTACGGCCATGACGGTGAGTGTAGCTCAGTTGGTTAGAGCACTAGGTTGTGGTCCTAGGGGTCGCGGGTTCGAATCCCGTCACTCACCCGTTTTTCCTCCTGAATGGTGATGAAACGGGCGATACCACGCGCGAAGGCAAAGCCGCTGAGGTTGCGTCTCTATCGCCCGCATCAAGGCATGAACCTTTCAACGCAACATCCGATTCGGACGACAAGAAACGGCCATCGCCGCATCACTGCGAAAATCCTATAATCGTCCTGCGTTTGTATGGAGTGCGGCCCCCTGGTCGCACGGCTGAAATCCTCCGCGAGTTTCGTCATGCTGCATATACCGATCCTACGACACGGCAAGCCCTACGAAAGCGCCGACAAGGTGGAGATCGTCCACCATGCCACCGGTGAGCCGGTCGCCCGGGTCAGCCAGGCCAACAGCGGAATGCTCCCGCGCGATATCGGCCGAATGAACCACCGCGCGCTGGAGCGGCTGACCCTCGCCGAGCTGATGGCCATTGCTCGAAAGGCGGCGGAGCTGTTCATGACCGCCGAGCTTCCGTTGGGCGAAACGAAGCAGACATTCGACGATTACGTCTACCAACTGTCGGCGACGACCGGCATGCCGCAGGTGCTCTGCCGGGGCAACGCGCAGAAAATTCATCGCGTGATGGCGGAGATCGATCTCGTCATCGCCGGGCTGACGCGCGGATTCGATCTGTCCATCCTCGACAAGGGCTTCGGCCTCGATGACGACCGAATGCTGAGTTGGTCGCGTCGCGCGCGCGTCTTTGGCGCGGTCCTGCCGAGCAATTCGCCCGGCGTACATTCCTTGTGGATCCCCGCGATCGTGCTCAAGACGCCGGTCGTTCTCAAGCCCGGCCGCGAAGAACCGTGGTCGCCCTGGCGGATTATTCAGGCATTCATTGCGGCGGGCGCGCCGGCCGAGGCATTCGGCTTTTATCCGACGGATCACGGCGGCGCGGCGGCGCTCTTACGCGCGGTGGATCGGTCGATGCTCTTCGGCGATGCGTCAACGACGCGGCCCTGGCAGGGTGATCCGCGCGTCGAACTCCACGGCCCCGGCTACAGCAAGATCGTGCTCGGCCCTGACTGCGTCGATCATTGGGAAAAGTACGTCGACATCATGGCCTCGTCGATCCTCGCCAACGGCGGGCGTTCGTGCATCAATGCGTCCGGCATCTGGACGCCGCGACACGGGCGCGAGATCGCCGAAGCCGTCGGCAAAAAGCTCGCCGAGGTAAAAGCCCTGCCGGTGGATCATCCCGAGGCGAAGATCGCCGCGTTTGCGAATCCCAAACTCCCCGAGATGATTTCCGCCTCGATCGACGAGGGTCTGCGCGAAGCGGGAGCCGAGGACGTGACCCTGCGGCTACGAGGTAGCCCGCGGCTGGTGAAGCAGGGGAGAATCGCGTACCTGTTGCCCACGCTGATTCGATGCGAGACGCGGGAGCACGGGCTGGCGAATCGCGAGTTTCTGTTCCCCTTCGCATCGGTCGTGGAGTGTCCGGCGGATGAGATCGTCGACGCCATCGGCTCGTCGTTGATCGTCTCGGCAATCACGAACGATCGCAGTTTCATCGCGAAGCTGATGTCGGCGTCGAACATCGACCGGCTCAACGTCGGCCCCATCCCGACATGGCGACTCAGTTGGGACCAGCCGCACGAGGGGAACCTTTTCGAGCATCTGTACCGCCAGCGGGCTTTCCAGATCGAATCGGCCGCCTAGAAAACGTCGAAACGTCAGGACGTCGAAACGTCAAAACATCAAAATGTCGAAACATCGGAATTGAAGGCGGCCGGCGATTGATTTCAAACCTCCACACGAATTCTCTGGTGCGCAGGGTTTATGGCGCGGGGACGGTCGGCCGGCTGGGGGCGCTGGCCGTGGAGGAAGGCGCGACGCGCGTGCTGCTGGTGACGGATCCCGGCATTGTGCGCGCCGGTCATGCGGAGCACGGCGCTACATCGCTGCGCGAAGCCGGGTGCGAGGTAACGATCTTCGACCAGGTTCAGGAGAACCCGACGACCGAGCACGTCGCGGCAGGCGTGAAGGTGGCCCGTGAGCTGGGTGTGAACTTGATCGTCGGCCTCGGCGGTGGCAGTGCGATGGACGCCGCCAAAGGCATCAACTTCATCCTGACGAACGGCGGACAGATGCAGGATTACTGGGGCGTCGGCAAGGCGTCCAGGCCGATGCTGCCCTTTGTCGCCGTGCCGACGACCGCGGGAACGGGCAGCGAGGCGCAATCGTTCGCACTGATTACCGATCCAAAGACGCACCAGAAGATGGCCTGCGGCGACAAGAAAGCCCTGGCACGCGTGGCGATTCTCGATCCCGACCTCATCCGCACGGTACCGCGCGCCGTCGCAGCGGCCACGGGCATCGACGCGATTTCGCACGCCGTCGAGACCGCGGCGACGACGAAGCGCACGGACGCTTCGCGTGCCATGTCACGCGTGGCGTGGCAGCGACTCGATGAATCGTTCGAGTCGTACTATCGCGATCCGAATAACGCCACAGCGCGAGAAGCCATGCTGCTCGGGGCGCATCTGGCGGGCGCGGCGATCGAGGCCTCCATGCTCGGCGCGGCGCATGCCTGTGCGAATCCGCTCACGGCGCGGTTCGGCGTCGTTCACGGCGCAGCCGTCGGGCTGATGCTGCCGCATGTCGTCCGCTTCAACGCCGCGACGGGCGATAATCCCTATGCCGATCTGGATGAAAATGCCGACCGACTGGCACTGAAGATCGAGCGGGTCCTGATGTACGCCGAATTGCCACGCAAGCTCTCCGGTCTCAGGATCCAAAGAGAAGACCTGCCGGACCTCGCGGAGATGGCCGCGAAGCAATGGACGGCCCAATTCAACCCGCGCGCCGTCGGCGTTCCGGAATTGTTGGCAATCTACAACGACGCATTCTGATCGATCCCAACCGATCCCATGGGCGGCCCTTTAATGCAGCTTCGTCGGCGTCGTTTCTCAGAACGACCGCATTGCGGTAAACTGGTGCTCGTTCGAGTCGTGACCGCGAATTACAACGGAGCAGCGTGAATGCCTGTCATCCCGAAAGCCCCCTGGTATACCGGCGGCCTGCGTTTTACATGTACGCAGTGCGGCAACTGCTGCACCGGCGGTCCCGGCTATGTCTATGTCACGCGCGAGGAGATCGGCCGCATCGCCGAGTTTCTCGGCAATCCTGACGGCGAACTAGGGCCCGAGCACCTTCGGTGCGTCGGCCGCCGATTCTCTTTGACCGAGGACAAGAAGTCCGGCGACTGCTGCTTTCTCAAGCAGGTGGACGGCAAGCGCGTGTGCTCGATCTATCCCGTCCGACCGCTCCAATGCCGCACCTGGCCATTCTGGGATATCAATCTCGAATCGCCGGAGGATTGGCGAGAAGCGTCCCTCACTTGCCCCGGCATGAACAACGGACGCCCATACAATCTCGTGCAGATACAGGTCCGGTTGGACGCACGCGATTGGGAGGACCTTCCGTCGTGACGATTCCGCTCAGCCACATGGTTGCCGACAACCGGAGCGTGGGCGCTTCCTGCCACGACGAACAAGGTGCAGCGACCGACCGTCACGATACCGCGATCAGCAAGGCCATGTGCGCCCTTTACGCCGAAGTCGATGCCGACATCGCCGCGCGAAATCCCGTCTGCACCAACCGCGGGGTTTGCTGCAAGTTCGCACAGTACGGTCATCGGCTCTATGTGACGGATGTCGAGCTGGCCCATTTCGTTCAGGGTCAAAGTGAAGCATGGCGCGAGCCGGAGGATTCCGGCGCCTGCCCGTATCAAATCGAAGGACGCTGCACGGCAAGGGAGCATCGGCCGCTGGGCTGCCGAGTTTTCTTCTGCGACCCGGCGAGCGGGGAATGGCAGGGACCGGTCTATGAGGCCTATCTCGCCCGGCTGAAACAGCTTGGGGAACAGCTCGGCGTGCCTTACCGTTATCGGGAATGGTTATCGGCGCTAAGGGATCCGGACCTGTCCACGGCGATAGGCAGCGATCAGGATTGACGCCGCCGCCCTGAGGCGGATAAGATAAAGTACATGGAGGGGACGCCCCGCAACGCCGGCGACCGTACGGCCGCCGACCCGCCTGTGGACCCGCGCGACGTTGACACACCATCCGCATAGGAAGCCCAGACCATGAAACGAAAACTCACCGGACTTGCCCTGCTCCTGGCCATGTTGATCTTCCCGACTGTCGGTTGCGGCGTGGCATCCTCGGAAGCGGAAAATCGCCGCACGGTCAGGCGCGTGGTGGACCTTGACGCCAGGATGCTCGTGGATGACCTCGGCTTGCTGACGCAGACGCACCGCCCGCTACGGACGTCGCGCTACATCATCCCGTAATCCTGACGCTCGCCGGCCCGACTCCCGCGGGGCCGGCTCGTGATGGACCCTCCAAGCTATCGGCCGGAGATCCCGTAAACGTAGCGGCCGGCGCTAACCGCTAACGTAGCGTCCGGCGTCGCCGCCGGCCGAGGTCGACCCATCAAGTCGATCACGCGATAGCGCTACCGATCTTGTTAACCAAACATCGTCGGCGATCTCGCGTTCACGCGGCCTGCCTGCTACGATTCATGCGCCATGTCGCACGATGGTTGGACTCGATTGCTGCCGATCCGCGAATGCCCCGTCGGTCGGGCACGCTTTATCTCGTGCGGCGACCACGAACTGGCCGTCTTTCACCTGTCCGATCCCGATCGCTTCATCGTCACACAAAACAGTTGTCCCCACGCGGGAGGAAATCTGGCCGCCGGGGAGATTGTGGGAGCGATCGTGACATGCCCCTGGCATCAGTGGGAGTTCAACCTGGACTCCGGCAGCTGCACCCTCTCCGAGAGCGTTACGCTCATCCGTTACGAATGCCGTGTGGAAGCCGATCATCTGCTCGTCAAGCTCCCGGGCTAATTTGATGCATGTTAACTGCGGGATGATACAGGATGAATCCTGACCGTCTCGCATACCGGCAAGAAGTTGCGAGGTGTGTCAACATCGTGGTGCGGCCTTGCCTGTTGAGGGAACCGCCACAATCCGCAATCTCAATTGAGAACCCAACGCATTGTGCAATCTTAGTATTGGTACGTTTATTCTTGAATGCTTGAACCCGAAGCATGCCTTGGTTACAATCCTGGTTGATCGTTCTGGTCAGTTCAGATCTTCACCATCGGAGTATCGGGCGATGGGAATATTCTCGAAGGATAAGATTCAAAGCTTATTTCTGCTCGTCGCAGTCTTCGGCGGCATTGTAAATTTTGCAAATGCCGGCCTACCGACATGGGAGCGGATTCAGATCGGAATAGAAGGTCGTAATGGCGCGGCCATGGTGTTTGATGCCTCTCAAGGTCGAGTGATCCTATTTGGCGGGACGGGTCCTCCGCCGTCGTATGGGCGCAATGACACCTGGATGTGGAACGGCAACGATTGGTTATTGCTTGCCACGACAGGCCCCAGCCCGCGATGGTCTCATGCCATGGCCTACGATACCGCACGCAGCCGTACTGTCCTGTTTGGAGGACATGACATCGATGGTCGTCTGGGTGATACATGGGAGTTTGATGGTGGTCATTGGTCACGAGTCGCAAGCACCGGGCCGGGCCCGCGTGAGGGACATGTAATGGCCTATGATGCCGCGCGCGGTCGCATCATCTTGCACGGAGGGCGTGATCAGAATATTCAACTGCACGGCGATACATGGGAGTGGGATGGTTCCAGTTGGACACAGGTCGCAACAACAGGCCCCAGCCCGCGTCTTCTGCACGGAGCTGCATATGATTCTGCGCGCGGTCTCGTTGTCCTATTCGGCGGCACGGATGCGAGCAGCAGTCTTGGCGACACATGGGAATGGGATGGTACAAGTTGGATGCAGGTGTCCACAACCGGTCCGAGCCCTCGTATTGTGCACGCCATGACCTACGATGCTGATCGTGCTCGCATCGTCCTCTACGGTGGCGAGGACTTTCCCCAATCGCTGGGCGACACATGGGAGTGGGATGGGAACAGTTGGACGCAGATCGTTACGACGGGACCGGGTCCTCGAATTAACAATGCAATGGCCTACGATGCATTGCGTGGTCAAGTCGTTATGCATGGCTGTAGCGCGTTCGGCGGTTGTAACGGCGATGCGACGACTTGGGTGTTTGATGGAACCACCTGGAGTCATCCTCCGGCGCTTCGACCGACTCGGAGAGCGTTTCACTCGATGGCATATGATGTTTTTCGTCAGCGCGTCGTTCTCTTCGGCGGCGAGGATTCGAACAGCAAACTTGGCGACACATGGCTTTGGGACGGATCCTCCTGGACCGAGGTGAACGTGAGCGGACCCAGTCCGCGCTCGTGGCACAAAATGGCCTACGACTCTGCGCGTACCCGCGTGGTTCTCTTCGGTGGCTTCGATGCCGGCTCCAATAGGTTGGGAGATACCTGGGAATGGGATGGATCGACCTGGACACAGGTTTCCTCAACCGGCCCGGCGCCACGCTTTGGGCATGCGTTGGCCTTTGATCCTTTTCGTAACCGGAGCGTGCTCTTCGGCGGACAGGACAATAACTTTCAACTCCTTAATGATACCTGGGTATGGGATGGGGCGAATTGGGCTCAGGTTTCCACAACGGGTCCGAGCCCACGCATCGGCCATGCAATGGCCTATCACACACTTCACGGAAGTGTGATCCTCTATGCAGGAGCGAACTTCTTTGACAGACTTGGCGATACCTGGGCATGGGATGGAACGAACTGGACAAGTCTCGGAGATAATACACGAACTGTTCGAACTAATCACGCAATGGTCTTCGACGCACTTCGCAATCTTTTGTTTGTTTTTGGTGGCTTCGAGGATGCCGTAATTGAGCAACCGATCATTCGGGACGCAAACACATGGCGGACCTATTTTATGATTGGTCAGGGGCCAGGAGCGCGTCAAGGGCACGCCATGGCCTACTTTCAATCGCGTCAGCGCGTCGTCCTGTTTGGCGGTAGCGGCGAGGGCCTCACGGATGACCTCTGGGAGTTGTCGCCAACCGGCGCTTGCTGTATCTCGGGTGCTCCATGTCAGCCCGACGTGAGTGAGGTCGCGTGCCAGAACGACGGCGGAAACTGGCTGGGCCATGACTCGCTTTGTTCATCCTGTCCACCGACATGCGGCGATGCAATGTGCAATGGGAGCGAGAACTGCAGCACGTGTCCGCAAGACTGCGGAGTTTGCCCTGTCGGCGCCTGCTGCATTCCAGGTGCGGCGTGTCAGACCGGGATCACCCAGCTTGCATGCCAGAACTTCGGCGGCGCCTGGCAGGGCGCAAATTCATCATGCACCGCCTGTCCACCGACATGCGGCGATGCCCTATGTAATGGGGGCGAGACTTGCAGCACCTGTCCTCAGGACTGCGGCGCCTGTCCGGTCGGCGCCTGCTGCATCACAGGTTCGCCATGTCAGGCCGGTCTAACGCTTCCTGCCTGTCAGAATGCAGGAGGCGTCTGGCAGGGCGCCAACTCTCAATGTACGGCATGTACTTCAAACTGTGGCGACGGCATCTGCGAGGGTGGCGAAACCTGTCTGACCTGTCCGAGCGACTGCGGCAATTGTCCTCCCGCAGGTACGGAAGTGCCTGCTGATGACGACGATGATTGCGGCAACTGCGGCATGGGACTTGGAATATTTATGCCACTGGTCTTGGTAGGGCTGATCAGCGCGAAGAGTCGACGTGGTCGCACTCGGCATCGAGCATGAATAGCGCACGTGTCGCGCGACCAATCGGCGGGCGGCATGGCCGCGTCGGGTGGCATGGTCGCGGCGGGTGGCATGGCCGCGGCGGGTGGCATGGTCGCGGTTTTGCGCGGCCATGCCGGTACGAGCAATCAGCGCGAGCGTCGAGCAAGATTTCTGATAGGATGCCCCCGGCTGAGGCCCTCTTTCGCTCCGCGATCGTCGCGATCCCGCCGCCGAGGAAAGTCGCCCCGGAAATTTCAAGCTTTTCAGAAGAATTCAAGGCGTTTTTTTTCAGAGCAAGTCGCCCGCTCACCTGCGGCCGGCGCACCATGCAGACCTACCTCGAAATTCCCGTATCCGCCCTGCACCTTGCCGCCTGCCTCCATCGGCCGGACCTTGCGGCACGGAACACACCGACACCCGTCGTCGTCTGCTGTCACGGCCTCACCGGCACCCGTGTCGGCACGGCCTATCGGATGGTGCGCCTGGCGCGAATGCTGGAAGCCGAGGGCATCGCCTGTCTGCGGTTTGACTTCCGCGGCTGCGGAGAGAGCGATGGACGCTTCGAAGACCTGACCATCGCCACGCTGCAGGACGATCTTCGCGCTGTCGTTACGCACCTCGCTTCGCTCGATGATTGCGATCCCTCACGGATCGGCATCTTCGCGAGCAGCTTCGGCGCCTACACGGCATCGCACGTCAGCCCGGACATCCACGGGCTGCGATGCCTTGCGTTTCTCGCGCCGGTGTCCAGCGCGAAGGCGCTGATTGATCGGGACATGACCCCCGAGGCGTGGGACATCCTGAATCGCCGCGGCTGGATCGAACATCACGGGCTCAAACTTGGGAAGGGTTTCTTCGAATGCCATGACGGTGAAGGCGCGCCGGCCGCGCTGGCTCGGGCAAAATGCCCGACGCTCATTTTCCACGGCAAAGGCGATCGGCAGGTGCCGATCTCGCACAGCCGCGCCTATGAAGCGGCGCTTCAGTCCGCAGGCATCGAAGTGCGACTGGAGACGATTGAGGCCGATGATCATGCCTTGCGCCACGTAGCGACGAGCGACCGCATCCTTTCCGACACGATGGCATGGTTCAAGCAGTATCTCTAAGGTTCGCGCGTTGGATTGCCTCGTACGCGCTCGATGATTTGCGGAGGCGCGCCGATATCGACGACGTGAACACGACCTGTAAACGCGGCGGCCTCGGCCCTGGCGAATCCCTGCTTCATGGCGACAAAAGTGATGGTCTCATCCGCACGGACCGTGGCGTTGGTCGGCCG
This sequence comes from uncultured Planctomycetaceae bacterium, assembly GCA_964385225.1. GTDB lineage: Bacteria > Planctomycetota > Phycisphaerae > UBA1845 > UTPLA1 > UTPLA1. The sequence goes on from CAYLOE010000017.1 coordinate 18,447, forward strand.
GCCCGTGTCGCAGTCCAGCCCGGAAGGAACGTCGATGGCGATGACCCTCCCCGGTGAAGCGTTGATCGCGGCGATGACCTGATCGAGCGGCGGCCGGACCTCGCCGGTAAAGCCCGTGCCGAGCAGGGCGTCTATGATGATGGCTGCGGCGTGCAGGCGACCCGCGGCGGATGCAATGGCTTCCGGGGAATCAAACCCCACGAGCGGCAGCGCCATTCGCTCGATGATGTCGAAATTCGTTCGAGCGTCGCCGGACAATGTTGCCGGATCGCATGCAAGAAAGACTTCGACCGGAACGCCGGCATCGGCGAGATGTCGGGCGATGACAAAGCCGTCGCCCCCGTTGTTGCCGCGCCCGCAGACGACTGCGACGCGATGCGGCGGCTTTGCGTCGGCGAGGAGGATCTTCGCGGCGCTTCGCCCGGCGTTTTCCATGAGTACGACGCCGGGAATGCCGAATTCCTCAATGGCGATGCGGTCAACCTCTCGAACTTGTGCGCGCGTCAGCGTTTGCATGGGCGGGCTCATTCGCGGGATTCGTCATCGACCTTGCGATCGGCGCGATCACGGTCAAGTCGGCGCCGGAGGCGTTGCATCGCTTCGGAGAGTACCGGCGGAAACTCGATGCCGCGCTGTTGATATTGCCTTCGGACTTCTTCGTATTGGGCCAGGGCCTCGTCGCCGCGACCGGCATACTCCAGGGCTGTGCCGTAGTTCCATCGGACGACCACGTTGTCCGGATCGTACTCGATCGACCTGCGATAAAATGCCGCCGCGCGATCGTTGTCGCGAGCGAAGCGCAGCGCCGCATCCGCCACGGCCGCGTAACAGCTTGCCGGTGGAAAGCCGTGCGCGATGGCCGCATCGCATGCTTCCTGCGCCTCGTCATCGCGTCCCATGCAGAGATACGCTTCGGCCCGGGCAACATGTCCCGCGCCGGTGAGCGGTCCGAGGCCGATATCGAGCGCGGAATCGAGGAGCGTCAGCGCGCGGTCGGGATGTCCGGCTCGCACATAGGCGCGGGCAAGAACGTGCAGCGTGCTGCTGTTGACGGGATTCAAATGGAGGGCTTGCTCGGCGAAAGCGACGGCATCGTCGTAGCGGGCTTCTTCAAGAGCGATGCAGGCGAGATTGTTCGGCGCCTGATCGAGCGAGGGCGCCGTCTGTGCGACGCGCGTCCACAGCGACTTGGAGTCATGCCAGACGGCCTGTTGCTCGCGCGTCAGGATCAACAGCGGCAGCAGCCAGATGGCCGCAGCGCCGCGGATGAGCGTAGCACGATTCGCGTAACGACACGCCCCGCGCTTGACCAGGTGCGCCAGCGGAATAATCAGGAAGATGAGGGGAAGATAAAGAAAACGGTCGGCGACGAGGGAGGCCATGAATCGAACAGGCCCCAGCGCCGGTGACAACATGATGGCAGCGGCGCCGAGGCCGACAAAAAGCGAGGGCCGGCGTCGATAGGAGGCGAGCCAGATTGCGAGCAGGCAGAACGTGCCCAGAACGGCCGTTACCACGATGCCGTTGGCAAAGGAAAGGTCCGCGGGGATATCCCGAAACGGCGACAACTGGATCGGCCAGACCAGACTGCCGGCGTAGAGCATCAGGTTGTAGCTGAGGAGGCCGAGCCAACGAGTCAGCAGATCGACATCCGACAATCGGGCGATGGCCATGCCTGCCCCCTGGCCGGCGGAAGTTTGCGAGACGGCAGCGATATAGCCGAAAGCGATCATGGCGATGAGGAAGGGCCACTTTTCAGGAAGCGACGCGACGACCCTGCGCCCCAGCGGCCATCGGTCGAGCAGCGGAAGCACCAACGGTAACAGCATGACCGTCGGCTTTGCGAGGTTTGCCAATACATAAAGGAGTAGCGCCAACACCAGCCATCGCCGCCGCACCCACGAAGCGGCCGGAACGTCACTCGTAACAGGCGACGAAGCATGCGCGAGGTAACCAAGCAGCGAGCCCACCGCCAGCGCCGTCGCCAGCAAGGTCTTGCGTTGGGAGATCCATGCGACGGACTCCACCTGAACCGGGTGCAATGCAAAGACCAGTGCAAAGATCAACGGCACGCGCACGCCGCCGACCACGCGATGAAGCAGGAGAAACACGAGAACGCTCGTCGCTGCATGGAGCAGGACATTGGTCAGATGGAAGACGAAAGGATCGATCGGACCGGCGGGCGACCCCGAAAGCAGGACATCCAGCATGAGCGAGGCCATCGTGAGCGGTTGATAGTATCCCTCGACGGTCGAGGGCGCGCTGATCTCGCTGAAGAATTGCCGGATGCCGGACCCGCTCGGGTTACGCACGAGTTCGTTGTCTACGACGTACTGGTAGTCGTCGAGCCGGACGAAGTCGCTGGATAACGACGGCAGGTAGGTCAGCGTGGTGATCACCGCTACAGCGATGCAGGCGAGGGTCGGAAACATGCGCGACGGCGCGTCATCGGGGGCGACGGAATCGAGTTCGGTGGGTGAGGTCAAAGTCAATGTCCGTCGCTCATGTGCCGCGGGCATTCCGCGCGGCGGGCAACTCCGCGCCGATCGTCTCGGGATCGGTCAGATGATCGAAAGGATCGCCGGTCCTGCCGCCTGCGTCCAGATCAACGCCGAGGTGTCGAAGCTCGGGCATTGCGGCGATTCGGCCGGCAAGTCCAGGATCCTTGGCCAGTGCCGCGGCGAGATGTCGGCGGGCCTGATCCGGTGCATCGTTTGCAGCCCAGGCCATGGCCAGGCCGAGGTGAATCATCGGGTTGTTCTGATAACGCAGGGCCTCCTGCAGCTCCCGCCGCGCCGAGGCCGGACGCTCGACGCGCAGGTAGGCATGACCGAGGCCGATGCGGATGCTTGCCGATTCCGGTTCGAGGTCTCGGGCTTTTTCCAGATAGCTGATCGCGCGGTCGGTCTGACCGCTGCGAGCCAGGGCGATGCCAAGGTTTTGCAGGCAGGCGATCCAGTTCGGATTCGACCGAAGGGCCTTCTCAAGAGGTGCAATGGCCTCGGCACTCCTGCTGCCGTGATGAAGCAGGAGCGTCGTACCGAGATAGAACTGGGTTGTGGCGTCATCCGGCGCGATGCGCGCGGCCCGTTCGGCATGGTAGAGCGCCGAGTCGAATTCATTTTCCTGCAAGTATGCTTCCACGAGGCCGGTATAGGCCCGAGGCCAAGTCGGGTATCGCGCGATCGTGTATTCATACAAATCGCGGCTGCTCTGCCAGACGAAGGTTTGCATGTAGGCGTGTACGGCCAGAACGCACACGATTGCGGCGAGGCCGATCGCGCTCAATCGCACTCTCGGACGCGACCACGACGATCCGCGAGTTCGCAACCATGCAGCTACGGCCATCAGTGGGGCCAGGAGGACGGCATACAAAAAGGAGTCGCCGAGCAGCTGCGAACCGTACGCGACGTTTTGCAAAGCAGGGCAAATCAACAGCAACATGCCGCATACGGCAACAAACAGCGGCATGCTTCGTCGAAACGACCACAGAGCCGTGCCGATCAACAATACCGGTACAGCGATCCACCAGACCCATCGCAGCGCCGATACGCCATCGGCCGCGAGGGGATAGTACGGCGCCAACTGGAACGGCCAGCTCAGGCGCTCGACGAATCCCGCGAGACTTCCTGCAAGAAGCGTCATGCTGCCGATGTCGTCGGTGAGGCGCGGTGGAATGTGACGGCTGACGGCGATGTGGACCACACCCGCGACGAGCAGGATGACGAACATCGGCAGCTTCTCGGTGATCGGTCGCCACCCCTGGCGTCTCGCGGGCCACAGGTCGAGCATCAGCATCCAAACCGGCAGACCGATGAAGATCGGCATGCTGAACACGGCGGCGCAGTATCCAATCGTAGCGGGAATGAGCCACCAGCGGTGAACGGCTGCGAGGTGGCGCATGTAGGCATGCAGGGCGAGCAGTGCGAAGAAGGTTCCCAAAAGCATGCCGCGCTGGCTGATCCACGCCACGGTTTCCGTCTGAACCGGGTGTAAGCCGAACAGGAGCGACAGCACGGCTCCCCATGCCAGACTGCCTGAGAGTCGCCGTATCAGAAGGAACACGAGCCCGACGTTGATCAGATGCAGAGCAAGACTCGTCAGGTGAAACTGGAAGGCCGGGGCATTGGGGTCGGTGGTCAGCCGTGCATCCAGCGCGAGCGAGAGTAAGGTGAGCGGCTGGTAAAGCCCCGCGGACTCGGACGGGCGGGAATACGTCTGAAACGCGGCAAGAAGATCCGCGCGCGTCAGCGTGCTGAGCTGCGCCGCCTGACGGAGGTGGACGCCGTCATCGCGACTTAGAAAGCCCGCGGAGAGCACCGGGCTGAATACCGCGCCGCAGATGAGGAGCACCAGCAAGCCGACGAGGAACACCGTGAGACTCATCCCCGGAACAGGGGGGCGCGAGCGGCTCGGCTTGAGCGTGTTGTCGTGGAAGCGCGTCGACATACTGGTGCATCCGGCAGGTCGGCGGAAACGCCTGGCGTTGCCGCGTTGTGTTACTCATCCTGAGCGAAGGTATCTTCTGATTGTACGCCTCCGGCAGCGCCCTTACAATTCCTCGATGCGCATACTGCTCACCAATGATGACGGCATTTTTGCCCCCGGCCTGATGGCCATGCACGACGAACTTGCGAAAATCGGCGAGGTGCACGTCGTCGCCCCGGCTGGTGTGCAATCCGGTGGTTCCCACGCCATTACCATTCGCAATCCTGTTTTCTGGCGGACGGTTCAGGTGAACGGCGGTTTCCACGGCACCAGCGTCGAGGGAACGCCCGCCGACTGCGTGAAACTGGCGATCGGCGCGCTACTTCCCGAGAAGCCCGACCTTGTCGTTTCGGGAATTAACTCAGGACTCAATACCGGCATCCATGTGCTTTACTCCGGTACGGTCGCCGCGGCGATTGAGGGCGCCATTCTGGGATGTCCGGCTGTCGCTGTTTCGTTACAACTTTATCGCGACATGGACTACACCCGGGCGGCGCAGATGTCGCGGACGATTATTGAGCAGCTCGTCGCGTCCGGCATTCAGGCCCGGCAGGTGTGGAACGTAAATATCCCTGAGATTAAGCCGGGACGGCCGCGCGGCGTACGCGTCGCGCCGCAGTCGGTCCTGTCGGCGATGGATCGGCTGGAACGGCGCGCCGATCCGAGCGGGCGGGAGTATTACTGGCTCAGCGGAGATTTTGACGAGTTGAAGGACGCGCCGGAGACCGACCTGCGCACGGTTCGCGACGGGTACATCTGCGTAACGCCGCTGCAATTCAATCTGACCGACATGAGCATGACGCAGCAGGCGTGCGAGTGGCTCTGCGATGTTTCGCTCGGAGAATCCGAGTAGATCGCCCGGATTCGTTTCGGGCCGACGGTATGCTCCTACGCAGCGTCATGGAATCTGTCCGCGAAGTTCTCCCAGCGATCGAAATTCAATGCCGTCGATCATGATCGGCCGGATCGAGTTAATGCGCCAGGCGTCGCCGTCGCGCGACCAGCCGAGCCGCCAGCTTCCCCAGTGCATCTGACCGACCTCTCCTCCCATGCGAACGGTCGCCCGCGCGGCGAGGAGCATTTCCGCTCGATTGCCGTTGACGGTGACGTCGCGTCGATGCGCGCGCGTGTCGTAAATTGTCAGCCGTTCGAGCGAGCCGTCGATGTAGGCGATGATGGCTTCCGCATCCATGCCTTCGCTTTCGTAGTTTTCACTGATGATGGCCCGCAGCGCGGGAGTGTTTCGATTCTCGACGGCCGCAATGAACCGATCCGTCGCCTCGAGGATGTGTTCGCGCTGGGTCACCACGAAGCGCTGCACCACAAAGAGCAACACGATCAGTCCCACCGTCGCCGGGGCGATCCACCGGCCGAGCGTCTCTCGGCGCGCTCGCCGAACAAGCAGGGCGACCCCGAACAGCAGAAACGAACCGATGCCGAGATAGATGGGGCTCTCGAAGAAGAGTCGTTGAAGAAAAGCCATGGGGTTAAACGCCCGCGGGTTCGCAGTCCCAACTGGCGCCGGCGGCGATCAATGCCTCCGGCCGCGCGCGGCGCTCCACCGGCGGGTAGTTCGACGCATCCGAATACCAGCGATCGAGCATTGCCTGCCAGTCATCGGGCGTTCGCACGGCGAGAAAGGCGGACTTGACTTCCTTTGCGCACGGATGCAGCTCACTGTAGCGCACGCCGAATTTTCGCAGCAGCGGGCCTGCCGACTCCTCGCCGTGATGCTCGCACATCAGCGTATGGTGGCGTGTAATCGCCTTGCGTTGTTCGGAGATGGACGGCGGCGATGGAAGCGGCTCACCATCAAGCAAGGCCCGAACTTCGCGGAAGATGAATGGGTTGCCGATGGCTCCTCGGGCAATCGAGCAGCCATCGACGCCGGTTTCGCGGATCATGCGGACGCAATCCTCAGCAGAGAACAGGTCGCCGCTGCCGAGGAGGGTGCGGTCGCCGACGTGCTTTTTCACGCGGGCGAGAAACTCCCAGTTGCTCGGGCCGATGTATCGCTGTTTGACCGATCGGCCGTGAACGGTCACGGCGGACAGGCCGGTCTCGAAGGCCGCATCGAGAACGGAGAAGAAGTTTCGCTCGCTTTCGGCGCTGTCGTCCATGCCGCGGCGCATCTTCACCGTGACCGGCACGCGCCGGCCGACGGCGTCGTGCACGCGCCGGATGATTTCCCGCGCCTGATCCGGCACGGAGAGAAGAAAGCCGCCACGACAACGCCCCAGCACTTTCTTCACCGGGCAACCGAAGTTAATGTCGATCACGTCGTAGCCCATCTCGACGAGCAGGTTGGCCGCCTCGGCGAACTGTTCCGGTTCGCTGCCCATGAGCTGCCCGCCGACGGGATGATCGCCCGGGGAAACGGCGAGCATACGCCGCATCCGCTTGCCACCCTGGGCCACGAGACGATCGAGCACGACTTCGTTGATGGTGTAGGGGCAGCCGTACTCGCGCGCGAGCAGGCGCATGGGAACGTCGCTGTAGCCGGACAGCGCGGCCTGCACGAAGGGAGCGTCAAGCTGGATGGGGCCGATACGGAGCATTTGCTGAACCTCAGCAGTATCTAATCGTTTGGATTCAGACCTGATATTGAGTCCATGCCGGTGATGTCAGCGCCCCATAGCTCACGATCGTTAGTAAGAAATCGCTTCGCTCCGCCTGCAATCGCACAGGCAATCTGAATGGCGTCCGGCTGCTTCAGCGAAGTTTCGGCACGAATCCGTCCATACGCTTCCGCCGCCTGGGTTGTGAAGGCGATGAGTTCAATCCGCCCACTCATCAGGATTTCGGTGTACCGCCGGACCAGATCAGCCCGTCCCTTGCGAAGCGGCTGCGCGATTAACTCGCCCAGCGTGAAGGTTGATGTAATTATCGACTCGCTGCGCGTCTTGTGGATTTCGTATTGTCGAAGGACTTGCTGGTGCAGTGCAGGGTGCCGCTCGATAAGATAGATGAAAAGGTTGGTGTCCCAAAACACCTTCATCGCCAGCCCTCGCGCTCGCGACGCTGGTATTCGACCCCGTCGATCCCCTCCCAGACCTCTGCGCCAAGGCCGTCAAGTTCCATGATCGGATCTCGCCCGTTGTTGTCGGGCTGGGTGTGGACGGTGATATCAAGCGGCACACCCGTGGGTAATTCCAGGGGACCGTCCGGAACCAATACCTTGCCATCGTACTGTGCGGTTAGATGGATCATCAGCAATTCCTCAACACCTATGATAGCCGTTGTCCTGCAGCATAACAACGGCGCTGCGCGGTCCGAGAAGCGATGAGTTCAATCTTTCGCAATCGCACGCGATACATGCATCAGGATGCGTTTCTTCACTTCGTCGTGGTCCTTGTACTTTTCGTCGAACATCCGCGTGCCGTGCCACTCGCGGCCGCCGGGGTACTTGTGGCCTTCGGCCCTGCCGCCGGACGCAGCGATGAGGTCTTCCACGGCCGGGTACTCTTCCTCCGGCGCGATGAGCAATACGGCGATGTGGTCGCAGCGCTTGATGTGCCGTGTGGAATCAACCTGAAAGTAGTTGGTGCCGGGAGAGAGGCACACGACGGCCTTCACGTCTTTGTCGCGGCTGCCGTAGTCCATCGAGATGCTGCAACCGATGCTCGCGCCGATCAGAGCGATTCGGCTGGTGTCCACACCGGGCTGCCTGGCAAGCCATTTCTTCGCGGCTTCGACGTCCTTCCATGCGTCTTTGAAGAGTGCGGGATCGCGGTCGTCGTACATGCGCTTGAGATTCTTATCTGACGGCTCGGTGCTGCCGCCTCGGCCGCGGATGTCGTAGGCCAGGACGGCAAATCGCGTGTCCCCATCGCGCAGGTCCGGCACGAGCGGCGTCCAGCTCTTGCGATCCGCCGGGTACATGTGAATCAGAATCGCCACAGGGGCTTTTTCGCCTTCCTTGACGATCGGCGGGTAGTAATCGCCTTCGATGGTGATGCCGTCGGAGGTTTCAAAACGGACCGTCTGCACCGCCGGCGCCTCGGCGAGTGACGGCATCAAGTGGAGTAACAGCGCGATACAAAGGATGGATGACATGGAATGGACTCCTCGGGTCTGGTGATGCGTTAAAGCATGTAGTATTGGGTAGCATAGGCCTCCACCTGTGCGCACGGGCCGGAGGCCCATGTTACCCTTGTCAATTCAGTACTTTCAATTCATGATTCGCGACGCGGTTCCGTGGGCGCAGCTCACGATTGCCGAGCTGACCACACGCGGCCATGAAGTCGCGACCTTTCGTAATCCTTCGCTTGACGAACTGTCCGGCGGATTCGACCCAATCGAGGAATTGCAGGACGCTTTCCTCACTCGGGGCGGGCCACGGCGATTTGATGCGTGGATTATACGGGATCACGTTCAGGCAGCATGGAATCGGTCGCAGGTAATCGACCAATTCCATCGCATGTTCACGGGCGTCATTCACGCCGGGGATCAGTACGTATTCGATCATGAAGAACTGGCACTTGCGCAACGGGTACTCGAGCAGGGCCTCGCGTAACATCGCCATTGGCTCGACACGGTTGATCGGCATGATCTGCGATCGAATCTCGTCATTCGGGGCGTTGAGCGACACGGCGAGGTTGATCCGCCGCCAGCCGAGCGCTGCAAGACGACGGATGCCATCCGTGCGGCCGACGGTGCTGAGGGTGACGTGCGATTTTCCGAGCGAGAGGCCCAACGGGTCGGTCAGCACGCGAACGGCCTGAATCACCTCGTCGAAGTTGTCGAACGGCTCGCCCATACCCATGAAGACGACATTGCGAATATCCGCGTCGAAAACCTGCCGCGCGGCGACGACCTGCCCGACGATCTGAGCGGCGGAAAGATTCGCGAGTCGACTGAGCTGGGCGGTCTCGCAGAAGGTGCACCCCATGGCGCAGCCGACCTGCGAGGAAACGCAAAGCGTTCGCCAGGACCGCTGCCGCCCCTGCATGGGAATGATGACGCTTTCCGTCTCCAGGCCCGATGGCATACGCTGGGCGAACTTGATGAGCTCGCCATCGCGCTGTTGCCGAACAACGGGCAGCAAATCCGGCAATGGTATCCTGTTGGGAGGGCGTTGCCCTTCCTGGAGGGTCATGCTCTGCTTTGCCTGGTGTGGCGCCTGCATCCTGTCGGCGACCGGGCCGGTGACCACTTCACCGCGCAGGGCGGCGGCGTACTCGCGGCGAAGCGCGGCAACGCCATGCGGCGATGGCCGTAGCGCCTCGCAGACTTCGGCGAATGTCATTCCGAGTACCTGCATGGGGGCAGCTCCGAGTTGACATTCTACTCGAAATCCGACTTATCCGGCAGCAAGTCAGCGGGCGAACCCGCGATTCGCGGCTTGACGATTTCACCCGTCTGCGCTAGATTTTGCGTCGCCTGGAGTGGACTCGAGTCCCTGTGATTGCCGCACGGCCGAAAGGATGCGACCATGTTGCAGTGTCCAACCCTTCTTGTTCGTTTCCGTCGAAACTTTCCGTGGTTTGCGGCGGTTGTACTGCTTGCCTTCTCGCAGGCGGGGTGCGGCATGTCGAGAGACGACTCGGTCGCGACGACCGCCGAACCGCAGATGTTCTCCGTTCTCATTGAGCGTGGTCAGAATGGGGCCGCCTTGAGTGAGCAGGAGCGGGATGACGAAGGGCGGCGTAACCTGCCTCGCGTACTGGCGTTCAAGGTCGTCGGCGCTGCTCCCAAGCCCGATGATCGGGCACAGGCCGAAGCGCGTATCGCCGCGACGCAGGCCGCGATTATCGACGCCTTCCGTCGCGCGCTGTTCGAGGCACGACAATCGCGCGGGCAGTCCGTAGAGAATTTCACCGCCCGACTCGGCCCGCGGATGACCATCACGCACCGCTTGGAGGGCGAATCGGACGAGATTCGCATCAAGCTGACCTATCGCGGCATCGAGAACACGCTGGCCGTTCGCGATGGCGTCCTGCAACATCCTCCGGTCGATCTTCGGCTGATCCGCCGGATCTTCGAGGAGACCAACGGCGAGTTTTCATTATTGGAAACAGACACGACCACCAACGACGCCTTGGCCACGGCGACCGTCGCGTGTTATCTGCCGGCGGGGTTCGACCCCACGGCGAAGGTGAACGTCGCCCGAGTCGACGACGACGCCCCCTGAAGTCGCATCCCTGTGACTGACCACGCCGCCACCGATCGATTCCTGCTGCCGCGGCCGCGGCGCGTTCGCCGCCTGCGCGGATACTTCCAACTCCCGCGCGCTGGAAATATTGATGTCGTGATCGAGGAGATCGCCCGCTCGCCGCATGCTCAGAGGTATCGACTCTCCATTCGCCCGGATGGAATCACGCTCCATGCAGTCGATCCGGCGGGTCTGCGCTATGGGCTGACCACGCTCGGGCAACTGACCGGCTCGGGCTGTTCGCGCATCGCGGCGATGGAGATAGAGGATTGGCCGGATTACCCCGTTCGCGGCGTGATGATCGACATCAGTCGCGACAAGGTGCCGAAGACCCGAGAACTGATGCGGCTGATCGACCTGCTGGCCGGCTTCAAGATCAACCAGCTTCAACTCTACATGGAGCACACCTTTGCCTATCGCGGGCATGAAAAAGTCTGGCGCGGGGCTTCGCCGATGACTGCCGGCGAAATCCGTCGGCTGGATGCATATTGCCTGGATCGCGGCATCGAGTTGGCGCCGAACCAGAATTCGTTCGGCCACATGGAGCGCTGGCTGTGTCACGCGCCGTACCGCGGGCTCGCGGAAACTGACAAGCCGTGGAGGACGCCCTGGGGGACGATCCGAGACGAGCCGACGACGCTTTGTCCGCTGGACGACGGATCGATTCGACTCATCGCCGGGTTGTATGACCAGCTTCTGCCGCATTTTTCGAGCGATCTGTTCAACGTCGGTTGTGATGAGACGTTTGAATTGGGTCAGGGCCGCAGTCGGGATGCGTGCCGTCGTTATGGCACGGGTCGTGTGTATCTGAACTATCTGCTCAAGGTTTACCGAGAGGCACAACGGCGCGGCAAGCGGATGATGTTCTGGGCGGACATCCTTCTCAAGTATCCCAAGCTGATTTCCAAACTACCGAAGGACGCGGTCGCCCTGATCTGGGGCTATGAGAAGGAGCACCCTTTCGATACCGAGTGTCGCCGTGTGGCCGCGTCGGGGCTGGCGTTTTATGTCTGTCCCGGCACGTCGAGCTGGTGCAGCTTCGCAGGTCGGACGACCCATGCCCTGGCGAATCTCGCGAATGCAGCGCGAAGCGGCCGGCGGCATGGGGCGGAGGGTTTTCTGATTACCGACTGGGGCGACTTCGGGCATCGTCAGTATCTTCCGGTGAGCTATGGACCGATGCTGTACGGCGCTGCGGTCGCGTGGTGTCGGGAGGCCAATCAGAACCTGGACGTTGCCGCTGAACTGGACCGACACGTTTTCGGCGGAGCTTCGCCGGGAATGGGGCGGTTGTGGCTCGACGCCGGCGATGCGTACCTCGCGTCGGGCGTAACGATGAAAAATCGCACGGTGCTGTTCGAAGTCATGCAGCGACCTATTGCGGAGATACGCAACATCTCGGGGCTGAATGTCGGGGCGATGCGGCGGACGCTGCGGCGGATTGAAACGCTGGAGCGGCGGGCTGGAATGATCTCTCGTCGTCACCCGCGAGGCGTGACGCCGCGGAACGGCGGATCGGCAGGATTGGCGCTGCGCGAGCTGCGGGCGACGCTCGCCGTGCTGCGTCATGCCTGTCGGCGGGCCATGGCCGCGCTGCAAACCGGCCGCACGAAAGCGGCACAGGACGAACTACGAGAACTGGCCGCGGACATGCGGCGGATCGTGGGCGAGCATCAGGCGCTGTGGCGGATTCGAAATCGACCGGGGGGCATGACGTCGAGCCGTGCGCACTATCGTCGGCTGCTCAGTGAGTATGAATCGCTGCTTCGGCCTCGTGGAGCCGGTGAAGCTCGGCGCAGGCGAGCTTGAGCGTGCGGTCGAAGTCCGGCATGGCTGTGCGAATGGCGCCGACCATCAGCTTGAGACGATGGATGTCGACTGCGCCGCAGCAGACGTAGGTGGTCTCGTCACGGTGCCATGCAAGGACGGCCAGGGGCGGGCCGCTGGCCTGCTCGACTTCGTATTCGCGATAGCCGCCGAGGGCGACGCCGTTTTGGGCGCCGCACATATCGAGCCGATCAAAACGAGGCACCACAAAGAAGGACAGCTTCGCCTCGTCCTTGGTCGAGGCGTAGATGATGTGTCCGCCGTCGGCGCTGGCCGTCTCGCGCACGCCGCAGAAATTGGCAGACTCGAACTCGTAGTCGTAGGCATCCAGATGCGGGAGATCGACCGCGAGACGATGGCCGAAGTGCCGGGCGATGGCTGTACCGATCTGATCAATTGAGTTCGGCAGGTCGTTGCTGTGGTGCGCGCGGCCCGAGGCAGCGTGGGATTGATGGATCTCGGCTACGAGCGAGGCGGCAATCAGACCTCGCTCGACCACGACCGGCGGCGTCGCCGGCGAGGGCTGCTGCGGCTGTGGGGCAAACGATTGCCATCCGACCGTGACCAGCAGGGCCAGGCATGCCGCCGCTGCGAGCGTCGTATAGGCGGCGCGGGAAGAAAAAGCGAACCGGCGCGACGGGGCGAAGGCCGGTTTGGTGGCAGGTTTCAGGGCTGCAAGGATGCTTGCCTCCAGGTTTCGAGGAAGCGGCGTCTTCATGATGCTGCGGCCGATGGCGGCGCGCAAGGCCTGGTGCTCATCGACCAGCCGGCTGCACGACGGGCACATCTTCAGGTGGTCGAGGACTTCGCAATTCACGCGAACGCTCAGTTGACCGTCTGCGAAGGCGTAGAGAAATTTCTGGACGTTTTTACAGTTCATGATGTCACTTCACGATCATTCGTGTCACTACACGATCATTCGATCCGGAATCCGCGTCGGGTGGCATACTCCGCAAGTTGCTCGCTCAATTGTTGTCGGGCACGGTGAAGGCGACTCATGACGGTGCCGAGGGCACATCCGAGCACTTCGCCGATTTCCCGGTAAGTTAAATCTCCGAGGGCCCACAGCAGCAGAACGGCTCGGTACTCCGGCGACAGGGCCTCGATCGCCTGCTTGAGTTCCTCGTCGAATCCTTCCCAGTCCATCTGGCCGTCGCTGAGCGACGGGATACTCTCGGCTGTCAGTTCGGCGACGAAGTCGTCGAGACTCAGGTCGGTCATCAACGAGGGAGACTTCGCGGTGTGGCCGCAGTGGTTGAAGTACAAGTTGTACAGAATCTTGAGCAACCACGGCTTGGCCCCGTATTCGCGCAGCTCAAACTGTCCAAACGCCCGATGCGCCCGAAGGATGGTTTCCTGCGTCAGGTCTTCGGCGTCATGCGCCGAACCGCTCAGCTTGTAGGCCATGCGGTAGACGAGGTCGAGGTGGCAAAGCACCAACTCCCTGAACCGCTCCATCGACTCGCTGGTCATCGGCATCTCCCGGCCAACCGGACGGGGGCGACCGGTCTCTCACTATCTTATCAAACCGGTTCGGGTCGCTAAATATTCCCAGGATGGAGCATTAGCGCCCATGGCCGGTTCCATCTTACACCGGCCCGAAACGTTCTTATCGGCCTGCGGGAAATGGAGTTCGCAATCCCAACAGGGCGTTAGGGAGACGGGGCAAGGAAAGGGTCAGTGCAACTCGCTGGTTTTTCCCCGAGGTGCGGTAGGGGTTTCGGAGTACCGGCGGGGGGGAATGGCCTTTCGACGATCCATCAGGAAGGTGACCCGCTCCATTAACTCGGGAGCTACGAGCTTCGCCAGCACGGCCTTGGCGTCGCGGAGCGAGGTGCGTCGCGAGAGATGATGAATGACGAAATGTTCGTTTTCCAGCTTTCCCAGAATGCGAGCGACGTCACGGACGTGGAGATGATGGCCGTCACGGGCGCGGCCGACGTGATCCGCCTCGAAGAATGAACATTCGAGAATGAGCACCCGCGCATTGCGGACGACGTCGAGCTCGAGCCAGGCGCCTTCGGCGGTGTCGCCGCTGTAGGCAATGAGCGGGACCCGGACGTGGTGTTCGATCTGCACGCCCTGCTTCTTGAGTGCGACGAGTTCCGGTCCGCTGAGGCCGACATACTCCGGCTTGAGCTTGTGCCGCACGTCGACCACGCTGTAACCAAGGGCCGCAACGCGATGATTCACCTCGAATGGATGCACCATCAGGCCGCGGCGGATTTCGAATTCCTCGCCGGGCGACACGCCGATGATTCGCGCGGGCGACTGATGGCCTTCGATGGATGCCCAGACGCGCATCAAGTCGCGGATGGGCTGTATGAGGGACTTCGGCGCGAGGACACATCCCGGGGCGTTGCCAACGAAGTTTCTCTGGCTGAAGTAGTACGCGAGGCCGGCGGAGTGATCCATATGGCCGTGGGAGAGCAGGACGTGATCGATGGCGAGCATCTCCGACGGCGCCTTGCCGACGTCAAAGCAGACATTCAGCTCGGGCACGGCGATGACGGTCTCCTCGCCGGCCACGCTGTATCCCAGGATTCGGATGTCGCCGAGCAAGTGTTCGACCATTCGTCCGCCCAAGAGCGTTCCTCCGTCTCACGACGATTCGCAAAAGCAGCTGCTTCGTCCCTGCGCCCCATCGTATCCGCTGACGGCGCGCGATGATCGTGCGCTCGGCGCGACGGTGTACGAAGGATCGTCGCCCATCGACCTGCGAAGCGGGCGTGAAGTCGGCTCGCGGCGCATACGTGCTGCACAAAATCACAGCGCATTATTTCGCGGAGAGAGAGTCTAAGGGAAGCGACCGTTGCGAACAGTCGTAAGTCTCGACTTTTTTCTTGACACGCATCTTGTGGTGTCATATCCTCCTACTGCATACAACATGTTGGGGTCGTGGGCACCCCCGTGTTTGCCGTGGCGAAAAATGCAATGCCCGTACTGCAAAGAACAACGCACGGACAAGGTCATCGATTCACGAGCGACCGAGGGTGGGACGGTGATACGTCGCCGTCGCATGTGCCTGGCGTGCAACAAGCGGTACACGACGTACGAGCGCGTCGAGGAGACCAACAAACTCCTCGTCGTCAAGAAAGACGGGGCCAGGGTTCCCTATGACCGGACGAAGCTCTTTGGCGGCCTGCAACGGGCGTGCTGGAAGCGGCCGATTGCCAGCAAGCAGCTCGAAGCGCTGGTGGACGAAGTCGAGGAAGACGTCTTCCGAAGCTTTGACCGCGAAGTGCCCAGCAGCTATCTGGGCAGCGCCGTCTCCCTTCGTCTCCGCAAGCTCGACAAGATCGCGTACCTTCGTTTCGCCAGTCTCTACCACGAGTTCCAGCTCGTTGACGACTTCATCGAAGAAGCCAAGGCCATCCTGGATCGTGACAGACGGGATGTCGCCGGTCAGCAGGAACTATTCCATGAGTGATCCCTTATCGAAAGCCAAGCCGCCGATCCGCGTGGCCAAGCGCGACGGCACGATCGAACCCTTTACCATCTCCAAGATGCTGAACTGTATTCGCAATGGTCTATCCGCCAGCGGCGAGTCCTGTGGGCTTGATTTTTCCTCCGCCGGAGGCCTGGCCGAGGCCGTTTTCGAATACCTGGAGAATTCCTACGCCGGGCGGCCGGTGCCGAGTCAGCACGTGGCCGAGCTGGTGGAGCTGGTACTGTCGCAGACGGGGCACAGCGCCGCCGGCATGGCCATCCGCGAGCACGCCGCCTTCCGCGAGCAGGGGCGAAAGCGCCTTCTGGTCGCGACGGCTCGAGCGTCCGATGGTCGCTTCGTGCAGCATCGCTGGGACAAGCGTCTGCTCGTTCAGCACCTGCGCCGGCAGCACCATCTTGAAGCGCCGACCGCGCGGATGATCGCCGGCCGCGTCGAGCAGCTTATTTTCAATTGCCGATTGCGCGTGGTAACATCCGGCCTGGTTCGCGAGATGACGCGCAGCGAATTGCTTGCCTGGGGTTTGCTCCCCGGCGCGCTGGTCGTCAAGAAGCGTCCTCAGCCGCGCGGCCGAGGAAAGATCAAGGACCATTGATCGCATGATACCTACTCAGAGATGACGCGCGGGTTTACCATCGCGCTTCGTCGGCGGAGCTTTTCACGGACGAATTGCACAGGATGCAGGTTCCGCCGTTTCTACAAGGCCTGTCGTAAGATATCGCCCTCATCCGAGCGCCACGGCTTGGGCACTCATCTTGCGACAGGCCGGCTTTTTGCGCTCATTGAGACGACAGCACGATGCATGCTCAGGAGCCGGCTATAAATCCTTCGTCTGCTCGTTCGAGAGAAGGGCTGCATCCTGAATGGACCGCCCGGTGAGTTGACCGATGTGTACCGTTGCAACGGGGTCCGCAGGAGACTCCGTACGCCACAGGATAAGCTGATCGCGTCGATCGCTGACGGCCGCCATCAGGTCGGCCGCGGCGAGACCCCAGCGCAGGGCTTGCCCGGCCGTGTAGCGCGTGCTTGAGGAATCCCCGAGGACGAGCAGATCGAGATAGGGCCGACGATCCGCAACGAGCAGACGCGGGATGCCGCCGCCGTCGAGGTGTTCGATGGATTCGACGGGTCCACCGCACGGTGGGCGGACTCTCTCCATCAATTCAGGATGCGCCGTCGGCCACTGGAGAATCTGCCCCGCTTCGAGGCCGGCGAAGACGCAACCGTCGGCGACGGTCAGTGCCGTGATGGTGGCCGGCGCCTGCAGGATGATCGGCGGCTGATCCGTACCGAGGGTCATGCCGATGACCCTTCGATCGGCGGCGAGCCAGATGCGACCCGCGTCATCGGCCTGCGCGTCGCGGACCGACTTCGCGCCGTCGAGTACGTCTGTCAGCAGCAGCTCGAAATGCTCCGGTCGCCGCAGCGGCCAGCGGATGAGGCCGACTTCGGAGTGTGTCGCGTACAGGTGCTCCCCGACGATGCACGCCGCATTCACCCCGCCGCGCAGCTCGCGCTCGACCGTAAACGCGTACGTCTGCCGTGGGTCCTGCTCGGTCTGCAACAGGTGTACGCCGCTGCGCGCCCCAACGAGGATCACCGGCCGACCCTCCCAGCGAGCGAGGCGCACTGAGCGCAATGGGCCGATCTCCGATGAGAGTGACAATCGGCGCGCGGGTATCTGTGACGCGGCCGGATGCATCCAGATCAGCTCCTCGCCGACGACGAGGAGAATGGCCTCCGTCTTTTGCGTGGTGTGCTGCTGAGTCAACATCGCCTGGTAGAGCCCGCCGCGCTGCGAGGGGTCCATCGATCGAACCAGATCGACGAGCGATGTTCCTTCGCTTCGCTCCGCCATCTCGCGGAGTTTATCCAACGTCACCGCGAGGTCAGACAGATGGGCCTGTCGCGATTCGGACGCCATCTCGCGCAGGCGGCGCTGCGCTTCGATGCGCTGCTCGCGGAGTTTCTGTGTGCGCTGCGCCTCGGCTGCTCGGGCGTAGTCGGACGACTCGATGGTGATGCGAACGTCGCCCGCGAGCGCCAGCCCGGAGGAGAATCCGACCGGCTTGAAATGTTCCGCAGCGACGGCGTCGAACGGTTTCCACGCTTCGGGCGAGAGCAGGTCTGAAATGTTGCCGGCCTTTGCGAATGTCGCGGCCGCCGCGCGAAGAGATTCCTCGCAGTAGCGCTTCAGATTCTCAACCGTCACCTCGCCGCTGCTTCCGACGACGTGTTGGCAGAAGGCGGCGAGTTCGGATCGCTCTGCGACAACCTGAACGGGGGCTTCGATCGACGCGGCCACATCGTAACCGTCCCGCGAAGTCAGCCCGGTGAAACGGTAATCGAGCCGAAAGATCGGCGTCCGCACGAACAGGAGCCGTGCGAGGCCGTCGG
Source organism: uncultured Planctomycetaceae bacterium (assembly GCA_964385225.1). Lineage (GTDB taxonomy): Bacteria > Planctomycetota > Phycisphaerae > UBA1845 > UTPLA1 > UTPLA1. The sequence continues at coordinate 36,761 of CAYLOE010000017.1, forward strand.
ATTCGATGACTCGGCCGTTGGGATAATACTTCGGTGGCCCGCTTTGCTCCCACGCCAGAACCGCACAGCCGGGCGGCAGCGTGAGCGAACGATTCAACAGCGAGAAGATCTCTTGCGCCGACGCGACGCGGGCGACGAGCTGAGGCGATCGTGCGAACTCGTTGATATCAAATCGAGCGGCCATTGCTCAGCGTCCCTCGGCCCCTCGGCCCCTTGAACCCTCGGCCCCTTTTAATTCTCCGTCGCGAACTCCTCAAAACGGATGAGGTCCTTCTTTCTCACGGACGGTGGGACCGCGTCGATGGCGGTGAAGAGGTCTGCCCTGGCGATCGGTCGTGACTCGCCGCCGCCGACGGCCTTCATGAAGGGAATTGTAGCCGCACGCTCGGCGATGGACTTGATGTCGGCTCCGCTGTAGCCGTCCAGCCGTGCCACGAGTTCGGCGAAGTCCACGTCGTCGCAAATCGGCCGCTTACTGAGATAGATTTCCAGCAGCTTGAATCGCGCGGGCTCGTCGGGCAGGGGCACATAGACTTTCGCATCAAAGCGTCCGGGGCGCATCACCGCCGCGTCGAGCGACCAGGGTTCGTTTGTCGCCCCGACGAACAGCAGCGGGCGCGAGGCGTTTCGGTCGAAGCCCTCCAGCTCTTGCAATATCTGCGGCACGACGCGGGTCATCACGCTGCTGGAGCTGTCGCGTCGTCTTGGCACCAGGGCCTCGATCTCGTCGATGAAGATGACCGCCTTCGGCTCGGCCTTCGCCGCGGTGAACAGTTTGCGGATGTTCTGTTCCGCCTCGCCGACCCACTTGGAGAGCACCTGCGCCGGGCTGATGACGAACATCGTCGCGTCGATCTCGCAGGCGATGGCCTTGGCGATCATTGTCTTGCCGGTGCCGGGCGGGCCGAAGAGCAGCAGACCGCCGCCGGAGGAGATGCCGTATTGCTGAGCCAGCTCGGGGTGCTCGAACGGGTAGATCATCTTCAGGCGGATTTCGTGTTTGACGTCTTCGAGCCCGGCGATGTCGTCGAAACGGATATTCGGCTTGTCGCGGATGATCCAGTCCTGGGCGTTGGCGCCTTTTTCGTCATCCTCGCCGGACGCGGCCTTGCGTCGATCTTCCTTGCGCCGCTGGCCTTTGACGTCGCACTGTTTGGCGAACTCGATCAGCTCCGCGGCCATTGCCTTTCGCCGCTGGCGCCGCGCCGGGTCGGTGGTCTCACCGGCGATCTTGATCATCGCATCGGCTGCCTGCATCAGAAACGGCTTGGCCGCGGCGAAGTCGCCGGCCTTGTAGGCGGCGAGGCCGCGTTCTTTGAGGCGTTCGAAGGTGTCGTAGGAGATGGACATGACCTTAGGGGCGAACCTCCGGAGGCATCTGGCTCACGACGAACTGCAGGACCTCTTGCGCTGTTTGCAGGGCATCAGCCGTCAGCTCCGGCGTGATCGCGGGTGGACTTTCCGGATAACGTAGTTGCACGGCGCACGAGGATAGCCACGCACAACGCTCTTCAAACACGCTCAGTCCCTGTATCCAGCAGTTACAAAGGCCTAAGAGGTCCTCAAGGTTATGAGTCCGCGGTGGTCGCTGCTCGTTGAGGAGCAGCACCGCCTTGAGGGCTTTTTCGACTGTCTGCTGAGCATGAAAGCAGGCGGTTTCAAGGAGCGGAGGGTCGCGCTGGAACAGATGCACAGCTGACTCCAGGTCCTTTTGTGCGATCCGTAGCCACTCCTGGACCAATTCAAGCTTCGGCGGCATAAAGTAAGACACCCTTTCGACGAATCTCGTGCTGGATGCTTCCGATGACGTCGGCATAGCGTTCAAACCGAGTGCGCGAGGAAAAATGCAGTTCGGCGGGTACGCCCATACTCCGCAGACACGCGTACCCCTGGCGGTGGTGTTCGATGGTGACGGACGCGTCGTCCACGACGACCATGAGGTCAACGTCGCTATCCGGCCGCGGCACTCCGCGTGCGTGTGATCCGAAGAGATAGATCGCTCGCGGGCGCAAGGTCTCCGCCAGCCGCCGAACGACCCTGGCGAGCTTCTCTTCCGAGACGGTGCTGAATGGATTGGCGAGTTTCATGGATAGTGTACTCGTTGGTTCATTCTACCCGATCGCAACTGCTTCACATATCCGATTGTTCCGACGGCAAACAGGATCATCGTGTCCGCCGCCTGCATGAGAAACGGCTTGTCCGCGACAAAGTCGCCGGCCTTGTAGGCGGCGAGCCCGCGGTCTTTGAGGCGTTCGAAGGTGTCGTAGGAGATGGACATGGGTCAAGAGTGAATGGCGAATTGCGAATGACGAATTACAAAAAGAAAGTTCAACGCTTCCTCGTAGTGTGGGCATTGCCCACAATTATGGCTGATCCATATGCTTGGCGGGCAGTGCCCACCCTACTTCGATTCCTTCTGCCCGGCGTCCTTCACCGCGTTGAGTTCCGCGCGGAGTGCGTCCAGTTCGTCGACGTCCTTTGCATGCTCCGCTTCGCTCTCGGCCTCGATCATCGCGTCGATCTCCTGCTCGGTCACGATCTCTGCCGGTACCTGGGCCGTGTCGCTGGCGGCGATGTCTTCGACGGTCTCCAGGAACATCGCCATTCGCTCTTCCATCGTCTGGCTCTGGGCCATGGCCTTTTCCCACTCGGTCTGCGTGCGCACGAGGTCGGTCTGGCCGAACATGCGGCCGATCTCGCGGGCCATCGTGCCCATCGCCTCGGCGAAGTCGCTCGACGCCTCGGCCTGCCGCTTGATGATCAGCGCGTTCTTCACCGCGAGCAGTTGTCGTTCGAGCATCTTCTTGACCGTCGCCGTCTTCTTGAGCGAGTTGCGGATGAAGATGTACTGCGCGTTGTCGCCGATCTGCCTGGCTCGTCGGGCGTTCTTGATGAACTCGTCGGTGAACTTGTTCTGTTCGGAGATGGACTTCTCAATCCGCCGAATGCCCTGGCGGATTTTGATGTCCCGCTCGATGCGCCGCTCTTCCTCGCTCTTGAACAGACTCATGGCGTGATTCCTGTAAGAAGCCGTTAGCCAGTTGCCATCAGCCGTTAGCCGTTGGCCGTTGGCACAATCCGCAATCGGCAATCTAAAATCTAAAATCTAAAATCTCCCAACTATTCTTCCGGGATGACCAGCCAGCAGATGATGTATACAAGAATACCCGGAAACGCGACCGAAAGGATCGACAGAATCACATAACCCACCCTTGCCAGCGTCGGATCGATGCCCAGGTGCTCGGCCAGGCCGCCCACGACCCCGGCGATGACCCGATTTCGCCGTGAACGCCTTAACGCACGGGCCTCGGCCATTTCGTCAATCCTCCATGCTTATTGCATCGTCAGCACCCTGTTCGACAGAACGCTCTACATGCTCCGTGGTCGCTGCATCGTCGCGCTTCGCGCCCTGTGCCGAGAGCGCCGCGCCGCATCGTCCGCAGAAGCTCGCCCGTACGTTCGGCACCGGCGTCAGGCACTTCGGACACACCGGCGGGGCCTTCGTGGCGAACGCCTCCTCGTCCAGCAGAAAGACATTCAAAGCATGGCCGATGGTCGCGGAGGCCGGGCTCTCGCCGAACTTCATCGACACGATCGTCTGCCCTCGCTTGCGGGAAAGTTCGACGTCCACGTACGTGCGGTCTTTGGGCTTATCGGTAAAGAATCGACCGGCGGCGTCGAGGATGCTGGTCGGGGCGCCTTCGGAAGTCGCGGCGTCGGGCGCCGTCTGCGCACCGTTCTGTTCGATGCGCAGGCCATCGAGATACCACGGCGTGGTGACGCGGCATCCGCGCCGCGCGGCGAACTGCATGATCGCACGCCGAACATGGTCCTTGCTGCGATCAATGGCGATTTCGAGTGCCATGAGGAGAACCCCTGTCGAGCCATGACAAAACGTATGGTCCCGTTAGATCCCGGCATACGAACAGCGTCGCAACTTCGTTGCCCAGCAATCTCCTGCTACTCATTCCGCCGCTTTGTGCCGCTCGCGCACCCGCCGGTCGGCCTCGTCGAACGCCTGGTTCTCGTCGGCGATCAGCCCCGTGTCCATTTGTTCCCAGATGTCCAGCACCTGCTTGCTGCCGGGCGTCAACATCGACTCGACTCCTTCGCCTTCCATCTTGAGCATCGAATCGAGTCGGTCCTGATACATCTCGGCGGTGATCGCGTCGTTTTCGATCAGTTTCTCCAGCGTCACCAGGTCGCGCTCGCTGACCATGCCCAGCCGCGAGCCCATGGCGCGGGCCTTCTCGGCGTTCTCACGAAGCATTCGCATCCGCGTAACGGTCAGATACTCTTTCGTGCGAATGTTGAGCTGCCGGGACATCATGAGCTGCTCGGTCGTTTTCAGGTCGAACTCCTGGGCAAGCACGCGACGGACCTCCGGCGATTTCTCCTCGCGTCCCTTGGAGAAAATCTCCTGTTTGCGCGCGGCGCTGTCGTTGATCCGCTTGAGAAGCTGATCACGATCGCGCTGCAGAAGCAGTTCCTGCCGCCGCAGCTCCTGCCGCGTCATCTGCGACAGGGATTTGTTTCGTTTTGTCAGCCAGTCGAATAGGGCCATCAGAAACGCCAAAAAGTCAAAAAGTCAAAAAGTCAAAAAGTCGAAACGTCGGAACGTCAAAAAGTCGAAACGCCGCTCTCCAAAATCCCTTATCCCCAATCGAAGTCATTCCGCCGCCGGGCCGGCTCGTTCGGGGCGATTGGATTCTCGTTCCACGACCGGCGGTTCGCTCAGCGGCGGCTTCCTTTCTTCTGCTGCCGGCGACGGCGTCGGGCCTTCGAGCTCTTTCAAGATCTCCGCTTCTTCAGCGGACATCGCCGATTGTGCCATGTTCACTTCAAGACTGGATACGAGTTCGTCGCTGGCGGCAAGCTCTTCGAGCATCTCCTCGGCGTTGACCGCCGCTTCGGTCAATTCCTCGCTCGTCGGCAATTGCGCGACGCTGCCGGTCTGGGCGAGCTGCAGGTTGTGAATGTGCGTGCTGATGATGTTGATCTGTTTGGAGAGCAGCGAGGCGCTCGTGTTGCAGCGCTGAATGTCCTTGCGCATGTGAGCGATCTGCGCCGCCACGCGGCGTTTGACCACATTCGAAGTCGTCGCCTTGCCCTCGTCGACAAGCTGGGATTCCTTCTTTTCCAGCTTGCCGATGTCGTCGTACATCCGGTTGAGGCGTTCGGAGAGCGCTGCCCGACGCTCGGAGAGCACGTTGATCTTCCGTGCCTCGTTGCCTTCGCGCGAGAAGAGATTCTTGATCCACTGAGCCAACGACATCGAACCATCCTCCTCGCCCGAGTAGAGCGCCGCACCGCGGAAGAGCAGCCAGTCGCCGCTACGCTTCGAAACGCGCAGCTCCGGATCGCCCTTCGCCGCCTGCTCGAAGGCCTGTTGGACCAGCCGCGGCGGCAGACCGAGTCGTCCGGCCATGCTCGCCGCCGACAGCCCGCCCGTCAACAAATCCGTGCTTCGCTCCTCGACCTCCCGTCGTACGCGATCGAGCTTCTGGGCGACGTTTTCCGGGTTGAACAGCTTGAGCAGTCGTTCGTCGATGGAGCGACCGGGGCACGTCACCTTCCAACCGCCGCTCTCTGTCGGCTCGATCAACACCAGGGTGACGTTCGGCAAGTCGATCGGCGCGCGGCGGACACTTTCCTCAAAGCCGCTCGGGCTGCAGATGCCGACAAGATGCGGCGCACGCAGGTCCGTCACCAGCGAACGCACATGCGATGTCATCTGGGCAAGCGACACCGGCGGCGGCGGATCATCGGACTTCAGCAGCGGCTCGGGCGGCGCGAGCACGCTGGCGATCGTCACGCTTTGCAATTTCTTCCACAACAGCAGTCGTCGGGAAAAAGCGCGTACGACAAAGCCGCGGCCCTGGGGCAGTTCGGCGGCAAGCTTTCGGTCGTGAACACGCAGATCGATCATCGCCGCGCGGACGCGTTCGCCGTTGTCGATCTCTGCCAGCTGCGTCAGCTTGCCGGTGTACTTCGAGCCGGCATCCTTGATGTTCTGCTGCACTCCTGCGAGGAAGGCGGACTCCAGCTCTTTGGCGCGTTGCATGTCGGGATTCATCGTAGGTCACGCATCCTCAGAAGCCGGCGCCGGCGCGATGACCGGCACGGGACGCTCCGCACATTCGACAATACTTCGCTCGGCTGGTGTTCATGGCTCGGCACTTCGGCTTGGGACATCGCCACGGCGCCTCCCCGCCGAGCATGTTCCGCTCGTCGAACCTGTCCGGATCGTCCGCCACATCTCGAAAGCCGGCGCGAATCGCCTTGATCAGGCAGTAGAAGACGAACAGCGAGCCGGCCGCCATCAGGACGGTGAGGATCAGCGGCATGCCGGGCGTCCAATAGAAAAACATGGCCTCACCTTGTGGTCACGGTCAGGGCACTGCCGCAGTGAATGCAGTATTGATCGCCGGCGTCTGGGTAGCCGCCGCAGGTCGTACACCGTCGCACTTGCGTCGCCACCTGTGAGCCGCACACAATGCAGAAGTTGTCGTTCGGCTCGACCGGCTCGTGACACGATGGACATTTTACGACGCCGGAAGCACGCACGGGGGGCGCATGGCCTCGGGCCGTCGGCGCAGGCGGATCGGCGTACACGGCGCGCGCAGGGGCCGGCTCGATGGCTCGGATGACATCGGCCGCGCTGGCGAATCGACGATCTGCTCGTGTGTACAACCGTGAGAAGACCGGATCGACCCACGAAGGCAACGCATCGCGCAGGTGTGAAGGCATGTCGCTGCCGCTGGGTCGCTCACCGGTGAGCATTTCGAATAGTACGACGCCGACGGCGTACAAATCGCTTCGCGCATCGACCGCCCCGCCGTCTCGCTGCTCCGGGGCCATGTAGGCCAGGGTGCCGGATATGCTGCGGCCGTCTTCAGCCAGCATGCTGCCGGACTGCATGATCGTGTTGGCTGTGATCTGTCCCGCGAGGCCCAGGCCGAAATCCGTCACTTTTACGTCGTCCACGCCGATGCTCTCGACCGGGCGATCCGCTCCGCCCGCGATGAGGATGTTGGCCGGCTTGATGTCGCGGTGGATGACGCCATTGGAATGGGCATGATCCAGGGCGTGCAGGATACCGATCAGCGTGCGATGCACCGGCAGCACGGGCATACCCTTGGGAAACTTCTGAACCCATCCGGCGAGCGGAAGGCCGTCGACGAATTCCATGACCAGGTAAGGCACTTCGGCATAGGGGTCCAGCCCGATGGCGCGGACGATGTTCGGATGGCGCAGGCCGTGGATGGTACAGCCCTCTTTCTGGAGGTTTCGGACGAATTGCGAATCGGTCGGCACCTTGATGGCGACGATTTCGTCCTTCCAGATGTGATGGCGCGCCCTCCACACCTGACCGAAGCTTCCGGCGCCGACCATCTCGTCGAGGACGTACTCGCTGATGCGCTCACCGGCTTGCGGCCTGATCATCTTGAACTCCAGGGTTGAAGCCGATGGATTACAATCCATCGGCTTCGGCTTCTCGCGTTATCCGTTTGCATTTCTTGCCAACGACTCGCAGATGACGAAATTATATGCGGCTGCGGCGATGAATCCAAGAATGACGACGATCCACGAGAGCCCGCCGGTGATGCTCCAGTCCGCAAGCCAGAGCGCGAAGAACACGTCAAACATCCAGAACGCGCCGATGAGAGCGAGACTCGCCAGCGCGGCGCCGTGCGCGCTCGAAAGCTTCGACTGAAAATCAAGGAACGGGCGCATGAAGAGCCAGCTCGACCACGGCAGGGCGGCGACGACGAGGAGCCAGAGCAGCGTAAGCTTCACCGCGTTGCCAAAGGCCCTGACCGAATCGGGGTTCTGATAACACCAGTAAGCCCCGGCGGCAGCCGCGACGAAGATGATGGCCGTGGCGACCTTGGCGCCGACAAATTTTCCGATGTCCGCCAGTATCAACGTATGTTCCTCAAGTCCTGTTCGTCTTAGAATATAACACACGGCCGGGCTGCCGGGCCGTTAGAAAGCGGTTCCGTGTTTCGAACGGCCCGGCTTGACACCGATGGCCGTATCCGCCAGACTACAGGGCTCCATCAAGCGGCAGGTTTGTGTGTGTTTTGAGGGTCTGATGGCCAGTCCCGCCGCCGCTTTCGTCGAAATCGCCTGCCGGGAATCGCATCATGCCCAAAGCCATCGACATTCGAAAAGGCCAGGCCGTCCTCTGGGAGGACAAGCTCTGGATCGTCCACGAGTCCACCCGCGTCGCCAAGGGGAACTGGCGAAGCTACATGCAGATCAAGCTCAAGAACTTCAAGACCGGTCAGATCGTCGACAACCGGTTCAACATGGACGAGGAACTGCAAGCCCCCCACATGGTGGATAAGCAGTACGAATATCTCTACAAGGACGGCGATGACTTCGTCCTCATGGACATCAATGATTTCGAACAGATCCACGTCAGCGCCCACCTCATGCCCGACGCCGACAAGTTTCTTAAGGGTAATGAGCGCGTCACAGCGAAATTCATGGATGGACAGGTCATCAACGTCGAACTCCCGAACTCCGTGAATCTCACCGTGACCGACGCACCACCGGTCGTCAAAGGCGCCACGGCCACCAACCAGAGCAAGGAAGTCACCCTCGAGACCGGTCTGACGATTCGCGTGCCGCCGTTCATTACCAACGGTGAGGTCGTGCGCATCGACACGCGAACGGGCGAGTACATCGAGCGCGCCTGAGCGTACACCGGGCACGGCAGGGTGATGAGCGTATCCATGCGATGTCGTCACATCCGACCATTGGCACGGCAAAGCCCTACTCCCCACTGCTGATCCTCTTTGCGATCTTCAGCTGCCTGCTGGACCCTCTCTGGGGGGTATTGGCGAAAATCACCAGCATATTCTGGCATCCCCGGCCTCCGGCACGAGCCGATACGCCTCGCCGCCGCCGCCGGGGCCTGGTTCTCGTACTCGGGGGGATTGAAGGTCCCAGTCAATACAACTACGACATGGTCCGCGCCCTGTTGCGGTCCCGCTATCGCGGCAGCGTCGTTCGGGTCGACTGGAATGCCGGCATACCGTTCCTACGATCGTTGGTAAACCTCATCAGCCGACGGCACAAGCAACGTCAGTCGGTGAACCTCGCGCGTCTCATCGTTGAGCACCAGCGTGCGTATCCCGATTCACCGGTCGGGCTGATCGCGCAGTCAGGCGGTTGCTACATCGTTGTGCGTGCATTGGAGCAGTTGCCGGACGCCGTGCAGGTGCAGACCGCCATCCTGCTCGCCCCATCCATCTCGCCGGGATACGACATCACGGTCGCTGCGGATCGCTGCAAAGACGGTCTCATCTCCGTTGGCGGGCCGGGCGATTTTTTCTTTCTAGGTCTGGGCACGCTTCTGTTTGGGACGTCCGATCGGGTCTTTTCTCCGTCGGCCGGTTGGGTAGGGTGGCATCATCGGCCACCGGGCTTCGTGGAGGCCCGATGGCACCCTTCCTGGGTGCGTTTCGGATACTACGGCAATCACACTAGTTCTTCATCGCCGCGATTTATCGCGAATGTCCTCGCACGGAACTTTGCCGTCCGTGGAGAGTCGACCACCCCCGCCTGATCCCGATCGCGTATAACTCCTTTAATATCCGGTGTCTGTATCCGTTCTTGACCGATTTCGACGCATTCACGTAGAATCGCCCCCCTTGCAGCCGGGTTCGCCACGGATGGTCCTTCAAGCCCCGGCGAAGCAATGACGGCCCGCTCCGTTGCGTCGGAGCGGTCCAATTCGTCGATTATCGAAAGCGAGTCGAATGGACATAGAAGAAATCAAGACCCTCACCGACCTGATGGTTGCCAACGACCTGTCGGAAGTCATCATACGAGACGGAGAAAAGCGAATCCTTCTGCGGCGTGGGGCCCACCTGCCTGCGGGTGGCGGTGCGCCCGTCGCGCCGGTCGTTGCCGCGGTCCACGCGCCGGTGGCGCCCGCTGCCGCAACAGCGCAAGCCGCACCGACGGCTGCCGCCGGCGATCCCGGTCTCGCTCGAATCACTTCGCCGATGGTCGGTACCTTCTATGCCACACCGGACCCCGAGTCTGCGCCGTTTGTCAAGGTTGGCGACCGCATCAACCCCGATACCGTGGTATGCATCATTGAAGCGATGAAAGTGTTCAACGAGATCAAGGCCGAAATCTCCGGCACGATCGAATCCATCGACGTGCAGTCCGCTCAGCCGGTGGAGTTCGGCCAGGTGCTCATGACGGTTCGGGTCGCTTGATGGCCGGTGACAAGCAGTCAAAGAAAGCGGCAAGTTCCACCTTCGCCGATCGTCTGGGCGACGCCCTGTCGCGCAAGCCCTCCCGTGCGCCGGTGAAGAAACGCATGTTCTCCAAGATTCTTGTGGCCAACCGAGGGGAGATCGCCCTGCGAATCTTCCGCGCCTGCCGCGAGATGGGGATTCAGACCGTCGCCGTGTACTCCGAGGCCGACCGCGATGCGCCGTACCTCCGACTTGCCGACGAGACGGTGTGCATCGGTCCGCCGGCGCCGTCGCAGAGCTATCTTCGCGCCGACCGGATCATCGCCGCAGCGGAGATTGCCAACGTCGACGCCATCCACCCCGGCTACGGTTTTCTCGCGGAAAACGCCGACTTCGCCGAGCAGTGTCGCGCCAGCAAGATCGAATTCATCGGCCCCGCGGCGGATACGATTCGCCTGCTCGGCGACAAGGCCGCGGCGAAAAAGCTTGCCCGGAAGGTGCGCGTCAAAACGGTTCCCGGCAGCGAGGGTGTCGTCGAGGAGGACGACGAAGCCGTCGAGCTGGCCGACGAGATCGGTTACCCGGTGATGATCAAGGCGGTGGCCGGTGGTGGGGGGCGCGGCATGCGCATTGCCCACAACGAGGCGACCCTTCGCACGCAGATTCGCAACGCCCGGAACGAAGCGGAAAACGCCTTCAAGGACGGCCGGGTCTATATTGAGAAGCTCGTTGAGCAGCCGCGCCATGTCGAGGTGCAGGTACTCGCCGACCAGCACGGCACGACGATCCACCTCTGGGAGCGCGACTGCACTCTGCAGCGTCGCCATCAGAAGCTCGTGGAAGAATCTCCTTCACCGGCCATCAGCGAGAAGACCCGCGAGGAGCTGTGCAAGTCCGCCGTTCGTCTCGTGGAGGCCGCCGGTTACTTCTCCGCCGGAACGGTCGAGTTCATCGTCGACAAGGGCAACCACTTTTATTTTCTTGAGGTCAACACGCGAATCCAGGTTGAGCACCCGGTGACGGAGATGGTGACCGGCGTGGACCTCATCAAGTGGATGATCCAGATTGCCGCCGGCGAGAAGCTGACCTTGCGGCAGAAGGATATTCCTCGAAACGGTTCGGCCATCGAGGTGCGAATCAATGCCGAAGACCCTGAGCACGGCTTCCGCCCGTCGCCGGGGCCGATCGTCGAGTTTCGGGCGCCGGGTGGCCTTGGCGTCCGCTTCGACTCGCATGCCTGCGCCGGCTACACGATCAGCCCGTACTACGACTCACTGATCGGCAAGCTGATCGTGCATCGCCCGACGCGCGAGGAAGCGATCCGCTGCATGCGTCGCTGCCTGGATGAGTTCCACATCTCCCCGCTCAAGACGACGGTCCCGCTGCTCAAGCAGATCTTCGAGCACTCGGACTTCCTCAACGCAAACATCGACACCGGCTTTGTCGAGCGGATGATGATGCAGAAGTAGGCCGATTGGCCGGCCGCGTGTTCTTTATCGGTCTCCTCGAAACTGTAATGCTGCACTATGTGGTATAATGGCGTTGCATGAGGGCGTGTGAAGGACGGAGCCCGCTGCCATTTAGATGAAAATGACATCGCTCGAACGGATTCGCAAGTTGTTCACGGACCGGCGTTACACGCTGTCCGAACACGCCTATGATGAGATGGACGCTGACGGACTCGACGTCCTCGACATCGAGGCGGCGGTCTTGACCGGACATGTTACGCAAGAATTGACCCACGATTCGCGCGGCGAGCGTTACGTCATCGTCGGAACCGCGTGCGACCTTACAACGCCGGTGGGTGTTGTCGCGCGTTTTGTCGAGAACGATCATATACTCGTCATCACGGTCTATGAAGTCCGATAGGATGTGAAGATGTACGACTTTACTTGTGAGCACTGTGACGGAAAAGTACGAGAACGACGCGTACAGCAGGAGGCGCTGCGCCACAAGGGCCGCTTCGTGATTCTAGAAGATGTGCCTATCGGCATTTGCGATAAATGCGGAGCACGCTACTTCGACGCGTCAGTATTACATCGCGTAGCCGAACTCGCGCGCGGAGACTCGCCAGTGGATCGCGCGGTCGAGGTGCCGGTGGCGCGGTACTGAAATTCTTGAATCACCCTATGGCACCCGAAACCGACTCACCCTCGCTCCACTTCATCCAGGAACTCGTCGAAGCCGACAATGCCGCCGGGCGTTGGGGCGTCTGGCCCGACGGGCGGCCGCGCGTGCAGACGCGCTTTCCCCCGGAGCCGAACGGCTACCTGCACATCGGCCACGCCAAGAGCATCTGGCTCAATTACGGCCTCGCCGCGCAGTACGGCGGCAGGTTCAACCTCCGCTTCGACGACACCAACCCGGTCAAGGAAGAACAGGAGTACGTCGACTCCATCGTCCGTGATGTCCGCTGGCTCGGCGCGAAGTGGGATGACATGCGTGAGGACGACCCCGAAGCCGGCGTGCTCTTTGCCAGCGACTACTTCCGGCAGATGTACGATTTCGCCGTCGAACTCGTCCGAAAAGGTAAGGCCTTCGTCTGCGATCTGTCCGCCGAGGAAACATCGCGCCTGCGCGGCTCGCTCACCAAGCCGGGAACGAACAGTCCTCACCGCGACCGCGGCGTCGAGGAAAACCTTGACCTGCTCGACCGCATGCGCCGCGGCGAGTTCCCCGACGGCTCCCGCACGCTCCGCGCCAAGATCGACATGGCCCACCCCAACCTCAATCTGCGCGATCCGGTCATGTACCGCATCCTCCACGCCGAGCATCATCGCACCGGCGGCGCGTGGTGCATCTACCCTATGTACGACTGGGCCCACGGCATCGAAGACAGCATCGAGAACATTACCCACAGTATCTGCACGCTGGAGTTCGAAAATCATCGCCCGCTCTACGACGGGTTCCTCGACGCCATCAACGAAGGCCGCACCGACGACGGCAGCGGTACGTGGGGCAAGAAAATCCCGCATCCGCAGCAGATCGAGTTTGCCCGGCTGGAGCTGACGCATACCCTCTTGAGCAAACGCAAGCTGCTGGAGCTGGTCAAGGGCGGCCACGTTCGCGGCTGGGATGACCCGCGTATGCCCACGCTCAGCGGCCTGCGTCGTCGCGGCTACACGCCGGAATCAATTCGCAGCTTCTGTGCCGACATCGGCGTGGCCAAGTTCAACAGCACCATCGAGATCGTCCGGCTGGAGAACGCCATCCGCGATCATCTCAACAAGATCGCCCCGCGGCGCATGGCCGTTCTTCGCCCGCTGAAGCTGGTCATCACGAACTTTCCGGAAGGCCAGGTCGAACAGCTCGACGCCGTGAACAACCCCGAGGATGCCGCCGCGGGCAAGCGTCAGGCGCCGTTCTCTCGCGTGCTCTACATCGAGCGCGACGACTTCCGCGAAGAGCCGCCCAAGGGCTATCATCGACTCTATCCCGGCAATGAGGTGCGCCTGCGATACGCCTACTTCGTCAAATGCACCGGCTGTGTGAAAGACCCCGTGACCGGCGAAGTGGCCGAGGTCCAATGCACCTACGACCCCGCGACGCGCGGCGGCGACTCACCCGACGGCCGCAAGGTCAAGGGCACCCTCCACTGGGTCTCCGCGGCCCACGCCATCAATGCCGAAGTACGGCTTTACGACCACCTCTTCGCCTCGCCCGATCCGGAGGATGTGCCCGAAGGCAGCAGCTATCTCGATCATCTGAATCCAGCGTCGCTCGAAGTGCTCACCGGCTGCAAGCTGGAGCCGTCGCTCGCCGAGTCGAAGCTGTCGCGCGACGCCGTCGGCACCATTGAGCCCGACCGCGTCCAGTTCGAGCGCCACGGCTACTTCTGCACGGACCCGGACTCGACGGCGGATCAACTCGTCTTCAACCGGACGGTCTCGCTGAAAGATACCTGGGCGAAAATGGCGAAGAAGCAATGAGTTGCCGCCGTGCTGACTTGAAACTGCCCGATGAAATGTAACACAAACTGACCGATTTCAATCACGGTTCGTCTTTTTCGCCCAGCGGGCGTTCGAGTTTTGCCAGGGATTTTTAGTCCCTGGAAGGCGTGCCCCTCGAACTTTTTTTCGCCCGAAGTCGCCATGCGGCCGCGCCGCACCCGGAAAAATGAAAATCGCCGATTCTGGGGAGTGCGGGCGTCTCGCCCGCGCGGCGGACCGGAGGTCCGCACTCCCCGTGGACCGCTTTTTTCAGGACAGGGCGCGCGAGGCGTTGGTCCGTCCTCCGGACGGGAAGTCAAAGAAAACAAGCCAACCGGCGGCGTTACACCAATCGGTCAGATTGAGAATGTAACTACTTCTTTCGCTTTGGTCGTCGCTTTCGCGCATGCCGCTCCAGCCGTTCGATATCCAGCAGGTCCTGCGGTCGGCCGCAGGCGCGCTTGTTTCTGATGAGATCTGCATTTCCGAGCACGTTGACCGGTACGCGGCCAAAGCGCGTTGCAACCCTTTTTCGCCAGGCCGCGGCAAACTCAAGACCTTCAACAGACGTGATGATGTCGATTCGGATCGGCTCGACGCCGATCTGAAAGATTGTGCTTTGAAGGGAGAAATCTACTGGTTGAATGCCTGCCATCGGCGCCTGATAAGCAAGCAGTGCATTCCAAACGCGCGATGCGTTCTTAAGCGTCGGCTCTATCCAGATGTCCAGGTCCTTGGTGTAGCGCGGTTCACCGTGATGGGCGACGGCGTAGGCCCCGACGATGAGATATCGTACGCCCGCCTCGTTGAAGCTTGACAACAGTTCGCTGAAGTCGCGGTTCAGGTCCATCGTATCCTCGAATCGCTAGATAATCCCTGACCATCGGCCACATCGCCGCCATCCGCCCCTCCGGACCCACGCGCCGCCAGAACTCCACATCAAAGCTGCCGTCGTCCTCGTCCATGCGTATCAACCGCGCCATGACCACGCGGCGGCGCTTGCGCGGGGCCTTATCCAGCTTCGCACCGCGCTTCGATGTCCGATGCTTCGTCGCCTTGCGTTTCGCCGGGCCTTTGATCGTCCGACCGCGCTTCGCTGCGCCCTTGCGCGTCTTGCCGCGCCTTGGCGTACCCTTCGTCGTCTTACTTCGCTTCGGCGATCCCTTCGTCGTTCGCTTCTTCTTCATGCCAATCGCCCCGCGAGCCACGCCTTCGCCGCTTTCACCGCATCGCCGATTCTCCCCGCGTCCGGTCCGCCGCCCTGAGCCATCTCCGGCCGGCCGCCGCCTTTGCCGCCGACGATCGGGGCGATCTCTTTGATGAGGTCACCCGCCTTCACGCCCTTGCCCACCACGTCCGGCGTCATCGCCGCCATCAGCATGACCTTGCCGCCTTCGTCCGAGGCCAGCAGGACCGCCGCGCTGCCCGCTCGGGCACGCAGCGAGTCGCACGCCGCGCGAAGCTGATCGGCCGTTGCCCCCGGCAGCTCGCCCGCGATGATCGTCACGCCGCCCGCCTTCGCCGCGCCGGCCAGCAGTTCATCGGCCCGTGCCGACGCATCCGCCGCGCCGGTCTTCGCCGCCTCTTTCGCGGCCTTCTTCGCCCGCTCCTGCAGGTGCGACAGGTCGGTTCGCAGGTGGGCCTTCTCCACGACGGGCATCTCCGACTGATTGAGCTTCGCGTTGATCTCCGCGAGCAGTGCCGGCAGGTCGGCATCGTCGGCCTGCGAAGCCGCCGCAAGCAGGCGCATGACCTCGACTGCGTGCTGCTCCGCCGCCGCGGCCTTCTCGCCGGTCACGCCGACGACGCGGCGTATCCCCTTGGCCACGGCCGACTCCTCGACGAGCCGAAAGCGACCGATCTCGCCTGTGCGTTTCACG
Organism: uncultured Planctomycetaceae bacterium; assembly: GCA_964385225.1. Lineage (GTDB taxonomy): Bacteria > Planctomycetota > Phycisphaerae > UBA1845 > UTPLA1 > UTPLA1. The sequence goes on from CAYLOE010000017.1 coordinate 52,793, forward strand.
TGCGTGCCGCCGCAGAACTCGACGCTGTAACGCATCCACTCGTCGTTCGTCGGATCGGCCAGAAGCTGCTCGACCGGCACGCCGATCGACACCACGCGCACCACGTCCGGGTACTTCTCCCCGAAGACGGCCCGCAGCGTATTGACCTCGCGGGCCTTTTTCTGATCGACCTCGGCGGTGAAGACTTCCAGGTCCTCCTCAATCTGCGAATTAACCAGCTCCTCAATGCGGGAAAGCTCCTCGTCGGAAATCTGTGCGTTGTGAGACAGGTCAAACCGCGTCTTGTCCGGATCGACGAGCGACCCTTTCTGTTGGACATGCGCCCCCAGCACCTCCCGCAACGCCCAGTTGAGGACGTGCGTGGCGGTGTGGTTTTTCATCGTCCTGTATCTCTGTTCACTGTTTACTACTAAACGCGCCTTCTCTCCGCGGGTTAGCTTGTTCTCGTACGTCAGACTCGAAACGTCGACAAGGTGAATAACCAGATTGCCGGACCGCTTCGTATCTATGACCGGCAACGGCGGACGATTGGGAAATTGTACATTACCAGTATCTCCAACCTGGCCTCCCTGCTCTCCATAAAAACAGGTGCGATCGAAGACCATTCCTATTAGCCCGTGATGTTCCCATGCGTTTCCTTCTTCGTTTTGAAATCCCGTAGGGAACAAGTAATCTGCGACAATGGTGCCTGAAACAAATTTTTCGCTATCATCTGTGGCTTCGGACAAGTGCTCCTTTGGAATTTTCAGCAGGTCACTGATTGCCTCTATGTTCTGCGCTTGTCTTGCCCGCTCCCGCGCTTCCTCCATCAACCGCTCGTACTCCCCGATGTCAATCGTCAGCCCGCGCTCTTCCGCCATCAGTTCCGTCAGGTCGATGGGGAAGCCGTACGTATCGTGCAGCTTGAAGGCATCCTCCCCGCTGATGCGGCCGTGGTGGCGCTTCACCGCGAAGTCGGCCGCTTCCTCAAACAGCGCAATGCCGCGGTCCAGCGTCTTGATGAACGACGCCTCTTCGTCGCGGATCACGCTCGACACGTGCTCGATGTTCTTCCCGCCGTGCGCCATGCGCAATTCGGGAAACGCCTCGCCCATCGTCTCGACCAGCGCCGGCACAAGTTGGTAAATAAAAGCATCTGTGGCACGGGCGTCTCGCCCGTGTGCCATCGGCGAAACGCCGGTGCCACCCGAATCCTTCACCGGCGAGACGCCGGTGCCACACATCAAATACTGCCGCCCGTAGCGCACCGCCCTCCGGAGGATGCGCCGCAGTACGTAGCCGCGGCCTTCGTTCGATGGCATCGCCCCATCCGTAATCGCGAACGTCAGCGTGCGGAGATGATCCGCCACCACGCGGTAGGCGACGTCTTTCATGACCTGGGTCTTGGGTCCTGGGTCCTGAGTTTCGCCTTCGAGCAACCCCGTGTATTCCGGCGCGCCGGTCACGCGCTGGATGGCCGCAAAGATCGGCGTGAAGATGTCCGTGTCGTAATTGCTGAATCGCCCCAGCCGCCCGGCGTCCATGCCTTGCAATACGGCGCACAATCGCTCGAAACCCATGCCGGTATCGACGTGTTTCGCCGGCAGCGGCGAGAGCGCGCCGTCCGCCGCGCGATTGAACTGGATGAACACGAGGTTCCAGATTTCAATCACCCGCGCGTCGCCCGCGTTCACCAGAGGCCCGCCGCTTTTGTCCGGCGTGAGTTCGATATGTATCTCGCTGCACGGCCCGCACGGCCCCGAGTCGCCCATCTCCCAGAAGTTGTCCTTCATGTTGCCGGGATGTACGCGCTCCGGCGGCAGAATCTTCAGCCACAGATCGCGCGCTTCGGTGTCGGGTTCAAGTTCCCATTCTGCGGGCGAGACGCCCGCACTCCCCTCGTCCCCTTGGCCCCTTGGCCCCTCGGCCCCTTGGCCCCTCGATTTTCTGACCCCTTCAAAATACGTCGCATGAAGTCGCGTCGGGTCGATGCCCCAGACGTTCGTGAGCAAGTCCCACGCCCAGGCAATCGCCTCCTTCTTGAAGTAATCACCGAAGGACCAGTTGCCGAGCATCTCGAAGAAAGTGTGGTGATAGGTGTCGTGCCCCACGTCGTCGAGGTCGTTGTGCTTGCCGCCGGCGCGGATGCACTTCTGCGTGTTGGCCGCGCGCGTGGACCTGCCGGGCCGCGCACCGGGCCACTTATCGACGTCCGGCGCGTGTTGACCGAGAAAGATCGGCTTGAACTGGTTCATCCCCGCGTTGGTGAACATCAGCGTGGGGTCATCGTGCGGCACACAGGGCGAACTGGGCACGAAGGTGTGCCCGCACTTCTCGACGAAGTAGTCAATGAATTGTCGGCGAATCTCCGCGGCGGTTCGATGCTTGCTCATGCGAGCATTTTAGGATCGCCGAGGCAAAGCGCGAAGAGCGCCCGGATGCCGGCGTAGAGGATGCGTTTGCACGAGGACTACGAAACGCGGAGACAAGCCATGCGCCGCCTGCCGCTTCGCGCGATCTAATCCCGGGTCTTCGGCGGGTGCGTTGTCACCTGCTCCGGCGTTTCGATGCCGATTTGCGGCTGACCGGCCTCCAGCGAGAGCGTGCCTTCAAAGTAAAGGTAATTCGGTTTGCCATCGCCAAGATGCTCGCGTGCCAGAAAGGCGCCGTGGAGACGCAACTCCGGCGGGAAGTACGCACACAGCGGCTGACAAGGACTGCCGACCTGCAGCAGCATTGCGCCGTCCGTCATCTCGAAGGTGCCCGACACGTCACCGAAGACAACGGCCCGCGCTCGTGATTCTGCATGTTGGACAATGTCACGGTAGTTCATGCGACAGTCGAAGATGTCTTCGCCCATGTTCACGGCGTGGCGAAAGCCCTCGACCTGCCCGGCGCGCAATTGCCACCATCGCTTCTGCCTCCGCCATTCGTCCGCCGCGCCGCTTCCCCAGATGCCGAGTCCCTCACGGCGCGCCCAGCTTTCGGCCCGTTCCATTTCCGAGCGGTAAATCAACGGATGCCCGTACTTCTCAAAGCAGGGGCTCAGTCCCTCGCGAACCAGTCGGACGTTGCAATTCTCTCCACGCACGACGGCATAGCCGAGCAGGTCGCCGCCATTGCTCAGGAATTCACCGTCGCCGGGAGACTCCACCTGCACCTCGCGCGCGTCGTTGAAGAAGGATTGGCGCAGGTGTTTCAAGGCGCGTCGGCCGAACTCGGTGGGCGCGCCGCTGCGACTTTCTCGTGCCGAGGGCGCAGCGACATCCATGAGCCGCAGGCGACGGAGTTGGCCGTTCCATTGGATCTGAAGTGTGTGCGTATCGAGGACATCCAGAAGCGCGCAAAGACAGCGCAATGACTCCCTCGCTTCCTCCCTCCGAAGCTTCGTCTCGAATGCGAGCGGATTGGACGTGCCCGATTGCATCCGCTGACTTGCTATATAGCAGAAACACGACTTTTTTTCAAGCGGTGGACGGGCGGCCGGCCGCTTGGCGATGCGTCGGCGCAGCGTTTGTTTGTGTTGAGATCGGGTCGCAACTTGGTCGATAGTATTGAAAACAGGGCACTTCCTGCGCCTTCGGGGAATCCGCGCGCGGGAGTGTGAGATTTCATGCAGGTTTACACGCGAAGGCAGTGGTCTTCGCAGGACAATCCCCTCGCCGCACGGCTCTTCGCCGAACCGTTGCGCCGATTACATGAACGGGTGGTCGCTTCGTGACGATGACTCCGCAACGTGCCGTTCTGCTTCGTAACTTCCGCTCGGTGGCCTTCCTGGCGTTGTGCGCTTTTGGTTGGGTGGCCCTGCTGACGTTTGATCCCAACGATTGGCCGAATCCTGCCGTCTGGCCACAGCCGAACCCCGTCCTCAACGGTTGCGGCCGCGCCGGGGCATGGGCGGCGTATTGGCTGACGTATTACCTCGGTGGGGGGGTCTATGCCCTGGCGCTGCTGCTGACCACCGCGGCTCTGGCGCAGTTTGCGAAACGAAGCATCGGCAGTCTGCCCCTGCGGCTCATCGGGCTTTTCCTTGTCATCACAGCCGTCGCTGCAGCCGGCGCCATGCTCATGCCCCATGCGACCGAAGGCCTCGTCGAAGGCCACGGCGGCATCCTCGGCATCGCCACCACCACGGTCTTGAAGGATGCCTTCTCCGTCTGGGGTGCGGCCATGGTCATCACCGGGGCGCTGATTCTCGGCTTGATTCTGGCCGCGGATGATCTGCTCGTGCGCTTACCGGCCGTCGCAGGGTGGATCGCGGCACGTCTGCGAGGCGTCACGGAGACCGCGCGTACGGCGGGACTTTCCCGCCCGTCGCTGACACCGGTCATGATGGGCGCAGGCAACGCCGCCGCGCCGATCGTTCCTGCCTCGCGTCCGGGTCGCGGCGCGATCGTCGAAGACGACGCCGACGAGGAGGACGAAGAGGAAGTCGACGAAGCGTCGTCCGCTTCCGACGAAGTGTCCGATCCCGAAGCATCCGACAAAGTCACAGCGCCCGATGAGAAGCCCGCCCGCCGACCGGAGCGTGAATTAATCATCCGCATGCTGGGCAAGGATCGCGCCGAAGGCAAGCATCCCAAGAGCGTATGGCCCGTGGAATTGGGCGACTATGTGCTCCCGCCGCTTTCGCTGCTGCGCGATCCGGAAGGCCGCTACTCCTCCATGCAGGAAGCCGTCGTCCGCGATCAGGCCGCCATTCTCGAACGCACGCTCTGTGAATTTCGCATCGAAGTCAAAGTCGTCGAGATCGACACCGGCCCGGTCATCACCATGTTTGAGCTGGAACTCTCCGCCGGGACCAAGGTCAGCCAGATCAACTCGCTGGCCAATGACATCGCCCGGGCACTCAAGGCGCCCGCCGTGCGCGTCGTTGCCCCCATCCCCGGCAAGAACACGATCGGCATCGAAGTGCCCAACACAAACAAGGAGAAAGTGCGGCTCAAGGAACTCATCATGCTCGGCGGCGTGAAGCCGACCAAGATGGCCCTGCCCGTTTTCATCGGCAAGAACGCCAGCGGCGACCCGCTCATCGGCGACATCACCACGATGCCGCACATGCTCATCGCCGGCACGACCGGCAGCGGCAAAAGCGTCTGCATCAACACGCTCATTATGTCATTGCTGATGACCCAGCGGCCGGATCATGTGAAGCTCATCCTCGTCGACCCCAAGATGGTCGAGCTGTCGCTCTTCAAGGAAATCCCGCACTTGATGTGCCCGATCGTCACCGACATGCAGCGGGCCGAGATGATCCTGCAATGGGCGACGACCAAGATGGACGAGCGATACGAGCTGCTCGCCGAGGCCGGCGTCCGCGACATCGGCGGCTTCAATCGGTTGACGAAAGAGCAGATTTACGAGCGATTCAACCCGACGAATGACGACGAGAAGGCCAAGATACCGACGCATCTGCCCTACATCGTCATCATCATCGACGAACTGGCCGACCTGATGATGACCTCCGGCAAAGAAGTCGAGCACCACCTGTCGCGCCTGGCGCAGAAGAGCCGCGCCGTCGGCATTCATCTCGTTGTCGCCACCCAGCGGCCGCAGGCCAACGTCGTCACCGGCCTCGTCAAGAGCAACCTGCCGTGCCGCATCGCCTTCCGCGTGGCCAGTCGCATGGACTCCCGCATCGTCCTCGATCAGAACGGCGCCGAGGTCCTCATGGGTGAGGGTGACATGCTTTACCTCCCGCCGGGCTCCTCCAAACTCGTCCGCGCACAGGGGACCTACATTGAGGATGACGAACTCCGTGCCGTGCTCGCCGATCTTTCATCCAAGGCCAAGCCGGTCTTTCATCATGAGCTTCAACGACTGCGTCCCTCCAGCGAGGAGGGTGAAGGCGAGCGCGATCCACTCTTCGACGATGCCGTGTCGATCATCGTTGAAAGTCAGCGCGGCAGCGTGAGTCTGCTCCAGCGCCGGCTGGAGATCGGCTACTCCCGCGCCAGCCGGCTCATCGACCAGATGGCCGCCGCCGGTATTGTCGGCGAGTACAAGGGCAGCCAGGCGCGCGAGGTACTGCTCACGACGAAGGAATGGGAGGAGATTCGAAAACACCGCGACAACGACGTCGCCACCGGCAACTACCGTGCCGACATGGACGCCGACGAAGATGACGTGTACGGCTCCGCCGACCTCGACGACGAAGACGACGACGGCGTCCCCGACCTGATCAATGACCGCTCCGACCTCCGCGATTGATCCGAGTGGAAAGCCGTGCTCGCTTCACGATTGTTCTTGTTCGGTGATCTGCCTACTCGAAGAACGCCCGAACCGTGCTTGAAAATCCGGGAAGAATCGTTTCGTCCGTCAGGCGATTGTCGGCCGTGAGGATGACCGGTTGTGCGTCGGCACGGTAGATATGAACCTGCTCGGAGTCCGGATCGACGAGCCACACCCGATCCGCGCCGAAGCGCAGGTATTCCGCCGCCTTCTCGACCATCTCGCCCCAGGTCTGGCCCGTGCCCATCACTTCCACGACAAGATCAGGAGGAATGCGCAAGAAACCCTGCGGCCGCGAATCACGCGGCAGTCGATCATAGGAATAGTAGGCCACGTCCGCGCCGCGCACGGTGTCGGGATCGGTCTCCACAATCAGCCCGGCTTCGTTACCGATGACCCGACCGCGGTCTGACGCAGTTGCCCAGTTCTCAAGTACCACTGCGATACGGATGCTTATTCTGCTGTGTGCATAACCGCCGGGGGACATCTTCACCACCTCGCCCCGAACTAACTCACTCGTCCCCAAGTGGTCGCAGATCGTGGCGAACTCCTCAGCTCTTGTCAACGTTCGCACGGGTGCCATATTCACCAATCTCCTTCATCATCCCGACCCGGTATTATAGCAAATCTCCTCGCACCCAAAAGAATCACTGGCCCAGTCCCTTCGCACAAGCAGCACGCCCCCAATCCGCAATCTGCACTCCAGAATCCGCGACCCCCAATCCGCTCTCCCGCGTATAATCCTTCACCATGCGTCCCGCGTCCCGCAAATGGCTGCTCCTCCTGCTTGCCGTCGCCGTCGGCGCTTCGGCTGCGTGGACCGTCGGCCCTGTCAACACCATGCGCGAGAGCAGGGGCCTCATCATGCCGCCCCTGCCCGACACGGTCCGCCCGTCGATGCTGCTCTCTCCCCTGTTGGCCCTCGGTCGGGCGCCGCTGGTGGACTATCTCTGGATTCGCGCCACGAAGCTCAAGGAAGAAGGCCGCTACTTCGACGCCTACCAGCTCGCCCAGATGATCTGCGAGCTTCAGCCCAAGTTCGCCGCCGTCTGGGGCTTCCAGGGCTGGAACATGGCCTACAACATCTCCGTCACCTGCAAGACGCCTGAAGAACGCTGGCGATGGGTGCGTAACGGCTACGAACTCATCCGCGATCAGGGCATCCCGCTCAACCCGAACAACACGCAACTCTACCGCGAACTCGCCTGGATTCTCTTCCACAAAGTCGGCGACTACATGGACGAATGGCATGCTTATTACAAGTTGCAATTCGCGCTGATCATGGAAGACATTCTCGGCGAACCGCCGGATGCTTTCGTCCGGCCCGGACAGGTTCGTGGCGACTTCTACCGAGCTTACGATTTCAAATCCCTCGCCGAATCGCCGCTCGCCTTCGAAGAACTGCTCAAGCAAACCGATGTCGCCGCCACTGTCGAGGCGCTCCGCGATTTCGGCTTCGACGCCGCACGCCCCGGCGTGTTCATTGGCCTGCTCCGTGGTCTCAAGGATGGCACGACGCAGGTGCCCAACGCGCCGGAGAACATCCGGCAGACGCGCCTGGAAGAGTTGAAGCAACTCATGGGCGACCCGAAGACAGCCGACGCCCGCACCGCCATCGAGAAATTCTGGCGGGCCGCGCGGCTTCGCAGCGAGGTAAAACTCGATCCGCAGCGGATCGTCGCGCTTCAGGAAGGTTTCGGCGTCACGCTCGACTTCCGTCTGGCCGAGTCTCACGCGCTCTATTGGGCGAATCTCGGACTCGAAAAGGGTACGCACAGCCGCACCCATGTAGACATGCACCGGCTCAACACGAATCGCATCGAATTCTTCTGTCTCCAGAAAATGTTCCACCGCGGACGCCTGGCGATGAGCACTCAGGCCCGGCTCGGCGAGCCGCCCATCTTCAGCCCAGATATCCGCATGGTCCCGGTCCTCTTCCAGGCCTACGTGCGCGATGCGGAGGGCTTCCTCAAGGACGAGTCACACGGCACGCCGGTCTCCATCAATTTTGTCACGGGCTTCGTCGGCTTTATGCGCATGGCCATCCTGCGCTACCACGAACTCGACATGAACAAGGAGGCCCAGGAGCTATTCGATTTTCTCGCAACCAACTATCCTGACCCGATGTACGCCGGCGGCCTCGAGGGCTTTCTCGCCGAGCAGTTCAAGTACGACCGGGAGAACGTGGACCTCGTGAAAGCCACGGCGCGGGTCAACGCGCTCCTCCAGCGCGGCCTCATTCAGTACGGCTACGGCGAAGATGAAGAAGCGGCCCGTTATCTTAATCGTGCGCGCGAGGTCTATGACATGTACCGCGGAGACCTGGTCTCGCGTCGCCTCGATTTTCCGCGAAGCTTCCCCGAGATGCTCAAAGCCGCCGTTGAGGAAGTCGGACCCCGGATGTACCGCGGCTCCTACGAAAGCATCCGCCGCAAGCTCAACATGCCGCCGCTGGACGCCCCCGATCAAACGCCCGGTACGTGATGCTCGCACGGGAGCATATTCACGATTCGGCGGAATTTGCATTCTCACTTAACCGCTTGAACTTCTGCCTCATCTCTCATGCAATGATCCGTCATGACCCTTGAGCGAACCATGAGCTGCATGCTCGTCTGCGGCGCGAGGCCGAACTTCATGAAGATCGCCTCGCTCGTCGAGGCGTTTGATGCCACGGGCCGCATCCAGCGCTACCTGGTCCATACCGGCCAGCACTACGATGACAACATGTCCCGCCTGTTCTTCGGCGACCTGAACCTGCCCGAACCGGACATCAATCTCGGCTGCGGCGAGGGCGGCCATGCTCGACAGACCGCGGACATCATGCAACGCTTTGAGCCGGTGCTGACATCGCGCCGGCCGGACTGGCTCTTCGTCGTCGGCGATGTCAATTCAACGCTCGCCTGCGCCCTGGTCGCCGCCAAGCTTGGCGTTCGCGTCGCCCACGTCGAAGCGGGGCTACGAAGTTTCGATCGCACGATGCCCGAGGAGATCAATCGCGTTCTGACGGACCAGCTCAGCGATCTGTGCTTCGTGACCGAGCCGGCGGGCATGGCCAACCTCGCACGCGAGGGCGTGCCGCCGGACCGCTGCTACCTTGTCGGCGACACGATGGCCGATACGCTGCTCCGGCATTTGCCGAAGGCGCGCGCGTCCAACGTGCTCGAACGGTTGCGGCTCGATGCCGGCCGCTACGCCGTGCTCACGCTGCATCGCCCGGCGAATGTGGATGACGCGTCGGCTTTGCGCCAGATTGTCGATGGGCTTGCTTTGCTCGAATCGCACATGCCGATCGTCTTTCCGGTTCACCCGCGGACGGCCAGGCGCCTCGATGAGTTTGGATTGATGCCGATATTGAAAGCCCGCAGCGGCGTTCGACGGATCGAGCCGCTGGGCTACCTGGACTTTCTGAAGCTGATGGCCGAGGCCCGGCTGGTGCTGACCGACTCCGGCGGCATTCAGGAGGAGACGACGATTCTTGGTGTCCCATGCATGACACTCCGCGAAACCACGGAGCGGCCCTACACCGTCGAGATCGGCGCCAACCGGCTGGTGAAACCGACGGCCGAATCCATCCATGCCGCGATCGAGCAATTTCTGGCAAACCCCCCGTGCCGGCCGCAGCGGAGCAACCTGACCGACGGCCGCGCCGGGCAGCGAATCGCCGAGATACTGCTCGCCTATGCGACCTGATCAAACATCGCGGCGAGTTGTGCGTCGGTCAGCTCGGAAAGATCGGCGACTTCCAGATCGGCCGCGACGGATGAAGGACCTGCGTGGGATCGTACCCGCACGACTTTCATCTCCGCTGCCTTCGCCGCTGCCACTCCATTGGCACTATCCTCAATGGCCAGGCACTGCACGGGCCGCAACGCATCAACCTGCTCGGCAAGCAGCGCGATGGCCCGCCGAAAACCCTCCGGGTCCGGCTTGGAGCGCTGGACGTCTTCGGTGCTGACGATCATCGGAAAGGCATCATGCAGACCGGCCGCCCGCAGAAGGGTGTCGATCTCCACCCGCCGCGCCCCGCTGCAAATCGCCAACGGGTATCGCCGCCGCATTCGATTGATAAACGCCTCCACGCCGGTCAGCAGCGGCAGGCCGCCGGCGACGATTTCGAAGTAGATGTCGTTCTTCCGATCGAGCAGCGAGCGCAAGTCACCCTCACCGGGCGATTTCCCCGCCTTGGCGAACACCGCACGCAGGAATGCGGCGTCACTGAGCCCGACGTAGGTCTCGTAGTACGCTGCGACGGAGGGCATGACGCCCAGGCCGTCGAGGACACGGTCAAACGCCGCGTAGTGGAGCGGCTCGGTGTCCGCCACCACGCCGTCAAAGTCGAAAACGATCGCGCGCAGCATGCCGGCATTAGACCGCGTGGCCGCCGGGTTGTCGAAGGCGCGACCCGTCAGGGCAGCAGGGCGTTGATAAATCGCTGCACGTCGAGACCGTTGACCAGACCGTCGCAGTTGAAATCCGACCGGGCGGCGTAGGTCAGGTCCGTGCCAAGGACGGCGTTTACGAAGTCGTTGACGTCGTCCATGTTGATGGCGCTGTCGTTGTTCACGTCCGGCGTGAGTTCCGTCGTGACCGTCAGGTTCAGCATGGCCGAAGCGTAACTGGCGGAAGCCGGGTTGCCGTTGGACCGGGTGTGGCCCACCTTGAGACCATGCGGCGTACTGGCTGCGAACTTGGCCATTGTCGCCGGAAGGACCGACACACTCGTGGTGCCGATACCCTGGGCGATCAGCGTGATCTTGTACAGGTCGGCGGCGCCGCTAAGCCCTTGCGTGAAGCTCGTCGTGTAGCCGTTGACCGTGCGAACACCGAGATCGCCATCCGTTCCCTGGAGTGTCTGAATGCCGGGGCGCGTCGTGGTGAAGGCCCCGAGCGCCTCGATGGATTCCACACGAACAATGCCGCCGCTGCCGAGAACGACATCCTGCACGAACTGCATGACGCCGTTTTCCTCGTCAGCGTTGAGATTGCCGCCGCCGGTGACTTCGGCGCGGACGATCAACTCGATCGTATCGCACGCCACGAGGGCGCTGAGTGGGTTACCGCTCGGCACCACGGCGGAGAGCGTCACGGTACAGGCCACGCCGGTCTGGGGGTTCAGCACCACACCGCTACCGAGCGGCGTGGGTGTCATGCTGTCATAGCGCACGCCGACAATGCGGCCGTTCGAGCTGCCCTGGAAGTTCAGTGTCCATTGCAGATCGCTGGCTTCAATGCCGTTATCGCCTGTGGCGTCGACGTCCCACGGCCGTGTCTGCGTGGCGGGATCGCCTCCGTCGCCTTCGGGCGAGTCGGCGAAGCTGTTGCTGAAAATCCAGTCGTCATTGCCGAAGACCGCCGCGATCTTGTCGAGGTCTTCCTGATCGCAAGCGCCGTCGCGATTGGAATCGCCGGGAATGAAGGCGATGGAAAGCGGATTGATCCGCCCCGGCAGAATCTGGTAGCTGTTCGCCGTGGCGAAGTCGAAGTCCGGCGCGACGCCGTCATTCAGCCAGAGCGGCACATTCGTCCGGTACGGTTGAATCGCATCCGGATTCGCGTTCGCGGCGTTGTCGTAGAAGAAAATACCGGCGCCGGCGAGAGTACTCTCTCCGCGAATCCACTGCTCCGTCGCCGTGTCCTGCCAGTTCTTCGCGCCGCCGGCGAATTCGCCTGTCGCGCCCGGCGCGGGGTCCCATCCCGGTCCCTTTGTTCGATAATCCACACGTGTCAGGCAGTCCGGACTGAATCCTTGCGGGTCATCCAGCGCGTGGACGTGTCGATAGGGAAACTTGTTCGGCTCGCTCGCGTCGATGTCGACATGGCGCGCGTCGACATCGTATTCCCAGCCCTGTTCGTTTTCGTAGCTTACTTCGTCCACAACTTCGAGATCGTCTGAGATGTCCAGCGGCGTGCTCGCGCCCTTCAGATCATGTGTGGAGCCGCCGAGGCCGTTCGTCTGACCCTTGTCGAGATTGCCGTCGCCCCACTGATCGACCAACCCGGGTCCGCAGGTGCCCATGATGCAGTCGCTGGCGCCACGGCACGGATCGCCCGGATTGAATCCACCGATACAGACGTTCGTCGCGACCGGACGAAACAGTTCGCAGTCGTGGCAGATGTCCTTACCCCATCGCAGGTTTCCACAATTCTGATTCGGGCAGTTCGCCTGCGTGTCGCCTGGGCGATTGCGAACCAGGATGATGGTGTTCGAGCCGTCATTCTCCAATTTGCCGACGGTGTCGAGGCCGCCGTTCCACATGGGGCCGGGGCCCTGTCCGCCCAGATAAGAGCCGGTCCAGTCGGGCCGGAAATTGCTGTCAGGAAGAACGGTCGGATAGTCGAAGTCAATCCCGATCCCGATGACAAGGATGCCGTTTGCACCGAGCGAGAGCCCGTCAAGACTGAAGAACTCGTCGATCTCCTGGTAGCCGGGATTGGGATTGTTGATGGAATTGAGCGGATGGTATTTGGCAATGTAGCCGTTTATGAAGGCAATGGCGTATCCGTCCAGCTTCTTGCCGGGCGTTCCCATGAGTTCGATGAATTCATAAAAGTCGTCCGTGCCGGTACCTTCCGGATTGATGAACACCTGATTGATGAAGACAACGGCGTGGGATGTGGTGGACAGACCAAGTACGAGCAGGAGTGCCAAGGCAAGTCGAAGTTTCATCTACTTTCCCCTTCCAAATTAGAGTGACGGATTCGTGGTTTGAGATCGCAATTGCGGGCCGCGCGGTTTCGAGGCACGCGGCCTGTCTATGAGTGAGAATCATCGCAAGGCAAAGGCATCCTGTGATCGACGGCCGTAACTCAGCACGCCGTCAAACACGTCGTTGCCCAGGTCGCGCTGCGACGCGGGGCGCGTGGATCGATCCATGCCGAACTCGCCGTCGCGGTCCTTGTCTTCAAAGAAACCGACATGCCCATCAGCGAAGACGATGCTCGCGCGGATGCGATCGTGATCCTTGCCGGGGCCGATCCAGCTCCCGCGACCGTGTGCCGGGCCGAAGTCCACATAGCTCTGGGTGCCGTAGGGTCCGCCCTGAGGGCCGTCGGTCATGGTCTTGACCGCTCGCTCGCCGAGTACGGTCTCATCGCGATCGGTTCGGCCGTCACCGATGAGCGGGACTCGGTCGGCAAGCACATTTTTCAGGGTCGAAAGGTTCATCGCGCCGAAAGTGGAGGCGACGCGCTTGAGGTTGAAACTGCCCGAGGAGGGATTCCACTCAGTGCGAGCCATGTACCAGGACTGTGTGTAATTGGTGTTGTAGCCGCGGCGAACGAGGTCTGAAGCGATCTGTTCGACATAATACGCACGCGCGAGCTTCTGGTTGTACCTGGCCGGGTTGGAGGGGCAGAGCATTTCGCCCGGCATGGCGATGTTTGAATTAACCATGTCCGCCACCCAGCCGATCTGATCGACCGGCCCGTCGCGGCCGTTGGTCACTTCGGGATCGAAGGCGCCGCTGCACAGAAAGTCGCTGTTGCTATTGGCGTAAGTCTGAAACGCCATGCCGAGCATGCGCATCCCGGCACGACACTTGGCTTCTCGTCCGCTCTCGCGTGCCGCGCTGAGAGCCGGCAGGAGAATTGAGATAAGCAGGACGACGATGCTGATGACGACCAGAAGCTCAATGAGTGTGAAGCCGGAAACTCGCCTGGCAGGCAAACGACGTGTCATAGGGTTTACTCCGCAGAATTGCATTTGTGTACCGCGCCTTTCACCAATGACGAAGCACCGGACAGCAACGACCCCTCATCGTCGCCCGCCGGTGTCTCCGCCGCTCTGCTTACTTCCCCTCGCGAATCCGTCTCTCTCTAATTCGCATTTACTGCTTACCGGTCCGTGACATTCCTCGGACGACCGCAGGCAGAAAAATCAGCTTGCAGTTAGCGTCGTCGCCGCAGGCAGATCATGCCGCCGATGGCCAGCAGCACGAGGGTCGTCGGCTCAGGGATCGGCGTGTGTCGACCCGGGCTGCCGATGTCGCCCTGGGAGGACATCCACGAGTCCTGAAGGTCACCGACGGTCGAAAGCGTCCATTCAAAGATGTCGTTTTGTCCGACGCCGGCAGGGCTGACCCAGCCGCTCGCGTTCTGTGCTCGGATGGATTCCGGAAAGGTCTGATCGCCGTAGGTCAGGCGATCAACCAGGTTGCCGTTCTTGTCGAAGAGGTTGATCTCGTCATTTCGACCGAGATTATTGACATAGCCGCCGAGAATCTTGACGGTTCCCCCCAGGGCCCAGGCACTGTTGAAACTGCCCGCGGTGCCTTCGGTAATGAGGACGCACTCACCCGGCTGAACGATGCCGAACAAACTCAGGTCAAACTCGCCAGGAAGCCGGCTGTCGTCGTCGTAGCTCCAACCGGCCATGTTGGTTGGCGTGGAGCCGATGTTGCAGAACTCGACGAACTCCGGTCCGGCTCCTGAGTACATGTACTCCGTGATCCGCATGATGCCGGCCTGTGCTGTGCCGGCAACTGCAAGAACGACGCTGAACGCAATGGCTCGTTTCACTGTTTTCCCTCCAAAGGTTACTTGTTTCGCTTCTTGGTTATTTCGTACGCATGGGTAGATCGAACTTCCGTCCCGAACGTCTGGAAGCGTACCGGTTGCCCATTCAGCCATGATTCAGACATTGTTAAGAATGCATTAATCTCCGGACGCCAACGGGTCTTCATTGATCGAGAAACGTCGTGTGAAATCGTTGGTGCGGCCGCGCTCAGGTGAGCGAACAACCACGTCGTTAACTCGTTGCCCAGCGAAGTTTCCAACGCTAAGCTGTCCTTCAGCGGCTTCGACGAATCGGTCAAAACGCCGGGGAGAAGCAACCCATGTCACGAAATGGCCACTTGAGCCCTTCGCTTGTCTGTCTGGCGGGGCTTCTAATCCTGCAAGCCGCCTGGCTCTCGCCGGCGCGCGCAGGGGATGCAACCAGCGGCTTTCAATCCTTTCGAGACGCGAACCTCCATCTCAGCGAGCAGGATCCTCGGCAGCTTCCGATGAAGCTGCGGGCGCTCATGTCGGACGAATATTCATTTTTTCGCGGGACGGCGGATTTGTATTTCGCGTGGTGCAAGTCGAACGTCGCGGGCTGGCTCGATCAACGCGAGACGTTCGTCATGCTTCATGGAGATGTTCACCTCGGTAACATGGGTACACATCGCGTGCTCATAGACGGCAAGCCGCAGCTGGCATTTGGACTTGTCGATCTCGATGAAGCCGTCGTGGGTCCATTTCAACTCGACCTGCTCCGAGGCGCCGTGTCGCTTCGCTATTCGGCACGTCAAAACGGCCGGCCCCTTGATGACACCGCATGGCGTCATGTCGTGAGCAAACTGCACGACGGCTACCGCGAGACGCTCGAAGGCCGCATGGCCGCGGAGGCGCTGCCCGATCGCCACCCGATGATTCGATCGCTGTATCTGAAGGCCGGGAAAGACTCGATCCCGAAGCATGCCGGGAAATACGCCGATCTGAAATCCCTCCGTTTCCTTGCCGTACGAAATAAGAAGAAAAAGCCCTCCGACCTGATGGAGCCCGTACCCTCGGAGATTCGAAGTGCCGTTGTAAAGGCACTTCAGGATGCACGCTCGATCGAAGGCGAATCCTTCGCGCAGGCGTTGGGTCTGGCGAGCCGTGAAGCGCTGGGCTCAGCCGTCAGCGACGTCGCTTTATGGACACGTCTCGGCAGCGCCGGCAGCCAGGGCCTCGATAAGTATCTGATTCTCCTGAACCCCGAGATCGTCGGGAAGAAAGTACCCCTGATGATCGAGATGAAAGAAGAACCGTCGCCCGCGGCCGCACGCGCCGGCCTGCTTGCCGCGGCGGAAGGTGGTCTCGACCGGGCTCGGCAGGTCGCCGAGGCACACGCAGCGTTCTGGTCGGGGATGCCCATGTATATTGGATTTACGTCGATGGGTTCGAAGGGCTTTCTCGTGCGGGCCAAGGGTCCGTGGGGCGAAGAGTTGTCGTCGGAGCAGTTTCAGGGGACGAGCGCCCTCGAAGATGCCGCGCTGCTCATGGGGCGTGCGATCGGTCTTGCCCACCGTAAGAGTCTGCATTATGTCGACTCAGCGTCACGAAAGAGTGGCCCGATCGAGCCGGACTCACAGACAAGCATCGAGAGTCGTCTGCGGGCGATTTCCGCGCTGCTGGCAACATCGAAACAGGAGATCGAAGGCCTCGGCCCACGGCTGGACGCTCACCTCATGGAACAATTCGAAGAACTTCGCAGGGATGATGCAGTCCGAAAGCTTGTCGCCATCGCTGAGGACCATATCCGCACGACAAGTCGGGATCGCTAAACGGGCTTCCGGTTTTTCATCCGCGTCGGATGCGATTACTTCTTGTCTGCCAAGCAGTTGTGTTCACATCGGCGGTGAGATGGTTCTGTCGGGCTCAAATCCGCAGCGGAATCGACGTTAGGGCCCGATGGGTGGATCGTTAAGCTCAATCAGTCGACGGCGTTGCCGGTTTTCCCAATTTCGGCGAATTCCGCTAGATTGACGCCGCTTGGGTTCCAGATATTGCCCTCGGCGCTCAGCCCTGGGCGCCAAACTCACCTTTGCTAAGGAGTAGGACGACATGACGCGCATCCGATCATTTGGCTTTCTAACAGTTCTGGCGATTCCCGCGCTGCTGGTGCAGCCCGCGCTCGCCGGAACGGACTTCTCAAAATTCCCGCTTACCAAGGCCATCCCGGCGGATGCATTTGTGGCCGTTGCTTCGCGAGCCAATCCCGATCGACAGTTTCTGGATGACCACTGGGCCGGCGTCACGAAGGCCTTCATGGACAGCGGCATCCTTCAGGATATCTGGGACATGGTCATCGACCATCTGAACGACGAGCAGGTCGAACAGATCGAAGTCGTACAGGAACAGTTCTCCAAGCTCTGTGCGCAGGTGGAGTGGTCCAAGCTCTTCGAGAAGGAGTTCCTGCACATCGGCCGCTTTGTGATGCCCATGGGCCCGACGGGTCCTTATGAAGGCGTGATGCTTGGCCGGCTTGATGCAAAGGGCGCTGCGGAGAACTATCAGGCCCTCAAGGCCATCCTTGAACAAATCGTCAAGTTTGCCGATGCCCATGGCGCCAACGGCGCCCTGCGGCTTGTGGAGACCAAGACGGAAGACGGCCTGACCGTTGCCGGCCTTGTTCCTCCCGGTCTGCCGGGGCCGGTCCTCGCCGTCGGCTATTCAAAGGACATCATCGCGGTGACCTTCGGCGGGCACACCCTCCTTGGCGAGTGCATGGAGCAGCTCTCCGGCAAAGCATCCAAGCCCGGCCTGACCTCCACGGAACGATTCAAGAATGCCTTTGCCAAGTTGCCCGCGGCGAAGGATGAAGTCGTCTTCTTCGATCCCTCGCGCATCTTCGGAATGGCCAGCGGCATGGTGAAAATGTTCGCCGGAATGGCCGCTCAGCCCGCCGCCGCTCCGCAGACCGATGACGACGAGGCGAACGGTGAACCTAAGACCGCTCCCGACAGCGACGCAAATGAAATCGCCCGCGCCATGGGCGGCATCACCAAGCTACTGGATGATATGTCCATCATTGATTGCATGGCGGCGGTGGTGTGGACCGACGGCTACAGCGTTTTCAGTGAGAGCGTTACGTCGTTGAAGCCCGATGCGAAGAAGAGCCCGCTGTATGGCGTCCTGACTTCCGGAGGGGAGGCAGCGCAGTTCGATCGATTCGTACCGAAGGAGGCGACGAGTTTCTCCTGCGGTTCGGGCATCAGTCTGAAGAAGCTGTATCACTACATCCGCGAATTCGTCACCAAGACCGTGCCCGGCGGCGATCAGCACCTCGCCATGTTTGATCGAATGCAGCGCGAGAAATGGGAGCTGGACATCGAGAAGGATATTCTCGATCTGTTTGAAGGCCCGATGATCAGCATTGAAATGAACACCGACTGGGTCTTCCTGCTCAAGGTGACCAGCGAGAAGGCCGCCGAAGCCCGCATTCAGGACCTCATCGCGCGGATCAACGCGGCCATGGGCAAGGATGGCGGCCTGATGATCACGCCGGCCGAGGTTGCCGAGGGCGTGAGTTTCACGCAGGTGACGCATCCGATGATGATGCTCATGGGTGGCCTGCAGCCGGTGATCGGCGCCGCCGAGGGGCATTTGCTTCTCGGCTCGAACGTCAAAGCCGTCCGTCGGTGCCTTGAAACGGCCCAGGGCAAGCATGCCAACATCACGAAGAACAAGCGATGGAGCCGAGAGGGACTCAAGCCCACCAAGGGCCAGAAGGTCGACTCCATCAGCTACACCGACGAGTCGCGTACCGCGGAAGAGTGGCAGGCGGCGATCGGCATGATGTCCATGGTGATGGGTTTCGCCACGATGGGTATGCAGGACGCACCGCCGCAGGCGCAGGCGATGGTACAGGCCCTTCCTCCGATCCTCGCCAAGCTCGCACCGGTTGTCGGCAAGATGGATTTCTTCCAGTCCTCCGCCGAGGTCAAGACCTTTGACGGCTCGCAGTGGATTACGCGATCGGTTCAGAACTACAAGCCGCCGAAGCCCGCCACGAATGCCGAGTCGACGACCAGCGAAGACGACGAAGACGAGTAAGCAGGAATACTCGCACGGCCGGAACGCGCCGCGCGTCGTTGTGTCGAATCGCTCAATTCCGCCCGGAGGAAACATCCTCCGCGGGCGGGGTTGTGCTTGGATCCTGCGTTGTATGGTCGGCTGACTGTTTCGTGCATGCGTTGGTTACGCCTGCTTCATGGCAGAGCTTCGCCAGTCGGTCGACCTCGTCGCGCATGGCCTGCAGGTGCTCCGCCGGTTCGGCTGGTGTTGCCGGCGCCTGACGGCTGCGGGCTTGTTTCAGAATGATACGCTTCAGCGTCGACGACTGAATGGGCTTCGTCGCGTAGTCGCTGCATCCTGCGTCGATGCATTTTTCTCGATCGCCTTCCATCGCGTGCGCCGTCAGGGCGATGATAGGGCCGTCGTATCCGCCGGCGCGCAGGATCTTCGTCGCCTCGTAGCCGTCGATTTCCGGCATCTGCATGTCCATGAGAATGACGTGGAAAGGCAGGGGGGATGTATCCGCTGTAGAGGCCTTCTCTACTGCGTGGATGGCCTCTTTGCCATTCTCGACGGTGCTTACTTCGGCGCCGGCGCGCCGCAGAATGTGTGAAATGAGTTGCCGATTGTCCGGACCGTCTTCGGCCAGCAGGATGCGAAGCCCCTTGAGGTCGTCGTCAGGCGACGGCGATGCAGCAGAGGGATTACCCGACGCGCGATTGCATGCTTGATGCAGTCCGGTCGGCTCGGCAAGGGCCGGCTCAGGCGCTGCGGGCACGATGCCATCCTGTCGGCCGACACCGATCGTTAGCGAGAAGACACTGCCTTTGCCCGGTTCGCTGGTCACGCTGACTTCTCCGCCCAGCATCTGCGCGAGTCGTCGACTGACCGCCAGCCCGAGACCCGTGCCGCCGTACTTTCGCGTCGTGGACGTATCCGCCTGTTCGAATGGGCGATAGATCACGCGAAGCTGCTCGGGCGTCATGCCGATACCGGAGTCGATCACATCAAACCGTACGCGGGGTGTATTCTTTGAATCCTGCTCCGTGTGGACGGAAAGCTTGACGCTTCCCGCATGAGTAAACTTGATGGCATTGCCCACGAAGTTGATCAGGATCTGCCGCAGGCGGGTGGGGTCCGTCAGGATGGTTTCCGGCAGCGCCTCTTCGCAGACCAATTCCAGGGGAAGGTTCTTTGCATCGGCGCGAACCTGCATGAGCTTGACGACCTCCGAGGCGATCTTGGCCGGCGAGCATCGCATGCGTTCGAGTACCAGCTTGCCGGCTTCGATCTTGGTGATATCGAGGATGTCGTTGAGAATCTCCAGCAGGTGTCCGCCGTTTCGTTTGATGGTCTGAAGCATCTCCCGGCCGGTGCTTCGTTCGGAGAATTCTTCGATCAGCAGATCGGTGAAGCCGAGGATCGCGGTCATCGGCGTGCGTATTTCGTGGCTCATGTTCGCCAGAAACTCGCTCTTGGCACGCGTGGCCGCTTCGGCCTGCTTGTTCGCGTTTTCGAGGGCCTGGTAGGCGCGCACCAGCGATGTGTTGTAATCCTTCAGACTTTGTTCCGCCTGTTTTTGTAGGGTCATGTCGGCGATCGCGCCGTCGATCCAGCGCACATTGCCCGCCTCGTCGTAGGCCGCCTGTCCACGTTCGTGTACCCAGCGCGTGCAGCCGTCTGCATGAAGAATTCGATACTCCAGGAAGAAGGGTTCCTGTCGGGCCACCGCGGTCTGTACGATTCGCTCGATTCGCTTTCGGTCATCCGGGTGCACCAGACTTGAGAAGCTGCGCACTTTGTTATGGATGAAATCCGTCGCCGGGTAGCCGCTAAGGCGCTGCACTGCGTCACTCATGAACTCCGTCGTCCAGTGGGAGTCGTATGCCGCGCGATAGACCGCCTCGGGAATGTTGGTGACCAGCGTACGAAATCGCTCCTCGCTCGCGCGAAGCGCTTCTTCTGCTCGCTTGCGGCTGGTAATCTCACTCTGGATGGCCATGAAGTTCACGATTCGACCGGTCTCATCCCGAATCGGCTGAACCTCGATCTGCACCCAGTATTCGCGGCCGTTTCGATCGTAGTTGATGATTTCAACTTCGAAGCCCAGCCCCCGGGTGATTTGACTGTGCATGTGGGCCACCGTAGCCGGATCGGTGCGCGGTCCCTGGAGGACTTGCCCCGGCCTGCGCCCTCGCATGTCGTCGAGATGGTATCCCGTGATGCGCGTAAAGCCCTCGTTGACCCATTCGACGCGGCCTTCGGCATCGGTGATGACGACGCCGTTGCTCGTTCGGTCGGCGACGAGCGCCAGTTTATGCGATTCTGCTTCGCTGGCCTTCAGTGCGATCATCATCTCGTGGGCGATTGCCTCGGCTCGATGTCGTGTCGTCGAGATCGACCAGACGATGCCGGAGACCAGCAGACTTGCGACCAGTCCGCCAACGAGTGCGATCCATGCGGCGGCGTAGTCGCTTTCGGAATTCTTGAACTCAGGCAGCGCGGAGATTTCCATCACCCAGGATCGGCCCGCAAGGTCCAGTCGAGTGCGAGAGACCAGCACTTCCGGATTGGCCTGCCGCGTCGGGCCGCCCAGCAGGGTGGCCTCCAGTTCATCGCCGCCGTCGAACAATCGGCCTTGCAATCGCGCGTGACGAAATGCCGGAATGGCTGCCAGAAAGGGCTCCAGTTCGATCGCGGCCGTGATCCAACCGCTCAGTTGCTTCTGCCGCGCTTCGACGG
Source organism: uncultured Planctomycetaceae bacterium (assembly GCA_964385225.1). Taxonomy (GTDB): domain Bacteria; phylum Planctomycetota; class Phycisphaerae; order UBA1845; family UTPLA1; genus UTPLA1. Next base: position 74,285 of record CAYLOE010000017.1, read on the forward strand.
TGGTAGGTATTCGATCGCCTTGATAAATCGGCAAACACAAGACGACCGCGTCGATCGGACGGTTGTGGTCACCCAGTTGGAGCTTTGCGGTCAGCGTGGCTTCGTCTCTATCGCGTGACCGTTCCAGCGCCGCGCGCCGAATCGATTCGGTCCGAACATCGAAGCCGATGGGAATGAGCGCCCGCGCGTGCGGCTCGATGGAGCTCAACACCCAATACTCTTCCCGACTACCGGGCGGATAGATCTCGAAATCCGAAGCATGGTTGCGACGACGACTGTGGAGAAACCTGCCCAGGTCCGACTCGGAGACGCGAACGATCAGACCGAATGCGCGCATGCCCGGCAGATACTTCTGATAATTGAGACTCTGCACATAGGTGGCGAAGTCGTCGGTCGTGACCTCATCGCTGGACGCGAACATCGCCCGGGCGGCCAGCAGACTTCCCGTGTAATGATTCAGCATTTCCTCCAGCGCGATCTTGCTTCGTTCGACTTGCTCCTCGAAGCGAACGATCAGATGGCGTTCCTCCTGCCTCATCATCTCGTTCCAGAGTATGAGCGTTGCGAAGACACAGAGTGCCAGACTCAAAATCGCCGCGCCGGGCATGCGCAATCGGCATCGCTCGACCTTCTGCTCGGTGGCTGTCGTGCGGGTAGAGGGTGTCGAGGCGGTGTTCATGTCATCTCACAACGGCCTACGCAGGAGATTTCGACGGATGTACGCCGTTTGTCGTAGCCGGCCTGCGCTCGGAGGAAACGAGAACGCGTCGCTTAGCCGGAGGATTTTCGCGGACCCCGATCGACTTCTTCGTCGGCTATTCGTCGTTGCGGATTCAGAAGGGGATATGCAGGTTGGAACATGATTGGTGCAACCCGGTGGGACGCCCGATAGCGACTGCGTCCGGGGGGCGATCTTCATGCTGTCCGATACGATGCCCGAAACAATTCTTCCCCGGCTGCCGGGCGGCTCATCGATCGACGGACCATCGATCGGCGGACCATCGACTATAATTCCCCGGACCGTCGGAGTTCCGACCCATGACGACTACCCTCAAAACTCTGCTGTTTGACAACACCCTTGCGGGTCATCCCGACCTTGTTCGTCCCGAGGGCGACGCATTGCGCTGCCTCGCCTGTGGACACCGCTGTCTCGTGAAGCCCGATCGCGCCGGCGTCTGTCGTGTACGTTTCAATCGCGGCGGCGAGCTGCGCGTACCCGGAGGATACGTCGCCGGTTTACAGGTTGATCCGATCGAGAAGAAGCCGTTCTACCACGCCTTCCCCGGGCGCGACGCATTGTCCTTCGGCATGCTCGGCTGCGATTTTCACTGCGGCTACTGCCAGAATTGGGTTACATCGCAGGCCCTGCGCGATGACCAGGCAGTCAGTCTGCCGAAGTTCTGTTCGCCGGCGCAGCTTGCCGAGCTTGCAGTCGAGCACAACGCCCCCGTCGTCGTCTCGACGTACAACGAGCCGCTGATTACCAGTGAATGGGCCGTTGAGGTCTTCAAGGAGGCGAAGCAGCGCGGCCTGACCTGCGGCTATGTCTCCAACGGCAACGGCACGCCCGAAGTGCTCAAATTCATCCGTCCGTACGTGGACCTCTACAAGGTGGACCTCAAGGGGTTCGACGATAAACACTACCGCGAACTGGGCGGCGTGCTCTCGAATGTGCTTCAGACGATTGAGAATCTCGTGTCGATGGGCTACTGGGTGGAGATCGTCACGCTAATTGTTCCCGGCTTCAACGATAGCGACGATGAGCTGACGGGCATCGCGCAATTTCTTGCAGGCGTTTCAAGAGACATGCCGTGGCACGTGACCGCCTTTCATCCCGATTACAAGATGTCGGATATTGAGCGGACCTCGCCGACAACACTCCTCAGGGCCTACGACATTGGCAAGGCGGCGGGGCTGCACTTCGTTTATCCAGGTAACATCCACGGCGGCGTCGGCGAACGCGAGAACACCGATTGCCCGGGCTGCGGGGCGCTCATCATTCGTCGCACCGGTTTCTTCGTTCGTCAGAATCGGATGAAATCCCCCGGCAGGTGTCCGGATTGTGACGGCAAGATCCCCGGCGTCTGGGAAGATCGCGCCCCTGCGAAGAGCCAGGGCGCCGGTTTTCCCATTCCGATTAGAATCTGATATGCATGCAGCCCGGCGCTGCCCGCCGCTGCCCGCCGCGGTCCGGAAGTTGCCAAGAGTTTCGTTGCGACCGTTTCGATCCTGCGAGAAACGGTCGCCATCGCTGCCGCCCGACAGGGGAGCACCGGTGAGTGATGCGCTGCCAAAGGCCGATACCGGCCCGGAAGGATCCAGATGAAGCTCGCAGCCCTTTCGACCCATAACGTCATCAGCGTGACCCCGGACGATTCATTTGACCGGGCAATCTCACTGATGGAGGAACACGGTTTTCACCATTTGCCTGTCGTGGAGAGCGGCAAGGTCGTCGGCATGATTTCCGACCGCGACCTGCTGCTCGCCGTCGGCTGGAAGCTCGAAGCCGAGCGCCGCGTGGAGGGTAGTCGTAGCGCCGTGGTCGGCCCGCGTCGCGTGCGCGAGGTCATGTCCCGGCCGGTGGTCAGCTTGACACCGGAAGAAAGTCTGCATACTGCGGCCCGTACAATGATCGACCGCGCAATCAGTGCCATCCCGCTCGTCTCCGGCGCCGCCGTCGTCGGCATCGTCACCAAGATTGACCTGCTCAGAGGTCTCTGCGAAGCCAATCCGCCGGTCGTGAAACTCGAGCGGCTGGCCGAAGGCGTTTCGCGCCACATGCGGCACAACGTTTTCACCGTCGGCCCCAAGGATGCGCTGCATACCGCCGCGCGAATGATGCACGACAAGCACGTTCGCCATCTTCCGGTGACCGTGGATTCGATGCTGGTCGGTATGCTCTCTGACCGCGACATTCGCAGGGCCTGCGGGCGTGAAATCATCGAAGACGAACAGGCCCAGGTCCAGGGCAAGATGTACGCTGCCGCCGATCGCGTGATGGAAGTCATGACGACCCAAGTCCACACCGTCGGCCCCAGCGCCACGCTGAAAGATGCGGCCAAAAAGATGCTCGAACACCGCATCGGCGCTCTGCCGGTCGTAACCGGCGAGCTCCTCGTCGGCATTCTGACGCACACGGACGTCCTGCGCCTGATTGCCGAGTCGCAGAACTAAAGGATCGCCGCGATAACGCCTTCGAGATAGGTCACGCAATGCCCGCCGATGTGAACGCGCTCGCCGGCGTCGCGACAGGAGAGTTCGCCGCCGCGCGATGAAACCTGTCGCGCAAACAGTTCCTGCTTGCCAAGCCGTTGTGACCAGTAGGGGATGAGGGTGCAGTGCGCCGAGCCCGTGACGGGGTCTTCCGGCACCGCGGCCTTCGGTGCGAAGAACCGCGAGACAAAATCGCAATCATCCCCCGGCGCCGTCACAATGACCGCAAATGTGTCCAACTCGGCAACCTTCGCCATGTCCGGCTTCAGCGCGCGAATTTCGGCCTCCGATTCAAACACCGCCAACACGTCTCGTGCGTCCCAAATCTCCGACGGCCGTGCCTTCAGCGCCGAAGTGAAATCCAACGTGACATCATTGCGACGGCCGGGCCTCGCGGGAAAATCCAGTACCAGCCGATCGCCCTCGACCGTGACGGCAAGCGGCCCGCTTTTTGTGGCGAAGCGGATGTGATCCGCCGCAAAGTTCAGATGCCGCTTGAGGACGTGCGCCGCCGCCAGCGTCGCATGACCGCACAGGTCCATTTCCATGTTCGGAGTGAACCATCGCAGATTGAAATCGGCATCGTTCGCCGCGCTCGGTTGAAAGAATGCGGTCTCCGACAGATTGTTCTCCATGGCGATGTTTTGAAGCACCGGGTCCGGCAGCCAGGTTTCAAGCGGGACGACTCCCGCGGGATTGCCGCCGAACAACCTCGAAGTGAATGCATCGATCTGAAAAAACTGCAACGGCATCTCGGACGTGCCTCCATAAGATGGGGATAGCCCGTGGCTACTCGCTAAAATCGTACACGGATTCTAGTCGGTCTCGCGGATGGTCGGCTCCCGCCTCGGTTTGCTGTGTATGGGCTAGGTATGTGTATGGACCAGGTACTGGAACTATAATGAAACCGTTCAGGCCTGTGCCGCATCCAACCCGGTGAGGATTTTTCCGTATGATTGCAGCGCCCATTCCCGCCCATGAAGCCGAACGACTCGCGGACCTTCGATCGCTGAATCTGCTCGATACGCCGCCGGAAGAGCGATTCGACCGGATTGTGCGCCTGACGGCCAGCGTTTTTGACGTGCCGATGGTCTTCATCTCCCTCGTGGATTCCGATCGACAGTGGTTCAAGGCCAAGTGCGGGGTCAGCGTTTGCCAGACCGCTCGTGATATTTCCTTCTGCGCGCATGCCATCAACCAGGCAGAGCCCACGGTCGTCCTCGATGCGCTGGAAGATGACCGTTTTTGTGACAACCCGTTGGTGACGGGTGAGCCGCATATTCGGTTCTATGCCGGCTGCCCGATCGGGGGACCGAACGGTATGAATGTCGGCACGCTCTGCATGGCGGATCGCCGCCCTCGAAACTTCGACACACGGCAACTCGTGACGCTGCGCGAGCTGGCGGCGCTCGCCGAGCAGCAGCTCAATCTGATGGATCAGATTCGCGCCCAGCAGGAGCTCATCGAAACCAAGGACAAGCTGGTCCAGGCCCAATCGAAGATGGCCGACGAACTCACCGAAGCCGCGGCCTATGTCCGATCGCTGCTGCCTCCGCCCACGGACGCGCCGGTCCGCGCGCGCTGGCGGTTCATCAGTTCGTCCCAACTCGGCGGTGATTTCTTCGGCTATCACTGGATCGACGATCACCGGATGGTCATCTACCTGCTCGATGTCTGCGGCCATGGCGTCGGTGCTTCGTTGCTGTCGATCTCCGTTCATAACGCCCTTCGACGCGAAGCCCTGCCCGATGCGCGCTTCGACGAGCCCGCGGAAGTGCTCATGGCCCTGAACCGCGCCTTTCCCATGGAGGATCACAACAACAAATTCTTCACCATGTGGTACGGCGTCTATGACACGCGCACGCGAACCCTGCGTTATGCGGCCGCTGGTCATCCTCCCGCGATTCTGTTGAACGGTCCGACCACGCCGCCGACACAACTCGGTTCGCCGCACTTTCTCATCGGGGTCATGCCCGAGGCCGCCTACGAAACGGAGACCGCGACGATCCCCCCGAATGGGCGGCTCTATGTTTTCAGCGACGGCGCCTACGAAATCACAAAATCCGACGGTCAGATGCTGGATTTGTCCGGCTTTGTCGACTTGCTCAATCAACTCCCCCACGACGACGATCGCCGCGTGGACCGACTCGTCACCCAGGTGCAACAGATTCAGGGCGGTCCCATCTTCAACGACGACTTCTCGCTCGTGGAGTTCGAGTTCCCCGATCGGAACTAGCAACTTCCATCGCAAATTATCTCAATCAGACGCTCTCGATGCGCGAACGCATTCCCTCGGAGTTAATGCCTTGACGCCACGTTGCCGTGCCGGTTCCCTATTCGCACGAATATTGCGCCGGACGCGCCTGTCGAGAGAGCAATGACCGACTTGAAGTCGCTACCCTCACATACTGCTATGCCCCGTGGCAGTCGCTGGATGGTCCCGATCGCCCTCGTACTCATCTGCGCCGGTTGCCTTGTACTACGCACGGTCTGGCTGCAGGACAAGATCTTCGCGGACGGCGAAATCACTTTGCAAGACAATGACCCGTGGTATCACTATCGGCTGCTGGAATATCAAATCCGCAACCTGCCTCGGCCGATGACCTTCGATCCGTATGTCGCGTGGCCTGACGGCGGCGGTGTACCCGTCGGCCCCTTCTTTGATCTCGTACCGGCGGCCTTCATTCGGCTCGTGGGAGGCGCCGAGCCGTCACAGCGCTTGATCGACGCTACCGCGGCCTACTTCGCGCCGGTTCTGGCGATGGGCGTCTGCCTCGCGGTCTTTCTGGCTGCACGTGAATTGTTCAATCGCTGGACTGCTCTGATCGCCGCACTGCTCGTCGGTGTCATGCCCGGTCCGTACTTTGTTCGATCCGCGCTGGGATTCTTTGATCATCACGTCATGGAGGTCCTGCTCAGCACGCTGCTGTTGTATCTGCTGTTCGTCGTCCTCCGGCGATCCGGGTTACGACCGTCGCCGGACGTTGCCGGCGGCCTCTCAGATAAAGCTTCCGACGTTTCACTATTGCGCGACGTCGTCCCGCTTTCCGCGGTGGCGGGGCTGGTGCTCGGTTGCTACATGCTCACATGGATCGCTGGAAATTATCTTCTCCTGATCCTGCTCGGCTGGCTCGTCGTTCAGCATGTCGCCGATCACCTGATGGGCCGATCGACCGCTCGACTTTCGATGATCGTCGTCCCCTGCTTTGCCGTCGCTATCGGCGCCGTCATGTGCTTTCCAGAAGTGGGCTCTTCGCGAGTTCAGGCGGGCGCGCTGGCTAGTGGTATCGTTCTGACCCTGCTGCTGTCGGGCCTTTCAGCGATCATGCAGCAGCGCAAGCTGCGCCCCGTGCTTTATCCCCTCATCGTTTTGCTCACAGGTTGCGCGGCTCTGGTCGTCATGAACTCCGTCGCGCCAACCCTGCTCGGCAGCATCCGCGTGGATATTGCCCGACTCCTGCCGGGTATGAAGGCCCGCACCATCACCGAGGCACGACCGATCCTCTACACTTCGACCGGCTGGTCGTATGGTCCGCTCTGGTCGATGTTCGGCTGCACCTTTCCGATGGCATTGCTGGGTCTTGCGGCGCTCGTGGGGCGTTTCGTCCGTCGGCGCGAGGCGGGTTCCTGCCTGATGATCGTCTGGGGATTCATCGTTTTTGCCTCCATGTTCGGTCAATCCCGATTCGCCTACTACGCCGCACCGGTCGTTGCCATCTTGGTGGCCTTCCTCTGCCATGCGGCCGTGTCTCTTGTGTGGGCCTGGCGTCGAAAGAAAACGAAAGACGGAGCCGGCGAGCCGTCGTGGTTACGCAAGAGTGTCTGCGCAATGACTGCAATCGGACTTCTCTCGCTGGCCATCGTGCCATCTTCGGGGGAGTTGACCGGGGCCGCCGGCTTCTACGACGGCCCCACGGACGACTGGCGCGGAGCTCTGCGCTGGCTTCGTGAGAACTCGCCCGAACCCTTCGGCGATTCCGATGCGTTTTTCGTTCGATCGAGCGGGATGGATGACCTCGCGCGCAGCGTTGATGTGTCCGGCGCCTACGGTGTGATGAGCTGGTGGGACTATGGCTACTGGATCTCCGGTCTCGCACGACGCATTCCGAACAGCAATCCGACGCAGCGCGGCGCAGTCGATTCCGCAAGGTTTCTGCTTGCGCAATGCGAGGACGAAGCCCGCGAGTTGCTCGATGCGCTTTCCACGCGATACGTCATGCTCGACTGGCTGCTTCCGCGCTGGCAGAAGCCCGGCGGCGCGCGCATCATGGGTAAGTACTCCGCGTTGCCGGTGTGGCTGGACCAGGACGTGACTCGCTACTACGAACGCGTTCTGATGACCGAAGACAGCGGTCGCCGTGTCCTGCGATACATCTATTATCCGCCGTATTTTCAATCCATGTGCGTTCGGCTGTTCATCTTCTCTGCGCTGGAGGCCCGGCCTCGCACACCGATCAAAGTCTACTCACTCCAGTGGCAGGATTTGAAGAGCCACGGGCGTCAAAGAGTGGTCAAGGCGGTTCACGATTTCGAGACCCATGCAGAAGCGATGGCGTTCATCGACGCAGCCGAAGCCACGGACGATGGCCTCACGCATGTCTGCGCATCCGATAGCCCTTTTGAAACCTGCATACCGCTGGAGGCCCTGCGCCAGTTTCGACTTGTCCACCAGTCACCCCGAAAGGTCGCGGTCATTCAGGGCCATCCCGTCTCCACGGTCCGAGTTTTTGAGTACACGCCGGATTGAATGGTTTGCGGGAACGGCAGGGGGACGGCGTGAGCGGGCAAGGGCTATCAGCCGTGGCCGGGCATCGACTATACAGCTTGTCCGGCTTTATAGTGGCCGTCGCGGCCGGATAAGCTACACTTTTGCTGACCGCAAGAGAGGAGCATGGATTCGTGCGCGCCAGCATTCCGCCGGAAGGTGAACCATCCGATGCCCGGATGACTTGCCCGAAGTGTCGGACCAACCAGCGCAGCGGCGCAAGGTACTGTGCCCGATGCGGTGCGGTGCTTGATGCAGCGGAAGCGCAAAAGCCGTCCGCCGCAAGGAAGGTCCATCCGCGGCCGTTGCCGAGTCCGGTCGGCATGACGGCATGCGTCGGTTGCTCGGATTTACACTATCGGCTGGAATCCTCCTGGGGCGGCGGGAGACCACTGGGAAGTGAGACGCTGGCCATCGTTGTCTTCAACGGAGGTTACCCGCTGGAGAGCGTCGTCCTCGAGGTGTCAGGAATCGGCGGCGGCGAAGGGATGCCGTTTTCCGTTCGGCATGAGATCGAGTTGATACCCCGCGGCGAGGAGGTCTTGATCGAGTTGCCGTCTTATGAACTCCCCGATGACCCGCGGCAACTTCTGGTCTCGCTTGTTTCCGCAGATGTGAGTCCGGAGAGCGCCGACGGATAACAATGCGTTGGCATCGCCACGGAGTACCGAGAGCAAAATACGAGCCACTGAACGCTGGCCACTGTTCAAAAGGAGATTGCCATGATTCCCATCGTCGTTGGCGTACTTGTTGTCTTCGGCGGGCTCATTCTGCTCAGCGGCTTCTATACCGTTGAGCAACAGACCAAGGCGATTATTGAGCGATTCGGCAAGTTCAACCGCATCGCCCATCCGGGGTTGAACTTTAAGATTCCGATGATCGACAAGGTCGCGGGCCGCATCACCCATCGCGTACGCGAGCTGGAAGTCAAGGTCGAGAGTAAGACCAAGGACGACGTCTTCGTCGATCTACTGATCGCCGTGCAGTTCTTCGTGCGCGAGACCGACGAATCCGTCATCGCCGCGTACTACAAGCTGACCAATCCCGAGCGGCAGATTTCCTCCTATGTCTTTGACACCGTCCGTGCACTCGTGCCCGAGATGCCGGTGGACAACGTTTTCGCGGAGAAGGAGAAGATCGCCCTTGCGGTGAAGGAGCGACTGGACCATGTCATGGAAAACTTCGGCTACACCATGCTTCAGACCCTGGTCAACGACATCCAGCCGGACCACGCCGTGAAAGTCGCCATGAATCAGGTCAACGCGACCGCTCGAATGCGGGAGGCCGCCAAGAACGAAGCCGAGGCCAAGAAGATTCGCGTCATCGCCGAAGCCGAAGCCGAGGCCCGAGCGAAGGAATTGCAGGGCGTCGGTATCGCCCGACAGCGGCTGGCCATTGCTCGAGGTCTGAAGGAGTCGGTGGACGCCTGCGCCGAGGCCGGCATTTCGCCGGAGGAGGCGACGAAGATGGTGCTGCTTACGCAGCATTACGACACGGTTTCCGCCGTGGGTACGCGCAGCAAGGCGACGATCATGATGATCCCCTATACGCCGGACGGCATGAGTCACGTCGGCGATCAGATCATGCAGGCCCTGCTGACGAACGAAGAGGCGCAGAAGCCGGCGCCGACAGGGAACGGCAAGGGCCGAAGCGTGCCGCCGCACGACCCACCGTCACACACGTAGTGAGTGCGCGCTGACAATCGCATGATCAGTTGATTCGCTTCACCCTTCGCTGCGTTGCAGAACGATGTGCGTAGTTAATCCTGAGTTTCCGGCGGCGTGAATTGTCCGGATTCGCTGAGTGTGCGAAACGCCGTGACCACGTTGGGGTCGAAGAGACTCCCGCCGGCTTTGTAGATGGTCTCCGTCGCCATCTGCGGCGTCCACGAGGCCTTGTACACGCGTTCGCTCGTCAGGGCGTCGTAGATGTCGGCGAGATGGACGATCCGCGCCGACAGCGGGATCGACTCGCCGATCAGGCCGTCGGGATAGCCGCTGCCGTCCCAGTTTTCATGGTGGCTTCGGGCGATCTGCCGGGCCGAGGCGAAGAACGGCTTTTGAGAAAGGATGCGCTCCCCGGCGATGCAGTGGAGCTGCATGGCTTCGCGTTCGGCCATGTCCAGCGGGCCGGGCTTCTTCAGGATGTGGTCCGGCACGACCATCTTGCCGACATCATGAAGGATCGCGGAGTAGCCGTATTCCTCGGCGACGTGCTCAGGCAGACCGAGCTGTCGGGCGAGAAGCTTCGTGTAATGTTCGATGCGGCGAACGTGGGCCCCGGTGTCCACGTCCTTGGCCTCGCTGGCGATGGCGAGCATGTAAATGGCCTCCATGTTGGCCTCGTGCAGCTCGCGGGTACGCTCGCGGACCTTGTCTTCCAGCTTCTGGTTGTAGCGCTTCAGCTCCAACGCCTGTGCCAACACGGTGTCACTCAGGCGACTGATGACTTCGTACTCCTCCTGGGCACGGACCTCCGCCGCTTTCTGGCCGGTCAGGTCGATGACCGTGACGAGGCGATAATTGGACAGCGGCGCCGCCGCCCCCAGCGGCCGGCCGGACATGATGACGGGGATTTTTTTCTTGTCCGGCCCGGGCAGGTAGAACTCGCCTTCATGGGGCTCGTCGAAATTCGCCAGACGCGATTGTATGTACCTGGCGGCGTCCGGTGCGTCGTAGAAAGACTCCGCCGACTGGCCGATGACGTCCTGACGTTCACGCCCGAGCATCCGGCAGAGCCGGTCGTTTGCGTGTTCGATGCGGCCGAAGCGGTCGACGAGGAACGCACCGCAGTTAAGCGCATCGAGCAGCTCGATGAGACCGTTGACCGAGTTCGCAACAGGCGGCAACAAGCGAGGATCCCTCAGAGCCGGCATCGCCGACGAGCGACGCATGACCCGACGGAGCCATTATACGGCAAGCGGCCCGCGCGCGGGAATTGGGAGAAGACCACGTCTTGTGCTGCGGTATGGACAAGCTGGCGATGTGACCGGCCTTCAGCATGACAACGTGACTACCGCGCTGCCGATCTACATGCCAGCCGGCGCGCTCAAACGCCTTCACGGCCTGAGCTCCGCTTGTGACCGGAAGGCGCGGCATCAGACCGTGACCTCGATCTCACGCGTGGCGACGGTCAGCGGCATGCCGTTGGCCGCGCGGGCTTCGAGACAGGCGGCGATGGCCTCGCGGATGTTGTCGATTGCCTCCTGCTCGGTCTTGCCCTGAGAGACGCAGCCGGGAATCGCCGGGCATTCCGCGACGATCATCCCGGTTTCATCACGATCCAGATTGACGACGAACTTCATGATCCAAGCTCCTGGCAGCGCTATTCATTATATCCCAGAGCCCGGACACCGACGGCCGAAGCCGCAATCCCTCAACACGCCAAGACCGGCAATGGCCTGTTGGTTTGCGTTTCGCTCATTTGTCCGCGCTTACTAGCGGGCATCTCGTCGTAAGTGCGTCCGTTTAATTCCCTTCCAGTGACGTTCTTTCGCACGCCACCCCATTGCTTGAAGAAGAACGGCACGCGGGTTTGACGACATTGACGACGGATGGACTCGACCCAAGCGCGTTTCATTGGCCGCGCGCCGGGGCCGGACTCGCCACCGACTATCACCCATGAGATACCTTTGAGCGGCAGGTCGTCGAGCGGACCGATGAGTGGCTCACAGGACAAGAATCGGATTCGCGCGGGGGTTTGTTGCAGGTGCTCCACGCGGTCCAGTACGCGGTCGTCCTCGACGCTGACGCCCATCCAGACGTTCTCCGGCCACGTCAACCACTCAGCAACGTCGCGGAGACGCTTGCTGCGTTTGGTGAGCACCTGGAATGTGTGTTGCGGACAGGCTGCCATCGTTGCGAAGATGCGGCTTATGAAGTCGAGTGGAACTTTCTCGTGAAACAGGTCGCTCATTGAGTTGACGAAGATCACGCGAGGCTGCCTCCACCGTCGCGGCAGGTCGACCAGATCGTCGTGTAGCGTCGTTATGAAGCCGTTTTCGTATCGCCCATTGCCCATAGCCTGAAGCCGATTCGCCATGCGCTCGGCGTAGCAATGACGGCAGCCCTCGCTTACCTTGGAACAGCCTGTGACGGGGTTCCAGGTTATCTCGGTCCATTCGATGGACGATGCCGCGGCCATAGGGGATTCCTCGCTATTGCTCCAATACGTGTCGTGCGATCCTTACCGCTGTCGGTGCTCCCTTTGCATTACCTGCTGCAAAGCAAAGCAGATATATCGGCATTTGGGTCGAGTTCTTGAGAGGAAGCGGGTTCGGGGCCACGCCTGCGAAGATCGTTTTCAGCCGCTCCAGAAAAAAATTTCCGACCGCATCCAGTGTGGCGTCTCTCCGCTGTTTCTCCTCGACGCCGAACAACGTTTGCTCTTGCTGTTTAGGATAGAAGGCCGGCTTCCAATCCTCCGTGCCAAAGATTCTCGTGAGTGCCTTGGCCCATTCGTTGGGCGGTAGTCCGGCATTGGTAAGCAGGCGATTGACGGCAACGCCGAGCGGAAACAAGAGCCACAGGTCCACCGCTTGTGTCTCGGCCAGCGCAACGAGAGTCTGCCAATCGACCTGCATACCATAAGGGTCGAGGAACACGACGGCACGATTCTTACGCCAGTCGGTTCTCGTGCACCACTGCTGTAAGAAGGCGTTCGCATCGCGCTGTTCGATTTGCACGTTCTTGGCTAGGAACTCGGCACGTAGGGCCTCCAAGTCACTGACCCGCCCCGCGTCGCGCTCGATGAAGATAAATCGATGGAACGACGGCTCGACTTCGAGGGCGATGCGTGCGCTGCCCTTCTTGAACGACTCGGCTTCCGGGTCTGTTGCAACTGGCGAAGTTGCCACCGCGGGTTGTCGATCCTGTGAGTTGATGCGGTGACCCGTACCGGCAAATGCGTCGACGTAGATTGTTGTAAAGTGCTGGGCCCTAGGATTCTCCGCGAAGATCCTCATGTAAGCACAGAGGTATTTTCGCAGCCGCTCAAGCTTGTTCGTCGTCCAATCGCCGCCGAATTCGTGCCTGATTGCCATTTGTTGTCTCTCCGTGCCGCCAGAAGATACCACACATAAACCTAACATTCTAGCGGTCGGCAAGAACTGTTCAAGTGGATAATCCAAGTCCTACGGATAAAACCTCCCCATCATTCGCGGGAACGGGATCGTCTCGCGGATGTGCTTCAGCCCGCAGAGCCACGCCAGCGTGCGCTCCACGCCCAGGCCGAAGCCGCCGTGGGGAACAGTGCCGTAGCGCCGCAGGTCGAGGTACCAGGCGTAGTCGGATTCGTTCAGGCCCTCTTCCTTGATGCGATCCAGCAGGGCGTCCAGATCGTCCTCGCGCTGGCTGCCGCCAATGATCTCGCCGTAGCCCTCAGGGGCCAGCAGGTCGAGGTTGTTCACGCGTGTCGGGTCGGCGGCGCTACGCTTCATGTAGAACGCCTTGCACTCCCGCGGGTAATGCGTCACGAAGACGGGCCTATCGTGCAGGCGGCTGATGATCGTCTCGTCGCTGCCGCCGAGGTCGCCGCGCGGGTCGAAACTCGCCGCCAGTTCGATATGGTGCGGGATGTTCTGCACCTCGACTTCCAGATCGGCCAGTTCCTCGCGCAGCTCGTGAAGCTCGCCGACGAGCTTGTCGCGTTCCCACTGCTTGACGCCGGCGCCTTTCTCACGGGCCTCCTTCTCGGTGATGAGCTTCTTCGCCTCTTCGATACGGGCCGTCTTCGCGGCGAGGTCGCGCTCCAGAAGCTCCCGCGCCCTGGGGCCACGGAGGATGTCAGCCGCCTCTGCATGTGTTACGCGATTGAAGGGCTTTTGAATCTTCTCCAGCGCGGCGATGTCGCGCCCGAGAAACTCCAGATCGGCACGGTGTTCGCGAAGCACACGCTCAACGATCGAGCAGATGAAGTCCTCCGCCACGGCGATCACGTCATCCAACTCCGCGTAGGCGATCTCCGGCTCGACCATCCAGAACTCGGTGAGGTGTCGACGCGTTTTCGATTTCTCCGCACGGAAGGTCGGGCCGAAGCAGTAGACCTTGCCGAAGGCCATGCACGCCGCCTCGACGTAAAGCTGCCCCGTCTGCGCGAGATAGACCGGCTCGCCGAAGTAATCGACGGTAAAGAGGGTCTGCGCGCCCTCGCCTGCCGCCGGCGCGAAGATCGGCGTATCGATGAGCGTGTAGCCATTGCGATTGAAATAGCCGCGGATCTCGTCGACGAGCGTATGGCGGATGCGAAGGATGTGCCACTGCCGCCGACTGCGAAAGTGCAGATGGCGGTTCTTCATGAGAAAGTCGATGCCGTGCGGCTTGGGCGTGATGGGAAAGTCGACGCTCTCGCCGACGACTTCGAGGCCGGTCACGTCGAGCTCGTGCCCGCCGATCTGCTTCTCGTTGGCCTTCACAACGCCGGTCACGCGCAGCGCCGTCTCCTGCCCCAGCCGTCGGGCAGTCTCAAAGAACGGCTCAGTCTGCTCGTTCTTGCTTACGACGCACTGGCAAAGGCCGCTGCCGTCGCGAAGGACAAGAAAAGCGATCTTGCCGCTGTCGCGACGGTGATAGACCCATCCCTGCAGGGTGACGGTGTTGCCTACGTGGTGACTGAGCGATGCGATGGTCGTAGTATCCATGTTTTCCAGTTTTTCCTAATCGTTGGATCGTGCCCATAAGAGCCAAGATCCATCTGACTGCTCAGCGATGGACAAGCCATGCCCGCGTGCCACGGCCTCAAACTTGAGGGATAGTCGTGTGGGCGGATTCGCGAGAGCGATCGAACGCTCGGACTTGACCGTTTCCTGGGCGAGAACGGCGTCCAGGATCAAAAACATCTCGTCCAAGAACGAAGGGGCAATTCCTTGAATTCCCTCGAAATCCACGACGAATTTCGATAGTTCACCGTTATGCGGCGGATTCAGTTCCAGGGCCGCGCGGATAGCCCCCTCCAGACGGCGAGCGGATTCCCTGCCGACGAGGATATGGTCGTCAAGAAAGTCGCGGACTTTCAGTGTGTGAGTGCTCATGCAGGGATTGCCACCGATGCGAGGGTGCCAGGAAACAACCGCGTCCGGTTAGCCTTACTCTCCCTTTCCTCGTTGATTTCAAGGACTCCGAGTCCAGAGTGCAGCAGCAGGGATCCCCCGGGACGTCGCACGTCTTCGCTGACGCCATAAAGACCAATTCCGCGGTGCGGATCCGCCGTTCCGCTGACCCGTTCGCGGACCGATAGTTCGAGCGCATCCCAATCGTAAGCAACACGCGATCGCAGCGAAGGATTACGGCGCAAACTTTCGTAGACTCCGATTCCTCCATCCGCAACCGAGCAGGTAAACCGTGATCCGTTTTCAAACTCGAAAAACTGAACGCAGGCCAGCGCGCCGATCGAAGATTGGCTATGCTGGGCAGCGTTCAAGACCAGTTCGCTGAATAGCTCGACAACCACGGCGGTCAGATTGGCAGCGCCGCGCCCTGACGCCTGAAGCCTTGTAAACGCATCATTGGCGAGGTTTGTCGCATCGGAAATGGTGTTGAATCGGATGATTGGCAGGATTACGTTTTGATCTTCACGATCTGGTACGCCGCGGTCGTCAACCTCCGCCCCCAAGTCCCGGACTGTGGCAAATAGTCCCAGCGACTTCAGATAGATGCAGACGCCCATATTGTTCGGAACCAAGAGTCGAGCGCTTGCTCCTCGCGCAGATGACAGTCCTAGGTACACCGCGCACCACAATGCCGCCGATGGACGCACGAAGTCGCACTCCCGCAAGTCAATATCGACTGCAGGCTCGTCGAAAGCATGGCTGCGCGGATCTTGCTTGTCGAAGTAGGCAGGCAACTCGCCTCCGTGCCGAAACTGCGCTGGCGGCCTGATGCAAAGACTCATGAGCGGAACCCTGATCAACGTTCCCGATTGTGACGAATCCACACGATAATAACTTCGTGACTTCGCTAAGTATATCCTCCTGATGGAGGGCGGCGAAGAGCAATGAACTGGCCATGGTCCGCATCTTCACAACTCCGAGAGTCACTCCCCCTCCATGAGCCTCATCGCCAGCCCCACCATGCACCGCACCCCCGTGCGGATCGTCGTCAGGGGGTCCGTCTGAAACTTCGACGAATGCACCGTCGGGATCGGCTCGCCGCCGGGCTTCTGCGAGGCCTCGTAGCGCTTCGGCTCGACGACGCCAAGCTGAAACATAAAACCCGGCGCGCCGGATTCTTTGGCGAATCGACCGAAGTCCTCGCCGCCCATGCTCGGCGGACGTTCCGTAACATTCTCCTTGCCCAGTAACTGGCGAAACGTTTCTGCCGCCGTCGCGGTCAGTTCCGGGTCGTTGTAACTGGCAGGCGTGAATTCGTCGTTGCGAACGACAACCTCCGGGTCTTTGGGACAGCCCATCGCCCGGGCGGTGTGGACGGCGATGCGCCGGATCGAGTCGAGCACTTCCTTGCGGACATCGTCGGTGAAGGAGCGGACGGTAATCTGCAGCAGCGCCGTCTCGGGGATGATGTTGTGCTTGGAGCCGGCGTGGACCGAGCCGACGGTGACAACGGCCCGATCGAGCGGGTTCACGCGCCGGCTCACGATCGTTTGCAGGGCGGTGATGATCTGCGCCGCGGTGACGACCGGATCGACGGCGGCATGCGGATAAGCGCCGTGACCACCGACGCCGTAAACGGTGATATCTACGGAATCGACATTCGCATACACCCAGCCGCTGGTGTAGCCGACGGCGCCGGACGGCTGTTCATGGCTGACGTGCAGGGCGATGCAGTAGTCGGGCTTCGGGAAGCGCGTGAATAATCCATCCTCGATCATCGCCCGTGCGCCGACGCCGATTTCCTCCGCGGGCTGGGCGACGAAGACGACCGTGCCCTTCCAGTCGTGCTTCATGGAGGCGAGCGTCTGCGCCGTGGCGGCGAGGACGGTCTGGTGCATGTCGTGGCCGCAGGCGTGCATGACGCCCACGGTGTGGCCGTCCGGCAGGGTGACGGTCTTCTTGCTGGCATAGGGCAGGCCGGTTTCCTCGATGATGGGCAGAGCGTCCATGTCGCCGCGGATCAGAACGGTCGGGCCGTCGCCGTTCTTGAGTACGCCGACGACGCCGTGGCCACCGACCTGCTCCGTGGTCTCGATGCCGGCCTTGCGGAAGATCTTCGCCAGTCGCGCGGCGGATTCCTTCTCTTGCAAAGACAGCTCGGGGCTGGCATGGCAGACTTTGTAGAACTCGTACCAGTCATCGAGCGAGGCATGGATGCGCTTGTCCACGGCGGCGAGGGCGTTGGCCTGCTTGTCGGCGGATGCATCGCCGGCAAATGCTGTCAGCCACGAGGCGGTTGCAATGAGTGCCGCGGAGATTATGCACGAAGCCCTACGATTCATCCTGTCGCCCTGTCCTGAAAACAGCGGTCCACGGGGAGTGCGGACCTCCGGTCCGCCGCGCGGGCGAGACGCCCGCACTCCCCAGAATCGGCGATTTTCATTGTTCTTGGTGCGGCATTGCATCATGACGACTCCGGAAGAAATGTATGTGTCCCGCGTCTCGATACGACGAACTATCATCCATGGATTGACCCATGATGACAAGTTCGCATCCATGGATTGATCCATGGTGACAAGTTCGGATGCTTTGCCACGGGTTTCGGATGCTTTGCCACGAGTTTTGGATGTCTTGTCACGGGTAGCGTCGAGACCTGACTGTCGTCTTTGATTCGGTGCCCCAACGGGGCTTCGTCCTCCAGCCCAGGGTTGCGCCGTAGGCGTTACCCTGGGTGACCGGATTCACCATCGCATCTACCCCAACGGGGTTGCGGCGACTTCACGATTCGTAGGTAAATACGAACCTCTCAGCATCGTCACAACCCCGTTGGGGTTGATTACCACGTCGTGACTCATGTCCCAGGGTAGCCGCTTCGCGTCAACCCTGGGCTGGAAGTCATAACGCCTACGGCGTAGCGCAGCACGCCGCGTCCGCGCCGCCACATCATGAGCCCTTCCCTACCCGGTACTGATACAGTTTGAAAAGGATAAGTCAACGGCCGAGACGGCCGTACCACCCAGACTCCACCATTACCTCTCACCCTACCGACATCAATCGCTGCGTTGTACAATCGCATGGAGGAAACGCTCGGAGAAACCGAATAATGCCCACGCTCGGTGTAAATATCGACCACGTCGCCACGGTTCGGCAGGCGCGGCGGACGGATGAGCCGGACCCGGTCTGGGCGGCGGCGGAGGCGCAGCTCGGCGGGGCGCACTGCATCACCTTCCACCTGCGCGAGGATCGACGGCACATCATCGACCGCGACGTGCCGCTGCTCAAGGAGGTCGTCGTCTGCAAGCTGAACATGGAGATGGCCGTCGCGAAGGAGATTGTCGATATCGCCGTGCGCACGCGGCCGACGCAATGCACCCTCGTGCCGGAGAAACGCGAGGAAATCACCACCGAGGGCGGGCTGGACGTCGTGCGTCTGGCGGATCGCGTCGGCGAAGCCGTGAAGCGACTCAAGCACGTGGGGATCGTGGTCAGCGCCTTCATCGAGCCGGTCACGGCGCAGATCGAGAAAAGTGCCGCGCTGGGGTTTGACGCCATCGAGCTATGGACCGGCGGCTATGCTCATGCAAAGACGGAGCCCGAGCGGGAGGTTGCCCTGCAGACCCTCGCTGACTCCGTGCAGCTCGGCATCAAGTGCGGCCTGGAGGTCCACGGCGGCCACGGATTGACGTATCGCAACGTCTCGCCGGTTGCTGCGATTCCGGGCTTTTCGGAATTCAACATCGGCCATAGCATCATTGCCCGGGCGGTGTTCGTCGGCCTGCGCATGGCCGTTCGAGAAATGCGGGACTTGCTGGAGCGCGGGACCGTGCAAGGTGGATGACAAACGTGTGGCACAGGCATCTTGCCTGTGTTTGTGGCACAGGCAACTTGCCTGTGTTTGTGGCACAGGCATCTTGCCTGTGACGACGCAAGAGGATCGAATGACATCAATGTTCAAAGGTTGCTTTGTAGCACTTGTAACGCCCTTCCGTGACGGCGCGATTGATTACCCCGCGCTCGATGAGCTGGTCGATTACGTCATCGACGGCGGGGTCAACGGGCTGGTGCCGTGCGGAACGACCGGCGAGTCTCCGACGCTTTCGACGGAGGAGCACGCAGCGCTCGTCGCCGCCGTGGTCAAGCGGGCCAAAGGCCGCGTTCCCGTCGTGGCGGGCACGGGGTCGAACTGCACCGAGAAGACGCTCGCCCTGTCCCAGCAAGCTGCCAGGGCCGGAGCCGTCGGCCTGATGCTCGTCTCGCCTTACTACAACCGTCCCAGCCAGCGCGGGCTCTACGAACACTTCGCTTTCATCGCCCAGTCCGTGCCGCTGCCGATTCTGCTATATAACATTCCCGGTCGCACGGGCGTTGAGATTTCCGTCGAGACAATCGCGCAGCTGCACACCGATCATCGTAACATCGTGGCTGTCAAGCACGCCACCGGTTCGGTCGATGGCGCGAGCGAACTGGCCGCGGCGAGTGATATCGCGATTCTCAGCGGCGACGACTCCATGACGCTTCCGCTGATGAGCATCGGCGCGGTCGGCGTGGTCAGCGTCGTGGCGAATCTGCTGCCGCGCGAGATGTCGGCGCTGACGACGGCGGCCCTGGCAGGCGACTGGGAGGCGGCGCGCACGTCGCACCGCAAACTGTTTCCCATCTGCCGCGACCTGCTCAAGCTGGATACGAACCCGATCCCGATCAAGACAGCCCTCGCGATGCGCGGCATGATGGCCGAAGAGTTTCGTTTGCCGATGTGTAGTATGGAGCCGGCGAAGAAAGAACGACTGCGGGCACTGCTGGCGCCGATCCTGGCCCCCGCGGCCCTGTCGCGTCGTGGCTGAACTGAGATGCCGCGTGAATGCCGTGATTCCAACGCTGACCACATGCCACCAACCCCTGACCCCTGCCCCTTTCGCTTATGATGCACGCAAATGCTAATTCGTTCGTGGAAGAAATTGACCTTACCCCGCACAGCGAGGGGCAGGCGCTGGTCCGCAAGCTGCGCTTTCTGGCGGGGATGGCCGTTTCGGTCCTGATCTTCTGGCATGTCGGCTTCTGGGCCGCGCGTTCCAACGACCCATTGGCGCCGATCTCGCTGCTCGATGTGAATCAGGGCGTGATCGCCATGGCCGAGCTGCTCGGCCTTGCCGTTGTCGCCGGCGGATTGGCCGTGGCCATCTGCGGGGCGCGTTCGGCCGATCGCGGGGCGCTGGCCATTGCCGTCGGTCTGGCGGCGCTGAGCTTGCGAGGAGCCCAGATCGACAAGCTGATTCTCTACCGGCTCGACGTGGCATTGCCGACGGGAACGGTCACGCCCTATCCCTCGACGGCCCTCATCGCCGAGACCTGGCTCTGGCTCGCAATCATCGCGGTCGGCTTTGTCGTCGGGCGCTGGGTGGAAAGCTGGTTCGACCCCGGCGGCGTGCCGGCCGTCCCCGTCGATCGCGCGCCGGATGTGCGCCACGGCCTCGGCGGTGTTGCTGTCGTGGCACTCGTCGCATGGGCCGTCATCTCCTACGCCATGGGCGGACCGGAGAATCCTCTGCTCAAGGGCCAGATTTACTTCGCGATCGGCGTCGGATTCCTGATCGGCTCAATGGTCGCCAACTGGCTCTTCGAGATGCACTCGCGCGTCTGGCTGTTGGCCGCCGTGGCCATCGTGGCGACGGCCGCGTATCTGTTTGCCGGGCCGGATTCGCAGACCGTCACAGCCGCGCGCGAATCCGGAGGTTACATCACGCTTCGGCCGATCGTCCGAGCCCTGCCGATCGAGTACGCGGCGATGGGCTCGGTCGGCGCCCTGCTCGAGCGCGACGCGATGGCCCTGCTGCGTGCGCTCTTCGGCCTGCAGCCGGTCAATCGCTGAAGAACGAAGTGACGCGAGTCGTCTCCATTCCTTTAAGCATGCTTACGTTTTCGGGCGATCCATCGTCGCATGGCGGCGAGGGGCTGCGTGTTGAGAACGTCCGATGCGCGCAACCACCCGCGGCGGGCCGTGACGATGCCGTACTTCATCTGCGAAAGCTGCGCCGTTGAGTGCGCATCCGTATCGATGGAAAGCATCACCCCGGCATCTCGGGCCATACGTAGATAGCGATCGCACAAGTCCAGCCGCTGCCAGGAGGCATTCAGCTCGAGGACCGTCTTCGTCTTGGCGGCGTGGTCGATGATCGCAGACAGATCAAGGTCCATCGGAGCGCGCCGGTTGAGCAGACGCCCCGTGGGGTGGCCGAGGATGGTCACGAAGGGGTTTTCCATCGCGGCCATGACGCGTTTGGTGATCTTCGCGCGTTCCTGCCGAAGGGCACTGTGAACGCTGGCCACGACGATATCACACGCAGCGAGAACGGTGTCGGGATAGTCGAGCTTGCCATCGGCCAGGATGTCGCACTCGCAGCCGACGAGGATGGCGACGGTGTCATGCTTCTCGTTGAGCTTTCGCAGGTGCTCGATCTGCCGCCACATCCGGTCGAGCGAGAGTCCCTTGGCCTGGGCGCTGGAACGCGAGTGGTCGGTGATGGCGATGTATTCATAGCCGAGATCACGCGCCGCTTCCGCCATCGTGTGGGCATCGACCGTGCCGTCGCTGGCGTGCGTATGCATGTGCAGATCGCCGCGAATGTCTTCGAGCTTGATGAGGTCCGCGAAAGCCCCGGCCTCGGCGTCGAACTCCCCGCGATCCTCACGGACCTCCGGCGGCATGAGGGTGAGTCCGAGCTTCTTGTAGATGCCGGCCTCGTCGGCCCCGGCAAGCTGCTTGTCGCCGTCGAAGAGGCCCCATTCGTTGAGCGTCCACTTTTTCTTGACGGCCATGCCGCGCAGGCGGACGTTGTGCTCCTTGCTGCCGGTGAAGTATTGCAGCGCCGCCCCGAAGGATGCTTTCGGCACGACACGGCAATCGGCCTGCATCTCCGCGCCGTCACGTCGCTCGACAATAATCGATCCCTTCGTGTCGCCCGCCGCCAGTACGCGCCGGGCATGCGGGAGCTTGGTAAAGGCCTCGACAACGGCGGGCCCGTCCTCCGATTCGCAAAGCAGATCGAGGTCGCCGATGGTCTCGCAGCCGCGTCGCAAGCTGCCGCCGAGCTCGACACGGCGAACCGTCTTGATCTTTCGCAGGGCCTCGGCGAGTTCTTCGGCGAGCGGCCAGGCGAGCCCGAGCGGCGTACGCTCGCCGGACTTCTCTGCAAAGGAAAGTCCCTGGGCGATCTGCTGGACACTTTTTTCGCCCATGCCCTTGAGTTTCGCGAACTCGCCCGATGTGATGACTTTCTTCAGACCTTCGACGTCCTCGACGCCGAGTTCTGTCCACGCAAGCGCGACTTTCTTCGGCCCCATGCCGGGGATATTGAGCAGTTCCGGCAGGCCCTTGGGGATGGAGGATCGCAGCTCCGCGTGCAACTCGACCTTGCCGGTACGAAGGTACTCCTCGATCTTGGCAGCGGTCGCTTTACCGACGCCTTGCAAGTCGGCCAGCTCCCCGCGCCCGGCAATCTCGGCGATGTCTTCGGTGAGGTTCTTGATGGTGCGAGCAACGCGACGGTAGGAATTGACGCGAAAAGCGTCCTCGCCCTTGATCTCGAGCAGGTCCGCGATTTCGTTAAACAGGGCTTCGAGTGCCGCGTTGTGCATTTCAACAGTGTATGAAGCGATCGGCGGTGTGGGAAGCGTAGGACGGCAGGAAGTGGGGATTTCGTGTCGTAGGCGTAGGGGTGTTCGTCGCAGGCGGAATCAGCGTATATACTCCTGTTGTGAATGGATCAGGGCATCGGCCCTCGGGCGCACGGGGAATCATCGGATGAATGAGTCGGAATTGGCGGCGAAACTGGAACGCATGCGCGAACAGCTCCGCGCGCTGGGGCGCGTGGCCGTGGCGTTCAGCGGAGGGGTGGATTCGACCTTCGTCCTGAAAGTCGCGGTGGACACGCTGGGCCGCGAAAACGTGCTGGCCGTCACGGGCCGCAGCGCGAGCATCGCTTCGGGCGAGTTCGACGATGCCGTGCGTCTGGCCGAAGAGATCGGCGCGGAGCATCGGATCATCGATACGAATGAGTTCGACAATCCGAACTATCTCGCCAACCCGACGAACCGTTGTTACTACTGCAAGACGGAACTCTACACGCGGATGGGGCCGGTCCTCGCCGAGCGCGGCATCGGGGTCATCATCAACGGAACGAATGCGGATGATCTGGGCGACTATCGACCCGGTTTGACAGCGGCAGCGGAGCATCAGGTGCGCGCCCCCGCGGCGGAGGCGGGGTTGACGAAGTCGGAGATTCGCCTGCTCTCAGAACGGATGAGTTTGCCGACGCACGACAAGCCGGCGGCGCCCTGCCTGTCGAGCCGCGTGCAATACGGCGAACAGATCACGCCGGAGAAGCTGCGGATGATCGAGCGTGCGGAAGGGGTCCTGCGCGAGCTGGGCTTCCGCGAGTGCCGCGTGCGACATCACGACAAGCTCGCACGGATCGAAGTGCCCGCCGATGAGATCGAGCGCCTCGCATCGCAGGAAGTTCGCGTCCAGATCGAAGCAGCCCTGCGCGAAATCGGCTACCAGTACGTCGCCCTCGACCTCCGCGGCTTCCGCAGCGGCAGCATGAACGAAGTCATCGCCTTCGGAAAACCGCAGCCCGTCGTGTAGGTCGGGTGAAGAGGCATCGCCAAACGGCAATGCAATAGCTGGGGTCCGTGGCGAGCGGCTGCGTGGAGTGTGTTATAGATCGCCGATTTCGCTTTCTTCCATGCCCACTAGCCGAAGGAATTCCTGCATATCCGCCGCCAGCGGCGCTCGCACCGTGAGCGGCTCCTGCTTGATCGGGTGCATCACCGTCAGCCGGCTGGCGTGGAGCAGTTGTCGCGTGAAGTAGGGCTCCTCGCTGTCGTCGATAAGGCCGCTGACCTGCTTGCGCGAGACGTGACGGCCGCCGTAGAACGGGTCACCGACGATGGGGTGCCGGATGTGTGACATGTGAATGCGAAGCTGGTGCGTGCGTCCCGTCTTGGGGTACAGCGCAACCAGACTGTAGCCGCGAATGCGCCGGAGCACCTTGTAGCGCGTGACCGCCGACTTGGAGAGCTTCTTCTCAAACTTGCCGCCCATCCGCTCGGCGAAGCCCGTGGCGACGTAGCGATCGTGCACCGTCGGGTGCTGGCCGATGGGTACGTCGATGATGTCTTCGTCAAACTCCGGCGCGCCATGAGCGATGGCCAGATACACCTTCTCCGTCGTGCGCTCTTCGAACTGTCGCGAAAGCCGCCAATGGGCTTCGTCCGTCTTGGCGACGATCATGATGCCGGTCGTGTTCTTGTCCAGCCGATGCACGATGCCGGGGCGGAAGGGGTCGTCCGTCTTCGCCAGTTGCTTGCAGTAATGCGCGAGACCGTTGGCGATCGTGCCGCCCTGGGTCCGCGTCGCCGGGTGTACAATGATCCCCGCGGGCTTGTTCAGTGCCAGCAGGTAGTCATCTTCATAGATGATATCCAGCGGCATCGGCTCGGGGGTCACGTCATAGACCGGCGGCGGAGGGAAGGTGATCTCAATCACGTCGCCGCCGTCCATCTCGTAGCTTTTCTTCGTCGGACGGCCGTTGACGGTGATATCGCCCTGCTTGATGAGTCGCTGAAGGGTCGTGCGCGAGACGCGCGGGAAGCGCGCCATCAGATACTTGTCCAGCCGTCGTCCCGGCAGCTTGCGGCGGATGCTGATGACCGCCCGACGAGGTTCCTCGTCGTCCTCGGTCGCATCAATTCGCACGAGCGGGTCCTCGTCGTCGGCAACAGCCGCCGGCGGCCCCGCTGAGCCGGCGGCGGGCGCGTTGTCGAGCCCGAAGACGGCGGCGAGGTCGACATCCGTCTCCTCGGAAGGCGAAACATCGGGAAGGTTTTCAGGGCGATTGCTTCTCATGCTGGTCGGTATTCTATGCGAGGCGTCGTCGTTCGTCGCCGTTTCATGCGTGACGGAGGAGACCGGATTACGGATAATGCCCGGCATGGCCGTTGAAACGCATCAAATACGAATAAAGACGCGCGGCAACAGCGAAGTTCTCGATCTGACGCCGCACCTGCTGGACGTGCTGGCCGGCTCCGGCATGGCCGACGGTGTCGCCACGCTCTTCGTCGTCGGATCCACGGCCGGGCTTACCACGACCGAGTTCGAGCCGGGTCTGGTGCAGAATGACCTGAAAGCGTGCTTCGAAAAGCTCGCCCCCGAGGACGGCTATTACGAACACGAAAACACCTGGCACGACGACAACGGACATTCGCACGTCCGCGCATCGCTCCTCGGCCCGAGTCTCGCCGTGCCGATCGTCAACCGCCGCCCGACGCTTGGGCAATGGCAACAGATCATCCTCATCGACTTCGACACGCGCCCCCGCGAGCGGGAAGTCGTTGTGCAGCTCATCGGCGGGTAAGTGGCCTGTACACCCGTTCGGCATACCGTAGTCTGGATCGAACGCGAATTGCGGATGATTTAAAGCACCCTGTAGCGGCAGCCGCTTCGACCTGCCGGAATCCGATTCACGATATTGCAGTTGATGGTAGGGCGCGTGCCTTTGCTCTCGCCCTTCGCTGCCCGTAGCATACCGCCCTGATTCAGCGTGACGGGAGGATCGGATGCAGCACACAGGCGGCAACACAGGCGAGGCGACGAGCAGCATCGCGGAGAGTCCCCAGTCAGGTCTGATTCCGCCAGGCCGTTGGCACCTGCATCGCCGGCTTTACGACTGGGTTCTCCATTGGGCACAGACGCCGTATGGCGCGCCGGCGCTGTTTTTCCTCTCCTTTGCCGAATCGAGTTTCTTCCCCATACCGCCGGATGTACTCCTCATCGCCCTCATTCTCGGGGCGCGGACGAAGTGGTGGCGGCTGGCACTCAACTGCACAATCGCCAGCGTCCTCGGTGGACTTCTCGGCTACCTGATTGGCATGACGCTGATGGACACCGTCGGTCAGCGGATCATTGCCTTCTACCACGCCGAAAAGTATTTCGAACAGGTGACGGTGTGGTATCAGAAGTATGATTTCTGGATCGTATTCGCCGCGGCCTTCTCGCCGATTCCGTACAAGGTTTTCACCATTGCCTCCGGCGCCTTCGAGATGAACGTCTTCGGCTTCGCGCTCGTTTCATTCGTCGGCCGGGGAATGCGGTTCTTTCTCGTCGCGGCGCTGCTCTACATCTTCGGCCCGCCGGTGCAGCGCTTCATCGACCGTTACTTCAATCTTCTCTGCATCGCCTTCGTCATTCTGCTGATAGGCGGCTTTGCCGTGATCAAGCTCCTGTAATTCGCTCATTTCCAATTATCGGATGCGCCCGATGGCCACAGGGCCGATAGCCCTCGGATGCTTCCACCATCGTCCGATCTGCCCTGCTCAGGGATCGCGCGTTCTAACGCCGTCGTGTGATCGGACCGATTCAGTAGACAGGTGTCCGTCCGTACGGCAGGGGGGAGACTCCGCCTCTTTCACGCCGAGGTTTGATTGAAAGGGAACACGTGTTTGCTCGGCCGAGAATCCTGGAATTTCTCCGCCATGTCGATGAGCCCGCCGCCGATCAGGCGCTGGGCGCGGCGATTCCCCATGTCGATCCGTACCTGCAAATCGAGCTGGTCGATATGTTGCTTCGTCGAAATCGGCGAGAGGGGCTTTTCCTGCTTCCGGAGTTGTTCGATCAGGTCAATGAGACCGCACAGGCGAGAATCATCGCGGGCAGTTCCAAGCTCTTTTCCGCGCTGCGAACCACCATTCGCAGTCCAAACACCCAGACACGCCACAATTCGCTGCACATCATTCGACGCGGCTCCAATCCGCGCCTGGCGTATCTCGCGGCCGTCGCGATCCGTGACGGGGCCGCCAGGATTCGCGCCGACGCGGCCCTGACGCTGCGCGACATGGCGGAACAACATCTGTCCAGCCATGCTCAGACGACGGCCATTCTTCTTGGCGAAGAAGAGCCCGACGGTCGGCTCGCCGCGACCATCGTCGCGACGGTGCAGATGCTAAACGAAGAGCGGAGGTACCTTCTCAGCGCGCTGCGGGAGGCCCTTTGCAGCTTTGAAAGCCACCATCGCCCCGAAGTGGTCGAAGCGGCCATCCTCTTCGCCGATGAGCTGGAAGACGTGCTGTTTCCGTCCGGCGCCCTCGCGCGGGGCAAGCTCACACACTCAATGGTCGAATCGATCGGCGATCACCTGCTGCCGCATCACGCGCCGTATGTCTATATATCGCTGGGGTATCCCGAATTTCGACGGCGCATAGTGTCCCTGCTCGCATCGTGTCGAGACATCGAGTTTTTCATCGAGTTCATCCGCTGCCATTGGCTCATGCGTGATCCGAAGATCCGCAAGCACCTCGGTGCGATCCGCACAATCGAATGGCTCGGCGACGGTTTTGAGCCCGCTTTCACCTTGCCGCCGGAAATCGCCGCCATGACCCCTTCATGGTTGGTCTCGCTTGGGGTTTCCGTCGATCAGAAGGTCGCCGTGCTTTCCAATTTCCTGATGATTGACGCACCCGACGCCAATCGTGCCGCGGTCTGGGCCCTGACGCAGATCGACACGCCGTCGAGCACGCTCGCCCTGCAAAGCGCGCTCGAGCATGAAGTCGCGTCCGTACGCGAGATCGCCGAGCGGGAAATTCAGTTCCGTTCGCTCGGCACAACCCGCAGTACGCAGCGACCTCGGAGCGATCGGCCCACGGAGTGGTCGCGGCTGCTCGAATCCGCCGGCATCACGGAAGACTTTGAAGATCTCTGGCAGAACTTCGAGCGAATCGCATCCGATCAGACGCGAACGGCCGGGCAGCTTGCGGAGCAGTACATCCCCGGCTTCTCAATTCGGGTTCGTACGCGACTGGTGGATCCCAATGCGGTGGAGCGTGTCCGGGCGGTTCGGCTCGTCGTGTCGCTCCAGCTGTCGTCGCGCTTCAGCCGGGAAATCTACAACCTGTGCAACGATTCGGTGATCGAAGTACGCGCCGCGGCCATTCGGGCACTCGGCCAGATCGGTGACCTGACGAGCCGGCGCATTCTCGAACGCGCCGTGGTGCAGGAGGCGCCGGCCGTGCAGGCCCGTGCCGTGGAAGCCCTGGGTCAGCTCGGTAATCTCGGAAATACGGCGCCGCTGATGCCGCTGCTCGATAGCGAGGATGCGACCGTTCGCGCGGCGACCGTTCGTCTGCTGTTGCGGAAGCAGATCCCCAGGGCCGCGTCCGCGCTGGTGGCGATGCTGCAGGACGGCCGAATCGGGCATCGGTGCAATGCCTTGTGGATCGTCGATCAGCTTCGACTGACCACCATGGCAGCGCGCGTGCAGGACCTGGCCATTTCGGATCCCGAGCCGCGAATCGCCCGAACGGCACAGCAGGTTCTGCGTCGCCTGCACAAATTCAAGAGCGCCGCCGAAAAGTCGAAGCTCGCGCCAACTGCGTCGGAGGTGGCGTCATGATGAACTGGCTCATGCTTCTTGCGGAAGACCCGATCCGCCAGCGGCTGGAAGGTCTGCGGCAGGGCTTCAATACGCGCCAGACGTTTGCCGCGGACTTTCGCGGTTTCCTGTGGTTTGTTGTCGGTGTTGCGTCGATTCTACTCGTCCTGGTGCTCTTCAGCCGTTGTCGGCAGCGAGAGTCCGTCGAGTCCATCAAGACGCGACCGTTGCGAGTATTCGAGAAAGCCCTGCGGCATCTGGGCGTCGGTCTGGGAGACCGCGTGCTGCTGATCTGGCTGTCCTGGCATTCGAAGATTGTTCATCCGACCGCCATGCTGCTCTCCGCGGACCTGCTGGAGACTCAGGCCGGCAAAGCGGCCGATCGCCTCAAGCCGCTGGCCTTCATGCGCTACGTGCGACGGCGCGTCGATGCACTGGCATCGATGGCCTTCGCTTCCAGCTGATCGATTCTCTGTCCACCCACCCATGACGGATGCGGCGCGGGCCGACGGGTCCGCGCTCGCCAATTCAGAATCGCCGGATACAATCCGCCCTTCAGCGTTTCGCTCGCTCAGGACGCGGGCGACGCTGTGAGTGTCGGGCGATTCTCGTACGTCAAGAAGGCGACATCCGGATGCTCGGTGAACTGCTGCAACCTGAGATCGAGGAGCTGATCGAGTCGCGGAATTTCGCCGCGCTTCGCGAAGCGCTCGCCGATCTGCCTGCCGCCGAAGTGGCCGATCTGTTCTCCGATCTGGAACCGGACCGAGTCGCAGTGATCTTCCGGATTCTTCCCCGTGACAAGGCGACCGACGTCTTCGAATACCTGCCGGTCGAGCTTCAGGAAACCGTCCTGCGGGCGATGGGTCAGGAGCAGGTCGCCGCCGTTCTGAACGAGATGGACCCCGACGACCGAACGGCATTGCTCGAAGAAATGCCGGGTGAAGTCGCCCAGCGGCTCATCAGTCTGCTTTCGCCCGAAGAGCGACGGATCGCCGTCAAACTCCTCGGTTACCCCGAGGAGTCCATCGGCCGACGGATGACGCCCGACTATGTCGCCGTGCGCAAGGACTGGAGCGTCTCGCACGTCTTCTCCCACCTGAGGCAAGTCGGCAAGGACAAGGAAACGCTCAACATCATCTTCGTCACCGACGAGCGCGGCCACCTGGTTGACGACATTCGACTCCGCGACCTCGTCCTCGCCGATCCGAACGACACGGTCTCCGACCTGATGGACGGACACTATGTCTGTCTGCGGGCGTACGACGACCAGGAAGAAGCCGTCCGCGCGTTCAAGAAATACGACCGCACGGCGATTCCCGTGGTGGATTCCAGCAACGTGCTGGTCGGCATTGTCACCGTGGACGACGTACTCGACGTCGCAGAGCAGGAGGAAACGGAAGACGTTCACAAGATGGCGGCCGTGCAGGTGCTGAACGAGCCCTATCTCGACGTGACGGCGATGACGATGGTGCGTAAGCGCGTGCCGTGGTTGTTTCTCTTGTTCTGTGGTGAGATGCTGACGATCACGGCGATGCACCGCTTCGAGGCCACGCTGGAAGCCGTGGTCATCCTGGCGCTCTTTATTCCGTTGATCATCAGCAGCGGCGGTAACTCGGGTTCGCAGGCGGCGTCGCTGGTGATTCGTGCGATCGCACTGGGCGAACTGACGCTCAGCGACTGGTGGCGCGTACTCCGTCGCGAGCTTGCCTCGGGAATCATGTTCGGCTCAATCCTCGGCGCGAGCGCCTTTATCGTTGCCTTTCTCTACGCATTCTACGGGGCGCCGGCAGATGAACCTGTGCATCGGTACGCATTCCTGATCGGCCTCGTCGTAGGAACAGGACTGGTAGGCGTCGTGCTCTTTGGAACGGTGGCCGGCTCGATGCTGCCGATCATCCTGAAGCGACTGGGATTCGACCCGGCGGTGTCGTCGACACCTTTCGTCGCCACCCTCGTGGACGTGACCGGTGTCCTCATCTACTTCACAACGGCAGTTCTCATTCTTCGCGGCACCTTGCTCTAGCGCAGTTGAGTCTTCCCCCGGCAGGAATTTTCCGAACGGCCTCTACAAGGGTTTGCGTACGCGAAACAGGTCGTAGTTGAGCCGGCCCGAACGCAGCAGCTTCTCAAGGAAGGCAAGATAGACGCATCGCGCGCGAAAGCCCGCCGAGGCCGCCCACCCGCGTGCGCGGATTTCACCAAGGCCGTCGGCGAGAGAGTCGGCAACTCTCTTGGAGGCACATTCCTGCCAGAGCAACTCAAACCCCTGTGCGACGAAGGTGCTTTCGTAGTCGCTTGTCGACCAGAGGCGCACGTTGGAATTGAACTGCGTCGGCAGTTTGTTCAGAAGCGTCGCCATGGCAAAGAGCCGTTTGTGCGGCGTGGTGATATCGCCAAGACACAGGACGCCCCCGGGTCGAAGGGCGCGCCGACATTCGCCGATAAACGTCTTCTTGTCCGGATAGTGCAGGGCGGATTCGAGATTGAAGATCACATCCACCGATGCATCAGCCAGCGGCAGCTTGTGGGCATCGCCCTGAATAAAGCGAGGCGGCCGTTGCATCTCGCTTGCGCGCTCGTGTGCGGCGTGAACGCTGGATGAAAGATATTCCAGCCCGAGAACGTGCCGCGGCCCGAAGCGATCCATAATCCAGCCGGCCGGTCCGCCGATGCCGCAACCGACGTCGAGCAGCGTCGTTTCCGGGCCGATTGCGGTCTCGCCGATCAATCGCCAGACGAGCGACCGCTGATGCGCGTCGAAGGTTCCGCAGCCCGGCGTTTCCGCGTAGCCGCAGTTGTACCCCGAGAGACCGTGGGCCTGGGTCAACCGCCAGTTCGGCTGATAGTGGGCTTGCATCGTTCGCTGTGACATTTTGTACCCTTTGCGAGGGCTGCCGTTCGCCCGACGAGGATCATAGCCGATCTGGATTCCGCCGTGGAGTTGCTTGGAATATTCGCATCACAGGGCAGCATCGATGCCGCCCCTTTCGCACAACAGGCCTTCCGCCGAGAATAGCGCGATTGAAAGGTAAGCACTTGAACCCTGCAGATTCCAAAGCGTCCGACGCAAGGCCTCCCGATTTATCCGTGCGCCTGGGCAAGCTGACGCTGAAGAATCCCGTCATGACCGCATCCGGCGCCTGCGGCTACGGTCGAGAATACGCCCCCTACGTGGACCTCTCGCGGCTCGGCGGCTTCATGACCAAGAGCGTCACGGTGAAGCCCCGCGCCGGCAATGCGCCGCAACGAATCGTCGAGACCCCCGGCGGCATGCTCAACGCGATCGGTCTCGCCAACGTCGGCCTCGACGAGTTCATGGCGATGAAGGTTCCTGAGATCGCCACACTCGGCACGGCCGTCTTTGTCAACGTCGCGGGCCACTGCATCGAAGATTACGTGACCGTCTGCCGCCGAGTGGATACTGCGCCCGAGCTTGCGGGCATCGAGCTCAACGTCTCCTGCCCGAATGTCGCCGACGGACTCATGTTCGGCACGGACGCCGGGCTGCTGAAGGAACTGGTGCAGGCGGTGCGGCCGGTGGTGCAGCGCGGTGTACTGATCGTCAAGCTCTCGCCGAATGTCACCGACGTGTCACTCATGGCTCGCGCGGCGATCGAGGCAGGCGCCGACGCGCTCTCCATGGTCAACACATTTCTCGGTATGGTCATCGACATCGAGAAGAAGCGGCCGGTTCTGGCCAACGGCAGCGGAGGGCTTTCCGGCCCGGCGATCCGACCGATGGCCGTTCATCTCGTGCACAAGGTCTATCGCGAAGTAGCGAAGGATGCGGGCGTTCCCATCATCGGCATCGGCGGAATCCGCTCCTGGCAGGACGCCGTCGAGTTTCTCCTCGCCGGTGCCAGCGCCGTGTCCGTTGGCACGGCCCTCTACGTGGACCCGACGACGCCGATCCAGATCATCGACGGTTTGTCGGCGTACTTGTCGCGCCACGGCATGGCCGGCGTGGGCGAACTGGTCGGGGCGATTCTGCAGCCCCGGCCGTCTCCATCAGCTTCGACCGCCGTCAGCGGCGCCGAGGGTTGAATCCGGTTTTTCGCACGGTTTTCTTATTGGAGCGGGGCGGCCGACTCGCGGCGCCGCGGCGCGCGGTTCGCGTGCTCGGTCGGCTGCTTTCAGGGGATGATTCGGGACCGGCCTTTGTCAGATGGTGAAGATACTTCACCTCCGCCGGTGTCAATTTGCGGTAGCCGCCGAGCGGCAGTCTGCTGATCGACAACTTGCCCATGCGGATGCGCGTCAATCTGCGAACGTTGTGACCCAGTTTGGCCAGCATGCGTCGAATCTCGCGGTTGCGCCCCTCGCGCAGGGTAATTTCGAGTACCGCCTTCGTACGCTGACGATGGATGACGCTGATCTGTGCCGGGGCGGTCTTGCCTTCGGAAAGCCAGATGCCGGTTCGCAGCTTCTGCAGCGCCCCTTCCGTCGGCATTCCGGCAATCTCCACGCGATACGTCTTTGGCGCGCCATACCGCGGATGCGTCAGCTTCTGCGCCAGGGCGCCGTCATTCGTCATGATGAGCAGCCCCGTCGATTCGGCGTCCAATCGGCCGACGGCGAACACCCGTTCCTTCACGCCGACAAGCAGATCGACCGCGCGCTTGCGACCTGCGGGGTCGTTGTTAGTGCAGAAGACGCCCTTGGGCTTGTTGACGATGAAGTACACCAGCGGCTCGCCGTGTACCTGTTTGCCGTCCACGGTCACTCGATCGCGCTCCGGATCGACGAGCAGAGGTAATTCACGCACGACCTTGCCGTTGACCGCGATACGACCCTGAATGACGAACTCCTCACAGGCCCGGCGCGCGCCGTAACCGGCGGACGCGAGCAGTCGTTGTATGCGAACGGTGGACATGTGTCGCATTGTAAGCGCAGAGCGCGAACCATGCGAATGACCGTTCGGTTGTGACCATCGAAAGAACGCGAACGATTCGCCGGTCAGCCCTGTTCGCCCGCTTCGGCCATGGCGGCGCGGGCCTGTTCGGCAAAGACGGAATCGGGTTCGAGATCCGTGACAATCTGCCACGTCGCCTGGGCCCGGTCGATCAGCCCCATGTTCTGAAGGGCGAGGGCGAGATTCGCCTGGAATGCGACATTCGTCGGATTGCCTGCGACGGCACGATCAAAATGCTCCACGGCCATGTCAAACTGGCAGCGCTGAGCAAAAAGCAGACCGAGCTGGTAATGCAAATCCAGATAGTCGGGACGAATCTCGGTGGCCTGTCGCAGAACTTCGATCGCGTCGTCGGTTCGGTCCAATTCGCCGAGGGCCAGCCCGAGTTTAATGAGGGCCTTCATGTACGTCGGGTTGATCTTGACGGCCAGTTGGAAAGAGCCCACGGCGTCTTCAATCTGCCCGCGATTTCGCAGCAGCAGGCCGAGTCGATAGTGAATGTCGGCGTGGTTGGGATTGCGTTTCGCGGCTTCGCGCAGCCGGTCAATCTGCTGCGAAAGCAGATCCGAGGCGGTATGAGAATCGGCGGGCGCGATCGGTGAAGGGCCGATCAGGAAACGGTTGCTCTGCCGGCTGGCGGCGGCCTTGAGATGCATGCGAGCCACTTCGGAAAAGAGCAGCGTGCTGTTCGGCTCGATGTTACGGGCCATTTCAAACGATGCGAGTGCGTCCTCGGCGTGTCCGGCGGCGTGCTGGGCGACGCCGATTCCGACGTATGCCGACAACAGGCGATCGTTGATTTCAAGTGCGGACGAAAACCATCGGGCCGCAAGGTCGTAGCGGCCGGCGCGAAGGTGCTGGGTGCCGAGTTTGACATGGGCTTCGAGATAATCCGGCGCCATATCCACGGCACGCTGATAGTTGTCAGTCGCGGCTTCGTCGTTGCCGACGCGGGAATAAAGATCGCCCAGCCGCAGCCGCGAATCAGCAAAGTCGGGTTGCTGTTCGATCAATCGGTGCAGATGCTCAATGGCCTCGCGGATCAGGCCGGCCTCTTCGTAAGCAGTCACGATGTCATGGTGCGTCGCCCAGTTGTCGGGTTCAAGGGCGAGGGCCTGTTCGTATCGTGCGATGGCCTCCTGAAAGTTGCCATGTCGCAGGTGCAGATTGGCCAGCGTCAGCTGCAATTCAGTCTGGTGCGGGTCGAGGTCGCAGAGGGTGGTGTAATGTTCGAGCGCCGCGTCGATGCGATCTTGTCGAAGGAAGATAGCAGCCAGTCGCTCGTGAGCGTTGCGAAGCGTGGGGCAGACGTTCAGCGACTCCTGATAGTATCGCGTCGCTTCGTCTTCGCGTCCGCTGCGCTCGTGGCAGTATCCGAGGCAGAAGAGCACGGCGGGGTTCAGCGGGTCGGCCTTTTGTGCGACGCGAAAGTGCGACAGGGCGTCCTCGACTTTTCCCGTTGCGTCGAAGGAGCAGGCGAGACCGATTCGCCCGGGGAAGCTTTCGGGGCTGCGAACGAGAACATCCTCGAAAATCGCCCGGGCTTTCGTTGCATGATCGGCGCGAAGGTACCGCCCGCCCAGACGCACCTTGACGGGGACATTGTCAGGATCGTCCTCGGCGAGCTGTTCGAGCTCGGCGAGGTTTTCGTCGGTATCCGCGCCGAGAATGCGATCGAACGCGCCGACCAGGTGCGCAATCAGGCCGCGACCCAGCGCCTCAAGCAAATAAGACATCGTGTCCCCCCTAGACTGCGACCGACTCCAGCGCTGCCCGGGCGCGCTCGTAGTTCGAGTTCAACTCCAGCGCACGATGAAAAGCGGTTCGGGCGCTCGCTCGATCGCCGCGTTTGCGGTGAAGTTCGCCGAGCAGGTAATGGACATCGGGATAATTTCCACCGCTGTCGAGTGCCTCGCCGAGGCGATCAATGGCTTCAGCGTCACGATCGGTCTGTGCGTAGAGCCGGCCGAGCTGTATCAGCGCCTGGACGAAGCGCGGCTTGATGCGGACGGCCTGGTCCGCCGCGTCGATTGCGGCGTCCGTTCGGCCGAGCCGCTGATAAATCCGCGAGCAGTGATAGTGCAGGTCGGCGTAATCGGGATGTCGTTCGAGCGCGCGCTCGAGCGTGCCCGCGAGCATGGCAAAGACGTCCGCGTCGATCTCGGATTCCGGCAGATGGAGAAAGGCCTCGACGAAGTCGGGTTCCTGTTCAAGGATGCGGCCCAATGCGTCCAGCGCCGATGGGTCGTCCTCGGCGCGCCGTGCGGTCGGCGGCTCGGCGTCGAGCGTGTCAAAGATGCCCGACTCGGCAGCGGCCTGCGTAGCCATGGTAAGCAGCTCGGCGAGGTAAGCATCATGCGGCGCCAATCGCTGGGCCGTGCGAAGATGACCGACGGCCTCGGCCACGCGTTGCACGGCGCCGTAGGCGAGGCCGAGATGTTGATGGATCATGGCGTCGAAGGGTGCGATCTTCGCGGCGGCCTGAAGCACGCGGATGGCGTCGTCGTATTCACCTGCCGAAGCAAGGATGAGACCAAGTTGCAATCGCAGGTCCGCTCGAAAGGGTGCCGACTCGATGGCATCCGTGAGCGTCTCGACGGCGCGCTCGTGCCGGCCGTCTCGCAACAGGGCATGGGCCAGTCGGATCGGCAGCAGGTGATCCGGCTCGCCGGCGGCCTGTTGTCGTTCGATTTCCCACGCGGCCAGATCGAAGCGGCCCTGGCCGGCGTGGCAGATGGCCAGGTAGCGCGAAAGTCCGGCCGAGTCGGGATTGATTCGCCGCGATTCGGAGAAGCAGCGAGTCGCTTCGGCATAGCATCGGGCGGATAGTTCGACGATCCCCTGCTGGTGCCAGGCCTGACCCAGGTAGAAGCGGGCAAGCGTCCCCGGCAGACTCCGGTCGTCCGCGATAGCTTTGAGTTTTTCGATGGCCTCGGAATATCGGCCCATCTCAAAGGCCGCCAGCCCCTGCTGATAGACCTGAGATGCGTTTGCCAGTGGTGCAGGCCCTGCTTTTCGTTTCCCGAACATCGGCAGTCACCTTTTGAGTCCCAAAATGCGCAGGCCGGCCTGTTCGAAGGCCCATATTGGGTATCGTCAAACGGGCAATGTGGGATTACGTAGAAGCTGACGCGATAGGCAATGGGATGCGATTAGACGGCTTCGTCGCAAGAGGGGCAGCGGGCTTCGATCAGACCGCGGAGCACCTGCTTGCAGCGTCGACAGATTGTTTCCCTCGCTACCTGCGGTCCGAAGATGCGAGTCAGGAGCGCGTAGAGCCCCAGCGCGATCAGGACGGCGATCGTCGCTTCAAGCAAGGATGCCGGATCCTGAAAGTCTTCCCTGCGCTGCAAATTTTCAAGAGAAATATGCGTGGCCGGCGCACTGATGTAGGTCGGTCGCCATTGCCCATCCGGCGAAGCTATGTCTTCGTCGAGTAGATAGATGCACCATGTGTAGCCCGTGAAGGGCCAGAGGATGAGCATCGTCACGCTCAACGCGATCGTGATTCGCAGCCATGTCGGCATCACGCGGCGCATCAGATGGCCTCCCCGCATTCCGGACAGCGCGGTTTGTCCAGCCCCGCGAGAATGTAACCGCACCGTCGGCATCGGCAGTACGGATCGCGCTGTTCGGGCGGTCCACGCCAGCGCGTGATGAGCACGAACGCAAACACGCCGACGAGCGACGAGGGCAGTAACGTGGGTATTGTGTAAATGAGTCTCGACTGCCATGCGTAACTCAGCGCGGAGATAGAGGCGGACCACATGCGGAGCGATTCCTGGAGCCACCCGGTCACGATGGTGCGGGTTGATGACTTTCTCCAGATTTCCCCGGTGGGCGACACGACAAACAGGCCGCGGCCGCTTCGGTGTTTGACCTGCCAGTGCCAGCCCGCGTACGCCCCGTGAAAGACGAGGGCGATGAGGAGCGAGACGAGCACACGATAAGATGCCGACCAGACGCGATGCTGAGGTGGCCTGCGGCTATCTTGCGCTACCTTCTCTGAATGGACGTGCATGGCTGATTGCTCCAGTACCGCCTAATGAAGGCCGGCTCCAGTCACTCCGGCGCGGCCATTGCGCGGTTTGGCAGGGGCGTCGGCGGCCACCAGGTGCGGATGGCTGGGCTGCCCGTCAGATGGCCAGCAACAGGCAGGCGACGACCGGCTCGCATCGTGGTATGCATCGCACGCTACTTCCTCCGGCCTTGTCGGCGTCGAGCCGATCGCTATTATGGACAAAGTGGGATAGAGAGCAAACCGGGGAGCCACGGATGGCAACAGCGACACAGGCACCTCCCAAACAGCGACGCAAGAGCGACGATCTGACGCAGCTACTCTTTGCGCAGGATGGCGGAGCCGCCGTCGGCGCACCTGATAGGGCGCAAACGTCCATGCCAACGAAGAAATCGTCTACGTCGATATCCGCCAATCGTAAAGCGAGTGAAAAGAAAACCGCCGCACCGCCGCGCCGTCGATCGAAGAAGGGCTATGCGACCGCCGAATCCATGGGCAAGTCGCAGCGGGAAATCAGCGTCTCGGAGTTCTTCGCCAAGAACCGTCACCTGCTCGGCTTCGACAACAAGCGCAAGGCATTGCTCACGACCGTGAAAGAGGCCGTGGATAATTCGCTCGACGCCTGCGAAGAAGCGGGTATCCTCCCGGACATCCACGTCAAGATCGAACAGACCGATGCCGAGCGCTTCGTCGTAAGCGTTCGCGACAACGGACCGGGCATCGTCAAGACGCAAATTCCAAACATCTTCGGCAAGCTGCTCTATGGCTCCAAGTTTCATCGGCTCAAGATGAGCCGCGGACAGCAGGGCATCGGCATCTCCGCCGCAGGCATGTACGGCCTGCTCACGACGGGTAAAAGCGTGCGGATCACCTCGCGGACCGGCGCGCGATCTGCCGCGCACTACTACGAACTGCAAATCAACACGAAGACGAACGCTCCGCAGATCGTCAAAGACAAGACGGTGGACGTGGACTGGCCCCACGGTACCGAGGTCAAGATTGAACTGGTCGGGACTTATCAGAAGGGCCGCTCGTCGGTCGACGAATACCTGGAGCAGACGGCCATCGCCAACCCGCACGCGCGGTTCGAGTTCGTCGACCCCGCGGGTGCGCTCGTTGAGTTCCCGCGCGGGACGGAAGTGCCGCCGGAGCCGACGACGGAAATCAAGCCGCATCCCTACGGCATCGAGCTGGGCGTGCTCATCAAGATGCTCAAGGATGCGCGACAGTCGACCGTGGCGCAGTTTCTTCACGGCGAGTTTTCACGGGTAAGTAACGCCACGGCGAGTTCCATCTGCGAAAAGGCGAAAATCAGCTCGCGGGCACGGCCCTCGCGAATCGGCACGCACGAGGCCGAGACGCTCTACAAAGCGATGCAGGAGACTTCGATCCGCACGCCGTCGACGGACTGTCTCTCACCGATCGGGCCGCAGCAGATTCTCGCGGGCCTGCTCAAGGGCGTGAAGGCGGAGTTCTTCACGGCGGGAACACGGCCGCCGGCGGTCTATCGCGGAAATCCGTTTCAGATCGAAGTCGGTCTCGCTTACGGCGGTGAACTGGGGCCCGACCCGCATGCAAACGATGAAGAGGTGAAACCGACGAACGAAGCCGTCGTACGCCGCGGCAAGGTCGTTCAGGAAGCGCGCGGGCCATCGCAGGCAAGGTTGATGCGGTTCGCCAATCGTGTCCCGCTGCTCTATCAGCTCTCGGCGTGCTGCATCTACAAATCGGTGCTGGATGTCGACTGGCGGCGCTACGGTCTCTCACAGCCGGGCGGGAGCTTGCCGCTCGGGCCGCTGGCGATCTTCGTCCACATGGCGAGCGTCTGGGTTCCCTTCACCAGCGAAGGCAAGGAGGCCATCGCCGACTACGACGAAATCCGCAAGGAGATCAAGCTGGCCGTGCAGGACTGCGCCCGCAAGTTGCAGGCGTATCTGAACCGCCGCAAGAAGGCGAAGTACGAGACCGACCGTCGCAGCGCCTTCACGCGTTACATCGGCGAAGTGGTGAACGCGTGCGGCGAGATCAAGCGTGTCAACAAGAAGGAAATGACCGAACAGTTACTGGCCATCGCCAGGCGCGTCACAGCCCGCGCCGATGAGCAAGTCGAGCTGATCGGCGCCGGCAGGGAAAAGAAGAAAACACCCACTCAGCAGCCCGGCGGCGAGTATGGCGAGAACACCATCGTCGTGGAGCGCGAGGACGGCGCGGCTGGGCCGCTGTTTGGCTCCTAGTGCAAGCCATATGGCACAAGTCATGACGGCTGAATAAAACTGGGCCGATCGCCGCTCGCCGGTCGATCGGCCCTTGGGTGAGGGGGATCGTTAGAAATATCAATCCTCTGCGCGAAGTTCGCACACGCATTGGTCGTACCTTGTTTCAAACGTTGGCATCGTTCCGGCCCTGCAAATGACCCTTTCAGACGGGTCAGACGTAAAGCATAGTCTCAGCAGCATGCCGAGGTCAAGCGCCGTGACGATCTGCGCAGAAGAAACAAGCCCGCCGTCCGATCGAGACGAGCGGGCTTGTGAACTATTTAACGAACGGGGCACCTGCCCAATTCAGATCGCCAGATCGGCTAAAGGACCAAGCCCAGCACGACGGCTACCTGAAACACGAAGATCAAAGCGCCGACTGTCGTCGCGCTGATCCAGGCGAAGACGGCGATGATCGCCCAGGGGCCGAAACCGGCCGGGTCACCCGCCTTAAAGCCATCAGACTGTTGGGCATCAAACTCGGCTGCGGCCTGCAACAGATCGGCGTTCGCCGTCATGTAAGACTGCATCTCATCGTCGATCGACCGCGCGAACGGCGCGGGAGCCGACGGCGCCTGCGCGGGCTGCGTGTTGAAGCCAGGTCGTCGCCAGTTCTGTCCACCGCCGGTGTTGATCTCGGTAATCTGACGAAGCGCGTTGAAGTCGAGCGTGATGACGTTGGAATTCACGCCGATGCTCAGCGAATTGACGGCCTTTTCTCCGCCGGACTCGGTGAAAGTTCCGCTGACATGCCGCGAGCCGTCCGGATAGATCAGGCGGAATTGCCGCGTGAGCGGGTTGACCTCCATGGCGCTCGCCCCGTCGAAGGGTGTGCCCGCCAGCGCGGAGGCCAGCGGATGGTCGGATGTCAGGTTGACGACGTATGAGCCGCCGGCGAAGACATTCGGCACCGTGCCGCAGCCCGCAACGACGTGCATGCTGAGCAGCAGGGCAACGCAGAAGATGGACTTTGCCTGAAAGATAGAGCGTGCGAGAGCCCGATTCATGATATTCCCTCCCAACGGTTGATGACCCTGACCTGCCTCGCAGAACAGCACCGCAACCACGTCGGGTGACGAAGCAGTGCTGCGCGACGCGCGAAGCACATGGCAAGACTCGATAAGTGCGAGTCTACCAATTGAAATGTCGCACTGTCAAGATTATCCGCCACGGAGCGAAGCATTCGGGCATGGCGGACTCTCCGTGAGCAGTGTCCAAGCGGGCACGTTCGAGTTAAAATAGGCGGACTATGTCGGTTGAGCGTCGCGCCGGCGACACCGGTCGGCGATGCTGTCACCCGAGTGAACCTGGAGCGTAAATGGCGGACCTGGGCGAAGGACTTCTGGCGATTCTTGTCGTCGCGATCGGTATCGCTGCGGCGATCTACGGATTTCTCGCCTCCGAGCGGCGCCGCAAGGAACTGCACGCATTCGCCGAATCGTGCGGGCTTTCTTTCAGCGGACATCCGGGGCCGGTCCATGAACGCTATCGATCCTTTACGCCCCTGAGCAATGGTCACAGCCGCAAGTCGTCCAACTTGATCCACGGCGAACGAAACGGCGTCCGATGGGAGATGTTCGACTTTCGCTACACGACCGGCAGCGGAAAAAATCAGCAGACGCATAACGTCGGCGTCGTGATCGGCCAGGTGCCGCTCGGCCTGCCGCGCTTGCGAATGCGTCCCGAGGGAATCTTCGACAAACTCGCGGCGGCCGTCGGCTTTGACGACATCAATTTCGAAAGCCACGAGTTTTCGCGGCGTTATCATGTGAACTGCAGCGATCGCAAAATGGCGTATGATCTGCTGCACCCGCAGATGATTGAGTATCTGCTCACGCTGCCGCGCTACGACTGGCAGTTTGCGGGCCCGGTTGTCCTGATCGGGAAAAGCGGCCGCTACAAGCCGCAGGAGCTGCTGGAGGTGATGACCGCCATCGAGGGCTTTGTCAGTCGGATACCGGAGTACGTCCGGCAGGACATCGGGGTAGGATGATCGGACCGGATGCGGCGCGGTATCGGCGGCGAGCGCATCGAGATGGAGGAGCCCATGCTTAATCAGATGACGGTCGACGGCTTTCCCGTCGGGCTTGCGATCCTCGCGGCGATCGTGTTCGTTCCGGTGATCTGGTTCATCGTCACGCTGAACCGATTCATCCGGCTCAAGAACCTGATCCACGAGAGCTGGTCGAATGTGGACGTGGTGCTTCGGCGGCGCTACGACCTGATCCCCAACCTCGTCGAGAGTGTCAAGGGCTACGCCCAGCACGAGCGAAGCACGTTTGAAGCGGTCATCTCCGCGCGAAACCGCGCCGCCGCCAACCACGGCCGCATCCGCGATCAGGCCGACGACGAAAACGAGCTGGTCCACTGTACCAATCAATTGCTCGCGCTGGCCGAGCGCTACCCCGACCTCAAGGCCAGCGAAAACTTCCTGCAGCTTCAGCGCGAGCTGGTGAATACGGAGGACCGCATCGCGGCGGCCCGGCGTTTCTACAACGCCAACGTCCGCGAGCACAATACCCTGGTGCAGCAGTTCCCCTCGATGATCGTGGCCCGCCTGATGAGCCGCCGCGAGGAAGATTTCTTCGAAGTCGAAGACCTCGCCGTCCGCGCCACGCCGCAGGTGCAGTTCAGTTGATCCGACGTGCGGCATCGGCAGCGGGCTGAACGGTCTCCTTACGAGCGTCGGGTAACAGCTCGGTGTCCCCCATCCCTGCTTGCGCAAGGGATGGGGGGACCCGGGCGATTTACCGTGCTGCGCGACTGCGCGAGCTACCAGTCGCGATCCAGCGGCAGGCCCAGTTCGCGCTTTTTGTCGATCATGCGGCGGAACTGTTCAGCGGTCGATTCCTCGCAGTCGCCGCCCCAGCATTGTTCGTAAGCCCAGTCGTAGAAGACTTCCCATGCGGCAGCTTCGTCGAACGAATCCTCGAAGGATGAATCCGCTTCGTCGCCGCCGGACATCCTCATCGACTCGCCGCCGCCCATCATCATCTCGCCTTCGCACTCGTCAGGGATGCCGTTGGTATTTGCATCCTCGCTCGTCTCGGCGGCGATGTCGCATTCGTCGGGAATGCCGTTCTCGTTGCAGTCGTCGCACGCCGGATCATCTTCGCACGCCGCGATATCGCACTCGTCCGGGATGCCGTTCTCGTTGCAGTCGAAACTACCAAACGGCGGGCCCAGCTTCAGATCGCACTCGTCGGGGTACTCATTGCCGTTGCAATCCGGGCTGACCCATTCATCGCCGTCCGGGTCGCTCGGGTCCACGTCGCAATCGTCCGGCACGCCGTTTTCGTTGCAGTCATACTCGCACTCGTCGGGGATGCCGTTGCCGTTGCAGTCGGCGCTGGCCTCCGTAAGGATGTCGTAGTCATCCGGCACCCCGTTGGTGTTGCAGTCGAGTTCGCATTCGTCGGGGATGCCGTTTTCGTTGACATCGGCGCTGGTCTCGTTGGCGATATCCTCGTCGTCGGGGACTTCGTTGCCGTTGCAGTCGATGATCTGGATATCCAACGGCGGCAGTTCGCAGGTGTGGAAGCCCATCAGCAGCGTGGCGACGAAGCAGGGAATATCTTCGACGGTCACGTCGCCGTCGTTATTCAGGTCGAAAGGACACAATTGCACCAGACTGAAACACTGCTTGGGCGGGTTGGTCGCGAGCAGGAAGTCAACGAACGGCTGGATATCCAGGCCGTTGATAAAGCCGTCGCGGTTCACGTCGCCCTTGTTGCAGGGATAAGCGTTCTCCTGATTTTCTCTGATGAACTCCGGAAGTATGGTGACGCGCAGTTCGTTGTAGTTGTCTTGAAAGAATCCGCCTTGATGGAGTCCTCCCCGACCCTCCCAGGCCACCATTGCCTGCCCTTGCGCGCCGTAGACGACGGTATGTCGGCCACTTTCCGCGAGGCGTCTTACTCCAGATCCGGCATCGCCGATCGGCTGGTTGGAGACGTTGACGCGAAAGTCCTTGCCCATCGGTCGGCCGTCAGCATCGAAGTAAATTCCTTGAATCTGCGAAGCCACGCCGACCGCATCGCCCGTTGAATTCCACACGACGATGAATCGCCCGGCGTGCTCCTCCTCCATCGTCAGGGCGACCGACGGATGGGCCGTCGCAGGCGCGAGCGGTGAAAGGCCGCTAAGTGAGTAGGTATCGACGGTAAACGGCCCGACCGGCCCCTCGCCGGCGGCCGGGTCCGGGTCGCGCAGGCCAGCGATGGGGTCGAACTTGAAGCGGCGGGCGAAGATATGCGAAACCTGAAAACAGCCCTGAAGGTTGATGCTCGCCCAGACCACGACAACATTACCAAAGTCGTCCATGGCGACGGCGGGGGAGATTTGATCAGATGGGACCAGTTCGGTCGTCGGATCGTTAACGAGAACGGTAGAGCCGATTGGCGAGCCTCCGAGATCCGTCGCTTGAAGCAAAATGTCGTATGGAGTAAAAAGCGATATTGGATCCTCGGGTTGTGCCCACACTAGGCAGTAGTACCCATCGGACCTCATGCTCAGGCACGGCTGCCATGCCCGGCTGCAACCGAAGCCGAGGACCGAGCAATCACATGATTCCACGGGATCGCCCTCATCGCGGTTCGG
This sequence comes from uncultured Planctomycetaceae bacterium, assembly GCA_964385225.1. GTDB lineage: Bacteria > Planctomycetota > Phycisphaerae > UBA1845 > UTPLA1 > UTPLA1. The sequence goes on from CAYLOE010000017.1 coordinate 118,516, forward strand.
GCCGTGCAGCGCCGCGTTTTCGTCCGGTGTGGGCGGACACATGAAAGTGTCGTGGTTCTGCCATGCGACACGAGACGCGCCGTTCGAAACACCTGCGGACGGCACCGAGTTCACTCGCGTGTCGGACGGCGAGACAGGAATGCCTACGGGATTAGGCGGGGAGTCAATAGAAAAGAAACTTTGCTGTAACAATACTCCTTCATTGGGTACCTGTTCACAGGGACCCTCAGGACAGGGGGGCCATCGGCACTCGCCGCATGCGGTGATCCAGGCCAGATGGACGTTTCCCGAACGACTGACGGCGACGGATGGCTGGGAGTGCGTCTGGCCGAGGGCAGTGAACTGTTCGTCGAACTCGCTGATGAAAATGGGCTCATTACCCCACGGGCTGCCGTCAGGGAGGAACCGCCTGGCGAGAATAAGATCGGCGGACCAGCCGATACGTGCCCTGTAGGCGACGATAAACCTTCCGCAGTCTTCGATTCCCACCGTCGGTTCCCAGTAACGAAAACCAACGTCGACGAGATAGTCATCGTGGTTGATGAGACCAAGCGGGTCGCATTCGGCGATCAGACGGTCTGGAAGTGTTGCGAAGATTGTCACGAGGACAATGAGAATGCAACCACTTGTTGTTCCAGTAACTGTGTGATGTTGTCTTGACACTGAAGGTCTCCTTTACCCCCAATGTCTGTGATTTTGAATTACGCCGATTTCTTCAATATTAGTATGTTTAATCTCTAAATTGTTGCCATACAGAGCAAATCTTGCACTGGCGATACGAAAGGACAATCATGACCACAGCAATAAAAGTAATAGCGCTCGGCTCGGGAATTGCTACGAGTTGGAAAGCCGTATCAGCGATTATGTTCGGATACGTGTTATGCCAATCAGGTGAGCCAGCGTTATTGATAACTGCCTGCCCATTTTGATCTGCGAGGGAGAACTCCCATCTGAAAGCAGCATTAACATCCTCGATTTGTACGATTTCCAACCAGTAGCTCGTGTTCGCCGCCAAAGGAAGCGGCGTGGCCAAGTCCACCTCGAAGAAGTATTCCAGCGGGAGAACACCCGTAAAGACCTGCCGACCCGTCCATGTCCGCGATGGATTATTGTAGCTCTCTTCGTAGATGATGTTATTGTCATCCGGCAGACCGTCGCCAACGCGCGAGCCGTAGAAGCGGATTCGCATCGTCTCTTCGACAGGAGGATTATCTTCGTTGTAGAAGCCCCAGAAGTTTACCCCAATCAGCGAGGTCGGCGCGGAAAGCCGAAAGTCATCCGCTACCCGTTGCCCAAAGACGGTCTGGCCAGGTGGTATTCTGAAGGCCGTATCTGATCCCAAACCGCCCGTGTTGTGCGGCTGGTGATCGACGACGATGAGCCCAGCGCGGCAGGGCAGCGCCAGGGCCGTCACGATCAACATGACCTGCTGAAAAGTTCGCTTGCTCATCGGATTACTCCCCACCCGCCGGGCCGCGGGTCTCGGGTCTCGGCCTCCGGCCCCCGGCGATTTCCTCCGCTCCTGCCGCTCTCCAACGCCGGCATTCCACCATCGCCGTAAACGGCCGTCCCTTCGCTTGTAGGATCATGCCGATACCTCCTGCGTCCAAAGGCAACAGCCGAAAGGCCCCATCGACCATTCTATGCCCAGCAACTCCGATGCCGCGATGTCCTATATTTGTCTGCTCACCAACCACCTCGCGTGGTAGTGTCCGCTTCGGCTTGCAGCAATCGACGGCATCCAGGTCGAATCGTTCGGCCGCAGCCTCCTCAGAGACACATGGCTCCTGGGACCCCCTGCCGGGCAACTCGATTTCTCCGTACAAGGCAGGTGGGGGAAAAGGTGTCAGGATGATTTTTGACGGGGCGGGCCGGCGGGATTAACCT